>CAVXYJ010000020.1:0-30172 GCA_963765845.1 uncultured Actinomycetota bacterium
TACTCGTTGTCGTACCAGCCGATGATCTTCACGACCGGGCCGCTCGTCATCGTCAGGCTCGAGTCGAACGTGCACGAGGCCGGCGAGCCCACGATGTCGACTGGAGACGATCGGGTCCTCGGTGTAGACAGCACGTCCTTGAGCGGACCGTCGGCGGCCGCCTTGAATGCAGCATTGACCTCCGTTGCCGAGGGTCTCGGCTCGAGCGTGGCCACCAGGTCGGTCACGGACCCGTCGGGCACCGGAACCCGCATGGCGAGGCCGTCGAGCTTGCCCTTCAGCTCGGAAGCACCAGCGCCGTGGCCTTCGCGGCACCGGTGGTGGTCGGGATGATGTTCTGCGCCGCCGCCCGCGCCCGGCGCAGATCCTTGTGGGGAAGTCCAGGATCACCTGGTCGTTGGTGTAAGCGTGGGTGGTCGTCATCAGGCCGCTGCACGATGCCGAACGTCTCGTCGAGCACCTTGGCCATCGGTGCCACGCAGTTCGTCGTGCACGAGCGCGTTGGAGATGACGTGGTGCGCGGCCGGGTCGTAATCGCCGTCGTTCACGCCCATGACGATGGTGATGTCCTCGTCCTTCGCGGGCGCCGAGATGATCACCTTCTTGGCGCCGGCGGCCAGATGCTGGCTGGCGGCGTCGCGGGTGGTGAACCGGCCGGTCGATTCCAGGACGATGTCGCACCCCAGATCGCCCCACGGCAGCGCGGACGGGTCGCGCTCGGAGAGCACCTTCATCGAGGTGCCGTCGACGGTGATCGCCGCCCTCGGCGGACGTGACCGACTTGCCGAGGCGCCCGAGCACCGTGTCGTACTTGAGCAGATGAGCCAGGGTGGCGGTGTCGGTGAGATCGTTGACGGCCACGATCTCAATTGATGAACTCGCCGAGCCCGCCAGCGCGCGATAGAAATTGCGCCCGATCCGGCCGAACCCGTTGACGCCTACTCGAATGCTCACCACTGCCTCCGGACGCGAATGCTGGTTACGCGGCGCAGCCTACCGACTTCACAGCTGAGCTGATCAGGCTCCTTCGAGCAGCTCCGGGCTGACGGCGGCCTCGGTCGTGGGCAAACCGAGCGCAATGGCACGTTTGTCCGCAAGCGCCAGCAACCGGCGGATGCGCCCGGCGACCGCGTCCTTGGTCATCGGCGGGTCGGCGAGGGCGCCGAGCTCCTCCAGGGATGCCTGCGGGTGCTTGAGCCGAAGCTCGCCCGCCGCGAGCAGATGCTCCGGCGCGGCTTCCAGCTGGAGGCCCTGGAGGCCGGTGGCACCGGAGTCGTTGCTCGGGTGGCCGCTGAGAATGTCCATGGCTGCCGACACCCTGGCGCCGGCAGCGACGGCCGCGCGCGCCGACCGGCGCAGGTTCGCGTCATCGAAGTTGGCCAGCCGGTTAGCCGTCGCGCGGACCTCGCGCCGCATCCGGCGCTCCTCCCACGCCAGCACACTGTCCTGGGCCCCCATGTGGATGAGCATCGCGCCGATGGCTTCGGCGTCGCGGATGACGACCCGGTCGACCCCGCGCACCTGCTTGCTCTTCGCCTGGATACCGAGCCGGCGGGCCGCGCCCACGAGGGCGAGCGCCGCCTCGGGCCCGGGGGAGGTGATCTCCAACGACGACGAGCGGCCCGGCTCGGTGAGCGAACCGTGGGCCAGGAAAGCGCCGCGCCAGGCGGCTGACGCGTCACACAGCCCGCCGGTGACGATCATCGGCGGCAGGCCGCGCACCGGGCGGCCGCGCTGATCGATCAAACCGGTGGCGCGCGCGAGGGCCTCGCCGCCGCGGTCGACCCGGATCAGCCAGCGCGCGCTACGGCGCAGGCCGCCCGCCGCCAGCATGGCGATCTCCGAGGGATGGCCGAAGACTTCGGCGACCTCCTGGCGCAGCCGGCGCGCGACAGACGCGGTGTCGAGCTCGGCCTCCACCACGACGCGCCCGTTCGCCAGGTGCAATCCCCCGGCAAACCGAAGGATCACCGCCATTTCGGCGCGGCGGCAGCAGGCCTTTCCCGTCGGGAGTCGACTCAACTCGTCTTTCACCGTCGGTGTCATCGCAGCCACGCACAGTCTCCTTCTCCGCCTGCCGGGGAACCCTAACCAGTTTCCGCCCGACGTGTGTCTAGCTTTCGCCAGGTACTTCGTTCATCACCCGACGGAACGCCGCTGCCAGCGTCACCGGGTCGTGCTGAGGCTTACCGGAAACGGCAACGGGCGCCAGGATCAGCGCCGCACCGAGCGCGTCAGACGCGTCCCGCAGGCTCCCCAGATCGGGAACGACCCGGGGGTCAGCGATGACCGCGTCCAGCCGCAGCGCCGGAACGAGCCGTGCAATCTCCTCCAGATGAGTATGGGGGGCAAAGCCCGTGGTTTCACCGGGCTGCGCCGCAATATTCAGCACCAGAACGCGCTTGCCGGAGGCGGCGAAGATCGCCTCGGCCATCGCCGGTGCGAGCAGGTGCGGCATGACGCTGGTGAACAGCGAACCCGGGCCCAGGACGAGAGCGTCCGCGGCGGCGACGGCGGCCAGCGCCTCGGGGCACGCCGGCGGGCTCGCCGGCACCAGCTCGACCGTTTCCACCCGCCCGGTCGTCGTGGCCACCGCGACCTGACCGCGCACCGCTACCGAACGTCCGGACCGCTCCTTCACGTGCGCGACGATGTCCACCGGCTTCGGGGAAAGCGGCAGCACCCGTCCGCGGCAGCCGAGCAGCTCCCCCGCCGCATCCAGCGCCCGCACCGGATCGCGGGTCTGGGCAGCCAGGGCGGTCAGCAGCAGGTTGCCCATCGCGTGACCGGCGAGATCGCCGCTCCCGCCGAAGCGGTGCTGGAACGCCCCCGCCCAAAGTGCCGCTCGCCCCTCGCGTTCGGCGAGCGCGACGAGGGCCATCCGCAGATCGCCGGGAGGCAGCGCGCCCAGCTCCTGCCGGAGCCGGCCGGAAGACCCGCCGTCGTCGGCCACCGTCACGATGGCAGTGAGCCGGGTGGTCACCCGGCGCAGGGCGGCAAGGCTGGCGGCGAGCCCGTGGCCGCCCCCGAACGCGACCACCGAGGGTGATTCGCTGGGCAATCCGGTCATTCGCGCCCCAGATCACGATGCAGCACGCGGACATCGACGCCGGCGTCCACCAACTGATCGGCCAGTGCGGTGGCGATGGCGACGCTGCGATGGCGCCCGCCCGTGCAGCCGACGGCGAGGGTGAGGTAACGCTTGCCCTCCTGCTGGTAGCCGGCCCGGATGATCGCCAGGAGCTCGTTGCTGCGCGCCAGGAAATCGGCGGCGCCTGGCCGGCTGTAGACGTAGTCGCGCACGTCGGGATCGAGCCCGGTCTGGCCGCGTAGCTCCTCGACCCAGTGCGGGTTGGGGAGGAATCGGCAGTCCAGCACCACGTCGGCATCCAGCGGCAGCCCGTACTTGAAGCCGAACGACATGACGGTCGCGTGCAGCACCGGACGTCCGGGTGCGCCGAAAGCCGCGTCGATCTTTTCCCGTAGCTGATGGACGTTCAGATCGGTGGTGTCCAGCACGAGATCGGCTTCACCGCGAAGCTCGGTGAGCAACGCCCGCTCCGCGGTGATGCCCTCCACCAGCGGGTCGCGCTGGCGCAGCGGATGCGGGCGCCGGACGCTCTCGAACCGGCTCACCAGCGCGCGATCCGATGCCTCCAGGAAGAGCACGCGCGGCCGGGTGCCGCGCTCGTCCAGCGCGCGCAACGCCTCGCGCAGGTCAGCAAAGAACGCCCGGCCACGAACGTCGACGACCGCGGCGATCCGGTCGACGGTGCCTTGCGAGCGGACGCCGAGTTCGGCCAGCGTGGGAAGCAGCGCCGGCGGGAGGTTGTCGACGACGAACCAGCCGAGGTCCTCGAGGCACTTGGCAGCGGTGCTGCGCCCGGCCCCGGACAGCCCGGTGATGATCGCCAACTGGACGGGGGTCGGCGCGGGCGAAGGCGTGCTCTGCGCTCCGGTCACGCCGACAGCACCTCTCCGGTCGCCGGGTCGACGGCGGGTTCCGCCGGCTTGCCGGCCAGCGTGGTAACGATCGCCGCTGCGGTACGCGGGCCGATCCCCGAGACCTCGGTGATCTCCTCGACCGTCGCTGCGCGCAGCCGCTTCAGCGACCCGAACCGGGCCAGCAACGCCTTGCGTCGCGTCTCCCCCAGACCGGGCACGCCGTCCAGCATGCTCTCCACCATTGACCTGGACCGCTTCTGGCGGTGATAGGCGATCGCGAACCGATGAGCCTCGTCGCGTACCCGCTGGAGCAGGTACAGGCCTTCGCTGGTGCGCGGAAGGATGATCGGATCGGGATCGCCCGGCACCCAGACCTCCTCGAGCCGTTTCGCCAGACCGCAGATGGCAACGTCGCAGATGCCGAGATCTTCGAGCGCCGCGGCGCCGGCATTGACCTGAGGGAAGCCGCCGTCGACGACGACGAGGTTAGGCGGGTAGGCAAACTTGCGCGGACCGGACTCGACGTCAGCGTCGTCGCCGGTCGTGTGGTCGGCGCGGGCGGGCCGGGCTGACGTCTCATCCAGGTAGCGAGCGAAGCGCCGCCGCACGGCTTCGTAGAGCCAGTCGACGTCACCGCCCTCGACCGTCGCGCGGGCGCCGCCGTGGTCAGCGGCGGACTCACCGCTCCCACGGATCGCGAATCGGCGGTACTCGGACTTGCGTGCGATCCCGTCCTCGAAGACGACCATCGACGCGACGACACTGGTTGCCTGCAGGCTGGAGACGTCGAAGCACTCGATGCGCAGCGGGGCGTCGGCCAACCCGAGAGCCTCCTGCAGCTCCGAGAGCGCCCGCGAGCGGGCCGACAGGTCGCTGGCCCGGCGCAGCTTGTGCTGAGCGAAGGCTTGCTCGGCGTTGCGCCCGACGGTCTCGAGCAGCGAGCGCTTGTCTCCGCGCTGCGGCACCCGGATCTCGACCCGGCTACCGCGCTGCAACGTCAGCAACTGCGCCACCACGTCGGCGTCGGCCGGGGCCGCCGGCACCAGAACCTCGCGCGGCACCTCGTAACCGTCGACGAGATAAGCCTGCGAGACGAACCTCTCGACGAGCTCGGGCAAGCCTTCCCCATCGAGCTTGTCGACCACGTAGCCGCGCTGCCCGCGGACCCGCCCGCCGCGCACGTGGAAGACGAACACCGCGGCCTCGAGCTCGTCCTGGGCGAACGCGACGGCGTCGGCGTCGGTGTCGTCGGGGAGCACGACCGCTTGCTTCTCGATGGCGCGGCGCAGCGCCCCGATGTCGTCACGCAGCCGGGCGGCGCGCTCGTACTCCTGCTCGTCGGCGGCCTCGCGCATCTGCGCCTCGAGCCGGCGCAGGAAGCGGGTGGTCTGCCCGGCGAGAAAATCGCAGAAATCGTCAACGATCTCGCGGTGCTCGTCGGTCGTCACCCGGCCGACACACGGCGCCGAGCACTTGTCGATGTAGCCGAACAGGCAGGGCCGGCCGACCTGCTGGGCCCGCTTGAAGACACCCTTGCTGCACGTGCGGGCGGGAAAGACGCGCAGCAGCAGATCCAACGTTTCGCGAATGGCCCAGGCGTGGGAGTACGGCCCGAAATAGCGCACCCCCTTGCGCTTGGGGCCACGCATCACCGAAAGGCGCGGGACCTCCTCGTCGAGCGTCACCGCGAGCCAGGGGTAGCTCTTGTCGTCGCGGTAGCGCACGTTGAAGCGCGGATCGAACTGCTTGATCCACGTGTACTCCAGCTGCAGCGCCTCGACCTCGGTGGAGACCACGGTCCAGTCGACTGCCCGCGCGGTGCGAACCATCTGCTCCGTACGCGGGTGAAGATCTCCGGTGAAGTACGAATTGAGCCGGCTGCGCAGGCTCTTGGCCTTGCCCACGTAGATGACACGGCCGCTGGAATCACGGAATCGGTAGACCCCGGGCTCCTCCGGAATGGTGCCGACGGCCGGCCGCCAGGGTGCCCGGGAAACGGCCTCGCCGATCCCCCGATTCGCCACGCCACAAAGGGTAGTCGCGCGGGCAGGCCCCGCGCCTCGGGGTAAGCGTGCGCTGCGCCCGGGCATCCCCTGACGGCAGCCCCCAGAGCAGCCCCCTCGCAATCCCGCCATCCGGGCCGTGCCACACTCGTCGCGTTCGCGCCTGCCAGGGAGGCGGTTGCTCGGTGCAGCAGGGCGATGTGGTGGTCGACGTGGTGGTCAGCCGCGCCGTGCCCCCGGCCGCCCGGGCCGGGTCGCACCCGCGGCCACCAGCGGCGCCGCGGCGCCCGGGAGAGCGCATCACGGTGCTCACCCTGAGCTGGAGCCAGGACGACCCGATGGCCGTCAACCTCATCCTCAGCAGCACGCCTGACCACCCCGCGCTGCCCCGTGGAAGCTGGGTCGTGCTGCGCGACTTCCTTCGCTACGGGCTGGAAGAGTCGACCGGCGACGGCGCCGTCCACATCCAGCCCGAGCCCGGACGTCAGCGCGTGCTCCTGCGCCTCGCACGGCCGGGACGGCCGGCCTGGATCAGTGCTCCCTGCTCCGTGCTGCGCAGCTTCCTGGATCAGACCGACGCACTCGACCCGACGGGCGAGAAGCGTTCGGCCGAGGACCTCGACCTGATCATCGACCGGCTCCTGCAGCGCTGAGCCGAGCTAATTGGCCGCTGCCCGTCGCCGCCGCGCCGGAGCCCTGGGTGACTCCACCGCGGCCGGCTTGGTGGACTTTGCCGTCAGCGGCTTGGTGGACTTTGCCGTCAGCGGCTTGGTGGACTTTGCCGTCAGCGGCTTCGCTGACTTTGCCGTGAGCGGCTTCGCTGACTTTGCCGCCGGCTTCGGTGCGCCCGCCTTCTTCACCTTCGCGGTCACGCGCTCGCCGAGGACGTGCTCCAGGAACCGTCCGGTGTGGCTTTCCGGCACCGCCGCCACCTCCTCCGGGCTGCCTTCGGCGACGACGCGACCGCCGCCGGTACCCCCCTCGGGACCGAGGTCGACCACCCAATCGGCGGTTTTGATCACGTCGAGGTTGTGCTCGATGACGATCACCGAATTGCCTTGATCCACCAGCCTTCCCAGCACCCCCAGCAGCTTGCGGACGTCCTCGAAGTGCAGCCCGGTGGTCGGCTCGTCGAGCACGTAGATGGTGCGGCCGGTCGAACGCTTCTGCAACTCCGACGCGAGCTTGACGCGCTGCGCCTCACCACCGGAGAGGGTGGGCGCCGGCTGGCCGAGCCGGACGTATCCGAGCCCGACGTCGACGAGCGTCTTCAAGTGGCGCGCGATGGACGGCAGGCCCGCGAAGAACTCGGCGCCTTCCTCGATCGACATGTCGAGCACCTCGGCGATCGACTTGCCCTTGAAGTGGACCTCGAGGGTCTCCCGGTTGTACCGGGCTCCGTGGCAGACCTCGCACGGCACGTAGACGTCAGGCAGGAAGTTCATCTCGATCTTGATCGTGCCGTCGCCGGCGCACGCCTCGCAGCGACCGCCCTTGACGTTGAAGGAGAAGCGGCCCGGCAGATAGCCGCGCACCTTCGCCTCGGTCGTCTCGGCGAAGAGCTTGCGAATGTTGTCGAATACCCCCGTGTAGGTCGCCGGGTTGGACCGTGGGGTGCGTCCGATCGGCGACTGGTCGACCCGCACGACCTTGTCGAGATGCTCGAGCCCGCTGACCGTGCGGTGGCGACCGGGAACCTCGCGTGCACCGTTCAGCTTGTTGGCGAGCACGCTGGCCAGAATGTCGTTGACCAGGCTGGACTTTCCGGAGCCGGACACTCCCGTCACGGCGACGAAACAGCCCAGCGGGAAGCCGACCGTCACGTCACGCAGGTTGTGCTCACGGGCGTCATGCACGATCAGCCGCCGGCTGGGATCCGGCGCGCGCCGGATGTCAGGGATCGGGATGGAGCGCCGGCCGGAGAGGTAGGCGCCGGTGATCGACTCCTCGCTGTCGAGCAGCTCCTGCACCGGCCCGCTGACGACAACGTTCCCGCCGTGCTCGCCCGCCCCCGGGCCGATGTCGACCGCCCAGTCGGCGGCTCGGATCGTGTCTTCGTCGTGCTCGACGACGATCAGCGTGTTGCCAAGGTCGCGCAGGCGCACGAGGGTGTCGATGAGGCGACGGTTGTCACGCTGGTGCAGGCCGATCGACGGCTCGTCGAGCACGTACAGCACCCCGACCAGACCCGAGCCGATCTGCGTGGCGAGCCGGATGCGCTGCGCCTCACCGCCGGCCAGGGTGCCGGCCGCCCGGTCGAGGGAGAGGTAGTCGAGCCCGACGTCGAGCAGAAAGGCCAGCCGTGCGTCGACCTCCTTCAGCACCCGCCCGGCGATCTGCGACTCGCGATCGGTCAGCTCCAGCGACCCCAGGAACGCGGCCGCGTCAGCAATCGACATCTCGGCGACCTCGGCGATCGAACGCCCACCCATCGTCACTGCCAGCGACTCCGGCTTCAGCCGGGTACCGCGACACGTGGGGCACGGGATGTCACGCAGATAGCCCTCCCAACGCTCACGCGCCGAGTCGGACTCCGCCTCCCGGTGACGGCGATCGAGGTAGCCGATGACGCCCTCGAAATTCGTGTAGTACGAGCGCTCCCGGTTGAACCGGTTGCGATACCGGACGTGGATCTGCTCCGCGCCGAGACCCTCGAGCAACGCGGCCTGCACCGGGGCCGGCAGCCGCTCCCACGGGGTATCGACGTCGAAGCCGAGGTGGCCGGCCACCGCCGCCAGCAACCGTCCGAAGTACTCCGCGTTGTGACCGGTGGACCACGGCTGGATCGCGCCCCGTGACAGCGGCAACGACGGGTCGGGGATCACCAGCTCCGGATCGACCCGCTTCTTGGTGCCGAGCCCCGTACAGGCGGGACAGGCGCCGTACGGCGAGTTGAACGAGAACGACCGCGGCTCGAGCTCGTCGAAAGACAGGTCGTCATACAGGCAGGCGAGGTGCTCGGAGTACCTGCGCTCGCGGCCGGGGTCACCCTCCGGGACGTCGACGAAGTCGATGAGGACGAGCCCGTCAGCCAGCCGAAGCGCGGTCTCGACCGAATCGGTGAGGCGCTGCTTGGCGCTGGCCCGGGCGGTGAGGCGGTCAACCACCACCTCGATGGTGTGCTTCTTCTGCTTGTCGATCTTGATCTGCTCATCGGCCAGCCGGTATACCCGGCCGTCGACCCGCACGCGGGCAAAACCCTTGGTCTGCAGGTCGAGGAAGAGCTCGGCGTACTCGCCCTTGCGGCCACGCACCACCGGCGCCAGCACCTGAAACCGGGTGCCCTCGCTGAGCTCGAGCAACCGGTCGACGATCTGCTGCGGGGTCTGGCGCGCGATCGGACGGCCACACTTCGGGCAGTGCGCCCGGCCCGCCCGCGCGTACAGCAGGCGCAGGTAGTCGTAGACCTCGGTGATCGTGCCGACGGTCGACCGCGGATTGCGTGAGGTGGACTTCTGGTCGATCGACACCGCGGGCGAGAGGCCCTCGATGAAGTCGACGTCGGGCTTGTCCATCTGCCCGAGGAACTGGCGCGCATACGCCGACAGGCTCTCGACGTAGCGGCGCTGACCCTCAGCGAAGATGGTGTCGAAAGCGAGGCTGGACTTGCCCGATCCGGACAGCCCGGTGAAGACGATCAACGCATCACGGGGTAGATCCAGGTGGACATCGCGCAGGTTGTGCTCGCGCGCACCCCGCACGATCAGCCGCTCAGCCATGCTCCTCCGCCCGGGCGCTCGACGCCGCCCCTCGCCAACCTGATTTGGCCCCGTTGTCACGTAGTCGCGATGCTAGTGAGCCCCTGTGACAAAAAGTCGAAACGCCTTCCTGGGCTTGTGTACTCCCGAAGATCAGTCCGTAGATCCGTCCACGAAACCCGGGGCCGTACCGGCGAAGCCGGAGCCCGGTGAGGCAGGATGGCGCCATGGCCAGTGCGTCTTCCGGGACCCGTCCCTACACCGGCACCGTTACCCGCGGTGGCCCGGCCGACACGCGTGAGGTGGCCGGGCTGGCGCTGTCGAAAGTGACCGTCGGTGACTTCGACAACAACGTCTACCTGCTGCGCTGCCTGACGACCGGCGACCAGTTGTTGATCGACGCGGCCAACGAGCCCGACCGGCTGATCGAGCTGATCGGGCCGGAGGGCCTGTCGACGATCGTGACCTCCCACCGCCACTTCGATCACGTGCAAGCGCTCGAAGCCGTCACCCGCGCCACCGGCGCCGAGGGCATCGCGCATCCCGACGACGCTTCCGACCTGCCGGTTGCTCCCCGCCGCCTGGTGCGCGACGGCGACGAGATCAGCGTCGGCCAGGTGCGCCTGCGGGTGATTCACCTCGTCGGCCACACCCCCGGCTCGATCGCCCTGCTCTACGAGCCCGTCGCCGAGGGAGTCGGGCCGCACCTGTTCACCGGCGACTGCCTGTTTCCCGGCGGACCGGGCAACACCGAGCAGGACCCGGAGCGTTTCAGCACGCTGATGGACGACCTCGAACGCAAGGTCTTCGGCCCGCTGCCCGACGACACCTGGATCTACCCGGGCCACGGCAAGGACACCACACTCGGCGCCGAGCGCCCCCACCTGATGGAGTGGCGCCAGCGCGGCTGGTAGCCCGCCCTCGCTCAGCCGACCCCCGCGGCCGACATCCCGCGCAGCTCCTTGCGGAGCTCGCCGATCTCGTCGCGCAGCCGAGCCGCCAGCTCGAAGTGCAGCTCCTTGGCCGCCTCGTGCATCTCATCGGACAGCTGCTGAATGAGCTGCGCCAGCTCAGCTTTCGGCATACCCGCGAGTGCTGCCGCGTGGCGCCCGACCGCATCCGACTTCGACGACATCCCCGGCACCGGCGCCTTGCCGCGCGACTGGCTGCGCCCGGAGCCGCCGATCATCTCGCCGCCCGCTCCCTCGCGCACCAGATCGTCGAGGATGTCGACGATCCGCTTGCGAAGCGGCTGCGGATCAAGACCCCGCTCGGTGTTGTACGCGACCTGCTTCTCGCGGCGCCGGTTGGTCTCGTCGATCGCCTGGCGCATGGACGGGGTGATGTTGTCGGCGTACATGTGCACCTGACCCGACACGTTGCGGGCCGCCCGGCCGATGGTCTGGATCAGCGAGGTGCCTGAGCGCAGGAAGCCTTCCTTGTCGGCATCGAGAATGCTGACCAGGGAGACCTCCGGCAGGTCGAGCCCCTCCCGAAGCAGGTTGATCCCGACGAGGACGTCGTACTCACCCATGCGCAGCTCCTTGAGCAGCTCGATGCGCCGGATGGTGTCGACCTCGCTGTGCAGGTAGCGCACTCGCAGGCCGAGATCGAGCAGGTAATCGGTGAGGTCCTCGGACATCTTCTTGGTGAGGGTGGTGACCAGCACCCGCTCGTCACGCTCGGAACGCAGCCGGATCTCGTGGACAAGATCGTCGATCTGGCCCTTGGTCGCCTTGATCACGATCTGCGGGTCGATGAGCCCGGTGGGGCGAATGATCTGCTCCACCACCGCATCGGCCTTGGCCAGCTCGTAGCGTCCGGGGGTGGCCGACATGTAGACCGTCTGCCCGATGCGCTCGAGGAATTCGTCGAACTTCAGCGGACGGTTGTCCATCGCGCTCGGAAGCCGGAAACCATGGTCGACGAGGGTGCGCTTGCGGCTCATGTCGCCCTCGTACATCGCGCCTACCTGCGGCACCGTGGTGTGCGACTCGTCGATGACCAGCAGGAAATCTTCGGGGAAGTAGTCGAGCAGCGTGTGCGGCGCGGTGCCGGCAGCCCGACCGTCGATGTGGCGCGAGTAGTTCTCGATGCCCGAGCAGAAGCCGACCTGGCGCATCATCTCGATGTCGTAGGTGGTACGCATCCGCAGCCGCTGCGCCTCGAGCATCTTGCCCTGGCGCTCCAGCTCGGCGAGGCGCTCCTGCTGCTCGGCTTCGATGCCGCGGATGGCGCGCTCCATCCGCTCGGGACCGGCGACGTAGTGCGTGGCCGGAAAGACCAGCAGCTGCTCGGACTCGGAGACGACCTCGCCCGTCAGCGGGTGCAGGTAGGTGAGCTTCTCGATCTCGTCGCCGAACAGCTCGACCCGGACGGCCAACTCCTCGTAGACCGGGAAGATCTCCACCGTGTCACCGCGGACCCGGAAGGTGCCGCGGGTGAAGGCCAGATCGTTACGGGAGTACTGGATGTCGACCAGCCGGCGCAGCAAGGTGTCACGGTCGTACTGCTCCCCGACCGCCAGCCGAACGCACCGGTCGATGTACTCCTGCGGGGTGCCCAGACCGTAGATGCACGACACCGAGGCGACGACCACCACATCGCGCCGCGTCAACAAGCTCATCGTCGCCGAGTGCCGCAGCCGCTCCACCTCGTCGTTGATCGACGAGTCCTTCTCGATGTAGGTATCGGTCTGCGGGACGTAGGCCTCGGGCTGGTAGTAGTCGTAGTACGAGACGAAATACTCCACCGCGTTGTCGGGAAGCAGCTCGCGGAACTCGTTCGCCAACTGCGCGGCGAGAGTCTTGTTAGGCGCGAGCACCAGGGTGGGCCGCTGCAAAGCCTCGATCAGCCACGCCGCCGTCGCGCTCTTACCCGTACCGGTGGCCCCGAGCAGCACCAGATCCTGCTCGCCCGCCTCGATGCGCTTGGCCAGCTCGGCGATGGCCGCCGGCTGATCACCACTCGGCTCGAAATCGCTGACAACCTTGAACGGGCGCTCGGTGCGGGGGATGTCACTTTCGGGGCGCGCAATCGTGGGGCTCACGAATAAGAGAACACCACAGACCTCCGACAGAATCCGCCGGCCGCCGGGGCGGCCCCGGCGAGCGCTCAGCCGGCCAGCGCCGCCCAGACCTCGTCGACCCGGGCTCGCAGCTCAGCGGTGGAACCGGCGTTGATGATCAGGTGCGTCGCTGCCTGGCGCCGCTGCTCGTCAGTCGCCTGCGCTCTCATGCGCTCCAGGGCCTGCTCGCGGGGCAGGCCCCGCGCGGCCAGCCGCTCCAGCCGCAACTCATCCGGGGCCTCGACGACGACCACGGCATCGAACGTCTCCGGAAGTCCGTTCTCGACCAGCAACGGGATGTCATGCACCAGCACGGGCGCGCCGGCAGCTTCCGCGTCGGCGATGAGCCGGGCGGATTCGCCGGCGATCCGGGGGTGCGTGATCTGCTCGAGACGCCGCAGCGCATCCGCATCGTTGAAGACGATCCGGCCCAGCCCGGGTCGATCGAGGCTGCCGTCAGCGCTCAGCACCCCCGGCCCGAAGGCGCCGACGATCTCGGCGAGCCCCGGGGTTCCGGGCGCGACGACATCCCTGGCGATGGCGTCGGAGTCGACGATCACGGCGCCGTGTGATGCGAGCATCTTCGCCACCGTGCTCTTGCCGGCCCCGATACCTCCGGTGAGCCCGACCCGCTTCACTCAGCCGGCCGCCGCTGGAAGGCTGCCCGCCGGGACCGGTAGGGCATCGATGCGCTCCGCGACCTCGAGAGCTGTGCGCGGCCGGTGCGAGAGATCGGGATCGACGCACGCCTTGATCAGCGCTGCCTCCTGCGTGCTCAACGACGGGTCGAGCTTGGGGGTGCCGGCGAGCACCGCTCGCATCGCCATCATCGGCTGGCTCGAGCCGATGTCGCCGAACATCCCGGTCCCGGCCAGCGCCCGGTGCAGGGTCATCCCGAGGCTGTAGACGTCGGTCAACCGGGAGGGCTGCCCACCCGCCAGCATCGCCGGGTCGACGTACTCCACCGCGCCGATGCTCCGGCTGCCCAGGCTGGTGACGGTGACGCCGGGCTGCAGCACCTTGGCCAGGCCCAGGTCGGCGAGGCGGCCGCCGTCCTCGGTGAGCAGCACGTTCTCGGGCGCGATGTCTTGATGAACGATGCCGGCCTCGTGCAACGCGTGTGCCGCGCGTGCCACATCAGCGACGGCCTTGCGGGCAGCGTCCTTGCTGAGCTCCGAGGCGGGCGCTGCGAGCGAGCCCCGCTCCAGCCACTCCATCGCATAGAAAAAGGTGCCCGCCTGCTGGCCGGCATCGAACAGCCGGACGAGATATGGCGAGCGCACGGCCGCGAACGCCTTCAACTCCCGGGTGGCCTTGTTGAACGTCTCAGACGTCGTCTGGCCGGCGACGACTTTCACCACGACGCCGCTGGCCTCCAGGCCCAGCCGGGGCGGCGGGGTGGCCAGGTAGTACTGCCCGTGATTGCCCTCGGCCAAGGGCCGGATGAACACGTAGTCCGCTATGCCGTCCACGACCCTCCCCCGCTGCTCGTGCCCGCTTGCGTGGCTGCTTGCCGCCGCCCACGCTAACAGCGGCCTGAACTGCCGTGATCGCGTATCAGCCAACTGACAATCCGCCAACTGAAAGACGCCAGACCTGGCACGCTCTAGCCTGATTTGGGCCGCGCCGTGGCCAGCTTGGGCACGCTCTTCCTACGGGAGCTGACATGGTCTTGGACCAGGCCACGCAGGCGAAGGCGGAGACCACGGCCACTCTCCCTGACCGCAGCGCGGCCGTCTTCATCGCGATCGTCTTCGTGGTCATCCTCGCAAGGCTGCTCGGCCGGCTCTTCCGGCGGATCAATCAGCCGCCGGTGATCGGCGAGATTCTCGCCGGCATCTTGCTGGGCACCTCACTGCTCGGCCAGTTCCACAGCGGCCAACGGACGCTGACGGCAGTGCTCTTCCCCGCCGACGTCCAGCAGATCCTCCAGGCCTTTGCGAACCTGGGCCTGGTCATCTTCATGTTCATCATCGGCCTCGAACTCGACCTGAACCTGATCAAGGGCAACGAGCGCCGGGCCGGTGTCATCTCCTTGTCGTCGATCCTGCTGCCGTTCGCCGGCGGGGCCCTGCTCGCGCTGTACCTGTACACCAACCACTCCCAGGGCGGCATGGGCGAGGGACATCACGTCAAGAAGCTGGCGTTCGCGCTGTTCATCGGCGCCTCCATGTGCGTGACCGCGTTCCCGGTGCTGGCGCGGATTCTGCACGAGCGCGGCATGACCCGCACGCCCCTGGGCGTCATCGCCCTCGCGTCCGCTGCGATCGACGACGTCGTCGCCTGGTCGCTGCTGGCCGTCGTGTCGGCCATCGCCGGATACACCGACAACCCGTTGTGGGAAGTCATCACGTACTCGGCGCTCTACATCGCTGTCATGTTCGGGATCGTTCGCCCGCTGCTGGCCCGTTACCTGGTGCCGATCTACCAGAAGGCCGGCCGGCTCACCCCCGACGTGCTGGCCTTCCTGCTCGTCGGGCTCATCTTCTCGGCGTGGATCACCGACCACATCGGCATCCACTTCATCTTCGGCGCCTTCATCTTCGGGCTCGTGGTACCGCGCGAAGGCACGCAGCAATTGTTCGCCGAAATTCTCGAGCGGCTGGAGCAGCTGAGCGTCCTGCTCCTGCTGCCGATCTTCTTCATCGTCACCGGGCTCTCGGTCGACGTCACCAAATTGACCGGCCGCTCGTTCGGGGAGCTGCTCGCGGTCCTCGCCGTGGCGATCGGCGGCAAGTTCCTCGGCGCCTTCCTCGCGGCGCGCGCGCAGGGCATCCCCAACCGGCGCTCGCAAGCGCTGGCGTTGCTGATGAATACGCGCGGGCTGACCGAACTGGTGCTGCTGTCGGTCGGGCTGCGGCTGAAGGTGCTCGACGTCCCGCTCTTCACCATGCTGGTGGTGATGGCCGTCGTGACGACGATCATGACCGCGCCGCTGCTGAAGCTGGTCTACCCGGACCGGATCGTCGCCCGCGAGGTCGAGGAGGCCGAGCGGCTAGCCCTCGGCATTCCCAGCGCTTACCGCGTCATCGTTGTGCTCGGCGAGGTCTCGCCCGACGCGCCGCTGGTGTCGCTGGCCGGCGATCTGGCCGCGTCCGAGCAGCCGGCACAGGTCGTGCTCAGCCTGCTGCGCCAGCAGAACGCGGCGCCGCTCGAGGTCGGCAGCGGGCTCTCGAGCGAGCTCGCCGAGATGGCCGGGGTGATGGGCGAGCTCGAGGTGCTGGCCGAGCAGATCCGCAGCCGGGGAATCGACTGCGTCGTGCTGACCCGCTTCAGCGCCGACCTGACGACGGACGCCGTCTCGCAGGTGACGTCCAGCAATGCCGACCTCGTCCTGCTCTCGCCGACGGCCGCGATCGACCGTGACCGCTTCCTGACCGCCGTCCAGGTGACCATCGCGGTATGGGACGGCGCGTCGGCGCTGGCGGCCACCCGCGGCCCGGTCGCCGCCGTCGCGCGCGGCGGTGACGCGGCCGAGGCCGCGATCGCGCTCGGGGTCCGGATCGCGGCCGTTCGCGGGCAAACCCTCGCGCTGATCGACGACGGAAGCCGACGCCGCATCTCCGGCCTGATCGAGCGGCTCGCGCGGTTCGGCGTGCGCGCCGAGGTCGCCGACGCCGACGCTGCCCCCGGCGGGCTGGTGGCGCTGGAGATCGGGGAAGCTGCCCCGCAGTGGGCGGGCGGGCTCCTGCGCGTGCGTCCGAGCCAGCTCACCGACCAGAGCGAGCTCGCTGCCCTGCTCGCGACCGGCCCGGTCGCGCCGAGGGAGGAGACCGCGGGCCCGCAGTCCGTTCCCACGCTCTGACCGGACAGCGCCGGCACCTGCGTGCCTACGGAAGCTGCTTGTGCCGTACCCACTTCCACCACTGCGAGAACGAGCGGCCGACGCCCAGCTTCTTGCCGAAGCCGTACTTGTGCAGCTCATCGGTGATGCGCAGCGCCTGGTACTGCAGCCCCAGGAACGAGTCGACGGTCGCGTAAGGACCGCCGAGCGTGGCCGATCCGGACGCGAAGATCAGCCCATCGCCGTTACGCGTGCCGGTGACCTCGAACGAGAGCTCGACCTGCATCTTGCCGTAGGGGTTGCGCTGCGCCCCCGTCATGTCGAACAGGTCCTTGAGCAGGCGGTGCTCGGTGATGTCCGCCTCGAGGCCGGTGGCGTCGATGATGTAGTCCGCCGGCAGGTTGACGAGGCCCTGCTGCGTGTTGACCACCGTGAGGATGTGCCCGTCGGGCGTCTGGTTGACCTCCTTGACCTGCCCCACGAGCTGGCGGTAGTAGCCGCCCCTCTGGCCGGCCGCGAGCTGCTGGAGCCAGAGCTTGCGGTGCGGCGTGGTCGTACCGCCCTGCCAGCCCAGCATGTCGGCCCGCTCCTGCGGGGTCGCCTTCTCCAGCTGACTCTTGTACTCGCCGCCCCAGTTGGACTTCGGCCAGTTGAAGCCCTGGATACCGATGCCGTACAGGCCCTTGCGGCGCTTGAAGACGCTGGGCCCGTGCCGGGATGCCTGGTAGGTGCGCAGCAGATGGATGATCTGGGTCTGGGCACCCTTGAGGTTGCGGTCGTCGATGATGCGCTGCAGGACGCGCGAGGCCACGATCCCTCCGCCGCGGATCAACACCGTGCAGGGCCGGCGTACCAGCTCGTCGTAGACGTGCTCGTGGGGCTCGTACGCGTTCACCACGCGCGCGTAGTCCTGGGTACGGGTGCGGTACTCCTGCAGGTCCGGCAGGAAGCGCAGTCCCGGGTAGCCGACGGCGATGTGCACGAAACGGCTTCGGAACGCGACTCGCTTGGTCGCCGAGGCACCCGGCGGCGGGGTGAGGATCGTGAAGTAGCCGGCGCCGGCGCGCCGGCGCACCATGCGCACCAAGCCCTTGCGCAGCATCGACGGATAGCCGATGCGCCAGGCCTCGCGCTCCATGGTCTCGAATGCCTGGCCCGCACGCGGGGTGAAGTAGTCGGTGAGGATGGGCTCGGTCAGCACGTTGTACAGCGGGGCCATCTTCGCGCCGAGGGCCGACTGCTTCTTCACACCGGATGCCGTCGCGACGAAGCCTTTCTTCGCCGCCCACGCTTCGCGCAGCGCGTAGCTCGGAAAGCCCCAGATGTTGTCCGGGGTCGAGGCGGCGTCCGAGCGCAGCCGCTCGCCGCGCGGCACCTGCGAGACGCGCGTGAGGTACTCGTAGGTGTCCCAGGGATGGTCGTTGACACCGAGTACGGCCATCTGCTGCGCCGGCACGCCGGCGATGCGCAGGTGGTCGACCATCACGAACGAGCCGATGCCGCCGCCGACGGTCACGAACGGGACGTCCACGATGGGAATCCCGGCGCGGGCGACCATCTCATCGGTCCAGACCGGGGTATCGATCAGTTCGGACGTGAGGTCGCCCATCCCGGCGAGCTGCTCGCGCTCGAAGATCCCGGTGCCGGGGGTCTGGATGGTCTGGTGCGTTCCGGTCTGGGGAACGACAGGGGCCGCGGCCGGCGCTGCGGCGGGGCCACCCTGTGCCGGCGGCCCCGGATAGACGCCTCCGACAACAGTTTCGTTGCTCACGGATCTCTCCACTCTGATCGCTGGCGACCGGAAAGGGTGCGGACGGGTGCTAGCGCTGCCCGCGGTGGGATTCGTACTTCAGCGTGCGGTTGCCGAGCTTGATGGTGGTACCCGGAGTCAGCACGATCCGGCCGTTGGGCGGGACCGGCTGCCACTCCGTGCTGTTGGGCATGGCGATGTAGGTGCCGTTCGCCGACCCGTGATCGGAAAGCCGGACCGTCCAGTCCTCCAGCGCGATCAGCGCGTGGGCCCGCGAGACGGTGCCGCCGGTGTCTTCCAGGCGCAGCGGCCGGGCCGAACCGGAGACGACCTCAGGCGCGCCCTCGGGCTGGCGGCCGAGCACGTAGTCCTGCTCCAGCTGGTAGACCGACCCGTCGTCGAAGACCAGCACTCCCAGCGGCGGACGAGGGCCGTCGACGAGTGCCGGCGTCTGCTGGACCATGTTGATTCCGCAGACGGTGCAGAACTGGACCATCGGGTCGTTGAAGTGACCCCGCTTGCAGTAGACGCCTTTGACCTGGGACTGCTCCGGCGCGGCGGGTGGCGGGGCTTCCTCGTCGGCCACCGGCAGCGGCTCGCGCGGCGGGCTCGCGTCGCTCAGCGACTCGACCTGGAAATCCGGAACGGGAACCGAGGCCGGCGGCGCAGGCGGCGGCGCAGCAGCGGGCTCGGGCTCGGGCTCGGGCTCGGGCTTGACGTACTCGACCGGGCTTGCCGGCGACTTGGCCTCGGTGGTGCCCGTCGCCACCGGCGCGGCGGGTGCCTCGATGGCCGGGCCCTCGCCGCGCGGCGAGAGGCTGAGCCCGCTGCCCGGCACGATGCCCGCTACCAGGTCGGACACGGCAAGCGAACCCCCGCTGCCGGAACCGCCGGTCACCATCACGTGAGTAGGCGCGCGAAGCACCCGGTCCACCCAGGTGAGCGAATCGCGTCCGGTGATCCGGATCGGGCCTTCGGCGCCGTCAGCGCTGACGTCGACGTCTCCGACAACGAGCACCGCAACGTCGCCGCCGCCCAGGGGGGCAAGCAAGGCCAGGTCGACGCCGTCATCGCCTTCCGCCGAGGCCAGGATTCCGGCGAGCTTGCGGGCGAGCGCGCGGCCACCCCCGGGGTGCGCGTCCCGGACCAGCGCCAGCAACTGCTCGACCGACTGCTGCTGATCGGCGGATGGATGGGGCAGCACCAGCGCGGCACCCGGGGTGCGCGCAATGATCCCGTCGCCGGGGTGCACCCTGGCCTGGAATCCGTCCCAGTCGGTCACTGTGATCCTTTCGCTGTACGCGGCAGACACATCAGAGCAGTCATGCGGTCAGATCAGCCGCCCGCCGCGGTGACGCCAGAACACGAACGGCACCCGCATCGGGCCATTGACGAACAGGAAGGTCAGCATCCAGACGATCAGGAAGTCCACCACGAACGTCGAGAACGGCAGCTGCTTGGGAACGCCCGGCACCAGGTTGGCCTTGACGACGAACCAGACCACGGCACCCTCGTTGATCACGGTGAGGAAACCGAAGAGCGTCGGCCAGTCCTTCTCCCACCGGAACTGCATCAGCGCGTGGTAAATGAACTCCCAGATGACGCCCAGGATGATTGTCGCGATCAGGATGGCAAAGGTGATCTTGTAGAGCGTCCCCAGCGGCGCTCCGGCGGTGCCCGGCAGGACGGGACTGAAGATCAGCTGCACGATCGACCCGATCAGGGCGAGCGCGAAGATGCGGGTCTCGATACGGCCGATCAACGTGGGGATCACTGCGCTGAGCTCCTCGGGTGAACGGGGCTGGCTGACCATTGGGTGCGGATGTTGATGATCCGCGAGATCACGTTAGGGGGCGGCCACCTCGGGGTCCAGGTTTTCGACAAATGCGCGACAGGTCGTTCACCATCGCAGAATCGTCGCGTACAAGCAGAGCCGGCCCCGCCACCACGCGCAGGCTCGAGCAGATCGGGTCGCCATCGCGCGCGTAAGACGCGCGTAAGAACAGCCCCCGGCCGCAGCTGAAAAGCATCCGGTCCCTGAGCACCCGCACCACAAGTGCGAACATGCGAAAGCCCCGTCGGGCGAACCGGCGGGGCTTTCGGTCACGAGCTTCTAGGCGTCGTTGCCGAACTGCTCGCGCAGCTTGCGCAGCGACTCCTCGTCGAGGGCTGACGCGCCCGCCTCGGACTCCGAGGAGTACGTCGACGGCCCGGTGGCCTCGGCCTCCGCGACCTGGGCGGCACGCAGCTGGCTCATGTGCTGCTCGTAGCGCTGGCGAGCAGCCTCGTACTGCTGCTCCCAGGCCTGCTGCTGGCTCTCGTAGCCCGGCAGCCACTCGCCGGTGTCGGAGTCGAAGCCCTCGGGATAGATGTAATTGCCCGCGTCGTCGTAGTGGGCTTCCATCCCGTACTGGGTCGGGTCGAACTCGCTGGCCTCGACGTCGTGCGCCGACTCGTTGGCCTGCTTGAGCGACAGACTGATGCGGCGACGCTCGAGGTCGATGTCGATGACCTTGACCATGATCTCGTCGCCGACCTGAACGACCTGCTCCGGAAGCTCGACGTGACGCTCGGCCAGCTCGGAGATGTGGACCAGGCCCTCGATGCCCTCGTCGACCCGCACGAACGCCCCGAAAGGCACCAGCTTGGTGGCGCGGCCGGGGACGACCTGGCCGATCGCGTGGGTACGCGCGAACTGGCGCCACGGATCTTCCTGGGTGGCCTTCAGCGACAGCGAGACGCGCTCGCGGTCCATGTCGACGTCGAGCACCTCGACGGTGACCTCCTGGCCCACCTCGACCACCTCGGACGGGTGGTCGATGTGCTTCCAGGACAGCTCGCTGACATGAACCAGACCGTCGACCCCACCGAGGTCGACGAATGCCCCGAAGTTGACGATCGAGCTGACGACACCGGAGCGCACCTGGCCCTTGGCCAGCTTGCCCAGGAACTCGCTGCGCACCTCGCTCTGGGTCTGCTCGAGCCAGGCGCGGCGGGACAGCACGACGTTGTTGCGGTTCTTGTCCAGCTCGATGATCTTGGCTTCGAGCTCGCGACCGACGTAGGGCTGCAGGTCACGGACGCGGCGCATCTCGACCAGCGACGCCGGCAGGAAGCCGCGCAGGCCGATGTCGAGGATCAGGCCGCCCTTGACGACCTCGATGACGGAGCCCGTGACGACGCCGTCTTCTTCCTTGAGCTGCTCGATCGTGCCCCAGGCGCGCTCGTACTGCGCGCGCTTCTTGGACAGGATCAGGCGCCCCTCCTTGTCCTCTTTCTGCAGGACAAGGGCCTCGACCTGATCACCCAGGGAGACGACCTCGTTGGGGTTGACGTCGTGCTTGATCGACAGCTCGCGCGAGGGAATGACGCCCTCGGTCTTGTAGCCGATGTCAAGCAGGACTTCGTCGCGGTCGACCTTGACGATGATGCCGTCGACGATGTCGCCATCGTTGAAGTACTTGATCGTCGAGTCGATTGCGGCGAGGAACTCTTCCTCAGAGCCGAAATCGTTCACTGCCACGTGCTCCAGGCCCGAAGGGCTCTCGGTAGCTTCTGTGGCGGGGGCGTCGGCTGCGCTGATCGTCAAGGGGTTGGTCTCCGGACAGGGATCGAAACGGGTTCACAAGGGCCGGGTCGAACCGCCGGGCCGTAACTGCTGTGAGACCGTGAGACGAATCGAGCGGATCCGCTACGTCTGAGACCGCGCAGACCCCTGTGTCCAGCCAGTGTATGCCACCTGGTGGCCCGGTCAATGCGCGGCAGCTCGACGCCGACTCAACGCGTCCAATACGGCAGGATAACGCTGTGGACGACGGCGGCGCAGAACCGGCGCACGTGCCCGGTTCCGACACAGCCGACAGCGTGATCGCCGGATACGCCGAGGTGACCGCGCCGGCCGCCGTAGCCGCCAACCGGGCATGGTGGGACGACGAGGCCGACTCCTACCAGGCCGAGCACGGCGCCTTCCTGGCCGGGCCGTCCGGCGATCCGGCCGCCGCCGACTTCGTCTGGTGTCCCGAGGGCCTGCGCGAAGCGACGGCCCAGCTGCTCGGACCCGCACAGGCGTTACGCGGCCGGCGAATCCTGGAGGTCGGCTGCGGCGCGGCGCAGTGCGCCCGCTGGCTGGTCACCCAGGGCGCCGACGTGGTCGCGGTGGACCTGTCAGCCGGCCAGCTGCGGCATGCAGTGCACGCCGTGCAGCAGGACCCTGGGCCGGCGCCACTGCTGCTGCAGGCGGACGCGTCGGCCCTGCCGCTGGCCGACGCCAGCGTCGACATCGCCTGCTCGGCGTTCGGGGCGATCCCGTTCGTGACCGACAGCGCCGCGGTGATGGCTGAGGTCGCGCGGGTGCTGCGGCCCGGGGGACGCTGGGTCTTCAGCACGAACCACCCCATGCGCTGGTGCATGCCCGACGATCCCGGCCCGTCGGGGCTCGTGGTCGAGCGTTCCTACTTCGATCGCCGGCCTTACGTCGAGGTCACGGCGGAGGGACAGCCGGTGTACGTCGAGGCGCACCGCACGATGGGCGATCGCCTGCGCGAGCTGGTCGCCGCCGGTTTCCGGGTTCTCGATGTGGTGGAACCCGAGTGGCCCGCCGGCCACACGCGACCCTGGGGCCAGTGGAGCCCCCTGCGCGGGCGGCTCTTCCCGGGCACCGCCATCTTCGTCGCCGAGCTCGCGTAGCCCCCTTCGCGGCCGCCGCGTAAGCCTGAGCGCACGCTAGAGCGTTCCCAGAGGCTTACGCGCTGGCGCCGGGGGTGGGAACGCCGGCGCGCTGCAGGGCAATCGCCTTGCGCATGGCGCGGCGGCCGCGGGAGGTGTCGCGCGCCTCACCGTAGGCGACGGCGAGGCGATACCAGGCGCGCCAGTCCTCGGGGGCGGCTTGCACCTCGGCCTTGCGCAGGTCGAACGCGACGTCCGGGTCGAACGGCCCGCCGTCCGGCGCGGGCTCGTCGAGCAACCGCGCCAGCCGCTCGGTGTCGCGACCGAAGCGCAGCTCATGCACGACGATCACCACCCCGACCAGGGGCAGCAACACGACGCCGGCGCCCAGCCCCTTCACGGCCCAGCGCGGGTCGCCGAGCAGGCCGATCCCCCCGGCCCCGATCAGGACGAAGTAGAACGCGAGCACCACGACCAGCAGTACGACGAGGTCGCGGGAGCGCCGCCCCCGGCGCGGGCTCATATCCCGAGCAGGTCCTCGATGCCGACCGTCAGCCCGGGCCGATCGCGTACCGCGCGCACCGCCATCAGCACACCCGGCATGAACGAGCGGCGATCGAGCGAGTCGTGGCGGATGGTCAGCGTCTCGCCGGCGGTGCCGAACAGCACCTCTTGGTGAGCGACGAGGCCCGCCAGCCGGATGGCGTGCACCGGAATGCCGGCGTGGCGCGCGCCGCGGGCGCCTTCCAGCGAGGTCGAGGTGGCGTCGGGGCCGGACGCGTCAAGCCCGGCCTCGAGCCGAGCCTTGGCGACGAGCTCCGCCGTTCGCCGGGCCGTGCCGCTCGGGGCATCCACCTTGCCCGGGTGGTGCAGCTCGATGATCTCGACTGATTCGAACCAGCGGGCGGCCAGCTCGGCGAACCGCATCATCAGCACGGCTCCGATCCCGAAGTTCGGCGCGATCAGCACGCTGGACGACGGGGCCTGGCTCAGCCACTCACGTACCTGCGCAAGGCGCTGCTCGTCGAAGCCGGTGGTGCCGACGACGACCGACAGCCCCGCCTGCAGGCACCACTGGAGGTTGTCCATGACGACGGCAGGGGCTGTGAAGTCGACGACGACCTCAGCCGCGCGCAAGGACTCGCGGTCATCCCCTTCGTCGACGCGGGCAACGAGCTCGAGATCAGCCGCGCCGTCGACGGCCGCGCACACCTCGGCGCCCATCCGACCGCGCGCTCCCAGCACCCCGACCTGCAACGTCACGTGAGCTCCCTCGCTAGGCGACAGCGTCGGCGAGCTCGCCGACGTCGAACGGCCCCACCGCTCCCAGCGAGAGCGGCTGCCCCAGCACGTCCGACGCGATCCGGCTGATGTCGGCCAGGCTCACCGCGTCGATGCGCGCGAGCGTCTCATCCACCGAGAGCAGCTCACCTTGGGCGAGCTCACTCTTGCCGAGCCGGCTCATCCGCGCGCCGGTGTCCTCCAGGCCGAGCGCCAGCGCGCCGCGAGCTTGTCCCTTGGCGCGCTCGAGCTCCTCGACCGTGATGCCCCCGGTCGCCACGATCTCCAACTGCTCGCGGCACAGCGTGAGCACCTGGGCGGCGCGCTTGGGGGCAACCCCGGCGTAGACGCCGAACAGGCCGGTGTCGGCGTAATGCGAGGCGAACGAGTAGACGGAGTACGCGAGCCCGCGCTTCTCACGGATCTCCTGGAAGAGCCGGCTGCTCATGCCCTCGCCGAGGGTGCTCGACAGGAGCCCGAGCGCGTAGCGCCGCTCGTCGTGACGCGAGACCCCGGCGGTGCCGAGGATCAGATGAGCCTGCTCGCTGCTACGGCGCGACACCCGCACCCCGTGACCCGGATACGGACGCCGGGCACCCCGCCGGGTCGGCAACGGCTCGCGCGGCAGCTGCGAGGCAGCGTCCCAGGCCCGCACGACGGCGGCCAGCGCCTCGTCGTGCTCGAGCGCACCGCTCACCGCGATGACGGTCGCCGAAGGGACGTAACGGGCCCGGTAGTACTCGGCGATGTCGGCGCGCTGCAGCGTGGCGATGCTCGCCGCGCTACCGAGCACCGGACGTCCGAGCGGCCCGTCGCCCAGGGCGGCGCTGGAGAACACGTCATGCACGAGGTCAGCGGGATCGTCCTCGTGCATCGCGATCTCTTCGAGGATCACGCCACGCTCGGCCTCGACGTCGTCCTCCCGCAGCAGCGAGGCCGTCACCATGTCGGAGACGACGTCGACCGCGAGCGGCAGGTCACGGTCGAGCACCCGCGCGTAGTAGCACGTGTACTCCTTGGAGGTGAAGGCGTTCAGCTCGCCGCCGACGGCGTCGAGCGCCGCGGAGATATCCAGTGCGCTGCGCCCCGGGGTGCCCTTGAAGAGCAGGTGCTCGAGGTAGTGCGAGGCGCCCGCCTGCGCCGGGCGCCTCGTCACGCGAACCGACACCCACCCAGATCCCGAAGGCCGCCGAACGGACCCCCGGAATCTGCTCGGTGACGACCCGCAGGCCGCCCGGCAGCACCGTGCGTTGCACGGTGCCACCGAGCAGCGACTGCGACGACGTCGCGACGGTCACACGATCATTCTGATCAATCCAGCCGCAGCCATCCTGGTCATTCTGCGGCGGCACCCGCGGAAGCGGCCTCCGGCGCCGCCGGGTCACCGTCACCCGCGGCGCCGTCGGCAACGACCGGGACCAGGGTGAGCTTGCCGCGCTGGTCGATCTCGGCGATCTCGACCTGAACCTTCTGGCCGACGCTGACAACGTCCTCGACGTTCTCGACCCGCTTGCCGCCGGCCAGCGCTTGCGATCTGCAGATGTGCAGCAGGCCGTCCGAGCCGGGCATGCAGCGAGACGAACGCACCGAAGGTGGTCGTCTTCACCACCGTGCCCAGGTAGCGCTCGCCGACCTCCGGCATCGTCGGGTTGGCGATCGCGTTGATCGTCGCGCGCGCCGCCTCGGCCGTGGGACCGTCGGTGGCACCGATGTAGATCGTGCCGTCGTCCTCGATGGTGATCTCGGCGCCGGTGTCGTCCTGGATCTGGTTGATCATCTTGCCCTTGGGGCCGATGACCTCGCC
Source organism: uncultured Actinomycetota bacterium (assembly GCA_963765845.1). GTDB lineage: Bacteria > Actinomycetota > Actinomycetes > Frankiales > Frankiaceae > DATAZK01. The sequence goes on from CAVXYJ010000020.1 coordinate 25,998, forward strand.
GATCTTGTCGACCGGGATCTTGATGGTGATGATCCGCGGGGCGTGCGGCGCCATCTCGTCCGGGGCGTCGATCGCCTCGAGTCATGACGTCGAGGATCGTGCAGCCGGGCCTCGCGGGCCTGCTGTGAGCGCGGCGGCCAGCACGGAGGCGGGGATGCCGTCGAGCTTGGTGTCGAGCTGCAGCGCGGTGACGAAGTCCTTGGTGCCGGCGACCTTGAAGTCCATGTCGCCGAAGGCGTCCTCGGCACCGAGGATGTCGGTGAGGGTGACGTAGTGGTCTCGCCGTCGATCTCTCGGAGATCAGGCCCATCGCGATGCCGGCGACCGGGGCCTTCAGCGGCACACCGGCGTTGAGCAGCGACATGGTGGACGCGCAGACCGAGCCCATGCGACGTCGAGCCGTTGGAGCCGAGCGCCTCGGACACCTGGCGGATCGCGTAGGGGAACTCCTCGCGGGTCGGCAGCACCGGCAGCAGCGCCCGCTCGGCCAGCGCGCCGTGGCCGATCTCGCGGCGCTTCGGCGAGCCGACCCGGCCGGTCTCACCGGTCGAGTACGGCGGGAAGTTGTAGTTGTGCATGTAGCGCTTGCGGTGTCTCCGGGGTGAGCGTGTCGAGCATCTGCTCCATGCGCAGCATGTTCGAGCGTGGTGACGCCCAGGATCTGGGTCTCGCCGCGCTCGAACAGCGCCGAGCCGTGCACCCGCGGGAGCACGTCGACCTCGGCGGACAGCGGCCGGATGTCGGTCAGGCCGCGGCCGTCGATGCGGACCTTGTCGCGTGATGACGCGCTCGCGGACCAGCGTCTTGGTCAGCGACGCGGTAGGCGGCGCCGATCTCCTTCTCGCGGCCCTCGAACTGCCGGCGAGGCGCTTCTCGGCGGCGAGCGCCTTGACGCGGTCGAGCTCGGCCTCGCGCTCCTGCTTGCCGGCGATGGTGCAGCGCCTGGCCGCGAGCTCGGTCGCGCACGGCGGCGGTCGAGGGCCTCGAGCAGTCGTCCTGGTAGTCCAGGAAGAGCGGGAACTCGCCGGTCGGCTTGGCGGCCTTGGCGGCGAGCTCGCGCTGCGCCTCGCACAGCACCTTGATGAACGGCTTGGCGGCCTCGAGGCCGGCGGCGACGACTCCTCGGTCGGCGCCGTCGCCGCCGCCCGCGACCAGCTCGATGCGTCTCGGTGGTGGCCTCGGCCTCGACCATCATGATCGCGACGTCGCGCCGTACCTCGGGCAGCACGCGGCCCGCGACGACCATGTCGAAGACGGCCCGCTCGAGCTCGCTCGTGCGTCGGGAACGCGACCCACTGGCCGTCGATCAGCGCGACGCGGACGCCGCCGATCGGGCCGGAGAACGGCAGGCCGGCGAGCTGGGTGGACGCGGACGCGGCGTTGATCGCGACGACGTCGTACAGGTCGTCGGGGTTGAGCGCCATGACCGTGCACGACGACCTGGATCTCGTTGCGCAGGCCCTTGACGAACGACGGGCGCAGCGGCCGGTCGATCAGCCGGCAGGTGAGGATCGCGTCCTCGCTCGGCCGGCCCTCGCGGCGGAAGAACGAGCCGGGGATCTGCCCGACGGCGTACATCCGCTCCTCGACGTCGACCGTCAGCGGGAAGAAGTCGAGCTGGTCCTTGGGGTGCTTGCTGGCGTGGTCGCCGACAGCAGCATGGTCTCGTCGTCGAGGTAGGCCACGGCGGAGCCGGCGGCCTGGCGGGCCAGCCGGCCGGTCTCGAAGCGGATGGTGCGGGTGCCGCCAGGGTTGGTGATGGTCGCCACGGATTCGTGGGTGGTGCTGGCTTCTTCGTTGGACCCGTCCACGGGTCTCCCTCCTCGTTGGCCGGGCCAGCGGGGAGGTGGTCGGTGCTCAGTCGAAGTCTCCGGGGAACGCCGGAAGGGCGGACCCGGAGGCCACCACCGAGGACCGACGCCAATGCGCGGCCCGGCGGGTTTGCCTAGGCAGCGGGGCTGACGACCGGAGTCGGTCGCCCATCACCCCGCGGGTGACTAGCGACGCAGGCCGAGACGCTCGATCAGCGAGCGATAGCGAGCAATATCGGTCCTGCGCAGGTAGTCGAGCAGCCGACGACGCCGGCCGACGAGCAGCAGCAGCCCTCGCCGGCTGTGGTGGTCGTGCTTGTGCAGCTTCAGGTGCTCAGTGAGATCCTTGATCCGCTGCGACAGCATGGCCACCTGGACCTCAGGTGAGCCGGTGTCGCGCTCGACCGTCGCGTAGTCGGTCATGATCCGCTGCTTGACGTCGGTGGCGAGCGGCACGCCGTGATCTCCTCAAAGCTTGAATGTCTGGGTCGCGCCCTGACGTGCTGAGTGCGCTCGATGCACGCCAACGGCAAGCGACGGGACCGAACGGACGTCCGGCAGCAACGAGGCTACCACCAGCCGGTGAACACGGGCTCGCTCAGTCGGCACCGAGGTAGGCGAGGAAGTTCAGCAGCTCGTCCGGGTTGAACGGCTTGGCCAGGAAGTAGTCGACCCCCTCGGTCCACGCCTTCCACGCCTGGGCGTCGTCCGCGGCGGCCGTCAGCATGACGACCGGCAGATCGCTGCCGCCCTCACTCTCGCGGATCCGGTTGAGCACCGCGTGCCCGTCGAGGCCGGGCATCATCACGTCCAGGATCACGCAGTCGGGATGCTCGGTCTGCATCATGCGCAGCGCGGAGAACCCGTCGTTCGCGGCGACCGTGGAATAGCCGTACGCCTGAAGAACGTCGCAGACCAGGCGCCGCACCGCGGTGTCGTCGTCTACGACGAGGACCTTGCTGATCGCCACTGGATTGCCTTCCGCTCCACGTGCCGACTTGCCCGACACCTGACAGATCGGCTCACGCACAGGTGGGGCTGGCCACCCGGACGGGTGATCGACGTTGCGGCAGCTGGCCTAATCGGCCGGTAACTCGACCGAACCCGGGCCCCCGTCGTTGCTGAGCAGTTCGCGAGTGCGTACGACATCGCGCTCGATCTGCTCGGCGAGCGCTTCCGGCGTGGTGTAGCGCTCGGTTGCCCGAAGGCGTTCGACGAAGTCCAGCGAGACGTGCTCGCCGTAGAGATCGCCGCCGAAATCCAGCACGAACGCCTCGACGCGCCGCTCCCGGCCGGAGAATGTCGGGTTGGTGCCGATCGAGATCGCCGCTGCCATGGGCGGCCCGCCGGGCTCCTCACGGAAGTGGCCGGCGTAGATGCCGTCTGCGGGCACGGCGGCGTACGGGGTCGTCGCGAGGTTCGCGGTGGGAAAGCCCATCTCCCGGCCGCGGCGATCGCCCCGTACGACGATCCCCTCGACCCGATGAGGGCGGCCCAGGGCCCGGGCAGCGGCGACCACATCACCCCCGGCGACGCAGGACCGGATGTAGGTGGAACTGATCGCCGTCTCGGCTCCGTCGTGATCGCCCAGCAGCGGCACCCCCTCGACGGAGAAGCCGAACGTGCGGCCGCTGCGCGCCAGGCTCTCGACGTTGCCGGCGGCCTTGCGGCCATAGGTGAAGTTCTCGCCGACCACGACCGCGCTGGCGTGCAGCGCGTCGACCAGGACCTCGTGGACGAACTCGTCGGGCAGCAGCCGGCTGAAATCGAGCGTGAACGGCAGCACGCAGAACACATCGACCCCGAGGCCTTCGAGCAGGTCGGCCTTGAATCCGGGCGGCGAGAGCACGGCCGGATGCGAGCCGGGACGCAGCACTTCACTCGGATGCGGGTCGAACGTCACGACCACCGAAGGCTGCCCGGCCTCGCGCGCCCGCTCGACAGCCCGGCCGATGATCTGTCGATGGCCGAGGTGGACTCCGTCGTAGACCCCGATGGTCACGACGCAGCGGCCCCACCCGGTCGGAGTGGCGGACAGTCCGCGCCAGCGCTGCACGTGGTTCAGCCTGCCAGACGGCTCGGGTCAGGAGGCCGGATGCAGCACGACCAGCGGCTTGGCCAGCCCGTCAGCGTCCTGTACCAGCGCCAGCACCTGCCCGTCGCCATCGAAGACCCCGACCGGCCCGGGCACCCCGGTGGGCGGCAGCGGGCGTCCGTAGCGGATGTCGGTGGCCGCGGCGGCGTCGACCACGCGGCGCGTGAACATCGCCCCCACGGCGTCACCGAGAGCCAGCAGGCTCAGCTCCTGCCCGAGTTCCTCGAGCGTGTGGGCGTCCGCCACGGTGAAGCTGGCGACCCTGGTGC
>CAVXYJ010000021.1:0-6734 GCA_963765845.1 uncultured Actinomycetota bacterium
GGTCGGGATTGACTCTGTGGACATGTCTGGCTCAGTTGCCCGTGGACTCGAGTCAAACGCGTTGGGGTCATGACATCTCCTGTCGCTGACATCTGGATGGGCCTGTGCAGTTCTCACTTTCGGTACTGCTCGGCGGTGGCGGCAATCGACATTCCGTGGCCGGGACGGGTGGTGTTCGGGGTCAGGGCACCGTCGGCGGCCGGTGGTGTGCCGTCGAACAGTTCGGGCTCCAGACGGGCGTGGTCGATGAAGTACTCGATGTGGCGCAGGTTGGCGATGGCCGCGGCGACCGGGGCGTGCAGGCCGGGGGCGCAGTGCGCCGAGACCTCGAGGTTGTGCGACGCGGCGATCGCGGCGCCGGCCAGCCACCCGGTGTACCCGCCGCAGCGGGTGACGTCGAGCTGCAGGCAGTCGACCGCGGGCGCCACCGCGCGCGTCGTAGAGGTCGGAGACGTACTCGCCGGCGGCGACGTCGCAGCGCAGAGCGCCGCGGACCCGCCGCAGGCCGTCGAGGTCGTCGCTGCTGACCGGCTCCTCGAACCAGACGCACGCCGAGGTCGTCCAGTGCGGCGCCGACCCGGCGGGCCTGGCCGACGGTGTAGCCACCGTTGGCGTCGACCATCAGCTCGACGCCTTCGCCGGCCGGTCTCGCGAACCGGCTGCACCCGCTGCGAGGTCGCGGCGGTGTCCGGACCCCAGTACTCCCCGATCTTGATCTTCACTCGCGGTGCATCCCGGCCGTCGACGCCACCTGCTGACCTGTCGCCGAGTGCGCCCGTCGTCTAGGTGGTGAAGCCCCCGCTGCCGTAGACCGGCACCTCGTCATGGGCCCGGCCGAGCAGTCGAACGGGAGACGCCCGAGGAGGCGTGCCTTCAGGTCCTACATCGCGATCTCGACAGCCGACAGGGCCGCATGACCAGTCCCGGTCGAGCCGATGGTTGCGGCAGGCACGCCGCATCGCCGTCCCATGCACCGGCACGTCCATGGCATCGCGGCCCTCCACGACGCCGGCCGAGCAGTCTGGACCAGCGCCACGATGGCCGCGTCGGCGTAGGTCCAGCCGATCCCGGTGTGTCCGGCGGCGCTCACCTGCACGAGCACGAGAGTCGTGGCGTCCCAGGTCAGGGTGCCGTCGGCCTCGGGGAAGTCAGTGGGCACGGTGTAGCCGCGGGCCTGACCGAGCTCACGGTCGCGGCGGTCATCCGGGCCGCACGTCTGCTCGAGTGCACGCGCACCGGAGCGCTGGCTCGGCCAGCAGGTCCGCGCGCCGGGCGGCCAGCGCCATGATTGTCAGCGCGGGGTTGGCGCTGCCTTGGGTCGGCAGCACGCTGCCGTCGGTCGACCAGAGTTGGGACCCCGAAGACCCGGTGATCGGGCTCCACGACGCCGTCCTCGGGACGCTCGGCCATCCGGGCGCCACCGACCAGGTGCGCGTACGCGCTCGGTCATGACGACATCCTCGGCTCCGGCGGCGTGCAGGATGTCCTGCATCACCGATCGCGGCAGCGCGCATCAGCGCGGCGTCGTTGTCGCACTGCGACTGTAGGCTGAAGTGCGCCACCGGGAGCCCGTGCCGGTCCTTCTCCTCGGCGAGGGTCACGCGATTGTCGGGTACGGCAGGAACTCGCACAGCGCACCCAGGGTGGCCCAGTGCACGTAGTCGCGCATGTACTCGCGCAGCGCCCGGCCCCAGTGGCCCTCGCGCGGCACAGTGCTCGGCCCACTTGATCGGCAGCGGCGAGACGGTCTGGATGGCGAAGCCGCGCTTGTACGGCTTGGCCGGGGTCGGTCTCGTAGAACGCCTCGGAGCTGACCTCGGGCGGCGGCGCCTTGTACATCCGGACCTCGTCGGGCGAACCGGCCTGCGATCTGTGGCGCGCCCTGCACCATGAGGTAGCGGCCGAGCATGGTCGTGGTCGTTGCCCAGGCCGCGCGGGAAGCGCGCGGACGTCGAGTTGAGCAGCAGGCGCGGTGTCTCGATCGAGTATCCGGCGACGCCGACCGCGGCGGCGCGCTGGAGGTGCGTCGACGCCGTCCCGGTCGCGTACATAGACGCCGGTCGCCCGCCCGGTCCGCTCGTCGATCCGATGCCCGGCGACACATGCGCGTCGGCGGATCTCCGCGCCGTGCGCCAGCGCGTCGGGGATATGGGTGATCAGCGGGCGACGCCTTCGCGTTGACCTTGCATCCCTGCAGGCAGAAACCGCGGTAGATGCAGTGTGGGCGGTTGCCGAACCGGCCGTTGGTGATCGCCACCGGGCCGACCTCGAACGTCGATGCCCAGCCGCGAGGAACCGCGCAGGAGCACGTCGCCGTTTCCGCCGACCGGGTGCGGGCGGTGCGGGTAGCCGTGCGGGTCGCCCCAGGGCCAGTGCTGGCCAGCGACAGGCAGCTCCTGCTCGATCTGCTCGTAGTAGGGCTTGAGGTCCTGGTACGAGATGGGCCAGTCGACGCCGACTCCGTCGAGTGACTCGGTGCGGAAGTCGGAGGGATGGAACCGCGGCGTGTAGCCGGCGTAGTGAACCATGGAGCCACCGACCCCGCGGCCGGAGTTGTTCGACCCCATCTCCACAGGGTTCGTCGCCGCCAATGACTCGCGTCTCGGTCCAGTAGAGCTCCTGGGAGCCTGCCTCGTCGCTCACCCAGTCGCTGTCCGGGTCCCAGAACGGCCCGGCCTCGAGGACCACCACGCGCCAGCCGGCGCGGGACAGCCGTTGCGCCAGCGTGCTCCCACCGGCGCCAGCACCGACGATGACGAGGTCGACCTCGTCATCGTCGCTGTAGCGCCTCATGCTTGCGCGCAGGTCCTTGTTGGTCCTGCTGCCGTCCAGCGGCAGCAGCCACGCGGACTCGTTGCGCCGCCTAACCAGTTGAGACACGTCAGTCACCTTGGGGTTCGGTCGCGTGTGGCGCCTCGGCTGTCCCGGCGCGCACGGAGGACAACGGAGCCGGCCAGTCAGGACTCTGGTCGGGCGACTCCCACGGCTCCCGGCGGTCCGTGCCGGAGAGCCGGTAGCCGCGTGGGTACGCCGGCCCGCCGAAACCGATCTCGTTCCACGCCCACGGGTGCCGGTAGAAGGCATCGACCAGGTAGCGCGTCCACAGGTTCCACACCCGCGCGGCGGGCAGGTCTGCCAGCAGGCCCGTGCCGTCTCCGCGCCCCTCGGCAACGTCCACCATCAGCCGGGTGCGCGCGATGTCGTCGATCTCGACGAACCCCTGCCCATGGTGCCGGTGGGCCAGCTCGTCGAGGGCTGCCAGCGATCTGCGCCAGGCCACCCAGTCCTCGGGCATGTCGTCGTAGCGGTAGCCGTCGGTCTCGCGGTCTGCCATCCGCTGGTCGACCACCGGGACGACCGGCACCTTTGGCTCAGAGTCCTGGTCCAACACAAGGTCGGCAAGCACTGAGAGGATCGCTGCCTCCGACGGGGTGAAGAAGCGCAGCGACTCGCGCAGCTGCAGCCGCGACAACACGACGCGACGGGTGGCTTCGTCCCAGTGCTTGACCTCCCCGAGCACGTCGTAGCCTGGAAAGCGGCTTGGTCGCCCGTTGGGTGTCGACCGGTGTGACGGCCCGGACGGCCCTCACCGAACCGCTGAGGCAGCGGACCCTCACCGCTCACGACGAAGCACCGCCGCGAGCAGGCCCATCCCGCCGACCATCGTCACGAGCATGGGAGCGATGGGCGGCGGCCCCATCTCCGCGTTGTATCGCGGCATCGACCAACCGCCTGGCCGCTGCGCGATCCCGCGGGCGTGCAGGTAGGTTCCCTGCACGCCGTTCGCGACGATTGTCGCTGACGCCAACGGCAGCGCGGTCTTGGCAGCGCGACGACTGAGCACCCCGGCGAGGCCGGCGGCCGCGCCGATCGGTCCGAGCGCGACCGGAACCCACATGAGCCGGTTGCCGAACGAGGCTCGGTCGTGCTCGAGCCACACCTCGCCGGCGACGGCCAGTGAGCTGAGGGCGGTCAAGGCCGAGGGTGACCGCTCGAAGTGGCCGGTGCGCACGTTGCGGGCCATGCGATCGAGAAGGTGCTCGCTCGAAGCGCACCGGTCCGCGGCGGCTGCGCAGCCTCACGGTGTCTCCCCCTCGGCGTCCCCGGTGGACGGGCCCGATCCCTTGCCCTCGGCCGTTTCACCGCTGCCTGGCACTACTTCGGCCAACTTGCTCTTGAGGCCCTCCTTGACGACGTTCCAGCGGTCCGGGTCGCCTTGAGGATCGCCTCGGCCGCGTTCTTGATCTGCTCCAATGTCGCGTGCGGCGGGATCGGCGGCACGTCGGGGTCGCATGGACGTCCAGCAGGTCGGGCCGGTCAGCGGCCAGCGCGCGCTGCCATGCGCGCGCCAGACGTCCTCGGGGTCGTCGACCTTGATGCCCTGCAGGCCCAGGCTTCGGCGAAGTCGGCGTAGGCGAAGTCGGGCAGCTCCTGGGACGCAGGAACTGGGGGGATCCCCCATCGCCCGCAGCTCCCACGTCACCTGGTTGAGGTCGTTGTTGTGCAGGACCGCGACGATCAAGCCGTGGGTCGGCCCACTCTCTCCAGTACTTGGCGATGGTGATCAGCTCGGCCATGCCCGTTCATCTGCATCGCGCCGTCGCCGACGAAGCCGATCGCGGGCCGGTCCGGGTGGGCGAACTTCGCGCCGATGACATAGGGCACGCCCGGGCCCATGGTGGCCAGGTTGCCCGACAGCGAGCCACGCATGTCACCGCGGAACTTCAGATGGCGGGCATACCAGTTGGCCGACGGATCCCGAGTCGGCCGCGAGGATGCGGTCGTCGGGCAGCAGCTGGCGACAGATCGTGGAACATCTGCATCGGGTTGATCGGGTCGGCCTTGACCCTCGCCTGCGGCTGCCAGGTCGTCCCACCACCGGGCGACGTTGCCCTCGACCTCTCTCGCCAGGAGCGGTCATTCTTGCGCTCGCAGCAGCGGCAGCAGCGCTCCAGGGTCGCTCGCGCGTCTCCGACGAGGTTGACCTCGAAGGGATAGCGCATCCCGATCATGTGCCGTCGACGTCGATCTGCACGGCTCGGGCCTGGTCGAACTCGGGCAGGAACTGGGTGTACGGGAAGCTCGAGCCGACGATGAGCAGGGTGTCGCAGTCCATCATCAGCTCGTAGCTCGGCCGGGTGCCCAGCAGCCCGATCGAGCCGGTGACGAACGGCAGGTCGTCGGGGAGCACGTCCTTGCCGAGCAGTGCCTTGGCAACACCGGCGCCGAGCAGCTCGGCGACGTCGGTCGAGCTCCTCGTCGGGCTCCGCGGGCACCCTGGCCCGCCAGGATGGCGACCTTGTCACCCGCGTTGAGCACCTCGGCCGCCCGCGCAAGGTCCTCGTCGCGGGACCGGCGTCGGCCAGTGACATCCCAGGCTGGACGGCACCTGCTTGAACTCGTGCCCGGGCGGCGCGTACTCCATCTCCTGTACGTCGGAGGGGACGATCAGCGCAGTCGCCGTGCGTGCCGGACATCGGCGATGCGGATGGCCCGGTCCAGGCACGTTCGGCAGCTGCTCGGGCACCGTGACCATCTGGCACGTAGTCGCCGCCACGTCCTTGAACAGGGTGATGCAGGTCGACTTCCTGCTGATAGGAGCCGCCCATGGCGCTGCGGCTGGTCTGGCCGACGATCGCGACGACCGGCACGTGATCGAGCTTGGCGTCGTAGAGACCGTTCAGCAGGTGGATGGCACCGGGCCCGGAGGTCGCGACGCAGACGCCGACCTCGCCGGTGAACTTGGCGTACCCGAAGGCCTCGAATGCCGCCATCTCCTCATGCCGGGCCTGGATGAACTGCGGCTCGTTGTCGGCCCGCTCCCAGGCGGCGAGCAGGCCGTTGATGCCGTCCCCGGCGTACCCGAAGACGTGTCGATGCCCCACTCGCGCAGCCGGGCCAGTAAAACGTCAGCGACAGTGTCGGACACGGTGCGTTTTCCCTCGTGCGATTACATGGCCCGGGGTTAGGCCCTCCGGTAGGTGTGGATACCCGTTGTGGACTGAACGCAACGCGCCGCGGGAAACTCTCAGCGAGGTTTCAGCTGTCCGATTCCGACGCGTGCGGGTCGTGGGTGTCGCCGCCGGGGCGGGCTGCAGCGTTGCGCAGCGCGCTGGACGCCGGATGAACGCGAGGTGGCTCAGGGCCTGGGGGACGTTGCCCATCGATTCACCGGTACCCGCAACCTTCATCTCCGACATCAGTCCCAGCGGACTGGCGACCAGCGGGTGCAGTTGTCTTTGCAGGTCGGCGGCTTCGGCGTGCCTGCCGACGCAAACCAGGGCGTGCACCCGCCAGAAACCACAGGCGGTGAAGGTCTCCTCCTCTGCACAACCGTGGTGGTATCGGTGTCGGTCGGACACAATTCGATTCGCCCGTTGCCCCTCCGGGTCCAGCAATGGCGGTGGCGAATCCAGCTGCGGTACGGCCCACCAATCGATCGACCCGTCGGCCGCGACCATCGCGGCACTCCGCCCGTCACCCAGCACGCCGTAGTCTTCGATGCCGGCAAAGCCATCAGAGCATCGGATATCCCGAAACAGACGATCGTCATCCATCACTGCATACTGCCTCAATCAACACCCGCCCTGATTCTGCGTTGCCGGCAAGGAGCACGGGTGCGGCCGCTGAAATGGGGCCGCACCCGACCCGATCGGCAATCCTCGGCGGGCGCACGATATCCCCAAAGAGCGTTGATTCACAGCTCTTTTCCGCGCTACCGTGCCATCACACGG
>CAVXYJ010000022.1:0-277313 GCA_963765845.1 uncultured Actinomycetota bacterium
TGTAGTGATCTTCTCCAGCTCCTGCGCCGATCGGGCGGCGACCACCACGCGCATCCCCTCGTCGAGGAACCCTTCGACGATCGCGCGGCCCAGTCCGCGGCTGGCGCCTGTGACGATGGCCACCGAATCGTTCAGCTGCAAGTCCATGTCAGCTCACCTCGGCCGCGAGCTGGCGGGTGATCCCGAGCCGCAGGACCTCGCTGGCGCCTTCGTAGATGCGCATGGGTCGGGCGGCCGTGGCGTCGTCCCATTCGGGAGTTCGACGAACCCCCATCGCTGCTGACCTGCACCAGCGGTCGACAACTCGGCTGCACGCTTCGGTGGCCGCGAGCTTGGCCAAAGACGAGTGTTCGAGGTGTGCGCGGGGGTCCTCGCGGGCGAGCTCGGCGACGCGGTAGGTCAGGAGTCGAGTCGACTCCACCTCCGCCCACGCGTCGGCGAGCAGGCCCGCAACCGGCCCGAGTTTCAGCAGCGGACGCCCGAACTGCTCACGCGTCCGTGCGTGGCGCGTGGCCTCCTCCAGGGCTACTTGGGCGAGCCCCACCGCGGCGGCCGCCACGGAGATCCGGAAGACCGCCAGGGTGGACAGCACGGGCTCGAGTCCGCGGCCGGGCTCGCCGAGGCGCGCGGTGGCCGGTACCCGGACCGCCTTCAAGATCACGTCTCCCAGCAGGTGCGGCGCACCGAGCTCGGGGCATGGCTCGGTGGAGAGCCCGAGCGCGTCCGCGGGCACGAGGAAGGCGGACAGCGCGGACTCCTCGCGGGCCAGGACGATGTAGTAGCCGGCCACCCCGGCGTTGGAGATGAACGACTTGTGCCCGTCCAGCACCAGGTCTCCCGATCCGTCCGGGGCAGGGCGCGCGGTCGTCGTGATGGCTTTCAGATCCGAACCGGCGTTCGGCTCGGTCAGTGCCAGCCCGGCGAGTACCTCGCCGCTTGCGACTCGTGGTAGCCAGGCGGCGCGCTGATCGGGTGTGCCGGCAACGGTGATCGCGTAGCTGCCGATTCCCTGCAGCGCGAAGAGGGAATCGGCCGCCGAGCAGACGCCCATCAGCGCCTCACGCACGATGCAGATAGCGACCGGGTCGACGGTGTCACTTGCTCCGCCGTGCGCCGCAGGCACCGTCAGACGCATGAGGCCGCTCTCGCGCAAGATCGACAGCACCTCGGGGTGCAGGTCGCTCGATGCGTCGGCGGCGACAGCGATCGGCCGCAGCCTTTCCGCTACTGCGCGGGCTTGGGCGAACAGCTCGTCGTACGCCGGATCCAACATGGTCAGTGAGCTCATGCAAGGCTCCCGGAAGAGACGTCGTGGGTGCGGTGGACCCTGAGTGATTGCCCTAACATAACTGTGATAAGGATATTCCTAGTCTAGGTGCTGTTCCAGACGGTGCCGAGGAGGGGCCCCTGATGACGTCTGACCGCCAAACCGTGCTGGTCTCGTCCGAGCGCGGGCGGGTCGTCGCGATGGACTCGGCATACGACGTGTGTGCCGACAACCGTGAGCGCGATGTCGTCGTGAACGCCTCGTATTGCGGGGTGCTGCCGGCCCGCTTCATCGGCGAGCATCACCCTCGCGCGTCCCTGTCCGTCGACTGTGGCGTTGGCCCGGAGGGCGCGTCCATCGCCGGGCTCTGGTACCTGGAGGCGCTCGATATCCCTGCGGTGGTGGTGGATGTCGAGACCGTGCATCTCGGGGACGGTGTGGACGTTTACGAGCGCGGGGTGGTCAGCTACCTGAACCAGCCGGCCGCCGACTGCGGCGTCATGACCGGAATGGCTGCCGCGCAGGCATGTTCACGGCTGTTGGAGGCGGATCCCGCCAAGGCTGCCGCTGCCGATGTCACCAATCGCGTGGTCGTGCATGAGGGCCGGGACGGCCGGCGCATCGTATGTACCGATTCCATCGCCTTCGGTCTCCCCGAAGACCGCGATCGGTCGGTCCTCGTGACCGCCGGCCACACCGGGCGCAGCGCGGTCCCTTATCTGGAGAAGGTGCATCCGCTCGGCTTCATCTGCTCGGATGGCGGGGGCGGTCGGGACAGGGCGGGTACCGCCGGGCTGGCACTGGTCGAGCCGCTGGGGCTGGCAGGCGCCACGGTCGATGCCCGGAGGGCGCGCATGGGCGATGCGCGAAGCAGTTGGGAAGACGGAATCATCAGCGCGTGCAACCGGCTCGCGACCCAGGCCGGAGTCGCCGTCGGGATGTCATGCAAGGAGGCAGCGCTGGCGTTGCTGCAACGAGGGAGTTCAGCGTGACGGAACCTGACATCATCACCGAGCGCCGGGGTGAGGGCTTCTGGATCAGGCTCAACCATCCCGAGCGCAAGAATGCCTACGACCCGGCGATGTCCGCGCAGATCGTGGCGGCGGTCAAGGAAGCATCGAACACCGACGCCGCGGCGATTGTGATCACCGGATCCGGCGACAGCTTCTGTGCCGGCGGATTCCTCGGCCAGCTGAGCAAGCCGGATCCGATTGCGCTGCGTTCGCTGTTCTTCGGCTCGCTGGAGATGTTCGAGGCGATCCGCAATGCTCCGCAACCCGTGATCGCCGGCGTCAACGGGGTCGCTGCCGGTGGCGGCAACGAATTGGTGGTGGCCTGCGATCTCGCGATTGCCGCCGAGTCGGCGCGACTCGGGCAGACCGGCGTTCGGGTGGGAAGTGCGCCGGTGCTCGGCGGCACCAATCTGCTCGCGATCTCGATCGGCGAGAAGCGGGCCAAGGAAGTCTCGTTTCTCTGTCGGCAGTATTCGGCTCGTCAGGCGCTCGAACTGGGCTGGGTGAATGACGTCGTCCCGGACGACGAGCTCGAAGCTGCCGTCGATGGCGTGGTGGAAGAGCTGGCGGCGATGAGTCCGCGCTACCTGGAAGTCGCCAAGCTCTCGAGCAATGTCTGGTGGAACGCCTGCCGGGACAACTACACCGCTTCGCTGGGCATGCTGGTGCAGGCCATCGGTTCGGCGGACATGGTCGAGGGGGCCACAGCGTTCATGGAGAAGCGCCGGCCCGAGTTCCCGCGTCGGGGCCAGGCACGATGACCGCTCCCGACGTCGCTGCGGACAGTGCTGCGCTCACCTACGACGAGTTCACGCCGACGCTGCCGGATCGGACCCAGTGGACCCTTCCGCAGGTGCTGCGGCTGCGCGCGCAGACGCATGGCGCGCGCGACTTCATCGACGTTCCCGACAGTGGCGACCGGCTGAGCTACGCGCAGGTTCATCAGATGAGCTGCCGGATCGCCTGCGGGCTGCTCTCGCAGGGGCACTCTCCGGGCGAGCGCGTCGTCATCATGATGGAGAACCGGCTGGAGTACCTGCTCGCCTGGTTCGGTTCCGCCCTTGCCGGGATGGCTGAGGTGCCGATCAATACCGCATACCGGGGGAGCTTCCTTGAGCATCAGGTGAGCATCGTCGCGGCAGCGGCGGTGGTGACGACCCCCGAATACGTCGGTCGATTCGTCGAGTCGGCGCACGCATGTCGCACGGTGCGCACCTTCTATCTCGTGGGCGGCGAGTCGGATGACCCGAACATGCAGGAGGCGCTCTCCTCCCTGCGGGCAGCCGGGTTCACCGCCCGGCTCTTCGCCGACCTTCTCGAGACACCAGACGTTGGCGCGCTTCCTGAACCTCGCCCGCAGGACCTTGCCGCGATCTTCTTCACCTCGGGCACGACGGGGCTTTCCAAGGGCGTCGCCATGTCCCACTCCCAGCTGTACTTCTTCGCCGACGAAGGGGTGAGCCTCGTACGGCTCACCGACGACGACGTCTACCTGTCGGTCGGCCCGCTGTTCCATGGAAACGCGCAGTTTCTGGCGGCCTACCCGGCGATGATTGTCGGGGCGAGGTTCGTGCTGCATGAAAAGTTCAGTGCGAGCAAGTGGACGCGGTGGATCGCGGGCAGCGGAGCGACGGTCACCAACCTCGTCGGCGTCATGATCGGACTTCCTGTGGAAGCAGCCTCCGGCCCCCGATGACGCGCGACAACGCGTTGCGTTGCGTGTGGGCCGTTCCGAACCCGACCGCGGTTGCCGAGGAGTTCAAGGAACGCTTCGGGATCAGCCAACTGGTCGAGAACTTCGGCCTCACCGAGATCTCGATGCCGATTCTCACCCCGTACAGCCGTCTCCGCCCACCGGGCGCGGCCGGCCTCGCCGTCTCCGACTGGTTCGACGTTCGCCTGGTAGATCCGGAAACCGATGAGGAAGTCCCGGTCGGGTCCGTGGGCGAACTGGTGGTGCGGCCCACCGTGCCGTGGACAACGTCATCCGGTTACTTCGGGATGCCCGAGAAGACAGCTGAGGCGCTGCGCAATTGCTGGTTTCACACCGGCGACGGGCTGCGCCGGGACGAGCAGGGGTGGTACTACTTCGTCGACCGTCTGAAGGATGCGATCCGCCGCCGCGGCGAGAACATCAGCTCCTACGAGGTCGAGCAAGCCATCTTGGCCGATCCGGACGTTGCCGAGTGCGCAGTCATCGGGGTGCCGGCAGATGGCATGTCCTCCGAGGACGAGGTGCTCGCCGCCGTCGTTCTCAAGACCGGCTCGACAATGACGCCCCAGCAGTTCTGGCAGTTCTGCGACCGGCGTCTGCCCGCCTTCGCAGTGCCGCGATATGTGCGCTTCGTGAGCGAGTTGCCTACCACCCCCTCGGGGAAGCTGCAGAAGGCACCGCTTCGCGATCACGGCGTCGCCGGTGCGTATGACCGAACGAGCGACGGGGCGTCCAGCGGCGCCGCGTCGTGATGGAGCCGCTCTCGCAGCCGCCTTCGCCGCAGGGCTGGGGCTTCAGCGTCACGGATGACGAGGCCGGTCCGCACGGGATGCTTGCGCAAGCAGCGGATGCTGAGGATCTCGGCTGTTCGCTGCTCATCGGAGCCGAGTCCGACACGGTCGACGGGGTCAGCATGGCTGCCGCGGTCATAGCCGAAACCTCACGCGCACAGGTGGCCACCGGGGTTTTGAACGTCTACTCGCGTACGCCGTACACGCTCGCCCAAACAGCAGCGACGCTGCAGCAGTTGAGCGGGGGGCGGTTCGTCCTGGGCCTTGGTGCCTCGTCAGCCGGGCTCGTCCGGGGAGCGCATGACATGGAATACGGGTCGGCGCTCGACCGGGTGCGCCGGGCGTCGGTCCTGGTGCGCTCCCTGCTGGCCGGCGAGCGGATGACCGTGAGCGGTGACGTGGGACAGGGGAGCGGCGCGCGGCTGCGACTGCTTCCGGAACGGCCGGTGCCGCTCCTGCTTGCCGCGCTCGGTCCGCGGATGCTCGATCTCGTCGGCGAACTCGCCGATGTCGCATTCCTGGCGCTCACCTGCCCTGCCGCGCTCACCGAGGCGCGTGAGCGCACGAAGGCATACGGGCGCACCGTCACGGTCGCGGCGCGACTGCTCGTGCCATGGCCGGGCGACGATGCGGACGCGGTCGCCGCGGTTCGCCGCACCCTGGCCGTCTACGCGCAGGTCCCCGCTTACGCGAGGGCCCTCACGAGAGGCGGTCGCGGTCCGGACGTACGCAGGGTGACGGAAGCCTTCCAGCGCGGCGGGCTGGGTCGCGCAGCCGACGCCGTGAGCGACGCGCTGCTGTGCGAGCGGGCGCTCGTCGGCGCAGTGAGCGCGCAGCGTGAGCGGCTTCGCGAGCACCGGGTCGCTGGTTGTGACCTTCCGGTGCTTGCCATCACGCCCGGAACCGTCCGGGGCTCTGAGCGGCGTGCGGCGGTTGCCGACGCACTGCGCTGTATCGCGCCTTGACCATGATTCAAACCAGGACTATTGTTAACCTGAATAGGGGAGGATCTGTGACCACGACTCTGGCCTCGGACGCAGCGGCGCTGATCTCCGTTGTCGACGACTTCGCTCGCGAGGAGATCGCCCCGCGCGTGGCTGAATATGACGCGGAGGAGCGGCTGCCGCGCGACCTGCTGGACAAGATGGCCGGCCTGGGCTTCTTCGGTGGCGTGCTGCCAGAGGAGTATGGCGGGACCGGCCTCGATTTCATGACGTTCGCGCAGGTCATCGAACACCTCTCAGTGGCATGCAATGCCATGGGTTGCTTGGCGTCGATGCCGTCGGGTCTCGTGGGCGCCGGCATCGCCGCATTCGGCACGGAGGAGCAGAAGCAACGCTGGTTGTTGCCGCTGGCGCAAGGGCGAATCTTCGGTGGTGCCGGCGTGACGGAACCGCGCTCGGGTAGTGATGTCGCCGGGATGGCTACGACGTACCGCCGTGACGGAGACTCGTTTGTCATCTCCGGCGCAAAGGCGTGGATCACGAATATCGACATCGCGGATTTCTTCGTCACCTTTGCCACTCGCGACCGGGCTGCTGGGCGAAAGGGCGTCACCGCCTTCATCGTGCCGCGGGATTCGGCCGGCCTCTCGGTGTCGCCGTACCGCAACAAGCTCGGCTTCCGCCCGCTGTGCACCGGGGATCTGGTGCTCGAGGATGTCCGGGTTCCCGCCGACGCGATGCTCGGCGAGGAAGGCGAAGGCTTTCGGGTCGCCATGACGGCGGTCGAGCGTGGCCGTCTGGGGGTGGCTGCTCGGGCTGTGGGCGTGGCGCAGGCCTGTCTCAACGAGGCACGCTCATACACCGTCAGCCGTGAGGCGTTCGGCCACCCGATCTCCGAGTTCCAGATCGTTCAATCAAAGGTCACCGACATGGTCGTCGGGGTCCGTACCGCCCGGCTCCTGGTCCGCGAAGCCGCTGAGGCGTTGCAGCGCGGCGAGCGTGGCCGGCAGCTGACCAGCATGGCGAAGATGTATGCCAGCGACGTTGCGTTCCAAGCGGCGACGGATGCTGTTCAGGTGCATGGTGCCTATGGGGTCTCGCCGGAATATCAGGTGGGACGGCTCCTGCGGGATGCCAAGGTGCTGCAGATCGTCGAAGGCAGCAACGATCTTCATCGCGCTCTCATTGCCGAAATGGAGTTGGGCTTGCGCGCGGCCTCGTAACGGGGACGGCGGCCGGAGCCATGCACGTCGATTGTCGGGTTTGAATGGAGTGTCAATGAAAGTGACCGTGATCGGTGCCGGGATCATGGGAAGCGGAATCGCACAGCTGGCGTCGATGGCGGGTCACGACACGTGCCTGCAGGATGTGCAGGAGGCTCAGCTGGAGCGCGCGCGAGAAATTGTCGAGCGCAGTCTCGCGCGGCTGGTGAAATCCGGCCGGCTTCCGGCTGAGGAAACCCAAGGCGTGCAGCAGCGGATCTCGACGGTGTCGGACCTTCCTTCTGCTGTCGACGGGGCGGGCGTTGTCATCGAAGCCGTGCCGGAGATCCTCGAGTTGAAGCAGGAAGTCTTCGCGCGGGCGATCGAGGGTGCCCTTCCGACCGCGATTCTCGGGACCAATACGTCGCAGCTGTCCATCACCTCGATCAGCTCCCCGCTGGGCGAGGCAGCGTCCCGGGTCGTGGGGATGCATTTCTTCAACCCTCCCGTCGTGATGCGCCTCGTCGAACTTGTTCGCGGCCTGCTCACGTCCGACGACACCCTTGAGCGGGCACGTGACTTCTCCGCGGGGCTCGGCAAGGAAGTCGTGGTCTGCCAGAAGGACAGTCCGGGGTTTCTGACCAGTCGGGTGTCGGCCATCATCAGGCTCGAAGCGCTGCGAATGCTGGAGGAAGGCCTGGCCAGCGCGACCGACATCGACACTGCGATCAAGCTCGCGTTCAACCATCCGATGGGGCCGCTCGAGCTCGGTGATTTCAATGGGCTCGACACCTATCTTCACGCCATCGATGGTTTGGCGCAGGCGCACGGAGACCGGTTTCGCGCCACAGTGGGGCTTCGGAACATGGTGGCGGCTGGCCGGCTCGGGCGAAAGACCGGCCAGGGTTTCTACCGTTATGGCGAGGATGGAAGTCGGGTGAGCTCGCCTTGACAGGCGATCTGGGGTCATCTCGCAGTCACGCGCTGGGTCTCACCGAGACCACACTGCATGTCGATGATCGCGGTGTCGCGACGGTGACCCTCAATCGGCCCAATGCCGGTAACTCCCGTAATCAACGTATGCGGGAGGAACTCGGCTTGGTCTATGACCAGGTCGTCGCAGATGACGGGATCCGCGTCCTGGTGCTGACCGGTGCGGGGGACCGGGCGTTCTGCGCTGGGATGGATCTCAAGGAAGCAGCCGGAAACGAGACGGCGGAGCAGCGCCGTAACCGGCTACGCGCCAGTCGCGACATCGATCGGCTGGCGGCATTGCCGAAGCCGACGATCGCCGCGGTCAATGGCTACGCCCTGGGGGGCGGATGCGAGATGGCGCTGGCATGCGATCTGCGGGTGATGGCGGACGAGGCCCGGCTGGCCCTTCCGGAGTTGACGCATGGTCTGGTTCCGGGAGGGGGTGGAACCCAGCGGTTGCCGCGCTTGGCGAACACCGCTCTTGCCTTCGAGATGATCTACCTCGGCACCGCCGTGTACGGGCCGCAAGCCGTTGCTCGAGGGCTGGCCACTGCCTCCGTTCCGCGTGCCGAACTTCCGGGCCACGTCAGCGACGTGGCGGGGCGGTTGGCGGCACTGTCCCCCCGGGCCTTGAGCGCGGCAAAGGAACTCATCCTGCGCAGCCAGGACACCCCGCTACAGGCGGGGATCGACCTGGAGTTGGAAGTCCTGCTGACGCTGCTCGAGCAGCGCGCCGGAGGCGACGAGAGCTAGGCGGCTCAGCCCGGGCCCACCGTGGCTGCCTCTGGTCCGGAGGAGTCGATCTTCAAGGCGGATGGTCTGACTCGGGCGTGGGCTGATCGCCGGTTTGCCCTGCTGTGGCAGGGGATTCGGCGCCGAGGCGACTCGCTGAGATAGGGATCAAGGGCGGGCAGTCCGACTTGGCTTCTGAATCCCGACCGGGGCATTGACAGAAGAACTAGGAACATTATAGTCAGGGAATATCGGCGGTCAGTTCCCGTCGGCGCATGGCTCGCCCGACACCGGTGGCGGCGTTCGCACATCCCTGGAGGAAAGTTGTCAGCTCAGGCTTCATCGCTTCTGGACGTCCGTATCCCCGGTCTGGACAAGCTCTTCATTGGCGGACGCTGGCTGGCGCCCGTGGATGGACGGATGGTCGACGTCATCATGCCGTCCACGGAAGAGGTCATTGCACAGGTTGCGGACCCGGGTCTGGCTGACGCGGACAAAGCTGTTGCCGCGGCGCGCAAGGCATTCGATGAGGGGCCCTGGCCACGCATGTCCATGCAGGAGCGGATCGTTGTCTGCACCCGCCTGGCTGACGAGCTCGAGGCGCGCCTGGATGACATGAACCGCGCTTGGACCTTCGAGGCCGGAGCGCCCAAGGCGCACGGCGACATGATTAACAGCGGTGCGGGGCGGATGGTGTGGCGATACGCCATCGAGCAGGCCGCCAAGCTGCACATGGAAGAAAGCCGAACCTCAATCATGGGGGAGACGCTGATCGTCCGGCAGCCGATAGGCACCGTCCTCGGCGTGCTGACCTACAACGGGCCTGTCGTCCTGATGGGCATGAAGATTATCCCGGGGCTCTTGGCGGGGTGCACCTTCGTCATCAAGCACGCGCCTGAGTCGCCGCTGACTTCCCGGCTCGTCGCTGAGGCGGTCGAGGCAGCAGGCTTCCCGGAGGGGGTCGTCAGCGTGCTCGCCGCAGGAACTGAGACGACGCAGCATCTCGTCAGCCATGAGGGCATCGACATGGTGCACATAACCGCGGGCACCGAGATTGCCAAAGATGTCGTACACCGAACAGCCGACCGCTTGGCTCGCACAGCACTTGAGTTGGGTGGCAAGTCTCCCGCCATCATTCTGGATGACGCGGATCTGGACAGTGTCCTCGCCACCCTCGTCGATGGCGCTTGCGGCTTCAACGGCCAGGTTTGCGTAGCCCTCTCGCGGGTGCTCGTGCCTCGCCACCGCTATGAGGAGGTGGTGGCTGCCATGGCCGAGCGCTACGGGAGCATCAAGGTCGGTGACCCGTTCGATCCGGAGACTCAGCGTGGGCCCCTGGCGGTCAAGCGCGCAGTAGAGAGATGTGAGCGGTACGTAGCTCTCGCAGAGGAAGAGGGCGCCAAGGTTGTGGTCGGTGGTAGTCGCCCAGCACATCTCGACCGTGGCTACTATTTCGCGCCGACCCTCCTGCGGGACGTCGACAACTCCATGCGGGTGGCCCAGGAGGAGATTTTCGGGCCGATCACCTGCCTGATCCCCTACGACGACGTCGAAGACGCTATCCGCATCGCCAACGACACGAAGTTCGGCCTGGCTGCATCCGTGTACTCCTCGGATCAGGAGAAGGCCCTCGCTGTTGCCCGGCGGATTCGCGCCGGTGGCGTCGCCATCAACCTTGCTGGTGTGAGTCTTTGCGAGCCCTTTGGCGGAGTGAAGCAATCCGGCTGGGGTCGTGAGTGCGGGACGGAAGGGATCCTGGAATTCACGGAGATGCAGCAGATCTTGCTGAGCGGTAGCTACGCGGAGCAGTAGCCGCCGCTCGGTAGGTGCAGGGGCCGGCGTCGCTCCGGGGCCGGGCATCCCAGTCCAGCGGTCTGAATAAGGTGGAATCGTCCTTATCGGCAACGTATCCGGGTCGGCGATGGCCGGAGCCGTCTGAAGGAAGCTTCGTCGCGGCTGCAGGGAGGAGCTCCGCCCAGAAGCAGCGGTGCTCGAAGACTGTCCAACGGCTCGTGGGAGTACGCGAGAGCGCCTGCGAATAGGGCGGTTATGGCACTCGTCGTTGCGATGCGACCGTGCGCGCTGTTGGATGCCCGGCACAACCGGCACGCCGCAACCCACTGACGGCTAGGCGAGGTCACCGCCAAGCCGAACCCATCACAACGGCGAAGGTTGCGGCAGTGGCTCTGCTGACGGCCGGCCTCGAGACTGTCTTCTGGGACGAACGCGGGAACCCTGCGCTGGCCCGACGCCATCGTCGAATGGACTCCCTCCACAGCAGGACTCAGCACCCCTGAATCCTTGTAGCCAAAGCTGAACTCGCAAGATCAACCGTTACACCACGTCCAGGGACTTGACCGAAAATCGCTGCGCCTACTAACATCCGCTCAGCGAAGAGACTATGGTCATAGTTATAACCGTTCGACTGGAGGAGTTGGCATGCAGAAGAGCAAGCTGCTCGCGGGGGCTGCGCTGTGTGCGCTTGCGGTCTCTGCGTGCGGATCGAGTAGTTCGTCATCGTCGGGTGCTACAAGCGGCTCGCAGTCCTCGTCGCCGCAGAGCGCTAGCTCCGCGGCACCAGGGAATTTCGTGTCACCTTCGGTCGCGTCCGCCTTCACGGAGATCACCGGCCTGAAGCCGCTCACGGCGCCGGCGACTATGGCGGAACTGACATCGCGAGTTGCGAAATACGAGCAGGTTCCCAAGCAGCTCCTCGAGACGAAGCCGGTGTCTGTCAAGGCAACGCCAGGGAAGAATATTGCGCTGCTGGTCTGCGGCGTGCCGGTCTGCGCGGAGTTCAACAAGGCCGCGAGCCAGGCGGCGAGCCTTCTTGGTTGGAAGGTGACTCGCATCGATCTGGGAGTCAGCCCGCAGGACTTCGCTAACGCCTACAACCGCGCCGTTCAGCTCAAGCCGGACATGGTTGTGGGCTCGGGGCTGCCGCGTTCGTTGTTCGAGAAGCAGCTGAACGAGCTGCAGCAGATGAACATTCCGGTGATCGAATGGTCGTCCGGCATCAAGCCCGTCCCCGGTCATCTGTGGGTGGCCACCGATGACCCGCTCTACCAGTCGGCTGGAATCATGACCGCCGAGTTCCTGGCCAAGGAAGGCCAGCTGAAGGCCAACGTCGTGATTGCCAACGTGCCGCAGTACACCATGTCCACGCTCTACGCGGACACGCTGAAGTCCTACCTGCCGCAGATCTGCCCGCAGTGCAAGGTGGACTATCACGTCGCGGCGGTCACGGACATCGGCAAGCTGGGTCCGACGATGACGGGCTACGTGCAGCAGCACCCGGACACGAAGTACGTCGTTTGCACGTTCGGCGATCTGTGCCAGGGAGTTGGCCAGGCCCTGAAGGCTGCCGGTCGTGGCGACGTGAAGGTCTTCACTCGTGACCCCGGAACGACGAACTACCAGAACATCCAGAACGGCCTGGAGTGGGCGACCAATCCGCTTCCGATCGGCCAAACCGGCTGGCAAATCATTGACCTGGCACAACGAATCTTCAATGGCGACGACACAAGTCAGACTCGGCTCGCGCCGGAGCAGATCGTTACCCAGATCTCGGACCCCAGCTCCCCGCTGATCGGGGCCGTTCCGGACTACGAGGCTCAGTACAAGGCCCTCTGGAAGCTGACCGGTTGATCCAGGGGAATTCCTCCTGACCATGGGAAGGCCATAGATGGAAGCGTCCGCGCTGCAGCCCGTCGCTCTTGAGGATGGGGCGACGGCTGCAGCCGTGTCGATCAAGCAGCTGTCGAAGACGTTTCCCGGGCAGCGTGCACTTGTCGACCTTTCGCTGGAGATCCGTCGGGGTGAGGTGCACGCCCTCGTTGGTCAGAATGGATCCGGAAAATCGACGCTCATCAAGATTCTTTCCGGCTTCCACAAGCCTGACCCTGGTGCCGTTGCCTGGCTAGGAGGAGAGCAGGTCGAACTCGGGCGTTTGCCAGACGAGCATCGCTCACGAATGGCCTTTGTGCATCAGGACCTCGCCCTCGTACCAAGCTTGACCGTGAGGGAGAACCTGGGCCTCGAGGATGGTGAGCGTGGGCGGCTTCGCCCAGTCGAGCGGCGACGCGAGCGAACCGAAACGCGTCGGTTGCTGTCGATGTTCGGAGTCGACGTCGACCCTGATGCCACGGTGGCTGAGCTCACTCCTTTTGAGCGCAGCGCCGTGGCGATCGTTCGGGCGCTCAATGCGATACGCGACGACGCGTACCTGTTGGTACTCGACGAGCCGACTGCAGCACTTGGCGCCGTCGAGGTTCAGCAGCTGTTCGCCATCCTCCGCAGAATCAAGGAGAGGGGAGTCGCGATTCTCTACGTCTCCCACATCCTCCCCGAGGTACTTGAGATCGCGGAGCGGATATCCGTACTCCGGGACGGGCGGCGCGTGGCCACCCGAGACACCCGACAGATCACGGAAGAGCAACTTGTCGAGCTGATCGTAGGGCGCTCGGTCGAGCGTGCGTCGCCTATGGCGGCCTCGGGCGCGGGTGAGCGACCCGCGCTTGCCGTGAGGTCCCTCGCCTGTACCGGTGTTGAGCAGGCGAGCTTCGAAGTGCGCCATGGGGAAGTGCTCGGACTGACCGGGCTCATCGGATCCGGCTACGAAGAGATCGTCCAGTGTCTGTCCGGTTCACGTCGAATGGATGATGGCGTGATCGAGATCGGTGGGCGCGAGTTCTCCAGCTTGACCCCGGCTGCCGCCATGAAGGCGGGCATTGCCTCGATACCTGCAGATCGCCGCGAGCTTGGACTCATCCCTCACTTCACCATCGCCGAGAACATCACCCTGCCGTTGACGGGGGAGGCGTGGAGGCACGGGCACATCGACCGTAAAGCCGAACGGCGTGACGTCCATCAGTGGCTTGAGATCACGGGTGTGGTTCCACCGGACCCGACCCGCCTCGTTCAAGAGCTGAGCGGTGGCAATCAGCAGAAAGTTCTGCTCGCGAAGGCATTGAGGCTGCGCCCGGAAGTCTTGGTCCTGGCCGAGCCGACGCAAGCGGTGGATGTCGGCGCGAGCGCCTCCATACGCAGACTCATCACAGAGCTGGCCGAAGCAGGCCGCGCTGTGATCGTCGCGTCCTCCGACGGTGAGGAGCTCGAGCAGATCTGCCATCGCGTTCTCATTACTTGGCAAGGGCGCATTTCTTGTGAACTTGTGGGAGCTGACATCACCGAAGATCGGATTCTGCTCGAGAGCCAGTTTGAAGGAGGTGACCGATGACAAAAGCGCCTGAACGGGCCGCCAGTGCTGCGCGCCCGCAGGAAGTGTCAGACGCGGTCGAGCCGAAGACAGGGCAGGGCTGGTTCTCCAGGCAGCAACGCCTGATGCCGGTACTTTCACCTCGTCGAATCAGCGGGATTTATCTCTGGCTGGCCCTGATTATCTTCTTCTCCATAGAAACAAGTACATTTGCGACGAGCACCACCGTACGCACAATCGCCGGCGAGCAGGCGGTCACCGCCATCGTGGCCATCGGCCTCACCATCGCACTGGCTGCGGGTGTTTTCGATCTTTCGATCGCAGGCGTCATGGGGCTTGCAAACATCGTCGTCGCCAAGTTCATGGTATCCGCGGGAATGTCGCCGCCGGTGGCAATACTTTGCACGTTGCTGGTGTGCGCCTTGATCGGGGTGGTGAACGGACTGCTCGTGGCGATCGTCAGAATCGACCCATTTATTGCCACGCTTGGAACGAACTCGATCCTTATCGCGGCAATCTTCGTGACCTCCGGAAACCAGAACGTTCTCGGTATACCGAACAGCTTCCAGAACATCGCGAACAAACAGATCGCGAGTATTCCACTGCCGGTGTTCTATGTGCTGGTCCTCGCGCTTATCGTGTGGTATGTGCTCGCGTGGACGCCGATTGGTCGCCGGCTCTATGCGACCGGGGGTAGCCGGGATGTGGCGCGCCTCGCGGGAGTCCGTACCAACGTCTATGTCATCGTTGCATTCATCTGTTCGGCCTGCATTGCTGGTCTCGCCGGAATGCTGGTGACGGCCACCATCGGAACCGGCTCCACCGAGGTTGGCCCCAGCTACCTGCTGCCAGCATTCGCTGCGGGGTTCCTGGGAGCAACACAATTCAGGCCGGGTCGCTTCAATGTCTGGGGAACGGTCCTCGCCGTTTATCTGCTGGCGACCGGGGTGAAGGGCCTTGTCCTCATGGGCGCAGACGTTTGGGTGCCTGATCTGTTCAACGGGTTGGCGCTCATCATCGCGGTTGGATTATCGGGCTTTCAGCGGCGCTCCCGCCTGAATTCCGCGGGCCCGCGGTCCAACAGAACCAAGGACGCAAGCGGGCAGGGCCACTCGGCTGTGCCGCCAGAGCGCTCAGCAGCATCCAAGTAGAGGAGATCATCGGTGAAGTCGCAAGCGAAAGTTGAGGGAACGGTCGGGCGCGCTCGCGTCGACGAAGGCGAATGGGAACTGTTCGTCGACGAGGAAGCGGACGCTGGTTTCTACACCCACATGTCTGACAAGGTCCTCGTGAAGTTTCTTGGCGAGGATTGGGAGCGCGGACCGTGGATCGTCCCGAACCGCTTTCCTCCCAATTGCCGGGCTGCGAATCACGCCCATAATCACGACACGATCTACTACATACTTCGTGGCTCGATGACCTTCAATGACGGTTCCGGCTGGTATCACGAGGGTGACCTCAGATGGGTTCGGGCAGGAACCGTTTACGGTCCCGAGGAGGCCGGAGCCGAGGGCTGCGACTTCCTGCTGATCAGCCACGGGCCGATCAACGTTCAGTGGGCCGATGGTGAAACGTACGAAGCCAACGCGTGACTGGGAAGGAAACTGTAGATGAAGCTTGAAGGAAAAGTCGCATTCGTCACCGGGGCCGCTCATGGTCAAGGGGCTTCTCACGCGCGCTATCTTGCCCGTGAGGGAGCCAATATCGTAGCGGTCGATATTTGCAAAGATATTCCGCCGATCTATCCACTGGGCACACGCGCGGAGCTCGACGAGACCGTGGCGGCTGTCCAGGACATCGGGGTGAAGGCCTTGGGCCTTCAGGTTGATGTCCGTTCCTCGCGCGAGGTGGAGGCAGCAGTAAGCGCCGCGATGGAGCAGTTTGGGCGGATCGACATCCTTTGTAATAACGCCGGGGTGTGCATCGTTGAGGCAGTCGACGAGATCAGCGACGAAAGTCTCGATGCCGTTGTCGACGTGAACGTCAAGGGCGTCTTCAACACCGTTCGCCATATTGCGCCGATCATGAAGCGTCAACGTTACGGCAAGATCATCAACACTTCGTCGGCCGGCGGGATCAAAGCCCTCCCGTATGTCTCCCACTACGCCGCGTCCAAGGGTGCCGTCGTGCTAGCGACCAAGAGCTGGGCGAACGAGCTCGCGGAGTGGGAGATCAATGTGAACGGCATCGCTCCCGGCACGATCTTCACCGGCATGATCACCGGCCTGGCTGCGCAACAGAATCTGGCTCCGGATGCCGCCTTCGAACAGTTCAACGCCAACAACATGTTCAAGGGTGAGCGCGGACATGTGACAGTTGACGACATCTCGAAAATGGTGGTGTTTCTCGCCAGTGACGATGCCCGGATGGTTACCGGCCAGGTGATTCCGGTCGATGCGGGGTGGGTTGCCTCTTAACCGCATACCCTGCGCTGAGGCTCGCGTAGGGGAGCGAATCCTCGTGGGATCACCGCTGAGGGTTTCGCTCCCCGACGCCCGTCCAGCTTCCCGACGCCGGGGCGTTGCTCGCGCGCGTCCCCGGCGCCGACGTGCCAGAGCCGGCCTCGTCTACTGGCGTTTTCGGCCGGCCGGCCGGTTCGGCATGGCGGCTGACGGTCTGGGCTAGGCCGTGCTGCTGAGGCCCGTGAGCCGGCGCGCTTGGCATTCCGCGCCACCTTGCCGGTCTCTGCGGGTCTCACCGGCGGCCGTTATGGCGCGATATCTGCCCACCGTAGCGGCTGCGACGCTGCGTTCGGGTAGTGGCGCTCGGTGTAGCGCCGGAACGCGTGGGTGTGGTGGCGCATGGCTTCTTGAGCTCCATCCGGGTCACGGGACGCGAGCGCGTCATAGATCCGGCGATGCGCATTCAGAACGTGGCGGCGGCGTTCCAAGGGGTGCCCCACTCCGACGCGAGAGCCGTCGGTGATGCAGTTGAGCGAGCCGATGAGCATGGAGAACACCGGATTCCCGGCGGCCTCTGCAACAAGAGCGTGAAAACGCTCGTTCTCTTCGAGGTAGAGGTCGAGGTTGTCCAGGTCTGCTGCCATTGCATCGACGGACTCGCCGATCAAGTCAAGCTGTTCATCCGAGCCGTGTACAACGGCCATCCTCGCGATCGCCGGCTCGAGGATTTCGCGAACTTCAAGAATGGCACCGAAAGACGTTCGGTTGATCTCGAGGAACAGCCCCAGCGTTCCGGCAAGATCTTGGGCGTCGGGCGAGGCGACTATAGGACCGCCTCCCGGGCCGGGTTTGACGGTGAGGACCCCGTTCATTTCCAGGAAACGCAGGGACTCGCGAAGCGTGCCGCGGCCGACGTTGTACTGCGCCAGCATCTCGCGTTCCGGGCGCAGCCTGGTGCCCGGTGGGTACCGCTTGCGGCTGATCTCCTCGACGATGCGCTGGGCGACGGTCATGGCGGTCTTGTGCGGACGGTTCGCCCGGGAGCGTGGCGGCAGGCCGAGCTCTTGAGCGGATGGTGCACTGGTCACAATCAAGGATCATAGATGGATAAGCCCTCGCTGGCCACCGAAAAGGGGCGATTCCTTGCGCGTGAGGCGTTGACCGCCATCCCCCTTCCCCGCTAGATTCCTGCGCACCATTAGCCTTAATACTGGGTCGCGCTACGGCTTGCGCCGGGTCGGCTGGGGGAGCATATGAGTGACGTTCGCGAGGAGATCGCGCTGGCTTGCCGGGGTCTGGCCGCGCACGGCTGCGGTGGCGGCATCGGCGGCCACGTGAGCGTGCGGGCGGAGGGCGCCGGCAGCTATTACATCAACGCCTTCGACCGCACTTTCGGTGAGATGACTCCCGACGATGTGCTGGAGGTTGATTTCTCCGGACGGGTGCTGAGCGGTGACAGGATGGTGAGCCTCGGCGTTGACTTCCACAGCGGGATTTACGGTTTGCGGCCGGACGTGCAATCGGTCGTGCACACGCACGGGACCTGGATCACCGCGATGACAGCCTTCCAGCGACCGCCGAAAATGTGGCACAACCTTTGCACCTTCTTCTTCGAGGACTGCGTCATGAGTCCCGACGACAGCTTCGAAAACATCGCTCCGGCACTCGGGCAGAGGAGCACCGTCCTTATCCCATGGCATGGCGCCATTACCGTTGCGTCCTCATTGGGCCGAGCGGCGGCCTTGCACGACACGTTGGAGTACGCGGCCCGGCTCGATGTGACCCTCGCGCCGACGGACGCGTCGCCGCTTCCCGACGAGGTCTGCCCGAAGATCCGGGCGCTCGTCGAGCGAGCGACGTATCTGGATGAGACGTGGGAGCTGCTGCGCCGTGAGGGCCGCCGATCGATGGCCGCCGGCTGACATCCACAGCGGGGTTGGCCCGGCGTCCCGCGGGGTTCCCAGCCTCGGCTGCGGTCGAGATCGTGCTCTCTTGCGCGCCAAGTTGAAGATCGCTTGACGTGTGAGTCGGCTCTCCCTATAGTGCCAACTATTAACATGAATACCCTGGCTGATGGAGTGCGGCATTCGCGGGGTGGGCCCAGTGGCCTCGGCACATTCCGGATGGGTGCGGCGCCGGGAGGAACAGCGCATGGCGGCAGACGTCATCCGGCGTTCTGATCTTCGTTGCTCGTCGTTCGAAGCGATGTCCAGCACGCTGTCAGTCGGGAACCGGCAGCAGGTGTCCCTGGCTCGATGGCTGGTGCGCGGCGCACGGGTACTTCTGCTCGACGAACCGACGGCGGGGATCGATGTGGTGGCGAACGCAGAGACCACGGGCCTCGTAGGCCGAGCTGTCGACGCAGGGCGCGCCGCCATTGTCGCCCGCAGGGAACTGAACGAGCTGCGCGGGTACCGCGACCGCAGCTACGCGTTGCGTGATGGTCCCGTCGCCAGGGTCGTGGATGGCGACACCCCCGTTGCGATGGTCGCTCGGCTCTGCGGAGAACGCGCAGCTGCAGCGGTTTAACGAGAAGTACCCGCTGCCTAGACGAAACGAGGTACCAACCGGTGGAGACCTTCGCCGCAGTAAGCACGTTGCTCTCGACCTATGCCTGGGGTTACGACTCGCAGGATCCCGCGCTGGTGGCAAGTACCTTCCTTCCCGATGGGGCGTTCACCCTGCATTTGCCCACCGGTGAGTCGATGAGCTATCGCGGGCGTGAGGCGATCGCAGCCTTTATGGATGAGTCCCTGCAAAGTCAGGACGGCGTGCGGCGGCACTTCACCGTGAACCTTCGCGTGCTCGACGAGGACGGGGCCGGGGTCCGCGTCGGCAGTTACCTGCTGCTGGGCGCGATCGACTCCTCGGGGCTGCGCATCGTGCAAAGCGGTCGGTACGACGACTTGATCGATTTCGCCGACGGGGCAGCCCGCTTCCGCTCCCGCCAGCTCACCATGGACGGTGAGTTCTAGCGGTGCCCCCCCGGACTCACCACGCGATCTCGACCGACCGGCGTCGTCACATCACGACCAACGTCGTCGCGGACGAGGAGACGGATGACGAGGCGTCGGTGGCCTCGAAGCTGACCCCGATCGTCGTGGAGAAGAAAGCGATTCGGCCGCATGCACCCGGGCTCTATCGTGGCAAGTTCGTGAAGACCGACGACGGATGGAAGATTTCGCACAGGCGCATGGAACTGTGACGTGGCGCCACTGAGACCGGCCTGGTAGGGAGTTCGCGAATATGAGTGACAGTTACCTCATCGACGAGGAGAAGGAACGGCCGCAGGTCGTGGTTGCGCAGACCGAGCGTGGTCGAATCGTCACGATGGATTCGGCGCGCTACGTCGGTCCGGAGCACCGCGGCCGCGATGTCGTCGTCGCTGCCTCCTACCTCGGCCTGATGCCCGCCCGCCTGATCGCCCCGCACCTGCCGCGGGGAGTCATTGGCCACGATGCGTGTGTGGGGAAGGATGCGGCCGGCATTGCCGGTCTCGGATACCTCGAGGCGCTCGGCGTGCCTGCGGCGACGGCTGCCGGTGCGACGGCGGAGCTCGGCAACGGGACGGACCAGTTCGAGACCGGCTCGATCTCGTACCTGAACGAGCTCGCCGCGCAGTGCGGGGTGGTGCGGGGAATGTCGGTCCGGGAAGCGGCGCGTCTCCTGCTGGAGAATGACCCGACGGATACGGCACCTGGCAACAAGGTGCGGCGCGTGACCATGGAGACGCACCCCAGCGGGCGCGAGGTCGTGGTCACCGATTCGATCGTCTTCGCGCTGAAGGCCGACCGCGACCGCAATGTTCTCGTCACTGCCGGGCACACCGGGCGCAGCGGCGCGGCATTCCTGCTGGAAGCATCGCCTTGGGGCTTCATCTGCTCGGACGGAGGCAGGTCGAAGAACGACTCCGGGATCGCCGGCCTGAAGATCACCGGAGACAAGGGACTTCCGGGCGCGTCGGCCGATGCGCACACGGCGCGGATCGGCGACGCGTTCGATGCTTACGAGGCGGGTCTGATCAGCGCGTGCAATGAACCGGCCCGCGCCCGCGGCGTGACCGAGCGGATGACGGTCCGAGAGGCAGCTCACCTGCTGTTGCAAGACCCGCCCGCATGACGGCTGATGCGAGCGGCACGGCAGGTGCCGAATCCGCCGGCCTTACTGCACCCTTCTGGGCCGCCGTCGAGCGGCATGAGTTGGTGCGCCCTTACTGTCCCGGCTGCGATCGCAGCTTCTTCACCCCCCAACTCGTTTGTCCCGGATGCCGGCGGGCGGGCTGGGAGTGGCGGCTCAGTAGCGGTCAGGGATCGATCTACAGCTTTACGACGGTGCATCGGGCACCGGTACCCGGACTGGAGGTGCCGTACGTCCTCGCCGTCGTCGACCTTGAGGAGGGATGGAGCATGTTGAGCACAATCGTCGATGTCCCACCGGATCGGGTGACGATCGGGCAGCCCGTCGCGGCTCGTTGGGTGAGCTCGCGCGGACGCACGCTGCCAGCTTTCGCGCCGGTGCAGGTATGAACGTCGGCCTTACCGTCACCAGGGCGGCGCGCCGCCGGCCCGAGTCGCCGGCGCTGTTGCACAGCGACGGCACGGTGGTCAGCTACCGGCAACTGGACGAGCGGACCAACCGGGTCGCGTCGGCCCTTCAAGGGCTGTACGGCGTCAAGCGCGGGGACCGAGTGGCGTTGCTCGTCGCCAACCGGCCTGAGGTCGTGGAGATCATGCTCGGTGTCGCCAAGGCCGGCGCCATCTATGTGGGGCTCAACTTCCGCCTGGATCAAAGCGATCTGCGCTCGATCCTGGCGAACGCGCAACCTGCCCTGCTGCTCACCGATGGGGCTCTCGGCGAGACGGTGCGCGAGGTTGCCGCGGAAGCAGAGGTTCGCGCCGTCGACATCGATTCCACTGATTGGGAATCGGCCGTCGGCGCAGCCTCGGCCGGTCCCGTCGCGGGAGTCCACGACGTCGCCCACACCGACGACTTCTGCATCGTGTACTCGAGCGGAACCACCGGCGTCCCGAAGGGCATCCTGTTCGACCACGCGGCGGCAATCCAGCACGCAACGGTCGCGTGTCTCGAGTACGGAATCGACGATCAGTCGCGCTACCTCCTGCAGATACCGCACAACTCAAGCGTGAACATCACCTTCGTTCCGTGCCTCATGGCGGGCGCGAGCCTGGCCTTCGCTGACAGTCGTGGCTTCGACCCGGGCCGGTTCGTCGATGTGGTCGAGCGCAACGCGATCACGCATTCCTTCGTCGTGCCGACGATGCTTTACCGGGTCCTGGAGAACGTTCCCGACGGCTCCCGGCTCTCGTCACTGCAGACCCTCGGGTATGGCTCGGCCCCCATCCCGCCTCATCGACTCGGGGAGCTTGTCGATCGGTTCGGTGGGATCTTCAACCAGTTGTACGGCATGGCGGAGGTGGCCTCCATCGGAACGATCCTGCGCAAGGAGGACCACCTCGCCGGACTCAACGGGCAGCCGCATCTGCTGGCGTCCTGTGGCCAGCCCTCCTATGCACTCGACGTCCGAGTCGTCGACGACGAGGGAAACGGCGTCGGTGTCGGCGAGCAGGGCGAGGTCGTCTTCTCCGGCCCGCACATCATGAAGGGATACTTCCGGGATCCGGTGCGCACGGCTGACACGCTGCGCGACGGGTGGGTCCATTCGGGGGATATCGCAAAGGCCGACGAAAACGGGTACCTGTACATCGTCGACCGCAAGAAGGACCTGATAATCCGCGGTGGCCTGAACATCGCGCCCCGCGAGGTGGAAGAGGTGCTCCTGGGCCACCGGGCCGTCCTCGAGGCTGCGGTTATCGGCATTCCCGGACGAGGAGTGGGGAGAGGCTGTGGTCGCGGTCGTGGCGCTGCGCGAGGGGCAGCAGGTTCAACCGGCGCAACTGCAGGAATGGTGCCGAGCCGCCGGCTTGGCTTCGATCAAGGTTCCCGCAGACGTCGAGGTTGTCGACTCGCTTCCCAAGAACGCCGTCGGGAAGATAGCGAAGGCCGAACTGCGGCGCGCCCGCTGGACCGGGACCCGCCAGGTATGAGCCGGCCGTTCTCGGGAGTGTGCGTCGTCGGGGTCGGCGTCACGCGTCAGGCACGGCAGCTTTCCACCACAACACTTCAGGCGTGCATCGAGGCGGCAGAATCTGCCCTTTCCGACGCGGGGATCCCGCTTGATCAGGTGGATGGGATCGCGGCCCGCTGGCCCGGGCCCGGTGGCACGGTGTTCCATCCGGGTTCGGCGGACTGGGCGTCGGTACTCGACATCCATCCGACCTGGGTGGGGGATACCTACCCGCAGGGGGTTCCGGCGCTGCTGGATGCGGCAGCCGCCATCGCCACCGGGCAGTGCACGACCGTACTCATCTGCGGCGGGCAGGCCGGCGTGCTCGGCGGGGGGTCCGTCGCTTCCTACACGCGCCCGGACAACGAATTCACCGATCCGTGGGGGTCGTTCACCGCAGCCCAGTTCGCGCTCGTGGCCCGTCGGTACCTGCACGTCTACGGGGTTGCCTGGGAGGACATCAGTGCGGTCGCCGCGACGATTCGCACGGCGGGCTCGCGCAATCCGGAGGCCGTCATGTACGGCCGCGGGGAGTTCAGTGCCGAGGACATCCTCTCGGCGCCGCCGGTGGCCACGCCGTTCACGCGTCTTGACCTGTGCCTGGCCAACGAAGGGGCAGCAGCAATCGTCCTCACCACCGCCGAGCGGGCGCGTGACTGCGCCGGTGGAGCCGTCGAGGTGCTCGGAGGCGGATGCGAGTGGTATCGCCAGCAATACGTCGACCCGCCTCGCTATGAGGAGGTGGGGATGATCGGGTCGGGTGCGGCGAAACGTGCCTACGCGATGGCGGGACTCTCGCCGAACGACGTGGACGTAGCGGAGCTCTACGACGTCAACTCGTTCGAGGTCGTACGTCAGCTGGAAGCGCTGGGCTTCTGCCACCAGGGGGAGGGTGCGGACTTCGCCGCGGAAGCGGGGATCGGCTTGGGGGGCAAGCTTCCGGTCAACACGGACGGCGGCTTGATGTCGTTCAGCCACATCGGGTGGGGCGCGCCCACCTTGAAGATCATCGAAAGTGTTCGGCAGTTGCGAGGGGAGGCGGGTGAGCGCCAGGTGGCAGGTGCCGAGGTAGCGATCGCGACCGGGGCAGGGTCGGGAGCGCAATACCACAACGTCGCGTTGCTCGGACGTCCGCGCTAACAACGCTGCCCGTATGAGATTGCGGGCTGGCGCGGGTCCGCGTTCAGCGCCGAACCAGGCCCCGGTGCATCTGCTTCAGATCCGGGACGCCCAGCAGCGCCTGGACCCGGTCGATCTCGTCGCGCAGCATCTCCAGCACGCGAAGTGCCCCGTCCTCTCCGTCCATGGCCAGGCCGTACAGATACGGCCGGCCGACGAGGACGGCACGGGCCCCCAGCGCGAGCGCTTTCACGACATCACTGCCCCGGCGCACCCCCGAATCCATGAGGACTTCGGCGTCGCCCGCAACGGCGTCCACGATTTCCGGCAGTACATCGATGGTTGCCGGAAGCCCGTCGAGTTGCCTGCCCCCGTGGTTGCTGACGACCACGGCGTCGGCGCCCACCTTCACCACCTCGCGGGCGTCGTGCGCGCTCATGATTCCTTTCACCAGGAGTGGTCCGCTCCACGCCTCGCGCAGCCAGCGCAGGTCGTCCCAGGACATCGAGGGATTGAGTTGCGAGTTCACGTAGTTGCCGAGCGCAACGGCGCTGTTGCCGCCGCCCGCGTCGGAGTCGATGAAGTTGCGAAACGTGATGGGTGATCCGAGCAGAGCTTGGCGTACCCAGAGCGGGTGGCGGGCGTAATGATGCCATGTGGAGCCGGCGGGTTTGGGTGGGATCGTCAGACCGTTGCGGACATCGCGCTCGCGGCGCCCGGACAGCGGCACGTCGATGGTGAAGCAGAGCGCGTGGTAGCCCGCGGCGCGAGCGCGGTCGACCAATGCTGCGGTTGCGCCGCGATCGCTCCACACATACAACTGCAGCCATAGCGGTCCCGAGCAGGCAGCCGCCACCTCCTCGATGCTGGCGCTCGCGGCAGTGCTGAGCGTGTACACGGTTCCCGCTCGGGCGGCGGCCCGAGCAGCCGCGATCTCGCCGTCGCGGTGGGCCATCCGGGCGAGGCCGGCGGGCGCCAGCAGTACGGGGGACGGCAGGTCGAGGCCGAGCACGCGAACCCGCTGACTGCGCTTGGAGACATCGGTAAGTGCCTGTGGGACGAAACCCAAGGACGCGAAAGCGCTTTCGTTGCTGCGCAGGGTGAGCTCGTTTTCCGCGCCGCCGTCGATGAAGTCGAAGACCGGCCGCGGGAGCTTGCGGCGGGCGACCTCGCGTACGTCCGTGATGCCGACAGCCGGCCGTCGCCACCGGATGCTCTCCAGAAACGTCACCACGGACCCCTTTTCTCCGAGAATCCATGATAAACATATGCCAGATTAGCGGTCCCAAGGGGGTTGGCATGACTATCAAGGTCCGCGAGCATGCACCTTTCCTCGACCAGCTGGCCGGTGAGCGCCGTGCCACCAGCGGGCTGCTGCCCGATCCCGAGCCGCGTGAAGTCCGCTGCACGGTGATCTCCGTCGACGATCACCTCGTCGAGCCGCCGGGGATGTTCGTGGGGCGGGTTCCGGATCGTTACGCCGGCCTCGCGCCGCACGTTCGGGTGACACCTGAAGGAGACGAAGTCTGGGAGTACGACGGGCAGCTCTACCGGCAGGTCGGTCTGAACGCGGTCGCCGGCAGGCCGAAGGAAGACTGGCTGCTTCAGCCGTCTCGCTTCGATGAGATCCGTCCGGGTTGCTTTGACATCCACGCCCGGGTCAAGGACATGGACATCGACGGCGTGTGGGCTTCGGTGAACTTCCCCTCCCAGATCACCGGGTTCTGCGGCTCCGTCTTCGCCCGTACCAAGGATCAGAATCTCGGGCTCGCTGTCATGCGCGCCTGGAACGACTGGATGTTCGAGGAGTGGTACGGCGCCTACCCCGAACGTGTGGTGCCGATGGGCATCACCTGGCTCACCGATCCGTTCGTCGGAGCCGATGAGGTGTGGCGCAACGCGGAACGTGGCTTCACCGCGGTCACGCTGCCCGAGCAGCCGCATCGGTTGGGTCTGCCGTCGCTGTTCTCCGGCTATTGGGATCCGGTTCTGCAAGCGTGCGAGGAGACCGATACGGTCGTCTGCCTTCACGTGGGATCCACCGGTCTGATGAGCATGCCGGAAGACGCACCGGCGCTCGAGCTCGGCGCAACGCTCTTCGGCGCCCTCTCGCTGAACACGTGCGCGGAGTGGCTCTGGTCGGGGGTGGCGGTGCGCTTCCCCGGGTTGAAGATCGCCCTGTCCGAGGGGGGCATCGGATGGGTGCCGATGCTGCTCGACCGCCTCGACTACATGTTCGCGCAGAGCGGTCATGACGACGGTGCTTGGATGTCCTCGGATCTCACGCCGAACGAGGTGCTGCAGCGCAACTTCTGGTTCTGCAGCATCGATGATCCGTCGATGTGGCCGGTGCGTGACCGTATCGGGGTCGATCACATCATGATCGAGTCCGACTACCCGCACGCGGATTCCACCTGGCCGGATACCCAGACGTATGTCCAGCGACGCCTCGGTGGCTTGCCGGTCGCCGAGCTTCGCAAGGTGACGCACGAGAACGCTGCGGCGCTCTTTCGGCACCCGTTGCCGGCGGTGTGCCTCCCGGCCTGACCGACTGCTGTCAGCCGGCCCCGGGGTGGCCCGGATCGGCTACCGCTCGGGGCTCGCGTCCAGTGCCCGCAGCAGTGCCAGCAGCGTGTCATTGCACGGGGTGGCGATCCCGTGCTCCCGTGCCCGCCGAACTACCGCGCCGGTTATCGCCTCGTGTTCGAATGGCCGGCCGGCCAGCCGGTCGTTGAGCATGGAACTGCCCGTGGACGCCGGGTAGCTGGCCCACAGCCGCAGGACATCGTCCGTCAGCGTCGCAGGCAGCCGGGCACCCTCCGCTTCGGCCACCGCGATTCCCTCCTCCATGACGCGACGGACAAGAGGTTGCAGGTGGGGTTCGGCGAGAACATGCAGTCGCCGCAGTGTCAGGGCCGTCAGCGCGTTGGCGGCAAGGTTCGACAGCAGCTTCTGCCAGGCGGTGGTGGTGAAGTCGGCAGCGATCTGCAGTTCCGCGCGGGAGCCGCGCAGGAGCGCGCTGAGGACGCCGGCCGGGGGACCGGGAGGAACCACGATGCGATGCCCGCCATGGTGCACGACCACACCGGGCCGGCGCACTTCCCCGGCGGCATAGACAAGTGCGGGGAGCAGAGGTGAGCCGGGTACCAGATCGGCCACCCGCGCGGCGTGGTCGATGCCGTTCTGGGCGATCACCACAGTCGTTCCCGAATGGCACAGGGCCTGCAGCCATGCGGCCGTGGCCGGCGTGTCCTGCGCCTTGGTGGCGAGGATGACGACATCGACTGGTGTCCGCAGCTGGAGCGGGCCGCTCAGGACCTGTGCGGCAACGACGTGTTCCGCCCCGTCCGAGCGGATGACCAGCCGGCTGAACGGCTTCCGCACGCACAGTTGGACATCGTGGCCCTGAGAAGCGACCTGCCAGGCGAGGTAGCCGCCGACACCACCGACACCCACAACTGCTGTCTTCACCGGCCCCCTCGTGACTTGGCACGATTCATGACGTGAGCACCCTCGCTGGTGACCGCTGGGCGCACGCACACTTTCGGCGCACTCTAGCCAGGACCGAGTCCGCCTCGGTAGTGACTTCGACGCGCGACTCGACGAATTCGGGCCATGCCACGGGTTCTGGACGACGGGCAACACCTGACGCCGCTTGCCCCGGGCGAATCTAGGACTACGATATTCCTGAAACTGGAGCCTGAGGAGGGACCGCCATGGCGGGTACCACGGACAAGCCGTCGCTTCGAGACAGTCTGGACACGTCGGGCCGTCTCGATGGCCTCATCTTCGTCAGTGTCGACGACCACATCATCGAGCCG
Source organism: uncultured Actinomycetota bacterium (assembly GCA_963765845.1). Lineage (GTDB taxonomy): Bacteria > Actinomycetota > Actinomycetes > Frankiales > Frankiaceae > DATAZK01. Next base: position 27,284 of record CAVXYJ010000022.1, read on the forward strand.
CCCGAGATGTTCGAGCAGCACATTCCGGCGAAGTACAAGGATCTCGCACCAAGCGTCGTGACCAAGCCCGATGGCAGCCAGGTATGGCTTTACGACGGGATCGAGATCCCCTCCATCGGGCTGAACGCGGTCGTCGGCAAACCGAAGGAAGAGTGGGGGCTTGAGCCCGACCGCTATTCCAACATGCGTCCCGGCTGCTACAACGTGCACGAACGTGCTCGTGATCTCAGCGCTGCCGGGGTCCTCGGCGCCATCAACTTCCCGAACTTTCCCCAGTTCTGTGGGCAGCGCTTCTTCCGCACCCGGGACAAGGATCTCGGCCTGGCGGTCCTTCGCGCCTACAACGAATGGCACTTGCAGGAGTGGGCGGGCGCGTATCCGGATCGCTTTATTCCGATCGGCATCGTGCCGCTGTGGGACCCTCACCTGATGGCGGCAGAAGTCAAGTGGCTGGCAGGGAACGGTTGCCATGCCGTGACCTTCTCCGAAGACCCGAGCAAGCTGGGCCTTCCCAGCCTGCACTCAGACCACTGGGACCCGTTCTGGGCAGCGTGCCAGGAACACGAGACGGTTGTCTGTTTGCATCTCGGTTCGTCATCGAGCATGCCTCAGACATCGCCCGGTGCGCCGATCGAAGTCACCCAGACGCTCGCGCCGACCAGCTTGCTCTATTGCGCCTCGGACATCGTGTGGAGCGGGATCCTGCAACGCTTCCCGAGTCTTCTGATCTCGCTCTCCGAGGGGGGCATCGGATGGATTCCCTATTTCCTGGAGCGCATCGACTACGTCTACAAGAATCACCGCTACTGGACAGGCACCGACTTCGGCGACCGGCTGCCGAGCGAGGTGTTCAAGCAGCAGGTCATCACGTGCTTCATCGAGGACCGGGCTGGCCTGGAGTTACGCAACCGCATCGGTACGGACATGATCTGTTGGGAGATGGACTACCCGCACGCCGACTGCAATTGGCCGGCAGCTCCAGAAAGCTTCGCCCCCTCCCTCGAACTCCTGACGCGTGAGGAGACCGACAAGATCACGCACCTCAATGCCATGCGGTTGTTCAAGTTTGATCCCTTCAGTCAGCGTAGTCGCGAGAGCTGCACCGTCGGCGCCTTGCGTGCGTCTGCAGGTGACGTAGACATGAACTACCTGTCCAACGAGCTCGTGCATGGGCGGGGCGTCGTGCATGCCAAAGCCGAGGATCTGAGCAGCCACTTCGTCTCAGCCAGCTCTTAGCCCGGATGCACCCGCGAAGTCCGGTGAACACGCATCGTTCCTTCCGCACTCGATCGGCCGGCACTCGCGTGGCGCAGGGGATGCTCCGGCGGTTCATAGCTGGTAGCGCTTTCTGCCTTGAGCCCCGCGGGTTCATTGCATGATCACCCGGTTCGGGCTGGCGCCCCGTCGCGAAGGCATGACCGTCGAGGCCTTCCAGCAGCACTGGGTCGAACGCCACGCGCCCATCATCGCGAGACTCCCCGGTCTGCTTCGGTACTGGCAGAACCACGCTCTGCCGAGTCCGTTGCCCTGGCCCGGCTTCGACGCCTGTTCAGAGATGGACGCGCCCGACATTGCGGCGTTCGACAGGGTTTTTGCCGATGAGAGGTATTTGCTGGAGGGGCGGGATGACGAGGAACGGTTCGTCGACCGTTCGCTAGGAGGCCATGTACTCAGTGAGCGCATCGTCGACCAGGGACAGCAGCGGGAGGGGGACGTCCGCCTGCTGACCTTCCTGCGCCTGGCACCGGGCAGCGAGGTCGCGGATGTACGCGAAACTCTGACGGACCCGATGCGCGGGCAGGGGTCACGCGGTCGTGAGGTCTTCGTCCGCGTGACTTCGAGCAGCGTTTTTGACGCAGTGGAAGCGCTGTGGTTTGCGGGCCATTCGGAGGCGACAGACTACCTTCGCTCGACGGCTCAGCGTGATCGTCGATTGCTGGCCGGACGGGTAAGCGCGACCGAACGACTCCTCGCTCGAGCCGTCATCGTTCGGTGACGTCAGCGGGTGGGCCGCCCGCGGGAGCGTTGGTAAGCCTGGAAACTGGCAAGCCCTTCGGGTAAGTCTGCGGGCGTGGGTTCGGTGCCGGGCCACCGGCGGCGCAGCGTTCCGCCCAGCACGTCGGGCAGGTCGGCGAGGGCGGCTGCGTAGAGCTGCAGCGCCCGACGCTCACGGAACCGCCACCGTCCTCCCTCGCGCCGGTAGTCGTCGAGATACCGCAATGCGACGACGAACGGGGTCTCGCCGATCGCTAGTTCTGCATGGGCGGATACCACGCCGGTGGCGCTGTCCGGACCGGTGATGGTGATGGAATGACTGTGCGGGTAGTGGTAGGTCATCCCGTACCGGTCCAGCTGACCTCGGTAATACTCCAGTACAGCGTCCCGGCCGGTGACTGGTCCGGCCGTGCTGTCGAACACGGCATCTTCGGTGTAGAGCTCAGCAAGGCTTGCCAGATCCCGGTCGTCGATGGCTCGTCCGTACTCGGCCACGAGTTCCTGCAATTCAACGCGGTCCTCGAGGGCTCTCAGGCGCTCAGCCATGTCCCCTCGCATCACTTTCTCCGCCCGCTCCTGCAATGTCCTGCCTTCCCGTCACGTCAGTGCTGGTGAATGTCTGGAGGCGAGCCGTCGACCCTGGGCTACTCGCGTCCTGCCGGGTCGCGACTCACGAGCCGCGAGTGAGGATTATGGGCATGCTGGCGTAGGCGTCGTGACTGCTGGACTCCATCGGTATCGGCGGGTTCTGCGGGTCCAGGCGGACATTGGCGGCGCACAGCGCCCGCAGGATGCGCAGCATGGTGCCCTCGGTCGGTTGCTCACCTTCCCGCTTGGCCAGTCCGGTCACCAGGGGGCGCCCCACACAGACATGTGGACCGCCGCCGAACGTGAGGCCCCAGGGCCGCACGCCTGCCGCTGTTGTGCGGTAGGGGTTGAACTCATCGGCATCGGATCCGAAGATGTCCCGATCCCGGTTCGCGGGCGTGAACAGCAAGGCCACTCGCTCGCCTTCGGAAATGGTGCGTCCTGATGTCAGCGTCACCGTGCTGGTCGCGAACCGCAGGAGTGTGGGCGCCGGCTGATGCAGTCGGAGCGATTCGTTCACCACCAACCGCAGGAAGTCCGGGTCGAAGCGCCGGCTCTCGTCCTCGGGATGGCGTGAGAACCACTCCTCGAGGTGGACCAACGCGTGCGGCAGAGTGTGTGTCGTCGTCTGGGTCGCCGCCACCAGGAACAACGTGGCTTCGCGCAGTGGTAGCTGCTCATCCCACTCTTCGTTCCAGTGCAGATACAGAAGCGTCAACAGGTCGACCGGGAGTGCGCTGCGCTCGGCAAGACCGGCGCGGTAGTCACGGACGAGTTGCTGGCGCCTGCGTTGCGAGTCTCGGAAGAACTCCTCGACGAACTCGCGGCGGATGTGCAACCCATGCGCGAGGAGGCCTGCGTGGTCCTCGGTCGCCCACTCGACGGTTGCAGCTGACCCGAGCTGCTCCACGAAGTACCGGAACCGCTCAGTCCGCTCCGGGGTGTCGACTCCGTCGATCCCCGTCGTGGCAGCCGAGATTCGGTGCAGCATGGTTCGCACCAGCGGTACGAGATCGAGTCTCACCTGGCCGTTCCGGTCCGCCTTTGCGAGCCACTCGTCGATCGATCTTTCGACCACCGGATCCAACGATTCGTGGTCGTAGCACAGGAGGGAGGCTCGGTCGAAGAGCGGGTTCTCCAACCGGCGGCGTTCAAGATGGTCCTCGCCATCGAGGAGCAAGAGGGAACCGCCGAACAGGGGCTTGCTCTCGGTGTGCGAGCCCTGGCGGAATTCCTTGCGCCGCAGGATCTCATCAATCTCTCGGTAGCCGGAGATCTTCGTCATGCCAGCGATGTGCGCTGGCTCCGTCCACTCTCTGGTGGTCTGCACTGCGATCTCCCTCGGCAGGCTGCGAGTTCAATAGTGAGTATCATAAGCATGGTTCTTTGGCCAGTCTGTCCAGCTTCGTCTTCAAGGGAAGGGGCCAGGAATGCACGTCAACGTGGAGCAATCGGCCTGCGCCGGGCATGGTCAGTGCAACGCCACGTCCCCGAATGTCTACAAGCTCGATGACGACGGCTTCTGTCTGCCCGTAGGAGTCGTAGCCGTGGAGGATGAGCGCGATGCCAGGGCTGGCGCAGCTGCCTGCCCTGAACAGGCGATCACGGTGGCGGTCTAGCCATGCCTGCGGGGACGCGATTGCTTGGCCGTACGGCGCTCGTAACCGGCGCGGGTAGCGGGCTTGGATGCGCGACTGCGCTGGCCTTTGCGGCTCAGGGCGCCAACGTCGTCTTTGCAGACATTGACGGTGATGCTGCGGGCGCGGCTGCCGACCGAGCTCTGGCGGCCGGCGGAGCAGCTGCCGCGGCGCAGGTGGATGTAACCGATCGCGCGTCCGTCTCGGCGACCGCGAGCTGGGCTCGTGAACGATTTGGGCCGGTGGACGTTCTCTTTCACAGCGCCGGGATTGCTGGCGATGGATCGGTCTGGAACACGGCTCCTGCCACCTGGGACCGCATCATCGCGGTGAATCTGACCGGCACGTTCAACGTCGCATCCGCGGTGGTCCCGGACATGATGGAGTTGCAGCGCGGCAGCGTTATCTTCGTTGCCAGCGTCGGCGGGCTGGTCGGGGTTCCGGGGATTGCGCCGTACGCCGCCTCCAAGGGAGGCGTGGTCGCGCTCGCGAGGCAGATGGCGGTCGATCTGGCGAGTCGGCAGGTGCGAGTCAACGCGATCTGCCCTGGAACGGTGCCAACGCCACTGGTGATCAATTCGTATGTAGACCGGGGGGAGCTGGATGTCGCGCGGGCTGACGAGCAGCTCGCGGCAGCTGCCCGCCGTCGGTATCCCATGGGCCGGCTAGGCACCCCAGCAGACGTCGCCAACCTGGCAATCTTCCTGGCGAGCGACGAGTCCTCCTGGCTAACGGGCGTCGCTGTTCCCGTCGACGGAGGGCTCAGCGCCGCCGGATGGTTGCCCGGCGCCTGACCACCGAGCCAGTCGGTTGACCGAGGTAGGCCAGCAGACGCGGCTCGTTGCGGCTCAGCCTTCGACGCGTATCGATCGGGTAGGGCACATGTCCTCGGCCTCGCGAACGGCATCCATGTCTTGCGCCCTCGGGGACGGGGTCACCAACTCGACCAGGTGATTGTCGTCGAGTTGAAAGACCGTAGGGGCCAATCGTGTGCAGAATCCACTGCTCTCACAGCGATCTTTTTGGATGGAGACGCGCATGGCGTTTACCCCTCGCCGATCGAAGTCGCAGCCGGGTAGCGGTCGAGCGTGTCGAAAGTGACGGGATACGACGCGAAACGCATCTGTGCGGTCGGAGCGTTCGAGACAGCCTGTCCGGGGCTTGGCTTCACGCCGGCGGTGTAGAGCGCGCGAAGGACCCGGGCCAGCATTCCCGCCCCCACCGCGTCGGTGTAGGTGCCCAGAACGAGGGGCCGGCCCAGGCAGATGTGTGTCCCGGCCCCGAAAGCCAAGCCGTACGTCTTCTCGCCACTGGGAACCTGTCGCTGCGGATTGAAGCAATCAGCGTCCGGTCCCCACGCGGCTGGATCTCTGTTGGCCCGGCCGATGTCCAGGGCGAACGTTGCTCCCGATTCGACCGAACGGCCGGAAGACTTCAGGGAGGTGGGACGCGTGGCGCGGCGGATGAGCGCTGGGGTCACCGCCCGGAAGCGTAGGACCTCTCCTATCACCCTGTTGAGGAACTCGGAGTCGGTGAGCCGTGGCAATGCCCAGGGGTGACTGGGTGTCCACTGCGCCAGCTCGTCGACCGTATGAGTGACGGTCGCCGCGTTGTTCAGCGTGGACGCCACGAGGAAAAGAACGGCTTCCCGATGAACGAGCTCGACCGGCAGCGATGAGCAGTGCACGGACATCAGCGTGAGCAGGTCGACCGGCAGCTCGGCGTCAGGCCGTTCGCCGGCAAGAACCTCGGCCACTAAGGCACGACGCCGTGACCACGCCGGTTCCACGAAATCCCGCACGAATGAAACCTTGGCTGCGAGTCCCCTGCGCAGCACTTGCTGGTGGTCATCCGTGGACCACTCGACCGTAGTGCCCTCGATGAGCGGGTAGAGGTAGCCGGCCAGCCGTTCGGTCTCCTCCTGCGTGTCCACGCGGTCGAGGCCCACGGTGGCGGCGGCAAGTTGCAGGAAGATCTTGCGCCCGAGCAGGACCAGATCGGTTTCTGGGAGGCCGGGGGAGGACGTCTCCCATACGTCGTGCAGGCATCGTCGAATGGTTGGCTCGAGCACATCGCTCTCGAACCGCTCGAGAGTTGATCGTCGCATCAGCCGCGACAGCAGCCGGCGGCGCTCGAAGTGCTCGTCCCCGTTCAGGGTGAGGATCGTCTCGCCCACGAAGTCATGACTCTCGGACTTCCCCGCTTGGACAAAGTCCGGCGAGTTCAGAATGTCCTTCGTCTCCCAGTAGCCCGCCAGCGCGATCATGTCCTGGGTGGGTGCCTGGGCAGTGGTCACGCCCTACCTCACTTCGCGCCGGGCGACGTTCGACGCCGCGAGTCCCGCTCCCGATGCATCATAATCATGATCCCACTTAGCGCGAGGATGCAAGCCCACGTCTGCGGGGCTCGCAGCGAGCGGCTGCGGAAGAAGGGGGTTGCCCCGAGCCCCTATCCATGCCAACAATAATCCTAGAAAGAGGGGAGCATGTCGTGGAACTAGAGGGGAATCCCATGAGACTCGACGGGAAGGTCGCCGTCATCACGGGAGCAGGACAAGGCTTGGGCGCTGTTACCGCGGAGGTGTTGGCCGAGTTGGGCGCAGCGGTTGCGGTGCTCGATGTCAATGAAGAGGCCAATGAGCGGCTGGCGAAGGAGTTGCGCGAGCGCGGCGGTCAGGCAGTCGCCATCTCTTGCGACGTCTCCGATGAGCCCTCCGTCCAGCGGGCCGCCGAGGAAGCCTTGAGCCTGCTCGGGCCGGCGGACGTCCTGGTGAACAATGCTGGGATCATCAGCTGGACACCGCTGCAAGAGCTTGAGACTTCGGAATGGGACCGGGTCGTCGATGTCAACCTGCGAGGTGTCTTCTTGTGCACCAAGCACTTCGGTCGGCAGATGCTCCAGAAACAGGCGGGGAGCATCGTCAATGTCGCCAGCGTGGCCGGCACCGCTCCAGAGCCCGGCGCGGGCGCCTATGCCGCCAGCAAGGCGGGCGTGATCATGCTGGCTCGGCAAACGGCAGTGGAATGGGGATCGTTTGGGGTGCGCGCGAATGCGGTGAGCCCTGGCATGATGCAGACACCCATGGCGGAGCGCTTCTTGTCCGTTCCTGAGGCTCTTGCGCGGCGCCTCGACATGGTGGCGAGCCGGCGAATCGGCGAGCCACGAGAAGTGGCAATGACTGTTGCATACCTCGCCAGCGACGCGTCGTCCTACGTCAACGGGCAGAACATCGAGGTCGACGGCGGGATGATGCAGATGATGATCAAGCTGCTGCCCCGGCCTGGAGTCAGCGACGGCCACTAGGAGCGTGGGTCTGTAAAGGCCATCAGGCGGCGGGCCTGGGGTCGGGGGGCCGCAACTTAGACGGTCACGGCTTCCCCGCTCCAGGGGCCAATGGCTTCCGACCGCTCGCGGAAAGCAGCGGGTAGCTCGTCGACCATGTCCCATGCCATGGACAACCGGCCGAAGCCCACGAAGAGTGCGACGTTCATGCCGAGTTCGACGATCTCCGGCTCGGAGAAGTGGCCGCGCAGCAGGTCGAAGGTCGACTCGTCGATGGCGTGGTGGTTCGTGCTGAGCAGGTCCGCGAAGTGCAACGCCGCCCGTTCGGCGGCGGTCAGGTCCTCCCCTTGGTCCGGCTGCTCAAGCTGACAGACGAGCGTCTCGTCAACGCCACTTTCGACGCCGTCGGAATAGCGGACTGCCATGCAGCTCCGGCACTGGTTGTGGAACGCGACTCGAAGCCGGACCAGCTCGATCAGCCGCCGGTCTAGCAATCCCGGCGCCCGCATTGCGCTGGTCAGGCCGACATATGCGAGCGCCAGCTCCGGTCGGTGCGCGTAGATCCGCAGGTTGCCCAACTCCAAAGGCGTCTTCTTGTCCGCGGCCACCGCCTCGCGAAGGTCGTCCGGGAATTCCGCCGCGGTCAGCATGGAGATGCGGGCCATCGTGTGCTCCTATCAACTACCGGGTGGATCAACTACTGGGTGGACTTGAGTAGGTTAATGATTGTCTTGGATCCTCGCCACCCTCAGTCGAAGGAGACGCGCATCCGTAATCCAGCCGAAGAGGTAGTCGCCCGTCACCTGCGTGCCGTGGCGAGCGGCGTAGCGGACAGCATGGCTGCCGACTACGCCGTGGACGCTGTGTTGATGCGAGACCGGGCGTACAGCGGGATCGCGGCCATTCGCGAGTATTTCGCGAGCGTGGGGGACAGGCTCGGTGACGGCCAAGTCGTTGTGAAGCAGCTCAGAAGCAGCGGTGACGTTGTCGTCGTCGACTGGAACATCGCCGGAGGACCCGGTTCCGGGGTTGCTGGGGTCGACACCTACACGGTGGTGGACGGACTCATCGTCCTGCAGGTCGTGCAACTGGAAGGCCGTGACTTCTGATCCCTGGACACGATGGGCGCGCTCCACATCGAAGCGCCCTTAGAGAGGGTCCTCGACAACGGAGCGGCCGACAGGCAGGTTGCGCTCTACAACGAAGTCGTGTCCGCCTTGCGCCGCACCTGGCCGCCCGATATAACTATTAGCCTAGATAGGCGTCGCGGCCACCCGGCTCGACTCTGTGAATCCAGGCGGGAGGAAACCAGGTGAGGCGGAAGAGGTTGCAGTGGGGCGCTTCGGCTGTGGCGGCGCTACTTGGTGCGACGGCGTGTGCTGCGTCCAGTTCGAACAGCGCGGGCAGTAGCGGCAGTACGAGTGCGTCCGGCGGTACCTGCCCAACGGTGCAGGGGGTAACCAAAGACAAGATCACCTTGGGGATCACCACCCCTCTGAGCGGTCCGGCGGCTTCGATCGGGCAGCAGGGTCTTGATGCGCAGCAGGCGTTCGTCGATTCGGTGAATGCCGAAGGCGGCATCAATGGGCGCAAGCTCGAGCTCATCAGTCAGGACGATGGGTTCAACGCGCAGAAGGCCGTCTCCAATGCGCAGTACCTGATCAACCAGAAGAAGGTCTTCGCCCTCTGGGGTGACGTCGGCACAGCGGAGTCGGTTGCAGTCTTGCCCGTAACCGAGCAGGCGAAGGTGCCATTCCTGTTCCCCTACGCGCTATCGCGTGACCTCACGGAGCCCGTGAAGCCGTACGTGTTCTCGATCGCGACCACGGCGTACGCCCAGAACGTGTCGCTCTCGAACTACATGTCCAACAACGCCCCTTTCAAGGGCAAGAAGGTGGGCCTGCTGGTCATCAGCTCCGCTGACGGTCAGCAGACAGCCGCTGGCTTCAAGGCCGGCGCTGACGCCTCTCAGGTGGTGTCGACGCAGACCTACGACGCTAACGTGTCTACCTTCAACAACCAGTTGCTGGCGATGAAGCAGGCCGGCGCTCAGGTGATCTACACCGGCGTCAACGACACGCAGTTTGCGCAAATTCTGAGTGAGGCCAAGAGCATTGGCATGTTGAGCAACTCGATCTTCTTCGGCTCCACCGGCACCGTGACTTCAAACGTCTTCAAGCTCGCCAAGGACACGGTCAATGGGCAGTACGCGCTGGTCTTCGCTGCCTCGGACGCATCAGGCGGTGGAGCGCAGGCCCAGGCGCTCAAGCAGGCCCTCGCCAAGTACGTTCCGAAGGCTTCGATCGGCACGTTCTCGACTGTCGCGTGGGTGTCCGGGCTGCTGCTCAAGGCTGCGCTACAGAAAGCAGGCAACTGTGTGACGCCCGATACGCTCAAGACCGCCATGGAGTCGATCAGTAACTTCGACACCGGAAACCTCACCGGGCCGATCAGCTTCTCTGCCGACAATCACCTCGGCAACAAGTCGATCAAGATACTTCAGGCGAAGGGTGGTGCCTGGGTGCCGGTCACGGGCTTCGTGCAGAAGTGACCAACCGGTGAAAGGTCACGGTCGGCGATAACTACTCCGGTGTGGCGCCTGCGAAAGGCGCCACACCGGAAGGCAAGGAACGAACGACTTGACAGATATCGTCGCGCTTCTGGTCGCGGGTCTCCAGAATGGGCTCGCCTACGGGCTGGTCGCGCTGGCCCTCGTCCTGGTATTCAAGACGGCGAACGTCCTCAACTTCGCACAGGGCACATTGTCGGCGTTCTCGGGTTACCTGGCCTACTGGTTCTTCTCCAGCGCGGGCCTTGACTGGGTGCTTTCTTTGCTGGCAGCTTTGATCGCTACCGCAGGCTTGGCTCTTGTCCTCGAACGGCTTACAGTCCGCCCGCTTCTGCGCGCTGGGCTTTTCCCCATTGTCATCGCGACTTTGGCGGTCGATCAGCTGCTGGGAAACATCACCGAGCACCTCTTCGGGACGGTCGCGCTGCCGTTCCCAACGCCTCTCACGGGAACAGTGAACATCGGCCCGATCAGGGTCACGCAATGGACCTTGGTGATCATAGCGGTGGCCTTGGTTGCACTCGGGATTGTGAGTTACGTCGTGAACCGCACTCCCCTGGGACTGGCTATGCGAGCGTTCGCGGATGACCAGACGGCGGCACAGCTCATGGGTATTTCGGAGGCGCGCGTCTCCCGCGCCACCTGGGTTATGTCCATTACTCTCGGCGGTCTCATCGGCGTGATGCTGGCACCAGTCCTTTTCCTGCAGATCGGGTACATGCAAGGATCGTTCATCAACGGCTTCACCGGGGCCATTCTTGGCGGCTTCACGAGCCTGGCCGGCGGTGTCGGCGGCGGGGTTCTGCTAGGAGTGATCAACACATTCTCAGTCCGTTATGCGCCAGCCACTCTCACTGACGTCATTCCCCCTCTGATTGTCCTGGGTATTCTGCTCATTCGCCCCTCCGGACTTTTTGTTCGCAACACTACGGTTCACCGGGTCTAGCCATGGGCCTCCCCACCGCCACTAACCAGCACGACGATGCCCCAGGTCCAGCCACGGCAGTGGTAGCCACGAGCGATGGTGCGGGCCGTCGGAGCCGTCTCATCCGGTCGGTTCTGGCCTCGGGCTATGTCGGCCGCGTGGAACTGGCCGGCCTCGCGGCTTTCGCGTTGGCCTGGCTATTCGTCGGTCAGCTGGTCGAGTACCAAGCAGTCGTTTCCCTCATCATCGTCTATACCCTCGTGTGTTCCGGGCTGGTGCTGCTCTTCGGAGTGGCCGGACAGCTTTCCTTGGGCCAGGCCTTGTTCATCGGTGCCGGTGCGGTCGTGGCGGGCGACGTGTCCTTGCATACCGCATTCGGTCTGGAAATCGAGATTGTGCTGGCGGCTGCTATCGGTTTTCTGCTCGGCCTTATCGTCGGGCTACCTTCGTTGCGGGTCGCGGGCCTCTATCTCGCTATAGCGACATTCGCCATCGGGTTTGCCGGGCAGCACCTCATGCTCCGATGGGACTCCGTCACGGGAGGAGCCAACGGATTAACGGCTGGACCCCTGCGGGCATTCGGTCAGAACCTGACAGGACAAGGCGCCATCATCTACGCGGGGCTGATCGTGCTCCTGGTCAGCATGTGGCTCGTGCGCAATCTCATGCGCGGGCGCACCGGGCGGTCGCTGAACGCTCTGCGGACGAGTGAGTCAGCGGCATTGGCCGTCGGAGTCAGAGTGGGTTGGCGCAAGCTGTTGGCTTTTGCGGTCAGCGCTTCTTTGGCGTCGATGGCGGGTGTGCTCTATATGCACACGATTTCCTTCGTCGAGCCCGCCAACTTTGGCGTAGACCTGTCGATCCTGGTGACGGTCACGTTGATCATCGGTGGATCCCGCCGACTGCTCGGGGCCCTGTTCGGTGCTGCATTCGTGCTCGGGCTCCCGGAGTTCATGCACAGCATTCAACAGTGGCAGGGGATGATCTACGGCGGCGTACTGCTCATTGTGATCCTGCTGGCTCCCGGCGGGATCGTTTCGCTCTTCGAGAAGGTAGCCGCGTTGGCATGGCGCCTTCGACGATGGAAAGCAGTGGCGACCGAAGCAGATGCTGCTGGCGCGGAAGTGACCGGTCCCGCTCGGGAGCCGGCCCAGGTGGCAACCCCACGTCGACACCGTGCGTCGGACTCGCCGCCGGCGCTCGAGCTGGCAGGACTTCACGTCGACTTCGGTGGACTAGTGGCAGTCGACGACGTTTCCATCTCAGTCGAACCGGGCACCGTGGTGGGCCTGATCGGACCCAACGGGGCTGGTAAGACCACCGTGTTCAATGCGATTTCGGGCTTCGTGCCCGCGAGCGGAGACATCTGCGTCGGGGGCGTCGCAGTCAATGACTGGTCGACACGCAGGCGTGCGCTCGCGGGTGTCGGTCGAACCTTCCAGAACCTGAACCTGCATGCTGACCGTTCAGCGCTGGATCACGTGCTGCTGGGGATGGACAGGTTCTTGCGCTACCGGTTCGTCTCAGAGGCGCTGCGCGCTCCGTGGGTCGTACGCGCCGAGCGGGAGTTGGAGCAGCGGGCCCACGAACTACTTGAACGCCTCGGGCTGGCGCATGTCAGCGCGGTGCCGGTCCAAGATCTCCCTTACGGTCTGCAGAAGAGGATCGATGTTGCTCGCGCACTTGCGACCAGGCCCAAGCTGCTTCTCCTGGACGAACCGGCCGCGGGTCTTCCTTCTCACGAAGCGGAGGAGATGCTCGAGCGGGCACTGGAGCTTGCGGACGAGCAGGGGGCGACCGTCGTCATCATCGAGCACAACGTGGAACTGGTGTCCCAGGTGAGTCAGCATTTGGTGGTCATGGACAGCGGCAGCGTGCTCGCCAGTGGTGATCCGGTGACCACCCTGCAAAGGCCCGAAGTAGTCGCTGCCTACCTCGGAGAATGATGATGGAGAGCGGAGCGCTTGTCATTGATCACCTTCGCGTCGGGTACGGACGCAATGAGGTCGTCCACGAGGTGAGCATCACTGCAGCTGCGGGCGCACGTACCGCACTGCTCGGGGCCAATGGCGCAGGCAAGACCACGATACTGCGGACCGTCTCGGGGCTGCTTCGGGCGACGTCCGGTTCGATCACATTCGCGGGTACCTCGCTGATCGGCATGTCCCCTGCGGCGGTAGTCCGTCATGGCGTGGTCCAGGTTCCTGAAGGCCGACGGATCTTCCCGTCGCTCAGTGTCGAAGAGAATCTGAAAGTCGCCCACCAAGGCCGTCCGGAAGCCGACTTGGCGGCGGGACTCGAACGTGTCTACGGCGTCTTTCCCGCTCTGGTCGAACGTCGTCAGCACGCAGCCGGGTTGCTGAGCGGTGGGCAGCAGCAGATGGTGGCCCTGGGGCGAGCAATCATCGCCGAACCGCGGCTCCTTCTGCTGGACGAGATGTCGCTCGGGCTTGCGCCCATACTCGTGAAGGACTTCTACGCCCGGCTCAATTCATTCTTCCCCGAGGGGCTGACCATCCTGGTCGTAGAGCAGAATGCGCGCCTTGCGCTGGACGTGTGCGACTACGTTTATGTACTGCGCAACGGTTCCGTGGCTCTCCATACGAAAGCGGAGGAGCTCCGAGCTTCACCGCACCTACTGCACGAGAGCTATCTAGGTGTGCGAGCCAAGCAGCAGAAGCACGAGGCCTGAATCGCGCGCGGCTCAGCGCATACAGCTGATCCGGGGCGGTCTGGTTGGCAGCTCCTAGATCGCGACGTCCTCCCATGGCACCGGCTGTTCCATGAGCGTGGAATAGTTGTTCGCGAGGTACTTGTCAAACTCTGCCAGATGTCGGCTCATCGCCTCGCGCGCCTTGTCCGCATCGCCGCTCGCTATCGCCTCATAGATCCGACGGTGGGCGCGGAGTACGGCCTTTCGCCGGCGTTCGGGGTAGTCAACACCAAGAGCAGTTCCGTCCGTGATCCAATGCAGGGACGTGAGCAGCATTCCGAACAGTTGGTTTCCTGAGCTCCAAGCGATCACGTCGTGAAAGCGCTCGTTCTGGACGAGGAACTCGCTTGCGTCTGCCAGGTGGGCTTGCATCCCTTCTACCGTTTCCCTGATGGCGGCCAAGTGTTCCTCGGACGCACGCTCGGCTGCTAGCCCGGCCAGGGTGGGTTCGAAGACGAGCCTCGCTTCTACAACCGCGCGGAAGGGGGTGCCGTTGAGTTGAAGTAGAAGAGCGATGGTGCTGGCGAGGTGTCGAGAGTCGGGGGCGGTTACATAGGGCCCACCGCCAGGGCCGGGTTTGATACCCACGACGCCTTGCATTTCCAGGTATCGCATGGCTTCGCGTAGCGTGCCTCTGCCGACCTCATAATCGAGCAGCATTTGACGCTCAGGTGGCAGCATGTGCCCCGGCTCGTAATTGCCGTCGACGATGCTGTTAACGATGCGATGGGCGACCAATATAGCTGTCTTGCGTGGCTTGTTCTTGCGCGACCCGTTGCGCGCGGCTAGCCACTGTCCTGACTCCGACTGGGTCACATGATTCTCCCTTGCCCTCGGTTCGTAACTTATCTGCTGCTACCCGCCGCGAGAATCATGCAACAGGTGTGTCCGGGGCTGTGCGCACCGAGCGCCTTCCTCGTCAGCCCGTTTCCCCTCATCTCATCCGCTCTCGGAGCGAATGGTGTCGAGGGGAAGGCGTGCCTCAGCACTATGGTGCTGTGGCCCGGTGACAGTAAGACAGCGCGCGAACGCAACGGCAGCGAGGATCAGGATGACACAGCACGATATCCAGCCTGCCAGATACCCGCCGGGCCCGTCAGCGGTAGCGCCGAAGGCGACGGGGGAGACCAGCGCTCCGAGGTAGAAGCCCGTCAACGTCACGCCCGAGGCCCGACCGACTGCTTCTGGAGCGACGTCGACCAGAGCAGCATGCAGGACTCCGGTTCCGCTCAGTAGCCCTGCGCTCGCCACAACAGCGCCCGCCGCCGCTACCGCTAGTCCCAGGTGGGTGCTCGCCGCTATGAGGGCTTCTCCGCACGAGCACAGCAAACAAGCGCCGATCAGGATCGGCACCCGTCTGCCGACCCCGGCGTGGTCGGAGCGCAGCGCCGACAGAAGCATGCCGACGACACCGACGAAGATCGCGCCAAACGTTACGGCGCCCGCAACGGGCGGCCGGCTGCCAACGTCCTCCTCCAAGAACGGGACAATCCACGAGAACACCGGTTGCGCGCCCAGAATGAAGAAGAACGCCGCGACTGGAAACCACATGAACCCCGTAGGCAGGCGCGTGCCGTGCGTTCGAGTCGCGTGCCCCATGGACGTGTTGGGCAATACGAGAATTGTGGCGACGCATCCGGCGGACGCGAGGATCCCCAGGCCTGCTACGACAATTCGCCAACTGAGAAAGCTCGTGACCGCTCCAGCCACCAAGGCCGAGCAGGCGGCGAACAGTGGTCCACCGGCGGTCTTCATCGTCAGACCCAGACCCCTCCTCCGGATGGGCACGGTCGCCGCAACGGCGATGTTCGTCCCAGCGTTGACCGAGGCGTACGCGGCTCCTGCCACTACGGCAGAGCCGACAAGCACGAGGTAGAACCGACTGGTCGCCGCTGCGAAGCTGCAGGCCGCGATCAGCCCTACGGCCACACCAACCGAGAGACGAGCCCCGACGCGGTCAGCGAACCGTCCCGCAGCGACCGATGCCACTCCAGTGGCGCCGAAGTAGCTGCTCACAATGAGCCCGACGGCGGCATGGCTCAGGTGCAGGTCGGTGCGAAGCGCGGGAGCCAGGAAAGCTAGAAGATTGACGAAGCCCGCCGATGTGCCAACGGCGGCACCGCTGACAGCGACTACCAACAATCCACGTGAGGCTCTTGTAGGAGCCACAGGCGCTGATGGCCCGGCGGTATCCAAACGGGCTTCACCCCACTTCTTGGCGAGGTCCCTCGGGGCCCCGGGGGCGCTGCGTCGTCGCCGCGCACCATTCGGACACGCCCCGGACGGCGATTCGCATGCGACAGAACCCGGTTGCAACAAAGCTTATAGTTATCATGAAATAACCCACGGAGCAATCTGGATCGCGGTGCGGCGCTCGCGGGCGCGCTCGCACGTTGTCATGGGTTGCCGGTCAGTTAGAGCGCCCGCCCTGCGAGCCTCCCCTCTCGGATTGCCTCGAGAATCGTCCTTGGTGCCACGCAGTCCCCGGCAGAGACGACATCGAACTCCGATGTTTCCGCGAGATCGGCCGCCACCTGGTCCTCGGCCATCCCCGCATACGCAGCCACCACGAGCTGCGCGGGCTCCGTCCACGTCTTGCCCGAGAACACGTCGCGCAGAACCAGCCCGTCTGGCTGGGTGCGGACGGGCGCAGTGTGGGGCGTGAAAGTGACGCCCTTGCTGCCGAGGCGTTGGTGCATCGTTGCAAGGCTTCCCTGGTCCAACGCCGCACCTGCATAGAGCCGAGGGGTCACGACGACGACTTGGGCTCCTAGGTCAACGAGAGCTTCAGCCGGTAGGTACGCCGGAAAGTGGCCTACCTCGTCGACGATCACTACCTGCGCCCGCCGCCATTGGTCGAGGGACCGGAGCACCTCCACCGGCGCCAGCACGGGGACTCCGCCTTCATGAGGAAAAGGCGGATCTCGCGGCACCGAACCAGTAGCGACCACGACAGCATCGAAATCGTTACCGAGCGACTGCGCACTAGCCCGGGTGTCCAGCCGAACATCGATGTGGAGCCGCTCCACCTCGCGCGCTTGGTGAGCAATGATCTCAAGCATTTCCTCGCGCGCCGGCGTGGCGCCGGCGAGCCGAGCCTGCCCACCAAGTGCGCAATCCCTCTCGAACAGAGTCACGTGGTGTCCGCGTTCGGCGGCCGCGATCGCCGCTTCCATCCCAGCGGGGCCGCCTCCTATCACGGCGACACGTCGCGCTATGTCCGCAGCTATCTCCGTGTTGCGACCCAGCTGCTCTTCCAGACCTACCGCGGGGTTCACCGTGCAGGTGATCGGCCGGATCAGGTACAAGTTGCCGAAGCAGCCTTGGTTGCAACCGATGCACGGCCTGATTCGTTCAGGTGCATCTGCAGCCTTGGCGACCCAGGAAGGATCAGCGATGAGTGCCCGCGCCACGGCAACAACGTCCGCCTTCCCCTCCGCCAGGATCTGTTCCGCGTGTTCTGGCCGCTTGATGCGGCCGACGGCGAAGACTGGGAGATCGACGGCTTGGCGGATGGCGTCCGCATAGCCCACGTAAACCCCCTGTGGGACGTCCATCGGCGGAACGATCAGGTGGTTGTGCGCGGAGGTCCCTGCGCTGACGCTGATGTAGTCCAGGGCTTTGGTGGCAGCCAGCTGACGAGCTATCTCCGCATAGTCGCCGGTGGTGAGGCCACCGTCGATCAGGTCGGAGCCGTTCATCCGGATGCCGACGACCTTGTCGTCCCCGACTGCAGCGCGAACCCGGTCCATCACCTGTAGCAGGAGGCGAAGTCTGTTACTCAGCGATCCACCGTACTCATCGGTTCGCTGGTTGCTCAGGGGAGATAGGAACTCCCCGAGCAGGTATTCATGTGCCGCGTGAATTTCCACCCCGTCGGCACGAGAGCGAGCGACGTTGGTGGCCGCCAGGCTATAGCCGTCGAGCAGCTCGTCGATCTCCTGGCGCGTCATCGCGTGCGGCGTCTCGTTCGCTATTGCGCTCTTGACATCTGATGGCGCCCACAGCGGTCGCCGTGAGTCTTGCGTAGCCATGCGCGAGCCGCTGTGGGCCAGTTGCACGAAGACACGACAGTCGTGCTCGTGCAGTGCATCGGCTAAGTCATCAAGCGAAGGGACGATGCTCTGGTCGTAAGCGAGCAGGTATGACGGAAACTTGATTGTGGTGGGGTGCACCGCCGCTCCCTCCACGACGATCGCCGCGGCTCCACCCTTCGCCCGCTCGACGTAGTACGCCCGCATCCGGTCGCCTACTTTGCCGTCCTCGGACAGCAGCGTCTGATGACCGGGAAAGATGACGCGGTTCTTCAGTCTGAGTCGACCGCGATCGAGGGGGCTGAGGAGGGTGGGGAACATCATGCCTCCCAACGAGGCTCGCTACCTTGATTATGATGAGCCTAGTTATGCCACACAACGACACCGTCTTCAACCAGAGATCACCGCGTCCGTACAACTAGCCCCGACCTTGGGAAAGGGTTGCGCTCGTTGGGGATTGGACGGTCAGGGACCCGCCGTGCCTGCCTTCCCGGCACCTTGCCCCACTGACCGGCAGCACTTTGCGGGAGAAGCGGGAGCGCGCGGGGTATTTCCAGTGGCTCAGGTTGGACTCGTCGTTGCTCAGACGTTGCGGCGGTACTGGCCGCCCACCTCGAAGAAGGTCTGGCTGATCTGACCGAGAGAGCAGCAACGGACGGCGTCCATCAGGGCGGCGAAGACGTTGCCTCCCTCGGCGGCGGCTCGTCCGAGATCGGCTAGTGCTCGCTCGCTCTCGCCGTGGTGGCGTTGCTGGAAGTCGGCCAGCCGAGCGAGCTGTGACTGCTTCTCCACTTCGGTCGCACGCGCTAGCTCGACGTGTTCGGGCGATGCGGTCGACTCGGGCTTGACGAAGGTATTGACGCCGATCAGGGGCAGCGTGCCGTCATGCTTGCGGTGCTCGTAGAGCATCGACTCGTCCTGGATCTTGCCGCGCTGGTATCCGGTTTCCATCGCCCCGAGCACACCGCCTCGCTCGGTGATGCGGTCGAACTCCGCGAGGACGGCTTCCTCGACGAGATCAGTGAGCTCATCGACGATGTAGGAGCCCTGCAGCGGGTTCTCGTTGCCCGACAGACCCCACTCCTGGCCAATGATCATCTGGATAGCGAGTGCCCTGCGCACAGATTCGTCGGTGGGGGTGGTGACCGCCTCGTCGTAAGCATTGGTGTGCAGGCTGTTGCAATTGTCGTACAGCGCGCACAGCGCCTGCAGCGTGGTGCGGATGTCGTTGAAGTCCATTTCCTGGGCATGCAGTGACCGGCCGGAGGTCTGGATGTGGTACTTCAGCTTCTGCGAGCGCTCGTCAGCACCGTAGTGCTCGCGAAGTGCGATGGCCCAGATCCGTCTTGCGACTCTGCCCAGCACGGTGTACTCGGCGTCCATGCCGTTGCTGAAAAAGAACGAGAGGTTCGGGGCGAAGTCGTCGATCGACATGCCCCGTGCCAGATAGGCCTCCACGTAAGTGAAACCGTTCGCGAGCGTGAAGGCGAGCTGGGTGAGCGGGTTGGCTCCGGCCTCGGCGATGTGGTAGCCGGAGATCGACACCGAGTAGAAGTTGCGTACCTCGTTGGCGACGAACCACTCCTGCATGTCGGCCATCAGCCGCAGCGCGAACTCGGTGGAGAAGATGCAGGTGTTCTGCCCCTGGTCCTCCTTGAGGATGTCGGCCTGCACGGTGCCGCGCACCTCGCGCAGTACGCCGGGACCGTCAGCGCGGCGAGCTCCTGCTCGTCCGGCGTGCGCTCGTGCTCCGCGTGAAAGGCCTGAGCTGCTGGTCGATCGCCGTGTTCAGGAACATGGCGAGGATCGTCGGCGCGGGCCCGTTGATGGTCATCGACACCGAAGTCGAGGCGGGAGCACAGGTCGAAGCCGTCGTAGAGCACCTTCATGTCATCGAGCGTGCAGATCGAGACCCCGGAGGTGCCGACCTTGCCGTAGACGTCGGGGCGCGGCTCGGGATCCCGGCCGTAGAGGGTCACCGAGTCGAAGGCGGTGGACAGCCGGGTCGCGGGTGCCCCGCTGGAGAGCAGCTTGAAGCGCCGGTTGGTGCGGAAGGCGTCCCCTTCGCCGGCGAACATGCGCGCGGGCGGCTCGCCGGTCGCGCTTGAAGGGGAACACGCCTGCGGTGAACGGGAAGCTGCCCGGCAGGTTCTCCGAGCGCAGGAAGCGCACCAGCTCGCCCGCGTCGCGGGTGCGCGGTAGCGCCACGCGCGCCACCGAGCTGCCCGAAAGCGTGGTGTAGCGAAGGGGAGTCGCGATCCGCTTTCCCCGGACGACGTAGGTGAGTTCCTCGCCGGCGTACGACGCCACGCGCTCGGGCCAGGCCGCCAAGGCCTCCTTCGTCTGCGCATCGAGATCGGCGTCCGACTGCGCGCGCAGCCGGTCGAGATCGGCGGTGTCCTGGCCACGCCTCCTGCAGCAGCGCCTGAGCGTCGCAGGTGCTCGCGGCGGCGGGCAGCTTCGGCCAGCCGGCCGGTGCGCTGCGTGATAGCGCCGGACCGTCGCGCTCACGTCGGAGAGGTAGCGGACCCGCTCGGGAGGGATCACGCTGCTCGATCCCGAGGAGGTGCGGCCGGTCACCGGTCGAAGCACTCCTGCGCCCGCCGCGAGCCCGCGCTCCGCGAGCAGGACCTTCAGGTGCTGGTAAAGGGCGGTCACGCCGTCGTCGTCGAACCGGGCAGCGACTGGTGCCGTATACCGGCATCTCCTCCCACGACACACCGAAAGCTTCGCGGTTTCTCACCAGCTGTCGGGCGACATCGCGGCGGGCGTCCTCGCCGCCGCGCCGCTCGAACTTGTTGACCGCCACCACATCGGCGAAGTCGAGCATGTCGATCTTCTCCAGTTGGGATGCCGCGCCGTATTCCGGGGTCATGACGTACAGCGAGACGTCGCAGTGCTCGACGATCCCGGCGTCGCCCTGGCCGATCCCGGGGGTCTCCACGATGACCAGGTCGTAGCCCGCCGCCTTGCAAGCCCAGATCGCGTCATCGAGGTGCCCGGGGACCTCGCCGGCCGCACCGCGGGTCGCGATCGAGCGGAAGAAGATCCGCGACGGATCCTCGGGCTCGAGGGCGTTCATCCGGATGCGGTCACCCAGGAGCGCGCCTCCACCGCGCCGCCGGGTGGGGTCGATGGCGAGGACCGCGACGCGCAGCTTGTCCTCGTTGTCCATCCGGAGCCGGCGCACCAGCTCGTCGGTGAGCGACGATTTCCCCGATCCGCCGGTGCCGGTGATGCCGAGCACGGGACAACGTCGGTCTGCGGCGCTGTCTCGCAGCAATGCCGGTAGCGTCGCCGATCGTCCGGCCTCCAGCACCGTGATCGCCCGGGCCAGGGCGGCTGCGTCGGACTGCACCAGCGCATCCAGGTCCGGCTCCTCGGCCGACAGGTCGACGTCGCACGCCTTCACCAGCGTGTTGATCATGCCGGCCAGACCGAGGCGCTGGCCGTCCTCGGGCGCGAAGACCCGGACGCCGCGCTGCGCGAGCAGGGCGATCTCGTCCGGAACGATCACGCCCCCACCGCCCCCGAAGACCTGCACATGGCCCGCGCCGCGCTCGCGCAGCCGCTGGACCAGGTAGCTGAAGTACTCCATGTGCCCGCCCTGGTAGGACGAGACGGCCACGCCTTGCACGTCTTCCTGGATGGCGGCGGTCACCAGCTCCTCGACGCTGCGGTCATGTCCGAGGTGAACCACCTCGGCGCCCTGGCTCTGCAGCACCCGCCGCATGATGTTGATCGCCGCGTCGTGGCCGTCGAACAGGCTGGCTGCCGTGACGAATCGGACTGGATGTACCGGCACGTGCAGACTCGGCGCGGATGTCACAATCTCTCCCAGCGAGGACCGCCGGCCAGCGGTCTCGTATCGGCGGGCGCATAGTAGGACTTCCTACGAATCTAGGGCAAGGATGGCGCTCTGTCAGGCGCTGAAGGCTGTTTTCTTGGACTTCCGAAGAACGCGGGAGTTGACTGTGGCGCATTGCCGGTCCGGGTTCGGCGCCCACGGCTGACCGGTGACCGGGCGTGTGCCGCCGACGAAAGCGATGACGATGATCGGCAATCCGCAGTTCCACGACGACCTGGGGCACCCGCTGCCGTCGCACGCTCGGCCGGAACGCGTGGTCTGCCTGGTCCCGTCGCTGACCGAGTCTCTCGCGGTGAGCGTTCCCGACCTGCTCGTCGGCGCCACGGACTGGTGCACCCATCCGGCGGGCCTCGACGTCGTGCGAGTGCGTGGTACCAAGAACCCCGATCTTTCGGCCGTCATGGACCTCAAGCCGGATCTCGTGCTGGCCAACAAGGAGGAGAACCGCAGGAAGGACGTGGACGCGCTCCGGGCTGCCGGCGTGCCGGTCTGGGTGACCGTCATCGAGACGGTCGATCAGGCGCTCGAATCCCTCCGCCGCGTTTTCGCCGATGCCCTGCGGCAGCCGGTACCCGCATGGCTGCACGAGTGCGCGCGCCTGTGGTCCGAGCCGGTGCCGCCGCGCGGTCCCACCGTCGTGATCCCGATCTGGCGCGATCCGTGGATGGTGGTCGGCAGCCGTACTTTCACCGGTGACCTGGTCGCCCGGCTCGGGCTGCGAAACCTCTACGCTGAGCACGCCGAGCGCTATCCGCGCGTCGCGCTGGCCGAACTGCACCGCTCGGCGCCGGAGCTGGTGCTGCTGCCGGACGAGCCCTACCGGTTCACGGCAGACGACGGGCCGGAGTCCTTCCCGGAGGCACCCGTTGCGTTGGTCGAGGGACGCAGCCTCACCTGGTACGGCCCCTCACTCGCCGGCGCGCGAAGGCTGCTGCTGCGACAGATCGGTGAGGCGCACCGCTACGCGTGACACCGACCAGCACGCCAGCAGCGGACAGCTGCAGGGCCTTGGTCTTGCCGTCCTGGTCGCCCCGCCCACGAGGCCGTGCCGGTTCATCTGGCCGTGGTGGCCGTACGGTCGATACCAAATGACGCTGTTCGACGACGGCCGGACGCTCTCGGAGCCGGCACCGGTGGCGCCGCTGGCCGCGCGCGTGCGGCCGCGCACGCTCGATGAGGTGGTCGGCCACCGCGGCCTGATCGGGCCCGGGGGAGCGCTGCGCCGCCTCGCCGAGGGTGATTCCGCGACCAGCCTGATCCTGGTCGGACCTCCCGGCAGCGGGAAGACGACCATCGCCCACCTGCTCGCCGCCGGCCGCCGCTACCGCGAGCTGTCAGCGGTCAACGCGACGGTCAAGGACGTGCGTGCGGTCATCGAAGACGCCCGCAGCGCGCTGTCGAACGGCGGCGCGCGCACCCTGCTCTTCCTCGATGAGGTGCACCGCTTCTCCAAGGCGCAGCAGGACGTGCTGCTGCCGGCGGTGGAGAACGGCTGGCTGGCGCTGGTCGCGGCCACGACCGAGAATCCCTTCTTCTCAGTCATCTCGCCGCTGCTGTCGCGCTCGCTGCTGCTGCGCCTCGAGTCGCTGAGCGCGAACGACGTGCGCGAAGTGATCCGGCGGGCGCTCGCTGACCCGCGGGGGTACGCGGGCCGCCTGAGCCTGACCCCCGAGGCCGAGGAACATCTCGTCACGCTCGCCGGTGGTGACGCCCGCCGCGCGCTGACCTCGCTGGAAGCTGCCGGCCAGGACGAGGGCACCCTCGATCTCGCCACCCTCGAGCGCGCTGTCGACCGGGCGGCCGTGCGCTACGACCGCGACGGTGACCAGCATTACGACGTCATCAGCGCGTTCATCAAGTCGATGCGCGGCGGGGACACCACGGCCGCGCTGCACTACCTGGCCCGGATGGTCGAGGCGGGGGAGGATCCGCGCTTCATCGCCCGCCGCATCGTCATCCTGGCCAGCGAGGACATCGGCATGGCCGACCCGACCGCGCTGCAGGTCGCCGTTGCCGCCTCGCGGGCGCTGGAATTCGTCGGGCTTCCCGAGGCGCGGCTGGCCCTCGCCCAGGCCGTCATCCACTGTTGTCTGGCTCCCAAGTCGAACGCGGTGATCGTGGCGTACGAGAAAGCCGCCGCCGACGTCCGCGCCGGGCTGACCGGTCCCGTCCCGCCGCACCTTCGCGACGCGCACTACCCGGGCGCCGGCCGCCTCGGTGCCGGGAAGGGCTACCGCTACCCCCACGACTTCCCCGGTGGCGTCGCAGCGCAGCAGTACGCGCCGGACGTCATCGCCGGAAAGGCCTATTACGAGCCCACCGACCGCGAACCCGACGCGGCCGATCGGGCGCAGGCCATCAAGCGAGTGCTGCGTGATCCGGACGGGGACCAGCCTGCCGGGTAGGGTTTGCCGACGCCTGTTAGCGCGCTGTGCGGGGCGATCACGATCATCGAGAGGGGCGCCAGATGTCTGCCGGGGCAGTCGCAGGTTTGATCGCGGCAGGCGCGTTCCTCATCCTGGCGCTGTTCGGGTGCTACGCGCTGGCCAAGCTGGCGAAGATCTTCGACGAGGTGGCCGACCGGGTGCGTCAGACCGACCGGACGATCGACGAGGGCACCGACCGTATCCGGCAGGCGGGCACCACGGTCGACGAGGTCAACACCGCTCTCGCGTCGGTCAATACCGAGCTGGCCAAGGTCGAGCAGATCACCACCCACGTGGAGTCGATCACAGGCAATGTCTCGGCACTGACCTCGGTGTTCGCCGCGACCCTCGGTGGCCCGGTCATCAAGGTGGCGGCATTCTCCTACGGGGTACGGCGGGCGGCGTCCAAGCGCGCCGCGGCCGACATCGAGTCGCGGGTGAAGTCAGAGCTGAAAGCCGAGCGTGCGGCTGCCAAGAGCGCGCGCAAGGAGCGTAAAGGCCTCAGCTCATGACCCGGCGAATCTTCTACCTCGCTCTTGGGGCGACGGTCGGGGTGCTGGTGGTCCGGCGGCTGACGGCTGCGGCGGAATCGCTGCAACCCGACAATGTGGCGCGCCGTCTCGCGCTCTCACTGACCGGGTTCGTCGAGGACGTGCGGGCCGGCATGGCCGAGCGCGAGGGTGAGCTGCGCTCGGCGCTCGGGGTGGGCGAGCCCCCCGAGACCGCATGACGGACAGCCCGACATGAAGACCGCCGAGATCCGCCGGCGTTTCCTCGCGCACTTCGAGTCGCGCGGGCACCTCGTGGTGCCCAGCGCAAGCCTGGTCTCCGACGATCCGACGCTGCTGCTCGTCAACGCCGGGATGGTGCCGTTCAAGCCGTACTTCCTCGGCGACCTTCCCCCGCCGGCCCCGCGCGCGACGAGCGTGCAGAAGGTCGTGCGCACGATCGACATCGAGAACGTCGGCAAGACCAGCCGCCACGCGTCGTTCTTCCAGATGTGCGGGAACTTCAGCTTTGGCGACTACTTCAAGGAAGGTGCCATCCCGCTCGCCTGGGAGCTGCTCACCTCCGTCGAGAACGGCTTCGGCTTCGATCCCGACAAGCTCTGGGCGACCGTCTATCTCGACGACGACGAGGCGTTCGACCTCTGGCGCCAGATCCTGCCCGGCGACCGCATCCAGCGCCGCGGCAAGGAGGACAACTACTGGTCGATGGGCGTGCCCGGCCCGTGCGGCCCCTGCAGCGAGATCTACTTCGACCGCGGGCCCGAACATGGTGCTGACGGCGGGCCGGTCGCCGACGAGGAGCGCTACCTCGAGGTCTGGAATCTCGTCTTCATGCAGTACGAGCGCGGCGAGGGCAAGGGCTACGACTACCCGATCCTCGGTGAGCTACCCGCCAAGAACATCGACACCGGGCTCGGCCTCGAGCGCATGGCAACGATCCTGCAGGGCGCCCCGAACTTGTACGAGATCGACATCAGCCGGCCGGTGCTCGACCGGGCGGCCGAGCTCTCGGGTTCGCGGTACGGGGCCGGCGAGGAGTCCGACGTCTCGCTGCGCATCGTGGCCGACCACATGCGTACCGGAGCGATGCTGGTCGCCGATGGCGTCGTGCCGTCGAACGAGGGACGCGGGTACGTGCTGCGGCGGCTGCTACGGCGTGCGCTGTCGGCGATGCACCGGCTGGGCTCGCGCGACCCGGTCGCGGCCGACCTGCTCGCGTCGGTCCGCGAGGTGATGAGCCCGATCTACCCCGAACTCGATTCCGCGGTCGTCGCGTCGGTCATCTCGGGCGAGGAAGAGGCGTTCCGCTCGACGCTGGCGCGGGGCATGACGCTTTTCGACACGGCCGTCAGCGATGCCAGGAAGAGCGGCAAGAGCCAGCTCTCGGGCGACCGGGTCTTCAGGTTGCACGACACCTTCGGCTTCCCGTACGACCTGACCCGCGACCTCGCCGCCGATGCCGGCCTCACGGTGGACGAGTCAGGTTTCCGGGAGCTGATGGAGCAGCAGATCCGCATGGCGAAGGCCGACCGCGAGGGGCAGCGCATCGGCAACGAGGATGTGTCGGTCTACCGGGAAGCGCTCGAGCAGGGCCCGACCGACTTCACCGGTTACGACGAGCTGCGCCGCGAATCGCGGGTCACCTCCCTGATCAACCCGGCGGGCGGGCTGCTGCCGGCGGCCGTAGCCGGCGACGAGGTGGGCATCGTCGTCAACATCACCCCGTTCTATGCCGAGTCCGGTGGCCAGGAGAGCGACCACGGCCGGTTCGTCTTCGGCGGGGGGGTTGCCGAGGTCCTCGATGTGCAGACACCCGTCGCCGGGCTGATCGTGCACCGGGCGCGGGTGCTCGACGGTGAGCTCACGGTCGGCATGACGGTCTTCGCGGAAGTTGACCCGTCACGCCGGGCGGCCGTCTCACGCGCCCACACCGCGACGCATCTGGTGCACCGGGCGTTTCGCGGCGTACTCGGGGAATCGGCGACCCAGGCGGGCTCCCTCAACGCTCCCGGACGCCTGCGCTTCGACTTCCACTCGCCTTCGGCGGTGCCCGCGTCAGTGGTGCGCGACGTCGAGGATGAGGTCAACGAGGTGCTGCTGCGCGACCTTCCGGTAAGTGCCTTCGTCACGACGATTGACGAGGCGCGCCGGCTCGGGGCGATGGCGCTGTTCGGCGAGAAGTACGGCAACGACGTGCGGGTGGTCGACGTCGGCGAGCGCGACGCCCCGTACGCCCGGGAGCTGTGCGGCGGCACGCACGTGTCGCACTCGGCCGAGCTCGGAGCGGTCACCCTGCTGTCGGAGTCGTCGGTTGCGGCGGGCACCCGTCGCGTCGAGGGGCTGGTAGGGCTCGACGCGTTCCGCTACCTCGCGCGCGAGCGCCTCCTGCTCGGGCAGGTGGCATCGACGATCAAGGCGACGCGCTCGGAGGAGATCCCGGAGCGGGTGAACGACATCGTGGTCCGGCTGCGCGACGCCGAAAAGCAGCTGGAGCGGCTGCGGGCCGACGCGGTGCTCGCCAGCGCCGGCCAACTCGCTGCCGGAGCACAAGATGTCAACGGAGTGGCGTTCGTCGCCGCGCAAGCACCCGACGGCACCGGGGCCAAGGACGTGCAGAAACTTGCCGTCGACATCCGGGGCAGGCTCGCCGGCCGGCCGTCTGTCGTGGCTGTCGTGGCGGCGGCCGACGGCAAGCTACCGCTGGTCGTCGCGTTGTCACCGGCGGCGGTCGAGCGGGGCCTGACCGCAGGCGCGTTGCTGAATGTGGTGACCGCACACATCGGTGGCCGCGGTGGCGGCAAGCCGGATCTGGCGCAGGGTGCAGGGATCGACGCAGACCAGCTCAACGCCGGGTTCGCGGCCCTCAAGTCGGCGATCGCGGGGCGGTGAAGGCGGGCGTGCGAATCGGGGTCGACGTGGGCAGCGTGCGGGTCGGCGTTGCGGCGAGCGACCCCGGCGCGCGGCTCGCCTTCCCGGTGACAGCTGTCTGGCGCCGGCGTGACGGCAGTGATCTGGACGAGCTGGCGGGACTGATTGCCGAGCGCGAGGCGGTCGAGGTCGTCGTCGGGCTGCCGCGCACGCTGGCCGGCCGCGAGGGCGTAGCCGTCGACGCGGCACGGGCGTATTCCCGGGCGCTCTCCGAGCGCATCGCGCCGATTCCTGTCACACTTGTCGATGAGCGTTTGACTACTGTCGTTGCGGACCAGGCGCTGCGCACCGCACGACCGCGTTCCTCGGCGCGTGATCGGCGCGCTGCCATCGACGCCGCCGCTGCGGCAGGCATCCTGCAGACCTACCTCGATGGGATGGCACGGAAGGACCCGCATGAGTGATCCGCTGTCCGGGCTGCTCGGCTCCGGCGAATCGCGACGCTCCGCGCCGCCGCGCCGGCCGCTGCCTCCGCCGCGCCGCCGTCACGTCGGTTTCGGCCGGCTGTTCATCGCCATCATCGTCATGGCGGGGCTCGTCGCTGGGGTGATCTTCGGCGGCAAGGCCATCATCAGCGACCTCACCCACAAGACGAAGATCGACGACTACGCCGGTTCCGGCACCGGCAGCGTCGACGTCACCATCGTCAGCGGGCAGAGCCCGACGGCCATTGCCCGCAACCTGGTGGCCAAGCACGTCGTGAAGAGCGCCGCAGCCTTCGAGAAGGCCGCCGCCGCAGACCCGACTCGCGCGGCGAAGATCCAGCCCGGCGATTACATCCTGCGCCTGCACATGAGCGGCGCGGCCGCGTTCAACCTGCTTTTCGACCCGAAGGCGGTGAACGCGCAGCGGTTCACGATCGCCGAGGGCCTCGACCTGCGGCACATCCTGCCGATCATCGCGAAGGCCACCGGCCTGAAACTGGCCGATCTGATAAGCGCCGCGCTTCAACCCAAGTTGCTCGGGCTGCCCTCCTGGGCGTCAGGAGTGCAGTCGGCCGAGGGCTTCCTGTTCCCGGCGACGTACGCCCCCAAGCGCGGCACCAGCGCCGTGGCAGTGCTCAGGAGCATGGTGGCCCGCTTCAATACGGAGGCGGCCAAGCTGAACCTCGTAGCGGAAGCGAAGGCCCGGGGAGTCAAGCCGCTGGACGTCGTCACCCTCGCCTCGATCGTGGAGCGGGAGGTCAACCAGAGCGCCGACCTGGGTAAGGCGGCTGCGGTGCTCTACAACCGGCTGCACGACACCGCCAACTTCCCGACGCTCGGGATGGACTCGACCGTGCGCTACGCGCTGGGCGACTACACCGGGCCGCTGACCCAGAGCCAGCTCGCCGTGCAGAGCCCGTACAACACCCGGATCAACCCCGGCATCCCGCCGGGGCCGATCGGCAATCCGGGCGAGGCCACGCTGAAGGCGGTGCTGGCTCCCGCCCACGGCGACTGGACATTCTTCGTCTACCTGCCCAAGGAGAAGAAGACCGTCTTCACCGCCAGCGCGAGCGAGTTCTACAACCTGCAGCGGCAGTACTGCAACGAGTCCGGCAGCTGCTGAGTGTGGGCGAGCGTCCTGGGCTCACCGATCGCGCATAGCCTGTCTCCGACGCTTCACCGGGCGGCCTATCGGGAACTGCGGCTGACCGACTGGAGCTACGACGCGCGCGAGTGCACGTCCGACCAGCTCGCGGACGTGCTTGCGCAGGCGCGCGCAGATCCGGCCTTCGCCGGGTTCTCGCTGACGATGCCGCTGAAGCTGGCGGCGCTGGAGCTGGTCGACGAGCTGGAACCGCTCGCCGCGAGAGTCGGTGCGGTCAACACCGTCGTTGCACGGTCGGGCGGACTGTTCGGCGCCAATACCGACGTCCCCGGGATGGTCGCCGCGCTGATCGAAGCCGGGGTGACGGCACTCGCGCGGCCGGTGGTGCTCGGTGCCGGCGGGTCGGCCCAGGCGGCCGTCGCCGCCCTGGCAGCGATGGGAGCGCCGTCGGTGCGGGTGGCAGCCCGCAACCCGCAGCGCGCGGCGGCCCTCTCGGCCGTCGCCAGGTCATCCGGCATCGAGCTCACGGTCGTCGGCTGGGACCGTGAGGCGACGGGGGAGGCGGATCTGATCATCAGCGCCGTCCCCGCGACAGCCGGTGACGCGCTCGCGCCGTGGACGCAGGCGTGGCCCGCGCCCGCCGTGCTCTTCGACCTGGTGTACGCGCCATGGCCGACCCCGCTGGCCGCTGCAGCCCAGCGGGCGGGCGCGGCGGTGCTCGGCGGCCTCGACCTGCTCGTGCACCAGGCAGTGGGACAGGTCGCCCTCATGACCGGGCGTCAGATCGATGTCGCCTTACTCCGCGCCGCGGGTGAGCGTGCGCTCCGCCGCAGGTAGCCCATGGTCAACGCTCCCCTGATCATGGGCTGAAGCCTTTGAGGCCCCTGATTCCATGATCATGGGTGCGTTGATCTTGATTGGACGAACGCCAGCCCAAAGGCGCGTCGCGTTCAAGCGGGGTGTTCGGAATGCCGATGCCCGAATTACCTGCTCACCGCTCGACGACAATCGCTCGCCCCGGACCGCCGGTGCGCCGTATTCCTGGAGGTACGCCAGCGATGCCTACTCCCGCCGAATCATCCGGCGTGAACCTTGGAACCTCCTCGTACGTAGGCCATGGTGCTCGTCTCGACGCCCTGCTGACCGAGCTGATGCGCCGAACGCCGGAATTGGAGGCTGCTGCGGTCGTCACGGCCGACGGTCTTCCCATGTCATCGGCCCTTCCCCCCGGGATGGACGAGGACCGCGTGGCGGCCATGAGCGCGGCGCTGCTCTCTCTTGGTGAGCGCGCCGCCGAGGGTCTTGGACGCGGCGGGCTGAGTCAGGTGCACATCCAGGGTGAGTCCGGCGGCGTTTGGCTGCTGGCAGCGGGCGACGACGCGGTACTGGTCGGCGTCTCCGGACCGGAGGCGAAGGCGGGCCTGGTGCTCTACGAGCTGCGTCGGGCCACCGCCGCAGTCGGCACCGCACTGGCCGCCGACGAGCTCGCCGAGTTCGCCGAACGGACCTCCCGCGCGGCCATGGGCGCGCCTCCCGAGCCGGCCGCCCCGGCCGCCCCGGCCGCCCCGGTCTCGGCGCTGCCGTCCGCGCGCCCTTCCGGCATCGCCGCCGAACCCGCGACCATCGTTTCCAATGCTCACGGCGCGGCGAACAGCACGGCTGCCGCCGCGTGGCCGGCGTCGGGTTCGGGGGGCTGGTCATGAGACTCGACGGAAGCCTCGAGGATTTCGGACTTCCCGACGTCCTGCAACTGCTGTCGCAAACCCGCAAGTCAGGAGCCCTGCACCTGCAGGCCTCCGAGGAGGACCGCAAGGGCATCATCCGGCTGGGCAGCGGCACCGTCGACGCGGCCGTGTCGGACCTTCGCCGCGAGGTGCTCGCCCGCCGGCTCGTCGGCGCTGGGCTGGTCAGCGATGAGGCGCTGTCCGCCGCGGCCGATGACGTCCGCGGCGGCGCCCCGAGCTTGCTGCGGGCGCTGCTGGACCGCTCCGGCCTCGCGCACGACGACGTCACCGGGGTTGCCACCGAACAGGCGACCGATGCTGTCTGCGAGCTCCTGCGCTGGACCGCGGGAACCTTCAGCTTCATGGTCGGTGAGCAGGATCCGGACGGCCTGACGCTCGGGCTGCCCCCCGAGGATCTGGTCGCCGAAGGCCAGCGCCGCATGGAGGTCTGGCCAAACCTCACCAGCCACATCCCGTCGCCGGACACCGTCCTGCGGCTGGCCCCGTCACCGGCGTTCGATCCCAGCTGCAGTCGCGAGGAGTGGGGACTGCTCGCGCTGGTGGACGGGACGCGCAGCGTCAGCGAGATCGTCGCACTGCTCGGGCGTAGCGAATTCGCTCTGGCCGGGGCGCTCGCGGCGCTCGTCGAGCGCGGACTGCTCACGGTCGACTCGGCCGGCTCCGGGCTGGAGGATCTGCAGCGCCGGCAGGCGATCATCGCGAGCCTCGAATCGGCGGGTGCCAACCCGAGCGAAGCAGCCCCGCAAGAGCCCCCACCGGTGCCCGCGCTGGACCCTGACGACTCCGAGACGCCCGTCGACGTGGGGGCGCAGGCACACGCCGGCCCGAGCGCCGAGGTGCCCCAGGCCCGTGACGCCGAGCCGGCCCAGGAGCCGGTTGACAGCGCGCAGGCGAGCGAGCACACCGCGGCGCGCTCGCAGCCCCAAGCGCCGGCGCCCGTGACGCAAGGTGCCTACGACCGGCCGCTGACCAGCGGCAGTGCCGCTCTGGACACCGCTCCGGCGGTCACCGAGCCCGCCCGCGGTCTCGACTCGGCGGTCACCAAGAGCCTGGTGCTTCGTCTCATCGCCGGGGTGCGGGGGCTATAGGCGTGGTGAACCGAACAACTACCAGCAGGACCTTGCGCCGCCGCGGACGAGGTCATGCGGTCAAGATCGTGATCACCGGGCCGTTCGGCGCCGGGAAGACCACCCTGATCCGCACCATCAGCGAGATCACGGTGCTGTCCACCGAGCGCGAACTCTCGTCCGCAGCCGAAGCCCGCGCCGACAAGGCGCAGACGACCGTCGCCATGGACTTCGGGCGCATCGGCATCGACTCCGATCTGGTGCTGTACCTGTTCGGGACGCCGGGCCAGGACCGGTTCGAGTTCATGTGGGAGGTGCTCGGCGAGGGAATGCTGGGATACGTCCTCGTGCTCGATGCGTCCCGGCCTGAGTCGGTGGCGGAGGCGACGACGATCCTCGCGGCGTTCCGCCGGATGGCGCCCGTGCCGTTCGTCGTTGCGGTCAACCGCAGCGACGGACTCGGACCGGACGACGAGATGAAGATCCGGGTCGATCTCGACCTCGAGCCCTCGATCCCGATCGTGCCGTGCGACGCGACCGACAAGGCGTCGGTGAAGACCGTGCTGCTGGCGCTGCTGCATGCGGTCCTGGAAAGTCTCGAACGCGCCGCCGTCCGCGCCTAGAACCGTAGGCGGCGTCGGATGAAGCGTCGAAGCAGATGGCTGCGTTGGCCGCGCGGGCGCCAGCAGGCTGCGGTCCGCGCGCCGGAAAGCCTCGCAGCGCCGCACCCGATGCGCTACCGCGTCCTGCTGCGGTTTCGTGACGGATCGAGCGAAGTCCTCGATCCGACGTCACCCGTGGCGCTCGAGCTGCACACTCTTGCCGACGAATGGCTGACGGGCCGGCGATGAGTCGTCAGCTCAACCCCTTCGTGGCCTACATCAACCGGCTCTACCTGCCGACATTCAGAGGGTGAAGCAGCTCGGCGAGATTCTGCTCGACGGCGGTCTCGTCGATCACGAGCAGCTGACAACCGCCATCGAGGAGCAGCAGCGGCTCGGGCGCAGCCTCGGACGGGTGCTGGTCGACCTTGGCATGGTGACCGAATCGCAGCTCGTCGCCGCGCTTGCGGAGCAGATCGGCCTGCAGTTCGTCGACCTCGCCGAATTCCCGGTGGATGGCAGCGCCGTCGCGAGCATCGCCCCCAACGTCGCCCGTCGGCACGTAGCGCTCCCGATTGGTTACGAGGACGGCCGGCTCGTCGTCGCGATGGCCGACCCGGCGAACGTCTTCGCTGTCGACGACATCCGCTCGCTGACCGGACGTGACGTCAAGGCCGTGGTCGCCACCAAGGCCGACCTGATGGCCGCGATCGACCGCTACCACCGCAGTGACGACGCGCTCGATGAGCTCACCCATACCCTTGAGGACAACCACGACGACGACGAGCTCGCCCGCGTCAAGGAGATCGTTGACGACGCCCCGATCGTCAAGTTCGTCAACCTGCTCATCGCCCAGGCGATCGCCGACCGCGCCTCCGACATCCACATCGAGCCCGGCGAACGGGAGCTGCGCGTCAGGTTCCGCATCGACGGCGTGCTGCACGACATCATGCGTTCGCCCCGCTCGATCCAGGCCGGCGTCATCAGCCGCCTGAAGATCATGGCCGATATGGACATCGCCGAACGGCGGGTGCCCCAGGACGGGCGACTGTCCGTCCAATTCGGCGGAAAGAAGATCGACCTGCGCGTGGCAAGCCTGCCGATCGTGTGGGGCGAGAAGATCGTCATGCGAATCCTGGACAACTCGACCGCCCTGCTGCGGCTGTCAGACCTGGGCTTCCAGCAGGCGAACTTCGACCGGTGGCAGGAGTCGTTCACCAAGCCTTACGGGATGCTCCTGGTCACGGGCCCGACGGGATCGGGAAAGTCGACCACCCTGTACGCCACGCTGAACCTGGTCAGCCGGCCGGAGGTCAACGTCATCACCGTCGAGGACCCGGTCGAGTACCGCATTCCCGGCATCAACCAGGTCCAGGCGAACCCCCGCGCCGGACTGACCTTCGCCCGCGCGCTGCGCTCGATCCTGCGGTCGGACCCCGACATCGTGCTGCTCGGTGAGATCCGTGACCACGAGACGGCCCAGATCGCGATCGAGGCCGCTCTCACCGGTCACCTCGTGCTCTCGACACTGCACACCAACGACGCCCCCAGTGCTGTCAACCGGCTGATCGAGATGGGCATCGAGCCCTTCCTGGTCGGCTCGGCCCTGGACTGCGTGCTGGCCCAGCGCCTCGCCCGCCGGCTGTGCAGCAAGTGCAAGGAGGCCTACATCCCCACCCGGGAAATGATGGCTGCCTCGCGCTGGCCCTGGCCGCACGACGAGCTGCCGACGCTCTTTCGGGCGACCGGCTGCTCGGCCTGTTCGAAGACGGGCTACAAGGGCCGTCTCGCGCTGCATGAGGTCATGCCGTTGGACGAGGAGATCGAACGGCTCGCCGTGGCCCGGGCGTCAGCCGACGCGATCGGCAGCGCCGCGCGGGGGGCGGGAATGACGACGCTGCGGGACGACGGT
Organism: uncultured Actinomycetota bacterium; assembly: GCA_963765845.1. Taxonomy (GTDB): domain Bacteria; phylum Actinomycetota; class Actinomycetes; order Frankiales; family Frankiaceae; genus DATAZK01. Next base: position 61,617 of record CAVXYJ010000022.1, read on the forward strand.
CTGAGCAAGGTGCTGCAGGGGTTGACCTCCATCGAGGAGATCATGCGCGTCGTGGTCTGACGGATGGCTTGACCGGCGCTGGTGCCGGTCAAGGGTTCAGCCGCCGCCGGTGGCTTGTGCCAGCCAGCCACGCTGCGTCTCCAGTGTCGCCTGCGTCTCTTCCGCGGCGCGGGTATCGCCCGCCTGCTGGGCCCTCGCGAGGCGCCGCTCGAGCTTGGCGATCGACTCGTTCAGCCGGATGACCAGTGGATTGTCGGTCGGGTCGGGCTTGAAGCGGGACTGCTCGACGCTGCGCAGCCGATCCTCGACGGCACCGAGCCGGCGGTCGAGCGAGGCCGACGAATCGCGCGGAACCGACGCGGTCGCGTCCCACCGGCGCTGGATGTCGCGCAGCCGCTTGCGCGCGCCTGCCGGGTCGGAGGCCGGGTCGAGGGCCTCGGCCTCGACGACGAGCTCCTCGCGGGCGGCGAGGGCGGCCTTCAGCCCCGCGTCGCGCTCAGCGCGTGACGCCGAGCGCGCCGCGAAGAACGCGTCCTGGGCCGCGCGGAAGCGCCCCCACAATTCGGCCTCAACTGCTTTCGGCGCGCCGCCAGCAGCTTTCCACTCCGTCATCAGCTCGCGGAACCGGGCGGTGGTGGGCCCCCAGCTGGTGGAATCGACGAGCTTCTCCGCTTCCGCGACGAGCCCGGTCTTGCGCGCCTGGGCGCCCTTGCGCTTCTCCTCGAGCTCGGCGAAATGCACCCGCCGGCGGCGCTGGACCGCGCTGCGGGCCGCTGCCAGCCGGGTCCAGAGCGCGTCGTCTGTCTTGCGGTCGAGCCGGCCGAGCCCCTTCCAGCGCTCGACGAGAGCCCGCATCTGCTCGTCGGCATGCCGCCAGTCGTCACCGGCAGCCACCTGCTCGGCTTCCGCGACCAGCGCCTCCTTCACCGCCACCGCTTCGGCGCGCGCCGCGGCACGCTGCTCGGCGACCTCGCTCTGGCGCGCGGCTGCGGCATCGGTGATCACGGCAAGCCGGGTGTCGAGTGCCGCCAGATCGCCGACGACGGCGGCGGTGGGCAGCTCGGTACGAAGCCGGGCAGCTGACGCGGCCGCGCGGTGGGGATCGGCGTCGACCCGCTTCTCCAGGATCGCCACCTCGGCCTCGAGATCCTCGAACTTGCGGACGAAGTAGGCGAGCCCGGCTTCCGGAGAGCCGGCCAGCCATGATCCGACGACCCGCTCTCCTTCTGGAGTCCGCACGTAGACGGTGCCGTCCGCGTCGACCCGTCCAAAGGCTCCGGACGCGGCTACCGGCGGCTGCTCCACAATGCGACGCTACCGTGAGGGGCGGGCAAGTGCCCAGCACGTGTACAGCAACCACTCAGGTGTCAGGACTCCCCAGATCGCCTGTTCGGGCGCACCATAGAGGTTATGGCGAGATCTTCGTTCTCCACCCGCAATTCGCAGCAGTCCGTATTCAGCTCGCTGCTCGGGCCTGTGGTGATGGTGGCGGCTGCGGGCATCGTCGGGTGGCTGCTGCTCGCGACGGTGAAATGGCTGGTCGTGGCCGCGCTGATTGCGGTGGGCGTGGCACTGGTCGTGGTGCCGTTCTTTGCCGGTCAGCGCATCCTCGGATCCTCCATCGGCCCGGATCGTCGTCACCGGACCGTCCAGCTCGCGACGGCGGTGCTGCTCGGCGTCGCGCTCGTCGTGCTCGGGTTCGTGGTGGCGCACCACGGATGGCTGCTCATCGTGGTCCCGGCGGCCGTGATCCTGATCGGACGGCTGATCGGACGTTTCGGTGCGCGCTCGCGCGGGGCGGGGACGCTGAGCTGACGCCTGCCGGGCAGGGCCGGGCTCAGCGACCGATGAGTTGCGGCCAGGTGGCAGCGAAGCCGGGATGCAGGGGTAACGCCGATACCTCCTGCTCGAGCACCCACTGGAGCGCGATGCTCTCGTGGGTCATCGCCCGCACCTCGAGCGTGCTGGGAGCGGCGGCGAGCACGGTCGTGTAGGACCAGCCGCCATGGTCGTCCACCCAGGAGCCCATGATCTCGACCTGCTTGCGGTCGAGGCCGGACTCCTCGTAGGCCTCCCGCAACGCGGCTTCCTCGGCGCTTTCATGGCTGTCGCGCGCTCCACCCGGCAGCCCCCAGGTGTCGCCGTGGTGACTCCAGACGGCCCGATGCTGGAGCAGGACGGATACGGCGCCGCTGGGCTGGGTGTGCCGAAGCAGCAGCCCCGCCGCCCCGTAACGACCCCAGTGCCGGTGGTCGGCGGCGCAGATGACCCAGCCGTCACCGTCACCGTGCATGCGTCCATCTTGGCTGACGGCGGTCGCCGCTACGTCACCCGGCCCCGAACGCCGGCGAATCGGGCGTGTCGGCCCGACGCCACGAGATCGCGTAGGCGGGCCATCGCGTCCCAGACGTCGACATAGCGGGTGTACAACGGCGCAGGTCCGAGCCGGATGCTGCCCCCGACATCACGCGCCCCGGCCTCCGCGCGGTAATCCGGGACGACGCCCGCGTCCTCGATCAGTGCCTGGCAGATCTGCCAGGCGGATCCATGGGCCAAGCTGACGTGCGCGCCGCGGCGGGCGGCGTCCCGCGGGGTGATGACGCGAAAGCCCAGAGGCGCCAGCCAGCCGTCTGCAAGTTCGATGATCATGTCCGTGAGCTGGGCACTCTTGGCGGCAAGTCGGTCGATCCCGGCTTCGGCGATGAGCCGCGCGCCGATCTCGACGAGGGGCAGCCCGAGGATGGGCGGGGTGCCGGCGCCGAACCGGCGGATCCCCGCCGCCGGAGCGTAATCGCGCTCCATCGCGAACTGGTCCTGCTGGCCGAACCAGCCGCGGATCGGCGTCGTCAATGAAGGCTGCAGGGCGCGCCGGACGTAGAGGTACGCGGGCGCCCCGGGGCCGGCGTTCAGGTACTTGTACGTGCAGCCGACCGCGAGCTCGGCGTGAGCGGCGGACAGTTGAACCGGGACGCTGCCCGCCGAGTGCGACAGGTCCCACAGCACGCGCACCCCGTGCGCGCGGGCCAGAGCGGTGACGGCGGCCAGATCATGCCGCTCGCCCGAGACGTACTCCACGTGCGACAGGCAGACCAGCGCCACCTGCGGTCCGAGGGCCGCCGTCAGGGCGGCGACGGTGTCCTCATCGCGGGTGTCGAGCAGCTGCAGCCGCATGCCCAGCAGCTCGGCGACACCGCCGAGCACGTAGCGGTCGGTGGGGAAATTGGCGTCGTTTGTGACGATCACCGTGCGCTGCGGGTCGGCGTCGCGGGCGGCACCGGCCGCTGCCGCGGCGAGCTTGAACAGGTTGATGGTCGTGCAATCGCCGGCGAGGACCTCGCCGGGTTCGGCGCCCAGCACTCCGGCGGCGAGCACGTCGCCCACCCGGAGGGGCTCGTCGATCCAGTCCGGCCAGGCCCTTACCAGCTGCTCGCCCCACTGCGTGCTCACCGTCCGGTGCACGGCTGCCTCGGCCGCGAGCGGAAGGCGGCCGAGCGAGTTGCCGTCCAGATAGATCAGGTCAGGGTCGGCCACAACGAAGCGGGAACGCATCGCGGCCAGCGGATCGGCCGCGTCCAGGGCGAGGGCTGTCTCCCGATCGATCAGCACGACCAGCGACGTTACGCGGGGCCGGCGAGCGGGCGGCTGGCAGCATGGGCGCCATGGATGCGGGGGACGGCGGGGTCGTTGGCGCGGCCGTTGGCGTGGCCGAGTTCCTCGGCCTGAGCGTGTTGCCGGGCACCCCGATGAGCTGGCAGCTGCCGCTGACCGACGGCCTGCTGAACTCTGCCGGGACGCTGTGGGGCGGGGTCGGGCTGTCCGCCTTCGTCGCGGCGGCAGAGCTGGTCGTCGAACGGCGTTGCGTCTGGGCGACCGTCCAGTACCTGGCTCCCATCCGCGCCGGCAGCCGGCTGCAGATGGACATCGAGCTCGGCGGCCAGGGGATCGCCCTTACCCAGGCGAGCGGCCGCGGGACCGTCGACGGGCAGCTGGTGCTGCTCGCCATCGGCACGTTCGGCGGCGACGGGCCGCACGACCTCCAGTTCTCGCAAGCGCCCGAGATCGCCCCGCCGCACGAGTGCCCGCTACGGACCATGCCGGCGCCCTGGGGCGGCGGGATCTTGCGCCAGATCGAGCAACGCACGCCGCCCGGGATGGCGCTGCCGGATCCGCTCGGCCAGCCCGGCAGCGGCCGCACGATGCTCTGGATGCGGCTGCGTCACGGCGCTACCGACAGCCGGCGTGACGTCACCCTTGATGTCGGCGCCCTGGCGGTGCTCGCCGATCTCGCGCCGAGCGGCATCAGCGAGGCGATCGGGCGTCCGACGTTCGGCACCAGCCTCGACAACAGCATTCGGGCGGCCCGGCTGCCCGACGCGCAGGCCAGCGGCTGGGTCCTGATGGACATCACGGTGGAGGCCGTCGTCGGCCGGGTCGCGCAGATCTCGGCACGGATGTATGACGAGGGTGGCCGGCTCCTTGCCGTAGCCGGCCAGTCCGCGCGGCTACGGCGGCTCACGCGCGGGGTGGGCGCGGGTAACAGCTAGGACGGCCAGGCGTAGATGACGCCGGTCAGTTTTTCGGAGACATCCCAGAGCCGCGCTGCCGTCGCCGGGTCGAGCGCCTTCTTCCCCGGCTTTCCGGGCTTGGCCCCGCTGCCACGCACGTGCAGCGGTCCGTCCGGCCCGATGTACTGGCCGCTGACCGCGTCGGGCGCGGTGGCCGCGTAAAGGATGGGAATGGCGCCGTTCGCGTCGGACTGGCCGAAGAGCGTGTTGCCGAGTCCGGCGAGCCGCTCCATCAGCTTGTTGCCTCCCATCTTGGGACCTGTGGTCTGCAGGTTGGTGGTCGCGTAGCCGGGGTGGGCGGCCAGGCTGCGCAGCTCCAGCCCGCGTGCGGCGGCGCGGCGGCCGAGCTCGCCGGCGAAGAGCAGGTTCGCCAGCTTGGACTGGCCGTACGCGGGCCACTTGCGATAGCGCTTCTCGCTGTGCAGATCGTCGAAGTGGATGCGGCCGATGCGATGCATCTCGCTACTGACCGTCACGACCCGCGAGCCCGGTTCGGACGTGAGTGCCGCAAGCAGCCGTCCGGTGAGAGCGAAGTGACCGAGATGATTGGTAGCGAACTGCATCTCGAAACCGTCCGCGGTGACGCGCGGGGGCAGCGCCATCACCCCGGCGTTGTTGATCAGCAGGTGCACCGGTCCGTCCAGGCCCTCGGCAAAGGCCTTGACCGAGGAAAGATCGGCGAGATCGAGGCGGCGGAGCTCGGCATTCGCCTCGGGGACCTCGGCGCGCAGCCGCTCGAGCGCCTGCTGGCCGCGCTCGGCGTCGCGGCACGCCATGATCACGCGCGCACCGTGGCCGGCGAGCTGGCGCGAGGTCTGATACCCGAGGCCACTGTTGGCCCCGGTCACCACCGCGGTCTTGCCGGTAGCGGGGCCCATACGCGTGATCTCCCAGTGCGGCATCGGCCCAGCCTTCCCCACGCCACCGCCACCGGCAACGTCTGCCCGCGGATGGTCACGGGCGCCCCGCGTACGCTGCGGCCGTGGTCGTCCCCCTTGATGAATTTCCGATCCATCAGGCGCCGCTGTCGATGGCGTACTTCGCCACGAGTGACCGCAACGTGTACGACCGCTGCGTCCTGCACTGCTACCAGCGCGACGGGGAACGCCAGCTCATCGCCGGACTCGGGGTCTACCCGCACCTCGGAGTCATCGACGGCTTCGTGACGCTGCGCGAGGGCCGCCGCCAGATCGTCGTGCGGGCTTCGGACGCCCTGGGCGATGACCGGATGCAGCAATCGGTCGGTCCGCTTCGCATCGAGGTTGTCAAACCGCTGGAGATGCTGCGCCTGGTGTGTGAGGACACCGGCCGGGGCCTGGCGTGCGACCTGACGTTTCGCGCGGCTTCACCCGCTCATGACGAACCGCGCCAGATCACCCGCACCGGAGCGCGCACGATCCTCAACGCCCAGCGGTTCATCCAGACCGGCGACTGGTCGGGGCTGATTCTGGCGGAGGGCAAGGAGATCCGGGTGGGCACCGAGACGTGGGTCGGGGCCCGGGACCGGTCGTGGGGGGTGCGGCCCGTGGGGGAGGCGCTTCCGCGGGACGCGCCGACCGCGCCGATCAACACCGGCGAGGGCCACTGGCACATCTGGGCGCCGCTGCGATTCACGGACTTCACGATCTTCGTGCTCGTCCAGGAGCTTCCCGACGGCACCCGGGTGCTCAACGAGGCGGTGCGCATCTGGCCGGCATCAACCGGACGCCCGCCGGAGCAGCTCGGCTGGCCCGATATCGAGATTCACTACCGGCCAGGCACCCGCCATCCCGAATCCGCCGTGCTGCACCTCATGCAGCGGGGCCAACGGCCGGTCAAGGTCGAGCTCAAGACGCTCGGGTTCGTCCCGCTGCACGTCGGCGCGGGCTACGGCGGAGACCCGACGTGGGCGCACGGCAGCTGGAAGGGCGCCGGCTGGGTCGACGCGATGACCTACGACTACGACGACCCGGAGTTGGCCGCGCGCATCCCGTTCGGAGTGCTCGACCACGTCGCCACCGCCACCTTCACCGGTTCGGACGGCATCAAGGTCAAGGGCTCCGGGGTCTTCGAGCACGGCAGCTTCGGCCGCCACGACCCGTCGGGATTTCTGACGTTCACCGACGTCTGGTCGGCCGAGTAACACCGGACCGCACCAACGCCCGGCTGGCCGGCCGGGTGACATTTGCTGCCCGCCCTGACATTGCGTCAGGCCGTGAGGTAACAATGCGTTCATGCGGCTGGCTTACACGGACGAGCAAGAAGCGATGCGGCGCGAGCTGCGCGAGTACTACGCGAAGCTGCTCGACCCGCAGACCCAAGCGGCACTGCACGAGGACAGCCAGGGTCCTGTGATGCGCCGCGTCGTCAAGCAGATGGCGGCGGACGGGTGGCTCGGCATCGGCTGGCCGAAGGAGTACGGCGGCCAGGGCAAGAGCGCGATCGAGCAGTTCATCTTCTTCGACGAGACGATGCGTGCCGGCGCGCCGATCCCGATGCTGACGATCAACACCGTGGGCCCGACGATCATGCACCACGGCAACGAGCAGCAGAAGGCGTTCTTCCTGCCGAAGATCCTGGCCGGCGACATCCACTTCGCGATTGGCTACAGCGAGCCGGGCGCGGGCACCGACCTGGCGAATCTGCGCACCCGAGCCGTGCGCGACGGCGACGACTACGTCATCAACGGCAGCAAGCTGTGGACCAGCCTCGCCGCGACGTCCGACTACTGCTGGCTCGCCGTCCGCACCGATCCTGATGCGAAAAAGCACCGCGGCCTGTCCATCATCTGCGTGCCGCTGGACACTCCGGGTATCACCATGACCCCGCTGCGGCTGGTCGGCGAGAGCCTGATCTACGCCGTGCACTACGACGACGTCCGCGTCTCCGCCGACATGCTCATCGGCGGCGAGAACAACGGGTGGCGCCTGATCACCGGGCAGCTCAATAGCGAGCGTGTCTCGCTGTGCAGCCCCGGTATGGGTGACAAGTCGCTGAACGAGGTCATCAAGTGGGCCAAGGAGACGTTGCTGCCCGATGGCCGGCGGGTCATCGACCAGCCCTGGGTGCAGACCAACCTGGCGAAGGCGTATGCGGGCTTCGAGTTCCTGCGCCTGATCAACTGGAAGGTCGCCTGGCAGGCGACGCAGGACATCCTCGACGTCGCCGACGCCAGCACCACCAAGGTGTTCGGCACCGAGCACTACCTCGATTCGGTACGGCTGCTGATGGAGATCGTGGGCGAGCCCGCGTACCTCAAGGAAGGATCGCCGGGAACGGTGCTCGCGAGCCGGCTCGAATCCATGTACCGCGGCGTCGTCATCCTGACGTTCGGCGGCGGGGTCAACGAGGTCCAGCGCGACCTCATCGCCGCGTTCGGCCTCGGCATGCCGATGGCCAAGCGCTGAGCGACTCCGCTTCGCCGGCCCCCCTTCACGTGCCCACCCGCTGCTGACTTTCTGGAGATTCACCGTGGACTTCGCCTTCACCGACGAACAGGTCGAGATACGTGACCTGGCAGCCCGCCTCTTCGACGACGTCGTGACGCAGGAGCGGCTGCGCGAGATCGAGGCGAGCGAGACGCCGGGCTACGACCCGAAGCTCTGGTCGGCCCTCGCGGAGGCTGGACTGCTGGGTGTGGCCATCCCGGAGGCTGCTGGCGGCCTCGGTTTCGGGGTGTTGGAGGCGTCGCAGATTCTCGAGCAGGTCGGGCGGACCGTTGCCCCGGTGCCGCTGATCTCGCTGCTGCCGGCGACGGTCGTGCTGAGCCGGTACAGCGCCCACACCCCCGCGGTGGCCAGCCTGCTCGGGGACGTCGCCGCGGGAACGAAGCTGGTGACCCTCGCGCTCGTCGAGCCGCTGGGTGATCCGCTCGCACCCGTCACCTCCGCCCGTCGTGACGGCGCCGAGTGGATCATCGACGGCGCGAAGACGTGCGTCCCGGCCGGCCTGTACGCCGACTACGTCCTGGTGTCGGCCACGCTGTCGGGCGGCACCGACGGCGCCGTTTTCCTCGTCCCCGCTGATGCCGCAGGGGTCAGCCGCGAGCCGCAGCCGACGATCACCTACGCCCCGGAGTCCACGCTGACATTGTCCGGCGTGCGGGTCGGCGAGGAGGCGCTGGTCGGTCCGGCTGACGGGAGTGCGCTCGGATTCCTGGTGTCGGTCGCCGCGGCAGCGACGTGCTCGGCCATGGTCGGGGTCTCGTCCGCGGCCGTGAAGCTCACGGCCGAGTACACCAAGACCCGCGAGCAGTTCGGCCACCCGATCGCGCTGTTCCAGGCGGTCGGGCAGCGCGCGGCCGACGCCTTCATCGACGCGCAGGGCATCCGGCTCACCGCCCTGCAGGCCGCCTGGCTGCTGGCTCAGGAACTGCCCGCCGAGCGCGAGGTGGCCGTCGCCAAGTACTTCGCCGCCGAGGCCGGGCAGCGCGTGGCGCGGGCGGCTCAGCACCTGCACGGCGGCATGGGCGTCGACCGCGATTACCCGCTGCACCGTTACTACCTCTGGGCCAAGCACCTCGAGTTGACGCTCGGCAGCGGCACCCGCCAGCTCACCCGGCTCGGTCAGCTGATCGCCGGGTAGCCGCCGCCGCTACTCCTCGAGCTCGGCCAGTTCGACCTCGACACGCTCCAGTTCTGCCCGCAGCGCTTCAGCGCGCGTCTGCACCTGCTGACGGCACACGTCGATGGCGCCCAGCAGATCGCGGCGCAGCGACGGGTCATCGAGACGGTCGGCGAAGGCGCGTACCGCAGCGAGGGTCAGCGGCCTTCCGGCCGATCGCTTACCACCGCGCGTGGTCTCGTAGGTCCAGGCCTGGCCGCTGAAGCGCATGGTCACGCTCATCCCGCCGCCCTTGGCCGGGCGGCGCTTGGCGGCCTTCGCGGGAGCGGCGGACGGCTGCGGCTGGGTCTGGGTCTGGGCCTGCGGCGCCGGCGCCGTCGGTTCGGGCACTGCTACCAGGCGCGCGGGGCGTGAAGGCTCTCCGCTCGGGCGGTAGCCCTGCGAGGGATGGCTCGGCCGCGGGGAAGGCTGCTCCGGGGGTTCGAGCGGCAGGGAAGCGGGAACTTCCGTGGCCGGGGCTGCTTTGGGGCCGCGGACGGGAAGGCTGAGCTCCGCGGGGGAGAACGGGACGACGTCGTCGCGCAGGCGGATCGAGATGAACTCGCCCACCGCGGGGTCGGCGAAACCCACCACCGGCACGGATGTGCCGGCCGCGCCGAGCGCCGTGTCGACCAGGAGCATGACCCTGGGCTTCTTGCCCGATTCGAGCCTCTCCCGTAAGAGGGCAACGTCAGCGTCGGTCAGGGCGACGGGTCCGGTGGCTTTTCGGCTTCGAGCGCGAGCGCGGGGCGGCATGCCCTCATGGTAAGAAGCGCGCCAGCCACGTGCCGATGATTGCCGGGTCAATTCCCTTGCGTAGCGCATGATCTGCGCCGGGGGCAGCCGAAACGATCACGTCGTCCACTCCCGCGGCATCCGCCGCCTCGGCAAGGTGCGCCGCCGATCCGAAGGGATCCCGCTCGCCTTGCACCACGAGGACGGGGACGCCGGCGGCGCTCAGCTCCGCAAGCCGGCTCGGCGGTTCGTGCCCCGAACGCCGGCGCGGTGGCTGCAGGGGAAACGCGAGCGCGAGCACACCGCTAGCGCCGACGTGGCGGGCGGTGCGGCAGGCGACGCGGGCGCCGCTGCTACGCCCCCCGACGATGATCGGTAGCGCTGAATTCCCCTCGCGAGCGAGGGCGTTGCCGGCAGCGGCGGCAATGGCCACGAACGCTGCGTCGAGTTGCGGGGCCGGCGAGGGCGGGCGCCGGCCCGCTACCCGGTAGGGCTGCTCGACCAGTCCCACAGCCATCCTGGCCTCCGCGGCGATCGCTGCAACCCGCAGCAGGTCGGGGGCGGTGATCCCGCCACCGGCCCCGTGGCCGAGCAGCAGCACACCGCAGGTTTCCCGGCGGCTCGCAGGACCGTCCGGGTGCCAGGTGAGGCGCGCGCGACCCGAGGGGGTCTCGATGTCCAGGACGACCTCATTTCGCCGAAGTGTCGTGAGCAATTTCTCGGCGCGTCAGACGTCCCCTGTGCCGCAGCGCTGCCCGAGGCAGGCTACGCTTTGGGCTACCCAAGGCTGATGACGCCTGTGGTACTTCGGTTGAACCCGAACGTCAGGGGGTGGCGTGGAGGACCGACCCGCCGTGCGCTCCTCGGGCCGATCTGATCCGGATGCGGCCATCGATCTCGACGCCGACATCGCTTCGGCTGTCGATGACGAGTTCGACTCGCAGGACCGCGCCGTCGACATGGTCGCCGCGACAGCCGCCTTCGATTCGTCGGCGGAATCAGTCGCCCAGGCGCGTCGGCTCGTCGAAAGGCAACTCGACGACTGGGGCCAGTCCGACCTGTCCGAGGATGCTCGCCTCGTCGTCAGCGAGCTGCTGACCAACGCCGCGTTGCACGCCAGCCCGCCGATCAAGCTGCGGGTGGCGCGACTGCCCGCGGGGGTGCGCCTCGAGGTGAGCGATGGCTCGCCGGAGCTTCCGCTGAAGCTGCATGCGGGCACCGAAGTGATGACCGGGCGCGGCTGGAGCCTGGTCGAGGCACTGTGTGACTCGTGGGGCGTGCAGCCGGCGGGCAGCGGAAAGGTCGTGTGGGCGACCCTGCTACCACCCAGGGTGGATCCTGCGAAGACCCCGGCCGCGTTCGAGAGCCACACCGTCGATGCCGAGCTGATCAGCCTGGGCCTGTTGTCGGCGACCGAGGACGACGCGAAGCGCTACGAGGTGACGCTGGGCGACGTGCCGACCGACCTCTTGCTCGCCGCGAAGGCTCATGTCGACTCGCTGATACGGGAGTTCGCCCTGGTGGCGAGCGGTGCCGCCGGCGGCGCGACCAGCCCGGTGCCGCGCGAGCTCACCTCGCTCATCGAGCGGGTGGTCGGCAACTTTTCCAAAGCCCGGCAGTCGATCAAGAAGCAAGCCTTGCACGCCGCGCAACGCGGTGATCCGCGCACCCGGCTGACCCTGCATCTGCCGCTGTCCGCCGCCGACGCCGGCCTGGCGTACCTCGCCGCGCTGGACGAGGTCGATGCCTGGTGCCGTAACGAGCAGATGCTCACTCTCGAGACCCCGCCGGCCCATCGGCTTTTTCGTTCCTGGTACATCGAGGAACTCGTGGCCGGCCTGCGCCGCGCCGCCGATCCCGGCAAAGCCGACCCGGAGCACGTTCCGGAGAGCTTCGAGAGCCGCCTGCTTCGCGAGTATCAGCGCATCAGCGCCGTCTAGCGCGACGCTGCGGCGGGACCGGAGCCCGCCCGCGCCAACGTGAACAACGTCGGCTCGCCGGTGCCAGCCGTTCCCGGTCGCCGGCTGGCGCCTGCTTTCAATCGCCGGAACCGAACAGGACGCCGGGGGAAAGCATCCCAGCCGGGTCGATGGCTGCCTTCACCGAGCGCATCACGGCAATTTCCGCGGGACTGCGGGAGAGGCCGAGCCAGCTCGCCTTGGCCCGCCCGATGCCGTGCTCGGAGCTGATCGTGCCGCCGCGTTCAGCCACGGCGTGCAGCACGGCTTCCTCGACGGCCAGATGCGCATTGCCGTCGCCGGTCGGGTCCAGGGCGCCGATGATGTTGACGTGGACATTGCCCTCGTTGAGGTGGCCCCAGACGAACATCCGAGCCCCCGGCGCCGTCGCTTCGACGATCGCGGGCAGGGCGTCGATCAGGCCCGGTAGCTCGCCCAGGGGCACCGCGATGTCGGACTTCACCGGAACCCCAGCCGCATTCACGGCCTCGGTATGACCCTCGCGGTACTGCCACAGGGCGCGTTGTCCACCGGGATCGCCCGAGGTGGCCAGGTTGGCGTCGATCACCTGAGGGGCCTCGGCCAGCGCCTCGGCCAGCCGGTCCGACGGATCGCTGCGGGCCGCGCACTCGACCAGCAGGTACGCGGGCGCCGCGGTGGCGAAGGGGCGGGGCAGGCCGGCATTGGCGCGTACCAACTCGACGCCGGCGTCGAAGATCAGCTCAGCGGCGCTGAGGTCGGGGCCGAGGTGCTCGCGTAGTACCGCCAGCAGGTCGATGGCGGCTTGGGTGCTCTGCACCCCGATGAGCGCGACGGCCCGGGCTGCTTCGGCCGCTACCAGCCGCAGCCGGGCCCGCGTGATGACCCCGAGCGTGCCCTCGCTTCCGGTGAACAGCGAGGTGAGGTCGTAGCCGGTGTTGTCCTTCGGGACGCCCCCGAGCCGGCTGACGATCGTGCCGTCGGCAAGCACCGCCTCGAGCCCGAGCACCTGGGCACGCATGCTGCCGTAGCGCAGCACGCGAATTCCCCCGGCGTTCGTCGCGATCAATCCGCCGACGGTCGCGCTGTCGCGGGCCGCGAGGTCGACCCCGAACTCGAAGCCGGCCGCGCGCGCATGCGCCTGCAGCGCGGCCAGGCGCACCCCGGCCCCAGCGGTCACCTGCCCGGACGCCGGGTCGACGGGCTCGAGCGTGGTCAGCCTCGCGAGGCTGAGCAGCACCTCGCCGCCGCCCGGCACCCCGCCGCCCACCAGCCCGGTATTTCCGCCCTGGACCGCCACGGCCATACCGGCGGCGCCGCATGCCTGCAGCACGGCCGCGACCTCGGCAGTATCGCCCGGCCGTATCACCAGGGCGGCGGGCGCGCCGAATCGTCCCGTCCAGTCGACCTCGTACGAGCGCCGCAGCTCCGGGTCGGTGAGCACGTGACCGGATCCGACGATCTCGGCCAGGGCTGCGGCGAGGGAGCCGATCTCCGGACTCATAGCAGCCGCAGCCGGACGGCGGCCGGAAGGGCGCGCAGCTGCTCGCACGCCGCGTCGGGCAGCGGACCGGCGACGTCGGTGACCACGTAACCGTAATCACCCGCCGTCGCCAGCAGCTGGCCGACGATGTTGATCGAGTGCTCGGCCAGCAGCCCGTCGACCATCGCCAGCACACCCGGGGTATTGCGGTGCAGGTAGAGCAGCCGCTGGCGGCGACCGGTGGCCGGAAGGGCGACCGGCGGCAGGTTGACCGACAGCGTGGTGGCGCCGGTGTCGACGTAGTCGCGCAGCTTGCCGGCGACGAACTGTCCGATGTCCTGCTGCGCCTCTTCGGTGGAGCCGCCCACGTGCGGGGTGAGGATGACGTTCTCCAGGCCGCGCAGCTGCGAGACGAACTCCTCGCCGCGGGCCGACGGCTCCTGCGGAAACACGTCCACAGCCGCTCCCGCCAGGTGCCCGCTTTCGATCTGGCTGCGCAGCGCCTGATGGTCGACGACGAACCCGCGGGACAGGTTCAGGAACAGGCTCCCCGGCCGCATCCGGGCGAACTCATCGGCCCCGAAAAACCCACTGTTTCCCGGCCTCCCGTCGACATGGAGGGTGACGACGTCGGCCTGCTCGAGAAGCTCGTTGAGGCTGGCGCAGCGTCGCGCGTTGCCGAGCGCCAGCTTGTCGGCGGTGTCGTAGAAGACCACGTACATACCGAGCGATTCGGCCAGCACCGAGAGCTGGCTGCCGATGTTGCCGTAGCCCACGATGCCGAGCGTGCGACCGCGTACCTCGTGGCTGCCTGACGCCGACTTGTCCCAGACGCCCTGGTGCATCAGCGCGTCTTTGACCGTCAGCCGGCGGGTCAGCGCGATGATCTCGGAGACGGCCAGCTCGACGACGCTGCGGGTGTTGGAGAACGGGGCGTTGAACACGGCGACGCCCGCGGCGCTGGCCGCGCGCAGATCTATCTGGTTGGTGCCGATGCAGAACGCGCCGATGGCCAGCAGCTGCGGCGCTGCCTGGAAAACCTTTGCGGTCGCATTGGTCTTGGATCGGATGCCGAGCAGGTCGACGCCCTCAAGGCGGCGCATCAGCTCGTCCTCACCCAGCGCTCGGGTGAGTTGCTCGACGTCGTATCCGGCGGAGCGAAGTAGGGCGGCGCCGTCGGGGTGAATGTCTTCCAGCAGGAGCGCGCGCGGTGGTGCGGCGGAAACCATGGGATCCTTTCCGAGGGGTCCTTCAATGGTGCCAGCAACGGCTGGGAAGGCGCTGGGGACGATGTTGTCGATCCGCGCGCTAACCCTGCGCCAGCGCCCTCCTGGGGCGCCCAGCCCGCGCGGCACGGCGTCGCTGTACGCACCGAAGTGCCACCCGACACGCGCTGGGTACCTGCTGCAGGAAGCCACTGTCCCGTTCTGAGGCGACCGTCAGAGCACGTCGGCCAGGTTCGCCATCGGGAGCCCGAAGGCGTCGGCGACGCCCTGGCAGGTGATTGCGCCGCCCGCGACGTTCACGCCCGCGCGCAGCATCGGATCCTGCTCGACCGCTGCCCTCGGGCCGAGCAGAGCGAGCTGTTCGACGAAAGGAAGCGTGACGTTCGTCAGCGCGAGTGTCGAGGTCGCGGGGACGGCTCCGGGCATGTTGGCCACGCAGTAGAACACCGTGTTCTTCACCGCAAAGACCGGGGCGTGGTGGGTGGTGGGGCGGGTCGATTCGAAGCAGCCGCCCTGGTCCACGGCGATGTCGACGAGTACCGCGCCGGCGCGCATGCAGGAGACGAGCTCGTCGGAGACCAGCACCGGTGCCTTCGCGCCCGGAATCAGCACGGCGCCGATGACGACGTCGGACTCCAGCGCAGCCCGCTCCACCTCGTGGACGGTCGAGAAGACGGTCGTCACCTGGCCGCCGAAGACCCGGTCAGCCTCGCGCAGCCGCGCGACGTTCTTGTCCAGCAGCGTGACGTCCGCCTGCAGGCCCAGCGCGATCAGCGCGGCGCTCATGCCCGAGGTGCCGGCACCGAGGATGAGCACCTTCGCCGGGCGGACGCCGGGCACGCCGCCGAGCAGCACGCCCCGCCCACCCGCGTACTTCTCCAGGAAGTGTGACGCCACCTGCGGCGCCATCCGCCCGGCCACCTCGCTCATGGGCGCGAGCAGCGGCAGCGACCCGTCCGCCGCCTGGACCGTCTCGTAGGCGATCGCCGTCGCGCCGCTGGCCAGGAGCGCGTCGGTGCACTCCCGGCTGGCGGCGAGGTGCAGGTAGGTGAACAGCGTCTGCCCGGCCCGGATGCGCCCGTACTCCTCGGCGATCGGCTCCTTGACCTTCAGGACGAGCTCGGCCGAGCCCCAGACGTCGTCGGCCTCGGGGACGAGGGTGGCTCCCGCGGCGGCATACTCGGCATCCGGCAGGTGTGAACCGTCGCCGGCCCCGGCCTGGACGAGGACCTGGTGGCCCGCGTTCGTGAGCTCGCGGACGCCCGCGGGGGTGGCGGCGACGCGAAACTCTTCCGCCTTCACCTCGGCCGGAACGCCAATCCTCATGATTTGCCCTTCCGGCACGTGTGACGACGGTTTGCGCCCTGGTCTTCGTCATAGAGCACGGTAATAGTCGCCGAGGTCCTTCCCCGTTAAAGGATCAGTCACTCGATCATTCACCCGGACGCGGCCGGCGGGCGCCGCAGGGAGTGGGATGAACCTGACGCGTGGCGCGCTCAGATCTTGCGTAGCGTGCTGACGGAGGCCTGGACTCGGGTCTGACCTACGACCCGGGGAGGCTTGCTGTGACGCGCAGCGTCAGCCCGCGCGGGCCGGACGAGATCGACAAGGCGCTCGTCACGGCGTTACAGCGCAACGGGCGGGAGTCCTACGCCGCCCTTGCCAAGATCGTCGGCCTCAGCGAGGCGGCCGTACGCCAGCGCGTCCAGCGGCTGCTTGACGACGGGGTCGTGCAGATCGTGGGCGTCACCGATCCCCTGGTCATGGGCTTTCAGCGCTGGGCGATGATCGGCATCGTCGTCGAGGGGGACGTGCGCAAGGTTGCCGATCAGCTGGTCGCGATCGACGAGATCGACTACGTGGTGCTCTGCGCCGGCTCCTTCGACCTGCTGATCGAAGTGGTGTGCGAGGACGACGATCGCCTGCTCGCGCTGCTCAACGATCACGTCCGGGCGATCCCGGCCGTCCGCTCGACCGAGACGTTCGTCTACCTCAAGCTCGCCAAGCAGACGTACGCGTGGGGCGCCCGCTGAGGCCACAGCTCAGCGCTTAGGATCTGCCGGGCGCGCTCAGAACGCCCTTCGGAGAGGACAACGGCCCTGCCATCGCTGCGCATCCCGCCCGATCAGTTCGTCTTCCCGGACCGTCCCTACCTGCTCCAGCAAGCCCAGATGGCCGGATGGTGGGCAGGCTACGGGCGCCGCTGGGCACGATCGCGGTGGAAGCTGCGCGGGATGCAGCGGGTCGGCGAGTACCCGAACGTGGGTGGGCATCCGCACATCGAGACCACGGATTGTGAAGTCGGCGACCGCATCAAGATCTGGTCGACGCACCGGCTCACCCTGATCGCCGGCGAGGGACGGATCCGCATCGGCAACGACGTCTTCATCAACGGCGGCGCCATCCTGTTCTCCATGAAGGAGCTGGTGATCGAGGACGCTGTCGCCATCAGCAACGAGGTCTACATCTGCGATTCGAACAGCCATGGGATGGAAGGCCGCGATGTCTACGAGGCTCCCGTGCGCATCGGCCGCGGAACCTGGGTCGGGGCGCGGGCGATGATCCTGCCCGGCGTGACGATCGGCCCGCGGGTGATGGTGGCCGCCGGGGCCGTGGTGACCCGTGACGTCCCCGCCGACTCTCTCGTCGCGGGCAACCCCGGGCGGGTCGTCCGGACGCTGAACTATCCCGAGGGCTGCCTGCGTGCCTGGCATGACATCTGGTGTCGGTGCCCGCTGAAGGATCTGGTCAACGCGCGTCAGGCTGAGGGGCAGGGCACGCCGCTACCGGCACATCCCGCCCACGCGGCGGAGCCCTTCAACTTGTGAGCCCGGCCGCGACGGCGTTCGCGGTCTTGTCGTAGCCGCGTACTAGGTTTTCCGAGTGCTGCACTTACATCGCGGAGAGCGGGCTGACGTGCTCGCCGCTGGGCTGTGCACCCTGCTCGCGGGCGGTGGGCAGGATCCCTTTGCCGCTGAGATCGTGTGTGTGCCGAGCCGCGGCGTCGAGCGCTGGCTCACCCAGCAGCTGTCGCTCGTGCTGGGCGCCCGCGCGGGAGGCTTCGACGGCGTCTGCGCGAATGTCGAGTTCCCCGGGCCCGGCAGGTTGATCTCCGAGGTGGTGGCCGGTGTCAGTGGGATCGACCCCCGGTCCGATCCGTGGCGGCCGGGCCGCAGCGTCTGGCCGGTGCTGGAGCTGCTGGAGTCCGCTCCGGCGATGCTGAGCCGGCCGGCTGATCTGCCCGGTGGCCGTCCTTATGCCGCCGCTCGCCATGTCGCCGAGCTGTTCGACGCGTACGAGTCCTACCGGCCCTCCATGATCCTCGACTGGGCGGCTGGCGGCTGCTCGGATGGTGCCGGGAGCGCGCTGGCGGAAGATCTTCAATGGCAGGCGGATCTGTGGCGGCGCCTGCGGGAGTTGGTAGGAGTTCCCAGCCCGGCAGAGCGGCTGGGTCCGGCATGCGAGCGACTGCGGGAGCAAGCCGGCGCCGCGGGCTCCCTTCCTGGTCGGCTCTCCCTTTTCGGGCTCACCCGGATCCCGCCGAGCCAGCTCGCCGTCCTGTCAGCCCTCGCCGAGCATCGTGATGTCCACCTGTGGTTGCTGCATCCGTGTGCCCCCCTGTGGGATCGGCTGGCCGGGTCGGCGCTGGCCCGGCCGAGCCGCCGCCGCAGCGATCCGACGGCGGCGCTGGTGTCTCACCGGCTGCTGTCGTCGATGGGGCGCGACGTGCGCGAATTGCAGCTGACGCTCGCGGGCGCGAGCGATCAGGTGGATGACGTCCATCAGTCGCTGCCCGACGACGGCGGCGGCGAGGTCACGGTACTGCGGCGGCTGCAGGAGGCGATCCGGTCCGATGAGCCGGTCGAGGCCTCGCCGCGGCCCGTGATCTCGGCCGCCGACCGCAGCATCCAGGTGCATGCCTGCCACGGCCGCGCCCGCCAGGTCGACGTGCTGCGCGATGTCGTCCTCGGCCTGCTCGCCGACGATCCCACCCTGGAGCCGCGTGACGTGGTGGTGATGTGCCCCGACATCGAGACCTTCGCGCCGCTGATCTCCGCCACGTTCGGCGTCGGCGTGCAGCTGCTCGACCCGGAAGGGGGAGAGGGCGGGCCGGTTTCGCCTGCCGCGCTCTTGCGGGTCCGGCTCGCCGACCGCTCGTTGCGGCAGACCAATCCCGTCATGAGTGTCGCCGCCACGCTGCTCGAGCTGGTCGATGGGCGCATGACGGCCTCGCAGGTGCTGGATCTGGCGGCCGCCGCGCCGGTGCGCCGGCGGTTCGGCTTCGATGACGACGACCTGAGCCGGCTCACCGAGTGGGTGGCGGAGGCGCAGGTGCGGTGGGGGCTGGACGCCGCTCATCGCGCGGCCTTCAAGCTCGAGGCGTTCGGCCAGAACACCTGGGAGGCCGGGCTCGATCGGCTGCTGCTGGGCGTGGCGATGGCCGAGGGTCCGGCCAGCGGCGACGCGGCCGCGCACCCGGGCGGCGCCGGCTGGGTGGGTTTGGCGCTTCCGCTGGACGACGTCGACAGCACCGACATCGATCTGGTGGGCCGGCTCGCGGAGCTGGTGGAGCGGCTGCATGCGGCGGTTGACGCGCTTCTCGGCCCGCAGCCGCTGGCGGAGTGGATCAGCCGGCTCGGGGAGGCGGTCGAATCGCTCACGCTGACCACCGGATCCGATCAATGGCAGGCCGGGCAGTTTCGGGCTGAGCTGGCGTCGGTGCTGGATGCTGCCGGGGAACGCGCCGCGGTCGTCACCCTGTCGCTCGGCGATGTGCGCGGCCTGCTTGCCGATCGGCTGCGGGGCCGCCCCACGCGGGCCAATTTCCGTACCGGCAGCCTGACCATGTGCACGCTCGTCCCGATGCGCTCGGTGCCCCACCGGGTCGTCTGCCTGATGGGTCTGGACGACGGCGCCTTTCCGCGCCAACCCGCGATCGATGGCGATGACATCCTGCTGCGCGATCCGATGACGGGGGAGCGCGACGAGCGCAGCGAAGACCGGCAGTTGCTGCTCGACGCCATCCTGGCCGCGCGCGAGCGGCTGGTGATCACCTACGCCGGTGCCGACGAGCGCACCAACGCGACGCGGCCGCCGGCCGTCCCGGTCGGGGAGCTCCTCGACACGCTCGAGGCGGCCTACCGCAGCGCCGGCGGTGGCCCGCTGCGCCACCAGCTGCTGACCTGCCATCCGCTGCAGCCGTTCGACCCGGCCAATTTCGCCGCCGGTGCCCTCGGCGTCCCGGATCCGTTCAGCTTCGACCCGACGGCGCTCGCGGGAGCGCGGGCCATGGTGGCGCCGCGCCGGGCGCCGGCGCCCTACCTGCCCGAGCCGCTGCCCCCGGTGCCCCCGCGCGATCTGGAGATCGAGGGTCTGCGCAGGTTCTTCGAGCATCCCGTCCGCGGATTCCTGCGGCAACGGCTCGGCGTCACCCTTCCCCGAAGCGAGGAGGCGGCCTCCGATCGCCTGCCGGTGCAGCTCGATTCGCTGGCGCGCTGGCAGATCGGGCAGCGGATGCTCGACGCCCGGCTCTCAGGAGTCGAGCAGGTCCACTGCCGGCAGGCGGAGTGGCGCCGCGGCGCGCTGCCCCCTGGTCGCCTCGGCCGCCGGGTTCTCGATGAGGTGGCGGAGGAGGTCGAGCAGATCGTCGCGGCGGCGGCCGGATGGCGGCAGGCCGAGCCGCGCGTCCTGGACCTCTCAGTCGAGCTCGCGCCCGGCCGCCGCCTCACCGGCACCGTCAGCGGTGTCTACGGCCACACGCTCGTGCACACCAGCTTCGGCCAGGTCAATCACAAGCGCCGGTTTCGCGCCTGGCTCCTGCTGCTGCTGGCGGCGGCCGGGCGGCCCGACGAGCAATTCGCGGCCGTCGCCGTGGGACGCAAGGGCCAGGTCGCGCTCGGGCCCGTCGAGCCGGGGCAGGCCAGCGTGGGCCTGCGTGACCTCGTCGGGCTTTACGAGCTCGGGCTTCGCCAGCCGTTGCCGATCGCGTCGGCAAGCTCGTTCGAGTACGCGGCCGCTCGGCGCAAGGGCGCTGCGCCCGAGGAGGCCGTCAAAGCTGCGCTCAAGAGCTGGGAGGGCAGCCGGTGGGGCGGTGAGTGCCGCGAGGCAGAGCACGAGCACGTCTACGGAATGCACCCGGCTTTCGGCGTCCTGCTCGATGCGGCCCCGCAGCCCGGCGACGGAGCCGAGCAATGGCCGGCAGAGCCGAGCCGGTTCGGGGTGCTCTCCCGGCGCTGGTGGGATCCGATGCTCGAAGGCGAATTCCAGGCGCGCGCATGACGGGGGAGGCCGGTGCAGGCGCGTTCGACGTGGATGGCCCGCTGCCGACGGACACCACCGTGCTCGAAGCGAGCGCCGGCACGGGCAAGACCTACACGATCGCGGCCCTGGTGACCCGTTTCGTTGCAGAAGGGATCGCCGGCCTTGACCAGATGCTCATCGTCACCTTCAGCCGGGCGGCCACCGGCGAGTTGCGCGAGCGGGTCCGCGAGCGGCTCACGAGTGCCGAACTCGGGCTTGCTGACCCGGTCACGGCCCGCGAGCATCCGTCCGACCGGTTGCTTGCCCGGCTGGCTGACGGGCCGGATGAGCAGGTCGCCCGCCGCCGCCACCGGTTGACCCGGGCCCTCACCGCCTTCGACGCCGCCACCATCGCGACCACCCATCAGTTCTGCGCGCAGGTGCTCGCCGGGCTCGGCGTCACCGCGGAACTCGCGGCGCTGACGGGCGGGGATCGCTTCGTCGAGTCACTGGACGATCTCGTGACGGAAGTGGCCGAGGACCTGTATCTGCGCAAGTTCGCCGGCCCGGGAGCGGCGCAGGACGCGCCCGCCATCTCCCGCGATGAGGCGGTTCAGATCGCCGTCGAGGCGGTCATCCGCGAGCCGCAGGCGCGTCTCGAACCGATCGCCGCGCCTGCCGATTCGCCGGCCGGCATTCGCCGACGCCTGGCCGAGGCCGTCCGGCAGGAGGTGGCCCGGCGCAAGCGGCTGCGCGGCCTGCGCAGCTACGACGATCTCCAGACCGACCTCGCCGCGGTGCTGCGCGACCCCGTGCAGGGCCCGGCCGCTGCCGGCCGCCTGCGCCATCGGTTCCCGGTCGTGCTGATCGACGAGTTCCAGGACACCGATCCGGTGCAGTGGGAGATCGTCTCCACCGCCTTCGTCGGTCAGGTCACGCTCGTGCTGATCGGCGATCCCAAGCAGGCGGTCTACGGATTTCGGGGAGCAGACGTCACCGCCTACCTCAAGGCCGTGTCGAAGGCACGTGAAGTCGCGACGCTCGAGCGCAACTGGCGCAGTGAACCGGCCCTGCTGGCGGCGTTCGATGCCCTGTTCGCCGAGTGCACCTTCGCAGATCCGGCAATTGCGTACCGGCCGGTGACGGCCGCGCGCTCGCAGCCGCTGCTCCAGCGTGCGGTGCCGTCCGCGCCCCTTCGGCTGCGGGTCGTGTCCCGAGCGCCCGGAGATGCGCTCAGTGGCAGCGGGCGATTGCGTGTCGACGGGCTGCGCCCGGATCGCCGCGGATGTCGCTTGCGACATCGTCGCCCTGCTCAGCTCCGACACCCAGATTGTCACCTCGGCGGAGCGGGACCATCCGGTGCTCCGGCCGGTCCAACCGGGCGATGTGGCCGTCCTCGTGCGTACCAACGCTCAGGCCGCCCTGATACGCGAGGCCCTGCGCGAGGCCGGCGTCCCGGCGGTGATCGGCGGGGCGTCCAGCGTCTTCACCGCGCCCGTCGCCGGCGAGTGGCTGATCCTGCTGGAGGCCCTCGAACAGCCACATCGCTCGGGGCGGGTCAGGGCGGCGGCGATGACCTGCTTCGTGGGCTGGCGCGCCGCCCGGCTCGCGCTGCGCCGAGCCTGAGGACTGGACGCGCTTGCCGCGGCGATGCGCGGCTGGGCCGCGTGCTCGCCGGCCGTGGGGTCGCCGCACTGCAGGACCATCATGACGTCCACGCAGCCTGCCCTCTCGGCTGCTGTCCGAGCCGGACGGGGAGCGCCGGCTGACCGATCTGCGCCACATCGGGGAGGTGTTGCATGCCGCGGCCAGGCCGAGGGGCTGGGCATCACGGCGCTCGTGGCCTGGCTGCGCCGGCGGATGGAGGAGGCCGACGAGATGCCGGACGGCATGAGGAGCGCAGCCGACGGCTGGATTCGGACGCCGACGCGGTGCAGGTGGTCACCATCCATCGCAGCAAGGGCCTCGAGTTCCCGGTGGTGTACGTGCCGTTCTCCTGGGATCTCTACCTGCCGACGGTCGAGCGCCCCGCTACCACGACGCCTCCGGGGAGCGCGTGCTCGATGTCGGGTGCGGCCTGGGCGGCAGCGATCCGGCGACATTCCAGGAGGGCGTCCTGCGCCACCGGCTGGAAGAGGCAGGCGAACAGCTGCGCCTGCTGTATGTCGCGGTGACCCGAGCCCGCTCCCAGGTCGTCCTCTGGTGGGCACCCTCCACCACGGCGGAATGCGCGCCCTTGAGCCGGCTGCTGTTCGGTATCGATTCGCCGGGTTGCGAGCCGAAGACGAGTGTCGCCGTTCCCGCCGATGCCGATGTCGCGGCACTGCTGGCCGAGCGGTTCGCGGCTGCGGGTGGTGCGGTCAGCGTCGAGCAGGCCGGTGACGATGCCGGCGGGCGCTGGACGGGACCGCCGGCGCCGCGCGGCGAGCTGCGCGCCGCACGCTTCGATCGTGAGCTCGACCTGGCGTGGCGGCGAACCTCCTACTCCGGCCTGACCGCCGCCGCCCATGACGCCGGCCTCGGATCGGCGACGGATCCGATCCCGTCGGTTGGCAGTGAGCCGGAGCACGGTGGGCGCGACGACGAGCCCGGCGAGACCGAGGTTCCTCGTTTGGCGAAGCCGGTCTCGCCGGACGATCCCGCCGATGCGGTCGCGTCACCCATGGCGCTGCTTCCCGGAGGTAGCTCGTTCGGGTCGCTCGTCCATGCGGTGCTGGAGACGGTCGACACGTCGGCAGCGGTGCTCGAGAATGAGATCAGTGCACGCGTTACGGAGCAGCTGTCCCGATGGGCGCCGGCAGCGGGCTCGGCCATCGATGCCGAGCTGCTGGGCGCGGCGCTGCTGGCGGTGTATGAAACGCCGCTCGGTCCGGCCGCCGATGGCCTGCGCCTGCGGGACTTTTCCCGCACCGACCGGCTGACCGAGCTCGCCTTCGAGCTGCCGCTGTGCGGGGGAGATCAGCCAGGCCCGCGATTGACGTTGGGCAATCTCGGTCCGCTGGTGCGTCGCCATCTTGCGGGCAACGATCCGCCAGACCCGCTGGCGCCCTACGGTGACCGGCTGGCAGAACCGTTGCTGCGCGATCAGCCGCTGCGGGGCTTTCTCAACGGGAGTCTCGACGCAGTCCTGCGCGTTCGGGCCGGCGAGGCGGGCCCGCGCTATCTCGTCGTCGACTACAAGACCAACTGGCTCTCGCTCGCGCCGCCCGGCTCCGGGCGCCTGTCCGCGGCCGACTACACCCCCGAGCGGCTCGCGGAGGCCATGCTCGATTCGGATTACCCGTTGCAGGCTCTGCTGTACTCGGTGGCGCTGCACCGCTACCTGCGCTGGCGTCAGCCCGGCTATCAGCCGCAAACGCATCTCGGCGGGGTGCTCTATCTCTACCTGCGCGGCATGTGCGGTCCGGGTACCCCGCTCGTCGACGGCCAGCCCTGCGGGGTCTTCGCCTGGACGCCTCCGGCTGCGCTCGTCACCGACCTGTCGGACGCTCTGGACACCGGACGGGTACCGCGATGACCGTCGTCGCCGACCGGTTCGATCCCCGCAAAACCCTGGGGATTGCAGGACTTCTAGCGCAATTTCAGCAGGCCGGGGTCCTCGACGCGGCCGACATCCACGTGGCCCGCCGACTCGGGTATCTCGGCGGCGAGTCCGACGAGCGGGTGCTGCTGGCGGCCGCGCTCACCGTGCGGGCGGCGCGGCTCGGCTCGGTCTGCCTCGATCTGGCTGCGGCGCCCACGCAGATCGTCCCGGAAGACGACCCGCAGGCCGAGCCCGCGGCCGCCGGTGGGGTGGGGGAGCTGCTGCTGCCCTGGCCGGCCCCGCAGGAGTGGATGGCGGCGTGCGAGGCCAGCCCACTCGTCGAGCGCGGGCCCCAGCCGGATGGTGGCCATCCGTTGCAGCTTCGCTCCGGGCTGCTCTACCTCGACCGCTACTGGCAGCAGGAGCAGCTCGTCGCCGGCGAGCTGACCTCGCGAGCCGAGAGATCGCTCAGCGATCCGCCGGCGCTCGATCGTGACCGGTTCGCGGCGGCGCTCAGGCGCCTGTTCCCACCCGAACGGGTCGATGTCGATGACCAGAGCGAAGCCGCGGCGGTTGCGGCGCAGCGCTGGTTGAGCGTGCTCGCCGGCGGTCCTGGCACCGGCAAGACGACGACCGTCGCGCGCATCCTGGCCTTGCTGGCCGATCAGCCCGGGCCGGCGCCGGTGATCGCGCTGGCCGCTCCGACCGGCAAGGCCGCGGCCCGCCTTGCCGAGGCGGTACGCGATGCCGTCGCCGAGCTCCCCGCGGCTGATCAGCAGCGGCTGGGGGAGCTGAGCGCGTCGACCCTGCATCGCCTGCTCGGCTTTCGCCCCGGCTCGCGCAGCCGCTTCAGCCACCACGCCGGCAACCGGCTGGCGCATGACGTGGTCGTCGTCGACGAGAGCTCCATGGTTTCGCTGACGCTCATGGCGCGCCTGCTCGACGCCGTTCGCCCCGACGCTCGGCTGATCCTGGTGGGCGATCCCGAGCAGCTCGCGTCGGTCGAGGCGGGCGCGGTCCTCGGTGACATCGTCGACGCCGGGCAGGCGACCAGCGTCGACAGCGGAATCGTCGTGCTTGGCCGAAGCTGGCGTTTCACCGGGCGCATCGCCGAACTGGCGGCGGCCATCCAGGCCGGAGATGCGGATGCGGCCGTGGCGCTGCTTCGCACCCCGGCCGAGGACGTCTCGTTCGTCGAGACCGACGCTGCGGCGGCAGCAACGACCCCGGCTGGTGGTGGCGGTGTCCTCGGCGGCCTGCGCGAGGAGGTGGTGAGCGCGGCCCGCCGGCTCATCGCCGCCGCGGCGAAGGGCGATGCCGGCGCCGCGCTCGGCTGTCTCAGCGCCCACCGGCTGCTGTGCGCTCACCGCCATGGCCCCTACGGCGCAGACCGCTGGGGGCAGGAGCTCGAACGCTGGATCGATGCGGCGTTGAACGTCCACCACGGGGCAGGGGAGTGGTATGCCGGTCGTCCGCTGCTGGTGACGGCCAACGACTACGAGGTGAAGCTCTTCAACGGTGATACCGGGGTGGTGATCAGCGACGGCGCCGGCGCGGTGACGGCCGCCTTCGGTCGCCCCGCCGCCCCCATGCTGGTACGCCCGGCCCGGCTCGGGGCGGTCCAGACCATGCAAGCGATGACCGTGCATCGTAGCCAGGGGTCGCAGTTCCAGCGCATTTCAGTGTTGCTTCCGGCCGAGGGTTCGCCGTTGCTGACCCGCCAGCTGCTCTATACCGCCGTCACCCGGGCCGAGCGTCACGTGCGTGTCATCGGGTCGGAGGCTGCCGTCAGGGCTGCGGTGAGCACGCCGATCACCCGGGCCAGCGGCCTTCGAGGCCAGCTCTGGCCGCGCGGCTGAGCGAGCTCGATTTCTTGTCGGACCCACCTGCCATCCTGGCTATGACGTGCAGGAACGGGGGCAAAAGTGGCGTACGACGATCTCGTGCGGTCACATGTGGAGCGGTGCCTTCAAGACATCTGGGAGGCGCCCGGGCCGCAGGTTGATCAGGATGGTGACTATCCGTTCCGCACCGAGTCTTGTGTCGGCTGGGTACGTGTGGAGCAGCAGCCACCGATGCTCGTGCGGGTCTTCGCTCACGTCGCGTACGACGTGAAGCGCTCTGCCGCGCTGCTGCAGGAGCTGAACGTGTTGAATGTCCGCTCGCGGCTGGCGACGGTGTGCTGGGCCGATCGCACGGTGGCCGTCCACTGCGCGCTGCCGGCGGAGGCGGTCGACCGGGCGAATCTGCGGCTCGTGCTCGACACGGTCAGCCGGGTGGCAGACGACATCAGCGAGCTGACCGTCGCCGTCTTCGGCGGCCGGGTGCCGATGGCGTCTGAAGAGGGGGCGCAGAGCTGAGCCCATCGCAGGCCAAAGTCGGCGTGCGGGCTTATGGCTAGCGCAAAGGTGGCAGGGTACACAGCGTCACGCACGCGTCTGACGACTGACGGAGGCACGCATGCAGCAGCTCAGCGGGCTTGACGCCGCCTTCCTGGCGTTGGAGGGCTCGTCGATGTTCGGTCACGTCGGCAGTCTCTGCATTGTCGATCCCGCGACCGCCGCCGAGCCGGTGACGCTCGATCGGCTGACCCGCCTGGTTGCCAGCCGGCTGCCGCTGGTGCCTCCGTTCCGGCGCCGGCTGGTCGAGGTCCCGCTCGGCCTGGACATGCCGTACTGGATCGACGATCCGGATTTCGACATCGAGTTCCACGTGCGGGCGCTGGCCTTGCCGGCGCCGGGTAACGATCAGCAGCTGCGCGAGCAGGCGGCGCGGCTGCACGCCCGCCCGCTCGACCGGGCCCGGCCGCTCTGGGAGCTCTACCTGATTTCCGGGCTGTCCGGTGGGCGCATCGCGATCTACACCAAGGTTCACCATGCCGCGATCGACGGGGTTTCCGGCAACGACATCCTCGGAGCGCTGCTCGACCTCTCGGCGGAAGGGCGCGAGATGCCCGTCGTCGAGTGGCCGCACGATGCCGAGCCCGGAAATCTGAGCCTGCTGGCGCGCAGCGTCATCTCATGGGCCCGCCAGCCCCTTCGGGCCACCCGGCTTTCGTTGGATCTGTTGCGATCAGCTCCGGGCATCCTGCGAAGCTCGGCGCGCCCACGGCTGCCGTTCATCGACCGTGACGCGAGCGCCGTGCTCTCCCGGCCCTCGCTGCGGGCTCCGAAGACCCCGTTCAATGCCCCGATCACCCCGCATCGGCGCTTCGCGTTCTGCCAGCTCCCGCTGGCCGAGATCAAGACCGTCAAGAACGCGGCCGGCATGACGGTCAACGACGTTGTCATGGCGCTGTCCACCGGCGCGTTACGGCGCTGGCTCGAAGATCACGACGCGCTGCCCGATTCGCCCCTGGTCGCCGCGGTGCCGATCTCGATCCGCTCTCCGGAGCAGGCCGGCACCGCCGGCAATCGGATCTCGGGCATGGTCGCGGCGCTGCCCACCCAGTTGTCGTCGCCGCTCGATCGGCTGCAGGCCGTCCACGACGCGATGCGCGCCGCCAAGGAGCAGCACGGTGCGCTCCCGGCCGCTCTGCTGTCCGACGTCACCCAGTTTGCGATTCCGGCGCTGGCAGGGCAGGCAGCCCGGCTGAACGAGCGGCTGCGCCTGCTGGAGCGGGCCAACCCGTTCAACCTGTTCGTCTCCAACGTGCCCGGGCCCAACGTGCCGCTTTACTTCGCCGGTGCCGAGCTGCAGGCGTACTACCCGCTGAGCGCGATCGCCGACGGTCAAGGTTTGAACATCACCGTCATCAGTTACCGGGATTCGATGTTCTTCGGGTTGATCGCCTGCCGGGAGCTGGTGCCCGACCTCGACCTGATGGCCGACTACGTTCAGCAGGAGTTGGCCACGCTGCTCGTCGCTACGGCGAGCGCGCCGGCCGCGAAAGCCCGTCGCTCCACCGAAAGGACACCCGCCCGCAATGAATCCCGGCGATAAGGCTCCTGACTTCGAGCTGTCCGACCAGGACGGCACCGTGCGCAAGCTCAGCGAGCTGGCGGCGAACGGTCCCGTGGTCCTGTTCTTCTACCCGGCGGCGATGACGGCGGGGTGCACCAAGGAGAGCTGCCACTTCCGTGACCTGTCCGCCGAGTTCGCCGAGGTCGGCGCCCAGATCGTCGGGATCAGTGCTGACGGGGTCGACAAGCAGCAGCAGTTCGCCACGAAACACTCCTTCGGCTACCCGCTGCTGTCCGATCCCGACCGGACGGTGGCCGAGTCGTTCGGGGTCAAGCGCGGACGCCTGAGCCTGACCCCTGTGCAGCGCGCCACGTTCGTGATCAACAGCGACCTCACGGTGCGCGACATCATCAAGAGCGAGATCAAGATGGACGTCCACGCCGATAAGGCGCTGGCGTTGCTCAAGGCGGGCTGAGCTGCGGGTCGGTCAGGCGACGGCCTTCCGGAAGACGCCCGTCGCCCAGACGAGCGTGATGACGCACAGCGGGACCAGCACCGCGAACCCGAGCCCCACCTGGTGCGTGGTGACGTGGCCGGCACCGAGTGAGCGCGCGCTCTCGACGAGGTAATACAGCGGGTTCAGGTGGGCGAGTACCCGCAGCCAGGTAGGCCCGAAGGCGATCGGCAGCAGCACACCGGCCAGCAGCAGCAACGGGAGATTGATCCCGTTGATCAGCGCCGCGAAGCTGCTGATTTCCTTGGCCAGCAGCGCGACGGCGATCGAGAACGCCGAAAACATGATCATCAGAATCGCCAGCAGGACGGCGAGCACCAGCAGCCCGCCCCAGTGGATGTGGAAGCCGAATGCCCAGCCGATGACCAGCACCACGAGGTCGAAGATGAACATCCCGATGAGCCCGGCGAGAATCGGCCCGAGCAGGATCGCCAGCCGGCTCGCGGGCGTCACCCGCAGTCGCTCGATGAGCCCGCTCTGCAGTTCGAAGATGGTGCTGAAGCCCATCGTGCTGCCGTTGACGAACGCGAGCAGTGCGAGGATGCCGGGCAGGAACGAGCCGAGCACCTCGCCGTTGGACGGATGGCCGGGGGAGAATCCCTTCAGCAGCGGGGTGAACAGGGCCAGGTAGAGAACGGGCGTTGAGAAGCTGACGACGAGCCACAGCGGGTTGCGCAGGGTCTGCACCAGCCGCCGCTGGGTCAGCAGGCCGATATCGGTGACGGTCTTGGAGACGTTCATGCTCATGGCCATCACGCTGCCGGCTTCGAAGCGCCGGCGGAATCGGCGGTGTCGCGTAGCGAGCGGCCGGTCTGGCGCAGGAAGACGTCATCGAGGGTCGGCTCCGACAGGCTCATGGAGGCGATCCCGACCCCGGCCGCGTCCAGCAGGCGCAGCAGCTGCGGTAGCGCAGCAGGGCCGTCTTCCACGTAGAGCCGCAGTGTGTTGCCTTCCTCGACGGAGCTCTCGCGGACGTACGGCTCACGCCGGGTGAGCTCGGCGACCCGCTCCGGCGAGTGATCGCGCGGGGTCAGGACCACCGAGTCACCGGCCACCTTCTGTTTCAGCTCGCGGGGAGTACCGCCGATGACGACCTGGCCGTGATCCATGATCACGAGCCGGTCGCACAGCGCGTCGGCCTCCTCGAGGTAATGCGTGGTCAGGAACACGGTGGTGCCGCGCTGACGGAGGCGGCGGATGTGCTCCCAGAGATTCGCCCGGTTCTGCGGGTCCAGGCCGGTGGTCGGCTCGTCGAGGAAGAGCACCTGCGGGTCATGGACGATGCCGAGCGCGATGTCCAGGCGCCGGATCTGCCCGCCGGAGTAGGTCATCACCTTGCGGTCGGCGAACTCGCGAAGGTCCAACACGTCCATCAGCTCCTCGCTGCGGGCGAGCACGTCGTGCTTGGGCCGGCCGTAGAGGCGCCCCTGAAGCAGCAGGTTTTCCCGGCCCGTCGCGAGCGGATCGGTGCCGCCGAGCTGGCTGACGAATCCGGTGTGTGCCCGCACCTGCTCAGCCTCGCGGGCGACGTCGTAACCGGCGACGCTCGCGGTGCCCGCATCGATCGGCAGCAGGGTGGTCAGCATCCGCAGCGTGGTGGTCTTGCCCGCCCCGTTGGGACCGAGGAAGCCGAAGATCTCCCCGCGCTGCACGTTGATACTCACGCCGCGGACCGCCTCGACCGGCCCCCGACGGGATTTGAAGCTCTTCTTCAGCTCTTGGGCGCTGATGATGTCGTTCGCTTCGGGCATGCGCTCACTTTCCGGGATCGGCGAGGCTCGGGCCACCCCTGAGCAGTCCACTACACGGCCGACGAGGCGCGCCAATGGTTATGCGGACGGCTCAACCAACCGTTCGGCGCTCGGGAAGGCTCAGACGCCGCTGTAGGTGATGTCGCTGCGATCGCGGTGGCCGACCGTGAAGTCAGCCTCGAACATGAATTTCTTTGCCGGGTCGTAGGGCAGGGTGTACGTCCAGTCGAACGCGCAGACACGCTTGGCGATCAGCCAGTTCCCGTCGCGGCGCTCGAACCGGTCGACGTAGCGCAGGCCCAGGACCATGTCGGTGTCGGCCCTGACATGATGCGCGACGCAGTAGGTGTCGCAGTGAGCGGTATCTGCATCGATACGGATGTTCGGCGGGCCGATGAAGTGCATCGTCGCCTCGAAGTGGGGGAGCACCTCGCACACCCAGGCGGCGAATTGCGTCCCGGAGCCGCGGAAGGAGTTGTGGTCGTCGAAGCCGTCCGGGTGGTAGCAGGAGGCCATCGCCGCCTCGTCCAGCCGGTCGGTTCCGCGGGCGAGCCGCTTGATGACGTCCGTGATCTCTTCGCGCGCGATCAGTTCCTCGACGGTCACGGTCATGACCGCAACCTAGTTCCCCGGGTCAGGTCCGGTCGCAGCCGGGCGGTCGGGGTCGGCGCACCACTGCGACCAGGAGCCGGGGTAGAGCCGCGCGCCCTCGATGCCGGCAGCTTCCATCCCGAGCAGCGTCTGGCACGCGCTGACGCCCGATCCGCAGTAGACGATGATGTCCTGCTCAAGGCCGGCGCCGACGGCGCCGAACTGCGTGCGCAGCGTGGACGCCGGGTGGTAGCGGCCGCCCGAGTCAAGGTTGGCGGACCAGGGCGTGTTTGCGGCGCCCGGGATGTGCCCGGCGCGGGGATCAAGTGGCTCGACCTCGCCGCGATAGCGCTCGGGTGCGCGGACGTCCAGCAGCACCGGCGCTGTCGTGATCTCGTCGATGGTGGCCAAGCGCTGGCTCGGCCACGACCGTTCGGTGAAAGCTGCCGCGGCCGCGGTCGCCGCTGCGCTCTCGAGTTCGCCCGTCCAGCTCTGCAGGCCCCCGTCCAGGAGCGCCGCCGGATGCCCGAGCGCGCGCAGCAGCCACACCAGGCGTCCGGCCGACATGCCGCCGCTGTCGTCATAGGCCACGACGCGGGTGTCATCGCCGATCCCCGCGCGTGCCATAGCTGCCGCGAAGCGCTCGGGGGAGGGGAGTGGGTGGCGTCCCTGCGCCGGGGACGGCGGCTCGGCGAGGCTCTCGTCGAGATCGATCCAGACCGCGCCCGGAAGGTGCTCCCGCTCGTACGCCTCGCGGCCGGAGCGTCCGTCGGGATACCAGCGCACGTCGATGAGCGCGACCTCATCCCGATGCTCGGCGAGCCACCCTGCCGACACGAGTGGCCCGAACCGACCGGGCGCCCACCCAGCGGGGGCCAGCTCGAAAGCGTCGAACGTGAACTGCGGTGAGACGGTGCAGCCGACGAGTGTCCACTCGCCGAGGGGCGCGGCGGACTGCCAGCTTCCGGCCGGCACGACCAGCTGCGGACGCTCGCCTGACGCGAGATCGGTGCCCAGGACGTGCGAACGCTGCTGCTCACCGTCTTCGCTGACCGCAAGCCGCAGCGGGCCACCGGCGTAGTGGTGCCAGATCTCACTGCGGCCATGGACGCGATGCCATGCCGACTCTTCCCCGGCGCGCAGCAGGTAGTAGATGGCGCTCGCGTGCTCGTCGCGCCACGTCTCGGCGTACGAGCCGCCCTCGGGATGCGGGACGAGGCCGAGCTGCGACACCAGTTCGTGAGCGTTCATTTCTTCTCGTACGTGATGGCGGACGTTTCCAGGTCCCACGTCGTCGGGGTGGCGCCCTGGGCCCGCAGCTCCCGCTTCAGGACGCGGCCGACGGGGCTGCGCGGCAGCTCCGCGCGGAACTCGATGTAGCGGGGGAGCGCGAAGTACGGCAGCTGGTCGACGCACCAGAGGAAGAGTTCGGCTTCCGTGAGCGTGGAGTCGTGCTTCCGCGTGGCGGTGACCTTGAGGTCGTCCTCGGTGACGTCGCTGGGGACGGCGTGCACGGCGACGTCGGCCAGCCCGCCGTGGCCCATCAGAATGCGCTCGACCTCGAAGCTGGCGATGTTTTCACCGCGCCGGCGCAGGTAGTCGGCTTTGCGGTCAATGAAGTAGAGGTAGTCGAGGTCGTCATGAGTGTCGATGATCCCGATGTCGCCGGTGTGGTACCACCAGTTGCGGCTGGTCTCGACGGTCACCTCGGGACGGCCCCAGTAGCCCTCGAACATGACATGCGGCTTGCGCGGGCGTACGACGATCTCGCCCTGGGCGCCGCGGGGGAGCTCACCGTCGTCGTCGTCGAAGATGCGGACGTCGAAGTACTCGGAGTTGACGATGCCCGCGCCGCGCGGCCGGTTGCGGACGCCCGGCGGCTGCCACGACACCAGGCTCGCCTCGGTGACGCCGTACGCGCCGCTGAAGGTATCGATGGAAAAGCGGCTGCGGATGACGTCGTCGACCTCGGGCGGCAGCGGTGCCGCTCCCATGAGCCGCAGGCTGGTGTTGGCCAGCGGGCTCCCGGAATTCGGCATTTCCGGACGGTCGATGTCGTGCGCCAGCAGGTACGCCATGCTGCCGAGGGTCGAGATCACCGTCGCGCCGGTGCGGTTCATCTCCGGCCAGAAGTTCGAGACCGAGAAGCGGCGGTAGATCGCGCCGCGGCCGCCGTGAATCAGCGTGCCGACGACGGCCGTCACCAGGGCGTTGAAGTGGAACATCGGGAGTGGGGTCCAGATCACGTCGTCGGCCCGGCGTTCCCAGCAGTAGCCGATCTGCTCGGCGAGCGCGACGTGATAGTTGTGCGTGAGCATGCAGCCCTTGGAAAGGCCGGTAGTGCCGCCGGTGTAGACGAAGGTCGCGAGGGCGGACGGGCGTACGTCGTAAGGCTCGACACCGGCCGTCGCGAGCACCTCGTCCCACGGATGCGGCGTGACGCTCGTCATCGCCGGCGACTCGCCCAGGCAGATCACGTGTTCGAGGTGGGGGAGCTGGGCGCTGATCGCCTGGACGCGGTCGGCGAACTCGTCGGCGACGATCAGGACGCGCGCGCCACAGTCATCGAGCTGGTGGCGCAGGTATTCGCCTTTGTAGGCGGTGTTGACCGGAACGGAGATCGCCCCGAGCCACGTCGTCGCGAACCAGGCGAGGAGCATCTCGGGGGAGTTCTCCAGCAGCGTGGCGACACGGTCACCGGGCGCGACCCCTAGCTGCTGCAGCGAGCCGGCAAGCCGGGCAGCTGTCCCGGCTACGTCGCGGGCGCTCAGCTTGGTGCCGCAGACGTCGAGGTACTCCGAATCCGGGTCGGAGTCGATCCGGGCAAGCAACAGTTCGGTGACGGTGTGCTGCTCAGCCGCTCGCCAGATCGCGTCAGACACCGGATCCACGCCCACTCGGCTGCCCCATGTTCATCTTGTATCAAATTCCTGCCGCAGCCCTGCCGCGGCCGTACTGTCGGCTCGTGCTGACCGCCGCATCAGCGCTGACGTCATGGACGTTTGATCCGGTGGCCGTCGGCGTCCTGCTCGTCGCCGGGGGCTGGTATGGCCGCGGTGTCCTCGCGCTGCGCCGCAGCGGTCAAGCCTGGCCGGTGCGGCGGATGGTGTCGTTCGGTCTCGGGCTGCTGACCATCGGCGCCGTGACGTTGTGGTGGGTCGGTGCCTACGCGCACACGCTGTTCTGGGTCTACACCGTCCAGATCATGATGTTGCTGGTCGTTTCGCCGGCGCTGCTGATGTTCGGCAAGCCGGTGACGCTCTCGCGGGTCTGGGCGGTCGAGGGCGCTCGCCGGTCGATCCTGGCGCGCGTCGCCGATGCGCCCGCCATGAACTTCCTGTCCAACCCGGCGTTCGGGGCCTTGCTGCTTCCGTTGGTGTCGATGCTGGTCTTCTTCACCGCCGTCTTTCCGGCGTCACTCGAGCATGACGTCGTGTACGAGCTGCTGCACGTGGTGCTGCTGATCGCGGGCCTGGCCATGTCGCTGCCACTGGCCGACGAGGGCGTGCAGTCGAGTTCGATGTCGCTCGCGGCGGGCATCCTTTTCGGCTTTCTCGAACTGATGGCCGATGCCATCCCCGGCATTGCGATCAGGCTGCGCGGCTCGTTGCTCGCGCCGCAGCACTACCTCGCGATCCATCGCACGTGGGGGCCCTCACGGCTGCACGACCAGCAGCTGGGCGGTGCCATCGTGTGGTTTCTGGCAGAAACCATCGACCTGCCTGTCCTCGCGCTGCTGGTGCTGCGGTGGATCCGTACCGACGAGCGCGAGGCGATCGCCATCGACCGTCACCTGGATCAGCAGGAGGAGGCAGCCGCGGCTGCCGACGCGGAAGTGGATTTGCAGCGGCCCTGGTGGGAGAGCGATGCGGCCGTGTTCGGCGACCGTCGGGCGGCGGCATTTCGTCAGGCCACCAGACGGGCGAAACCGCCGGAGGGCTAGCGGGTGCGGTGCAGTTCCAGGGTGGCCGGCGGGCCCGCGACCGTGCCGGGGCAAGTGGAGGTGCGGGTCAGCGTGCCGGTCAGGGTCTGGGGAAGCTGCGCCGGCACCGCGAGCGACAAATCTGCCTGCAACACAAGGGATTCGTCCTGACACGTGGGGTGGGCCGTCCCCAGCAGGCGCGAGCCGTTCACCTTGAGTGTGAAGTTCCCCGCGTAGCCGGTGTAGTCGCCCTGCGTACAGGTGCTCGAGCACTGGAGGCTGAGCGTCGTCGTCGTCACGTCACGCTTGGTCGTCTGGACCGTCTCCTCATACGACGCGACGTACGTCGTGACCCCACCCTGCGGCAGGTTGTTCGTCGAGATGACCCGCGCTTTCGTGCCCGCGCTGGCCCACAGGATCGCGGCCGTGGCGAGGACGACCAGCACGACGACGCCCACGCCTAGCCCGGCGACAGTGCGCGTGGTGACCGGCCGGACCTCGCCCGGGGTGCGCTGCTCACCGACCCGGGCGCGTGGGGGGCGGCGCGCTTTCACCGCCATGACGGATCCTTCTGCAGTGCTAGGGACGTGGCCGCGTGTGGGTCGTGCACGCCTCGCACTTTACGTCCGCGGGATGGCTGCCCCGGCCTGCCCGGCGGCGACATAGCACCGCGACATAGCACCGCCGGGCGATGTGCGCCGACCGTGATGGGAACGGCAATGTCCTGCGCCGGGGCGCAGCGTCAGCCTTCACCTATCCGGAAGATCGTTTCGCGAATGCCGCGGATGCTCTCGTCCAACGCCGTGACGTAGTCCGCCACCCGGTTGCGAAGTTCGACGTCGGGCAGGGCTTCGAGCAGGCCTTCGAGCCCCATCCCTACGGCGAACAGCTGGCGAACGACATGGTCGTGAAGCTCACCGGCAATGCGGGCCCGGTCGTCGTGCAATCGCAACTGCTCGCGATCGACCCTGGCCCGGTCGAGCTCGAGAGCTATCCCGGCGTAGTCGGTGAAGCGTGAAAGCGCTTCAACGTCGATCGCCGTGAACGGTGGCCGGTCGACCAGCCGACTCACCACGAGAACGCCAAGGACGGTCCCGTCGGCCGCCAGCGGGACGACGGCGACGGGCCCCATCGGCCGGTCGCTCACCTCGGCGATCTGGATCGGCGGGCGCTCGAGCAGCAGCGGCTTTCCGGTGCGCAGGACTTGCGCGGCGGGGCTCAGATCGCGCACGAAGCTGATCTCGGGGGAGAGGGCTTGCTTCCCCCCGACGATGGCGTGCAGTCGAATGTGCGTCTCGTCCTCGGGCACCAGGATGGAGGCCAGATCCGCCTCCGCCGTGCGAGCGGCATGGCGAAGGACCACCTCGAGAGGGGCTGTCGAATTGATCGACACCAGTTCCTGAATGAGGCCGGCGCTCGCCTCCGACCACCGGTGACCCTGCTGCGCTTGCTGGTAGAGACGGGCGTTCTCGATGGCCCTCCCGGCTGCTTGCGCGAATTCGCCGGTGCGGCGATCGAGGTCCGGCGGGCACCGACCCGCATCGTGCTCGGCGACATACAACGTGGCCAGTTGCCGGCCGCCGAGCACCACGTCACGGTGCAGGAAATGCGGTTTCCCGGCGAGCCAATCGAGGACCCCCGCAGCTTCCTGCAGACCCTGGAGCGTGTGGGCGTCAATGCCACTGGGGACAAACTCGGCGATGACGCCGTCGCATCCGTTGAGGCCTATCGCGGCGTAGCGGACGCCCAGCAATTCCCGTGCCGATTCGGCCAGGCGCTCCAGCGTCTGCGTGAGATTCACCTCGTCCGCGACCACTTCGGTGACACGCAGCAAGGCAGGCAGGGCATCGGGCGCCCAGGCCGACGGCGGGGCAGTCGCGAAAGCGGGACGAACGCGATGGGCCGACGCCTCGGCGAGCGTGGCACGGGCAAGCGAGACGGTGGCGCCGATACATCCCCCGACATCGTCGAAGCGCGAACAGATCAGCACGTCGTACGCCCTCGGCAGCCGCGGCGGATCGCAGGGGATCAAGACCGACATCGGAGCCGGAAGCTCGCCGCGCAACGCCATCCCGATAGCGGCACCGACAGCCGTAACCGCCGGATCGTCACCTGCGGCGGCGCATGCTTGCGGGTAGCAGATCCCGATCCCGACGCTCGTCAGATGGTCGTCGTTCTCCAGGCGGAAGTTGTCCCAAGCGGCGTTGGTGCTGACGATGGTCCCGCTACGGTCCAGCAGCGCGACTCCCACCGCCTCCAAGACCCCAGTGCCGCCGTTCGTCGCGCGCGCACTCACGTCAGCCCGTTCATTTCGAGACGTCATCTGCTTTCCTGAGAAGCCGCTCGGTCACCGATCGCAAGGGCTGGACGGCCGGTGAAGACCTTTCAAGGTTCTGGCAAATCAAGGTTCCGGCAAACCGTAGCCCGGAAAAGGGAAACTGACTACTTCCTGTGTTTCCGGCTTCCGCCGTGCCAGTCTTCCTGGACCCCGATCTCGCTCTCGCTGACGCCAAGGGCACGCAGCTGAGGTAGCTCGCGCAGGCTGCGCTTCAGTTCCGCGAAGCCGGCGAAACGAGCCAGACCGATGACGTGTTCCCACAGCTCAAGGGCCTGCTCCGGGCTCGGCAGCCGGCTGATCACCGGGCCGAAAAAGGCCGCCCCATCCGGCGGCCGGAAGTGCAGGATCGGTGTCCCGACATCCTTGCCGGTGAGCGCGAGCGCCTCGTTGGTTTCGTCGTGAAGCAGGTCGTCGAAGGCGTCGTTGTCGAGCGCGGCGGTGAGCGCAGTCGCCAATCCGGCCTCGGCCAGCACCTTTTCCACGAGGTCGGGGCTGGCCGGGTCGCCCCACGGACGCCCCCCGTCCCAGAGCGCGGTACCCAAGGCCGCGTAATAGTCCCCGACGGCGGGCCTGCCATGGTCGGCTCTCACCGCCGCAGCGACCCGCAGCAGCTTGGAACCGGCGATGTGCAACGCCTTGTATTCGGGCGGGAATTGAGCCTCGTAGTCGACGTTCTCATTCACCACGCGCAGGGCAATGAAGCGCCAATCGACGGTGTAGTCACGTTGCTGTGCTACCAGCCGCACCCACTTGCTGGTCATCCAGGCGAACGGGCAGACCGGATCGAAATAGAAGTGCAGGTCGGCTTCCCTCACAGAACGCAACCCTAACGCCGCGCCGAAACCACCAGCGATGGCTGGGCGTCGCGGGGGCCCATCACGCGGGCAGGCCCGTGGCCCGATTTCTGCCAGCGGGCAAGCGCGCGCCGGTCTTTTGTGGGACGGGCCAGCAGGTAACCCTGGGCGGCGTCGACCCCCAGATCCTTGATGGCCTCCAGGTCCTGCCTGCGCTCGACGCCCTCGGCGATGACGTACGCCCCGATGTCCAGCGCCAGCAGGACGAAGGCGCTGACGGCGCTGCGCCGGGCGCGATCGCTCGCGACGCCCGCGACGATGGAGCGGTCAATCTTGATGATGTCGGGCTCGAGTTCGACCACGTGCTTGAGCGACGCGTACCCGGCGCCCGCGTCATCGATCGCGAGTCGTAGCCCCTGCTCCCGGCTCGAGCGCAGCGCGCGCCGCAGGTCGGCGTAGCCCGCAATGGCAGCGTGCTCGGTGATTTCCAGCACGAGCCGCGCCAGCAGATCCGGCCGGGTTTCCCCGGTGGCAGCCAGCTCGAAGGCGACCTGCGGGGTCAGGTTCACCGCGAGGAACTGCCCCTCCTCAAGTGCATCCAGGACCGGAATGGCACAGCCGAGCGCGAGCCGTTCGAGCGGCAGGCTCAGGCCTGCTGCGGAGGCCGATTCGAATACTGCTTCCGTCGTCCCGAAGGCCGCGGGGAAGCGGGCCAGCGCCTCGGCACCCAGGAACCGGCCATCGTGAACGTCGAAGACGGGCTGCAAGGCGATCTCCAGCGTCGCGGACTCGATGAGGCCGTTGATACGGACCCGCTCCTCGTCGCGTAGCCGCATCGCCTCGATTTCCGCGGTGACGAGCTCGCCGAGCATGCGCATGAAGCGCACGTCACGCTCATCGAACTGGTGGGCCTCGCGACTGAAACAGGCGAAACTTTCGAACAGGCTGCCGACCGACCCTGCATGCGCGACCGACCCTGAATGCGCTTCGCTCACTGGACTCCAGACGTGCATCTACCCCGACACCAGGCCTGCGATATGCCTGGCCATGCCGTATCCCGTTATCGAGCGACCCCGTACGCGATCCCGTCAGGCGCGCTCGCCTTCAGAGCTATGAGCCTCCAATATCGCTCAAAGTAACCGTTATCTCACTCTGCATCACACACAAGATCGGCGCACAGGTCAATCCCCGACAGGCAGCGATGACCCGGGGCCACAGCCAAGGCCCGTACCTTGCGACACATCGGACAGACAGCACGGACCCAGACCCGCGGGGTGGCCCGCTTACGGCACGCTGCAGCAGCCCTGGCCGTCCTGGTGGCGCTCGTGGGTTGCGGCAGTGCCGGGGTCGCCGCTGGGCCCAACCCCAGCGCGCCGGCCACGCCAACCGCAAAGGCGCCGTCCGTAGCCACGCCGTCCGTAGCCACGCCGTCGAAGCCACCGGCCGCCAGTCCCACGCCGCCGCCGGGGCCCCCGCTTCGCGTGGAACTCTGGGGAGATTCCATCTCCGCGCAGGCCGCGCCCTACTTCGGCTTCTTCGTCGGGCTCACCGGCCACGGGGTTGCCCGCGAGCACACCTACGGCGGAACCGCGCTCTGCGACTGGTTCCCCGACATGCGCAGCGAGATAGACCCGTCCAACCCGCGCGGCTTTCACCCCCAGGTCGCGGTCATCCAGTTCTCCGGCGACGCGTTCACGCCCTGTATGCACGACGCCAACGGCATCGCCTACAGCGGCCAGGCCCTCGTCGACAAGTACGCCGTGGACGCCGCCGCGACCATCAGCCTGTTCACCGGCGCCAAGATCCCGGTGTACTTCGTGAGCACGCCGATCTCGCGCGGTCAGGCAGCCCAGGGCGCCGTGGGCAACACCGCCCTCGGGGTGATGTTCAGCAAGCTGCCCGCGCGCTATCCCCGCAATCGGCTGGTGCGCTACGTGGACGGCGCAGCGGCGGTCGAATGGCATGGCCACTACACCGACACCTTGCCCTGCGAGCGCGGGGAAACGTGCACGGGGCACTGGCCGGACGGCACCCCGACGGTGGTCGTCCGCCAGGCGGACGGCACCCATTTCTGCCCGGTCACCGAGGTCGTCGTCAACGGGGCCACCAGCTGTCCGGCCGCCATGCCCGGTGCCCGGCGCTATGTACTGGCCATCCTCGACCGGATTGCACAGGACTTTCCCAGCCTGCGGTCGCGTGGTTGACACCAAGCGGGGGAATCCTGAGGGCATGAACCTGCTACGCAGGGCCGCCGAGACCGTCATCAGTCTCGCTGTGGTGGTCATGTTCGCCGGGCTGCTCACGGTGCCGCAGGCGAACGAAGACGACGCTGGTGACCTCTCGCCGCCGGGGCAGCGGGCCACCTGAGCCCCGCTCGGCGTCCCCGTTCTAGTGTCGATGCACGCCTGCGGTAGGCGTCGAGCGAGAACCAGGTCGAACGGGGTCACCGACATGACGACCGATGAGCTGCAGCACGGCCCCGGGATCGGCGAGCCGGAGCGGACCCACCTTCGCACGTGTCCGCTCTGCGAGGCGATGTGTGGCCTGGTCATCAAGACCCGCGGCGACCGGGTGACCGAGATCCGCGGCGACCCGGAAGACGTGTGGAGTAGGGGCTACCTGTGCCCCAAGGGGGCCTCGCTCGCCAGCCTGCACCACGATGAGGATCGCCTCCGGGTGCCCCTGGTCCGCGACGGCGACCAGTGGCATGAGGTCAGCTGGGAGCAGGCGTTCGCCCGCTGCGAGCAATTGCTCCGCCCCATCGTGGCGGAGCACGGCATCGCCGCCGTCACCGCGTACATCGGCAATCCCGCGGTCCACAACTACTCCTCGGCCGCTATACGGGCGCTGTCGCGGGCATCCCTCGCATGCCGGTCATCTGGTCGGCCGGGACCGTCGACCAGTGGCCGAAGAATCTTGCGGTGCGCCCAGCTTTTCGGCAATCCCTGGAGCATTCCCGTCCCAGACGTCCACCGCACGCGATCTCTTCCTGGTGATGGGCGCCAATCCGCAGGCCTCGCAAGGATCGCTGTTCTCCTGCCCCGACATCATGGGTGAGATCAAGCGCATCCGGGCGCGGGGCGGGCGCACCATCGTCGTCGACCCGCGCCGTACCGGCACCGCTCGCAAAGGCCGACGAATGGATCCCGATCGTCCCTGGTATGGACGCGGCCCTTTTGCTCGCCATGGTCCACGTGCTCGCCGCCGAGGACCTGGTGAACCTGGGGACGCTCGCCGGGCGGGTGCAGGGCGTTGAGGAGGTCCTGGCGGCCGCGCAGCACTTCAGTCCCGAGTCGGTGGCCGAGGCGTGCGGGGTGCCGGCGGAGCGGATCCGGCGCCTGGCCCGCGAGCTGGCCCAGACCGAGCGCGCGGTGGTGTACGGGCGTATCGGCTTGTGCAACCAGGAGTTCGGCACGCTCGCGTCCTGGGCCGTCGACGTCATCAACATGCTGACGGGCCACCTCGACGTCGTCGGCGGGGCGATGTTCCCGACTCCGGCGATCGCGACCATCGCCCAGACCGCTCGGCGCCGCGGGCCGGTACGCAGCGGGCGATGGCACACCCGGGTTCGCAAGGCCCCGGAAGTACTCGGGCAAGCCCCGCTCTCCTGCCTGGCCGAGGAGATCGCCACCCCCGGCGAGGGGCGGGTGCGCGGGCTCATCATCATGGCCGGCAATCCGGTGCTGTCGGCCCCGGACGCCGGCCGGCTCGAGGCGGCGCTACCGATGCTCGACGCGCTGATCAGCGTCGACAACTGGCTCAACGAGACCTCACGCCACGCTCACGTGATCCTGCCCGGTCTCTCGGCGCTCGAGCAGCCCCATTGCGATGAGGCGCTGTGGGGTTTCGCCGTCCGCAGCGCCGCACGGTGGTCGGCGGCGATCTTCCCGCGGGACGACCGGCCGCAGGAGTGGGAGATCCTCATCCGGCTCGGGGCGATCCTGGCGGGCGTGCCCGCCGCCGAGGTGGACGTGGCCGCCTACGACGACGTCCTGTTCGCCGAGCGCGCTGCGCGTCACGGGGTCGCGGCGGCCTCCGTCATGGACCAGACCTCGCTGCGCGGCCCGGATCGCATTGCCGACCTGACGATCCGGGTGTCGCCGTGGGGTGACGGCTACGGCGCCCGGCCGGGAGGGCTGACGCTCGAATCGCTGGCCGAAGACCACCCCCACGGCATCGATTTCGGGCCGATGGTGCCGCGGATCGGCGAGATCCTCCGTACGGCTTCAGGAGATGTCGAACTCGCCCACGACAACATTCTCCACGACCTTCCCCGGCTGAAGGAGCGCGTCGAGCGTCCGCACGGGGGGCTGGTGCTCATCGGGCGCCGTCATGTCCGGTCGAACAACTCGTGGATGCACAAT
Organism: uncultured Actinomycetota bacterium; assembly: GCA_963765845.1. Taxonomy (GTDB): domain Bacteria; phylum Actinomycetota; class Actinomycetes; order Frankiales; family Frankiaceae; genus DATAZK01. The sequence goes on from CAVXYJ010000022.1 coordinate 104,084, forward strand.
GTCGACGTGCTGATGAAGGGCCGCAGTCGCTGCACGCTCATCGTCCACCCGCAGGACGCCAAGGAACTCGGGGTCTCGGACGGGGGGACGGTACGCGTCACCTCGGAAGCCGGCTCGGTCGACGCGATCGCCGAGGTCAGCGACGAGATCATGCGCGGGGTGGTCAGCCTGCCGCATGGCTGGGGCCACGACCGCCCGGGTACCCGGCTGCGGGTAGCCCACGAACATGCCGGGACCAACAGCAATCTGCTCGCACCCGGGCATCTGGTGGATGTGCCGTCCGGCAACGCCGCGGTCAACGGCATTCCGGTCGAGGTGCGCCGTGCCGACTGACACCGTGGACGGCCGCTACGACGTCGTCATCCGCGGTGGGACCGTGATCGACGGGACGGGCATGGCTCCCTTCCCGGCCGATGTGGGCCTGTCAGGCGGTCGTATCGCGCGGATCGGGCGCATCGCCGAGGCCGGCCGCGAGGAGATCGATGCCGCAGGGCACGTCGTCACGCCGGGCTTCATCGACGGCCACACCCATATGGACGCGCAGGTCTTCTGGGATCCGCTCGGTGCCTCGTCGTGCTGGCACGGGGTCACGACGGTGGTCATGGGTCACTGCGGCTTCACGCTGGCTCCCGCCCCGTTCGCGCAGCGGCAGCTGGTGATTCGCAACCTCGAGCGCGCCGAGGACATCTCTGGCGCGGCGATGGCGGCCGGTATCGAGTGGAGCTGGACAACCTTTGCGGAGTACCTCGACGCCGTCGACCGGCTGCCGAAAGCCATCAACTATGCAGCGAACGTCGGGCATTCGGCGCTTCGCACGTACGCCATGGGGGAGCGGGCCTTCACCGAGCGGGCGTCGGCGGCCGACCTCGCGGCCATGCGCGCCGAGCTGCGTGATGCGCTGCAGGCGGGGGCGTACGGGCTGAGTACGTCCCGTACCCACCACCATGAGACCTCCGACGACCGCCCGGTCGCCTCCAGGCTCGCCGACTGGGACGAGGTCTGCGACCTCGTCGGGGTGCTCACCGAAGTGGGCACCGGCGTCTTTCAGCTGGTGGAGGACCCGCCATCGGTTCAGGAGCGGCCGGAGCGTGAGGGCCGGCTGATCGAGCTCGCGGTGCGCAGCCAGGTTCCGATCGCGATCGGTGCGACCTCGGGCGGACGGTCGCTGCACGTGCTGGACGCGGCAGCCGCGGCAGGCGGGCGGATGTTCGGCCTCACCCACCCGCGCGGCATCGGGTCGTTGTCGTCGTTTCGCAGCCGGCTGCCCTTCGACACCCTTGCCGAATGGGCACCGATTCGTGCGCTGCCGCTCGAGGAGCAGCGCCGGGCCCTGGCGGATCCGTCGGTCCGCGAGCGCCTCATCCGCGCGGCGCACCAAGGTCCGTACGGGCGTGCCATCGGCGCCGAAGCGCGCCGGCCCGACTTCGAGCGGATGCGCGTGCTGGACAGCCCGCTGCCGCCCAACCCCACCGTCGCTGATGCGGCACGGGCCCGTGGGATCGACCCCGTGGAACTGATGCTCGATCTCGCTCTCGAGACCGACCTCAAGCAGTTCTTCGTGCAGACATTCGCCCCGTTCGACGCGGACGCCGTGAAGGCGGCCATGAAGCACCCGCGGACGATACCGACGTTCTCCGACTCGGGCGCTCATGTCAGCCAGATCTCCGACAGCTCGATTCACACCCACCTGCTTGGCCACTGGGTACGCGATCGCGGCGACTTCACCCTCGAGGAGGCGGTACGCATGCTGACCCTGGCGCCGGCCCGCGCCTGGGGCTTTCACGATCGAGGCCTGCTGCTGGAAGGGATGGTGGCCGACGTGAATGTCTTCGACCCGAAGACGGTCGCTCCGGCGATGCCCGAACTCGTTCACGACCTGCCGGCCGGAGAGCCCCGAATCGAGCAGCGGGCCGTGGGTTTTCGGGCCACCATCGTCGCTGGGCAGATCGTGCATCGCGACGGACGCCACACGGGCGCGCTGCCCGGCCGCCTGATCCGCGGCTGCGCCGCTCGTGAGGCGGTGGCAGCGCGATGAGCGAGCTTCCCTGGATCGTTTCTGTCGACGACCACGTCGTTGAACCCCCGACGGTCTGGACCGACCGGCTCCCCGCTCGCGATCGTGAGCGCGGCCCTCACGTCGTGCAGGACACCTGCCTGACGACCAGCGACCCGCAGACCCTTCGGGTGAGCTATGCGAAGGGCGGTGAAGGCCCGCTCGTCGACTGGTGGGTCTACGAGGACCTGGTGAAGGTCGTGCCGAAAGTCGTCGCGTGCGCGGGCTATCCGGTGCAGGACCACACCGTCGATCCGATCGCCTACCGCGACATGCGACCCGGCTGCTACGACCCGGTCGCCCGGCTCGCCGACATGGATCTGAACCGGACCGAACGCTCGTTGTGCTTTCCGTTCATCACCCGCTTCTGCGGGCAGATGTTCCTGGAATCCAAGGACAAGTCGCTCGCCCAGCGCTGCGTCACCGCCTACAACGACTGGATGATCGACGAGTGGTGCGGCGATTCGAACGGCCGCCTGCTGCCGGTCTGCCTGATCCCGCTGTGGGACCCCCAGCGTGCCGCCGACGAGATCAGGCGCAACGCGGCGCGGGGGTGCCGCGCGGTCACGTTTCCGGAGATGCCGCACCATCTCGGGCTGCCGTCGATCCACGACCCGGACGGCTACTGGGAGCCCGTCTTCCAGGCGTGTGACGACACCGGGACGGTCGTGTGCATGCACATCGGCTCAGGCTCGAAGATGGCCGAGACGAGCCCCTTCGCGCCGCGCGGTGCCTACACCGCGCTGACGTTCAGCATGGCGCAACTGTCGCTGGTCGAGTGGCTCGTCTCCGGGCTGCTGGTGCGGTTCCCGAACCTGAAGATTGCCTATTCCGAAAGCCAGATTGGGTGGATCCCGTTCATCCTCGAGCGCCTGGACAACGTCTTCGCGCACTCGACCTACGCTGAACTCCCGCCGGTCATCACGCAGCCGCCGAGCACGTACGTCCCCGGCCGGGTCTACGGCTGCTTCTTCGACGACGAGACGGGGCTGCGTAACCGTGACGCGATCGGGGTGAGCCAGCTGCTGTTCGAGATCGACTATCCGCACCAGGACACCACCTGGCCGAACACGCATCTGGTCGTCGAGCGGATGGCCGGGCAGGTATCACCGCAAGAGCTGGAGCGCATCGTGCGTACCAACGCGCTGGAGATGCTGGGTTTGAGCTGAGTGTGAGCTGAGCTAGGCTGCCAGTGACCGTTGGTGTGGATTCCCGCTCCGCCGGCGCCCAGGAAGGGCGGCTCCCCATGTTCCGTCGCGCCGTGCTCCGACTTCTCGTGCTGACGCTGATTCTCGGCCTCGTCGTCAGGATCGAGCCCGGGATCCGCGTGCATGGAAACTTCTTCACGTTCGTCTGGATCGCCTTCTTGTTCTCGCTGGTGAACCTGTTCGTCGGGCCCATCCTGCGCCTGTTCAGCCTGCCGCTCATCATCCTGACGCTCGGGCTGTTCCTGTTCGTCATCAATGCCGTGATCCTGGCCATCACCGCGGGACTGTCGAGCAGTCTCGACATCGACAACTTCGGTTCGGCGGTGCTCGGCGGCTTCCTGATCGCACTCTTTAGCTGGATCGCGGAAATGTTCCTGCCACTGCGAAGCCAGCGGGACAAACAGCAGCCGGCAAAGTGATCAGCGCGCTGGCCCGCCGTCGCGCGCCAGCTCGCTGAACGGCTTCGGCGGTGGTGTGAGCGCGGCCCGCGGGCAGTCCCGCAAGGTGATCCCCGCGTGCTTGAAGGCCTCGTCGCACAGCGATTGCGTCGTCCAGCCCGAGCGCAACCCGTAGGCCGTCAACGAGACGCGGAAGACGGTGACGCAAAAGCGTGCCGGGCTGTCGTAGACGCAGCTGATCGTGCCGATGTGGATGGCATCGCCGGGGTCGTCGGCGCCCGGCGCCCACGGCTGGGCGTAACGCCGCCACGTGCCCACTCGCGTCCACCAGTAGCCGCCGGCCTGGACGTCATCGGAGGCGAGAGCGGCGATGATGAGGCGGGCGTTGGCTTCCGTGAGCACCGCCGCCGGTCTGATGACCTCTTGAGAGGCGAACTCCTCGTGATCTGTTGCGGTGTTCATCGGCCCCTCCTCGCGACAGTTTGCTGTGCCCGCCCAGCTTTCGACCCGGTGTTCACATCCGGGTTCTGAACCTTCTGGCGGGGGATGACGATGCGAGCATTCAGCGGGATCGGGCGTCCGAAGAGGTAACCCTGGCCGTGCGAGCAGCCCAGCTCGCGCAGCAAGTCCAGCTGATCCTCAGCCTCGATACCTTCGGCCACCGTCGGCAGCCCCATGTCCTGGCACATGCTGAGAACCGCCTTCACGATGGCGCGGGCGCTGCGGTCCGAGAGCACAGGTTGTACGAAGCTGCGGTCGATCTTCACCATGTGCACCGGGAACTTCTGCAGCAAGCTCAGTGATGAGTAGCCGGTGCCGAAATCGTCGAGGCCGATGCGTACCCCGAGCCGCGAGAGCTGCTCGAGCTCGTCGGACAGGGTCGCGCTGGCCGCGATCAGAGCGGTCTCGGTGACTTCGAGATGCAGCCGCGCAGGACACAGCCCGGTCGTCTCCAGCATGCCGATCACGGTGTCGGCAAAGCCCGATCGGGCGAGTTGGCTGGGGGAGACGTTGACCGCCACCCAGCCCCCCGGCGCCAGCCCGGCGGCGTCACGGGCCGCGTCGCGACAGGCCTGAGCCAGCATCCAGCTGCCGAGCGAGCGGATCAGCCCGCTGCTCTCGGCCAGTTCCAGAAACCGGTCCGGCGGGAGCAAGCCGTGCGTCGGATGCTCCCAGCGCACCAGCGCTTCGTGACCGTCGACCTCGAGGTCGCCGAGGTCGACGATCGGCTGATAATAGGCGCGCAGCTGCTCGGACCCGAACGACATCCGCAGATCGTCCTCAAGCTGCAAATCTTCTCGCGTGGTCACCCGGTCATGCGCTGCGTCGAACGCGACGTAGCGGGCACGCCCCAGCCGTTTGGCCCGTAACAGCGCCATGTCAGCACGCATCAGCACCTCGTCGGCGGTGTCGGGATGCGCCCCGACACTGCCGCCGACGCTAAGAGTCACCGCGTGGCAATGACCGCCGAGCTCGAACGGTTCATCGAGCGCCTCCGCCATACGCGAGGCCACATCGGCGAGTTCAGCGGTGGTCCGGACGCCTTCGACGATCACGACGAACTCGTCGCCTCCGACCCGGCCGAGCAGGTCCTCGGGCCGCAGCACCGAGCGCAGCCGGTCGGCGGCCTGGGTCAGCAGGCTGTCCCCGGCAGCATGCCCCAGGCTGTCGTTGACGATTTTGAAGCGGTCGAGGTCGCAATAGAGCACCCCGACCCGGCATCCGGGCTGGTCCTCCAGCGCGCTGCCGAGCCACTGATGGGTGAGAAACCGGTTCGGGGCACCGGTGAGCCCGTCGTGCAGCGCCCGGTTGGCGAGTTCGAGTTCGGCCTGACGCCGGCTCGTGACGTCTTCGAATTGCAGGATGACCCGGGGGTCGCCGGTGCGCGAGCTGACCATGGCACCAGTCAGCCGGCTCCACAGGCGCTCACCGTCGGACGTGACGAGCGTGCGATCTGTGGTCGGGGCTTCGGTCTTGCCGGCGAGCAGGCTTTCCCACCAGTCGTCCCAGGGAAGGCCGCCGTGGACGTCCACGATCTGCCCGATCTCCATATGGGTCAGCTCATGAAGCCGCCATCCGAGCATGCGTGCCAAGGCCTTATTCACGACGAGGATCGCGCCGGACGGGCTGAGCATCGCTCCACCGATGGGGGAATGCTCGAACGCGACGCGCCACTGCTGCTCCGACGCGGCCAGTTCGCGTGCTGCGGCGAGGTCGTCGGACACGTCGCGGGCGCTGACGTGGATGGGTGAGCCGGGTTCGGCGGTCAGCCGCTTGGCGGCGACGTCGATCCAGATCCGGCCGTTCGCAGCGTTCAACTGGACGGTCGAACGCGCCCCGCCCGTGCTCATCACCTGCGCGAGAAGGTGACGCAACGCAGCTTGCTGCGCCTCGTCGACGACGGCCGCGCAGACTCCGGCCTGCGCGCATTCGACGAGGTCCCAACCCAGCACCGTCTGGACGCTCTCGCTGGCAGCGAGCAGGCGTCCTTGCGGCGAGACCGTCATGACGAAGTCGCCGTCGGTTGCCACGAGCCGACGCAGAGCGGGAGCCCCGGACATGGTTGAGCCCGCCGGCTCTTGGGACTCCATGTGATTTCTCTCGACACCGCTTTGGGACCCCTTGAGCGGCATTGGGGCCAGCGTGAGCCCGTTTCGCTCACCCGTCTGGCGTAGTGGCGCGGCTTCAGGACCCAGTGCCCGCCGTGGGGCAGGGGCCCGTAACGCTTACGCTCGCTCGCCGCCCATGGACGGTGTGCGCGGCGCTGCGACTCACCGCTGGCCGGCGGCCAACTCCGCTTCGAGCCTGAGCAGGTCAGCGCCCGACGTATCGAGGCGAATGCTGTTGTCCTGCACCCGCGGGCCGTCCCATCCCGGGAGCAGGCCCTTCTCATGGCAGAAGTACTGCGCCTCGATGTTGCGGCCGTTGTAGTGCTCCGCCTCCGGTTCGGTGCACAGCCAGCGCACGACCTTGCCCATGACCTCCATCGGCGCGCCCTGGTTGGTGATGCCGAATTTCGCCATGTCCTGGCCGATCCGCTCGGTGGCGATCAGCCCGGGCTGGACGTTGAAGCACCGGATTCCCTGGTCTGCGAGTTCGACCGCAAGGAAACCGGCGACGCGATGGAAGGCGCCCTTCGACGTCCCATACCCCATGCCCCAACCGCCGCTGCCGGCCGGCTTCGTCGGGTCCCCGTAACCGGAGCCTGACGTGATGTTGACGATCGTGCCCTCGCCGCGGGCGACCATCGACGGCAGGACGAGCTTGTTGATGATCAGCGGTGCGAAGAAGTTGCCTTCCAGTTGCTTGCGGATGAGCTCGATCGGCGTATCGAGGAAGAGGTCCATGTGCCCCGGGCCGATATAGCGACCGTTGTGCACGACGGTGTCGATGCGTCCCCAGCGCTCCAGCACCGTCGCGACGGCCGCGCCCAGGGATGCCGCGTCGAGCAGGTCGGCAGGGATCGCCATCGCGGTGCCGCCGCGCTCCTCGATCATCCCGACCGTGCCCTGCAGGCTTCCGGGCAACGGGCTCAGGTCACTGCCTTTGAGCGTCGACGAATGCTCCCGCTGCTCGCCTTCGCGCACCGTGCGCGCGGTGATGGCAATGCGATAACCGGCGTCGGCCAGCTCCAGCGCGCAGGCCTTGCCGATGCCGCGGCTGGCGCCGGTGATGAACGCGACCTTGGCGTCGGTCATGACTCACTCCTGGGATAGGGGCCACGGATCCATTGGGCTACCGAACGACGGGCGGTGATGAGCCATCCGCCATCGAAGCGGCGGCAGCGGTCACGGTATTGCGTGGCGACGATCAGGTCGTCCCGTCCGCTGCCCGGCTCCTCGAGGTGGTAGCAGACGGCGTAGCTCCACACCAGGGCCTCGTCGCCGTCGACGGTGACGTGCTGGTTGGTGATGTTGTGCTGGGTCGCCTGGTAGACCGACGCACCCGCGAAGATGTTCGGCAGGTACTCCGCCGCCGCCATGGCGCCCGCCATGCCTTCGACCTTGGCGTCAGGGGTGAAGACGCTCAGCACGGTGTCGAGATCGCGCATGTCGACACCGAGGGCGTAGACCTTCACCAGCTGGCTGACGGCATAGCGGTCGGCCAGCTCCGCAGGACTCGGGGACGGGATCGGCCCGCGCCATTGCGCCCATTCCTGCACAGCGCAGGACTCTAGGGGACAGTCCTTCGCCCAGCGCTGGCGGGGCGCAGATCGATGCCGGTGATGAGCCGTACGACAAACCACCGACCCCGACGACGACACCATCACTTCGGGCCCGAGCCGACCGGGGTAGCGTGCGCGGATGCCAGCGATCTGCATGTTCAACGCCTTGTGGTTTCGCCCCGATGGCGGTGCCGAGAGGTACCGCGAGTACGGCGCTGCAGTGCAGCCGATCCTGACCGATGTGGGAGCCGAGCTGCTGTTCCCCTTCATGCCCGTTCAGCAGGCGTTGGAGGGTGGGCTGGATCCTGATCTGGTCGGCTTCGTCCGCTACCCGTCGATGGACGCGTTCAACGCGATGTGGCGCAGCGACGCCTACCAGGCGGTAGCACACCTTCGCGAGGAAGCCATCACGAAGGCGATCCTGACCCGCTGCGCGATCGACCCAGCCGATGCCCGGGCCGTGACGACCCTCCCGCCGGGGATCGCCGTGCTCAACGCGCTCTGGTTTCGCGACGGCGGCGCCGCCGCGTACGACCGCTACCTGGGCGCAGCAGAGCCCCTCGTGCAAAGCCGCGGCGGGCGGGTGCTTTCCCCGCGCTTCGTCCCGGATCGGGCCCTGGCGGAAGAGTTCGTCCCCGATCTGATGTTCCTCGGGCACTACCCGTCGACCGACGCGTTGTTCGAGCTCGTGGGCAGCGCCGAGTATCAGCCGATCAGCGAGATCCGTCGCGACGCGCTGCGCCGATCGGCGACGACGGTCTTGCGCGTCGGATAGCGCGGCGGCGTCAGACGATGACGGCCGGCTGATACTCCCCGAAGCGGCGGCCGGTGACCATCTCAGCGGGAATCTCGAGCCACGTGTTGTGGATCCCCGTAGCCCAGGGAGTTGGCGGGCCGCCCTCCATGCGACGCAGCAACGCGGGTACCTGCTCGATGGGGAGTTCGCGGCCGGCTCCACGCACGATGACGCTCCACCCGGAGTGCTGGCCCTCGTCCAAGTCGTCGACCTCGAATGCGACGCGCGGCTGCTGCATGGCGGCGAGCTTCGCCCCGCCTTCGACCCGGATGACGACCGAACGCTCGGCAATGGCATAGTTCACCGGCACGGCGACCGGCCCGAACTCGTCCTGGTAGACCAGTCGCCCCACTCGCCCTTCGCTCAGCAGCGCGAAGCATTCTTCCTCAGTGAGCGTCTCCAGCTTTCGTTGCGCCATGTGAACAGTTTCTGAGTCACCCGCACCACGGCGCCAGGGACGAAGGTCCTCGCCGTCCCTTTCGCAGGCACGCCGGAGTGCTTGCGCGCGCCGCAGAGCGAGACCGGTTGGCGGTCCCCGTGTTGAATGCGGCTGTGGCTGAAGACCGTCCCACCGACCTGCGGGAGATCGTCGCGTCCCGCACCTGGTTTCACACCATCGACCTGGGCGACGGCGTCGTGACCCCTGGCCAGAAGGACACCCCCAACGAGGTCGTTCATCTGCAGCTGCCGGACCTGTCCGGTCGTAGCGTGCTGGATATCGGCGCGTACGACGGCTTCTACGCCTTCGAGGCCGAACGGCGTGGGGCGCAGCGGGTCGTGGCAGCCGACCACTGGGCATGGAACTGGCCGGGCAGCGACGCCCGGGGCAATTTCGAGCTCGCCCATCGCGCGCTCGGCAGCCGGGTAGAGATGCAGGACATCGCGGTCGAAGACATCAGCCCGGACGCTCTGGGGTCGGCGTTCGATGTCGTCCTCTTCCTTGGCGTGCTCTACCACGCTGCCGACCCGATCGGCTATCTGAAGAACGTCCGTTCGGTGACGGCAGGTGTCGCCGTCATCGAGACGGTCGTGGACCTGCTCGACGTCCCGGTTCCGGCCGCCGCGTACTACCAGGGAGAGTCGATGAACAACGACGCCAGCAACCACTTCGGCCCCAACCGGCTGGCCGTCGAGGGAATGCTGCTCGATGTCGGGTTCTCCAGGGTGGTGGCCTTCGATCCCTGGACGGCCAGCAAGGACTGGGGGATCCAGACGCGCGTTCACGATTCGCTGCCAGCACGCCTCAGGCGCCGGCTACGCCGGCCGCGCAGCGGACGCATGGTCTTCCACGCATACGCCTGAGCGCATTCGGGCGTGCCGACCGTCAGGCGAGGTACTCGGCGATGCCGCGCCCGATTCCCGTGCCGCCGCCGGTGATCAGAGCGTGAGCGCCCTCGAGTGTCTTCGTGGTCATGACCAATACACCGAGCCACGCGATACGAAGAGCAGGGGCGGGCGCTAGCCGATGTCGTTGAGCCGATCGACCTCGTCCTGCAGTACGCGCACTTCTTCGGCGAGCCAGACGGTGTGCAATATCAACTGACGCAGCACATCCAGCGTCACGTGGTCAGTATCGTCCTGGTGCCGGCGACCGGGTTCGAGGTCGCGCATCAACCGGACGAGTTGGGTACGGATCGCGCTGTCCGGTTCGACGATCGCGCGCCCGTGCTTTTCCTGCCCGCGCGACTCAGGGGCGCAAGCGACCGTCACGGCGGCGGCCTCGCGTTCGCGCTGAGGCGACAGTCAATAGCCGGGGGAGTGCGCCGACTGCGGGTTCGGGCTGGTGTTCGCGCTGTCCCCGGCGAACGTCTGCAGCATCTCGATGGCCCCGATACCCACCAGCACAGCAGTCGACTCTGCCGCCCGGCCGGCCCGTACAAGTTCGACGGCCAGCTTGCGCAGCTGACCGGCAACGTCCTCAACCGTGTCCCCCATAACGCCGGAGCGTAGCGCCTGCCGCCGGCACAAATCAGACGAACCCATGGCCTGCAACAGCCTGTAACGCACCAGGGTTGGACGAGTAATCGCGACGTGCTCACCTGGTTGCGCACCGGCCCCCGACGCCCCGGGGCGGGCCACGGCCTAGCATCTGAGGGGCGCGCCAAGGAGGCCACTCACGTGAAGACACCCGGCATCGACCTGACCGACCTCGACCGTTTCCAGCGCGGGGAGCATCACGAGATGTTCCGCCGGCTGCGCGCCGAGGAGCCGGTCGCGTGGCATGAGCTGCCGGGAGCCAAAGGCTTCTGGAATGTCGTCACCCATCCCGACGTCACGCTGGTCAATCGGGACTCGGCGCTGTTCTCCTCCGAGAAGCAGGGCGTCAGCGGGTTCTACAACACCGACGAATTAGGGGCGGACAACGGCGGCGATCTGCTCGGCGTCATGCTGCTGCTACACCGACCCGCCCAAGCACACCCGCTACCGCAAGCTGGTCAACAAGGGCTTCACCCCGCGGATGATCGGGATGCTGGAGAAGTACCTCGCGCACCGCACCACGCTGATCATCGACGAGGTGATCGAGGGCGGGTCCTGCGACTTCGTCACCGACCTGGCCGCCGAGCTGCCGCTGCAGGCGATCGCCGAGATCATGGGCGTGCCGCAGGAAGACCGCAAGCTGCTGTTCGACTGGTCCAACCGCATGATCGGGATCGATGACCCGGAGTACGCCAGCGACGACAACATGACAGCGATGACCGAGCTCTACGCGTATGTCAACGAGCTCGCCAAGCAGCGCAAGGTCGACCCGCGCGACGACATCGTCACCAAGCTCATCAACTCCGAGATCGACGGCGACAAGCTGTCCGACGCCGAGTTCGAGTTCTTCATGCTGCTGCTGACCGTGGCGGGCAACGAGACCACCCGTAACACCACCAGCTGGGGCATGCACGCGCTGATGCAGCACCCTGACCAGTACCAGCTGCTGGTGGAGAACCCGGAGCTGCTCAACGGCGCGGTCGAGGAGGTGCTGCGCTGGGCGTCGCCGGTGTACTACTTCCGGCGCACCGCGATGGCCGACACCGTCATCAACGGTCAGGACATCGCCAAGGGCGACAAGGTCGTCATGTGGTACATCTCCGCCAACCGTGACGAGAACGTCTTCGAAGACCCGTTCCGCTTCGACATCACGCGCACGCCGAACGAGCATGTCGCCTTCGGCGGCGGGGGCACGCACTTCTGCCTGGGCGCCAACCTCGCCCGCGCGGAGCTGCGGATCCTGTTCGCCGAGCTGCTCGAGCGCATCCCCGACATGAAGATGACCGCCGAGCCCGACATCCTGCGCTCGAACTTCATCGGCGGCGTCAAGCACATGCCTGTCACGTTCACCGCCGGCAAGCGCCGGATGTAGCCGTTGCGCCCTCGACGGAAGTGATGGCGCCTGGCGTCAGGCGAGTCCGTCGACGACGCTCCGGCAGACGGGACATTCGTCCTCCTGTGGGGTGGACGCGAACGGCTTGCCCGGCCAGGTGACGGTGCGCTGACCGCAGAGGGCGACACTCTCGTACGCGTCGCTGAGGCTCACAGCGTGCTGCGTCCCGGTAGGGGCCATCCCGCCTGGAGCTGCTCGCCCTTCGCTGCCGATGCAGTACCTCATGCCGCGACCCCATGGCCTGGTTGATGATCGCCAACCGCCGGCGACCGAAGCCAACTCGCTGCTGAACCGGACACAGACCGAACACCTCACCTGGTAGCGGTTGGAAGGACAGCGTCCCCGTGGGATCGGCCATTCGGCCCAAGCGCTTAACACTGGAACTGACTCAACGGACAGAAAATTCTGAATCGCGGGTCAGTTATTCATGGTGTGACAAGGAACCTCTCTCCAGGTGTTCGCTCCACGACATAGGGTGCTTCCGGAGATGAAAACTGCGTGTGCTGAACGTCCGCGCCGCCCGATTCCGTACGCGCTCGAGGGAGAACCGTGCTCAGCCGACTCCACCGCCAGCTGCCGAGCCGGATCGCCCGACGGCTCGTGCTACCCCTCGTCATCTGCGTAGCGACCTCGCTCGGATTCTCGGCGTGCACGCCGGCGCGGCCCGCACCGCTGCGCGTGGAGGTGTGGGGCGATTCCCTCGCCTACCAGGCCGCCCCGTACCTCAACTTCTTCTTCGCAGCTTCAGCCAAGACCACCAGCCGCACCCGCGTGTTCGCAGCCACCGCCATCTGCAACTGGCTCCCGGATATCCGCCGCGAGCTGGACCCTCACAACCACTCCAGCTACCACCCGAACCGCATCGTCCTGGCGTTCTCCGGGGTCGCCCTGTTCCCGTGCATGAAGGACGCGAACGGGATTGCGCTGTCCGGCCAGGCGCTGATCGACAAGTACCGGGCCGATGCCCGCACGGTGATCGCCATTGCCGCCCAGGTGCATGTCCCGGTCTACTTCGCGAGCAGCCCGATCTTCAAGCAGGACGCGGCCCGCTACGTGGGGGATACCCCGCTCGGCGTCATGTTCTCCACCCTGCCGAGCGCTTATCCCGCCGGCATGGTGCGCTTCATCGACTCCGCTCAGGCTGTCGAGTGGCACGGGCACTACACCGCCACGATGCCCTGTCAGAGTTTCGAGCATTGCACCGGACGATGGCCGGACGGCACGCCGACCGTGGTTGTGCGCGAGTCCGACGGGAAACACTTCTGTCCGGTTCCGGAAATCTTCTTTAACTGCCCGGTCCCGATGCCCGGGGCCATGCGGTACGCAGCCGCCATCACCAGCCGAGTGCTGGCGGATATCCACGTCAGCTAATCAGCTGCGGCTCGTTCGAGAGCATCGACCAGGCCAGACCGCATGATCGCGACGGGTGCCCGTCAGTGCGAAGTGCGCAGCGCCGACAGCAGAGACCGCGCGACGAAGCGGCGGTAATTCGCGTCGGCGTGGTCGAACGCGACGGCGCTGCGCTGCGAATCCATCGTCGAGGACAACGTCCACAGCAGCCGCTTCGCCTGGGTGCCCCCGATGACCGAGACGCCCTCGTTGGCCGCGGCGTCGCGGAAGCGGTCATAGAGCCGATCCGACAGGCCGCGAAAGGAAACCTTGAGCGCGTCCCAGGTGGCCGTATGCAGGCGGGGGCGGGCTTTGCCGTTGCCCTCGAAGTGCAGGACGAACTCGCGGCGCAGCATCGACAGGTCCGGCATGGTGGCCTCCAGCAGCGAGCTCACGTCGGCGAGCGCCTTGGCCGGCAGGCTCGCCAGCATCTCCTGCGCGTGCGAGATGCGCTGCAGGTACAGCAGCGCGAGCAGTTCCTGCTTGTTGCCGAAGCGGGCGTGGACCGTGCCGGGCACCAGGCCGAGCGCCTTCGCCAATTCACGCACGCTGAACTCCGAGACCCCGACGTCGGACACCTGGCGGCGCGCCTCGGCCAGCATCTGCTCGGTGGACACCGACTGGGGTCGCCCCGCCCGGGGTGCCTCCGCCGCCACCCGGCGAAGCCTACGGCCGGCGACGCCTGCTTGCGGATGGTTTCGATCATCCATGCGTCGCGACGCCCAGATACGCCGCGGCGATAGCGCCGTCAGCTTTGACCTCCTCGGAACTACCGGCCGTGACGACGCGGCCCCGGCCGAGCACCGCCGCCCAATCGGCAACCGCCAAAGCCTTGGTCACCATCTGCTCGACGAGCAGCACGGTGCTGCCCTGCTTGGCCAGCCCTGCGGCGAGATCCATGACCTCAGACACCAGCCGGGGGGCCAGGCCGAGCGACGGCTCGTCGAGCAGCAGCACCTGCGGGCGCGCCATCAGCGCCATCGCGATCGCCAGCATCTGCGCCTCCCCGCCCGACAGCGACGCGGCCGACTCCCTGCGGCGCTGGCCGAGGATGGGGAAGCGCTCGTACATCTGCTCGCGGTCGGCCAGCAGCTCTACCTTCGAACGGCCGCGCACCCAACCGCCGACGAGCAGGTTGTCGGCGATCGGCTCGGGGCCGAACAGCCGGCGCCCTTCTGGCACCAAGGCCACGCCCGCGCGGGCCACCTTGGCCGACGATCGCCCGTCCAGCCGCTGCCCGTCGAGCTCGATCACGCCCCCGGAAAGCTTGAGCATGCCCATGATGCAGCGCAAGAGCGTCGACTTGCCCGCGCCATTCGGCCCCAGGAGAACGGTGAGCTTGCCCGCCTCGACGGTGAGGTCGACGCCGTTCAACACATCCGCGGCGCCGTATCCGGCCCGCACCCCGGAGAGCACCAGCCGCCCGCTCACGGTTGTGTCTCCGTCGCCATCTGCTCTTCCTCCAACGACATGAACTCGTCGCCGAGGTAGGCGGCGATGACCTTCGGATCGCGACTGACCGTCGCCGGTTCCCCGGTGGCGATGACCTCGCCGGCATCGAGCACGGTCACCCGGTCACACAAATTCATGACGAGTTCGGCGTGATGCTCGACGAGAATCGTGCTGATCCCCGCCTCCCGCACCAGCTTGACGATCTCGACGAGCTCGTCGATCTCGCCGCCGGTGAGGCCGGCGACGGGCTCGTCCAGCAGCAGGATCCGGGGCCGGGTCGCCAGCGCGCGTCCCACCTCCAGCAACCGGCGCGCTCGCGGTGTCAGCGCCGACGCCTCGTCGCTCAGCAGCTCGCCGAGCCCGAGCGCCTCGGCCCACCGCGTCGCCGCTGCGCGTCGCTCGCGTGCTTCCCGGATCGCGTTCGGCAGGCGCAGCGCGTAGCAGACGTGGGGCACCTTGCGGTGCGCGTCGAGGCCGAGCATCAGGTTGTCGAGCACGCTCGCTTCCTCGGCGAGCAAGGCGGTTCGGAACGTCCGTCCGATTCCCGCCTTGGCTCGCGAGCGAGCCTTGCCGTCGATCGCCGCACCGGCCAGCCGCACCCGTCCACGCTCGACGGGTGTCAGGCCGTTGATCGAGTTGAGCAGGGTCGTCTTGCCGGAACCGTTGGGGCCGATGAGACCGGCGATGTGCCCGCTTTCGACGGTCATCGAGATGCCCCGCAAGATGCGCAGGCCACCGATGGTGCGGTGGATGTCCTCCACCTCCAGTTGGCCACCTTGCGAACCGCGGCCTTCGGCGAGCAGTTGGCTGAGCGCCTCGGGGTCGACCGGCCGGGCACCGAGATCGTCACCGGTCCCGTCGCGCTCGACTACTCGGTCGGTCGTGAAGCGCACGGCGGCGCGCGCCCCGAGCCGGCGCAGGCGCTTGTCACCCGGGATGCCCGCCAGACCCTTGGGGACGATGAGCACCACCACGAGCAGGATCACGCCGTAGGACAGGTCGCGGGTGCCGCCGCCGCTGCTCGCCGCCTGGTTCAGGATCATCGGGATGACTGTCAGGACCAGCGTGCCCAGGAACGCGCCGGTGACGGAGCCCACGCCGCCGAGCACCACCATGAGCAGCAGCGTGATGGAGATGTCGATGCTGAACGTTTCGGTGGCGACCGGCCCGTTCAGCTGTTGGTACAGGCCGCCGGCGAGGCCCGCGAGAGCCGCGTAAATGGTGAAGGAGACGACCTTGTACCGCCCGGTCGCCACCGCCAGCGAGCCGGCGACCGCCTCACCCCGGCGCATGATCATCAACGCCCGGCCGAACGGCCCGCGGAGCAGGTTGCGATGCAGGATGTAGGCCACCAGCGCGATCAACGCGCAGTAGAGCCACATGCGGCTGAGCGGCACGTTCGCTGGATCGGCCGAGATGCCGTCACCGCCGCCGGTGAACGACTTGAAATGCAGCGCCACGGCGGAGACGACGTCGGCGTACATCAGGGTGACGACGGCGATGGCGAAGGCGCCGAGTCGCAGCGCTGGGATGGACGTCACCGCCCCCACCACCGCACACACCAGGCAAGCGATGACCAGGCCGACGACCGCGTTCAAGCCGCCGCGAACTTGCGCGATCGCCACCGCGTACGCGCCGATCAGCATGAACGCTGCCGTGCCCATCGACACCGCGCCTGCGTAGACCGTGAAATCAAGGCCGATGACCGCGGTCAGGTAGATCACGCCCAGGGTGAGCGAGAACAGGTAGAAGGTGTCCGACACCATGCCGGGCAGGATCGCGATGATCACCACTGCGATGATCAGCTGCAGCAAGGGGAGCCAGCGCCGGACCTTGGAGCTGGTCCACAGCGAGGTCAGGGTTGTCGTCAGGGTTGTCATAGTGCCCGCACCTGCCGTCCGAGGACACCCTGCGGGCGCACCGCGAGGACCACCAGCAGGATGGCCAGTGAGATCGGCGTCTGCAGTTCCGCGCCCAGATACTGCGCCGTGAGCTCCTGGCCGATTCCGAGCACGGCGCCGCCGAGCAACGGCCCCCAGAGGTTGGGGATGCCACCGATGGTCGAGGCGATGAACGCATTCAACGTGAGGCCAAAACCAATCGTGGTCGAGGCCTGCGTCACCGGACCCCCGAGGAACCCGCCGAGGCCGGCGATGAAGCCGCCGATCGCGAACGCCAGGACCGCCAGCCCGCCGACCGGGAGGCCGCGCATGGCGGCAGCCTCCCGGTCGGCGGCCACGGCCAACAGTCCCCGCCCCCAGCGTGCCGTGCGAAACCACACCGCCGTCACGAACGTGAGCACGATGGCGATGGCGATGAGGATGGCGCGCTGGGGGATCACCAACACTTGGCCCCAGTGCCAGGGCTGCGCGTTGATGTAGTTGGGGAAGTTGCGCTGGGCGTATTCACCGCCGGTGCGGGTCGCCAGCAGTGTCGCTGCCGACCGCACGACGATGGCCACGCCCAGCGTGGACAGCATCCATAACGTGGCGTCACGCTGGTTGGAGAGCCGCCGGATCGCCAGGATCTCGGTGAGCGCGCCGATGCCGGCCGTCACGATGACGACCAGCAGCAGCGCGACACCCAGTGGGAAGCCATCGGCCACCCACAGGCTGACCCCTAGCATCCCGCCGACCATCACCAACTCGCCCTGGGCGAAGTTGAAGACCCCTGTGGCCGCGAAGATGACATTCAGGCCGAGGCCCACAATCGCGTACACACTGCCGACCTGCAGGCCGCGCAGCAAGGAATTCAGCAGATCCCACATACCTATGACGCCTTGTCTGTCAGCTGTCCGGAACGGGGCTCAGCCCGTTTCGCCGGCCCGCAGCGGGATGCCGTTCTGCAGCGTCCCTGGCTGCACGACGCTCTGCTGGTCGGCGGCCATGCCGTTGTGGACGGTCGAGGTGAACTTGTAGTCAGCCTTCAGCCCGCCCGGGTAGCCGTTCTGTTCCAGCCACTTGGCGAGTGTCTTGCCATCGGTGGAGTGGGTCCCTTGGATCGCGTTCTTGATCATGTTGAAGCTGTCCAGGACGCCTGCCGACAGGTCGATCGGTGCCACCGAGCCGATTTGCGGATTGATCGCGTTGACCAGGTTGGCGAACGTGACGTCCTGCGAGGCCGGGTTGGGCCGGGTCGTGCGGGTTCCGTAGCCGCTGGAAGCCCACTTCTTGATCCATGGTCGCCGACGGCCTGGACGACGACGGTCACCGCAGCGGCGGCGTTACCGAAGACGTAGGGCTCGTACTGGATCTCCTTCATGGCCTTGGCGGCGTTGGCGACGTCCGTCGGCACGGCACTGGCGAGGTAGACGGCGTCAGCACCGGAGCTCTTGAGCTGAGCGGCTTGCGAACCGAGGTCGAGCGCGCCGTAGGAGAAGGTCACCGTGGTCACTACCGTGATGCCGGCCTTGGCGGCCGCTGCCTTGAAAGCGTCGGTGTATGCGGTGCCGGTCGGGTCGTTCGACTCCAGGATGGCGACCTTCGTGGCCCCGGCCTGCTGCATGCGGGCGATGGTCGAGGGCATCTGAGTCGGCCGGTCGGACTCGACGGAGAAGGTGGTGGGGTACTTCGCCCCGTCACCGCAATCCGGGCAACCGCTGAGCGCAAACTCGAGCACGCCCGCCTTCTTGACCAGCGGGAAGGGCGGCAAGAGCCTGGTCGGTGTAGAGCGGGCCGATCAGGGCGTCAACCTTGTCCTGGTCGAGCAGTTGCCGGGTAGCAGCAGCGGCGCCGGTCGCCGTGCTCTGGTTGTCGCGCAGGACGATCTCGACCTTCCGGCCGTCGATGGTGTCGGTACCCGGCATCTGCGACGTCCCCAGGGCTTTGGCGACGAGACCGTAGACGGTTCCGGCGCTGGCCAGCGGTCCCGACATCGGGAGCTCCACGCCGATCTTGATCGGGCCCGCGCTGCTTCCGCCGCCGGAGCTGGTCTTGTTGTTTCCGCTGGACGGAGCAGGAGGCCAGTGCGCTTGTCGCCGCCAGTCCAGACTGCCACCAGGGCAGCGCTCCATCTGCGCTGCAAAGGCCCGGTCATAGCGTTCCCTTTCGTTCGCGCGAGGCCGCACCGGTCGGTGCGGTCCCAGTGGTCGCCGGCACCCGGGACAAAGGGCCGGCTTCCTTCGCTGCGGCGCCCCAATGCCCCGCAGCGAAAATTCGTGATGCTGCGAAACGCCCCGCAGCCGGGCCGCCGGTCACGGGAGCACAGTGTCCGGCAGCGGGTGACGGAAGAGCTTGGCCGCGTTCTCGTAGCACATCAGCGCGCAGCTCGTCGGTCGGGATGTGGCCCCAGAGCTTCTCGATCACGCAGCTGGGTGTCGGGCCAGGTGCCGTCGCCGTGGGGGTAGTCGGTCTCCACCATGATGTTCTCGACGCCGATGCGGTAGCGGGTGTCGATGGTCGACGGGTCGTCGAGGGTGCAGAACCAGAAGTTGCGCTTCAGGACGTCGGCCGGGCGCACGTCCCAGCCCAGGCCGTACCGCGAGCGGTCGATGATGTTGTCGAGCCGGTCGAGCAGCATGGCGACCCAGCCGATGCCGCCCTCGCTCATCGCGATCTTCAGGTCCGGGTGCTTGACGGCGTAGCCCGACCACAGCCACTCGGCGCAGGCCGCGGCGAGCGGAGCTGGCCGAACAGCGTGGCGCCGAGCTGCAGCCGCGGCGCACCCGGCGGCGCCACGTATCGCCCCGGAGCTGCCGACGTGCAAGCAGATCACCGTGTCGGTCTCGGCGCAGGCCGGCGATGATCGGGTCCCAGTGGTCGCGCTGCCACAGCGACGGCAGACCGATGCATGTGCGGACGCTCGGGCAGCGTGATCGCCGCGAAACCCCCGCTCGGCGTTGCGGTGGATCTCGGCGACCGGCGCGCGTCCGGATCGGTGAGGAAGGTGATGCCGAGCGGGATGATCGCGCTCCGGGTACGGCTGGTACCACTCCTCGTAAAGCCAGTCGTTCCAGGCTCGATGCATGACCGCGTGCCCGAGCTCGCGGATCCTTCGCGTGCGAAGAACACCCGGCCGCAGAAGCCGGTGATCATCGAGGGGAAGTTCACCGACGCCCAGACCCCGCCGAAATCCATGTCGCTGACACGGGCGTCGATGTCGTAGCAGCCGGGACGCATCTGCGTCGAAGCGGAACGGCTCGAACTTGCACCGTCTCCGGCCGCCGCCCGGCGATGGCGTTCATGCCGACCTGGGTGAACTGCTGGTCCTCGAACTCCCAGATCTGCAGGCCGTCCGCGGTGTCGACGATGTGCGGCGCCCGGTCCTGCAGCTGGGCGGGCAGCCGGCCCTCGAACATGTGCGGCGGCTCGACGAGTGGTCGTCGACCGAGATGACGGTGTACTTCACCTCGGCGGGAGCAGGCTCGGGCAGGAAGAGCTCCTCGGACGAGAGCTGGCGAGCCGATTCAGGAGCGTGTGCGCTCATCAGCGATCCCCTTGCAGGACAGCACCACTGGTCGGAACTCCGGTGCCAGCGGTGACGAGAACGGTGCGGACGTCGGCCACCTGGTTGACCGAGGTGCCGCGGATCTGGCGGACGGCCTCGGCGATGCCGTTCATGCCGTGGATGTAGGCCTCGCCGAGCTGGCCGCCGTGGGGGTTGACCGGCAGCCGGCCGCCGATCTCGATCGCCGCCGCCGGCGATGAAGTCCGCGGCCTCGCCGCGCGGGCAGAAGCCGAGCTCCTCGAGCTGGATCAGCACGAACGGCGTGAAGTGGTCGTAGAGCACCGCGGTCTGCACGTCCGCGGGCCGATCCCGGCCTGCGCCTACAGCTGCCGGCCGACCACGCCCCATCTCCGGCAGGCCGGTCAGGTCGTCGCGGTAGTAGCTGGTCATCATGTACTGGTCGGCGCCGGCCGCCCTGCGCGGCGGCCGCGATCACGGCCGGCGGCTGCGGCGAGGTCGCGGGCCCGCTCCAGCGAGGTGACGACCAGCGCGACTGCGCGCCGTCGCTCTCCTGGCAGCAGTCGAGCAGGCGCAGCGGGTCGGCGATCCAGCGGGAGGCCTGGTGGTCGGCGAGCGTGATCGGCTGCTGGTAGAACCACGCTTTCGGGTTGGTCGCGGCGTGCCGGCGGTCGGCGACCGCGACCCGGCCGAAGTCCTCGCTGGTGGCGCCGTACTCGTGCATGTACCGGCGGGCGATACATCGCGACCGGTCGCGGCGGGCGTGCACAGCCCCATCGGGTAGTGACCAGCGTTGTCGAGTGCCGTCGGTGGTCGACTGCCGGCCGCGGCGCCGGTGCACCTGGCCGAACCGGTGGCCGGAGCGCTCGTTGAACGCGCGGTAGCAGACCACGACCTCGGCGATGCCGGTGGCGACCGCCAGCGCCGCCTGCTGCACGCGTCGCCGCAGGCCGCACCGCCGCCGTAGTGGATGCGGCTGAAGAAGCGTCAGGTCGCCGATGCCCAGCTCGCGCGCGACGCTCGATCTCGGCGTTGTTGTCCATGGTGAAGGTGACCAGGCCGTCGACGTCCGGCGGCGCGAGCCCGGCGTCGGCGAGCGCCGCGCGCACCGCCTCGGCGGCCAGCTGCAGCTCGCTGCGGCCGGAGTCCTTGGAGAACTCGGTCGCACCGATGCCCGCGATCGCGGTCCGGCCGGCGAATGTCGTCACGACAGCACCCCGGGCAAGTCACCCTCTGGCCACTCGACCTCGACCGTGCCGGTGACGTGATCTCCGAGCTCGTTGCGTCCGCGCACCGCCACCGTGGCGCGACGGTTGAGGCGGTCAAGGGTGCTGACGCTGCCGGTGAACTCGAGCGTGGCGCCCGGCCGGTTCGGCGCGCCGAGCCGGATGTCGATGGCAGTGAGCCGGGCTGCCGGGCCGGCCCAGTCGGTGACGTAACGGCCGACCAGACCGTTGGTGGTCAGGATGTTCATGAAGATGTCGGGTGAGCCCGCAGCCTGCGCACCGGCGTGGTCGTGGTGCACGTCCTGGAAGTCACGCGACGCGATCGCGCCGGCGACGACCAGCCGTGCAGTGACCGCAATCTTCAGGGACGGCAAGGAAATCCCCGCCTCGAGCCCGCTCACGTGCGCGCTCCGACGCCGAGTTCGGCCCCTAGGCGGCTGGCATGAGCAGCAGCGCCGCCGAGCGTGTCGAGCAGCTGCTTGCCGCGCAAGAAGTAGCGGTGCGCCGGGAACTCGATGTCGGCGCCGATCCCGCCGTGCACATGCTGCGCGGTGTGCAGGGTTCGGTGCCCGCCGTTCGCCATCCACCACTTGGCCACCGAGACCGCGACCGTCGCGTCTCGGCCGGTGTCGAGCTGCCATGCGGCCTGCTGCAGTGTCACCTGCATCGCCTCGAGATCGATGTGGGCGTCAGCCAGCCGCAGCACGGGCGCCTGGAACGACGCGATCGGGCGGCCGAACTGGTGGCGTTCGCTGACGTAGCTCGCGGCGCCTTCCACCGCCCGCCGGCCAGGACCGAGCACCGAAGCGCAGGCGAGCACCGAGGCGATCTGCTCGCCGCGCGAGACGGCAGTGCCGTCGCCGAGCGGGGTCGCCGCGGCTTCTTGCAGCTCCAGGTGCGCCGCGCTCAGCCGGTCCGTGGTCCGCACCGGCACCACCCGGACGCCCGGGTCGTCCAGCTTCACCAGGAACAGGCCGGGACCGTCCGCGCTCTGAGCCCCGACGATCGCCGCCGTCGACTCGGCCGCAGCAGGCACGACCGCCTTGTGACCGGTGATGCGGCCGTCGGCGACGCGGGTGCGGGATGCCGACACCCGGCTGATGCCCTCCTCGGAGAGGGCCAGGGTCACCAGCTCCTCGCCCGCGACCACCCGTTCCCGGCGAAGCGGACCGGGGCCGTCGACCGGGCCGAGCAGCATCAGCGCCGCCAGCAGGGCGTAGGCGGGCAGACTCACGACCTCGCGGCCGAGCGCGGCCGCCATCTCGGCCGCCCCTACAACCCCGCCGTCGCCGGCCCAGACCGCAGCCAGCAAGCCGGTGACCCCGAGCGCTGACCAGGCCGCCCGGTCGATGCCGCCGGTGTCCTCCACGTCACGCGCGCGCTCGTGCCCACCGTGATCGACGGCGACGTCGCGGGCCAGTTCCGCCATCGCGGCCTGCGCTTCTTCGAGCTCGAAATTCACTGCCGGGCCTCCGGCCTGACGAAGTGCGCGCGCGGGCGGCACACGGGCAAGGTCAGCTCGTCGCCGGCGGCGACATCCACCTCGACAAGGTCGATCTCGACCGGCAGGCCGACGCGCACCTCAGCGGGATCGATATCGATGAGGTTCGTGATGAGCCGGTGGCCGTCTGCGAGCTCGACGAGTGCCACGACGACCGGCAGCGTGAAGCCGGCCAGCGGCGGATGGTGGGTGACGGTGAACGTGTACACCTCGCCGGTGGTGGCCATCGGCTGCGGTTCCCAGCTGACACCGCCGCAGACCGGACACATCGGCAGCGGAGGGTGCTGCGTGCGGCCACAGCTGGTGCAGCGTCGCACCAGGAGTTCGCCACGCGCGGCGCCTTCGAAGAAGTACGCGTTGTCCTGATTGATCGCCGGGCGCGGGCGCCGGGCAGTTGGTTCAGCTGCGGCAGCAACCGCTGTTGTCTTGGGCCGATAGCGCAGCGTCCGAAAGCGCATGGTCGCCACCGGCTCGCCGCCGACCGCGTACGTCGAGGTGACCGTGAGGAAGAAGCCCGGACCGAGTGCGGTCTGCTTCTCGGCGGAGACCGCCTCGAGCAGCCGGGTCTCGACCGGCACGTCGCCCGGTCGCAGATCGCGGGCATAGCGCTGCTCGCAGTTTGTCGCGACGACGGCGGTGTAGCCGCTTGCTGCCAGCAACTCGTCGATGTGCGCGGCCGGCCCGCCCTCGGGTTGGGGATCGAACTCCCGCATGCACCAGGCCTGCAGCATCGCCGGCGGCGCCACCTGTTCAGGCCCGGGGGCGTAGCGCTGGTTCTCATCGCCCATGGCCAGGCACCAATGCCGGATCATCGCCGCGTTGACCCCGTCCACCGATGCTCGCGCAGGTGCCATCGCCTCGCCGATATGGGCGGCGAGCTGCGTCTGCAGGTCGGTCATCGGCTTCCTCGCGGCAAGCCGAGCGCGGATACGGCGATGAGCTCCCGCTGCACCTCGTTGACCCCGCCGCCGAACGTGTTGATCTGCGCGTGGCGGGCCAGCCGCTCCAGCCGGCCGCCGATGAGCGAGCCGGCCGACCCGCCGACCAGGTGCCCCGTCGAGCCGAGCACGCCCAGCAGGGTCTGGTAGATCGCTATAGCGGACTCGCTGGTCAGCACCTTGACCGTCGAGGACTCGGCCGGGCCCGGCTGGCCGGTCTCCATGGACGCTGCCATGCGGTGGTTCAGCAGCCGCAGCGCCGACAGCCGGGCATACACGGTCGCGAGCTCGGACTGCACCCACGGCTGCTCGAGCACCGGCCGGCCGTCGTCACCCGGCGTCGCCGCTGCCCACTCCAGGGTCGCGTCGTACATCGCGTGTGCAGCGGCGCTGCCGGCGCCGAGCGCTACCCGCTCGTGGTTCAGCTGCGCGGTTATCAGCCGCCAGCCGCCGTTCTCCGCGCCGACCAGATTCGCCGCGGGTACCTCGACCGCGTCGTAGTAGGTAGCAGTCGTCAGCTGGCTGCCGACCGTGTTGATCGGCGACCAGGAGAAGCCGGCTGAGGCGGTGTCGACGATCAGGATCGAGATTCCGCGGTGACGTGGCGCCTGCGGGTCGGTCCGGCAAGCCAGCCAGATGAAGTCGGCGAGGTCGCCGCCGGAGGTGAAGACCTTGTTGCCGGTGACGACGTAATGGTCGCCGTCGCGAACCGCCCGCGTGCGCAGCGAGGCGAGGTCGGTACCCGCCGACGGCTCGGTGTAGCCGATGGCGAAGTGAATCTCGCCGGCCAGAATCCCCGGCAGGTACGCGGCCTGCTGTTGCGGGGTTCCGTGGGCCATCAGCGTGGGGCCGACGGTGTTGAGCGTGACCAGCGGGTACGGGGCGCCCGCCCGCTGCACTTCCTCATAGAAGACGAGCTGCTCGAGCGGACCCCGGCCCTGGCCGCCGAACTCGCGCGGCCAGCCGATACCGAGCCAGCCGTCCTTGCCCATCCGGCGCACCACGGCGCGGATCGCGGCGGCACAGGTGGCGGGGTCGTCGAGCGCCCTGGTCGTCGCAGGGTCCATCACGTCGGCGAAGTACGCGCGCAGCTCCTCGCGCAACGCGGCAATCGCCGGTGATTCGTCCAGGTGCACGGATCGGTCCCTTCAGTGCCGTCGGCGGGTCAGCGGAGCGCGACTTCGCGGCCGCGGGCGACGAACCGGGCGTCGTGGGCGGCCTTGTCGGCGTCGGTCATCGGGCTCCAGCCGTTCTCGCGGGCGTCGGGACGCCACCAGATCGGGTCATCGGTGGCCCAGCGCTCCTGACGCAGCGGGGCCTTGCGCACCTTGTTGCTGCCGGTGAGCGGGATCTGCTCGACGATCCGCACGAACCGGGGAAGCCACTTCGGCCCGAGGTCGGACTGGGCCGTCAGGAACGCTTCGAAGCCGACCGCATCGAAGCGGGACCCGTCCGTCAACTCCAGCGCTGCCATGACGGCGTCGCCGCCCTCCGGATCAGGCACCGCGTACACGGCGGCTCCCCGCACCATCGGATGGCGGAAGAGGATGCGCTCGATGGGCGCGGCGGTGAAATTCTCGCTGTCGACGCGCAGCCGGTCGCTGGCTCGGCCGGCGAAGTAGTACCACCCGTCGACGTCGCGGTAGGCGAGGTCGCCCGACCAGAACCATCCACCGCGCGTGCGCTCGGCCTCGGCTTCGGGATTGCGGTAGTACCCCTCGAACAGGGCCAGCGCCTTCGGTGTTGACGAGCTCGCCGATGGCCTGCTCGGCGTTGGTGAGGTGACCGTCGGCATCGAACGTGCGCCGGGGGACACTCGGTCCCGGTCTCCGGATCAACGATCCGGATGGTGGGAAAGGCCGGCTTGCCTATCGAATCGCGTGGACCCTCGGGGCTCCAGCGGATCTGCAGGCCACCGCCCTCGCTCATCCCGAAGCCCTCGATCAGTGGGCAGCCGAAGCGGCGGGTGAAGGTCTCGATGTCCTTCCACGACGCCTCGGTGCCATAGCCGAGGCGCAGCTGGTTGTCGCGCTCGTCCGGACGCTCCGCAGTCGCCAGGATGTAGCTCAGCGACTTGCCGACGTAGTTGAAGAAGGTGGCTTTGTAGCGCTGGATATCCGGCAGGAATGCCCGCGCCGAGAAGCGCGGCGCCAGTGCCATCGCGGCGCCTACCGTTACCGCGGGCGCCCAGACTCCCATGGTCGCGTTGCCGTGGAACAGCGGCATCGCGCAGTAGCAGACGTCATCGGGACTGAACTCGTAGCGCTCTGCCGCCCGCGCGCCGAGGTACGCAAGCCGGCCGGTCGTGCACTTCACCAGCTTCGGAGCGCTGGTCGAGCCGGATGTGAACAGCAGCATCAGCAGGGTCGCGGGGTCGGGAGCAGTGAACGAGCCCGCCGATCGCTGGGCCATCACCAGCTGCTCATACGACGGACTCTCGACGTCCAGGACGCGTCCGGCAGGCAGGTCGGGTAGGACCCCCGCAAGCGTAGCGGCGCCGGCCGGGTCGGTGACGTAGAGCTGGCAGTCGGCGTGGGCGATGTCTGCGGCGAGCTCGCTGCCGCGGCGTGTCGGATTGATGCCCACCACCGTCGCGCCGGACAGCGCCGCGCCGGCGAGCCAGAAGAGGTACTCGGGCTGGTTGTCCATGAGTAACCCGATGTGAAACGGCCCGGGGGAGCGCTGCTCGAGGGCGATCGCGGCCCGCGCGGCGGCGGCGTGGACGAACTCCCGCCAGCTCCAGCGCCGGGTGCCGAAAAGGAGCGCGGTGCGCTCGTCGTGGGCGCGCGCCAGCAACAGCTCGGCCATGCCGGTGGTAAAACCACCGGCGATCGGCCCGTCTACGGCACCGCGCTTTCTCACGGCCCTCCCTGGCGCGCTCGCAGTCACTCGCCGGAACCGTAGAGACTTCTTGTCCGCCGGTCAAGAACTTCTTGACCGGTGGCCATTGATCAGGGGTGCAATGGCGGCAACTCGACAGAGCTCGGGAGACCCCGGCATGGAGGCGATGGGGCCACGAAGCGCTCCGGGGGCGCGGCGAAGAGGGGATTACCGCGACATCCCACCAGCGTTGACGCCGTCCAGCCGTACGCCGGACCCTCAGTCAACCGGCGGTGTTCAGCTTGCGTCGGTCGTTGCCGCGCTCCGGCGCGGGCCGGGCGTGAAGGTGACCGGCATGTGCTTGATGCCGCTGATGAAGTTGGAGCGCAGCATCTGCGGCTCGCTTGCCAACTGCATGTCAGGGATGCGCTCGAGGATCTCGGTGAAGATGAGTTTGAGCTCCATGCGGGCGAGGTTCGCACCGAGGCAGAAGTGGGCGCCGCCGCCGCCGAAAGCAACGTGATCGTTGGGGGTGCGGTAGATGTCGAAGGTGTAGGGGTCGTCGAAGACCTCCTCGTCACGGTTGGCCGAGATGTGCCACATCACGACCTTGTCGCCCTTCCTGATCTGCTGGCCGCGGATCACGCAGTCCCTCGTCGTCGTCCGCCGGAAGTGCAGGACAGGGCTCGCGTATCGAAGCATTTCCTCGACGGCGGGAGGCAGCAGCGCGGGGTCGGCAACGAGCGCCCGGTAGGCGTCGGGGTGGCGCATCAGGGCGAGCATGCCGTGGGCGGTGGTATTTCGCGTCGTCTCGTTGCCGGCCACCGTGAGCAGCAGCATGAACATGTCGAATTCGGCTTCGCTCAGGTGGTCGCCGTCGATCTCGGCGTTGATGAGCTTGGTGACGATGTCGTCGCGCGGGTCGGCCTTGCGCTTGCTGGCGAGCTCGTTCACGTAGCCGTAGAGCTCGATGAATGCGGACGACTGGTCGTCGCCGGCGTACTCAGGATCGTCCGAACCGATCATCTTGTTCGACCATTCGAACAACAGATGCCGATCCTCCTGCGGCACCCCCATGATCTCCGCGATTGCCTGCAGCGGCAGTTCGGCGGCCAGTTGCTCGACGAAGTCACAGCCGCCGTTCTCGATAACTCCGTCGACGATCATGCTGGCGCGGTGACGCAGGTGCTGCTCGATCAGGCCGATCATGCGCGGGGTGAAACCCTTGTTCACCAGCTTGCGGTAACGGGTGTGCTTGGGCGGATCGGTGTCGAGCATCAGGATTCCGCGGCCGTCGATCTGACCGGCCTCGGCCGGTCGATCCCCGATGTCGAACATGTTCGTGCCGCCGACCTCCGACGAATACGTCTCCGGGTCGCGGTTGACCTCGACGAGATCGGCGTGCTTGACCACGTTCCAGAAGCCGCGACCCTGCGGGAAGTCGTGCCAGGACACCGGGTTCTCTGCGCGCAGCCGGCGGAACATCTCGTGATGCTCACCGCGCTGGAAGCGGTCCAGGTCCAGCAGGTCGATCTCGGCGAGTGTCGTCACTGATTCGCCCCTTCGTCGCGGGCCAGGCTAACGCGGTCGAGCGTCGGTCAAGACGTTCTCATACGAGCCGGGCAGGCAGGAGGGGACCGGCCGAATTTCGCAGGAAGTTGCGTACCACCTTGAGGGCGCGCCAGCATGGCCGATCGTCACCCGCTCGGCGGACGTTCGACCCTTGTTGGCCATGCTCGTTCCCTGAATGCTTGGACTCGACGCCGGGAGGTGTCGCAGCTGCATGGACAGTGGGCTGGTGCGGGCCCTGCGTGGCTCGGCGATCGCGCCGTACGCGCGAGCCGTCATCGCGAGCCGGCCGCATCGCAGCCCACGGGGTTCGCCATGACGCTCTGCGCCGACGTCCACGACGCCCCGTCCAGGACGCCCCCCTCCGCGGGACCCAGCTGGCGTCGGCACCCCCTACTCACAGTCGCGATGGCCACCGTCGTCGGAACCTGCGCCACCGGTGTCGGTGCCGGCGTCGGCGCTCGCTGGGCCTCCAAAGCCGGGTTCAGCGTTCAGGCGGTCATCGGGCTCGCCGCACTCATGGCCGGGCTCACGCTGCTCGGGGTCGCGGGCTCCATCGCGTGGCGACGGCTGCGTCGGTGGGCGCGCGTGATCCTGATCCCTGCCGTCGTTGTCGTGCTCTCAGTCGCACTGTCGATCGCAGAAGCGTCCGCGCTCGCGATCGTTCCCCCTACTTCGCTGGGGGAAGCGACCCCGGCGAGCTACGGCCTCATGTATCGCGACGTGTCGTTCACCACCGGGGATGGTGCGCACCTTTCCGCCTGGTACATCCCGACGAAGAACGGGGCCGCTGTCGTCGTCCGCCACGGCTCCGGCAGCACCCGCACGTCAACGCTCTCGCAGGCGGTCGTGCTGGCCCGGCACGGCTTCGGGCTGCTGCTCGTCGACGCCCGCGGGCACGGTCGTAGCGGCGGGACCGGCAACGACCGCGGATGGTTCGGTGATCGGGATACCACCGCCGCCGTCGCCTTCCTCGCCCATCAGCCCGGAATCGACGCCAGCCGTATCGGCGTCGTCGGGCTGTCCATGGGCGGAGAGGAAGCGATCGGCGCCGCCGCGGCCGACTCGCGTATCCGTGCTGTCGTCGCCGAGGGGGCCACTTCCCGGACCGCCGCAGACAAGTCCCGCTGGCTGCCGCACGGCCTGAACGGCGCGGCTCAGCGCACACTGGACCGGCTGACCGATTCTGTGCTTCAGCTGCTCAGCCCCGCCCCGAAGCCGACGTCTCTGCATGCCAGCGTTGCTGCCGCGACCGGCACGTCATTCCTGCTGATTACCGCCGGCGACCAGCCCGATGAGGCCCGTGCCGCGGCCGACCTCCAAGCCGCCGCGCCGCACCGGGTCGAGATCTGGAACGTCCCTGGCGCCGGCCACACTCAGGCACTCGCCACCGACCCGACCGGGTGGGAGGCACGCGTCACCGCTTTCCTCAATACCCACCTGGCAGCCGGATGACGCGACCGCCGCGCATCCGCCTCGTCAGCCACCGACCGCGCCGCCGAACAGGTGTCCAATGCCGTATGTCAATGCCAGGCCCGCTGCACCGCCGACGACGATCCGGATGACCGCCGTGCGCGGGCTGCTTGCACCGAGGCGGGCGCTCGCCGCGCCGGCAATGGCCAGCGCCGTGAGCGCGGTCACCACCGTCACCGGAACCCGCCATGCCGCGGGAGGCAGCAGAATGGCCAGCATGGGCAGCACCGCGCCCAAGACGAAGGAAAGCGCGGAGGCTGCTGCCGCATGTACCGGATTTGCCAGCTGCTCGGGGTCAACGTGCAACTCCGCCTCGGCATGAGCAGCCAACGCATCATGCGCGGTGAGCTCGACAGCTACCTGACGGGCGGTATCTGCCGTCAAGCCCTTCATCCGGTAGAGGCCGGCGAGCTCCTCGAGCTCGCTGGAGGCGAAGGCGTTCAACTCCCGGCGTTCGGTGGCTAATTGGGCAGTCTCACTGTCTCGCTGGCTACTGACAGACACGTACTCGCCCAGCGCCATCGAGACAGCCCCCGCGACCAGCCCGGCGAGCCCGGCGGTGAACAGCGCGCTGCGGGCCGATGTCGCCCCGGCGACGCCAACAACCAGCCCTGCGATGGACACGATGCCGTCATTGGCCCCCAGGACCCCTGCCCGCAGCCAATTCAACCGGGAAGCCATCCCCGAGCGATGCGGCTCCCCGCCATGGCGCACTTCGCCCTGCGGCGGACGGGCGATGGATGGACGCCTCATCGCCGGGCCCGCCGGCCAGCTGCCTGATGAGGCGATCGTTGCTGGCGATTGACGGCGCGAGCCACCCCTGGCCTGTTCATGTTGTCGTGTTCCGCGAACCCGACGCGGTGACCGCGGCTGCGTGTTCCTGGACGCTCATGGCGACGCCGACTTCCCACGGGCGGTGCACCCGTTGCTTTCATGAAAGCAACGGGCACGCGGGCGCAGCCAGGGACGAATGGCCCGCCGGTCGAGCGTGTTGCCCGTCGGGCTTCCCCGATCGGCACGGCCGCCCACGGTGGCGCCGGGTCCCTGACCGGTCAGGGCGTGGCACCGGACAGGTTGAGCCCGATGATTCCGGCGATCACGAAGGTGATCGAGACGAGCTTGAGGACGGACACCGACTCGCCCAAGGCGATCATGCCGACCACCGCAGTCCCGGTGGCGCCGAGCCCGGTCCACGCTGCGTATGCCGGCCCGACATCGAGCTGTTTCAGGGCCAGGTTCAGCAGGCCGAAGCTGATCAGGGCGCAGCTGGCAAATCCGACTGTCGGCCACAGCCGCGTCAGTCCGTGACTCTGCTTCAGCAAGACAGCGAAACCAGTTTCGAAGAAACCTGCAACCACGATCAAGAACCAAGACATGCCGGCGAACCTCCGAGCCATCGCTTTCGGTCTGCACTACTCGACAACCCTCAACGTGGCGGGAATGTCCATCCGCTGCAACCTGCGCGCATTCAGCAAGGGTGCGAGCGCGACGAATCCGAGGGCCGCGGCGAGCAGGGTCCCGACCGCCGCCGGGGTCGGATTGGCTGCGGTCGCGGCGGCGACCATGGACCGGCTACACGTCGGCCATGGCGTCAGTGCAGCACCGCTATTGCACAGCAGCTTCAGCCGAACACAGTCTCTGCGCTTCCGCCAGAGCGGCATCGACCGCCGCCGCGTACTCCGATTCCGCCACGCCGGGACAGGCGCACAGCAGAACGTCGTGGAGGTACTCATCGCGCAGCGCCGGGTCCAGTAAGTACGAGCGGTCCGCCGTGGCCGACTGATTGCATCGGGAGGCTGCGTGCAGTACCAGCTCACGGACCTCGTTCGGCGTCACAGTCATCACGACCACCCTCTTTGCCATCGAAGCGACGCATTCCATGTCACCCAATGAGAGCGTCGGCGTCCGCGGAGCAAGACCTGAGCCGTTCTGATCGCTTCCGATCGAAATCGGGAGATACCTTCCCCGTTTCGTGGGTGAAACCCTCGTGCTCGCCGGCGTGGGTCCCACACCGTTCGGCGCCGAAGGGCAGGTGCCCAGACTCACGATGGGCGGCCGCGCGCACAGCGGGTCAGGGCTGCGACCCGGCAACCACCCGGGGGGCTTCAGGCTCACTGATCTGCACGAGGTGCCCGTACGAGCACTTGGGTCGCGTGGGAAAACTGGTCAGGCCACGCATTCGTCGCAGATGCTGCGGCGCTTGTCGGCCAGTTGGCTGTAATGGCGTACCAGGTAGCAGACGGTGCAGGTGAACTCGTCCTCCTGGCGAGGCACGAGCGGGACCGTCAGCTCTTCGCTGCTCAGGTCCGCTTCGGGAAGGTCGAGATGGGCTTCACCGGGGTCGGGGTCATCGCCGAGTGTCGCGGCCGAGTCGGCGCGGTTGGATGTCAGGCTTTGAATGCTCGGTTCCAAAGCCGACTCGCCCGCGTTGTCGCTCGTGCGTGGTTTGTCGTAGTCGGTTGCCACAAACACTCCCGTTCGGTCTTGCACGAAACCTTCTGGAACGCTTCAACGCCTTGGGTCTGCGTCCTATGCCGCGAGCTGTGTTCACCCTGCAGGGCCAGGGGTATGAAGGAGCCAGGCTCTGCTCGGTTACCTGGCGGCTTTCGCCATTGCTTGATCGTCGGGCGGTGTGAGGAGGAGCTCAGCCTCCGGGCGGCGGCTCAGGCCCGCATCGAACGCGTCCGCGTCCATGGGCTGCGCGTAGCGGAAGCCTTGGGCGAAGTCGCAGCCGACCTCGATGATGGCTTCGGCTTGCGGCTGGGTTTCGACGCCCTCAGCGACGACGGTGAGTCCGAGATCGTGGGCCATGTTGGTGATCCCGGCGACGATGGCGACACCCGACTTGTCAGAGGCGCACGTGGCAACGAAACTCCGGTCGATCTTGACAATGTCGACCGGGAAGTCACGCAGGTAGGTAAGCGACGAGTAGCCGGTGCCGAAGTCGTCGAGCGCGAGGCGCACGCCGAGAGACTTCAGATCGGCCATGACTGCCGATGCTCTGGCGGGGTCCCGTATGAAGACCCCCTCGGTCAGTTCGAGGATGACGAAGGCCGGGTCGGTGCCGGTCTGGTTGAGGATCTTCTCGACGGTGCGGGTCGGATGCTCGCCGATGAGTTGCCGTGCGGACACGTTCACCCCGATGCTGAGCGAGGTGTTCGGCCGGTCCTTCAACCAGGCTTGCCTGACGCCGCAACTGGTTTTCAGTACCCAGGAACCGATGCCGGTGATGAGTCCGTTGGCTTCGGCGAGTGCGACCATGTCGGAGGTGGCGATCGGGCCGCGTTGGGGATGAACCCAGCGCAGGAGTGCCTCAGCACCGCAAAGAAATCCGTCTTTGGGGCGCACGATGGGCTGATAGGCAATGCTGAGATTGTGGTCGGCGAACGCCTTCTGCAGTTCCTGTTCCAGGGTGCTGCCGGCGTGGGCCGTTTGGGCTTCCCGCAGGTCGATGATTCGCTGCGTGGCCCCACCATCGCGTTTGGCCTGATACATCGCGATATCGGCCTCGACGACCAGCTGGTTGGTGATCGCCTGACCGGGGCCGGCGTAGGCCATGCCCACGCTGGCAGAGACGACGAGCGTCAGGTCCGGAAGCCGAAACGGCACAGCGAGGGCATTACCGATGCGTGCTGCGAGAAGCTCGACGTCTTCGGCGCGACTGAGGTCCTCGCACAGGAAGACGAACTCGTCGCCGCTGACCCGGGCCAGGGTGTCACCTGGCCGCACCAGCCCCGACAGGCGCCGTGCTACGGCAACGAGCAGGTCGTCGCCTACCCGGTGACCGTAGGTGTCATTGACTTCTTTGAAGCGGTCAAGGTCGGCAAACAGCACTGCGGCGTAGCTGTGCGAGCGTTGAGCGCGTTCAGCGGCGTGCGCCAGTCGCTGATGAAGCAACAGCCGATTCGGCAGCCCGGTCAACGGATCGTGCATGGCACTGTCTTGAAACCAGTCGGAGGTCGCTTTGGCATCCTCGCGGGCCTGGGCGTTCAGAATGTAGGCGGCCGCCACGTCCGCCAGCGTTTGCGACGCGCACACGTCTTCTGCCGCCAGCCGACCGGGGCTGTCGCAGTACAGGTCAAGAGCACCGAGCCGGCCGTCACCATGACGCAACGGGAAGGTAAATGCCGCTGCCAACCCACCCGACAGCGCCGCTTCGACGAAGCGCGGGAACCGTTCCTCTTCCCGCAGGTCGGAAACCAGCACCGCGTCCCCGGACTCGTAAGCCAGCTGACACGGCCCCTCTGCCAACTGGGTCTGCAGCTTCTCAAACCGGAGCGCCGACTCATCCGACGCCGCTATGTAGAGCGGTGCCTTTCCCGGCGAAATGAGGGTAATTCCCACCGCGCTTACCGGCAGGATCTCGACAATCCGGTCCACCAAATCGTCAAGAATGGACTGGATCGGGAAATCAGTGATCACCGTTCTGGCGAAGCCACTGAGCATCGCCGCCAACTCGGCCTGCTGAACCATGAGGCCCCCCACACACACCGAAAGCCCGCGTGGTCCGGACGGGAGCGAAAGCAAGATCCTAACACCCCGCAGGACAACGTCGGGCTCCGTGACCGACTCACGATTCAAAGGCCGCAGGCGCCGAGCGGCAAAACCGGATGAACTGCCCAGGCAATTGATCGGCGCCGGCGAAACACCCACAAGTAGGGGCTTTCTGCGCGCCGGAACTGTCGTACCCCCAGCGGATAGTGCGTACTGAGGGAAAGTGGTCATATGGGGCAGGAAGTGCTGTGGCTGCGGGCGCATGTTCGTCAATGCCTGCAGGAGTTCTGGGATGTGTGCCGGGGCGAGGTCGATGCCGACGGGGATGTAACGACATCAATCGGCGAAGCCGGACGGCTCACGTGTACTGGACCGATGCGGGGGTCATCGCCGAGCAGACGTTGCATGCCGATGGTGTCGACAGCGCAACACTCGGCCAGGCCTAGGAAGCCGTGTCGTCCGTGGCGAACACTCTCGGCCCCATGCTCGCTGCGTTCGGCGATGTTCTCCCGATGAGGCTGTGCTGCCGATACCTTCAGTTACCGCAGCGTTGACGGCGACGTCGAGCTGGTGCTGCTGGGAGAAGCCGAGGTACGCATGGCGCCAGTCCTTGGCAGGTCCATGACGAAGGCCTTCCCGCCCCGTGACTTTCGGCCAATGGACGCCGGCTGCGCCCTGCGGTCGACTGAACATGTCCCGCCGTTGCCGCTGGCGCGAAGACGTCGAATGGTCACGAGGTCGATAGGCGACCCATAGCCACTTCGCATCCGGCAACGGCGGCTGGCGGTGTTCGCCGCCGGCCGACTCGGCGGCTGCTGGGTAGCGTCACGGCGTGGCCCTCCTGGCGCGAGTCTCGATCGACCCGCAGCGCGTGCGGGACGAGAACGCGTGGTACTTCGCCGTCCCGGCCATTGCGCACCTGCGCGCGCATGCCGTCGCCCTCGATCGACGTGTGACGGTGCTGGTGGGGGAGAACGGGTCCGGGAAGTCGACGTTCGTCGAGGCCGTCGCCAACGCCTGGCGGCGGCGGATCACGGCTGCGAGCGACTACTGGGGTCCGGGACCGAAGCCGGAGGACGCCGACTTGCACTGGGCACTGGAGCTGACCGGGGATGTGCCCGTCTCACACGGCGGCTGCTTCCTGCGGGCTGAGGCGATGCACGAGATGTTCGGGGCGACCGCCACGGACGTCGCCGCGCAGCGCACGTTCGCGGGCGCGCTGAACGCCCGCTCGCACGGTGAAGGTTTCCTTGCATTCCTGCAGTCGCGGCTATCCGAGCGCGGGCTTTTCGTCCTCGATGAGCCCGAGGCCGCCTTGTCGTTCACCTCGTGCCTGCAGCTGCTCAGCCTGATGGACACGATCGCCGATACCGGGTCGCAGGTACTGCTCGCCACGCATTCGCCGGTGCTTGCCGCGCTGCCGGGCGCGACGATCCTGGAGTTCGGCGAAGACGGCATCGAGCAGAAGGACTGGGAGGATCTTGAGCTGGTCCAGCATTGGCGCAGCTTCCTTGCCCGGCCACAGACATACCTGCGTCACCTGTTCGCGGCCGAATAGCTCACGCGACCTGGACACCGATGAAGCTGCCCTTCGCGGATCGGATGACGTTCGCCGGGCTTGACGCCTTGTTCGTCAGCACTTCGTGGCCACGTCGACTCCGATTGGTGGCACGATCCTCCTCGTGAAGCCGGCACCGTTTCGCTATCACGCGCCGACGACGCTCGCCGACGCACTCTGCGAGCTATCCGAGTCGGCGGGTCACGGCAAGGTGCTGGCCGGCGGTCAGAGCCTGATCCCGATGATGAACATGCGGCTGGCGTCACCGCAGCACATCATCGACATCAATCGGATCCCTGGCCTTGACCGCATCGACTGTGATCCTTCGGGGGTGCGGGTCGGTGCGCTCACCCGGCACGCACAGTTGGCCGCACATGAAGGCGCCCGAGCCGTCGTGCCGCTGCTGGCCCGGGCGCTGGAACTGGTGGCGCACCCGGCGATCCGCAACCGCGGCACCACGGTAGGAAGCCTCGCGCACGCCGACCCGGCGGGGGAGATGACCGCGGTCCTCGCCGTGCTCGATGGCGAGATGGAACTGGCACGCCGGGGAAGCCGCCGCACCGTCGCCGCTGCCGACTTCTTCGTCGGGCCGCTCGAGTCCTGCCTGGAGCCGGGTGAGCTCGCGGTGTCGGCGTGGTTTGCCGCTCCTCCGGCCCGATCCGGTACGGCGTTCCTCGAGGTTGCCCGACGGCACGGCGACTACGCGGTGTGCGGCGTCGCTGCCGTCGTGACGATCGATGCGGACCACCGTGTCACGCGGGCCCGGACGTCGTACATCTCCATGTCCGCCACGCCCGTCCTCGCCGACCTGACCGACGCAGTGGTCGGCCAGCGCTTCGATAGTGCCGACTGGGTGGGCGCCGCCGAACTCGCTGTGCAGCAGCTGGATCCGCAGCCTGACATTCACGCCACCGCCGAGTACCGCCGGCACCTGGCCTTGGTCCTCAGCCGGCGGGCGCTGGCCCTGGCCGCCGGCGATGCGGCAGCGTCATGACCGGCGCCAACGAGCCGGAGCAGGTCTTCGACATCACGCTTTCCGTCAACGGGATCCTGCGGCCGGTCACCGTGCCGGCACGCCGGCTGCTGTCCGACTGCCTGCGCCACGATCTGCGGCTGACCGGGACCCACGTGGGTTGCGAGCATGGCGTGTGCGGCGCCTGCACCGTCATCATCGACGGCCAGCCGATGCGGTCGTGCCTGATGTTTGCGGTCAGCGCGACCGACATGGAGATCACCACCGTGGAAGGCCTGGCCGGCAGCGACGACGGCTACCACCCGGTGCAGCAGGCCTTCGCCGAGTGTCACGCGCTGCAGTGCGGGTTCTGCACGCCGGGCTTTCTGACCACGATCTCCGCATTTCTCGACCGCAACCCTGCGCCGACGCGTGACGAGGCGCTCGCGGCGGTCAGTCGGCAACCTGTGCCGCTGCACGGGCTATCAGAACATCGTCGCGTCCGTGATTCGCGCGGCCGAAATCCAGGCGGGGCCGGGGCCGGCCGGCGAGGTATTGCCATGACCACGAAGCTGTTCGGCTCGCGGGTGTTGCGCGCCGAGGACCGTCGGCTGCTGCTCGGCGGCGGCCAGTACCTCGACGACCTGGGGCACGACGCGTACGCCGCGGCCTTCGTCCGCAGCCCGCACGGCCATGCGCAGGTGCTGTCGATCGACATTGGCGATGCTTTCGAGGCCGACGGCCTGATCGCGATCTACACCCACGAGGATCTGCCCGGCGCCGTCGGCGAGCGCCTCCCCCTGCTGATCCCGCATCCCAGCATCGTCGCCGGACTCACCGGCTACGCGCTCGCCAAGGAGGTCGTGCACCACGTCGGCGAGCCGGTCGTCATGGTGATTGCTCGCGATCGCTATCTGGCCGAAGACATCTGCGACCGCATCACCGTCGAGTACGAGCCGTTGCCGGCGGTCGTCGGCATCGAGACGGCGCGCGACGGGAAGCATCTCGTGCATCCCGAGGCGCCTGGCAACATCGCAGCGCATCTCATCCAGTCCGTCGGTGACGCAGACGCGGCGATCGGCGCCTCGCCACACACCCTGGAGCTCGACCTCGCGATCGAGCGCAGCGCGAGCATGCCCATGGAGGGGCGCGGCGCGTATGCCCGCTGGAACAGCAGCGAAGGCAGCCTGCGCCTGTACAGCTCCACCCAGAACTCGGCGGGCGTCCGGGCGGCGGTCGCCAGCAAGCTCGGCCTCGCCCTCGACAAGGTGCATTGCATCGCCCCGGACGTCGGCGGCGGCTTCGGGGTGAAGCTGGTGCATCCGTCGCCCGAGGAGCTCCTCGTCTCCTGGGCCGCGATCACCCTCGACCGCGAGGTCAAGTGGACGGAGGACCGGCGAGAACACTTCGTCTCCTCCGCCCACGAGCGTGCCCAGGTGCAGAAGGTGCGGGTGGGTTTCGACGACGACGGCCGGCTGCTGGGCCTCGCCGTACAGATCTGGCACGACAACGGCGCGTACCTGCCGTACGGCGTGATCGTGCCGATTATCACCTCGACCCAGCTGCTGGGACCGTACAAACTTGGCGCCTACCGCGTGGAGTTCTGGAGCCTGTACACCAATACCGTCATCGTCACGCCGTATCGCGGCGCGGGCCGGCCCCAGGGTGTCTACCTGATGGAGCGGACGATGGACGCGATCGCCGACCACCTCGGCAAGGACCGGATCGACGTGCGGCAGGCAAACTTCATCCGGCCCGAAGAGATGCCCTACGACCATCACATGACCTTTCAGGACGGTCGGCCGCTGATCTATGACTCCGGCGACTTCCCGGCCTCGATGGCAAAGCTCAAGGCGCTGGTCGGCTGGGAGGACTTCGAGGACTACCGGGAGCAGGCCAGATCAGCGGGCCGCAGGGTCGGGATCGGCATCGGGTGCTACGTCGAAGGAACCGGCGTCGGGCCGTATGAAGGCGGTCACGTCCAGGTCGAGAGCAGCGGCAAGGTGATCGTGTCGACGGGCCTGACCTCCCAGGGGCAGGGCCACCAGACCGTGCTCGCCCAGATCGTGGCAGACGAGCTCGGTGTGGCGTTCGACGACATCACGGTGACGACCGGAGACTCCCGTCGGATGGGCTACTCGGCAGGAACCTTCGGCTCGCGCACCGCCGTCATGAGCGGCAATGCCGTCGCCTTCGCGGCGGCGAACGTGCGCAAGAAGGCGCTTCGCATCGCAGGCGACGCCCTCGAGGTCGACCCTGGCGACTTGGAGATCGAGGACGGCGTCGTGCGGGTGAAAGGGTCACCCGAGGTGTCGATGTCGCTGGCGACCGTCTCCGTGCTGTCGAACCCGCTTCGCTACGCCTTCGATGACGCGTCGAAGGCCGCGACCCAGTTCGCCGTCGGGGACCTCAGCAAGCCGCCCGTGGCCGACGACGACGAGCCCGGCCTGGAGAGCCGGGACTTCTACTCGCCGACCCAGTCCACGTTCGCCAACGGGATGCACGCCGCGGTGGTCGAAACCGACCCGGAGACGGCGGAGATCACGATCCTGCGCTACTGCGTCGTGCATGACTGCGGTTCGATCATCAACCCGATGATCGTCGAGGGGCAGATCCACGGGGGAGTCGCGCAGGGTGTCGGCGGCGCCCTGTACGAGCGGATGGCCTACGACGAAGCCGGTCAGTTGCTCAACGCGTCATTCATGGACTTCCTGATGCCGTACGCCACGGAGATGCCGCCGGAGATCGAGATTGACCATCTGCAGACCCCGTCGCCGTTGAACCCGCTCGGCATCAAGGGCGCGGGGGAGGCCGGCGTCATTCCCGGCTCCGCAGTTTTCGCTTCGGCGATCGAGGATGCCGAGGGGTTCCAGATCTCCTCGATGCCGATCTCGCCGAGCGAGCTGTTCCACCTGCGGCAGCGGTTTGCCGCCGGCGAGATCCCACCGCTGCGCAGGCGTACCACCCCTGGCGCCGTCGAGTTCGCTACCCCGAAGGACTCCCCGTCATGAAGATCTCCGGCTCAGCGACCGTGCGCGCCCCCGTGGGACGGGTATGGGACGCCCTCAACGACCCGGCTGTCCTGGTGCGCACCATCCCCGGCTGCCACCGTCTCGTGTCGACCGGCACCGACACCTACCGCATGTCCCTCGAGGCCGGGGTCGCTTCGATCAAGGGCATCTACCAAGGTGAGGTCGCGCTGTCTGACCAGCAGGCACCGGGCTCCTTCCGGCTGAAGGCGTCCGGCGCCGGAGCGCCTGGCACGGTCAGTGCCGACGTCCAGGTGAACCTCGCCGAGATCGACAGCGGCTGCACCCGGGTGGAGTACGCCGCGGATGCGGTCATCGGCGGGATGGTCGGTGGCGTCGGCCAGCGGGTGTTGATGGGCGTTGCCAACAAGACAGCCGCCCAGTTCTTCGCCGCGGTCGACGCCGACCTCAACGGCGCCGCATCCGCAACCGATTCGCTCGCGCCGTCTTCGGTTCCGGATGCCGGTGCCGGCCCCAGGGTGTTTACCGCCCCAGCTGCCTCCACTCCCGCCGGCATGAACGGCGAGTTCGCCAAGGGCGCGGTCTTCGGCGCGGCCATCGCCCTGCTGGGCGTCGTTGCCGGAGCCTTCATCGGCCGGCGTCGCTGAGATTTGCGCCGGCTCAAGCCGGGCCGCTACACCTTCGTTGACGCCTTCCGGCAGCCGTTGCGATAGAACGTGGTGGCGGGAGTCGCGTTTCTAAGGGGGATGGTATGGCCAGGGCTTCCGCTGCCGAGTCGCTGATCGGCGCGGTGACCTCTGCATGGCGGGAGTTTGCGCAGGTGATCGAGCACGAGCTCCCGTTCGACAGTGACGTCGTGCAAGCAGAAGGCCTGCGGTTCCTCACCCGATATCTGATCGCCGGCTGTTCGCTCACCTTGGAGGCCGACCCGGCATTCCCACAATTCGTTCGGTTTGCCGACGCCACGCTGGGGTGGGGGATCAACAACCCGGATGGCGTCTACGCCTTCGCCGCACTCGACGGAGCCGGGACGTACCGCATCAGCGGCAATCTCGGCAGCGCAGCCCATATCGACCTGCAGCTGCACGCGCCGCATTTCGCGGAAGCTCCGCAGTATCGGGTCGTAGCCAGCGCGAAACGCCCCGACCTGGCCGTGGCCGGCGACGGCGCGGTGGAAATTTTCATCAGCCCCCACGCGCAGAGCGGCAATTGGCTGCAATCGACGTCCGATACCGGATCGTTGCTGCTGCGGCAGTTCTTTTGCGACTGGTCCACCGAAGCACCAGCCCGCCTCGCGATCGAGCGTCTTGACCAGACCTATCCACCGCCGCCGCTGGACCCGGAGTTCGTACAGCACCGCGTCGAGCTGTTGGGACGCTGGTTCACCCGCGCCGGCGTCTACTGGCATCAGATGTGCCGCTCCGGAATCGACGGCGAACCGAACCGGCTCGAATTCCTGCCCGTCTCCGACACCGACTGGGGAGGCAACAGCGGCCAGAGCTACGGCTTCGGCAACTTTGAACTCGAACGCGACGAGGCGGTCATCGTCGAGATCGACCCACCCGGCTGCGACTACTGGATGGTGCAGCTGGCCAACCGCTACTGGGAATCGCTCGACTTCGACCGCCGCCAGTCCTCGCTCAACCACACCCAGCTGAGCCTCGACGACGACGGCCGCTTTCGTGGAGTCATCAGCATCACCGATCCTGGGGTGGCCAACTGGCTCGACCCGGCCGGCAACACCTGGGGCACCATGATGGGCAGATTCATCAACCCCGCAGCCACCCCGCAGGCCACGGTTCGCCGGGTGAAAGCCGCTGAGCTCGACCAGGTCCTGCCCGCGTCAACCCGGCGCGTCAGTCCGGCCGAACGCGACCAATCGATCCGCCGCCGCCATCTCGCCGCCCAAATGCGCGGCACCCCGTGAACGCGGAGAGACATCCGGCCGGGGCTGGGTCATCTGCCAGTCGGACTGCTCCCGGAACGTTAAGCTGACGGGTCGGGCAGAGCGGCCTTGACAGCAAGGTCAGGGAGTCCACGGTGAGATCAATAGCGGCGATTGTCCGGCCGGTCAGGCTCCT
The DNA here is from genome assembly GCA_963765845.1 of uncultured Actinomycetota bacterium. Classification (GTDB taxonomy): domain Bacteria; phylum Actinomycetota; class Actinomycetes; order Frankiales; family Frankiaceae; genus DATAZK01. The sequence goes on from CAVXYJ010000022.1 coordinate 145,920, forward strand.
GCTCGCCCTCCTCGTCGCGTTGGCTCTCGTCAGCGCCTGCGGCTCGAGCGCGAAGGCCCCCACGGCGACGGCAAAGGCGACTCCGAAGACGGCCCCGAAGACGCCCACCAAGGTGGACGGGGTGCCGGTGACGACACTCACCATGCAGAAGGCGACCGGTTACACCCCGAAGGCCGTCCACGGCGGGACCGACGATTACCACTGCACCCTGGTCGACCCGCACGTCAGTCAAAATTCGTTCATCGTGTCGAGCGAGTTCTTCCCCGGAGCGGGAAAGTCCGCCGACGAGGTGCACCACGCCATCCTCTTCCTGGTTCCACCCGACCTCGTGAAGGCGGCTGAAACAGCAGACAACGGGGGCAAGGGCTGGACCTGCTTCGGTGAGCCCCCCGTGCTCGGGACCGGGCTGAAGCAGTTCTCGTCCATGCCGTGGCTGAGTGCCTGGGCACCTGGGCATGGCAAAGACGTCCTGCCGGCCACGACGGGAACGCCGCTGCCCAAGGGCAGTCTGATCGTCATGCAGGTCCACTACAACCTGCTGGCCGGCGACCTGCCAGTCAGCCCGCATGTGCAGCTCGACACCGTGCCGGCCTCGGCCAACCTTCGTCCCACCTCCATCCAGCCGTTGGTCGCCATTCCGAACATTCCCTGCCCAGCCGGGGTCACAGGCCCGCTTTGTGACCGTTCGGCTGAGCTCGCCGACCTGAGCAAGCGTTTCGGCCCCTTCATCACGGCCTTCGGCGCCGGGGTCCAGCGGATCTGTGGCCAGAATCCGGACAACCCGCCGCTCGGGGTCACGACGTCCTGCACGTGGAACGTGGGTCGAGCCGGCTACATCGTCAGGGCCGCTCCGCACATGCACCTGCTCGGCAAAGCGCTGAAGATCACGCTCAATCCGGGGACCCCGCAAGCCAAGACCGTGCTGGACGTGCCCGATTACAACTTCGACTACCAGGCCGCCACCGACACCTCGCCGTGGCTCAAGGTCGCCCCAGGCGACCGGCTGCAGGTCAGCTGCACCTACAACCCGAAGCTCGCCCAGCTGCTGCCAGAGCTGCGCAAGCTTCCCCCGCACTTCGTCACCTGGGGCGATGGCACCTCCGACGAGATGTGCCTCGGGATCGTCGTGGAGGTGCCGCTCGACCCGCACGCCACTGTCGATTGGGCGAATTCGACCGGCGGGATTCACGTCGGAAAGGTTTAGGCGAGTCGGCCGGCCCATGCCGCCGCCAACATTCAGCCAAACGAGAATCAGGAAACCGCGACCATCCGGCTACACAGCTGAGTCGGGCTCAGTTGAACAGCTGGTTCAGTGAGCCGGACGAGATCTCGGTGCCGTCGGCGTACAACATGCGCGGCGGCCAGTCGTCGACGCGTCCGGCAACATCGATGAAGCGGGCTATCTTGGCGCCGACGTTCGCAAACGAGTACGGCGTACCGGGTGGGAAATACAGCATGTCGCCGGGACCCAACCTGTAGGGCACCCCGTCAACGTCCCATTCGACCGTGCCTTCGAGCTGGTAGATCACGTGATCGCCGGTGAACCTGCGCTGCGGGCTACTCTGGCCAGGCGGCATTTCGAGCCGATTCACCATCGTGCTGGTGGTGGCAATGCCGTTTGCCACGGCACGGCGAGTGCCCTCGACCTCGCCGCCCGGAAGCACGTCGTAACGCATCTGCTGCTGATCGTTCGGGACGTGCAACGGCCCCTCAGGTACGGCTGATGCACCCGCGCCGCGCACCTCACTCACCGCGTCCTCCCTCTCCAGCTTGCTCGCCCTTGCGCCAACGCCGAGCACCGTAACGCGTGAGTCGCGGTAAGCGGGAACGGGGACCGCGACTACCAGCCGCGCCAGCCCAAGGTGCGGACCATCGGGCGAGAGCGGCTGCGCTATAGCGGGGTGCCGGCTTCGCGGAGCGGGAGGGCACCAGGCTATAGCGTGCGCTTGGGGCGAAAGCCGTGGGCACGCTCGAGCTGACCGGCGAGCTGCAAGAGCGTGCTCTCGTCACCGAAGCGGCCTATCGCCTGCGTGCCGACGGGAAAGCCGTCGTCGGAGATGTCGAGGGGCAACGACATCGCGGGCTGGCCCGTCATGTTGACGACCCCGGTGAAAGCGGTGACGGGTCCTACGCGGGAGACGAACCGCATCAGATCATCGCCGGCGAGTTCTCCGAGCGGAGCCGGCATCGCGCCGACCGTCGGGGTCAGGACGACATCAACATCCGCGAAAAGCCGGGCCATGGCGCGACCTACGGCGTGCATCGCCTCGACGGCTTGGATGTACTGAACGCCCGAGATGCGCCGCCCGGCTTCGGCGATGGCGGCGGTGACCGGCTCGATCTCGCCGGGCTCGAGGTCGCGCCCGAGCAACTTCAGTCGCGCGTCGATGGTCGCGGCGATGTGAGCGGAACTGATGACGCCGGCGACGGGTGACAGCTGGTCAGGCTCGACCGGCCAGTCAACCGGGATCACGACGTGGCCCAATTGCTCGCATCGCCTGGCGGTGCGTTCCGCTGCACTCGCCAATTCCGGGTCTACCTCGGCGCCGGTCGGGCTGATGGTGGCCAGCCCGATGCGTAGCAGCGACGGGTCGAATCGGGCGTCTCTGAGGTAGCTCGCCGACGACGGGGGAGCGAAGTAGGGATCGCCCTGGAGGTTGCCGGCGGTGGCGTCGAGCGCTGCGGCGCTGTCGCGTACCGAACGGGTCAGGACGTGCCCTACGCTCATCCCGTTCCAGTTCTCACCGCGATCGGGTGCCGCGGTAATTCGACCGCGGGTGGGCTTGAGCCCGAACAGGCCGCAGTAGGCGGCCGGGATACGAATGGAACCGCCGCCGTCCGTCGCGTGTGCCAGCGCGAACAACCCGGCAGCGACCGCTGCGCCCGCTCCTCCGCTCGACCCGCCGCAGCTGAAACCTTGTCGCCAGGGGTTGTGGGTCGGGCCGAACAGGGCGGGCTCGGTGCTCGGGCTGAGGCCGAATTCTGGCGTATTGGTCTTCGCGCTGACGACCAGGCCGGCCTGGCGATACCGGCGGACGATCTCCGCATCGTGATCCGGTCGGTGGTCGGCAAACAGCCCGCTGCCGTTGGACATCGGCAAGCCTCGCACCGGCGTCGCCAGATCCTTGACGGCGAACGGAACGCCTCGAAACGGCCCGTCGGGCAGCCCGTCGTCGATGGCCTGGCGCGCCAGCGACTCATCGACGGCGATCACCGCGTTCAGCTGCGGGTTGCGCGCCTCGATGGCCGCCATCGCCAGGTCCAGCAACTCCTGCGGCGTGACCTCATCCCGGCGCACCAGCTCGGCCAATCCGAGGCCGTCGTACGAGCCGTACTCCGCTTGGTTCACCGATGCTCCTCATGCGATGCGCGCCGAAGCGGCTGAATGTCGAACCCGGAGATTCATACCAGGCCGTGTCGTGACGACGCCGTCCCAGCTGCCTTTGCGTTCCCGGTCGTGCATGGGACCGCCAGACGGTCTCGACCATGGGCAGGGGACTCAGGGCGCTCGGTGGGATGGAGCACACATCCGCATCGGAGAAGTCCGAGTCGGCGTCACCACGGCACCTTGCCTGGTCAGCTCACGTTGACGCGGACGCGGGACAGATTTTCGATCTGGCCATATGGCGAGTTGGCGTCACCATCGCGGTTGGCCGTGACTCGGACTACGACGAAATACGTGCCGGGCCTGTCGTAGGCGTGCGTGGCTGACACCCTGATTGTCGGCGCTGGTGTGGCGACTTTCGCCTTCTGCGGAAAGGTGCCGGTGCCGGTGAAGTCCCAGTCGACAGCAACGATTTTGCCTGTCCCGCTGGGTAGCTCCGCGTTCGCGTTGAACCGAACGGTCTGGCCGGCCTTGACGCTAACGGCATTGCTCCCGTCGGCTGTCAGCGACACAACTGGTTGGACCCCCTTGCGCTCGGAAGCAGTCGGCGGCACCTGGATCGCGTTGTCAGCGGTGACGGTGTAGTTGGTGCTGGCCGGCGGGCGGTTCCCTTCGGCGACCCAGGCGTCGAGGTCGAGAAGCGCCTGTTGCAGTTCGCCCGTGTACGCGACGATGTGCGAACCGGCGTTGGGGTCGCTGGTGGCCGCTGGTCCTGTTGGGTCGTGGTCGGCGTTGTCCATGTAGTAGATGCGGAAGTTGTCGTTGAACCGGCTCCCGAGGGCTGCTTGCGCCTGCCGGCGGTACCAGTCGGCGGACCAGGCGAACGCCTGCACATCGTTGACCGAGGCGAGCATGATCATCTTGCCGTTGAAGTGTCCGTCGGCTACGGAGCCTTCAGTGAAGGTGGTGAAGGTTGGGCCGAGCAGTTTCGGTCGCTGCGGGTAGAGCGGTTTGCCGTTGGCGCCCCGGTACTGGTTCCAGCCATACATGTCCGCTGTGGGGACCTGATGGCGCGGGTAGTACTGCAGCGCGATGACCCATGAGTTGTCGATCCGCACCGTGTCACCGGGACGTACCGCGTTTGTCACACTCGGATCTGAGCCACCTGCGAAGAGGACCTTGTTGCCGGTGGCGGTGTCGATAGTAACGGTCTTGCCTTTTGCTGCACCGCTGGTCACGGTCAGATCGGCTCCGGACAGAAGTTGACTTGGCGCTGTATTCGAGAGCACGACGCCTTCGGCGGGGCAGATGGTGCCGATCACCTGCCCGCTCTTGCAACTCGGAGTTGGAACCGTGGAGACGACCGTGGCGTCCTGCTGTACCCGTGCCGATCTGACTGACGGGTCGCTGGTGCCCTCGTAGCCCGGCTTGGTCCAGAAGTCCTCCAGGTAGGTCGGGTCGAGGGCGCGAACGCCGCCTTCGACGGCCGAGAATGAGCCTCCGGTCAGGGTCGCGTACTGCCACCACCCGGTGAGTGGGAACCCGAGTCGCGTTACCTCTCTCAGGGTCTGCTGCTGCTCTGAGGTGAGGCCGGCGTAGGGCGTGCCGCTGCCGCCTGGTTCATCGCAGCAACGATCTGGGGCAGCTTGTCGTGCAACACCCGCAGACCGAGAAGCTGTATGGCCTGATTGCTTGGAATGGAGTTAGGGGTCCCCGGCACCATAGGCACGGCGCCGTCCCAGATGCCCTCGGTGTTCTCGACAGCGCCGATGGTCTGATAAGCGCCTCCACTGGCGCCATAGATGTACCCGCGGGGTCGCGCCACGTTGCCGTACACCTTTGCCGCGACGATGCGTGAGTATTTGGCGGCCGCCGCATTCGCCCGGTAGGCGGCGAGCGGAAGGCCGGCTGGCAAGCCACCGTTGTTGTTGGTCGACACGACGTAGGCGCCGTTGGAGATGGCAAAAACGATCGTTGCCGGGTCGGCTGCCTCGACGCTGATGGTGGGGTAGGTCGACTCAAAGAACCGGCCCCGATACTGAGCTTTCGGGGGAAAATAGAATGCAAACTTGGTCTTGGTCCCGGAATACCCGCCGTGGATATACCGATAGCTGACCGTCATGTGGGTTGCGGGGTCGATTGTCGTCCGCTCGGCGTCGACATCCGTGTAGGGCTTGTTCAGCATCGGGTCGAAACAGGTTTCGGTGATCTGCAGGGGTCCGTTGGCGCCCCCTTGTGGCTGGCACGGTCCCGTCGGTGTAGGGGCGGGAGTCGGAGCTTGGGCCGGCGACGGTGTGGACGAGGGCTTCGGGGCTGACGTCGGATGAGACGAGGAACAGGCCGAGGTGGCCACAGCAAGGGCAGCAGCAGGGATGATGAGGGTACGGGACAGCTCACGTCGCACGGTTAGATTCCTTCCGGGAGCGGCTGATAGCGACCTTGCCCACCAGCGGACGCTGAGCGGCTGGCTGCGGTCACACGAGTCATGGACGGCGGTGCTGCGGGGGCGTGATCGGTGGGTCGACGAGCCCGTCGTCAAGCTGGATACCCACGCTGTTGAACACCATGGCGAGTGCTGCGTAGGTCCCGATCACAAAGAGAATCTCGAGGAGTTGCTTTTCGTCGACTTGGTCGTGCAGCCGCTGCCACGTCTGGTCGTCAATCTCGTAGGTCTCGATGAGCTGGTCCGTCGCGGCGAGAAGGTCACGTTCAAGCGGTGTCCAGCTTTCGGCGAATGCCCCTTGCGGAATGAGTAGAACTTCGTCAGCGGAGATGCCAGCACGGTCCGCGGTGCGTACGTGTTGTGCCCACTCGTAGGTCGAGCCGGTGAGCCAGGCGACTCGCAGCACGATGAGCTCGCGTAGCCGGGCGGGTAGCACCTTTGAGGTCAGCAGGACGCTGTTGTAGGCCATGAACGGCCCCGCGAGCGTGGGATGACGGACCAGGGTGGCGAGAACGTTAGGCATGGGCATGGCGTCTGGTTCGCTCGACAGCAGGCGGTTGACGACCTTGGCCGGGAAGGCGCCGGCGAGCGCGGTTCGAGCATCTGCGTCCCAGTCTTCGAGGGGAAGGGGCGAAACCCGGGGGGCATGCGGGTCGCTCACAGGTACCACCCGCCGTTCACGTTGAGTGCTTGACCGGTGATGTAGCCGGCTTCTTCCGACCAAAGGAAGCTGCATGCCGCAGCGATGTCGTCAGGGGTGCCCGCGCGCCGCACCGGGGTCATCGCGATCACTGCCTTGCGGTCGGGGAGGGCGCCGCTGGCTTCGGCCCTGTCGACCATGGGTGTCTCGATGAACCCCGGCGGGATGGTGTTCACGGTGATGCCGTGCGGTGCCAGTTCAAGCGCCAGCGCTTTGGTGAGCGCGATGACACCGCCTTTGGAAGCGGCATAGTGCGCCTGACGCTTGGACCCGGACTGAGCGGCCGAGGATGAGATGGTGACGATGCGACCCCACCCGGCGGCGCGCATGTCGGGGACGGTGGCCTGGATGCAGTGGAAGGTGCCGGTCAGGTTGACCGCCAGGATGCGATCCCACTTCTGGGGGGTGATGTCGGCGAGCTTGTCGAAGGCGTCGAGACCGGCGCTCGTCACCAAAATCTCGATGGGTCCGAGCTCGTCACGGATTTGTCGCAGCGCGACGTCGACTGCTGGACGATCGCTGACGTCGACGGTCGCTGCGACCACCCTGCTGCCGTCGTACCCAAGTTCGTCGGCAAGCGCGCTCACCGCCGCGTCGTTCACGTCCAGCAGAGCGACAGGATAACCGTCCCGAGCAAGCCGCCGGCTGATGGCCAGCCCAATGCCTGACGCGGCGCCGGTGACGACCGCTACTCGACTCATGTCGGTCCCTCTCGCATCGTGCGACTCCGATCGTGGGGTTCTTCACCAGTTGGCGGGTGACGGGGTTTCCAGGCGCAGCGGTCGTTGGTAGGAGAGGTCGCCGGTATCGCGGGTGCCTTTGACGAAGTGTTGGTCGGTGAAAAACGGCGACTGCAGCAGTGAGGCGTCGGCGGCGAACGACCACTCGACCGTCGAGCGTCGGACCGCGATGCGCCAGATTCCATCGCGTCTTTCGAGACGGTCGATGTAGCGGCCGCCCATGACCTGTGTGGTCTTACCGTCGAGACCGAGAAGACAGACGAGAACGTAGCTCTCGCAGTGCGCGGTGTCGCCTTCGATGTCGCAGGTGTGAGTGGTGATGTTATGGGTGTGCTGCTGCGAGGTCGCCGCGTGGACCCGGTTGGCCCAAGCCCCGTAGTCGGGGCCGGCCTTGATGCTGACGCCGTGTTCGTCGATGCCGTCGTCGTGATAGGTGCTGGAGATCAGGTCGGCGTCGTGGCGGTCGCAGCCGCGGGCGTGGCGCGCGATGCAGTCAAGAATCTGGGTGCGGTCCATCAGGTAGCGGACGTCGTGTTGAAGCTGCGCCAACTCTTCGTCCTTCATCACGCGACGGTCTCCTCGCCGACAAGGGTGGTGCGGTGCATGAGCCGCTGGGAGGTGGGGTCGAACGGCAGCGCGTGATGGAGCATTCCGGTGTTGTCCCAGATGACGAGGTCGCCGGGCCGCCACTGGTGCCGTAGGACAAATTGCGGCTGGGTTGCCCATTGCAGGAGGCGGTCGAGCAACGCGGCGCCTTCGCCTGCTGGCCAGTCAACGATTTCGGACGCTGTAGCGCCCAGCAGGAGTGACTTGCGTCCGTCCTTGCGGGTCCACACCAGTGGATGAACCCGTGAAGGCACGCGGTCCCATCCGGCTCGCTCATCCGGCGTGGCCTCGGGATGTGCGCGGGCTTGCGCTGCAGCGAAGCTGTGGACGACACGCAGGCTGGCGATCTGGTGCTTGTCGGCGTCGGGCAGGGCCGTGTAGGCGGCGTAGGTGCTGGCGAACTCGGTGTCGCCCCCGGCTGGGTCGACCTTCACGGCGGTGAGCAGCGTGGCCTTTTGCGGCACCTCATCGGTGGCGCCGTCGATGTGCCACAGGAAGTTGCCCTGTCGGTACCAGGCCAGTAGCGCGTTCGTCTTCTGCGGATCGAGTGTGATGGTGGCAATTTCTGGGTGCTCATGCTCGCCGGTCGGGTTCGCTACGACGGTGCCGAGCAGCCGGCTGAATGCCACCAGGTCGGGATCAGAGATGCCGACCTCAGGGAAGACGAGCACGCCGTACTTTCCCAGTGCGTCGAGGATGTCGGCAGCCACCGGCTGCTGGGCAAGTTGCGGGCCGGCCAGACCGGTGATCTCAGCACCGAGATTCGCTGCCAGCGCAGTCGTGGTGAGAGCCATGGCACTCCAATCCAGTTGATGCGGCTACGGAATGAAGGCGGGCATTGCTGCCCAGCCACGTGCCGTTGAGGTGGGGGCTCGGTGGGTGTTCGCCGTGTCGATTTCCCATTCGGGGACGCGGTTGAGCACCTCGTCCAGAGCGATGGTTGCTTCGATGCGGGCCAACGCTGCGCCGAGGCAGAAGTGGGAGCCCTGCCCGAACGCGAGGTGGTGACCGATGGTGCGGTGGATGTCGTAACGGTCGGGGCCGTTGAAGTTGCGGTCATCGCGGTTGGCCGCGCCGAGCATGAGCAGCATGGCGCTTCCCTTTGGTACCAGCTGACCGTGAAGCTCGACGTCCTCGGTCACGTAGCGGGCGACATTCGGCGCAACGGCCTCGTAGCGCAGGAGTTCTTCGATGGCGTTCGGCAGCAGCGAACGGTCTTCGGCGACCGCACGCCGCTGGTCCGGATGGTCGGCGAGCACCTTCCCGATCCAGCCGAAGAGCCGGCTGGTGGTTTCCACGCCGGCCCCGGCGATCACGGCCACGAAGGTGAGGAGTTCCTCTTTGGTCAGCCGCCGGACCGTCCCGTCGACGTCCTCGAACTCGACGTTGAGGAACTCGGTGACGAGATCGTCCGAGGGGTTCAGCTCGCGCCAGTTGACGTAGTCAGCGAACACGTGGGTGTCGAAGTACTTCTGCTTCGTCACCGGGAGAGGCTTGCCCGGAGTTCCTTTCACGGCACGGTGAGCGTGTGCCCGGACTGTTGGCTGCTCTGCGTCGGGAATGCCGAACAGCATCCCGATGGTGCGCATCGGCAGCTCGGCGCCCAGGTCCTGCACGAAATCGAACCGGCCGGTCTCGACAAGCGGGTCCAGGCAGCGGGCGCAGAACGTCCGGATCTTGGCTTCCAGTGCCCTTATCTTCCGCGGGGTGAAGGCACGAGAAACAATTGCTCGGTGGACTGTGTGCTGCGGGGGGTCTTCGTTGATAAAGACGCCGGGTGGCATGACCGGGTCCGCCTTGACGACCTCCAGGATGTCGCCCCTCGCGGAGCTCAACCGTTTCCAGTCGCGCACTCCCGCTTCCACGTCCGAGAACCGGCTGAGCGCCCAGAAATCATGGCGCTCGTTGTAGTACAGCGGCGCCTCATCCCGTAGCCGCCGGTAGGTGGGGTAGGGGTCCAGGTCGAGCTGTTGGTCGTACGGGTCGTAATACACATCGCTGACGCCCACTGGCCTGACCCACCTCCGCGTGCTGTACAGATGTATGGCACAATACATCTGTACAGCGTTATGCGGGCTCAGAATCGAGACCACTTCGGAGCTAGCTGGCCAGCTCCCGAAGGAGTGCCGTCGTGCGCTGCACCGAGGCTTTGCGTTCTGGCTTGTCCGAGCCCACGGGAAAGACCGCTGCCCAGATGTCGGTGGCGCCGGCGTCCAGCAGGGCCTGCAACTGGCGCGTGACCGACTTCTCGGTCCCCACGATGGCGGCGTCTGCCGGCCCCGCAGCCCCTCCGATGTCCATGATCCGCTGGTAGTTCGGCATGCCTGCGTACCCGGCGGAACTCGCCATCGCGGCCGAGCGCGCTTCCTGCTCGTCGTCGTGAACCGCGATCGGTAGCCCGGCGACGATGCGCGGCGTACCGTGCCCGGCCTCCGCTGCGGCGGCGTGGATCTTCGGGGTGACGTGCGTCTCGATGGCACGTACCGGAGCCATCCACAGAACGGTTCCGTCGCACAGTTCACCTGCAACACGAAGCAACCGTGGACCCAGCGCTGATAGCAGGACCGGCACCGGGTGCGCCAGCGGCATCATCCGGCCGGCACTGTGGACGGTCCAGTCATCTCCGTCGATATCTACATCGTTGCCGCGAAGCAGGCCGGTGAGGATGCGCACGTACTCGGCGGAATTACGTCCCGGATGGTCATAGGACAGGCCGTAGACACCGCGTATCAGGGGCTCGTGGGAAGGGCCGATGCCCAGGGTGAATCCGGGTCGTCCCATCGCCGCGACGACCGAGGCCGCCCGGTTGGCTTGCAGCAGCGGATGACACGGATATGTCTGCAGCACCGCTGTACCCAGCTCGATGGAGGTCGTCTCCCGTCCCGCGATCGCCATAGCGACCAGCGGATCACCGGTCACGACACTCGCATACCAAAGCGCGTGAAAACCGTCCGCCTCTGCCTGCTTGGCCTGCTCGACCACCTTGTCGACGGTGGCCCCACCGCCGGTCAGCCCGATGCGCACTCCGACCTCCGACCGCTGGCTGTTGTACGTCTGTATAGCACCCCGTCAGAAGGTGTGCGAGTCGGTCAGCGTGGCGGTTTTCGACCCCCCGGCGGTTTCGAGGCGCTACCCCGTCTCGTCGCCTTCGTGTTCGCCTTGGGAACTGCGGATTCCAGTGAGGTGAGGTACTGCTCCAGAGCCTGAATGACTTCGGCGTGCGTTGACGAGACGCCGACACCCTCTTCCAGCCGGATCAGCTTCGGGATGCCCGTGACCAAGAACAGCAGCGCAGCCGGGGAAAGGCCATCGGAGCCGAGACCATGCCTTCCGACGTAGTTCGCGAGTGCATCGAGTTGCAGCCGGCGGACTTGTTCCGTGGACTCGGCGATCTCAACGCGAATGGACGGACGGTGGTTGCCGAGTGCCAGGAACTCGGTCGTCAAAGCCGCGGTCGACTCATCCCGGCTGTACTCCCAAAGGACTCGAAGCGGACGGTCTGCATGCCGTTCCAGCAGCTTCTTCAAGCGCGAGAGATTCTGTTCCGACCGGCGGCGAATCGCCGCGACGAACACGTCGTCGAGTTTCGGGAAGTAGTACTGCACCAGGCCGGGCGTCACACCTGCCCGCGCCGCCACCGCCCGATAGGTCACGCCGGCATAACCCTTGTCCATCATCAACTGCTCGACGCAGTCGAGCAGGCTGTCCCTCGTCTTCGACGTCTCTGCGCCCACCCGGCGGGGGGATGTCATGTCGACCTCGATTCCTCACGAAGACTTGGCCCGTTCACGTCCGGCTCTGCAGAGCGATGGCAATGCAGATGCCATACATCCGTATAGTGAGTGAGCTTAGCGAAAACCCCGGGATCCAGGCGTTGCCCAAGCGGCCCGCCGCTCAGCAACAGGAGCCGTGAGATGACCGATCGATTCTCCCTCGCAGGGCGGGTCGCCATCGTCACCGGCGGGGGGACCGGCATCGGCCGAGGTGCCGCCCTAGTGCTCGCCGAGCACGGAGCCGACGTCGTCCTCGCCGCACGGCGGCAGGAACCGCTACACGCCGCCGCCGCAGAGATCCACGCTCTCGGCCGAAGAGCCATGGCCGTGCCTACCGACGTCACCCGCCCAGAACAGTGCCAACAACTCGTCGACATCACCATTCAGGAAATGGGACGCGTCGACATTCTGGTCAACAATGCCGGCGGCGCACAGACGAAATCGATCATGAAATGGGACGAGGACGATTGGGACCACGTCCTCGCGCTCAACCTCGGCAGCGTCTGGTTCGTCTCCCGCGCCGCTGCCCGTCCGATGGTCGAGCAAGGAAAAGGCGCGATCGTCAACATCTCCTCGGGCGCGAGCCTGCTAGCGATGCCCCAAGCCGCCCCCTACGGCGCGGCGAAGGCCGCCGTCAACAACCTCACCGGCTCGATGGCCGCCGCCTGGACTGGCAAGGGCGTGCGCGTCAACAGCATCGCGGTTGGCGCGGTCCGCGCCGCCTCCCTGCTCGACGACGCGGAACGCTACGGACTCGATCCCGAAGAAATCGGGAAGACAAACGCCTCCGGCCGGCTCGGCGAACCCGAGGAAATCGGCTACGGCGTCCTGTTCTTCGCCTCCGACGCCTCCAGCTTCTGTTCAGGCCAGACCCTGTACATGCACGGAGGCCCCGGCCCCGCTGGCGTATGAGTGACGGTGAGCGCTTGGAGGAATTGCATCCGTCTGATTGCAGCGCCTTACCGACCGAGGACCGGCGCTGGCAAATTCACCCGACAACCACCGCTGCCCCCAGCTTCCTGGGGATCGCCCCCAGGTCTCGCTGAACGTGCAGCTCATTTGCGGTGTCCGAGGACCGTTGTCCGCAGATTGCACGGCCGTGGCCTGGCGGCTAGCAGCGTGGGACCGTCGCCGTGGGTGACGAAGCCGTGACTTGCCCGGCGACCGGGACTGCGTGCCGTAGCTGGGTGATAGCTCGTCCCCATAAGACCGGTCCAGCGGCAGGACCTGTAGGTCAACGGTGGCCATTGGACGCGAGTGCGGCAGTCCTGCATCACTGCCGGCTGAATGAGTGGCTGGCGGACGACGACGTTCATCGTCAACGCCCATACCTGGGGTATTCACGCCGGATGATCGGGTAGCGGTTCTGGGGCGTGTCTGAACGTAGAAAGGTGCTCCTGGCCAGGGACGATACGAGTTGTCGAGACAAGTATCAGGTCCTGGAAGGGAGCACCTTCGTGGTGCAGCGTATCGGGCGTGCGGTGGCGGTGGCTGATCCCGCGCTGGCGTGGTCGAACAAGATGCGGGTCGAGGTCGGCGGGGCTGGGACGGTCGCGCATGCGGGGGTGGTGTTGCCGCGGCTGCTGGCCGACCGGTTGGGGTTGACCGCCGATCTGGCAGGGGTGCTGGCCCGGGCCGGGTTCACGCCGTTGCGGCATCGGGGCCGGCTGCTGGTCGACACCGCGTGCGCGTTGGCCGCCGGGGCCACGGCGTTGACTGATGTCGAGGCGTTGATGCGCCAGGAGGAGATCTACGGCCCGGACGGCGGGGCGTCGGACACGACGGTGCTGCGGGGCCTGGACGAACTGGCAGAACGCCTGGGCGGCAACGGGTTACCGGGCCGGCGCCTGGCCCGGGCGATGGCCACGGTGCGAGCGAAGGCGTGGGCGGCGATCATCGACCGGCATGGTGGGCTGCCCGCCGTCCGCGTCGCGGGCAGCGAGTTGCGCCGCGGCGGGACCGAGGACGGGCAGCGCCGGGCGGTGGTGGTGATCCGGCTGGACGCCACGGTGATCCAGGCGGCCACAGGCAAGGACGGCGCCGAACCGAACTTCAAAAGATTCGGGTTCCATCCGCTGTCCGCGTGGTGTTCGAACGTCGGCGACGCGCTGGCGACGATGCTGCGCCCCGGGTCGGCGGGCTCGTTCACCGCCACCGACCACATCGCCGTCACCGACGCGGCGATCACCCAGCTGCCCCCGGCTTGGCGGACTGATCTGCTGGTCACCGTGGACGGCGCCGGTGCCTCCCACGGCCTGGTCAACCACCTGTCCGAGCTGAACACCGCCAAGCTGCATGGGCGGCGGGGACGGCGGGTGGAGTACTCGATCGGCTGGCCGGTCGACACGCGGACCAAGACCGCGATCGACGCCGTACGCGAGGCGGACTGGTCCGCCGGGCTGGGTGCCGGCGGCGCCGCGGACACCCAGGCGCAGGTGGTGGAACTGACCGGGCTGCTGCGCCACAGTGCCGGCGGCGATCGGCTCGCCGGGTGGCCGCCCGATCTACGGGTGATCGCCCGCCGCACCCCCCGCGCCGCCGGGGAGCAGGCCGAACTCGGCCAGGACGCGCACTGGCGCTACGGCGCCTTCGCCACCTGCACTCAGATTGGACAGGTCCAATGGCTCGATGCCCGCCACCGCACCCAGGCTCACGTCGAAGACAAGATGAAGGAAGCCAAAGCCTGCGGCGCCGAACGCCTGCCGTCCAAGGACTATCAGCGCAACAGCGCCTGGCTGCAGCTGGTCACCCTCGCCGTCAGTCTGCTGGCCTGGCTACGCCTGACAATAATTGTGTCCCGTATAACCAAATGGGTCAAACTGCGGTGCCTGAGCTCCGTGGCAGGAGCCTGAGGGGGACTGGCACGTCGGCCACTTGATCGCCGCCGCCGTGGTCGGGCTGTTCGACCTCGGCGAGACCCACTGGCTGCGCAAGATGGTAGACGAGGAGAGCGAGAAGGTCGGTCGGCTGATCTGAGCAACCCATCGCACAGGGTTCTCGACAAACGAGCACTCAGTCAGCGGCGAAGGTCCACTCTGCCAGCAGGTAGCGATCGAGCGCGACGCCAAGGCTCAGAGCAGCTGCAAGCCAATCCTTCTGCGTCTGCCGGATCGCGTCCTTGCCGCGACGCTTGCTCTCGATGAACAGGATCTCGTCGTCGCTCCAGGCGATGACATCGGGGCAACCGGCGTACTTGCCACGCTCACGAGCGATGACATCAAGCCGTGCAAGTACCGACGACCCCTCCTCGAACCAACCGCTCTTCTGATCTCGGCGATGCAGCCTCGGGTCCCACTCGGCGTAGAGCTTGGGTCGCATCTTCGATCCGCCATAAGTGGATAGCCAACGAGCTTGCCAGCCAGCGTCGACGCACATGTGACGTAGCGCCATCTCGGCGAACATGGGCTCGCCGCCGTACATCACGACGCCCTTCCCGCCGAAGGTGTCGATGAGCATGTCCTGACGTCCTCGCTCGAACGTCACACGCGCTGTCGGCACCTCAACTGGGCCTTTGTCGAGTTCAAGCAGCGTAGTCGTAACGGGCTCAAGCCCAGCAGGGAAGCGGAAGGTCATCGTTCGAGTATCGCCGTCGGTTGACGCTTGCTCGCAAGCGGTGTCGGCCACTTGATCGCCGCCGCCGTGGTCGGGCTGTTCGACCTCGGCGAGACCCACTGGCTGCGCAAGATGGTGGACGAGGAGAGCGAGAAGGTCGGTCGGCTGATCTCACGTTCATGGCCATAACCTGAAGTCGGTGTCTCTGCCGCTCCCGATGGAGCCGTATTCGAGACACTGACCTCGGCTTCTGTACGCTCCAGGCTCGAACGTGCCGACCTGGGGGTAGACGTTGCCCATTCGTATCCCGACGCGCTTCGAGCACGTACTCAACAATCCGAACCTCAACCCGACGCCCCTCATCGTGGGCGTTGAAGCGGACCTGCAGTCCATCGACCGCCTTCGTCGGACGGCAGACACGCAGCAGGGCGGAGTCCTTGCCTTCCTGTATGCGCCGACTGGTGCGGGAAAGACGACGGCGGTCTACTCAGCCGCGGCTCTCATGGCCGACACGTTCGACCCGGTCCTGCTAGTGCCGCATACCGTGACCCTGCGGGGAGTTAGCCAGTGGTTGAGGGACAACCTGCCCCAACAGACCGGAAAGGCGATCCCGGTCCTGTTCGACGGCAGGGAAGCCACAGATGACGTGGTTGGCCTTGGGCAAATGATGTCGGACCTGAACAGCCTTCTGCGAGGAAGGCCGGACCTCATAGCCCTCTGGCCGACGACTAGTGACGAATGGCGGGCGCAACTCTCGGAGATTGCCAACAGGATTGGGGGTCGCTCTCTAGTCCCCGCCAATGGCGAGGTGCGTATTGAAGGGCCGGAGAAGGCCGAATGGTTCACCATCCTTGAGCGGCTGCTGGGTCAGTTTGATCAACGCTTCGAGGACTTGGCACTCGATGAGCGCTCGGTCATGTCCTATGTCGAGAAGGCCGAATCGGTGGGCGGCTTCCTGGAGAAGGTCAGAGATGCCATCGTTGACCGCGTCGACGAAGTGCAACTGCAGAGCTCATTGCCGCCTCTCATCTTCGTCGTCTCATCAGGCCCCGACGTCGTGTCAGAAGCTAACCGTCTGCGACGAGCGGGCTCGCTGCTACTCAAGGCGGAGGAGCTGCTCTCGTACTCGCCGCGGTCCGTTGCTGGCAAGTACTGGAAGGCGCGCCTCGCAACGCCGGAGCATCATCTGGCTTACGTCATCTCCCTATTTCAGGCGCGGCTGACGACGATGTCGCCTAGTTCCGTCGCCTACGCGGTAAGAGAGTTTGGGGACGAGCACTTGCAGTCCGTCGCTAGGGACGCGGGCATGCAGCGAAGTCCAGGCAACGCCGATCGCACGTTCCAAAGCACCGACCTGTACAAGTACCTAACTGGCAATACCAGCTTCGAGATGACGTCGTCAGCAAAGGGGCGCACTGCAGACACCACAGTCACTGCGTACGAGGCAATCCAGAGGTTGTCCTCGACTCGGCACAAGGCGATCAACCAGGCTCTCAGCGCACTTGTCGAGAGGAACGTTCCTGAGTTCAAGGGTTCACTGGCACAGTTCGAGCTTGACCTTGGAGGAGCCAACGCTTTTGCGGATGCCGTGGTTCCCTTTGAAGACGGCGACATCTATCTCGAGTTCCATCATCTGAGTCCGGCTCATCTAACTGCGGCGGCCATGGCCTCCTACGTCATGGGAAAGCTGCAGTCATACGCGATCCACTACAACTTGATACCGAGATAGCACATCGTGGTAGTCCACGTGGGAAGTGTGCCGACCGCCGTCGACCTATCGACGTCCCATGCTCCGCAGCTAGTCAGTAGCTCGCTGGCTACGTGGCCTGCCTATATCCGCCGAGTTCATCGAGGCGCTTTTGCCATGTCTCGACTGCTGCCTTACTGCGCTCAAGGCGGGGCCGCATTTGAGCCTGCGCCTGTTGCGCACGCGCCTGCTGGCCAAACCTGGAGCGGGATGCAAGCAAGTTAATGAACGTCTCGGCGTATTGGACTTCAGTGTCATGGACGGCTACGGCGGCACCAGTGGTGACCTGTGCCAGCGCGCGCAGGCTTTCGGGGTCCGCACCTTCGGCCTCTTGCCGGTCGTACTCGAGCCGGTAACTGTCGAATGTGTCTGTGACCATGGGCAGGACCTCGTTCAGGAGGGCATTGACGTCCTGCTTGTACTGCTCATGCGCTTGTCGCCTGTCCATCAGCGATGTTCCTTGTGCACCTCGTCGGGAGCGACAGACTAGCGCAGCGTTCGAGCCTGCAGCCTCCGGATACTTCCAATTGCCAGCTCCTTCGGGCTTCGCCCTCCGTCGCTGGTTCCAACGTCGCCGTCAGCTACTGGCACCTTCACGCGCGCCTGCCCAAGAAGGATCTGCCGAAAGGTCAAGCATTTCGCCGTGTCAGAGAGGCTGCACTACTTGGCACGCGCTTAGATGGCTTCTCACCTGATGCACCTTCAGATCGGCACCGGATCGCGCGAACCAGAGAGCCGTGTCTCGTTGAGCATCTGGATGAGATCTGCTTCCGTGAGAACCTCGATATCGTGACCCTTGGCGCGCCAGCGAACTGCCTTTGCTGCTTTGCCAGTGTAAAAGTCGGCTGGGTCGTCGCCGCTGAATCCGTCTCCGATGACGAGCATGTTGGTTCTCTTGTTGACACCCTTTTCCACGATGGCACCGCAGGCGGCGACGGCAGCCCAGGCGTCTTGCCTGCGGATACTCAGCGCCCCGGTAAAGGCGATGACCTGGCCGTACAACGGATGGGCCGGGTCGGCGTCTTCGGACACGTCAGGCGGCTTCGGATAGGACCAGTGAACGTGGCATCCCTGCCAAAGCAGAGGAGAGAGATGCCCCATGAACAACTGCAGATCCGCGAGGAGGGCGTCGAGCCTGGGGGCCCCGCGGCGGTGCGCGATGTTGAGCACTATCTCAGCACAGGCTGTGGCATCGGCGGATGCGTCGTGGTGCGCGGTGAGACGCACACCGCACTCCTCGGCCACGAGCGGCAGTCGGTAGGAGATGAGATTGAGCGCTCGCCTTGCCATCACCAGTGAGCAGGCGTAGTCCACGGTTGGCCAGGGCAGGCCCTCAACCAGGCAGCCCGCCCGTACCGCACCCATGTCGAAGGAGGCGTTGTGTGCTACCAACGGCAGTCCACCGGCGAGCCCAAGCAGCTGATCGAGCCGCTGGGCGAACGTGGGCTCGTCGGCGACTCGCTCCTTCGTGATGCCGTGCAATGACACGTTGAAGCCTTCGAAGAAGTTCAGCTCTTCCGGCGGTCGGGTCAACCACCCATGCGTGGAAACCACCGCACCTGCACGGACCACGGCAGCACCGATCGCACAGACAGATCCCCGATGATGGTTTGCGGTCTCGACGTCGAAAGCCACGAAGTCCAGCGACGACATGCCATTGGGCGCGGGGGCGAGTTGGCCATCATGCGACGCCGGGAACTCGCTCACGCGGGCGTCGGCAGGGGCGCGCTGTAGACCAGAGGAAGGTTCCGTGAGACGTCACCCCCAATCGCGTGGAGGTACCTGCGGCTAAGTCTCTGCTCTTCGACGTCGGCCCACGCGTCGGCTAGGTACATCAGCCACTGCGCAATACCGAAGGCCCGGCTGGCCCGAGGGTCACCTGCCGGACGTGGCACATAGTCCAGGTCGAGCGGCTCGGGCAGTCGCGGCCAGCTGGGCGGAACCAGCGTCCGGCCACTTCGTGCCGTCGTGATCGTGTGCTCGTAGACGTCCTGGAGTTCGTCGCGTACGTCCGTAACTGCCGCCAGCGTCGCGGCCGGGTCGAGCACACGATCTGGAGCGAGCGCCTGCTCACGCAGGACACGCAAACCGTCCGCTGTGGGAAGGGTGATGAATCCATTAGTCAGAATCCGCAGGTGTTGCCTCTGGGCGTCCGTGTCCAGAACCCAGGCTCCACAGAGGCGGGAGATCCCCGAACCTGGTCCCGCACTTACCCACCACACCACCGGCACGTGCTCGGGACCATCAACGACCGCGATAACCGGACTGTCAGCCATGTGCGCCCCCCGTGACAGGCGCAGTCTGGCAGCCAACAGCGCGTGACGCAGCGAAACCGACCATATCGCCCATCGCCGCGACAGCCACGGCGCTAGCCGCATTCAGGCGCGCCTTGTAATCCCCGCGCAGCAGGTCAGCGACCGACCAGACGAACCCGACCTTGTCTCCGAAGCCGTCCATGGGCGGCAGGCTATTTCATCTCGGGCGGAACACAGCTGACTGTTGAGAGTGCTCGACTCGTGGCTGCGTCTGCCTCGCGGCTCTCATGGTCGCGGCGACGTGAGCAGTGATCCCCATGATGGGCGATCCCATGGCATCTCGCTATTGATCAGCGTGCGCAAGCGATCGTCCTCTCTCACAACGTCTGCCGCAGAGGCAGCGGCATTTTGCTCCTCGGGACCGAAGTCACTGGGCCGCCTTGCTCTCTGCGGGGGCGGTCGCGACACCTTGCTGGATGGTGAAGGATGACGGGCGATGAATGACGCCGGTCGAGTCGGGCCACCACCCCCGCAGCGGATTGCCTCATGGCAAGACGCGGAACTCAACGCGGTCGCGTGGCTGCGGTACTTCGGCTACCCAGATGCCCGGCTTACACCGGCAGGTGCCGACGAGGGCATTGATGTTGTGGCTGCCGGTGCTGTGGCACAGGTCAAGGCGCGGCGATTGGAGAAAGTCAGTCGCCCTGATGTGCAGCAGCTAGTGGGCGCTGCCGGACGAGGGGACACGCGGAACCTGTTCTTCTTCGCCTGGTCGGGCTACAGCCCGCAGGCGCTTGAGTACGCCGAGCGTCATCACATCGCCGCGTTCACATTTGCGTTGGACGGTGCCACCTCCCCAGAGAACGAAAGTGCACGTCGGACCATTCTGAGTGCGCACTCGGCGAACCCGACCGCGGGCTCGTCGACTCGTCCGCGTATCCACGAGACGAAACTCGCATCGCCGTCGCGCACCGCAGCGGCAACCGTCGCCTATGTGGCGCTCCTTCTCGTGTTCGGGATCGGCTTTTCAGCTACCGGGATCGCAGCCCTCATCGCCGGGGCCAAGCACTCCGAGGCAGCTGGCCTCGTCACTGTGACTGGGATTGCCCTCCTACTCGGAGCCATAGCTCTTACCGTCGACCATCGCCGGTCTGGGGGCCGCGGATAGTCCTCTTGGAAGTGGCGACCTTGGCCATGAAGCCCTAGGTCGAGTGCTTCACCTGCGGTGCTGGCTTCCATCGGACGTGATCACGAGGGTCGCCGGGGAACCGATGTTAGCCCGTCGATCGACGACGCTTCGAGATGGGCGTGAGTTCCATCGGCGTCACGGTCGGGGCCGTCATGGGCCGCGCACCGGCGTGACACGGCCCATCGCGGCGATGGCTGCGATGTCGGCCTTGGTGTAGCGGACCTGGCGTCCGACGCAGGTGTGGGGGAGTCCGAGCTTGGTCTGGTTGTCGCGCAGCCAGGACGGCTTGATCTTGAGCAGCGCGGCGACTTCCGCGCGGGTGAACAGCTCCAACTCGGCAACGTGGCTGATTGGGACCGGGTCTCGGTCGGTGGCGGTTTGGGGGGTGGAATCGACGGCAAGTAGCACAGGATCATCGTCAGGCGGACGGACGATTGGCGTCTCGCTGAACGCCCGCCAATCTTGCTGAGTGCCGGTGGGCTCGGTCGGCGCGATGGTCATGATCGGGGTGGCTAGGGCCGGGCGAGGGCGGTTTGCATGGCGTCGGCGGCGCTGGCGTCCAGTTCGGGCAGCAGGTGGCCGTAGCGGTCGATGGTGGTGGTGATGGATGAGTGGCCGAGCCTGCGCATGATGACTGGGAGCGGGGTGTTGGCGGCGATCAGCCAGTCGACGTGGGTGTGGCGCAGGTCGTGAACGCGTAGCCCCTCCAGCCCGGCCTTGCGTACCGCCGGGGTCCAGTAGCCGGTCCAGAAGTAGCCGTGGTGCA
The DNA here is from genome assembly GCA_963765845.1 of uncultured Actinomycetota bacterium. Taxonomy (GTDB): domain Bacteria; phylum Actinomycetota; class Actinomycetes; order Frankiales; family Frankiaceae; genus DATAZK01. The sequence continues at coordinate 167,016 of CAVXYJ010000022.1, forward strand.
GCGGCTTGCCGTTGACAGTGCGGAAGACGAAGTCGGTGGCCTCCAGGTGCGGCGCGGCGAGCGAGATCAGATCGTGAACCTGGGTGGGGGAGAGGCTGATGGAGCGCCGGGAAGACTTGGTCTTCAGCGGCGACAGTGCCCAGGTGTTGTCGACCTGCTTCTGCCAGGACTGACAGATATCGACCGCCGGTGGGTCATCGAGCAGCCGGACCCGGCCCACGAGCAGCCCGGCGGGCTTCGCCGTAGCGGACGCCGGCGCCGACCAGGAAGCGCACGAAGGGCTGGAAGTGCGGGTGCATCGCCGCCTCCAGCCGTTCGAACTCCGCGCGCGTGAGAAACCGCTGCTCGATGGCGATGACTTCGGGCATCCGAGCGGTGATCGGGTTGCGGGAGCGCAGCGCACCGGTTCGAAGTCGACCGCCGCCTGCAGGATCTGATAGAGCAGCCCGTGCTTGTTACGGATCGTCTTCGGCGAGGCCCCGGCGACCTGCTGGGCCCGCGCCCAGAGGCTGTCGTGCTGCTTGCTGATCGCCGCCACGTCCAGCGCGGCGAAGGCGGGAATGAGGTCGCGTTCGATGACGGAGCCGTACTTCGCCAGGGTCGGCTCACGGGGGCCGGAGTAGGAGTCGATCCAGAACCGCGCCCAGTCCGCGAAGCTGTAGCCGGTGGCGGTGGCAACCGGCGTGGTGGGGACCACGAGCGCAGTGTCGGCTTCGGGGAGCGGCAGCTGGATCCGGCGGTCGCCGTTGGCGGCGACGAGCTGGCGGTAGCGCTCGGCCTGCTCGGGGGTCGGGAACTTCTCCGTCTCGCGAGCGGCCCCCTCGCGCCAGACGACGCGCCAGTGGGGGTTTCGGGTGCCGCTTTGCTCGACCCATGCCATGGTGCCCGTCCGATCCGGCGGGCTGCATGCTGGAGACCCGCTGCCCCAGGATCCCAGGGGTTCTGCCCCCAGGTCTCGCTGAACGTGCAGCTCATTTGCGGTGTCCGAGGGGGGACTTGAACTCGCAGGCCGCCGGATGCACTCAAGCTCGCTCAGAGCAGTCGAGTGCTCTGACCTGCGTGGTCACGAGACGTCACACGCCGGGCATGGCCGCCTATGGCTACCAAGAACTCTCGCGGCGTGACCAAAGTCGTGACCAGCGAGTCCCTGGAGAGACGTACGAATGCTTTCTAACCGCGGGCGTTCACTGGGAGTCGATCAGCTGGCGCCATCTTGCGCACCCAGATGTCTTGTCAGCGCGATTGCGATGCTGAAAATCTCGTCAGCTTCATGCTGCAGTTGTTCCTCGGTCATCGCGTTGATGGAGGCTGCGATTGTCCCTTCATCGGCGACTGGATCCCCGTGGGTCATCTCCTGATGCAGCACGAGCATCCGGTCTCGCAGCCCCTGATCCTCCAACGGAGGGGTGAACCCGTCGGCGCGGAACGCTTGGCCTCTGTAGGCATCGACCAGCCGTTCACGTAGCGAGCCGGTGCCAGCGGCCAGGGTGTTCGCGGCCGCGACGAATTTCTCCCACGCATAATCCAGATTGTTGTCCATGCGTGATCTTCACATCTCCCTGCCAATCGTGCGGTGCACCACGGTCCCAGGCGAATGTGGTAGCTGGGCCTGCCCCTGGTGAGCCGCGGACTCGGGATGTGCCGCCGTGCGCCGGCCGCCCGATGCCAGAACAGAAGGACCGGTCGGACAGCATTGCCCGGAATGGCTACCCGTTGCCCGACCCTCGAAGGTCGTCTCCGGGCGCAGTGACCGGTTCGTGACCATGCGACCAATTAACACGGTTGGCGGAAGCTCCTCTAGTCCGCTGACCTGCTGAAAGTAGATAATGATCTTGTGTCCGAGGGGGGACTTGAACCCCCATTCCCCGTAAAGGGAACTAGCACCTCAAGCTAGCGCGTCTGCCAATTCCGCCACCCGGACCTGGGTCGCAGCGACCACCCCGAAGGGCCGTCGCCGCGCAGGACACCATACCAATCCTGACCCTGGTCGGCAGCCCGAGGCCGAGGCGCGCGTCACCTCGAGCACGCCGAAACGGCTGTCCAGGCGCCGTCCCAAGCACCATTTCGGCGTGCTCGAGACCGGCGCGTTCTCCACAGACGGCGCACATTTGCCCAGGAGCGGTCACAATGAACGGGTGGCGGGCGCCGAGGCGGAAGTTGCCGAGCTGTGCAGCGATCTGCTGCGCTTCGAGACGGTCAACCACGGCGGGGGAGAGGGCCAGGGAACGCGACGCCGCTGAGTACGTCGCCGGCAAGCTGGCCGAGGTCGGGATCGAGCCGACCATCCTCGAGTCCAAGCCGGGACGCACGTCCCTGGTCGCCCGCATCGAAGGGGAAGACCCGAGCCGCGGGGCGCTGCTGATCCACGGTCACCTCGACGTCGTTCCCGCAGACGCTGCCGACTGGGCCGTGCACCCCTTCTCCGGCGAGATCTCCGACGACGGCTGCATCTGGGGCCGCGGCGCCGTCGACATGAAGGACATGGACGCCATGATGCTCGCGGTGGTCCGCGAGCGGCTGCGCACCGGCCGCAAGCCTCCGCGCGACATCGTTCTGGCGTTCCTCGCCGACGAGGAGGCCGGCGGCGTGTACGGCGCCCGCTGGCTGGTCGAGAACCATCCGCGACCTGTTCGAGGGCTGCACCGAGGCGATCGGCGAGGTCGGCGGGTTCTCCTCACGAAATCAGCGATGACCTGCGGCTCTACTGCATCCAGACGGCGGAGAAGGGCATCGGCCTGGATGCGGCTGACCGTCGCCGGACGCGCCGGCCACGGCTCGATGGTCGCCCATGACAACGCGGTGACGGCACTCTGCGAAGCGGTCGCCCGGCTCGGACGCCACACGTTCCCCGGTCCAGCTGACGCCCACCGTTCGCACCTTCCTGGAGGAGCTGAGCGACGCGCTCGGCGTGCCGCTCGACCTCGAGAACCCCGAAGCCGTGGTCGCGCAGCTCGGCGGCTGGCCCGGCTGGTCGGCGCGACCCTGCGCAACACCGCCAATCCCAGCCATGCTCGAGGCCGGCTACAAGGTCAACGTCATTCCCGCGACCGCCAGCGCCGACGTCGACGGGCGCTTCCTGCCCGGCGCGAGAAGCCGACTTCGAGGCGACGCTGGACGCCGTCCTCGGCCCCGACGTCAAACGCGAGTGGATCAACTTCGACCACGGCGTCGAGACCAGCTTCGACGGCGAACTGGTCGACGCGATGAGCGCCGCGCTGAAAGCCGAGGACCGCGGCGCCCGGCCGGTGCCGTACATGCTCTCGGCGGGCACTGACGCCAAGGCGTTCGCCCGCCTCGGCATCCGCTGCTTCGGCTTCGCCCCGCTTCGGCTGCCGCGCGGAGCTCGACTTCACGGCGATGTTCCACGGGGTCGACGAGCGGGTCCCGGTGAGCGGGCTGCAATTCGGCGTACGGGTGCTCGACCGGTTCATCGACGGTTGCTGAAAGGCGAGGCCATGGCAGGCGACGGGCAGGGTCCGAGCAGCTTCGGCATCCCGCGCCGTCCCGGCGGACCCGACATGGCATCCCGACAACGCGCCCGCCGAGGACAGCGAGACCAACCAGTACCGCCGGCGTCTCGAAGACATCGATCCGGCCCGATCTGACCCGTCGGCCATGGTCGAACACCGCGAACCGATCCGCCCACGCGCCAGCCCGTACACCGTCGAGGGCTACATCCAGGGGTTCCGCGACCTGTCGGATGCAGCGATCACCGGCCACGGGCAGCGCCGCGCCCGTGCCCGGCTGCTGGTGATCCTCTCGCTCACGGCGCTGGGCGTGCCGGTAGGCCTGCAACTGCTGGGCTTCCTGCACTTCCTCTGACGTCAGCTGGGCAGCACCGACGGCAGACCGGGTCGAGCCTTGCGGCGCAGCACCACGCGGCGCGACCCGTCCGGATAGAGCCGCAGCCGATCGAGCTCCCACTCCCCGAACTCCGCGTGCAGCGTCAGCACGGTCTGCGCGGTGCGGCGGCTGGTGCCCGGCGGAAGGTAGAGCCGCTCGTACTGCAACCCACCCCGGCGCTGCTGCGGCGCCTCAAAGCCCATCGGGTCACCGTAAGGCACGGCGCCGCGCCACGCGCCGCTACCCGGGAGCTGACCACGCCGCCGATAGCCTGCAACGCGTGGTGAGCCTGCAGCGCCGATGGGTCGCCGCCGCCAACCGGCCCGCCTTCACCGCCCTGGTCACCGGCATTCTCGCGCTCCTCGTCCTCGCGGCGCTGCTGATCCGCGACCATGGCAACGCCTCCCGCATCGTCCACGCCGGCCCGCCCTGGACGAGCGCCGCGACCGCTCCGCATTCGCTCGCCGTACGCCCCGCCGACCAGGCCTACGACGGCCAGTTCTTCTACCGGCTCGGCGTCTCACCGTTCAGCACCGCGAAGACGGTCTCCGGCGTCACGTTCGATCTGGCAGCTCTGCGCAATGCGCGCTGGCTCTCCGGCGGGCTCGCCTGGCTGCTCTCTGGTGGCCGACCCTCAGGTGTCCCGTGGGCGCTGCTGGCCATCAACCTCGCCTCCGCCATCGCCCTGGGCGCCGCCGCCGGGGCACTGGCCCGCAGTAGCGGCCGGCACGCGATGTGGGGGCTGCTGCTCGCGCTCTACCCGGGCTACGCGTACACCCTCACCCTCGACACGTCCGAGCTGCTCGCCGGTGCTCTGGCGCTCGCCGGGCTGTACGCCGGTCGCCGGCAACGCTGGCTGCTCGCGGCAGTGCTGCTCTCCTCGGCCGTGCTGGCCCGCGACACGACCGTCGCGATCCCGGCCGGGCTGGCCGCCGGGGGCGCGTTCCTGCTGGTGCGCCGCCGCCGGGACGGAACCGGTCCGCTGCTTGCCGGCGTGGCGGGCCTGCTGGTCTTCGCCGGCTGGCAAGTGCTGCAACGCGTGCGCTTCCACGCCTGGCCGTTCGCCCAGTCACGCAAGAACAACCTGTCGGGCCCGCTCGTCGGCCTCGCTCACGAGCTGGGCAAGGACCTGCCACCCCACGGGGGCGCGGCCGCATTCCGGCTGCTGTCGATGGTGATCCTGCTCGGGGTCATCGCCGGCGGGGCGCTCGCCATGCGGGGGACCACGATCCCGCTGGTCGAACGCGTCGCCTGGATCCCGGCGGTCGTCGTCGTCCTCACGCTGAACGCCTTCCTGTGGAGCGGCGCGACGGCGTTCATGCGCGCCGGGACCGAGGGTTACCTGCTCTCGATCCTCGTGATGCTCGGAAACCGGGCGCGTTACGCGGTTTACGTGGCGGCGCCGGTGCTCGTCCTCTGGCTACTGACCGTGGGCAGCCAGCTCGCCAAGGGCTGAAGCGGTCTGATGACGAACCAGCGCCCAAGCGCCGGCTAGGGCACGAAGAACTGCAGGAATGCGAACGACGCGTACACGATCAGCAACGCCGACGACACCGCGAACACCCCGCGCCACACCGGCCGCGACCCCAGCATCGAGGCCGCTACCAGCACGAACGGGAAGGCGCTCCAGCAGTAACGCTCGACGGAAGCGAGGTTGCTGCCGGCCAACGTCGACAGCAGCGCCAGCGCGCTCCAGACCGTGTACGACGCCGGCATCCGGCGCGCCATCACGATCAGCAGCAGCACAAAGAGCAGCAACCACGGCACGTGCAGCGCCGTGCCGAGCCGATGGCTTCCCGCGCCCGAGATCGCCCGATGGATGAGGGTGATGGGGCTGATCAGCGGGCCGTGCAACTGGGCATGCTGCTGGACGGTCAGCGGCTGCAACGGATCGCCGAACCGGATCCCGACGTACGCCAGATACGCGATCGCCCCGACCCCCGGCGCGAGGACTGCGCTGATCCGAGCCAGCCACGACTGCGCGAGGTGCCGGGACCGCCACACCTCGATCGCCGCGGGTGCCATCAGGAAGACGCCCGGCGGCCGGCACAGCCCCGACAGCAGGCCGGCCCCCGCCGCCAGCCACCACCGTCCGCTGCGCAGGCCGTAGAACGTGATCACCGCCAGCAGCCCGGCCAGTGCCTCGGTGTAGCCCATCACCATCACGAACGCGGGCGGCGCGAGCGCGAGCAGCCAGACGGCCCTGCGGGCGGTCTCCTGCGACATTCCCTCGAAGCGCGCGAGCTTGATCAGCGCGACCCCGTAGCCGAACGCCAGCACGTTCACCAGCACCAGCAGGATGACGCCGGTCGCGTGGCCGAGGCCGAAGAGCCAGGTCAGCGCCGGCAGCAGGGGGAAGAAGCGCCGGGTCTCCGGAGACACCCCGCCGTAGCCGACGCGGGCGATGTCGCTGTAGAAGTGCGCGTCCCACCCCAGCAGGCCGACCCGCTGGAGGTGGGTGCCCGGCGAGATCTCGTTGACTTTCGACGCGATCGCCGCCGCCAAACCCAAAGCTGCGACCACGAGCACGCGCGCCGTCAACCACGAGCCGACCGCGTCGGCTCCGTCATCCCCGAACCACCTGCGCAGGCGCGCACGGGGTGCGGCGGTCAGCGTGGTCACGGGCGCTTGGCGGTGAAGCTGTCCAGCTCCTCGTGCTCGTACGAGTCCAGGCTCGGCGCCGCCCAGATGAACAGCGAGCGCTGCTGGGCGAGCGCCAGCCGCAGATCCGGACACAGGTTCTGGTAAGTCAGGTACTCCGACGAGTACACCAGCCAGATCCGGTGCTTACCCGCCGCCGCGAGAGCACGCTGCACCAGCTGAGGCACGTGGTGGTCGGCGGCCGTGTTGCGCGCCTTGTAGTCCACCCAGTCGACCCGGTCGGGGGGCGCGAAGGTGGGAATCGTGTAGTTCTTCAAGCCCGAGCCCCCGCGTCCGGCATTGATCTCGCGGGCGATGGCCGGGCCGAGCTGGTCGGGGCAGTACAGCACCACGTCGCCGGGCACCGCCTGCTTGGACAGGATCCGCGCGACCTGCACTGCCTGGGTGCGCTGCGCCGTGACGACCGGGCCGGCAGCGAAGGAGCCGAACAGCGCCATCAGCCCGATCGAGCCGGCCCAGAGCCGCCGGTCGGCAAGCCGTTCGGGTCCCAGCGCGAGGCACAGGATGAACGGGATGAACGCGATGGCGGTGTACCGGTCGGCCCAGGCATTGCCGACCACCTTGCCGACCGTGACGGCCAGCACCAGCGTGGTCAAAGACAGCAGCAGGAGCAGCCGCCCCGGCTCGTGGCCCTTCAGATCGATGAGCACCTGCCGCGGGCCGGCCGGGTAGCCGAAAACGGCCATCGCCAGCAGCGCGCAGACGACGACCAGCAGCGCGCGACCCGCCGTCAGCTGACCGCCCGCCCACTGCCCGAACGCGTGCACGACAGCGGCGTAGCTCGCCGGCTGCCCCCACGGGGTGCCGGTGTGCTTGGACTGGTACAGGAACGTCGGGAGCCACGGGATGAACAGCACGGCTGAGCCGATCAGGCCGACGATCGAGAGCCGGCACCCGCGCCGGTGCACCGGACTTCCCCGGAAGGCTCCGATGAGCAGGAAGACCGCGATCGTCACCAGCGAGTAGAGCGACCAGTAGTGCGTCATGGCGACGGCGACGGACGCCAGGGAGATCCCGACGACGCTCCACCAGGTCGGCGCGCGCAGCGTGCGCTCCAGGGCGAGCGCCCCGAGCAGCGCCAGCAGGACGAGCAGGCTGTACATCCGCGTCTCGCTGGCGTAGTACGCGGCGAACGGCGAGGTGATGAACGCGAGCACCGCGACCCAGGCGGCGCGCCGGCCGATGACCCGGCGACCGAGTATCAGCAGCGGGGGAATGCACAGCATGTTCAGCACGAACGAGAGCGCCCGCACCGTCCGGTCGCCGTTGCCGAACACCTCGATCCACCAGTGCAGCAGCAGGTAGTACAGCGGCGGCGAGCCGTCCTGCTTGAGGCCCTGGATCAGCGTGGTGCCGTGACCTGACAGCGGCAGCCGGGCGATCGCGACGCTCTGCGACTCGTCCAGCCACAGCCCGCGCGGCCCCCACAGGCGCACGAGGATGCAGTAGACGACGCAGGCGGCGATCGCGACCCAGAACACGCCCCAGGCCAGCCGGTCACGTCGGGACAACACCGGCGGGACCGGGGGAGGAGGCTCGTCGGCCCCCTTCGGCGGGCGCAGCGCGACGTCGGTCACAGGGGCAGTCTGCCGTGCAGATCTCTGACGCGCGTGTCAGGCACGCTGAATGCCCTGCGCGCCGGGTGAGACCTCCTCGTGGTACTCCTCCTCGACGTTCACGGACCAGACGTCGTGGTCGGCGCCGAAGATGTTCTCCACGCTGAGCATCGCGGTGTACATGGAGTGGTCCTGGTTGTTGTAGCGGTGCATGCCGTTGCGGCCGACCGGGTACACGTTGGGCGTGTTCTCGGCGATCCAGCCGCGCAGCACGTCGACGTTGCTCTTGTACTCCCGTCGTAGAACGGGTACGCCTTCGGCATCCGCACCACGTAGCCGCCTCGACCTGCGCCGCGTCGACCAGCCCGAGGTGTTCGAGCTCGCGCTTGGCCTGCTCGATGAGGTCCTCGTCGGACTTCGGTCCACATCTCGTCGCCCTCGCTGCACGAAGAACTCGAGGCCGAGGCAGGTGCGACCGTCCTTCACCAGGTACGGCGACCACGAGCCGAAGTTCTGGATGCGGCCGACCTCGACCTCGGGGTCGTGGATGTAGATCCAGTTGTCGGGGAAGCCGTACTTCTCGGGCACGACGAGCGCCACGGTCATGAAGTCGCGGTAGCGTCAGCGCGTCGGCCGCCGGCGAGTGACCTCCGCGGGCGACCGGCGGGTCCATCGCCTCCGAGCAGCTGCGCCGAACGGCATCGACGAGATGACGTCGGTGCACTCGTAGCGTGCTCGGTGCACGCCGTCGGCTCGTGGCCGTGACCGCGCAGCGTAGCCACCGTCGGCGTGCTCGATCTTGGTGACCCTGCGCGCCGAACACGCACCTTCGGTGCCCTGCGTCGGCTGACCAGCTCGGCTGCACGTCTCCCACATCTGGCCGGGGCCGTACTTCGGGTAGTTGAACTCCTCGATCAGGCTGGTGACCTGCTTCGACTTGTTGCGGCTGCCGGCGATCTTGGCCCGGACAGGTTCCCACGACCGCGGCGAACAGCGACATGCCCTTGATGCGCTGCGCCCCGAAGTCGGCGGGCATCTCGCGACGCCGGGACGCCCCAGACCTTCTCGTTGTAGGTCTTGAAGAAGTGGTTGTAGAGCCGCCGGCCGTAGTGGGCGACGATGTAGCCCTCGAGCGTCGTCTGGTCCTTCGGCGGGCGCACCCGGGCCCAGCAGGTACGAGAGCACGCAGCGGAGCGCCTCGACCGGCCCGAGGTTGCGCAGCGCGTTCGACGGCTTGATCGGGTAGTCGTAGAGCTTGCCGCGGTAGTAGATGCGGCTCATGCGGGGGCGCGTCGGAGGAACTCGTCGGCGCCGAGGATCTCGAACCAGAGGTCGTCGACCGGCTTCACCTTGGTGAAGAACCGGTGGCCGCCGATGTCGAAGCGCCAGCCGTCGCGCTCGACGGTCCGGCTGATCCCGCCGACCATCGCGTCGGCCTCGACGACCGTGACCGGCACCTCTCGCTTGACCAGCTCGTACGCAGCGGTGAGGCCCGCCGGGCCGGCTCCGATCACGACTACCTGCGGCTTGTCGGCCACGATTCGACTACGACCTTCCCTTTCCGTCCCGCGCCCCGACCCCTGACGGACCGCGGGCGACGGCTCGTCGCTGCGCGAGGACCTACCCCTCGGCCACGTCCGTGACAAGTCCGGGGCAAGTACTCGGGCAAGCCGCAGGCCGTCGCCAGTTAGCATTGTGCCCGACATGCGGGCCACCTCTTCGTCCGACGCGCCCGGCCACATGATCATGATCACCGACTGGCCGAACGCCCTGCTGCTGGCCGGCTGGGTCGCGGTGGCGCTGGGAATCGGGACCCACGACGGGCGTTACGCGCTCCCGTCGCTCGCTCTCGTGGTGATCGGCACGGGGCTGGTCGGAGCCGGGGTGCTGGGCGCCGGGAGCCGCTCCGGGATCCGGCCCCGGTTCCCTGTCGCGCCGGCGTGGACGGGTCGCGTCACCCTTGCCGCCGCCGCGCTGACGGTCGGCGCTGCGCCCCTCATCTGGCACCCGCGCTACTTCGCTCACGGCGCCGGCTGGACCGCCTCGCAGGTGCTGGCAGCAGCGGGCGGGCTGCTCGCCGCGGCGACGGTGCTGCCGGCGGTCGGCAAGCTTGACGCCCTGAAAGATCGCCGCTGGCCGTTCTGGACCGCACTCGGCCTGATGTCGGCGGCCGGCGTGACCATGATCGCAGCGGCGCCCCAGCCACACATCGACGTCTTCTTCCTGCTGCAGGGGAGCACCAGAGGGCTGCTCTCCGGCGACGACATGTACCGCCAGCAGTGGGCCGCCACCCGCGCCAGCTACTACTCGCACGGCCTGTTCGACGTCTACCCGTACCTGCCCTGGACCTCCGTGCTGCTGCTGCCGTTCCGGATCATCTTCGGCGACATTCGCTACGGGCTCGTTGCCGCGCTTGCCGGCGCGGCCGCCCTCTCGCGCCGTATGGCAGGTGGGATCACGCGTCCCGGCACCCGCTACATTCCGGCGCTGCTGGCGCTGCTCGTCGCGCTGCACCCCAAGGTGACGTACGCCGATCAGCTGTCCTGGACGGAGCCGCTGCTCGTGGTGCTGCTGGCCGGGATGGTGCTCGCCGCCGAACAAGGACGCCCGCGCCTCGCCGTGGCCTGCTTGATGCTCGCCCTCGCGTCCAAGCAGCACATCGTCCTGCTCTTGCCGCTCGCGGCGCTCTGGCCGCGCTTCGGAGTACGGCGCGCCCTGACCGCCGCCGGCGGGGCGTTGCTGCTGGTCTCGCCATGGATCATCGCCGGGCCGCACGACTTCTGGCACGACGCGGTCGACGCCAACATCGGCCTCGGCTACCGCGCCGACGCGCTGTGCATCGCGACCTGGGTCCACAAGGAGTTCGGCCACGACCCCGGCTTCACGCTCACCGGCCTGGGGCTCCTGATCGCGTACGCCATCGCCTGGCGGGTGCGGGGCGATGCCTTCGGCTTCTGCGCCGGAGCCGGGCTGCTGATCCTGGCCCTCGACATCACGAACACGCAGTCGTTCTTCAACCACTACACGCTGGGGATGGCGCTGGTGGTGATGGCGCTGTGCGTGCACGCCGGCCAGCCGGCCGACCCTCAGCGCTTGGTGGAGAAGCGCACCAGCGTCGAGGACTCGAGCAGCCTGCGCCGGCCGACCTGAGCTACCGGGTCGCGCCCGAGCGCGGCCAGTTGGGCAGCGACGGCGGAGCAGTCGTCGCCGAGCGTGCGGTAGCCGTCGGCACTGACCAGATAGATCGAACCGTCGGGACCGGCGAGGTGGTCGAGCTGGTGGGCGAACGCCGTCGGGCTCGCCTGCTCCATGCGCTTGGCGTAGTCCACCCAGTCGACGAGCGCGGGGCCGCTGGCGTCGGCAAACGCGACCTCGGTGATTCCGGTGACCTTGGCGTGCACCAGCATCCGGTGCACCGCCGGCGCCAGCTGATCAGGGCAGTAGCCGACGACGTCGCCCGGGCGGGCCTGCTGCTCGATGCGGGTAGCCACCTCCGCGGCATTGGTGCGCTCGTCACCGTTTAGCGCCCGCCCGCCGAGCAGGCCGAGCACGCTGATCAACGCCAGCAATCCGGACACCGTCGCCCGCGACGGGAGCAGGCCGATGCCGAGCCCGGCCAGCAGCAGGAACGGCGGCAACGAGATCCCGGTGTAGCGCTCGGCGTACGCACTGCCTCCGAATGCGAACGCGCCGTACGCGAGCACCAGCGGGACGAGCCACATCGCCACGAGGTAGCGGCCCGGCACCCGGCCGGAAAGATGCAGGTGGAGCCCGTCTTCCGAGGGACGTGCGGTGTAGCCGATGAACGCCATCAACATCAGCACCAGGGCGAGCAACGCGCCGGCAGAGGCCGGACCCGCCCAGGAGAAGACGGTGTCGAGCAGCACCTCTGCGTGCACCTGCTTGGCCCACGGGGTGCCGGTGTGCAGCATCTGGAAGACGAAGGTCGGCAGCCACGGCACGAAAAGCACTCCGGCGGCGAGCATCGCGTACAGCGCCTGGTGGCAGAGCTTGCGGTAATGGCGCCGCCGGCGCGCCTGCAGCAGCAGGAAGAACGCGACGCTGGCGAGCAGCAGGAAAGTCCAGTAGTGCGTGTACGCGAGCGCCGCCGTGGTAGCGGTCACCGCGGACCAGCGGCGCAGGCTCGGCTGCTCGAGGGCGCGCGCCAGCACGATGGCGAGCAGCAGCGACAGGAAGACGACCAGCGAGTACATCCGCGTTTCGGTGCCGTAGCGGATCGCGTACGGCGAGGTCGCGAACAGCAGCAGGACGGCGGTGCCGGTGCGGTCGACGGCATGCGGCTCGGTGTGCCCGAACGAGGCCGAGACGCGAGCGACCCGGCGGCCGGCGAACCAGGCGAGCGGGAGCGTCGCGAGGCTCAGCACGCCCGAGAGCGCGCGCACCGCCACGTCGCTCTGGCCGAACAGATCCATCCAGTAGTGCAGCATCAGGTAATACAGCGGCGGCGAGCCGTCGTGCCGCAGCGCGGCGAACAGCTGGGGCAGGTGACGCCCGGAGATCTCGACGGTGAGAGCCTCGTCCAGCCAGATGTGACTGCTGGTGATGAACCGCAGCACCGAACCGGTGGCGACGGCAACAACCACCAGGGCGATCAGCCACGGAAGCGGGCGCTGGCGGCGTATCCAGTCCTTGGGCCGCGACCGAAGAGGGCGCCGGCGACGAAGGGCCGGCGCCTCGGCGTCACCGATGCCGGCGGTGGCCGGGGTCTCGGTCTGGGGGACGACCGCCGCGGAATCCGCCTTGGCGGTGATGATCTGACCCATGCCCTGCCGGTGCGGCTCGACCGGGGCGCTCATGAAGCGCCACCCCGCTCGACCATCGACACAGGCTACCTACCTTGGCTGATGCGTACCTGTGGAACCTGCCCGGCCGAACGCGTCCGCGAGCAGGCCCGGAAGGCGCGTGACACGCGGTCGCCCGCCGTTTTCCCGGACAGCGCGGGCCAGCGCGCCGCCGACCGCAGGCACGACCGAAAGGTGGCGCTGGGCCCGCGTGAGGGCGGTGTAGACCAGCGGCCGGGTGAGCAGGCCGCCCGATTCCGGCGGCAGCACGACGACCACCGCCGGCCATTCGCTGCCCTGCGACCGGTGCACGGTGATGGCCCAGCCGTGCCGCAGGTCGCTCCACGACGTCACCGGCACGGTCACCGGCACGCCGCTGAACGTGATGACGAGACCGTCGGAGGTGCGGGCCGTGACGGTGCCGACTTCGCCGTTCGCAAAGCCCTCATCAAGGTGATTGGCGATGGCGACGACCCGGTCGCCGACATCGAAACGGCGCGCTGGGCTGACCGTCTTGCGTCCCCTGGCCCCCATGGCGTCAGCCACCGCAGCGCTGGGATTGAGCACCTCCTTCAGCGCCAGGTTCAGCGCCTCGGTACCCGCCGGCCCGCGGTGGACCGGGGTGACGACCTGGATATCGGCGCTGGAGATCCCGAGGACGCGCGGGATGGAGTCGGTGACCAGCTGCACGACCCGGCGGGCGGCGTCGGTGCTGTCACGGCTCGGGACGATGACCACCTCGCGCGCCGGATCCTCCACCGCAGGCAAGGCCCCGCCGCGCACAGCCGTGGCAAGGCCGGCGATGGTGCCGCCTTCGGCCTGGCGATAGAGGGTGACGAGCTCGGTGGTGACGACGGTGCCGGAATCCACGAGATCGCCGAGCACCCGTCCGGGACCGATGCTCGGCAGCTGCGCCGGGTCGCCGACCAGCAGCAGATGCGTCCCGTCGTGGCACGCCTCGACGACGGCAGCCGCCAGCTCCGCGTCGAGCATCGACGCCTCGTCGACGACGACGACATCGGCGTCGAGCGGCCAGCTCTCACCACGGGTGAAGACCGGGCCCCCGTTGGGTCCGGTCTCGCGTACCGGTTGAGCGCCCAGCAGCCGGTGCACCGTGGACGCGCTCTGCCCGGTGAGCTCCTCGAGCCGCTTGGCCGCCCGCCCGGTGGGCGCGGCAAGCGCAACCGTGCACCCGCGGGCCGTCGCCAGCTCGACGACCGCCGACACCGTGCGGCTCTTGCCGGTGCCAGGGCCACCGGTCAGCAGGCTGACACCGTTGACGAGCGCGGCGACCACCGCCGCGCCTTGCGCCTCGTCCAGGCCCGTCACGCCGAGCGCATCCGGCTCACCGATCGGCTCGGCGGCGGCGGTCAGCCGAGCCAGCCCCTCGGCCAATGACTCCTCGGCCATGGCGTAGCGGGGGAGCGTGACGAGCCTGACCGGTGACCCCGCACCCTCCCCGGTGCCCTCCGGCTCCTCGGCGGGCTCGTCGACCACGACCCGGCCCGATTCCACCGCGCGCTCCAGCGCGTCCACCGGGTCAGGCACCCCGCGGCTCAGCGCGCCGCTCAGGAGCGCGTCCAGGGACGACGCCGTGTCGCCGGCGCGGGCAGCGATCATCAGTAGATGCACGAGGACCGACGGGCCGCGGCTGGGCTCGGAGCGGCCCTTACCCAGCACGCTCGCCAATCGGTCAGCCTGTCGCAGGTCAGCCTCGCCCCCGTCGAGCAGCCGCCACGGATCGTCTCCCAGCACCGCGGCCGCGCCAGGGCCGAGCGCCCCGAGCGCCCCGCCGGCGAGCCGCGCCGGCAGGTCGGCTGCCAGCAGCAGGGCGACGACGTCGTAAGTCGGGCGAGCGCGCGCGAAGTCGACCATGAGCTTGGCCGCACGACGCGCCGACAAGCCCGGAACCGCGGCCAGCGCATCTTCGGTGACGTCGGACGGCTCGAGGATCCCGGCCGCGGGAAGCTTGTCGCGTAGCGCCTTGCCCATCCCCGGCCAGAGCCCGGCCGCGCAGAACGCCGTGAAGATCTGCGCAGCGCCAGCTCCGGCGTGGGTGCCAGGACCGGCGCGGTCGACCGCGGGAGAACTCACCATCGCAGGCTACGGCGGTCGCCTCGGCAGACCACGGTTATGCACACGGCCCGTCGCCGCCGTCCCCGGCCCGCCCAACAATTTGGAGTCACGCACGCCTGGCGGGGTGAGCTGCGTACCTTTCCCGAAATTCTTGGTACGCGCGCGCGGGCCGTTCAGCCCCAGGGCAACCGCTCCGGATACCCGATCTCCGGCGCCGAGACGTCGTCCAGCGCGCTGCGGATCGAGGCGGGCAGGCTCAGCTGCTCCGATTCCAGCGACGCGGCCAGTTGCGCTGCGGTGCGCGCACCGACGATCGGGGCCGTGACGGCGGGCCGGTCGCGTACCCACGCGATCGCGACGGCGACCGGGCTCACCCCGAGGCCCTTGGCAGCCGTGCGCACGGCCTCGACGACACGGGTGGACTCGTCGGTCAGGTACGGCTCGACGAAACGCCCCCAGGTGGGCGACGCCGCCCGCGAGCCGGCCGGTGCGCTCTCGCGGGCGCGCCCGTACGCGCCGGCCAGCACTCCACGGCCGAGAGGCGACCAGGGCAGCAGCCCCATCCCCGCATCGAGTGCGGCGGGGACCACCTCACGTTCCACGCCGCGGGCGAGCAGCGAGTACTCCATCTGGGTCGACACCAGCGGGGCCCGGCCCGCCGTGCTGTGCTGGCAAGCGGCTGCTTTGGCGGTCTGCCAGCCCGAGTAGTTCGAGACCCCGACGTAGCGCGCGCGGCCGGTCGACACCGCGTGGTCCAAGGCGGCCAGCGTCTCCTCGAGGGGGGTGTCGGGGTGCCAGGTATGCACCTGCCAGAGGTCCACGTGATCGGTACGCAGCCGGTTCAACGATCCGTCGAGGGCGGCGAGCAGGCGGCGCCTCGACGTGCCGGTCGACAGCGGGCCGTCTCCCGAGCGAGCGCCCGCCTTGGTCGCGATCACCAGTTCCGCTCGGGCACTGCCCCGCATCAGCGCTCCGAGCATCCGCTCGGATTCGCCGTTGCCGTAGACGTCAGCGGTGTCGATCAGGCTGCCGCCGGCCTCGCGGAAAGCCGCGAGCTGCGCCTGCGCGACATCCTCGTCGCAATCGCGACCCCACCCCATGGTGCCGAGCGCGAGCCGCGACACGACAAGCCCGCTCAGGCCCAACCGCCGGTGTTCCACGAGCTCTGACCTTACGGTGAGCGCAGGCGTTCCCGGTGGCGCCCGACCGTGGGCGGGAGCAGATTCTGACTGACCGCCGCGACCTTGCTCGAACTACGCAAGGCGTTCGGCCACGGCGTCGGGGTCGGGGTGGACCCACCCTGGCCGGCACGGCAATCGCGTTCGTCCCGTACCGGGTGGCGGCCGGGATCATCATCCTGATCCGCATCGCCGTGGGCACCCTTTGGTCGCGAGCGGTCGCCACAAGCGGTAGACAGGACCTCGATGACAAATATCGTGCTCCTGCGCCACGGCCTGACGGCGATGACCGGTCCCCTCCTCGCCGGCTGGACGCCCGGCATCTCGCTGGACGAGCGAGGCGTCGCGCAGGCAAGACGCGTCGCCGAGCGGCTCGCGCCGGTGCCGCTCGCCGCCATCGTGTCGAGCCCGTTGGATCGTTGCCAGGAGACGGCGGCGGTAGTGGCCGAAGAGCGCGGGCTGTCGATCTCGGTCGACGAGCGCATCGGCGAGTGCCGCTACGGCGACTGGACCGGTCAGGAGCTGAAGGTCCTCGCCAAGGACCCGCTCTGGAAGGTCGTCCAGGCCAACCCGAGCGCTGTCGTCTTCCCCGGCCCCGAGGGGGAGGCGCTACGCGACACGCAAGCTCGGGCAGTCAGCGCGCTACGCGAGTGGGACGCCAAGATCGCCGCTGAGGCCGGTCCCGACGCCACCTGGCTCGCCTGCAGCCACGGCGACGTCATCAAGGCGGTCGTCGCCGACGCGCTGGGGATGCACCTGGATCTCTTCCAGCGCATCACCATCGACCCGTGCTCGGTGACCGTCATCCGGTACGCCGAATTGCGCTCGTTCGCCCTGCGCGTGAACGACGTCGGCGGCAGCATCGATGACCTGCTCCCGCCCAAGAAGAAGGGCCGCGGCCGCCGCAAGCCGTCGTCTGATGCGGTGGTCGGTGGAGGCAGCGGCGCCTGAACGCGTGATCGCGATGCGCGGTGCCTGCGCGCCACGTACTTTCGAGAGGCCATGACGTACGCGGCCGACCCCCAGGACGACCCTTCGGCGCCCGGCCCGGCCGATCGCCGGACCGCCCTCACTTTGCTGCGCGAGGGAATCATCGACGTCGAGGGCCGGATGATCGACGCGAGCAACGCGACGCTCTTCTGCTCGATCACCACCGACGAGGTGACGGCGCAGTGCGTCTACAAGCCGATCCG
This sequence comes from uncultured Actinomycetota bacterium, assembly GCA_963765845.1. Classification (GTDB taxonomy): domain Bacteria; phylum Actinomycetota; class Actinomycetes; order Frankiales; family Frankiaceae; genus DATAZK01. The sequence goes on from CAVXYJ010000022.1 coordinate 184,325, forward strand.
GGGCGAGCGTCCGCTGTGGGACTTCCCCGACGGCTCGCTGGCCGGGCGGGAAATCGCCGCCTACGAGGTCTCGGAGGCGACGGGCTGGGACATCGTGCCGCCGACGGTGATGCGCGAGGGTCCGTTCGGCACCGGGATGGTGCAGCTCTGGATCGACATCGACGAGTCGGTGAACCTGGAGAGGCTGGTGCGCAGCGAGCGGCCCGAGCTACGGCGGATGGCGCTGTTCGACGCGGTGATCAACAACGCCGATCGCAAAGGCGGTCACCTGCTCCCGGTGGGCGGCGGCGCGCACGTCTTCGGGATCGACCACGGCATCTCGTTCCACTGCGAGGACAAGCTGCGCACCCTGCTCTGGGGATGGCGCGGGCGCAAGCTGTCGACGTCCGAGCGCGAGGTGCTGGAACGGCTGCGTTTCGACGCCGATCTCGACGAGCGCCTGCACGAGGTGCTGACCACCCGCGAGGTCACCGCCACCCACCGCCGGATCGACCGGTTGCTGCGCACGGGCGTCTTCCCGTCGCCGAGCGGTGACTGGCCCGCGATTCCCTGGCCGCCCTTCTGACCGTTTGCCCCGCTAATGTCAGGGTGTGCGAGCCTGGCCAGCAACCCCACCGCCCCGTCTACCCGGTGGAGGTGAGCCGCTGCGGCTGTACGACACGGCCAGCGAGAGCGTCCACCCGGTAGCGTCCGGCCCGCTCGCGCGTATGTACGTCTGCGGCATCACCCCGTACGACGCGACGCACATGGGCCACGCCCTGACGTACGTGAGCTTCGACCTGGCGCAGCGAGCGCTCATCGACTCGGGGGTCGAGGTCGGCTACGTCCAGAACGTCACCGACGTGGACGAACCGCTGCTCGAGCGGGCCGCCCGCGATGGGGTGGACTGGGTCGAACTCGCCAAGGCAGAGACGGAGCGCTTCCGCCACGACATGACCGCGCTGCGCGTGCTGGCGCCGCAGGCCTACATCGGTGCGGTCGAGGCGATTCCGCTGATCATCCCGGTGATCGACAAACTGATGGCCGACGGCAACGCCTATCGCGTCGACGCCGACATCTACTTCTCGATCCAGACCTCACCGCATTTCGGTGCCGTCGCCGGACTCGCCCGCCAGCAGATGATCGCGCTGTTCGCCGAGCGCGGAGGGGATCCTGACCGTCAGCGGCAAGCGCGATCCGCTCGACCCCGTGCTGTGGCGTGCTGAGCGCCCGGGCGAACCCGCGTGGGACGCACCCTTCGGTCGCGGCCGGCCGGGCTGGCACGTCGAATGCGCCGCCATCGCGCTCGAGCATCTCGGCGCCGAGATCGACATCCAGGGCGGGGGAAGCGATCTTGCTTTCCCGCACCACGAGTGCAGCGCAGCGCATGTCGCGGCCGTCTCCGGACGCTGGCCGTTCGCCGGCAGCTATGTGCACTCCGGAATGCTGGCCTACAAGGGCTCGAAGATGTCGAAGTCGTTGGGCAACCTGGTTTTCGTCTCCGGGCTGCGCGGCGACGGGGTCGATCCGATGGCCATCCGCCTGGCCCTGCTCTCCCGGCATTACCGCTCCGACTGGGAGTGGAAAGCGGAGATACTCGAGGGCGCGATCGCCCGCCTCGCCCGCTGGCGCGCCGCTGCTGCGTGTCCGGGCGGACCCGATGGCATCAACCTGCTGGCTCGCCTGCGCGGCTGCCTGGCCAACGACCTGGATGCCCCCATGGCTCTCGCCGCCGTCGACGGCTGGGCCGACGGCGCACTCGCCGGCGATAGCGCGGATCCCGACGCGCCGGCGCTGATGCGCACCGCCGTCGACGCGCTCCTCGGGATCGCGCTGTAGCCCGGTCCGACGACAGCAATCCCGCGGCCAAAACCCAGTTCTGGTCGTTATCCGGCGCGCGTAACGACCAGAACCAGGTTTTGGCCGAACCGCGTGCCGGTCGTCAGTCGTTGGAGCGGCGGCGCAGGTAGCGCTCGAACTCCCGGGCAATGGCATCGCCGCTGGCCTCGGGAAGTTCGGTCTCGGGTTCGCGCTGCTCGAGAGAGCGCACGTACTCGGCGACGTCGGAATCGCCGGCGGCCAGCTCGTCGACCTGGCGCTCCCAGGCCCGGGAGCGTTCGACCAGGTCGAGCAGTGGCACGGCGGTGTCCAGCAGGTCCTCGACCCGGCGCAGCAGGGCGAGCGTGGCTTTCGGGCACGGCGGCTGAGCGACGTAATGCGGGACCGCGGCCCAGAACGACACCGCGGGCATCCCGGCCTTCTGGCACGCCTCGCCGAAGACACCGACGATGCCGGTAGGGCCCTCGTAGCGCGAACTCTCGACGTTCATCTCGGCCGCGGTCGCCGCTTCACTGGCCGTCCCGCTGACCGGCACCGGGCGGGTGTGCGGGGTGTCGGCCAGCAAGGCTCCCAGGGTCGCCACGAGATCGATGTCCAGCGCATGCGCGCCTTCGATCAGCTCCTCGCAGAACCCGCGCCAGCGCATGTTGGGTTCGAGACCGCGCAGGACGACGAGGTCACGGCCGGCGTCGGGGAGCCGGGCGACGGACAGGCGCGTCGTGGGCCACTCGATGTGCCGGGTACCCCCCTCGCCCAGCGACACGCTCGGACGGTTGACCTGGAAGTCGTAGTAGTCGTCGGGGTCGATCACGCCGACCGTGCGGGCGTGAAACACCTCTTCCAGATGCTCGACGGCGGCCGTCGCAGCGTCAGCGGCGTCGTTCCACCCCTCGAAAGCCGCCACCAGCACGGGCCTGCGCAGCTCGCCGACGTCCGAGAACTCGATCATGGCCACCTTTCCCCTGCCGCCTCGGCAGCCGGGGTCGTACCCGGGCCGCTCAACCGGGGCAGGCCGCACAAACGTTACGTGGTCCGGGCAGAGCTCTGGGGTCAGGAGGCCAGCTGGGCAGACCGCAGGGGTGTCAGCGGCCCACGGTGTAGGCGATCAGCACGTCGCAGGCGGCCCGTGCACAGGCAACGCAGGCCGCGCTGGGTGCGACCTGAATCTGCAGGTCAGCTGGAGGCTCCCGATACCCTGGAATGCATGGATCTCATCACCGCCCTGTCACAGCGCGTTCTCGTCGCCGACGGCGCGATGGGCACGATGCTGCAGGCGGCCGACCTCTCACTCGATGACTTCGAGGGTCACGAGGGCTGCAACGAAGTGCTCAACGCCACCCGCCCCGACGTCATCGCCGGGGTGCACGACGCCTACTTCGCCGTCGGCTGCGACCTGGTCGAGACCAACACGTTCGGTGCCAATCTGGCCAACCTCGGCGAGTACGGCATCGAAGACCGCATCTACGAGCTTTCGGCGGCGGGCGCACGTATCGCGCGGGAGGTGGCCCATGGCTGGGCTACTGCGGACCATCCGCGATGGGTGATCGGAAGCGTCGGTCCGGGCACCAAGCTGCCGACTCTGGGCCACGCGCCGTTCGCCTCGCTTCGCGACGCCTACCAGGCCGAGGTGGCCGGGCTGATCGACGGCGGGGCCGATTGCGTTCTCATCGAGACGGCGCAGGACCTGCTGCAGGCCAAGGCCGCTCTGATCGGCGCGCGCCGGGCGTTTCGGGCAGCAGGACGCAAGCTGCCACTGTTCGCCCAGGTCACTATCGAGACGACCGGCACCATGCTGCTCGGTACCGAGATCGGAGCCGCGCTCACCGCGCTCGAGCCCCTCGGGATCGACGCCATCGGCCTCAATTGCGCGACCGGTCCGGCGGAGATGAGCGAGCACCTGCGCCACCTGTCGCGCCACGCCCGGGTGGGGCTGACTTGCATGCCCAACGCGGGGCTTCCCGTCCTCGGCTCGAACGGCGCCAGCTACCCCCTGACCCCGCAGGAGCTCGCGAACGCGCACGACTCGTTCACCCGCGACTACGGCATCGCACTGGTGGGTGGCTGCTGCGGCACGACCCCCGAGCACCTGCGGCAGGTGGTCGAGCGCGTGGGCGGGCGCGAGATCACGCACCGCAAGAGCCACAGCGAGCCGTCGTCCTCCTCGCTCTACGCCGCCGTCCCGTTCCGGCAGGACTCGTCCGTGCTGATGGTGGGGGAGCGCACCAACACCAACGGCAGCAAGGCCTTTCGCGAGGCGATGCTCGAGGCGCGCTGGCACGATGTCGTCGAGATGGCCCGCGACGCCACCCGCGACGGTGCGCACGTCCTCGACCTGTGCGTCGACTACGTCGGCCGCGACGGCGCCATCGACATGCACGAGGTCTCCTCGCGCTACGCGACCGCGAGCACGCTCCCGGTGATGCTCGACTCGACCGAGCCGGCCGTGATCGAAGCAGGCCTGGAGAACCTCGGTGGCCGCTGCATCGTCAACAGCGTCAACTTCGAGGACGGCGACGGGCCGGAATCGCGCTGGGCACGCGTGCTCCCCATCATCGCCGAGCACGGCGCCGCCGTCGTCGCGCTGTGCATCGACGAGACCGGTCAGGCGCGTACGGCCGAGCACAAGGTCGCCGTCGCAGAGCGGCTCATCGACACCCTCGGCAGCGAGTGGGGCATCCGGGAGGGCGACATCCTCGTCGACTGCCTGACATTCACGCTCGGCACCGGCCAGGAGGAATCGCGGGGCGACGGCGCGGCGACCGTCGAGGCGATCCGTGAGCTGAAGCGGCGCCGCCCGGGAGTGCAGACCATCCTCGGGCTGTCGAACATCTCGTTCGGTCTGTCGCCGGTGTCGCGGGTGGTGCTCAACAGTGTCTTCCTCGCCGAATGTGCCCGCGCGGGACTGGACGCCGCGATCGTGCACGCGTCGAAGATCCTGCCGATGTCGCGCATTCCCGACGACCAGCGCGAGTGTGCCCTCGACCTGATCTACGACCGGCGACGCCCGGACTACGACCCGTTGACGCACTTCCTGGAGCTCTTCTCCGGCGTCACCAGCAGCGGAGATGACAAGGCCACGCGGGCGGAGGAACTGGCCGCCCTTCCCCTCTCCGAGCGGCTCGAACGCCGGATCGTCGACGGCGAGCGCACGGGCCTGGAGGCCGACCTCGATGAGGCACTGGCCACCCGGCCGGCGCTCGAGATCGTCAACGACACCCTGCTGGCGGGGATGAAGACCGTCGGCGAACTGTTCGGCTCGGGTCAGATGCAGCTGCCCTTCGTGCTGCAGTCGGCCGAAGTCATGAAAACGGCCGTCGCCCACCTCGAACCGCATATGGAGAAGTCCGAGGACGGAGAGGGCAAGGGCACGATCGTCCTCGCGACCGTCAAGGGCGACGTCCACGACATCGGCAAGAACCTCGTCGACATCATCCTGTCGAACAACGGCTACTCCGTGGTCAACCTGGGGATCAAGCAGCCGGTGAGCACCATCATCGACGCGGCGCTCGAGCACAAGGCCCACGCCGTGGGGATGAGCGGGCTGCTCGTGAAGAGCACCGTGATCATGAAGGAAAACCTCGAGGAGATGAACGCCCGGGGGATCGCCGAGCGCTTCCCGGTGCTGCTCGGCGGCGCCGCGCTCACCCGGGCATACGTCGAGGAGGACCTCAGCGACGTCTACGACGGCACCGTGCGCTATGCCCGTGACGCGTTCGAGGGCCTTCGCCTGATGGACACGGTCATGGCCGTGAAGACCGGACGCGAGCCTGCCGAGGCCCTGCTGCCGAAGGCTCGTACCCGGCCGCGCACCAAGCGGGTCGAGCCGGAGCCGGCGGCGGGTGGTCGCTCCGACGTGGCGACCGACGTCCCGATCCCCACCCCGCCGTTCTGGGGCGACCGGGTGGTTCGCGGCATCCAGCTCGCCGACTACGCGTCCTACCTCGACGAGCGAGCGACCTTCCTCGGGCAGTGGGGGCTTCGATCGGCCCGCGGCAGCGATGGCCCGTCGTATGAGGAACTGGTCGAGACCGAAGGCCGGCCACGGCTGCGCCACTGGCTCGAACGGCTGCAAGCCGAACAGCTGCTGGAAGCGGGCGTCGTCTACGGCTACTACCGCGCCGTCAGCAAGGACGACGACCTGATCGTCCTCGGCGCGAACGGGGAGGAGCTCACCCGCTTCACCTTTCCCCGCCAGCGCCGTGACCGCCGGCTCTGCCTCGCCGACTTCTTCCGGCCGGAGGAGTCCGGAGAAGTCGACGTCATCGGCTTCCAGGTGGTGACCATGGGACCGAAGATCAGCGGCACGACGGCCGAGCTCTTCGCGAGCAACTCCTACCGCGACTACCTCGAACTGCACGGGCTTTCGGTCCAGCTCGCCGAGGCCCTCGCGGAGTACTGGCACTACCGGGTACGCCAGGAGCTCGGCATCGTCGCCGACGACCCTGCCGACCTCGCCGGGCTGCTCAAGGTCGAGTACCGGGGAGCGCGCTTCTCGCTCGGCTACGGCGCCTGCCCCAACCTGGAGGACCGCGCGAAGATCGTGCAGCTGCTGAAGCCCGAACGGATCGGCGTCGAGCTCTCCGAGGAATCCCAGTTGCACCCCGAGCAGTCGACCGACGCGATCATCCTGCATCACCCGGCGGCCACCTACTTCAACGCTCGCTGAGCCGTGAGCACCAAGCCGTGGACCGGCGGCGAAGGGCCGACCCACCCCGGGCCGGCCGGCCTGTTCGACCTGCTGCGGCGCAGGGGTCAGCGGGGCCGTCACGAGACGGCGCCTCCGGCTGCCGTCCTGTTCGACCTCGACGGGCTGCTCGTCGATTCCGAGCCGCTGTGGACCGTCGCCGAGCATCGGGTCGCCGAGTCGCTCGGTGGCACGTTCACACCGGAGCTCAAGGAGCGAATGATCGGCAAGCGGCTCGATCTCGCGATCGGGGTGCTGCTGGACGGGCTGGACACGCCGCAGGCGCGGTCCGCCGATCCACACAGCGTCGGCCAGGAACTGATGGCGCACACGGCAGCGCTCTTCGCTGAGGGGGTGCCGCTGCAGCCCGGCGCCCAGGAACTGCTCGACGTCTTGGCTGCGGCGAACGTCCCGCTCGCTCTCGGTCTCCTCCTCCTACCGCCGGCTCGTCGACGCTGCCCTGATCGGGGTGGGGGCGCACCGATTCGCGGTGAGCGTCGCCGGTGACGAGGTGACGCATGGCAAGCCGGACCCGGAGCCGTATCTCACGGCGGCCAGGGAACTCGGGGTGGTGCCAGCCCGCTGCGTTGTCCTGGAGGACGCCCGGGCCGGGCTGGAGAGCGCCGCAGCGGCGGCCTGCGCCTGCGTCTACGTGCCGACATTTCCGCTGGAGCAGCAGACCGGCGCCGCGCTGGACCTTCCGGCGCGCACGGTGCAGCGGCCCAGCCTGCGGGAGGTCGACCTTCGACTGCTCAGCGAGCTCAGCGTGCATCCCGGCTCCGCCGCCCGTCCGGGTTCCCCGGCGCGCTGACCCCGGCCGAGAGCTCGGTGCTGATCGATCTGAGCTGCTGCGGGGTCACCCCGCTTTCGAGCGCGACGCCAAGCAGGCGAGCGAGATTGTGCTCCGGGTCCGCGTCGTGGGCGCGCTCCAAAGCGACGGCAGCCAGCGCACCGTCGCCGGAGCTGAGGGCAGCCCACGCGAGACTCGCCAGTACCTGCACGTCGAACGGTGGAGGCGCGAGCGGGGCGAGTTCGCGCAGCACCGCCAGCACGCCCGCGATCTCTGCACCCGACGTCCAGCTGACGATCTCGTCGCGCACGACGACATCGCGCAGGCTCACGACGAGTTGCGCGATCTCGCTGTCCGGCAGGGTTCGCCCCGGCCGCGCAGGCCCGTCGTCGGTGTAGCGCCGTACCACCTCCGACCACCGCTCGAGCGGGTACGCCGCCGGTGCGGCCAGTGCCCGCTGGAAGGCCGGCGCGAGCTCGGCCTGCCGCTCAGGCGCGGGGCCCACGGAGGCGCTGAGCGCTTCTCTACTGGCCAGCGGCGCGGATCCCATCGCGACGAACGATGACGCGACGAGGCTGTGGTCGGGCGCCCCGGCCACGGGGATCGCCCGGCCGTTCGGAGGGCAACACCTCGGCTCGTCGCACAGGTAGGACCAGAACCGCCCGCCGGCGACGACCAAGGCGTCCTTCACGCCCACGCCCTCGCGGCGCAGGGCGCGGATCAGGGGTCGGGCGAGGCGTGATCCCGGCTTGGCCCCTGGGCCGCCGCCGTCGTCGGGATCGAACACGATGAGCACGGCCGTAGTCGCGCCGTCGGCGTGCAATCGGTTCACGACCAGCTGGCGCAGCTCCCGCGGCGGGGTGTCGAGATCAAGCCGCATGGTCAGGCCGATCTGCTTGCCACGCAGGCTGAGGACGACAAGGGACTGCGATGGCGTGAAACCGAGCAGGTACGGGACGGCGGCGAGCACCTGCTCGGGTGAGCTCAGGCGAAGGCGCGCCGGGGGCTGGGGGAGTGAAGAGGCGAGGGCCATGCGCCACGGTCGCCCGGATCAGCCGCCGCGCGCGCCGCGATCGCGACGGCTGTGGATCGAGCCGCTTCATCCACAACCACGAACGCAGACCCGTCAGGTCGTGGCGATGGCGCGTAGTACATCGAGCTTGGCAGCCCGGCGGGCCGGGAACACGGCGGCGATCACTCCGAGGAGGCCGGCAACGACGAAGAACACGATGATCGACTTCGCCGGGTAGCTGAAGTCGTTCAGCCCCTGATCGGCGAGTGGCGGCAGGATCGCCCAGCCGAACAGCGAGCCCACTCCCACCCCCAGAATCGCCCCGAAAAGGGCGATGATCAGCGATTCGAGGCGAATCATGCGGCGAAGTTGACCGCGGCTCATCCCGACGGCCCGCAGCAGACCGATCTCGCGCGTTCGTTCGGTGATCGATAGCGCGAGCGTGTTGACGATGCCGAAGAACGCGATGAGCACCGACAGCGCGAGCAGCACGTAGATCAGATTGACCAGCTGCCCGATCCTGTTCTGCGCGCTCTGGATGTACTCGCCGCGGCTCTGCACCTTGATGCCGGGGTACTTGACGAGCACGCCCTCGATCGTCTTGCGCAACGTCTCCGGGTTGGCTCCCGGGGCCGCGCGCACCAGGCTGACGATGTCGGTCAGGTTGGTCACGTAGCGCACGGCCATTGCCCGGTCGATGAGGTAGCCGCCGGCGAGCTGGTTCTCCTTGTAGATGCCGGCGACCCGCAGCTGGGTCTGCCCGCCCTCGGAGAAGCCGACCGGGAGCACGGTGCCGACCTTCCAGCCCTTGTCGTCGGAGACCTTCTTGCTGATCAGGATGGTCGTGGGGCCGAGCGCGCCGAGGTCGCCGGCCTCGGGTGTCAGCAGGATGTTGTTCTTGAGGGCGGCCGGGTTCGTCGCCGTTGCCGCGGCCTTGCTGCCCCCGATGCGCAGCGGCACGATCGCGATGCCTGCCGCGGAAGCGACACCGGGCTGGCCGGACAGGTCACTGGTCAGGCTGTTGGGCAGGGCCTGGCTGCCCGAGCCGAGCAGGATGAACGTCGCCCCTGTGCCCTTGCTGACGAGGGTGCCTACCGACGTCTTCACCGAGGCGGCCAGCACGCTGACAGCCGAGATCAGCGCGAGCCCGATCATGAGTGCCGACGCCGTTGCAGCCGTGCGGCGGGGGTTGCGCCGCGCGTTCTCGCTGGACATCACACCGATGGCACCGAAGATGCGGCGAATCGGCGCTCCGAGGGCCACCACGACCGGCCCTGCGGCGAGCGGCGCGAGCGCCACCACTGCGACGAGCACGAGCAGGGCTCCGACGCCGACCTTCTCGGCCGCCTTGGTGCCATGACCGGATACCCCGCTCAGGAGCGTCGCGAGACCGGCGATCGCGAAGGCCAGTCCGATCACGCCGCGCTGGCGCAGTCCCCTGGACGGGATCGTGTACGTCTCGGACATCGCGGCGACGGGAGGCACCCTGCTGGCCCGCAGTGCCGGGAAGAGTGCGGCCAGTGTGGTGACGACGATGCCGAGCAGGAGCGCAACGATCACGGTCCGAGCGGCCACCACCACTCCCGCCGCCGGGATGTCGATCCCCAGCGAGCTGAACAGAGCCTTCATCCCGATCGCGATACCGATGCCCAACCCCAGCCCGACGACCGATCCGACGACGCCGACGGCGAGGCCCTCGACGAGCACCGACCTCACCACCTGCCCCCGGCTGGCCCCGACCGCCCGCAGCAGCGCGAGCTCCCGGGCCCGTTGACCGACCAGCATCGCGAAGGTGTTAGCGATGATGAACAGCCCCACGACGAGCGCAATCCCGCCGAATGCCTGCAGGATCAGGTTGAAGAAGCCCAGGCCGCTCTTGATGCCGTTGGATGTCTCCTGGTTGAGCTGGTCGCCGGTGACGACGTCGGCCGACGTGCCCACCACCGCCTTGATGCGTCCCGCGAGCACCTCCTGCGACACGCCCTTGTCAGCCGCCACGGTGATCTGGCTGAGCCTGCCCGGCTGAAGCAGGACCCGCTGCGCGGTCGGCAGGTCGAACGCGGTGAGGGTGGCCCCACCGAGGCTGTCGATGTCCCCGACGGTGACGACGCCGACCACCTGATAGGTCGCGGCGGGCAGGGTGCCGGCCTGGACCAGCACCTCCTCGCCGAGCTTCAGATGGGCTTTCTTGAACGTCCCGCGATCCACCGCGATCTGCGGGCCGTGAGGCGCGGTGCCTTCCCGCAGGGTGAGGGTGGCGAGCGGGGTTCCTGAGTAGTTGACGCCGATCCCGGGGGCGCCGACGTTCTGCACCGGCTTGTTCGTGGCCGGGTCGATGATCTGAGCGGCGCCGGACACGTTGGGCTCGGCCTCGCGCACGCCCGGCACCGCTTGCACCTTCGCCAGCAACGATTCGGGGATCGTCGCGCGGTCGGTACTCGTGCTGGTGTTGCTGAAGCCGGCTCCGGTCGTGCCGCGGACGGCCACGGCGGTGTTGCGGTTGATGGACGCGAACAGGTTCTCGAAGGCGCTGCCGATGGTGTCGGTGAGGACGTACGTGCCCGACACCATGGCGACGCCGAGCACCACGGCGATCGCCGAAAGCAGCAACCGGACCTTGCGCGCCCACAAGCCCCGTAAGGTGACCCGCAGCATCAGCGTCGGCCCTCGGGGACGCCGGCGGCGGTGCCCGCGTCGAGGGTCTTCATGCGGTCCAGCACCCGTTCGGCGGTCGGCTCGGACATGCCGTCGACGATCTGACCGTCACTGAGGAAGACCACCTGATCGGCGAACGACGCCGCTGTCGGGTCATGAGTGACCATGATCACCGTCTGCCCGAGGTCGCGTACCGACTGCCGCAGAAACCCCAGCACTTCGGCGCCGGAGTGGGAATCGAGGTTGCCGGTCGGCTCGTCGGCGAAAATCACCGCAGGCCGGGAAACGATCGCCCGCGCGCATGCCACCCGCTGGATCTGACCGCCGGACATCTCGGTGGGCCGGTGCTGGAGCCGATCCTCGAGCCTGAGCGTCTTCACCACGCGGTCAAACCACGCCCGGTCGACCTTGCGGCCCGCGATATCCAGCGGAAGGCGGATGTTCTCGGCGGCGGTCAGGGTCGGCAGCAGGTTGAACTGCTGGAAGATGAACCCGACCCGGTCACGCCGGAGCTGGGTCAGCTTCTTGTCCGACAAGGACGAAAGCAGCACAGGCTTCTCGTCGGGCTTACCGCCGCCGAGCCACACCTCGCCGGACGTCACCGAATCGAGCCCGGCCAGGCAATGCATGAGCGTCGACTTGCCCGATCCGGACGGTCCCATGATCGCGGAGAACATTCCTGCCGGGAAGCCGATATTGACCTGCCGCAGAGCCGTGACCCGGGCTTCGCCGCTGCCGTAGTCCTTCGAAAGGTCGATCGCCTTGACGGCGAGGGGCGCAGTTCGCACCGGGCCGGCGGAGATGCTGCTCACACGATCACGGTACGGGTCACACGCCCCGCGGCACCGCGTCTGACACCATCAGTCGTGTGACCGCACCGCAGCCCCCTCCGCCGCGCAACGTGCCCGGCCGGGGAATACGCCTGCTGACGGTCCACCGGATCCCGATCTACTTCTCGCCTTTCACCGCGCTCATCGTCGTGCTGTTCGCAGCGAGCTTCTCGACGCTGGCGCAGGAACGGGTCACGGGCGTAGCCAACGCGCGCAGCTACACGCTCGGGCTGGCCGACGCCCTGATCCTGATGGCCTGCATCGTCCTGCACGAATTAGGTCATGCCCTCGTGGCCCAGCGATTCCGCTTCGAGGTCGATGCGATCACGGTGTACGGCTTCATGGGCGTCACGCAGTTCAGTCCCGAGCCGCAGACCCCCGCGCGCAGCTTCCTCGTGTCGGTGTCAGGCCCGCTGGTGAACCTGGTCATCGGGAGCGCCGCGCTGCTCGGTTACCCGCACGTCAACCCGAATACGACCGCCGGGTTCTTCGTGTTCTCCGTCGCCTGGATCAACCTCGGGCTCGGCATCCTGAACCTGCTGCCCGGGCTCCCGCTCGACGGCGGCGCCGTCTTCCTCTCCGGGGTCTGGAAGGTCACCGGCGACCGCAACCTGGCCACGCGCGTCGCGGCCTATGCCGGCTACGTGGTCGCCGCCGGCTTCGTCATCTACGGCTTCCAGCAGCCCCAGCGCGGGGCCGGCGCATATTCGCTGCTGATCGCCGTCCTGCTGAGCCTCGGGGCGACGGGCGCCATCAAGCGCAGCCGGGTCGTCGAGAAGCTGCCCAACCTCACCGCAGCCACCGTGGCCCGCCGCGCGGTCACGGTCGACGCCAACCAGCCGCTCTCGGAGGCGCTGCGCCGCGCCCAGGCACTGGGTGTCACCGCGGTCATCGTCGCCGACAGCAGCGGACGCCCCTGGGCCGTCATGAACGGAGCGGCTGCCGACGCGGTACCCGAGGAGCGCCGCCCCTGGACCACGATCAACCAGGTCTCGCGTCCCATCGACGACGGCATGAAGATCCCCGCCGACCTCAGCGGCCAGCAGCTGATGGAGCGCCTCTCGCAGACGCCGGCGTCGGAGTACGTCGTCTACGGTCCCGACGGCCAGCCCACCGGAGTGCTCGTGATGGTCGACGTCGTGGCGCGGCTGGATCCGGCCGCCGCCCACCGATACGCGCAACGCCGGTGAGCGGTGGCAACACCGGGCTCTTGCAGGTGGGCGACCGGGTCCAGCTGACCGACGACAAGGGCCGGCGGCACACCGTTCTGCTGACCGCGGGCAAGCAGTTCCATACGCACAAGGGCGCCATCGAGCACGACACGCTCATCGGCAAGCCTGAGGGGATCGTCGTCGTCAGCACCGGAGGCACCCCGTACGTCGCCTTCCGGCCGCTGCTGTCGGACTTCGTGCTCTCGATGCCCCGCGGTGCAACGGTGGTTTACCCCAAGGACGCGGCGCAGATCGTGGCCTTCGCGGATGTCTTTCCGGGCGCCCGGGTGCTGGAGGCGGGCGCCGGCAGCGGTGCGCTGTCCTGCTCGTTACTGCGTGCGGTGGGGGAGTCCGGCCGGGTCATCTCCTACGAACGCCGGGCTGATTTCGCCGAGATCGCCGCGCGGAATGTCGAAATGTTTTTCGGCGGCCCGCACCCGGCCTGGGAATGCCGGGTCGGCGACGTCGGCACCCGACTCGACGATGAGCCCGAACTGCCGGCGGTCGACCGGGTCGTGCTCGACATGCTCTCGCCGTGGGAGGTGCTACCGGCGGTGACGGCAGCGCTCATCCCGGGCGGCGTGCTGTGTGGCTACGTCGCCACGACGACCCAGCTCTCGCGTCTGGTAGAGGCCGTACGCGAGTGCGCTTCCTACGCCGAGCCGGCAAGCTGGGAAAGCATGATGCGCGGTTGGCACGTCGACGGGCTGGCCGTGCGCCCCGACCATCGGATGGTGGGGCACACCGGGTTCTTGATGACGGCTCGCCGGATGGCGCCCGGGATCAAACCACCCGCGCGGCGCACCCGACCGGCCAAGGGGGCACGGCCGGGCCCCACCACTAGCGCGGATACTGCAGCCGCAGCAGATCAGCCAGTCGACCCGCCGACAGATCAGCCAGTCGGCCCGCCGACAGATCAGCCAGTCGGCCCGCCGACAGATCAGCCAGTCGGCCCGCCGACGACAGAACCGTCGTCGTTCGTCACGTAGATGCATTCCCCGGGGCACTGCTCGGCCGCGTCGATGACCTCGAGTTGCAGTGATTTCGGGACATCCACCTCAGCGCCGACGGCCGTCTGCAACTCGCCGTCGGGACCCTTCACGTAAGCCAGTCCGTCGATGTCGAACTCGAAGACCGCGGTGGCGTACTGCACGCAAAGACCGTCGCCAGTGCACTTGTCCTGATCGACGTAGACCCGCATACCTCGACGCTAGCAACCCGCCGGCCCGGCAGGCGCGTCACAGGCCGGCAACAACGGGCCCGATAACCGATGACGCAAGCCCGAATGATGTCGCCCCTCACGCCGACAGATGGTTAGTGTGGGCTCTCGACCCGACCGGGGAGGTGACGGCTGTGGCTGGTCCTCGTCCACCCGCGGGCGGGCGCGGCGAAAAAGGCCCGTCCGATCCGCAGTCCAAGCAGGCTGCGTCGGCCAAGGAGGTCGAGCAGCTACAGTCCCAGATCGCCTTCCTCGAGGAGGAGATCGCCGGCCTTCGCAGCCGGCTCACCGAGTCGCCGCGCGTCGCGCGGATGATCGAGGAGCGGCTCGCCGAGAGCCAGGCGCGGATGCGCGGGCTGGTCGGGCAGAACGAAAAACTCGTCGCCACCCTGAGGGAAGCCCGCGATCAGGTCGTCGCGCTCAAGGAAGAGATCGACCGGCTGGGCCAGCCGCCGAGCGGTTATGGCGTCTTCCTTGCCGCGCACGACGACGACACGGTCGATGTCTTCACGCAGGGTCGCAAGCTTCGGGTGACGGTCTCCCCGGCTGTCGACGTCGCCGAATTGCAGCGCGGCCAGGAGGTCATGCTCAACGAGGCGATGAACGTCGTCCGCGCTTTGGAGTTCGAGCGTCAGGGTGAGGTTGTCCTGCTCAAAGAGGTGCTCGAGGGCCAGGATCGCGCGCTGGTCGTCGCGCACGCCGACGAGGAGCGGGTCGTGCACCTCGCGGCACCGCTCATGGACGGGCCGCTGCGCAACGGCGACTCGTTGCTGGTCGACACCCGCAGCGGATGGGCGTACGAGCGGGTGCCCAAGTCCGAGGTCGAGGAGCTGGTGCTGGAGGAGGTCCCCGACGTCGCGTACACCGCGATCGGTGGCCTCGCCGCGCAGATCGAGTCCATTCAGGACGCGGTCGAATTGCCGTTCCTGCACAAGGAGCTGTTCGCCGAACACCAGCTGAAGCCGCCCAAAGGCGTGCTGCTTTACGGGCCTCCCGGCTGCGGCAAGACGCTTATCGCCAAGGCGGTGGCCAACTCGCTGGCCAAGAAGGTCAAGGAGCAGAGCGGCAAGGGCGACGGCCGCGCGTTCTTCCTCAACATCAAGGGCCCCGAGCTACTGAACAAGTACGTCGGCGAGACCGAGCGGCAGATCCGGCTGGTCTTCCAGCGCGCCCGGGAGAAGGCGTCCGAGGGCATGCCGGTCATCGTGTTCTTCGACGAGATGGACTCGATCTTCCGCACCCGTGGCAGCGGCGTCAGCTCCGACGTCGAGAACACGATCGTTCCCCAGCTGCTGGCCGAGATCGACGGCGTCGAACTGCTCGAGAACGTCGTCGTCATCGGCGCCTCGAACCGGGAAGACATGATCGACCCGGCCATCCTGCGGCCCGGCCGGCTCGACGTGAAGATCAAGGTGGAGCGTCCCGACGCGGAGTCCGCACGCGACATCTTCTCCAAGTACGTGATCCCGGGCCTTCCCTTGCACGAGGACGATCTGGCCGAGCACGCGGGCAATCGCGAAGCGACGTGCGCGGGCATGGTCCAGCGGGTCGTCGAGCGGATGTACTCCGAGACCGACGAGAACCGCTTCCTGGAAGTCACCTACGCCAACGGTGACAAGGAGGTCCTGTACTTCAAGGACTTCAACTCCGGCGCCATGATCGAAAACATCGTCGCCCGCGGCAAGAAGATGGCAGTGAAAGCATTCCTCGAGACCGGCCAGAAGGGCCTGCGTGTCTCTCACCTGCTCTCGGCCTGCCTGGACGAGTTCAAGGAGAACGAGGACCTGCCCAACACCACCAACCCGGACGACTGGGCCCGCATCAGTGGAAAGAAGGGCGAGCGGATCGTTTACATCCGCACCCTCGTCACCGGCGGGAAGGGCAACCAGACCGGCAAGTCGATCGACACGATCGCGAACACCGGCCAGTACCTCTAGCCGGACCGGTGGTCTAATTTTTCTTACATCGCGCCAGGTCGGCGCACCGGATGCAGCAGCCGGGGCGGCGCGCCGAAGCCTGTGAGGCCCGTACACCCACCGTTACGCGCGGCGGAAGCCTAGGCTTCTGACATGAGCGTGCGGCGCATCATGGGCTCGGAGACGGAGTACGGCATCTCCGTGCCCGCCGCCCCGTCGATGAATGCGATGCAAGCCAGCTCGCTCGTCGTCAACAGCTACGCGCAGCGCACCATCGGCGAATCGCGGGCACGCTGGGATTTCGAGGAAGAAAACCCGCTGCGTGATGCCCGCGGTTTCGAGGCGACAGCGCCGCCGCTGGTCGATCCTTCCGCGCCGGCCAACGAGGACGATCTCGGCCTCGCCAACCTGATCCTGACCAACGGCGCCCGCTTCTACGTCGACCACGCCCACCCCGAGTACTCGACCCCTGAGGTCACCTCGCCCCGCGACCTGGTCCTCTGGGACAAGGCGGGGGAGCGGATCATCGCCGAGGCGGCCCGGCGGGCGCTGTCCGTTCCGGGCACCTCGCCGGTCAACATCTACAAGAACAACACCGACAACAAGGGCGTCTCGTACGGCTGCCACGAGAACTATCTGATGTCGCGCAGCACGTCGTTCGCCGACGTCATCCGTCACCTCACGCCGTTCTTCGTCAGCCGCCAGGTGGTGTGCGGCGCCGGCCGGGTGGGCATTGGCGCCGACGGCAAGTCCGATGGCTTCCAGCTCAGCCAGCGAGCCGACTTCTTCGAGGTCGAGGTCGGCCTCGAGACCACGCTGAAGCGGCCGATCATCAACACCCGTGACGAGCCGCACGCCGATCCCGAGAAGTACCGCCGGCTGCACGTCATCATCGGCGATGCGAACATGAGCGAGCTGTCGACCTACCTGAAGGTCGGCACCACCTCGCTGGTGATCGCGATGATCGAGGCCGGCTGGCTGGTCGCGGATCTCGCGCTCGAGGCGCCCGTCGCCACGCTGCGCGCCGTCAGCCACGATCCATCCCTGACCAAGCAGGTCATCCTGCGCGACGGCCGGACCATGACCGCTGTGCAACTGCAGATGGAGTACCTGGAGCAGGCACGCAAGTTCGTCGAGGACCGGTGGGGCAGCGACGCCGACGAGCAGACCCGTGACGTGCTCACCCGCTGGGAATCCACGCTGGTGCGACTCGAGGCCGAGCCGATGAGCCTGTCGCGGGAGCTGGACTGGGTGGCCAAGCTGGCGATCCTCGAGGGCTACCGCGAGCGTGACGGGCTCGACTGGAGCTCACCGCGCCTGCAGCTGGTCGACCTGCAGTACAGCGATGTCCGTCCGGACAAGGGTTTGTACAACCGGCTGGTCGCGACCGGCCGGTTCGACCGGCTCGTCTCCGAAGCTGAGGTGGAACGGGCGACCACCGAGCCGCCCGAGGACACTCGCGCGTACTTCCGGGGGCGCTGCCTGGCCAAGTACGCGAGCGAGGTCTCCGCGGCCAGTTGGGACTCCGTGATCTTCGACGTGGGAGCCGAGACGCTGCAGCGAGTACCGACCATGGAACCGCTACGCGGAACGCGCGCTCACGTCGGCGACCTGCTGGACCGATGCTCAACGGCAGTCGAGCTGCTCGACGCTTTGGCGGGCGGCAACTGACCCACGGCGTGCCGCGCCGCACCACCACGTGCAGGCGGGGGCACGCCCAGGGACGTAGGGTCCTTTTGCAGTCCTATGAGGAGGGCGTATGGCGAGCACGGATGGCGGGGGACAGCAGCGCGCGTCGCGGCGCCGCGGCGAGTCCGATGAGGTCGCGACCACCGACGAGGCGCAAAGCGATGTGCAGGAGCGGCACGAGAAGCTGGCCGACGACGTCGACGCGCTGCTCGACGACATCGACGAGGTGCTGGAGGAAAACGCGGAGGAGTTCGTCCGCGGTTACATCCAAAAGGGTGGCCAGTAGGCAGCATCGGTTGTGTGGTGGACTTGGCGAAACCCGAGTACCTACCGCAATGGACTCGGCCCGGTTTGCGGCCCGGTGGTCCCATCATGACGAACCGCGAGGGCGGAGAAGGAGTATGGAGTGCGGGAGCGATTCGGTGACGGCGCGCGGCTGCCGGACGCCTACCTGAGCGCTGGCAGCGCCTCGTTCACGGAGTTCCTGGCGGCAGCGGCGCCGGAGTTGCTCCCAGATTCGGGAAAGCTCCCGGCCGCTGCTGTCCCACAGACGCCGCACGCCACGACCATCGTCTCGGTCGTCCATCCGGGCGGCGTAGTGATGGCCGGCGACCGGCGCGCGACGATGGGCAACCTCATCGCCCAGCGCGACATCGAGAAGGTCTTCCAGGCCGACGAATTCTCCGCGGTGGGCATTGCCGGTACCGCCGGGGTCGCGGTCGAGATGGTGCGCCTGTTCCAGGTCGAGCTCGAGCACTACGAGAAGATCGAGGGCACGGTGCTCTCGCTGGAGGGCAAGGCCAACCGGCTGGCCACCATGATCCGGGGCAACCTCGGGCTGGCCATGCAGGGCCTCGCGGTGGTTCCCCTGTTCGCCGGCTACGACCCCGAGACAGCCAGCGGCCGGATCTTTTCGTATGACGTCACGGGAGGGCGCTACGAAGAGCACCACTTCTACTCCGTCGGCTCCGGCTCGGTCTTCGCCCGGGGATCGATGAAGAAGCTCTACCGCGAGGACATGACAGAGGACGAGGCCATCCGGGTGGCGATCGTGGCGCTGTATGACGCCGCTGACGACGACTCGGCCACCGGCGGGCCTGATCTCACGCGGCGGATCTATCCCGTGGTCGCCGCGGTCAGCTCGAGCGGCTACCGCCGAATGCAGGACGCCGATGTGGGCGCCGTGGTCCAAGGCGTCGTGGACGACCGCATGACCAACCCTGGGGGCTGACGTGACGACGCCGTTCTACACCAGTCCCGAGCAGCTCGTGCGGGACCGTTCGGAGTACGCCCGGAAAGGCATCGCCCGGGGTCGCAGCAATGTCGTGCTGACTTACGACGGGGGCATCGCGTTCGTCGCGGAGAACCCTTCGAAGGCGCTGCACAAGATCAGCGAGATCTACGACCGCATCGCGCTTGCCGCCGTCGGGCGCTACAACGAGTTCGAGAGCCTGCGCGTGGCCGGCGTCCGGCACGCCGACATGCGCGGCTATGCCTACGACCGTCGTGATGTCACGGGCCGAGCGCTCGCCAACGCGTACGCCCAGACGCTGGGGTCGATCTTCCTGGAAAACCAGAAGCCGTACGAGGTGGAGATCGTTGTCGCCGAGGTGGGCCGAACGGCTGAAGAAGATCAGATCTACCGGCTGACCTACGACGGCTCGGTGTCGGACGAGCAGGGCTTCGTCGCGATGGGCGGGCAGGCTGACACCGTCGCCGAGAGCCTTCGCCAGCACCACAATCCTGACGCTTCGCTCGAGCTCACCGTCGCGGTCGCCGTACGCGCGCTGGAAGCCGGAACCGCAGGTCAGCTGCTACCCACACCGGGTGCGGGCCAGCCTTCCAACGCCGGTGAACGAAGGCTCACAGCAGCCACCCTGGAGGTCGCGGTCCTCGAGCGTGACCGCCCCCGGCGATGCTTCCAGCGGATCACCGGGGCGGCGCTCGATCAACTGTTGGAGGCCCAGCCCGCCCAGTCCTGACCAACTGCCTTCAAGTCAGGCCCCGCTTCTGCCGACTGCCGTGCTGAGGGAGAGTCTGGGGGGGCAGTGACACGGCGGCGGGTACGGCCTTATCAGGCGTTGGATCTGCTCGTCGTTGCCCTCGGCGTTGTCACCCTCCTCCTGGCCCTCCCACGGTGGGCCGCCGAAGGTCACCCGCTCGGATGGGGCCTGGCGGCGATCCCGATCGTCATCCTGGTTTCGGCGTTCCCGCTGGTGTTGCTGCGTCCTGGGGGCGACGTCGAAGTCGGCTTCGACGCGGCCGTGCTGGTCGCGCTGGGGGTCGTCCTGCCGCACGCCCAAGCGCTCGTGATCTGGTCGATCGCCGGGATCCTGAGCCAGGTCGTCTCGAGCAAGCGGCTGTGGGCGCGCATGTTCAACGCCGGGCTCGTCGTCCTCGTCGGCGCGCTCACGCTCGCCGCGATGAGCCGTGTCGGCGGCCTCGGGCACACCAGCGCCCGGGAGTTCATGGCCGTACTGGCCGGTGCCGCGATGTACTTCACCGCGGATTGGCTCATCACCGGCCTGTCGTTGGCGCTGGAGACGGGCCAACCATGGCATCGGCTGCTGTTCGACCGCGATCTGCCGGTCTCGATGGTGTGGTTCTTCGGCATCAGCTGCCTCGGCTACCTCGCAGTCCTGCTACCCCGTTCGCAGCCGCTGTGGACCCTCTCGCTGCTCACTGTCCCGACCGTCGCCATGCTCGTGGCCGCACGCGCTGTGCGACGCGCCAGCGAGCACCAGGTACGGCTGAGCGCGCTGCTGGATGCCGCCAAGAGCTCGCAGCAGGCCGAGAGCCCGGAGATGCTCCTGGACAGCCTCACCGGTCACGCCCGGCGCGTGCTGCGAAGCTCGCACGCGGCGATCAGGGTCACCCCTCCTGGCGAGGATGAGATCGGCATCCGGCTCGGTGCCCACGACGGGCGCTGGCTCGTCTGCGCGCCGCGAAGCGCCCAGCCCTACGACCGAGCCGACCGGCGAGCACTGGCGGCCCTGGCGACGATCGTCGAGGAATCGCTGGTACGGCTGCGAATGGCGACGGAGATGACGGCGCTCGCCACCAGCGACCCGCTGACCGGCCTGGCAAACCGCACCGTCTTCCGCCAGCGCATCGCCGCCGCGCTGGAGCACCGCGGGCCGGGCAAGCACGTCGCCGTGCTGTTCTGCGACCTCGACGACTTCAAGCCGGTCAACGACCGGTTCGGCCACGAGGGCGGCGACGCGGCGCTGCTCACGATGGCGAACCGGCTCTCGCGATGCGTTCGCGAAGGCGACACGGTGGCGCGCCTGGGCGGCGACGAATTCGCGTTGCTACTGCAGGACCTCGACGAACCCAAGGAAGCCATCCGCGTCGCCGAGCGCGTTGTCGCGTCGGCGCGGGAAC
This sequence comes from uncultured Actinomycetota bacterium, assembly GCA_963765845.1. Lineage (GTDB taxonomy): Bacteria > Actinomycetota > Actinomycetes > Frankiales > Frankiaceae > DATAZK01. Next base: position 205,533 of record CAVXYJ010000022.1, read on the forward strand.
CGATCCACCTCGCCGGGCGGGCGCTGCCCATCGGGGTGTCCGTCGGGCTGGCGATCGATCACGCGCCGAACCCGACCAGCAAGCTGCCGGCGCGGCCCAAGCCCGTCACGCCCGATTCCGCTGCCGCCGCCGCCAGCACCCTGCTGGGCAACGCCGACCTCGCGATGTATCAGGCCAAGGCGAAGGGCAAGAGCGGCTACCAGCTCTTCGCCCCGACGATGCGCACCGATCGGCTCGGCCGCATCGAGCTACGGGAACAGCTGCGGGGCGCCGCCGGGCGGGGTGAGCTGCTGCTGGAGTACCAGCCGGTCGTCGACCTGACGACCGGGGTGATCGACGGGTTCGAGGCGCTGCTGCGCTGGCAGCATCCCGAGCGCGGTCGCCTGCTTCCGGCCACGTTCGTGCCGTTGGCAGAAGAGGCCGGGCTGCTGACCGAGATCGGCGACTGGTTGCTGCCCCGCGCGTACGCCGACGGGTGCACGCTGAATGCGATCGCGGGACGTCAGCTGAACATGGGGGTCAACGTCAGCGTCCGGCAGTTGCGCGACGACCGCCTGCTCGACCTGATCGACGGCTTGCCGTTCAATCGGCACGCACCGCAGCTGATCCTCGAAGTCACCGAGAGCGTCTTCGCCGACGACGAGCCGTACGCGCTCGCGTTGCTGGAACGGCTGCGCGAGCACGGGGTCCTGCTAGCGCTCGACGACTTCGGGGTCGGCTACTCCTCGGTCGCGTACCTGCGCAACGTGTCCTTCACCCTCTGCAAGATCGATCGCAGCTTCACCGGCGGGCTCGGGCAGGATCCGCGGGCCGACGCGCTCTGTCGAGCGGTACTCGCGATGTGCGAGAGCCTCGGCCTGCCGGCGGTCGCCGAAGGGATCGAGGACCTGGATCAGGTCACCCTGCTGCGGGCAGCCGGATGCCGGCTCGGGCAAGGTTTCGCGCTCGGACGTCCGGGCGATCTGTACTACGCTCGCGAGCTGCTACGGGCCGGGCCGATCCTGCTGGAACCCCCCGGGATACCCGGGCCGATACCCGGGCCGCGCGCTGCGCGGCCGGTGCGCCCATAGGGTAGGGGAGCACGCACACATTGGAGGACCGTGGACCGCAGGATCTTCGGGCTCGAGAACGAGTACGGAGTGACGTGCACGTTCCGCGGGCAGCGGCGGCTGTCGCCTGACGAGGTCGCCCGTTACCTGTTCCGCCGGGTCGTCTCCTGGGGTCGTAGCAGCAACGTCTTCCTGCGCAACGGCGCCCGGCTCTACCTCGACGTCGGCAGCCACCCCGAGTACGCGACCCCGGAGTGCGACTACGTCTTCGATCTGGTCGCCCACGACAAGGCGGGGGAGCGGATCCTCGAGGGGCTGCTCGTCGACGCCGAGCGCCGGTTGCGCGAAGAGGGGATCGCCGGCGACGTCTACCTGTTCAAGAACAACACCGACTCGGCCGGCAACTCCTACGGCTGCCACGAGAACTACCTCGTCGGACGGCACGGCGAGTTCGGCCGGCTGGCGGACGTGCTGATCCCGTTCCTGGTGACCCGGCAGGTGATCTGCGGCGCCGGCAAGGTGCTGCAGACCCCGCGCGGCGCCGTGTACTGCGTCAGCCAGCGGGCCGAGCACATCTGGGAGAGCGTGTCGTCGGCGACCACCCGGAGCCGCCCGATCATCAACACCCGCGACGAGCCGCACGCCGACGCCGAGCGCTTCCGGCGGCTGCACGTCATCGTCGGCGACTCCAACATGAGCGAGACGACCACACTGCTCAAGGTCGGCTCGACCGACCTGGTGCTGCGGATGATCGAGGCCGGGGTCGTGATGCGCGACCTGACGCTGGAAAACCCGATCCGGGCCATCCGCGAGGTCAGCCACGACATCACCGGCCGGCGCAAGGTCCGGCTGGCCAACGGCCGGGAGGTGAGCGCGCTGGAGATCCAGCGCGAGTACCACAAGAAGGCCGCGGACTTCGTCGACCGCCGCGGGCGGTGACGCCGTCGCCAAGCAGGTCCTCGACCTGTGGGGGCGCACCCTGGAAGCGGTCGAGACCGGCAAACTTCGGCCTGGTCGACCGCGAGATCGACTGGGTCACCAAGTACGTGCTGATCGAGCGATACCGTGCGCGGCATGGCCTGCCGCTGTCCTCGCCCCGCGTCGCCCAGCTCGACCTGGCCTACCACGACATCCATCGCGAGCGCGGCCTGTACTACATGCTCGAACGCGCCGGAGCCGTCGACCGCGTCTGCCGTGACCTGGACATCTTCGAGGCCAAGTCGATCCCGCCGCAGACCACCCGGGCGCGGCTGCGCGGCGAGTTCATCCGCCGGGCGCAGGAACGCCGGCGCGACTTCACCGTCGACTGGGTGCACCTGAAGCTGAACGACCAGGCGCAGCGCACCGTGCTGTGCAAGGACCCGTTCCGCTCGATCGACGAGCGGGTCGACAAGCTGATCGCCAGTATGTAGCGCCGCTACTTCTTGCAGGTGAGCAGCGAGCCCTGCAAAGTGAGCTTGATCGTCCTGGCACCGTCACTCACCGTGCCGGTGATCTTGTCGAGGCTACCCCCTTGGAAGCTCACGCTGCTTCCCTTCGTGGTGTACGAGCCACCTTTGCCACCGTTGCTCAGCGTGTACTTGCCGCCGGTGTTGAAGGTGATGACACCGGTCCCGGTCGCGCCGGGCGCCGTGCAGGTGAAGGCCCCTTTCACGGTTTTCTTGCTGCTACCGCCGAGCGTCAGGACGAGCACCACCACGACGGCGGCGATGATCAGCACGCCGACGATGGCGATGATCAGCGGTTTGCGGGACCTGGGCTGCGGCGGGACGCCATAGCCGACCGGGCCACCCGGCGCTGCGAGTCCGTACCCCTGCGCCTGGCCGTAGCCCTGCGCCTGCGCCTGCCCATACCCCTGCGCCTGGCCATACCCCTGCGCCTGCCCGTAGCCGGGAGCGTTGTCCTGCACGGCGGCACCCGACAACCCGCCGGCGAACGGTGACGGGGCGATCATGGTCGCGCCGACGTCTTCCGCGGGTCGGCTGCCGCCGGCTTCAGGCTCGCTGGGGCCGCCCACTGCCGGCACCCACTCGGTGCCGTTCCATGCCCACTGGCCATCGTCGGAAAGGGGGCGTCCCTGACTGTCGGTGCTCATAGCGTCCTCTCGCGATCTCTCGACGGCCGATTCCGGCGAGCGGCGGCCGGCAGCGGGACCGCGGGTTCATACATCCTGGCCCAATCCTGGCAGTTCCGGTGGTCCCAGTCGCGGTTTGGTCGATGACGGCTCGAAAACCGACCGGTTCGGGCCCCTGGGCGTGCGGCGCCGGCCGAGCGTCACGGCGATACAGGCCACCATCACGCAGGCGACGCCGCCCCACTGCCTGGCGGTGAGCGTCTCGCCCAGGATCGCCAGCCCGGCGAGTGCCGCGACCGCCGGTTCCATGCTCATCAACACCCCGAACGTGCGTGCCGGGAGCCGGCGGAGTGCCTCGAGTTCGAGGGTGTAGGGCAGGACGCTGGACAGGACGCCGATGCAGGCGCCCAGCAGCAGCGAGCGGGCGTCAGCATGCCAGGCCCGGTGGGCTCCGAACGGAAGGCTGATCAGCGCGGCGATTGCCATCGCGAGGGCGAGCGGGGCGGCGTCCAGATGTTCGCGGCCCACCGCCGCAGAGACCAGGATGTATGCGGCCCAGCAGGCGCCGGCGAGCGCCGCCAGCACCAGGCCGATGATGCTCACCGACCCACCTCCGCGGGCCAGCAAGAGGATGCCGAGGCCGGCGAGCGCGACCACTCCGGCGTCACGGGGCCGCCGGGAGCCGGCCACAGCGACGCCAAGAGGTCCGAGAAATTCGACGGTGACGACGGCTCCCAGCGGCGCGCGGGCCAGTGCCTCGTAGAAGAGCAGGTTCATCGCCGCGAGGGTGATCCCGTACAGCGCGATCAGCACCACTCCGGAACGTGGGATGCGAGGGCGCCAGAGCGCCCCGAGGATGACGGCGGCGAACAGCAGTCGCAGCGTGGTGGCTGCGCCCGGCCCGACATCGGCGATGACGCGCTTGGCCAGGGCACCGCCGATCTGCACCGAGACGACCGCACCCACCACCAGGAACGGTGCAGGCGTGCTCGACAGGTGAGGACGCCCGATGGCGTTCAGCCGAGCCGCCCGTCCGGCAGGTGCAGGGCGGTCAGCCGGGCCACGCCCGCGTCAGTGGCGTACCAGTCGTCGACATCCAGCGTCAGGACGGCAAGTGCTGACGGCGGGAATCCGGGCAGTTGCTCGCCGCCGGTCAGCTCCAGCACGAGCTGGTGGACACCGGGGTTGTGCCCGACCAGCAGGACGGTGCGCGGCGGATCGTCGCGGGCCGACAGCTCGCGTACCGCCTCCAGTAGCTCGTCGGCATCGGCCGCGTACAAGGGTTCCAGATACTCGACAGGCGCAGCGAGGATGAGGCACTCGACGGTCTCGCGGGTGCGCCGCGAGGGGGAGCTCAGCACGAGGTCGGGACCGATGGCCTGGATCTTGGGTGCCAGCACGCCGACCGCCCGCCGGCCGCGCGGACGCAGCGGCCGGGCAGCGTCGCCGCCGCCGGGTGGTGGCTCATGCTGCGCGTGCCCGTGGCGCAGGACAAGCAGCTGAAGCGGCACCCCCGCAAGATTATCGGGCTCACGGCCGATCTATGCTCCGCGCATGGGTATGCCCGCCGACATCGGCATCATCGATCTGGGGATCGGCTTTCCCCACACCAGCGTCGAGGAGAAGAAGGCGACCTATGACTTCTTCCGCCCGCTGCTGAAAGACCAGCAGAGCGCGAAGGATTTCGAGTTCCCGGCCCAGTACATGTTCAAGACCGTCCCGGATCTGGTGGAGCCGGGTACCGACGTCATCGCCTGGACCCTGGACAAGATGGACGAGTTCGGGATCCAGGTCGGCATGACCGGCTACGGGCCCAAGGGCATCGAGGCCAAGAAGCGCTATCCCGACCGCTTCGTGCTCAACTGCTCGCTGAATCCCAACGAGGGGGTCCAAGCGTTGCGCAAGCTGCGGCGGGCGAAGGACGAGCACGATGTCTGCTCGGCGATGGTGTTCCCGAGTGGGCAGTTCCCTCAGGTCGCGATCGACGACAAGAAGATGTATCCGATCTACGCCAAGTGCGTGGAGCTCGACATCCCGATCTGCGTGAACGGCGGCATCGTCGGCCCGCGGATGCCCAGCTGGCCGCAGAAGGTCGAGCGGTTCGACGAGGTCTGCTACGACTTCCCCGACCTCACGATCGTGATCATGCATGGCGCCGAACCGTGGACCGAGCTAGCAGTAAAGCTGATGCTCAAGTGGCCTGGCCTGCACTACATGACCAGCGCCTTCGCGCCCAAGCACTACCCGAAGGCCATCATCAACTACGCGAACACCCGCGGCGCCGACAAGATCATGTACTGCGGGTACTTCCCGGCGGGGCTGTCGCTCGAGCGCCAGTTCACCGACATGCCGAACGTGCCGTTCAAGGACGAGGTCTGGCCGAAATTCCTGCGGGAGAACGCGTTGCGTGTCTTCAAGATCAACGAGCACATCGGGGCGTCGTCGGCTTCCGCGTAACGCACCGAACAGGTCGATAGTCCCTTCACGTTGCCCCGGCCCGGCGTCCATGATGTGGCCGGAAGGAGCGGAAGGGAGCCACAGCGGTGGGCGGATGGTTCTCTCGGCGGGTACTGGACACCGGTCATCTCCCGCTGTTCTGCTTCTTCGTCGCGTTTCTGGTGACGTTTCTGTTCATCCGCTTCTCGGTACGGATGATTCGCCGGCAGGTGAAATGGTGGCCGGGCAACGTCGCCCCTGGCGGGCTGCACATCCATCACGCGGTGTTCGGTGTTGTCTTCATGGTGGTCGGCGGCCTCGCCGGGCTGGCTGCGCCGGACAATCCCGTCGGCGTTCCTTCGGCATGCGCGGGGATCTTCGGGCTCGGGACGGCACTGGTGCTGGACGAGTTCGCGCTGATCCTGCACCTCGAGGACGTCTACTGGTCGAATGCCGGCCGGCTCTCGGTAGATGCCATCTTCGTAGCGGTCGGGGTGACGGGACTGCTGCTACTGGGAGTTGTCCCCACCGTCGCCACCGCCATCACGGGCGCCTCCAAGGACAAGAACGCGACGCAAGCGGCTGTCGCGCTGGCCGTGGCGTTGCTGCTCGATCTCGGGCTCACCGCGATCACCCTGCTGAAAGGGAAGATCTGGACCGGCCTGTTCGGGCTTTTCCTTCCCGTCCTGAACCTGGTGGGTGCTATCCGCACCGGCCGTCCTGCCTCTCCGTGGGCGCGCAAGCACTACCGGAACAGGCCCGGCAAGGCGGCTAAGGCGCGGCGGCAGGAGATCCGCTATCGACAGCGCTTCGTGCGTTTCAAGGACCGGATGCAGGACGCGCTGGCCGGCCGGCCGGATGAGCTCGTTCCGCAGATTCCGGCCCAAGGTGTGCAGTTGGAGTTCGAAACAGCCGAGCCGCCGACGCCTTCCTCGGTAGAGCCGTAGCCGGTCGCGCACTGCACCGACACCGGGTCAGCGCGGCCAAAACCACGTTCTGGTCGTTTTGAGCGCTGAGAACGACCAGAACGTGGTTTTGGCCGGCGCCAATCACGCTCAGCGGCGTTCCAGCAGGAGCATCTGCTGCTCGGCGTGATGGTCGCCGGTGGCAACCGGCAGGCCGGTGAGCCGCTCGACGTGCTCCCGCGTCAGCTCGACAGCGTCGGCCCCGCAGTTCTCCTCGACGCGCGAGACCCGCTTGGTCCCCGGAATCGGCACGACGTGCTCACCTTGCCCCAGCAGCCACGCGAGGGCCACCTGCCCGGGCGTGGCACCGACCTCGGCGGCGATGGCGGCCACCTCATCGGCGAGGCGCAGATTGCTCTCGAAGTTGGCCTCGCTGAAGCGCGGGTTGTGCTGCCGATTGTCGTCGGCAGGGATATCCGCCCGCGAACGGATCGCCCCCGTCAGGAACCCGCGGCCGAGCGGGGAGTACGCCACGAAGCCGATGCCGAGTTCGCGCAGCACGGGCAGCACGTCCGCTTCCTGGTCTCGGGTCCACAACGAGTACTCCGACTGCAGCGCCGTGATCGGGTGGACGGCATGGGCACGCCGGATGGTTGACGTCCACGCTTCGGACAGGCCGAGGTGGCGCACCTTCCCCTCCGAGACCAGCTCGGCCATGGCGCCGACAGTGTCCTCGATCGGCGTCTGGGGATCGACCCGGTGCTGGTAGAGCAGATCGATGTAGTCGGTGTCCAGCCGCTGGAGGGAGCCCTCCACCGCGGCCCGCACGCTGGTCGGGCTGCTGTCGAGCGTGCCGCGTGGCCGGCCGGAGTGGGAGATGAAGCCGAACTTCGTCGCGATGACAACCTCGTCGCGGCGGCCCTTGACGGCGCGGCCCACAAGTTCCTCGTTGGCGAAGGGCCCGTACGCCTCGGCGGTGTCGATGAAGGTGACACCCAGTTCCAGCGCCCGGTGGATGGTGCGGATCGATTCCGCCTCGTCGGTGGCCGCTCCGTACGCGCCGGACATGCTCATCGCGCCGAGGCCGATGCGCGAAACGTCGAGCGCTCCCAAGGTGGTGTGCTTCATCGCTCCATAATCACCCTCATGCCCCGCGGCCCCGTTCCGACCGTCCACGACTTCCCGGTCCACTACGTCACCCGGATCCTGTTCAGCGATCTCGACGCGCAAATGCACGTCAACAACATCGCGTACGTACGCTGGTTCCAGGAGGGACGTGCCGATTTCGATACGGGCGTGCTGAAGGCCGGCCTCGGCGGAGCGAAGCTTCGCCTCGTGCTGGCGCATCAGGAGATCGACTACTTCAGCCCGCTGCACTACCCGGGTTCGGTGACGGTCGCGACGGGGGCGCTGCGCATCGGCGCCGCGTCGTACACGCTGGGGCACGCGGTCTTTCGTGACGACACATGCCACGCGCTCGGTCAGTCCGTGATGGTGAAGCTCGGCGACGCGGGTGGCGCGCCGCTGTCGGACCACGAACGCGACGTCCTGGCCGGGCTACGGATCACCGGCAGCTGGTCTGCCTGAGCCGGCTTCGGGAGCGCGATAGGCGTCGATGAGGTCGAGGTATTCCTCGAGCAGGTCGGCGAGCAGCAACCGCCGGTCGGGTGACATCGGAGCCAGCACGCGCTCCATCAGCTGCATGCGCTCCTTGCCGATCCGCTTGGCCGTACGCCGGCCCGCGGCTGTGCACCGCAGGATCACGTAGCGGCGGTTGTCAGGGTCGGGGACGCGCTCGAGCAACGCCAGATCGACGAGCGGAGCGACGGTACGCGTAGCCGTCGACGGATCGATGAGCAGCCGGGCCGCGAGCTCATGCATCGCGAGGTCGCCCGCCGCCACTGACTCCAGGGCGTCGATCTGGCTCAGCGAGAGTTCAACGCCGCTGACGGTATAGAGCTCATGCTGGAGTCGCTGCCGGCGGCTGCTCCTGGTCCAGCGCCGGGTGGCCTTGACGACCCGATCACCGAGCTCCGCGAAGCTGGCGCGCGATTCCTGCTCGGTCCACGCCCGTTTACCCGCACCCACCGAGCGACCGCGAAGGACGGCCGGATTGCGACGCACACTACCCCCAGGATTGACTCTCGCAACAGTTGCAGGATACAAGAGTCTTCGTGCACGAGGTGACGATCCGCGGCGGATTCGTGGTCGACGGGAGCGGACGCGAGCCACGCCGAGCCGATGTCGGCATCGACGGCGGGTGCATCTCCGCCATCGCGCCAGACCTTCCGGGCCGCGATGTCATCGACGCCGGCGGATGTGTAGTCGCCCCCGGTTTCATCGATCTGCATACCCACTACGACCCGCAAGTCCTGTGGGACCCGATGCTCACCCCGTCAAGCCAGCTCGGCGTCACCTCCGTGGTGGCCGGCAATTGCGGCTTCTCCATCGCGCCGTGCCCGCCGGCGTTGCGTGACTCGATGATCGCGACGCTCGTCAACGTCGAAGACATGCGATCGGCGACCCTGCATGCGGGCATCGACTGGTCGTTCGAGAGCTATGGCGAGTACCTCGCTTCGGTCGGCGCCCGGGGGACCGCCATCAACTTCGGCGGGTACGTCGGACATACCGCCGTCCGGCTCTCGGTGATGGGTGACGACGCGTACGAACGGCAGGCCCGCCCCGACGAGATCACGGAAATGGCGTCGGTCGTGGCGCAGTCGATCGCGTCGGGCGCGCTGGGTTTCTCCAGCGATCGCTCACCGTTTCACCGCGGTGACGGCGGACGGCCGGTGCCTTCAGCCGTCGCGACTGTCGAGGAAGTTGCCGCGCTGTGGCGCGCCGCTGACGCGAGCGGAGCCGGTCTCATTCACGTGGCGCCGGGCGAGACGTTCGAGTGGGTCTATGAGTTGCAGCGAACGATCCACACGCCCGTCACGTGGTCGGCCATCCTTGCCTATCCCAGCGATGCGGTCTCGAAGGCGCCGTGGTCGATGAAGCTGGATCGCCATCGCGCCGGGACCGCCGCCGGATCGGACGTCCATCCTCAGGTCACGTGCCGTCCGGTGACGTTCCAGCTGTCGATGGCTGACCCGTCGAGCCTGTACATGGTGCCGGCTTTCGGCGCGCTGTCGGGGCTGGATCGGGCGGGCCGCGTCGGCCTCTACCGCAGCGAAACGTGGCGCCGCCAAGCCTCCGCCGAGCTCGACTCGGGCAAACACGTCGACATGCGCTGGGATCTCTGCATCGTCGGCGAGACGACGGATCCGGGGCTCGCCGGGCGCACGGTCGCCGCGCTGGCTCGCGAACGGGGCGTTCACCCGCTCGATTGCGCCCTCGACATCGCGCTCGCCGACGAGCTGTCCACCCGCTTCACCATCAATTTCGCCAACGACGATCCTGCCGCCGTCGCCGCGCTGCTGCAGGAGCCGGGCTGCGTCCTCGGGCTGTCCGACGCCGGGGCCCACATCGGCCAGATCTGCGATGCCGTCATGCCCCTCGACTTCCTCGCCCATTGGGTGCGCGACCGCGACCTGATGTCAGCCGCTGCCGGTATTCGCCGGCTCACCGGCGAACTGGCCGATCTCACCGGCCTGCACGGCCGGGGCTACCTCACCGAGGGCGCTGCGGCCGACGTCGTCGTCCTGGACTGGGAGGCACTCGATCCCGGTCCCACCCGACGGATCGTCGACTTTCCGGCGGGCGGCGACCGGCTCGTCGCCGACGCGCCCCGCGGGCTGCGTCACATCCTCGTCAACGGCACACCGATCCGCCGTGACGACGAGCCTGTCAGCCCGGCACCGAGACCGGGCCAGCTACTGCGCAACCGGCGCCGCAACGTTCCACCTCAGCAGGGAGCCGCATGACCACCTCCGAACACACCTGGCTCATCTCGTCCGACTCGCACATCGTCGAACCACCCGACTTGTGGAGCGCCCGGGCGGATGACAACCGACTGCCGCGCGTGGCGCGCGAGGCCGATGGCGACTGGTGGTACATCGACGGGCGCAAGACCATGTCCTTCCTCGGTATCCAGCCGGGCATGCGCTTCGACAAGGATCCCAGCAAGCTGCGCACGTCCGCCACGTTCGAGGAGGTGGCCCCAGCGGCGTATGACCCGGCGGCCTACCTCAAGGCCAATGAGCAGGACGGCGTGTGGGGCTCGGTCATCTACCCCTCCGAAGGGCTGGTGATCTTCAGCGTCCCCAACAGCGAGGTCGTCTCGGCGGCGATGGCCGTTTACAACGACTGGATCGCCGACTTCTGCAGCTACGACACCACCCGGCTCAAGGGCATCGGGATGGTCAACGTCGACGAGCCATCCAAGGCAACGGCGGAGCTACGTCGCTGCCACGCCCTCGGGCTCGGCGGTGCTCTCATCACGGTCGCCCCGCCGGCCTGGTTGCCCTACCGGAGTCGCGAGTTCGACGAGTTCTGGGCGACGGCGGCCGAGCTGCGGATGCCCCTGAGCCTGCACGTCGGCACCGACCGCGCCGACTCGCGCGCCGGTGAATTCGTCCTGAACGTGAAGGAAGTTCCGCCCTCAGTCTTCGTGAACAAGGACTATCCGGTCCGGCGAACGCTAGCGGATCTGATGTTCTCCGGTGTCTTCGAACGTCACCCGGGGCTGCGCATCGGCACGGTGGAGCACGAGCTCGGCTGGATCCCGTTCTTCCTGCAGCAGCTGGATTACACCTACACCGACAAGCCTCCCCGCGGGCCCGAATGGCAGCGCCTCACCGACCCGGACGCGCTGCCGTCCCAGTTCTTCCGCACCAACTGCTTCGCCAGCTTCCAGGAGGACTCGCTCGGTATCCGGCTGCGGGACGAGATCGGTGTCGAGACGCTGATGTGGGGCAGCGACTATCCCCATACCGAATCGACATTTCCGCGCTCGCGCGAGGTGCTGGACGAGGTCCTCCACGGCGTCCCGGATGACGAGAGAGCCCGCATCGTCGCCGGTAACGCTGCGCAGCTGTACTCGTTCACGCTGCCCGAAGGCCGCGGGTAATTCGTGAGAGGCCGGCTGGGACTGCGAGAGGCGCAGGTTCGACTCCTGCTACCCCGGCCACTGCCACCCCGGCCAAGGGCGGTCCGCCGATCTTAGGATTCCGTCAAATTGTCGATCGGAGGGAAATGGGCCACGGCGTTTCGTCGCGACACGCCGGATTTGGAGATCGGCGCCGCCACTCCGGTAGCAAATCTGACGGCGAGACCCCGACCCGGCGGGGCTCGCAGCTAGGGAGTGCCCATCCCGCGAGGCGGAGTGCAATCGCGGTCGGGTTCGCGGGGCGGGGCGAACATCGACGCGTTCGGTTTCCAGGGGCTGGCCGCCATGAGTTCGCCGACCTCGGCCATGTTCAAGACGTCGCACTCGAAGGAGAACTGGCCATTCCCGGCGTAATGCAGGATCGACACGCCAGGCGCCTGCAGGGGAGTGCCATCGGGGCGCGCGCCGGGCAGCCGGTTCCAGAACAGGCTGATGACCCGATTGCCGTGCACGACGGTCCACTGCTCCGGAAATGTCCACCCGTCGAGCCCGGCCATGCTCCGCTCGAGAAAGGTGATCACCCGCTCCTTGCCTTCCGTGCGGCCCCAAGCGGGGTCGACGAAAACGCAGTCGTCGGTGAAGAACTCGCCGAGGTCGGTCCACGGCCGCTTGCCCGCATCGATCTCATCGCGGCAGGCCACGAACCGCTCGTACGCTTCGCGGGCCTCAGCTTCCAGGGCGGTCATATCGGGCTCCTCCAAGAGCATCGTCGAGTCCGCTGTCGCGCAAGTCCTTGGTCCTGCAGTCAGGCCGGCGGGTCAGCGATGGCGTAGAGCCCGGCGGCGTTGCCCCACAGGAGCTTTCGGCGCAATTCGGGGTCGAGACCTCCGAACGCGTCTTCCACCCGGCCCGCCACGTCGTCGTACAGGCAGGTCGGGTGGGGGAAGTCGGTCTCGAAAAGCAGGTTGTCCACCGGCAGGTCGTCGAGGAGCTTGCGAAGCGGCACCGTCTCGAACCAGTGCGTGGCGTAGACCTGTCGCCGGAAGTACTCCGACGGCATGAGCTCCCACTCGCTCGCGCGGTGCGGGCGACCCTCGCGATAGCTGTGGTCGACCGCTTCGAGCACGAAGGGAATCCAGCCGATGCCGCTTTCGACCGAGACGAATCGCAGGTTCGGGAAGCGGGGGAGGACTCCGCTCAGGAGCAGGTCGGCGACCTGCAGGCCATTTTTCAGGAAGAGGTCGACGGAACTCAGCGCGTAGGTGGCGGCAGTGCCGTGAGCCGCCACACGCTGCGGGCTGAAGATGTTGCCGACATCGCCACTGCCGATGTGGAAGTGGATCGGCAGGCCGGCGTCCTGCGCTGCAGCCCAGAGCGGATCCCAGTGTTTCTCACCGAGGTAGGGAAGTCCGAAACGCTGGGGCTCGCCGGTGAACAGCATGCCGCGATGCCCGGCCGCAGCGCCGCGCTCGACCTCCCGCACGCCCGCATCGACGTCCCAGAACGGCATCGTCATGATCGTGATGAGCCGCCGCGGGTCGACCGAAGCCCAATCGCGCAGGAAGTCGTTGTACACCTCGACGCAGATGAGCTTGAGCGCGTCGTCACCGATCTGCAGGAACTGCTGGCTGCCGAAGCCGGCGACGTTCGGGATAGAGCACCTGCGCCCAGATGCGATTGCCGTCCATCAACTCGAGCCGCGCGTGGGCGTCGTAGGCAGCCGGATGCATGTCCTCGTAGGTGGGCGGCGCGCTGGGAAACGGTGTTGGCCAGCCGGCCAGTGCCGTGATCCCGGCGGTGTAGATCTGGACCCCGTCCAGCAGCCAGACGTCGACACCTGCGTCGTTGCGCACCACATGGGGAACCTGGTCGAGATACCGGGCCGGCACGCGCGACGTCCACACGTCCCTGGGCTCGGTGATGTGGGTGTCGCAGTCGATGATGTCGTAGCGCATAGCCGCCTCCGGACCTCGCCCCGATGTCACTCAGTCATACCTTCAACCGTTTGAGCGCCGACCAGCGGGTCAGACCCGCGCCGGGCCTGCTGCGCCGCGCGCACCTGCGCCTGGTCGCGCAAGCAGTTGTGTACGCCCGCCTCGACCGTGGCGAATACTGGACCGCTGCCCCTTCAGCCCGGACCTCGGCGTCCCACGAGATGAAACACGCGACTGAGTTGGCGGTAGGGATCTCGCCGGCTGGCTTCGAGTTCGACCGCGGCCGTCGCCGCTACCTGCTGTGAATCGCTGGGGTCCAACTGAGCTCCACTGAACTCGAGCCAGTCGACAAATAGCCATACCCCGTACCAGCGCAATGGTTGCACGCCCCGGGTCTGCATGAGCTCGCCGAGTTCTTCCGCCGTGTCGGCTCGGCCCGGCACTCCCAGCACCCCGATCTCGGTTCTGGAGTCGAACGCTGCAAGCGCGTCGGCCCACCGTCGCTCCAAGGCCGGGCGCACCGCACTCGCATGGGCGTTGCCCGTCATGATCGAGACGATGCCATCGGCAGCGGCGCACCGGCACAGCTGATCGACCAACGGTTCCGGCTGATTGAGGTATCCGAGCACGCCGTGACACAACACCGCGGCGAAGCGTCGGCCATCCACCGCCTCGACGGCCTTCTCGCCGTCGGCCTGCACGAGTGTCACCCGTCGCTGGACCTCAGCGGGCAGAAGCGCCAGGCGACGCTGCGCCTTGTCCAGCATCGCCGGCGACGAGTCGAGCAGCGTCACCTCATAGCCGGCTTGGGCCAGCGGAAACGATTGATGGCCCGCGCCGCCGCCCACGTCCAGCACGGAAACCGGCGGCTCCGGTAAGTGCTCGAGTAGCTGCTGATGCAACACGTACGTACGCACGTACCCCTTCACCGAGGCGTAAGCGTCATCGGCAAACTTGTCAGCTACACCGGCCCAGGTGTCATCGCCCACGACACCAAGATACAAGTCATTAGTTAGTAGCTAGTAACCTTCATTGCCTACTTCGACCTGAAACGTCGGCGCGTGGCGGTCCCAGTGCCGGGCGATCGAGAAGATGGCCTCGACCCCTTGGACTGAAGGGGATCGAGGCCACCGTGCGGCGTGTTACCGGTGAGCTCGCTGACCTGACCGGACCAGCCGGGGGTGACTCAGGCCCGCAGCGGCTTACCGCACCGGTAACAGAGTGTGATGCCGACCTGCGGACTGTTACAATCTGGTGGGCGTTTCCCGTCCGGACCACGCGGGCCTCTTGCCGTGTGGGGTGCCTCATGGTTCAGCAGACCGCGCACCAGCACCGCAGCGGCATGCTTCTGTGGGCCGTGCTCGCGGCTACGCTGCTGGCCGGAACCACGGCGTCTGCTGCTGCCTCGCCGAGCGCAGTGCAAACCGGCGGTGTCGGGATACGACTTGTCGATGTCCCGGCCGCCGCCCGCACCGATCCGCGTGCCCGGATCTACATCGTCGATCACCTGGCTCCGGGAACGGTGATCCATCGACGCATCGAGGTTTCCAACACCACTTCAGCCAACGTCCACGTCGCGCTCTACGCGGCGGCGGCCGTCATCGTGAAGGGTTCTTTCGACGGAAGTGCCGGCCACACCCGCAACGACTTGTCCACCTGGACTTCCGTCAGCCCCGACGAGCTAGATGTGGCCAAAGGCGGTAGCGCCATCCCCACGGTCACCATCCGTGTCCCGCGTGATGCTGCGCCTGGAGAACAGTACGGCGTCGTCTGGGCGGAGGTACGTTCCGGCAGCGGATCTGCAAGTGGGGTCACCCAGGTCAGTCGGGTCGGTATCCGGCTCTACATCTCCGTTGGAGCCGGCGGGGCACCGGCCGCCGACTTCAGCATCGAGTCCTTGACCGCCGAACGTTTGCCCAACAGCCGCCCCGAGGTTCTCGCGACCGTGCGAAACACGGGCGGACGTGCCCTCGACATGAGTGGAGTCCTGCTACTTTCCGACGGCCCTGGTGGCATTCGCGCCGGACCGTTCACCGCAGAGCTAGGCACCACGCTGGCGATCGGTGACACCGAGCCGGTGGCCATCGCGCTCGATCAACAACTGCCGGCCGGCCCATGGACAGCCGCCATCACCCTGCGCAGTGGCCTGCTCGAGCGGAGCGCGAAAGCCAGGATCACATTCCCAGCCAAAGGCGCCGCGGCGCCGGTCAAGCCAGAGGTGGGCCGCTCTTCGTGGCTGTATCTGCCCATTGGCGGCGGGCTGTTGTTGGCGGCCGTCGTGGGAGTGCTGGTGGGGCTGAGACGTCGCCGTTCCGGCGAGTGAATACCAGCGAACGGCTCATCCGATCGGGTCGCACGCGCTAGCCACCCACGCCGACGCCGTCAGACGCACAAGGTGCGCACCTCAGGTCACGGCCGGTATGTGTCGAAGCATCACGCGACGGGCGCCGGTCTCCGGTGCCCGACGCAAGCAGCAGTACGAGGGACAAGTCATGTTCAAGCAGACCACGCTCGCGTTCGCCACGGTGACAATCGCCGGCTCGCTCGTACTCGCTTTGGCCGGAACCGCTTCGGCGGCGCCCGGGACTACTACTGCGACGGTGACGATTACCGGCGGGAGCCTCTCGATCTCAGTGCCGGCTGTCGCCGGCAGCCTCGGAACAGCCGCCAATACCGTGGTGGGAGAGACCATTAGCGGGCCCCTGGGCGCGGTCACGGTCAGTGACGCCCGCAGCGCCGTCGCTGGTTCCGGATGGGTCGCCAGTGCTATCTCCACTGCGTTCACGCCTCCTGCTGGGCCGACGATCGCAGCCAGCGCGGTCGGCTACACCGCAGGGCCCATAACCAAAGTCGGGACAGCTACGTTCACCGCGAACGATCCAGCGGACCTGACTGGTGCCTCGCCCGTCGTCACAGCCACCGGCATCACGGGGGACAACTCCGCCACGTGGACTCCTACGATCAACGTCGCTGTCCCGGCAGGTACGGCCCCCGCGGTGTATTCCGCGACGATTACGCACTCCGTCGTTTAGACCAGCTCTCACCAGGTTTGGGAGCTTCGACTCCTGATTGGCTCGTTCTGACACCCAGCGAATGCGAAACGCGCTACCAGGCTCCCGCGGCCGGAAACACCTACCCGGACTCGTCAACGAGAGTCTCGGCGGCCCGGAGTTCGAGCGCAGTGCTCGGCAGTCGGCTGGCCGCCAGACGGTAGACCCAGCGTAATGAGCAACTCAACTACCTAATCAGCGCCGCCAGCTGCGCCGCAATCACCTGCGCGTAGTCGCGGTAGCAGTGGTGTAGCGCGGCCTCAGCGGTGTGCTCGCACCCGTTCCACCTGGAAGTGGGGGAGCGGGTGCGAACAATTATCGTGACTTCGTTGGGTGCCTTGTTCGATGCGCCCGGCGATGAGATGGTCACCTGCGTCGGTAGATATCCGCTCGATGGTCGATGGCTATGACGACAACGCGGTGCCGCGCTTCGTCAATCCGGTAGATGACCCGGAAGTCACCCCGGCGGGCGGCGTGTAGTCCTGTCAGTTCGAGGTGTAGTTCACGACCGACCCGTCTGGGATTGTCCGCGAGCCCCCCGTAGCTGAACTCGACGACGGAAGTCGCGATCTTCTCCGGGAGCCTCGTCAGGTCCCGCCGCGCTGACGGCGCCCACCCGACGCCGTAGGCGTCCGGCATCAGCCCTTCCGGGCGATGAGCGCCAGCGCTTCCTCTTTCGTCAGTTCTTCGGCGCGACCTGACGCGGTTTCGACCTCGCCCTTGCGGACGCGGCGGATCAGTTTCGGGTCGGACAGGATCTCGAGGGTCTCCTCCAGGCCCTCGAGATCCTCGATGCTGATGACGACAGCCGCGGGACGGCCGTGTTTCGTGATCACGACCCGGCCGTGCTCGCGTTCGAGGCGGTCGACGACCTCCGAGAGTCGGTTCTTCACCTCCGCGAGCGCCATGTGCTCCGCTGCCGATGACATAGCCAGAACTATAGCCACTTTCGTCGCGAGCACAAGCGCGGTCAATGCCGGATCATGGGTGCAGCGAAACGCGCGGTAGTGGCATCCGCGCGCTCAGGAAGAACGCTCACGCCGGGCGACCTCCCGAGCGGCAGCTCAGCTGCTCAAATCAGGGCCGCCAGCTGCGCCGCATTCACCTGCGCGTAGTCGCGGTAGCAGTTGTTCATGAGTACATGCGTTTCGTTCGCCGACTCGGCGAGCTTGCGCACCTTCGGCGCCCATTCCTGGAGCACCTTCTCCGAGTACTTGTAGCCGAAGCGCTGGTAGCTGTCGCGGCTGTGCCAGCCGTCGTTGTTGTGCCCGTGCAAGCGCATGACCGCGAGATCAGCAGTCGCGGCGACCACGGGCGAGATCGATGATAGGAAGCCCTGCGGCATGTCGACGCAGACGTAAGAAAGCCCGCAACTACGAAGGAAATCAGGGGTTTGCGACTGGCGATCGGGGTCCATCCAGGTGTGGTTACGGAACTCGATGCTGACCCGATACGGCTTGCAGCGCTCAGCGCATTCCAGGAAGTACTGGCGGTTCGCCTTGCCGCCTGGAAACCACAGGTCGTTCATGGCTCTCCAGGGTGACAGGCGTTACCGTCGGCCGGTGTCAGTGCCGGTCGGGCCGTTCGCGGCATTCACCTCGCGCGATATCGCCTACGCCCAGGACGACGGCATGCCATTCCCCGGATGGGCGCCGCCGCTGCTGACCGACGACGAGGCTCGGGCGGGCTACGAAGCCGGCGAACGCGTCGCCGTCATCGCGGGCGACCCGGCCGATCCCGTCGCCGGTCTCGTCCTCGACAAGCGAAATGCGCGGCTCACCCTGCGCACCGCAGAACCGCCCCTGCAGCTTTCCTACGCGGGCGCCGACCTGGCGCTCGCCGAGGCACTGTGGACCAGGGGTGACCACCAGTGCTGGGCGCGGCGTGTCTCAGCCGTGCAGCTGCGAGTCGCCCGGCGTCCCGTCGGCGCCGTCGTCTGGACCGAGGAACACCTGGCGCGCGCGTCCCACGGCGAGACCGAGACGGTGAGCTGGCCGGAATTCGGCGACTGGTCCGCGCTGGCAGACGCCCGCCCCGCACCATGGGTGGGGGAGGGCACCCTCGAGCTGATCGACGCCGACGGCTGGATCCTCGACGCCTGGGAAGCCATCGATCTGCTCACC
This sequence comes from uncultured Actinomycetota bacterium, assembly GCA_963765845.1. Classification (GTDB taxonomy): domain Bacteria; phylum Actinomycetota; class Actinomycetes; order Frankiales; family Frankiaceae; genus DATAZK01. The sequence continues at coordinate 224,094 of CAVXYJ010000022.1, forward strand.
CGGTGGCGCGAACTCGGTCGCCGCTACGCCGCCCCTCGCTCGTTCGGACTCCCTCCCGAGACCGCCGCAAAACTCGCCGAGCCCCTCGGCTGGCACGTCGCCGGACGCAAGTGGCGCAAGGCCGACGAGCTGGACCTCGACGACGGGGAGCACGTCGTCGTCGTCACCGATGCCGTTTTCTCGGCCGGGGCCGGCGCCAGCGGCGAGATCGTCACCACCGTCACGGCCGGCGGGGTAGCGGTCGTCCTCGATCTCCCGTCGGCGACCGCCCGATCCGAGATGAGACGCGGCCAGCGGCCCGGCTCCTACCCGCGACCCTCAACCGGTGCCCAGGTGGCCGTCACGGCCATCCTGGAGGCCGGGAGCGCGGCCCACGACGCGGTGGTCAGCGCCGTCCACGAGGGGCGGCTCCCTCCGCAGTGGGCGACGGCCTTCAGCTGAACGCTGGGCAACACGCGTGATCATCAGTACCCGGCTCGTTTACCGTGAACGGGTGAGCGACGGCCATCCGGAGCCCCGCCGCCCGCCGGGCGATGGACATTCCCACGGCGCCGACGGTGGGTCTCACACGCATGGCGCCACGGCCTATTCCGATCGCCGCTACCTGCTGCTCTCGCTCGGGCTACTCACCACCTTCCTTGTCGTCGAGGTCACGGTTGCCTTCCTGGCCGGATCGCTGGCCCTGCTGTCCGACGCGGGCCACATGCTCTCCGACATCGGCGCGTTAGCCGCCTCGCTGTGGGCCATCCGGCTCGCCGCCCGCCCGGCGCGCGGGGCCTGGACCTGGGGCTGGAAGCGCGCCGAGATCCTGTCGGCGGCCGGCAACGGCATCTCCCTGCTCGTGGTCTCGGCGCTCGTCGCGTTCGAGGCCATCCGGCGCCTGATCCACCCTCATGACGTCACCGGCGGCGCCGTGCTCGCGGTGGCCGTCGTCGGCGTCATCATCAACGTTGCGGCCGCCGCCTCGCTGGCAAAGGCGAACCGCTCGAGCCTGAATGTCGAGGGTGCCTACAAGCACATCGTCACCGACCTCTACGGCTTCATCGGCACCATCGTCGCGGCGATCATCATCCTGGCCACCGGGTGGACCCGCGCCGATCCCGTGGCGTCCTTGCTCGTCGTCGGGCTGATGCTGCGGGCGGCCTACGGGCTGCTGCGAGATTCCGGACGCATCCTGCTGGAGGCCGCTCCCGGCCATCTCGACCTGGACGACATCCTGGCGCACCTGATGGCGACCGAGCACGTCATCGATGTGCACGACTTGCACGTCTGGACGGTGACTTCCGACCTGCCGGCGCTGTCGGCGCACGTCGTGCTCGACGAGAGCTGCTTCACCGACGGTCACGCCCCGCAGCTGCTCGACCAGCTGCAGGAGTGCCTGGTCGGCCACTTCGACGTCGAGCATTCGACGTTCCAGTTCGAGCCGCGCAGCCACGGCCGCCACGAGATCGGCGCCCACTAGCTCCACCGGAGGCCGGGCCCGCCGCCGAGTAGGTGACGAGCGATGCTGTTGCCTGGCGGCGAGCGGATCAGGGAGGCTCGGAGATGTCGGTATCGAGGCTGCGTGACATTCCAGGGATCGGGGTCGACAAAGTCGGCGATGCGGCTGACGCCGCCGGCGATCCCCGCTTCCTGCGACTGGAGAATCTCGACACCGACCTGCGCCCGCCCGCCGCGGCGATCGCGGCCACCCACCGGGCCATCGATGACGACAGCGCCAACAGCTACCTGCCGTTCCAGGGCCAGCTCAGCCTCCGGGAAGCCGCCGCAGCGCACGTCAGCGCCATCGCCGGCGTTACCTACGACCCGGCCACGAGTTGCGTCAGCACGGCAGGGGGCCTCAACGGCATCCTCAACGTCCTGCTCGCGACGGTCGAGCCGGGGCAGGAGGTGGTGATCGCCGACCCGATCTATGCGGGCCTGGTCAATCGGATCAGGCTCGCCGGGGGAGTACCGCGCCACGTTCGATCCGCGGCGACTGCCAAGGGTTGGGTCACCGATCCGGACGAGCTCGCCGCCGCCGTCGGCCCGCGGACGGCGGCGGTGCTGCTGATGGGACCGGCCATGCCGACCGGCGCGTTGCTCGACAGCCGCCACTTCGCGGCGCTGGCCGAGCCGGTGCAGCGCCACAACGCGTGGGTCATCTACAACGCCGCGATGGAGCGCATCCGGTTCGACGGGAAGCCGCCGGCTCACCCGGCGTCGGAGCCGGGCTTGCGCGATCGCACGATCACGGTCGGCTCGGCATCCAAGGAGCTACGGATGATCGGCTGGCGGGTCGGATGGGTCGTCGGCCCGCCGGCCATCATGGCCGACGTCGGCCTCGTCGGAATGACGAACGTGGTGTGCCAGGTGGGGATCGCCCAGCAGGCGGTCGCGGCGGCCCTCACCGCTCCTGACGCACAGGCCGACGTGGCCGCTGCCACGGCCGTCTGGCGGCAGCGCTGTGACCTGATACTTCAACAGTTGCAGGCATATCCGTGCATCAGACCGCACGGGGGATGGTCGATCCTCGTCGGTACGGAGGCGATGGGGCTCTCGCCGGGGGAGGCCTCGGAGCGGCTGTTCACCAGAGCCCGGGTCGCAGCCACCCCCATGGACGGCTGGGGTCCCAGCGGCGCGCGCTACCTACGGCTGGTCTTCGCGAACGAGCCCGTGGAGCGGCTCACCGACCTCGGCGACCGGTTCCGGGCGGCCTTCGGGTGATCAGAAGCCCGGCTCCGGTGGGTTGCCGTGCAGGAAGGAGATCAGCAGAGCGTTGACTACCTCAGGACTCTCCAGCGGCAGCATGTGGGTGCCAGGCAGGACCGCGAGCCGGCCGTTCGGCAGCGTGTCGGCGACCGACTTGCTGTGCTCGACCGTCACCTCGTCCCGATCTCCCTGCAGGACGAGAGTGGGCGCCTCGACGCCGCGCAGGCTTTCGAGGTCGAGCTCTGGTTCGGTCCGAAACATCTGAACCATTTTCGCGTGGAAGACGGGGAAATGATCCGACCCGTCGGGGGATTCGGCCGCATACATCTCCCGCAGGAAGCCGGTCACCTCCGTGTCGAGCTCGAGGAGCTCGTCCGTCAGCGGGTTCTCGGTCTTGCCGCTGGAGTTGTAGTACTGGCCGATCAGCACCATCCGGCTGACGAGATCCGGCCGGCGCAGCGCCACCAGCAGTCCGACGACCGCGCCGTCACTCCAGCCGATCACATGGGCGGGTGCCCGGACGGCCGTCTCCAGGTAGGCGATCGTGTCCTCGGCCATCACCGCGTACGTGATCGGACCCGCGACATCGGGGGTATGCCCGTGGCCCCGCCGCTCCGGTAGGAAGACCCGGTAGCCGGCTGCGGCGAGCACCGGGGTCTGCGCGATGAACGAGGACGCCGACGCGAACCCGCCGTGCAGCAGCACCAGCGGCTCGCCGTCGCCGGTCACCTCGTGCCAGGTGCGCATGCCCGCAACGTCGATGTAGCCCACGTGTGTCACCTCGGGTCGGGTGTCGGCAAGAGTCAGGGATCGATGAGATCCGATTATGGGAGAGCGGACCCTTCCCTCCAGCTTTACATAATGTCGATTATCGGCATTTGGTCTACAACGGGCTGGAAGGGGCTAGGTCAGCTACTGACGTAGGCCGCGAGGTGCTCGCCGGTGAGCGTCGACCGCGCGGCGACGAGCTCGGCGGGCGTGCCCTCGAAGACGATCCGTCCGCCGTCGTGGCCGGCGCCTGGGCCGAGGTCGATGATCCAGTCGGCGTGCGCCATGACCGCCTGGTGGTGCTCGATGACGATGACCGACTTGCCGGAGTCGACGAGCCGGTCGAGCAGCCCGAGCAGCTGCTCGACGTCGGCAAGGTGCAGGCCGGTGGTCGGCTCGTCGAGGACGTAGACGCCGCCCTTCTCCCCCAGGTGCGTGGCCAGCTTGAGCCGCTGCCGCTCGCCGCCGGACAGCGTGGTGAGCGGCTGGCCGAGGGTGAGGTAGCCGAGCCCGACGTCGGCGAGCCGCGTCGAGGATCTTGTGCGCCGCCGGAAGCGTCTGCCTCGCCGCCGTCGCCGAAGAAGGCCGCGGCCTCGGTCGACCGGCATCGCGAGGACCTCGCTGATGTCCTTACCGCCCAGCGTGTACTCGAGCACCGACGCCTCGAACCGCTTCCCCTCGCACTCCTCGCAGGCAGTGGCGACGCCGGCCATCATCGCCAGATCGGTGTAGATGACGCCGGTGCCGTTGCAGTTGGGGCAGGCGCCCTCGGAGTTGGCGCTGAACAGCGCCGGCTTCACGCCGTTGGCCTTCGCGAACGCCTTGCGGATCGGGTCGAGCAGCCCGGTGTACGTCGCGGGGTTGCTGCGCCGCGAGCCGCGGATCGCGCCCTGGTCGACCGTCACGACGCCGTCCCGGCCGGACACCGAGCCGTGGATGAGCGAACTCTTGCCCGAGCCCGGCCACCCCGGTGATGACGGCGAGCACACCGAGCGGGATGTCGACGTCGACGTCCTGCAGGTTGTGGGTGTCGGCGCCGCGCACCTCCAGCCGCCGGCTGGGGATTTGCGCACCTCGTCCTTGAGGGCCGCCCGGTCGTCGAGGTGGCGCCCGGTGAGGGTGCCGCTCGTGCCGCAGCCCCTCGACGGTGCCCTCGAAGACCACCTTGCCCGCCCTCGGTCCCGGCGCTTCGGGCCGAGGTCGACGACGTGGTCGGCGATCGCGATCGCCTCTGGCTTGTGCTCGACGACGAGCACCGTGTTTCCCTTGTCCCGCAGCTGCAGCAGCAGCGCGTTCATCCGCTGGATGTCATGGGGGTGCAGCCCGATCGTGGGCTCGTCGAAGACGTAGGTGACGTCGGTGAGCGATGAGCCGAGGTGGCGGATCATCTTCGTGCGCTGCGCCTCACCTCCCGAGAGCGTCCCGGACGGCCGGTCCAGGGACAGGTAGCCCAGCCCGATCTCGACGAACGAGTCCAGCGTGTGCCGCAGCGCCTCGAGCAGCGGCGCGACCGACGGCTCGTCGAGTTCGCTCACCCACGCGGCGAGGTCACTGATCTGCATCGCGCAGGCGTCGGCGATGTTGGTGCCTTTGATCCTCGACGACCGGGCCGCGCGCGCTGAGCCGGGTGCCGTCGCACTCAGGGCAGGTGGCGAAGGTGACCGCCCGCTCGACGAAGGCCCGCACGTGCGGCTGCAGCGCGCCTGGTCCTTGGACAGCATCGACTTCTGGATCCTCGGGATCAGCCCCTCGTAGGTCAGGTTGATGCCGTCGACCTTGATCTTGGTCGGCTCCTTGTAGAGCAGGTCGTTGAGCTCTCTCTTGGTGAACGTCCCGATCGGCTTGTCCGGGTCGAAGAAGCCGCAGCCGGCGAAGATCCGGCCGTACCAGCCCTGCCATGCTGTAGCCGGGGATCGTGAGCGCGCCCTCGTTGAGCGACTTGCTGTCGTCGTAGAGCTGCGTGAGGTCGATGTCGTTGACGGCGCCGCGTCCCTCGCAGCGCGGGCACATGCCGCCAAGGATGCTGAAACTGCGGCGCTCCTTCGTGGTACGGCCGGCCGCGCTCGACGGTGACGGCGCCGGCGCCCGAGACCGAGGCGACGTTGAAGGAGAAGGCCTGCGGCGAGCCGATGTGCGGCTTGCCCAGCCGGCTGAACAGGATGCGCAGCATGGCGTTGGCGTCGGTCGCGGTGCCGACCGTCGAGCGGGGGTCGCCGCCCATCCGCTCCTGGTCGACGATGATCGCCGTCGTGAGCCCTTCGAGCACGTCGACCTCGGGCGCGCGAGCGTCGGCATGAAGCCCTGCACGAAGGCGCTGTAGGTCTCGTTGATCAGCCGCTGCGACTCGGCGGCGATCGTGCCGAACACCAGCGAGCTCTTGCCCGAGCCGGAGACGCCGGTGAAAACCGTCAGCCGGCGCTTCGGGATCTCGACGCTGATGTCCTTGAGATTGTTGACGCGCGCGCCGTGCACCCGGATCAGGTCGTGGCGGTCGGCGTGATGCGGCTCGGTCGGCTTCATCGTGGGGAGTTCAGCTCAACTGGTTGATGCGGATCAGGTTGCCTGCGGGATCCCGCACGGCGCAGTCGCGGATGCCGTAGGGCTGGTCGGTCGGCTCCTGCACGATCTCGGCGTCCGCCAGCCTGCAACCGATCGAAGCTGCCGTCGAGATCGGGGCTGGCCAGCGTCGAGCATGGCGTAGGTGCCCTTGGCCATCATCTCCGGGATGGTGCGGCGCTCGTCGTCGGTGATGCCGGGGTCGGCGGCCGGCGGGTACAGGACGATCGACATGCCAGGCTGGCCGGCGGGGCCGACCGTGATCCAGCGCATCCCGCCGTAGCCGACGTCGTTGCGGACCTCGAAGCCGAGCGTGTCGCGATAGAAGGCGAGCGACGCCGTCCGGGTCGTCGTGCGGGGAACGCGAGAAGATCGAGTGAATGGTGATGTCCATGGTGGTCAGGCTAGGTGCGGCTCGGCGACCGGCGCTTCTCGATTCCTGATCGGTCTGGTCACTTGTTTCGCCACGCACGGCGGCATCCCCGCCGTCGCACGCGCCGCCGCGCGCCGGTAGACGCTGGGCGGCACGCCGACCAGTTCGCGTGAAGCGCGTGCTGAACGTGCCCAGCGACGAGCAGCCGACCTCGAAGCAGACCTCGGTGACGCTGAGATCGCCGCGCCGCAGCAGCGCCATCGCGCGCTCGATGCGCCGCGTCATCAGGTAGCCGTACGGCGACTCGCCATAGGCAAGCCGGAACTCGCGGCTGAGGTGCCCGGCCGACATGTGGGCGCCGCGGGCGAGCGCCTCGACGTCCAGCGGCTGCGCATACTCACGGTCGATCCGGTCGCGGACGCGACGCAACCGGGCGAGATCGCGCAGGCTGCTGCGCGGCGGCGGGTGCGCTGGCCATCGGCGATGATCGTGCCACGTCGTGGGAGGTACCGGAAGCAGCGACCGCACGAAGTCTTGTCGGGTCCAAGGACCCGGGACACCGGCGGCAGGAACCGGCAAGCTCATTCCATGATGGATCACGTGGGTATGCAGGTCGTGGACATGGGCGCCAGTTCCCGTTTCTACGACGCGGTGCTCGCGCCGCTGGGCGTCACACGCATCCTGGATTTCGGGACGGCCATCGGCTACGGCTCGCAGGGGCATCCGGACTTCTGGATCAGTCAGCAGCAGACCGGCGACGGCTTCCGGGAATCGCACCTGGCCTTCACGTCGGCCGATCGTGCCGGGGTGCATTCCTTCTTCGCTGCGGCTACCGGGCTCGGCGCTGAGGTGCTGCACGCGCCCCGGGAGTGGCCGGAGTACCACCCGGGCTACTACGGCGCCTTCGTCCGCGACCCGGACGGCAACAACGTCGAGGCCGTGTGTCACCGGCCGGAGTGAACGGAATGTGAGTCGCGTCGGCGGACAGATGGTGGCGGCGCTGGAACGCCGCGACCGCCCGCTGGGTCTGAGGACCGTGCGGCAGGGCCGGCCAGTAGGGCTCCGCCCCTAAACCCTCGGGGCGTCGGCGCTCAGGGCCAGCCCTTGCGCGGGTGGGCCTCCCGATCGGAGCATTCTTCGCCTTCGGACGAAAAGCGCCACATGTGCGCTCGCGAAAACCACCGTCGCCGTGAGCGCCATGCCGGCGACTCCGTCGATGACGAAGTGCGTTCCCGTGACGATCACGGTGAAATACACCGCGAACGGGTAGAGCCCGATCGCGAGCCGTCGACGCCACGATCGTGCCGGGATCGTGAACCAGAGGGCGAGCGCGACCCACGTGGCCCACCCCAGGTGAAGGCTCGGCATGGGAGCGAACGGGTCGCTGATGTGTTCGACAACTCCATGGTTGTAAGACCACAGGCCGCCGATCTTGGCCAGCGTGTCGACGGTGAGCGTGTGCCCTGAAGGATCCTTGAGCGTGCGCGGCGGTTCAGCGGGATAGAGCGCGAAAATGGCGACGGCCGTCATGGTCAGGGCGAACAGCACGGTGCGCCAGAACCGGTAGAACTGCGGCCGCTTGAACAGCAGCCAGAGCAGCACCCCGATCGTCACCACGAAATGGGCGCCGCCGTAGAAACCGCCAATGACCTGCAGGAAACCCTTGTAGGGCAGGAAAATGTGCTGAAGTCCCTTTTCCCAATCCAGGTGCAGCGTTTTCTCGAAATCGAAGATTCCCCTGCCGTTTCGGGCTGCCAGTGCCCGCTGCGCGCTCGGGTGAAGCCCGTGCAGTTCGCGTGCCTGGGCGTACAGGTAGTAGCCCAGGACGCCGAGCAGGATCTCGAACCACCAGTGGATCTTGCGTACCGGCTTTCCGCCGCCGGCCAGCTGCGCCTCGGCGATGACTCCGGAGTTTCCGGTTTTCGGCTGCTCCCCCGCCGGCTCGGTCACGATCAGCGGCGCTGCTGTCATGACGTCCTGGTTCGGGTGGCCGCCGGTCTCGGTCGTTGCCACAGGCGAAACGTTACCTATCGGACGCTGGGAGTTTCCTCAACGCCGCGCGTGTTGTCACCCCCTTGTGACCTTCAGCGCCGCTCCCCCGCTCATGGCGGCGCCTGCGGCCACGGCGGCTGCGAGCACTCCGGGAAGCGGTCGTACGTGCCGGGAACGCACCGCCAGCAGCACTGCGACCAGGTCGGAGACGTCGCTGGCGCAGGCGGCGACCTGAACCGCTCGGCTGCCGGCGGCCGAGCCGACTCCGAGCGCACACTCCCGCCCGGCGAAAAAGCGGGCTATCCAGGCGGTGCGCTCCGCGGTAATCGAGTCGACACCGAGCGTCTTGGCGAGCAGAGTGGGCCTGGCCAGGACAACTGCCCCCAATAAGGCGCGTGCCGCACCGAGCGAAACGGGGCTCCGAGTGAGAACCTGGTCAAAAGGCAATGTAAATCTCATGGACGGGCTCAATATCACACCTTTGTTACGACGACCATAGGACGGGAACGTCTGGGGAGTTGCGGGCGTTGAGCCCAACGAAGCAGATCACGCGCTGTCTTGTCATCGCGTGAACGACGAAGGGACCACCGATGGGCGAGCGGGTCTTGCGCGGGAGCCGACTCGGCACCGTTTCGTACGAGACCGACCGAGGCGCCGAAATGGCGGCTCGCCAGTCGGTGACCTACGACTGTGGCAGCGGGCATCGTTTCAGCATGCCGTTTGCGGCCGAGGCTGACGTCCCGGCTGTCTGGGAGTGCAAGGTCTGCGGCCGGGAGGCACTCCTGGTCGACGGCGAGCGACCCGAGCCGAAGAAGACCAAGCCGGCTCGTACGCACTGGGACATGCTCATGGAGCGCCGCACCACCGAAGATCTTGAAGAGGTGCTGGCCGAGCGGCTGGCCGTGCTGCGCCAGAAGCAAGGTTCGCGCAAGAGCGCCTGAGCGCTCGCGATAGCTCACATCCGCCTGGCTGTGCCTTCCCCCGCCGTCCCTCGGGACGGCGGGGGATTATTGCTGGCAGCGACATCCGGTACTGGTGGAGCCTCCGCGATCTCAGCGGGCGGCAGCTCGTCAGCAGCAGCCGGCTCGGGAAGCCGCACGTCCTGGCGGCGGCCCCGCAGACCACTGCGCAGACCACTGCGCAGCCCCCACCAGGTCACCCGCCAGAACGCCTCGGCCACGATCGCGTTGCTCATCTTCGACTCACCGATGGTCCGCTCGACGAAGGTGATCGGCACCTCGACAACCCGGTAGCCGGCGCGCCACGCCTGCCAGACCAGGTCGACCTGAAAGCAGTAGCCCTGCGAGGCGACCTCGCCGAGCGGCAGCCGGCGAAGGACCGGGCTGCGATAGGCCCGGTATCCACCCGTCGCGTCGCGCAGCGGCAGTCCGAGCGCGATACGCACGTAAGCGTTTCCACCGCGCGAGAGCGCCAGCCGGCGATGCGGCCAGTTTCGGACGACCCCGCCGTCGACGTACCGGGAGCCGAGCACCACGTCGGCCCGGCCACCCGGCGCATCCGGCGCCAGGGCGGCGAGCAGGCGGGGCAGTTCCTCAGGCTGGTGCGAGCCGTCAGCATCCATCTCGACCAGCACGTCGTAGCCGCGCTCCAGCCCCCAGCCGAAGCCGACGACGTACGCGGTGCCCGAGCCCGGACTTCTCGGTGCGGTGCAGCACGTGCACCTTGGGATCGTCGGCCGCCGCGAGCATCCGCGATCTTCCCGGTGCCGTCGGGGCTGCCGTCATCGATGACGAGAATGTCGACGTCAGGGCAGCGCCGCGCGCAGCCGGCCGACGATCGGCCGGCAGGTTCTCGCACTCGTTGTAGGTCGGGATGCACACCAGCACCCGCTCAATGCTCACTGGTGGCGCCTTCTCCTTCGTCGCGTCCCGCCGCCAAGGTCCGGGTCGGCCAGCGCCGGCTGACCGCACGGTAGACGCGGGTGTGCGGCCACCGGACGGCCGACAGTAGCCCGAGCGCCCCGAGGACGACGAGCGTGAATTCCGTCCAGCCGCCGATCCGGTCAGCGACAGTCAACGACGTGCGCAGCGGCACCGAGGTCACGAGGGCCTCGGGTGTGAACAGGCTGCTGCGCTCGAGCAAGGATCCATTGGGGCTGATGATCGCGCTCAGCCCGCTGGTGGCGGCGACGACCACCGCGCGGCCGTGCTCGACAGCCCGGATGCGGCCCATGGCGAGCTGCTGGTAGGTCTCCCCCGAGCGCCCGAAGCTGGCGTTGTTGGTCTGCACGACGATCAGCCGGGCGCCCTTGTTGACGACCGCGCGCACCAATCCGTCGTAGGCCACCTCGAAGCAGATCACGTCGCCGATGCGGTAGGACTGCTTCGGGCCCTGGATGGTGAAGAGCCCGGCCGTCTTGCCGGCGACGAAGTCGTTCGGCTGGTCATGCGCGTAGCGGGTGACGATCTTCTGGATGATCGCCCGGCCCGGCAGATACTCGGCGAACGGGACCGGGTGGCGCTTGACGTACATCTGCCCGAGGTAACCCTTGGGCCCCCAGAGCAGCCCGGTGTTACGCACGTGCCCGGGACCAGGGCCGTCGAGGACGGCACCGACCAGGATCGGGCGCCCGATGGCGGCCGACGCGGTGGACAGCAGCTGGGCGTCGGTGGCGTCGTGGAACGGATCGAGATCGGAGGAGTTCTCCGGCCACAGGACCAGGTCCGGAGCGGGCACGTCTCCCGCCTTGACCTCGGCCGCGAGCCGCAGCGTCTCCTTGACGTGGTTACGCGTCACGGCGCGCTTCTGTCCGAGGGCGTCGAGCCCGGTACGGGGCACGCTGCCCTGAACGGCGGCGACGACCGCGCTCCCCCGCTGCGCCGCGGTAGGACGCGGGATCAGCAACGGGCCGAAGGTGACGGCGAGCAGCGCGGCCAGCGCGGTACCGACGGTGAAGGCCACTCGAGGGGCGGCGCTCGCGGCACGCAACGATCGCAGGGCGACCACCAGGAGGCCGCCGCCGAAGGCGACGGCGAAACTCAGCAACGGCGCCCCGCCCGCACGACGCCAGCGCCGTCAGCGGGCTGTCGCTCTGGCTGAAGGCGAGCCGCCCCCACGGAAATCCACCGAACGGCACCCGGCCGCGAATCGCCTCCTCGACCATCCACGCGCCGGCGATCCACAGCGGCGAGAACCGGCGGCGCTGAGCCAGCACCGACAGCGGGCCGATGATGGCCAGCAGCAGGCTTTGGCTGACCGTCAGCACGATCCAGGCGTCGATCCCGGCGACCTTGCTCCAAACCAGCAGCGGCAGCAGGAAGCCGAGCGCGTAGGCGATCCCGAGCCGGTACGCGGTCGTGCACCGGCGGTCTCGCACCACCAGGGCCAGCGCCGCCACCCCGACGAACGCGAGCGGCCACCAACCCCAGGGAGGGAACGCCGCGCAGGTCACCAGCCCGGCGAGCGCAGCGGTAAGAGCGCGGCGGGTTGGCACCAGACGCCGAAGCCCTCGGCGGCGACGACCCGAATCGCCGCCCCGACCCGCCAGCGGCGCCTGCCCTGCGCGGGAGTCAGGCTCAGCGAGCGTGCCGGCGCTACGGCGCGCGGCGGTGCTCGCAGACGTGACGGTCACCGGTACATCCTGCCGGACGAGGGACGCTGCGGAGCCCAACGGGCCACCTGAAACGGTCCTCACATCTGATCACCGGGATCCGCAATCGCAGGACCATCAACGACCCGATCAGCGCGCCCATGGCTCTCATGTCGCCGGGGGGTATCGGGCCCGAGTCACCCTTCGGACCGGCTGCCGGCCCGCTGGCAGCAGGCAGGCAGCCGTTGTCTACTGGATGACTCGGGCCCCTCCCCCGGCAGCGCGAAAGGACAAGCCGACCTGGCCTCTTCCCCTCGACGCGCACCGAAGACGTCGGCTGGCCCCGGATTCAGACCCCCGTCCCCCCGGCGCCGGCTGGCGGATGCCCGACCCCGCGTGAGTCGGCTCCGTGCCGGTCGGGACGGAGACCCATGAATGGCCTCCGGCCGACGTGGTGAGCATGGAGCGGAACTGTATCGGCGGTCGCACGCTACGTGTCAACCGTCTCTTTGACCTGCGCTTGCAAGCTGCTTGCGCAGCATGAAGCCCGGTTTCCCACCGTTCATGTGCCAGACATTCGTTGGTTGTTGTGCGTTGGCTCGGCGTGTCTTGTGCGCCACTCCGTACGCGCCGCGGGTCTTCCCCCGTCCTTGATGCCGTTGAAGGCCCCAAAACGCAGCTATGACAGGGCTTTTGGCGTCCGGCCGCCTGCCCGAAGGGCAGCTCGACACCGTCTGCGTGACCGCGAGTCAAGCTCGGGCCCCGCTGTTTACCGTCGACGTGAAGCGGCAGTTGACGCTCGACCTCAGCTCGACGGTGAGCGTTTGCTCGGCAGCGAACCGGTCGGCGGCGTCGATGGCCCGCGATGCGGGCAGGATGCGGAGCATGCGAGCCGCAGATCGCGCGACCTTCACGGCAGGGCAGGTGAACCCGTGACGGCGGCCGCCACGTGGTGGGAACGCGCGGTCTTCTACGAGGTCTATATCCGCAGCTTCGCCGACGGCGACGGTGACGGTGTCGGTGACCTGATCGGCCTTCGTGACCGGTTGCCCTACCTCGCGGATCTGGGCATCGACGCGCTCTGGCTGACGCCCTTCTACCTGTCGCCGATGGCCGACGGCGGCTACGACGTCGCCGACCCGCTGAACGTCGATCCACTCTTCGGCGATCTCAACGCCTTCGATGCCCTGCTGGCGGACGCGCACGCGTTGGGGCTCAAGGTCACCATCGATGTGGTGCCCAACCACACCAGCGACCGCCATCCCGACTTCGAGGCGGCGCTGTACTCCCGGCCCGGCAGCGCCGCCCGTGACCGGTACATCTTCCGCCCCGGTTCGCCCGATGGCGGACCACCCAACAACTGGCGCAGCGTCTTCGGTGGACCCGCGTGGACCCGCGAACTGCGCAACGGCGAATGGTTCCTGCACCTGTTCGCCCCCGAGCAGCCGGACCTGAACTGGCGCAATCCCGCCGTCGGCGACGAGTACGAGCGCATCCTGCGCTACTGGCTCGACCGGGGAGTGGACGGCTTCCGCATCGATGTCGCCCACGGGCTGGTGAAAGACGCGGCCCTGCGCGATAACCCCGGCGGAGACCGCCAAGGCGCGTTCGGGATCGGCGACGAGGAGCGTCGCGCCTACGACCAGCCCGAGGTCCACGAGATCTACCGGCGCTGGCGCAGGATCCTCGACAGCTACGAGGGCGACCGGATGGCCACCGCAGAGGTGTGGCTGCGTGATGCGGACGCCCTGGCCCGCTACGTCCGTGCGGACGAGCTGCACCTGGCGTTCAACTTCCGCTACCTCTCAGCCGCCTGGGACGCCGGCGCCATCCGGAGCACGATCGACACCGAGTTCGAGGTGCTGCCCGCCGGGACGCCGGCGACGTGGGTGCTCTCCAACCATGACGTGATGCGCCATCGCACGCGGTTCGGCAGCCTCGATCGTGCACGGGCAGCCACGCTGCTGATGCTCGCGCTGCCCGGCGTCGGCTACCTCTACACGGGCGAGGAACTCGGGCTCCCCGAAGTGCAGGTACCCACGGAGGCGATACAGGATCCGCAGTGGATCCGCTCGAACGGCACCCGTCCCTCCCGGGATGGTGCGCGCGTGCCGATGCCCTGGTCGGGCGACCGCCCGCCGTACGGGTTCTCGCCGCCGGGGACCACGACCTGGCTCCCCCAGCCGGTGGGCTGGCAGGCGATGACGGTCGCGTCCCAAACCGGCCGCACCGCCAGCACCCTCGAGCTCTACCGATCGGCGCTGGCGCTGCGCAAGGCGGACCCCGCGTTTGCCGACAGCGGTATGCGCTGGCTGCAATCCCCCGCAGGCGTCCTGCGTTTCGAGCGCGGCTCGGGCGAACGGCGGCTGGAGTGCTGGGTCAATCTCTCGGAGTCAGCCGTGCCGCTTCCCGCCGGCGAGGTCATGCTGGAGAGCTCGCCGCGAGCACATGCACGCCATTTATCACCCGATACTGCCATCTGGCTGCGCTCATCCTGACATTTCGATGCCAAATCTTGCGCTAATCGATGTTTCCGGGGCATAACGGAGGGCAGATGCTGTGATCGGGGTCACCCTGACGGGGGGCGGCCCGTAGCGTCGGGAGGCGAAAGTGCGTCCTGCGGATTCCCCCAGCCGTTCGACATCCCGCGGCAAGCGCAGCAACCGGAAACGCCACCCGAGCAGAAACCGTCGGTACGCGAGTATCGCCGTGGCAGGCGCCATGGTCGCGCCGATGCTGGCCGCCTGCGGCCAGGGCGGCAGCGGAACCGTCAATGGCGTGCCGGTCGTGAACTGGTACATCGGCGCCCAGGCCGGTGGCTGGATCGAAGACGCCATCAACACTTGCAACGGCCAGAACCAGGGCAAGTTCGTCATCAAGGAGCAGGAACTGCCCTCCCGCGCCACGGACCAGCGCGAGCAGATCGTGCGGCGGCTCGCGGCCAACGACAAGTCCGTCGACCTGATCGGCATGGACGTCATCTGGACGGCGGAGTTCGCGAATGCCGGCTGGCTGTACCCGTTCCCGTCTGATGCTCGCGCCAAGCTGAGCGACGGCGTCTTGGCGGGTCCGCTGGCCAGCGGGACCTACCAGAACAAGCTCTACGGCGCCCCCTACACCTCAAACACGCAACTTCTCTGGTACCGCAAGAGCAAGGTGCCCGCGCCCGGCAAGGACTTCACCTGGGACCAGATGGTCGACACGGCCGTCTCCAAGGGCCTGAAGGTGCAGATCCAGGGCGTCCAGGCGGAAAGCATGACGGTGACCTTCAACACGCTGCTCGCGTCCGCCGGCGGAAATTTCGTGAACGACGCGAGTAAGGGCGCCGACGCGACCATCGGCCTCGCTCAGCGGCCGACCGAGATCGCGCTGGCCGCGCTGAAGAAGCTCGCTGCCTCGCCGGCGGCCGATCCGGAGCTGAACACTGCCAACGAGGACAGCAGCCGGGCCGCCTTCGAGAAGGGCGGCTCGGCATATGAGATCAACTACCCGTTCATCTACCCGAGTGCCGCCTCGGTCCCAGGCTTGCAGCAAGACCTCGGATGGGCGCGCTACCCCGAGGTCATCGCCGGGAAGCCGAGCAAGCCGCCGCTGGGCGGGTTCAACATCGGCATTGCCAGCCACAGCACCCACAAGGCCGCTGACGTGGCCGCCGCGGAATGCATCGTCCAGCCGGCGAACCAGCTGGACGCGGCGAAGAAGGGCGGCAACCCTCCCACGCTCTCCAATCTCTACGACAAGATCAGCAAGAAGCAGTACCCGTTCGCCGCGCTGCTGCGGCAATCGATCAATGATGCTGCCCCGCGGCCGGTGACCCCCGCGTACAACGACATCAGCCTCGCCGTGCAGGAGACGCTGGTGCCCTTGAAATCGATCAACCCCCCCAAGACGGCAACGAGCCTGCGCAACCTCGCCAAACTCGCCCTCAAGTCGGAGGCCGTGCTATGACCACGATCGCCGAAGCGCCGACCGGGACGAGTGCGGGTCCCAGCGGCCACCGCCGCAAGCCGCTTCTGACCGACCGGGACAAGGCCGAGCGCCGGCTCGGACTCCGCCTGGTCGCCCCCGCCGTCATCATCATGCTGGCGGTCACGGTCTACCCGATCTGCTACTCGATCTGGCTGTCCATCCAGCGTTACAACCTGCGCTACCCGAACGACCACAAGTACGTCTGGTTCGACAACTACAGCAAGATCCTCACGTCCGGGCGGTTCTGGGCGACGATGGGCAACACCTTCTTCATCGTCATCATCTCGGTCGTGGCCGAATTGATCATCGGCATGGCACTGGCGCTGTTCATGCACCGCGCCGTCTTCGGCCGCAACGTCGTACGCACCGCCATCCTGCTGCCCTACGGGATCATCACGGTCGTTTCGGCATTCGCGTTCCAGTTCGCGGTCTCCCCGAGCATCGGCGGCTTCTGGCACGTGACCTCGCCGCCGCTCGACCACCGTTACACGTCGCTGTTCGTCATCATCGTCACCGAGATCTGGAAGACGACCCCGTTCATGTCGCTGCTGCTGCTCGCCGGTCTGGCTACCGTCCCCAACGACTACGTGGAAGCCGCGAAAGTCGACGGGGCTAATGCCTGGCAGCGGCTGTGGCGCATCATCCTGCCGAACATGCGCGCGGCGGTCCTGGTGGCGGTGCTCTTTCGCACGCTCGACGCCGTTCGCATCTTCGACACCGTGTTCATCCAGACCCGGGGTGGCAACAACACCCAGACCCTCTCGCAGCTCGGCTACAACCAGCTGATCAGCCAGCTGAACCTCGGCCTCGGCTCGGCGGTCTCGGTGCTGCTCTTCATCATCGTGATCATCATCGCGTTCATTTTCGTCAAGGGATTCCGGACCGATCTCGGTCAGGTTCGAGGGGAGCGCTGATGGCCACCATCGCCGCCACCGGAGGGGCCCGCACCACCGGGCGCGCCCGCGAGATCCCCGCGGACAAGAGGAAGATCGAGCCCTTCTGGATCATCGGATCGATCTTGATCGTGCTCTACGCGATCATCCCCATCCTCTGGATCCTCTCGCTCTCCTTGAAGCCGCAGAGCGACATCACCGACGGGTCGATCATCCCGAACCACTTCTCGTGGGTGAACTACTCGACGATCTTCGGCACCGGAGTCTTCGTCCGGCCGCTGATCAACTCGATCGGCATCACGCTGCTCTCCACGATCATCGCGGTGACCCTCGCCACCCTCGCCGCGTACGCCATCGCCCGGCTGAACTTCCCGGGCAAGAAGCTGGTGCTGTCCGCGGCGCTCGCCATCGCGATGTTCCCGCCGATCTCGATCGTCGGGCCGCTGTTCAACATGTGGCGCTCACTCGGCCTCTACGACACCTGGCCCGGCCTGATCATCCCGTACATGACGTTCGCGCTTCCCATGGCGATCTGGATTCTGTCGGCCTTCTTCCGCGAGATTCCATGGGAGCTGGAGCAGGCGGCAAGCGTCGACGGCGCCACGCCTTTCCAGGCGTTCCGCAAGGTGATCGTGCCGCTCGCCGCGCCAGGGGTCTTCACCGCGGCGATCCTGGTGTTCTTCTTCTGCTGGAACGACTTCGTCTTCGCCATCACGCTGACGTCCACCGATCGCAGTCGCACGGTGCCCGCCGCGCTGAACTTCTTCACCGGCTCCTCGCAGTTCTCACAACCGACGGGCGCGATCGCTGCAGCGGCGATCGTCGTCACGATTCCGATCATCATCATGGTGCTGATCTTCCAGCGGCGCATCGTCGCCGGCCTCACCTCCGGCGCAGTGAAGGGCTGACCCCGACATGTCTGAAATCACGCTCAAAGGTGTCTCGAAGCGGTTCGCTGATGGCACGGTGGCCGTGGACAATGTCGACCTCGACATCGCCGACGGGGAGTTCGTCATCCTCGTCGGACCTTCGGGATGCGGGAAGTCGACGCTCCTGCGCATGATCGTCGGCCTGGAGGACATCAGCTCCGGCGACCTGTCGATCGGAGGCAAGCGGGTCAACGAGGCCGGCCCGAAGGACCGCAACCTCGCGATGGTCTTCCAGAACTACGCGCTCTACCCCCACCTGTCGGTACGGGAGAACATCGCCTTCCCGCTGCGGCTGGCGAAGATGGACAAGGCCAAGGCCGACGGGCTGGTCGACGAGGCGGCGCGCACGCTGGAGCTGACCGAGCTGCTCGACCGCAAGCCGGCCGCTCTCTCCGGTGGGCAACGCCAGCGGGTGGCGATGGGTCGGGCCATCGTGCGCGAGCCCAATGCCTTCCTGTTCGACGAACCGCTGTCGAACCTCGACGCGAAGCTGCGCGTGCAGATGCGCACCGAAATCTCGCGGTTGCAGAAGCGCTTCGGGACGACGACCGTCTATGTCACCCACGACCAGACCGAGGCCATGACCCTCGGCGACCGGGTGGCCGTGCTGCGCAAGGGAATCCTGCAGCAGGTCGCTTCTCCGCGGGAGCTCTACAACAACCCGGTCAACCTGTTCGTCGCCGGGTTCATCGGCTCGCCGTCGATGAACTTCCTACCGGCCATCCTGAAGGAAGGCAGGCTCGACCTGCCCTTCGGCCAGATCCCGCTGCCGGAGGACTTCGTGAGCCGCCTGGGTCATGACGAGAAGCCGGTCATCGTCGGCATCCGGCCGGAGGACTTCGAGGACGCGGCGCTGGTGGAGGAGCGCGACAAGGGCCACGGCTCGACGTTCCGGGCGCGCATCGACGTCGTCGAGTGGATGGGCTCGGAACTGTTCGTCTACCTGCCGGTCCCGCGCGGCGATCGCCAGCGCCAGGCCGGCCTTTCCGAGCTCGCCCGCGAACTCGACCAGGAAGACCTGCACAGCGACAGCGACGAGAGCCAGATCGTGGCGCGGCTGGATCCGGCGAGCCGGGTACGCGAGGGGGAGGATGCCGAACTCTGGGTCGACACCACGCGTCTGCACCTGTTCGACCCGGAAACCGGCGACAGCCTGACCTACCGCGCGCCGCAGGACGCCGGCCAGAGCGCGAGGCAGCAGCCGGCCAGCTGACGCCCGCGCCGGGTCAGCCGCGCCGGCGCGTTCGGCGCGCGAGCGAGACCGGAGGAGTACCACGCACGACCTCGACCGCCCGCTCGTCCCAGCTGTGGGTGCGCAGCAGCCGGTAGCGCTGGGCCGAGAATCGCAAGTAGGCCTCGGTCTCGGTGAGCCCCGGGTCGTCTTCGGCCAGATCAGAGATGAGGTCCTCGTCCCGCAGCAGGCGTACCGCCGGCTCGTACTCCTCACTCCACCACAGCGCCGCGGCCTCGCGACGTGAGAGGAGTTCGCCGCGCTCCCTCAGGTAGCGAAATGCCCAGGCCTCGACTCCCTCGGCCAGCTGGAAGTAGTCATCGGGCTCGCGCAGCCGGATCGCGTCGCGCACCTCCTCCGCCAGCGGCACCCGCTCGAAGAAGATGCGTTGCCCGCTCTTTCGCGGGAGGTCGGCGATCGTCAGGTCCTGCGGTGCCGGGATGGCGGTACGTACCTCGGTGACGTACGCCGGTATCACCTGCCAGTCCAGCGCCCGGGCGACGGCGACCCGATGGTGGCCGTCGCGGACGAAATGCAGCGCGCCGACCCGGTAGAGATCGACCGGGGGGAACGACTCCCCGCGCCGGGCGGCCGCCGCGAGCCGCTCGAAGCGTTCTCGCGGCTGCCCGCTGGTCGGCCGGAAGTGCCGGTCGAAGCCGCCGACCCGGTCTGTCGAACCGACGATCGAATCCAGCGCCACAGTCCGCAATCCCAGCTGGATGATCTCCCGCGGCCCCAGCGCGGCAACGACCTCGTCGTAGGGCAGCAGCACCGCGACGTCGCCCGGCCTCCCGGAGAGGCGGGCAATGGCCTTCGCCCACGCGGCCCGGCGGCGGGCTCGGGTGAAGTCATCACGCGCATCGGCGCTCGGCAGGCCGGTCGAACGCCAGTCACTGGGCACCTGCTCCGCCCCCTCGAGGCTGATACCGCCGTCCTGCTCACACGCGCGGAGGGCGACCCTCATATGCCGTGCTCAGTACCACGGTGGTCCTGGTGTTAACCCCGGCGGTCGCCCGGATCTCGCGAAGCAGCGACTCAAGCTCTGCCGGGCCACCGACCCTGACCTTCAGGATGAAATTCTCCTCACCGGCAACGCTGTGGCATTCCTCGATGGCCTCGAGATGAGCGAGCTTCTGCGGGGCGTCATCCGCGGCCGCCGGGTCGATGGGCTTGAGCGAGACGAAGGCCGTGAGCGCCAGCCCGACCTGCTCCGGGGAGATGCGGGCGGCGTAGGACCGGATCACCCCGCGCTGTTCGAGCCGGCGCACCCGCTGGTGCACGGCAGAGACGGACAGGCCCGTCTCCCGGCCGAGGTCGGTGTAGCTCATGCGTCCGTCCGCTGAGAGCAAGCCCACGATCTGGCGGTCCAGGTCCTCGAGCACCCCACCATCCTCACAGTTAGTTGCTGCTGTGCCACTCATCGTAATTCGGCGTCTTTCCTGACGAGACGGGCACTGTCCCACATCATCGGACCTGGCCTGCCGCGCGAGCTACGCAGCGCGCCACCGGCACGCAGCTCAGCGCAGCTCAGCGACGGTGTAGCGCGACCCATCCGCCGGATCAACCCAGATGCGAAGCGTGCGGCCGGTCGCGGGATCGTGAACCAGCTCGTCGGTGCGCTGCCAGTCCTCCCCCGGAACCCGTGCCTCGAGGATCGGACGCGCTCGCAGCTTGAAGACGACCAGCAGCAAGACCATCAGCCCGATCGCACTGGCTACCAGGGTCAGCACCCGCACCGATCTCTCCTTTGGATGCCAGGGGCGTCAAGATGGCGGACATGTCTCGAAGCGGCCGGCTCCTGCTCGTCGACGCTCCGTCGGCGTACTTCCGTGCGTTTCACGGCGTGCCCGCGACTGTCACCGCTCCTGACGGTACGCCGGTCAATGCCGTGCGGGGCACCCTTGACGTGCTGGCCCGCCAGCTCCGCGACCTCGCTCCACAGGCGTTCGTGGCTGCCTTCGACGCCGACTGGAGGCCCGCCTGGCGCGTCGAGGCCATCCCCTCCTACAAGACGCACCGGGTCGCCGAGGACGGTGGCGACGGCACTCCCGACCCGCTCGAGGTGCAGGTTCCGATCCTGGAAGCCGTCCTGGACGCGATCGGGCTGGCGCGGTGCGGGGTCGCCGAGTTCGAGGCCGACGACGTGATCGGCACGTACGCCGAGCAGTGGCCGGGGCCGGTCGACGTGGTCACCGGAGACCGTGACCTCTTCCAATTGGTACGCGACGACCGTCCGGTACGCGTGATCTACAGCGTGGAGCGCTACGCGCGCATCGATGAGGCCGCAGTGGCCCGCAAGTACGACATCCCCGGCACGGGCTACGGCGAGTTCGCGGTGCTGCGCGGCGACCCGTCCGACGGGCTGCCCGGCGTGCCGGGCATCGGCGCGAAGACCGCCGCGGCACTCGTGACCCGGTTCGGCACGGTGGAGGCGATGCTCGCGGCGCTGGATGCGGGGCAGGATGCGGGCTTCCCCGCCGGCGCGCGCACCAAGCTCGAACGCTCCCGCGACTACATCGACGCAGCCCGGCTCGTGGTACGCGTACGCACTGATGTCCCGCTGCCGGAGCTGGACGTGGCTCTGCCGCGGGAGCCGGCCGACCCCGCAGCGCTCGTCGCGCTCTCGCAGCGCTGGGGGCTCGACTCCGCGCTCAATCGGCTGCTGAGCGCTCTTCAGGGCTGACGTGACCCACGCGAAACCACACCCGGAGCGTCGCAGCACCTAGGGTGAGACGGTCCGGGCGAGTTCGAGACGAGCAAGGAGACCCAGGTGATGCTGCGGGAGCGGCTGGCGGGCAAGCGGCTGCTGATCACCGGCGTCACCGGGTTCGTCGGCGAGGCCCTGCTCGAGCGGCTGCTGAGCGACCTGCCCGACACCCGGCTGCTGGTACTGATCCGCCCGCGTTCCGGGCAGAGCGGTCGCGACCGGCTGGGTCGTCTGCTCGCCAAGCCGGCCTTCGAGCAGCTGCGCCGAAGCACGTCCGTCGACGACCTGCTGACCAGGGTCGACGTCGTCGAGGGCGATCTGGCCGCGGTGCCGGAGCTGCCGGCGGACCTGGACCTGGTCGTTCACTGCGCCGGCGAGGTCTCCTTCGACCCGCCGATCGACGAGGGATTCGCGACCAATCTCGGCGGGCTGCGCGAGGTGCTGCGCGCCGTGCGGGCAGCGGGCACCCACCGCCCGGCCGGCCGCGCGCCGATCCATTTCGTCCACGTGTCCACCGCTTACGTCGCGGGCCTGCGCTCAGGGCTGGTCGCCGAGGCCGCCGTGCCCCACTCGGGCGACTGGAAGGCCGAAGAGGCCGCCTCCCTGCGTGCCCGGCAACGCGCGGAGGACGCCTCACGTGCGCCGGCAGCACTCACGGAGTTCAACGAGAAGGCAGCGGCTGACGTCGGCCGGGCCGGGTTGCCTGCCGTGTCGATCGAGGCCGAGCAACTGCGCCAGAAGTGGGTACGCGAACAGCTGGTCGCCGCCGGCCGCGAGCGCGCTCGCAGCCTCGGCTGGACCGACTGCTACACCATGACCAAAGCGCTCGGGGAGCGCTACCTGGAGGAGCATTCCGGAGCACTCGCAGTCAGCGTCGTCCGCCCGTCGATCATCGAGAGTGCTCTCGAACGTCCTTACCCGGGCTGGATCGAAGGCTTCAAGATGGCCGAGCCGATCATCCTGGCTTTCGGCCGCGGCGAGCTCCCCGACTTTCCCGCGGCACCCGACGGGATCATCGACATCGTCCCGGTCGACCTCGTCGTCAACGCGATCATCGCTGCTGTCGCCACCCCGCCGCCGCCGGGCGCGCCGGCGTACTACCAGGTGTGTTCGCGGCACGCGAAATCCCCTGCTGTTCCGCGATCTTTACCGACATGTGGGGGCTTACTTCAGCGAGCGTCCGATGCAAAAGCGCGGCCGCGGGGGCATCTCCACGCCGGTGTGGAGCTTCGCCGGATCGGCCGCCATCGAGAGCCGGCTGTCCCGGGGCGAGAAGGCAGTGGCGACGGCGACCAAGGTGCTGGAGGCGCTGCCGACCACGGGGCGGGTCCGCCGGCTCGCGTCCGACGTCGACCAGGCCGACGCCAAGCTGCGCTTCCTGCGCCGCTACACCGATCTGTACCGCCCTTATACCCAGGCCGAGCTGCTCTACGACGACACGAACACCGCCGCGCTCCACTCCTGCCTGGACGAGCAGGACCAGCAGCGTTTCGGCTTCGACCCGGCGAGCTACGAGTGGGAGGGATACCTGCGGCGCCATTGCGACTCGATCACCGAATCGATGCGGGCGATGGCGGCGTCGGGCGGGCGCCGGCCGCCGCGGCTGCGCGCTGACCTGGCCGGGGGGCGCGAGGTGCTCGCCGTCTTCGACCTGGACGGGACCCTGGTGTCGAGCACCGTCGTCGAGTCCTACCTCTGGCTCCGTCTCGCCGGCTCTGCGCGCAGCCGGGTGCCGCGGGAGCTGGCCAGCCTCGTGCGCCATACCCCTGGTTGGTTGCGGGCCGAACGCAGCGACCGCGGCCGGCTCATCCGCGAGGTCTACACGCGTTACGCCGGGGCTGACCCCGAAGAGCTGGCCCGGCTCGTCGACACCGAGGTGGGAGATCAGCTCCTCACCCGCGTCAGCAGCGCGGGATTGCGCCGGCTGCGCGCCCACCGGGCGGCCGGTCACCGCACGGTGCTGCTCACCGGCGCCGTCGACCTGCTGGTGCGCCCGCTGCTTCCGCTGTTCGATGAGGTCGTGGCCGCCCAACTCGCCGTCGATGACAGCGGCCGGTGCACGGGCCGCCTCGCGGCGCCGCCGCTGATCGGCGAAGCCCGGGCGGCGTGGCTGCGCTTCACCGCCCCGCGGCTCGAGGCCAACCTGCGCGCCTCGCACGGCTACGCCGACAGCCTCTCCGACCTGCCGATGCTGCAGTGTGTCGGCCAGCCGGTGGCGGTCAACCCCGACCTGCCGCTCGGGCGCTACGCCGCCCGCCATCGCTGGCCGGTCGTGAGCTGGGAGATGACCGCCGGAGGGCACCGGATGGCGCTCACCCGATGACCGGGATGATGCCGTCGGAGACCGCCGCGGACCTGGGGCCCGCCGAGCACCTGCCTCCCCGTGCCCACGGGCGAATCAGCGCAGTACAGCTGTATCGCTCGGTGCCGCGTTACGTGGCGGCCCGCACGCTCTCGTCCGCCTTGCCCCGGCCGCTGCGCCCGCTCTCGTCAGCGCTGAGCAGCACGGCGACGGCAGCCGCACCCCTACGGCTGCACGAGGGCATTCCGCCGGCGCTGCCTGCCGGTGAAGGCTGGGCGCGCGTGCGCCCGCGCCTGTCCGGCATCTGCGGCTCCGACCTGGCGACGGTGACCGGGCGCTCCTCGTTCTACTTCGCATCGCTGATTTCGCTGCCGTTCACCCCCGGGCATGAGGTGGTCGGTGAACTCATCGACGCCTGCACCGGTGGCCAGGATGGCAATAGTGAGCTGCCGGCCGGCACCCGTGTGGTCATCGCGCCCGTGCTGGGATGCGACGCCAGGGGGCTGCCCCGCTGCGAGAGCTGCGCCGCAGGGGCGCGCAGCCGCTGCGAGCGCATCACGTCCGGGCACCTCGCGCCCGGCCTGCAGACCGGGTACTGCGCGGACACCGGCGGCGGATGGAGCGGGCAGCTGGTCGCCCACCGCTCCCAACTGTTCGCCGTGCCTGACGAGCTGCCGGACGAGCGCGCCGTCCTGATCGAGCCGCTCGCGTGCGCCATTCACGCGGTGCGCCGGGCCGCCGTCGAGCCGGGGGAACGCGTGCTCGTCGTCGGCGCGGGCGCCATCGGGCTGCTGACGCTGCTGGCCCTGCGCGCGTTCACCTCCGCCGGCGAGATCCTGGTCGCCGCCAAGCACCCCAAGCAGCGCGCGCTCGCCGCGGCCTACGGCGCCACCCAGGTGATCGCGCCGACGGACCTGGTCGGCGGGGTCCGCCGAGCCACCCGCGCGCTGCGACTGGATCCCGAGCACGGCTCGCCGTACCTGCTCGGAGGGGTCGACGTCACCCTCGAATGCTCCGGGTCGGGACTCGACGCCGCGCTACGCGTCACCCGGGCCGGCGGGCGGGTCATCCTCAGCGGCCTGCCCGCCAGCTCCCCCGACCTGACCGCTCTCTGGTTTCGCGAGCTGTCGCTGACCGGTGCGTACGCGGCGGATCCCGTCGACATGACGGCGGCTCTCGAGCTGGCGGCGGCCAGCCCGGCGCTGGACGCGCTGGTCGGCGGCCGCTACCCGCTCGAGCGCTGGCGCGACGCTCTCGACCACGCCCTCTCGGCCGGCCGGCTCGGTGCCGGACGCGTTGTCTTCGAACTGCCCACCAGCACCGGAAGGATCCGCTCGTGAGCCGTCCCGGCTTCGTCCTCGAGGTCGACGAACGAACCCCGCCGCTGCTCGTGCACTCCGGGCGAGGGCCTGCGCCTGCGAACGGTTCCCGCTCGGCACCCGCGTCATCTATCCGCCGGAGCTCGCTGCCCGGCATCGACGACGCCGGCAGCCGCCATCGAGGCGGCGCTCGAACGCGCCGATCGGCTCCGAGCCGCTGCGCGAGCTGCTGCGCCCGGGGATGAAGCTGACCATCGCGTTCGACGACATCAGCCTGCCGCTGCCGCCGATGCGGCATGCCCGACATCCGCCAGCGGATCATCGAGCGGTCGCTCGAGCGCGCGGCCGAGGCCGGGCGTGGAGGACGTCGAGCTGATCGTCGCCAACGCGCTGCACCGGCGGATGACCGCCGCCGAGATCCGCCGCGCCGTGGGCGAGCGGGTGTTCCTGTCGTTCTGGCCCGACCGGCTGCACCAACCACGACGCCGAGGACCCGGACAACCTGCTGCACGTCGGGCTCACCGACGCCGGCGAGGACGTCGAGATCAACAAGCGGGCCGCCGAGAGCGACCTGCTCGTCTACGTGAACGTGAATCTGGTCGCGATGGACGGCGGCCACAAGTCGGTGCCGATCGGGCTCGCGTCGTACAAGTCGCTGCGCCACCACCACAACAGCCACACGATGGTGCACTCCCGTTCCTTCATGGACCCGGAGAAATCGGCGCTGCACTCGTCGGCCTGGCGGATGGGACGGCTGCTCAGCGAATCGCTGAAGATCTTCCAGATCGAGACGACGCTGAACAACCAGGCGTTCCCCGAGTCGATGGGCTTCCTGACCAAGCGCGAGTGGGAATGGTCGGCGC
Organism: uncultured Actinomycetota bacterium; assembly: GCA_963765845.1. Lineage (GTDB taxonomy): Bacteria > Actinomycetota > Actinomycetes > Frankiales > Frankiaceae > DATAZK01. The sequence goes on from CAVXYJ010000022.1 coordinate 250,237, forward strand.
GCGACCAGGCGATGGCGTTCGCGGCCGTGCGCGGGCTCGACCGGGTGCCGGCCCGGCTGCGGCGACGCTCGTTCCAGCGCATGGAAGCCGACTACGGGCTCACCAGCGTGCAGGCCGGTGAGGTGGAGGCCGTCCACAAGCGCACGCTGCGAATCCGTGCACCGCCAGCAGCTCGTCGAGGTGTCCGGGCAGTCCGACGTGCTCGTGCTGGGCCTGCCGTTCGTCGGTCCGTACAACGTCAACTCGGTGATGAACCCGATCCTCGCGATGTGCCTCGGGCTCGGCTACTTCTTCAACATGTACCGCGGGCAACCGCTGGTGCGGCCGGGCGGCGCGCTGATCATCCACCACCCGGTGCCGTACGAGTTCAGCCAGCTCCATCACCCGAGCTACGTCGACTTCTTCGAGGAGGTGCTGGTCGAGTCCACCGATCCGGCGACCATCGAGGCGAAGTTCGAGAAGGCGTACGCGACGGACCCCTGGTACATCCACCTGTACCGCACCTCCCACGCCTACCACGGCGTGCACCCGTTCTACATGTGGTACTGGGGCGCCCACGCGCTCGATCACCTCGGGGACTCGCGCAACGTCGTCTGGGTCGGCGCCGATCGAAAAGCCGTGGAACGTATGGGGTTTCGGGCCGCGACGACCATGGCCGATGCGCTGGAGATGGTGCACGGAGCGGTCGGCTCGAGCCCGACGATCAGCTACCTGCACGCGCCGCCGCACACCCTCGCGGACGTGCGCTGATGGCCGCCGGTCAGGCCCGGTTGCGAGATGTGGCGCGCGGCTGGCGCTGGGGAGCACGACCTCTGGTGCCGGCGTCGGCGGAGGCTCACCGGCCGCCGGCTGAGCCTGCGCCGGAGTTCGCCACCGCGTGGGCACGCACGCCGCTCGCGGTGGGGGTCCGTGCCGCCGTGCAGGCCGCCGGGCTCAAGCCGCTGGTCTGGTCGGAGGTCTCCCCCCAGGTGCGCGGTCTGGACAACCTCGTCGGCCTCAGCGGGCCGGTCATCTTCACCGCCAACCACAGCTCCCACCTCGACGCGCCGCTGATCCTCTGCTCGCTGCCCCCCGCGTGGAGGCGCCGCACGCTCGTCACGGCGGCCGCGGACTACTTCTTCGACGCCTGGTGGCGTGCCACCGGGACCGCGCTCGCCTTCGGGACAGTCCCGCTGGACCGCCGAGCGACCACCGCCTCGTCCTCGTCGACTCCCCGCGAGCTGCTCGACGCCGGATGGAATCTGGTGATCTTCCCGGAGGGCACCCGCTCTCCCGACGGGCAGCTCGGCTCGTTCAAGAGCGGCACGGCGCGGCTCGCCATGTCCGCAGGGGTGCCGATCGTCCCCATCGGCTTGCGCGGCGCCTTCTCTGCGATGCCCCGCGGCCGGGGCTGGCCGGTGCCGGGCCGCCGCCCGGTGAGCGTCCGCTTCGGCGCCCCCGTCCGGCTGCGGGCCGACGAGAACGCCAAGCACCTGACCGACCGCATCCGGCAGTCCGTCAGCCGCCTGTGCGCCGAGGATTCCAGCACCTGGTGGGAGTCCATCCGTACCCCCGCGCAGGCACCCGGTTCCGGATCCGGCTCCCCCACGGCACAGGTCGCCCACTGGCGTCGCATCTGGGACGCCGGCGCTCCGGTGCGGCACGAGGCCCCCCTCGCCCCCGACCCCTGGGCCACCAACGGCTGACCCCCAGTGCGTCCCCGCGGGACGCGTTGGGGACGGTGCTGGGGACGGTGCTGGGGACGGTGCTGTGGAAAGGCGCACGCTGCCTGTGGGACTCGCCCGATCCCCGTCCGAGCGCCACATTCAAGTCTTGTTCGCTCAGCGTCCGGGGCTGAACCTGGACTCATGAGCCTGCTGACGCTGCCATCGAGAGTCCGCCGGCCCCGCGCCAAGTGCCCCCAGCAGGACGGTCCCCTTCCGCCGCCGGTGCGCCGGGCGGTGCTGCTCTCCGCGGATCTGGTAGCTGCGCTGCTGGAGGTCGAGGGCCGGGATCGGGCCACGCTCGACGACCTGGAGTGGGCCGATGCCGTCGCGGCGGGGATGGTGCGCCGCGAATCCGCCCGCGACGGCGCAGCGCGCCGCGTTCAGGCGTCCTGCGCGTCGACGGCGACCACCCCGCGCCGCAGTCCCTCCACGGCGCGGCGCGCCGCCGAGCGCACCGGGCCGTCGGCGACGTCGGCCACCTGACCGAGCAGATCCACCAGCTGGCGGGTCCATCGCACGAAGTCGCCCGCGGCGATTTCACGGCCCTGATCGCCGCCGCGGGACGACGTCGCCGAGGGCCCGGAAAGCACCCGCTCGAGTGGGGCGCCGGCCGCGTAGTGAAACGCCGCCCAGGCGAAGCCCGGGTCCAGCCCCGGCAACTGATCGAGCCGGTGGGCCGCTTCGGCTTCCTTCAGTTCCCGGCGCAGCGCGATGGTGGCGTCGAGCGCCGCGCGTACCTCCGGCCCGCCGGGCAGCACGGGATCGCGATGCTCATCGGTGCGCGACTCGTACACCAGCGCCGAGACGCGACGGCGGCCAGCTCGGCCGGGCCCAGCCCGTCCCACACACCCTGTCGCAGGCACTCGGCGGCCAGCAGGTCCGACTCGGCGTAGAGCCGGCGCGAGCCGGCGGCCCGCCGGCGTGACGTGGGCGCCTGGTCGTCGGCGGCGAGGTAGCCGAGTTCGTCGAGCAGCCGGCAGACCCGGTCGAAGGTGCGCGCGATGGTGTTCGTGCGGCCCTCGACCCGCTGCTGCAGCGCCGGCGGTCTCGCGCCGCAGCCGGTCGGCAGCGCTCGGCCCAGCGGGCGTGGTCCTCCCGCTCGGCGCAGCCGTGGCAGCGGGTGCGCGCGCAGCTCGCGCGCGCAGCCGGGCGATCTCCCGTCGTCGGCCGGCCGGTTCGTCGGGACCGCCCGCCGCCTGCCGGGCCGCCCGTGCGTCGCTGCCCAGCCTGTGCGCGCGCAGCGACGAGGCGAGGTCGCGGCGGGACTGCGGCGAGCGGGGGTTGAACGCTGCGGGATCCGCAGCCGGGCCAGCGGCTCCACCGGCTGGGGAAGTCGACCGGCGACAGCCGCTGCACCTGCCGGTCGGCGGTGAGCACGGCCGGCCGCGGCCGGTCGTCGCCGACCGCGGCGCCGCGGGTCGAGCACGACCGCCAGCCCGGCCCGGCGGCCCGGCGGGCACCCGGATGACGTCGCCGGTGCGCAGCTCCTCGCAGCGACCGTCCGCCGCGGCCCGCCGCTGCGCAGCGCCCTGCCGGGCCAGCTCGGCTCTCGCGGTCGCGCGAGCCGCCGGCGCAGCCGCGCGTACTCCTCGAAGTCGCCGAGGTGGCAGGTCATCGCCTCCGCGTAGCCCGCGAGGGCCTCCTCGTTGCGCTGGACCTGGCGGGCCAGCCCGACCACCGCCCGGTCGGCCTGGAACTGGGCGAACGACGACTCCAGCAGCTCCCGCGCCGCGGTGCCGGCCCGACGTGGCCGACCAGGTTGACCGCCATGTTGTAGGACGGCCGGAACGACGAGCGCAGCGGGTAGGTGCGGGTGGAGGCCAGCCCGGCCACCGCTCGGGGTCCAGCCCCGGCGTGCCAGAGCACGACCGCGTGGCCCTCGACGTCGATGCCGCGCCGCCCGGCCCGGCCGGTCAGCTGGGTGTACTCCCCCGGCGGTGAGTCGGCGTGGGTCTCGCCGTTCCACTTGACCAGCTTCTCGAGCACCACCGAGCGGGCCGGCATGTTGATGCCGAGCGCGAGCGTCTCGGTGGCGAAGACCACCTTGACCAGGCCGCGCGGCGAACAGCTCCTCGACGACCTCCTTGAAGCGTCGGCAGCATGCCGGCGTGGTGGGCGGCGATGCCGCGCTCGAGGCCGTCCAGCCAGTCGTGGTAGCCGAGCACGCGCAGGTCCTCGTCCGGCAGGTCGAGGCAGTGCGCTCCTCGACGAGGTCGCGGATCCGGCGCGCTCGTCCGGCGTGGTCAGCCGCAGGCCGGCGGCAGGCACTGGGCGACGGCGGCGTCGCAGCCGGCCCGGCTGAAGATGAACATGATCGCCGGCAGCAGGCCCTCGCGGTCCAGCCGCTCGACGACGTCGGACCGGCGACGGCGCCCAGATCCGGCGCGCGCGCGGCGCGTCCCGCCGCCGGTGCCGCGCGGGCCGCAGCTGCGACCGGCACGCGCCCGGTGCCTGGACGTCCGGGCGGATCGCGCGTCTCCGGGTCGCAGCCGGACCAGCTCGCGGGTTCACCTCGTCGCCGCCGGGCTGCTCGGCGTCGGCGAACAGGTCGTACAGCCGGTCGACCGACGAGCACGTGCTGCCACAGCGGCACCGGGCGGTGCTCCTCGACGATCGACGGCGGTGTCCCCGCGGACGGTCTCCAGCCAGTCGCCGAACTCCTCGGCGTTGCTGCACGGTCGCCGACAGCGAGACCAGCCGCACCGACTCGGGCAGGTGGATGATGACCTCCTCCCAGACCGCGCCGCGGAACCGGTCGGCGAGGTAGTGCACCTCGTCCATCACCACGTAGCCGAGGCCCGCGCAGGGTCGGCGAGCCGGCGTAGAGCATGTTGCGCAGCACCTCGGTGGTCATCACGACGACCGGCGCGTCGCCGTTGATGCGCTGTTGTCGCCGGTGAGCAGGCCGACCTGGTCGGCGCCGTAGCGGCGCACCAGGTCGGCGTACTTCTGGTTCGACAGCGCCTTGATCGGCGTGGTGTAGAAGCACTTGCGGCCCTGCGGCCAGGGCCAGGTGGACGGCGAACTCCCCCACCACCGTCTTGCCCGCGCCGGTGGGCGCGGCCACGAGCACGCTCCGGCCCTCGGCCAGCGCCAGGCACGCCCGCTGCTGGAACGGGTCCAGACCGAACGGGTAGGTGCGAACGAACGCTGCGACCTCGGCTGCGACATCCCCCGCAGCGCTCACTGCATCAGGTTATGTCCGGGTGCTCGCTCAGGTGATGTCGTCCTCGCCCCACCCCGCCCCGACCGATGCGCGCGGCGGCTCCATCGGACGCGGGGGCTCCAGCGGCTGGGCAACAGGCGCCGGCGATGGCTCAGTATCGGCCAGCCCGGCGAACTCCGACATCTCCTGACGGCGGGCGCGGCGCCGATCGTTCCACTTCGCGACCAGGATCGCGCCCTCGTAGAACAGGCACAGCGCGACCGCGAGCGCGGGCATGGTGAACGGATCCCCGGACGGGGTCACGAAGCCGGCGAAGACAAACACCAGGAAGATCTCGATGCGGCGGTACTTCGCGAGCCGCTTGGCCGAAAGCACCCCGGCGAGGTTCAGCAGGATGATCACCAGCGGGAACAGGAACGACGCACCGAAAACGATCAGCAGATGGGTGACGAAGCTCAGGTAGTCGGTCACGGTGAGCAGCGACTTGATGCCGCTGCCGCCGAAGCCGAGCAGGAAGTTCAGGGCAGTGCGCAGGAAGAGATACGCCATCGTGGCGCCCGCAGCGAACAGCACCGTGGCCGACGTGAGGAACGCGAGGGTCCAGCGCCGCTCGTTGCGGTGCAGGCCGGGCGTGATGAACGCCCAGAGCTCGTAAAGCCAGATCGGTGCCGAGAACAGCACGCCCGTTATCAGCGAGACCCGCAGCCGGACGAAGAACGCATCGGTCGGGTGGGTGAAGATCAGGTCACAGCTCTTGCCGCCGGCCCGCCGGGCAGGTGGCAGCTCGCAGTACGGATGGCGCAGGAAGTTGAAGATCGGGTGGTAAGCCCACACCGCGATCACGATCGTCACGATCATGATTGCCAGCAACGCGATGAACAGCCGCCGCCGCAGCTCTTTGATGTGCTCGATGAGCGTCATCCGGCTGTCCTCGACAGTACGAGCACGCCGGGTCACGCCGAACACCTTGCGGCTGATTCCTTTTGTTGCCTTACCGGCTGCTCGGAGCCGGGAGTCGAGCCGGCTCAGCGGTGGTCTGCGTCAGACGTCGGAGCGGCAGGAGTACCCGCCTTGACGATCGGGACCGGTGCCGAACTCGCCTCCGGGACGGCTGCGCGCGGCGCCTCGACGGCCCGCGGGGCCGCGGGCGGCTCGGGAGCGGTCTCCGGCTCGTCGTCGTGCAGGCTCTTGACCTCGGTCTTGAGGATGCGCAGCGAGCGGCCGAGGGAGCGCGTGGCGTCAGGAAGCTTCTTGTAGCCGAACAGCACGAAGACCACGATCACCAAGACGATGATGTGCCAGGGGCGAAGCTCACCCATGTCAGTGACCTCCCGCTCGGTAAGGCTTGCCGGCCAGCTGGGCCGTGTGCTGCCGATCGTACGCGGCTCGCCCCAGGCGCTCAGTCATCCGCGCCCAAACGATCCGGCTGAGCCAGGCGTTCGCTGAGCAAAGCTGCCGCCTCCGAGAGCGAGCCCACCCGACGGGTGAATCGCCCGCCTGCCCTGCGCATCTTGTTGAACCTGCGCCAGGCAGACAGTGCGGCAATCGCCAGCAGGACGAGCCCCAGCGCGACGACAGCCAGCGCGATGGTGAGCCACACGCGCCTAGCCTAGCGGTGACTAGCGGGTGATCTGGCCGCCGATTCGGGCTGCCAGCAGGTCGTCGTCGGCGAGCTGGAGCGCGAAGTCGAGCAGGTCGTCGTAGTCGAGGACGGGGCCGACCTTGGGCTCGAGGGCCTCAGCCGGAAGCTCCCAGACCTGGGCGCGGACGCCGCCGGACATGAGCAGTGAGATCACGTGATCGTCGGCCGGCTTGCGAATCTCTTCCCGGCACGTGGGGCAGGAGAATGCGTAGTACGACAGCGGCGGGTGGCTGCAGACCATCAACGAGACGTCTTTCGAGGTCATCTCCACCTCGCCGCACGAAGGGCATGACGCCTTGATCGTGGTCACTACGCCACCCCTTCCTACGGACGTCCGCCGAATTCGGCGACACATTTCCCTTCGGCGGATTTCCGGTCGGTCCGTATAGCCCATTAGGACTAGTCGCGAGCCATCATTTGGCCTTGACCTGCCGGACTTTCGGCCTGCTGCGGCTTGCGCGCACCCCTCCTGTCGGCAGCGCGGCAGGGAAAGCAAGGCAAATCGCGAAGTTTGTCGCGGCGGCGGCTGGTACGGGCCCGGGGACGTTCAGTCGCCGAGGGCGGCCAGCGCGGCCGCGGCGTGCTCGCGCACCGCGGCCACTACTGCGGGCGGCGCGACGACCCTTCCCTGGCCTCCGAGTCGCAGCGCGAGACGCACGACCCAGGCCGGGTCCGGGGTGCGCAATTGCACCCGTAACGCCCCGGGAGCGCCGCCGGCTAGGTCGCCGGCTGGGATCGGCCCGAGCTCGGTGGCCTGCTCGACGGGGTAGTAGTCGGCGACCCAGCGAGCTGCGGGTTCCAGTTCAAGGACCACGGTGAGGTCCTGCTCACGAGGCCGGAACAGCCCTTCGGCCAGGTCCCTCGGGACGGCTTCGGACGGCAGGGGCGCGGCAGTGCCGGCGAGGCTCGCGTCCACCATGCGGTCGAGCCGGAAGAGCCGCACGCCCTCCGCGAGGTGGCACCAGCCCTCCAGATACCAGCGCCCGTCGACGCTGACCAGCCGCATCGGGTCGACGGCGCGCTCGGTGACCTCGTCACGCGAGGCGACCAGATAGCGCAGCTCGAGCTGACGACGCTCATCGAGTGCCCGCCGCACCGTCGCCAGCGCCTCCGCCTCGGGCTCGAGCGCCACCTGCATGAGCGGTGCGTCTGCGGCAGCCGCCGCAAGGGCGCCGCTGGCGAAGGCCAGCTTCGCCTGGGCGCTCTCGAGAGCATCCCGCTCGGCCAGGCCGGGGACGTCCGCCAGGGCCCGAGCCGCCACGCGCAGCGCAAGCGCCTCGTCGGCGGTCAGTTTCAGTGGCCGATCGAGGGTCTGCGCCTCGATGACGGTGACCTGCTCGCCCTCGAACGCGAAATCGATGAGGTCGCCGGGCCCGCCTCCGGGCAGGCCGCAGACCCACAGCAGGTTCAGGTCGTCGTTGAGCTGGCGGACGCCGACGCCGAAGACCGCCGCCACGTCGGCGAGCTCGGCGCCCGGGTGCGTACGCAAGTACGGAACCAGCGCGAGCAGGCGCGGGAGCCGGTCTGCCGCCCCGGTCACGAGCCACCCTCCGGGGTGTGCGCGGCCAGCGCTCCGAGCAGGCGGCGGCGCAGCTCGGCGGCGAGCTCCGGGGAGTCGACAGGCTGGGCATCGGCGCCGAACTCGACCACGCGGTCGGCGAGCCGGCCGAGGTCGCGGTCGGTCAGCACGATGGTGTCCGGCTCGGGGCCGGGCTGCGCTCCCTGCCGCAGCGCCAGGGCCGCGCCGGGCCGCACCCGCACGACAGCCCGCACCGCCGGCTCTCCGGGCTCGGCGGCTTCAACGGCGGCGCGCAGGTCGAGCTCTGGCGGCGCCGTCACCACGCCTGAGGGTCCGACCGCCCGAACGCCCGGCTCCATCCTCGAGAGCCGGAAGACCCGGCTCTGGCCGCGGTCGAGGTCAAGTCCGACGAGATACCAGCGTCCCCGCCAGGAGACGACGCCCCACGGGTGCACGCGGCGAGCGGCGGGCCGTGACTGCCCCGGCCGCCGGTAGCCGAACGTGAGCTCCCGCCCTTCACGCACGGCGGCCAGGCAGGGCCCGAACGCCGCTTCGGTGGCCTCCACCCTCGGTTCGAGCCCCGCCGGCGGCGGCAGCGGATCCATGCCGGCCGCGCGCAGCTTGCGCATCGCACTCGCGCTCGGCTCGGCGAGAGCCGCGCTGCTCCACAACCGCGCGGCGAGGCCGAGCGCGGCCGCCTCTTCCGCGGTGAGGTGCAGGTCAGGCAGCGCGTAATCGCTGCGCTGGATGCGGTAGCCGATCTCGTCGTCCCAGCCTGTGACGCCGCCGGTCTGCACCGGGATGCCCAGCTCGCGCAGCTCCGCCTTGTCGCGTTCGAACATCCGCCGAAACGCCGTCTCCCCGTCCGCCGTGCCATCACGCACGTAGCCGGGCACGAGATCGGCGATCTCGTCGACGGACAGGTGCCGGGTGGTCGCCATCAGGCAGATCGCCAGATTCAGCTGACGTTCGAGCTTCTTGCGCGACATGGCTGCCTCACGGTATCGACACGGGGGGCTCCCAGCACTGAGCGGCGCGCGCTCACCTGCGGGCTTGACCGGACCGGAAAACCGATTTAAGACCGAGAACACCCGGTTCACCTGAGAGAATGGCGCTGTGGCCCTCACCCCGCTACGCCCCGACGACCCTGATCAGGTCGCCGGCTACCAGCTGCTTGGACGGCTGGGAGCGGGCGGCATGGGCGTGGTCTACCTTGCCGAGTCGCCGTCCGGGCCGGCGGGCGAGCCGCGCCGGCAGGTGGCCGTCAAGGTGGTGCGCGGCGAACTCGCTGATGACGACGGTTTCCGGGCACGTTTTCGCCGTGAGGTGACGGCGGCCCGCCGGGTCTCGGGAGTCTGCGTCGTCGAGGTGCTCGACGCCGATCCCGAGGCCGAGACCCCATACATGGTCAGCGAGTACGTCAGGGGGCCAGACCTCGCCAGCCTCGTCGGGAAGTACGGGCCGCTCGACGCCCGGCGCCAGCACGCCTTCGCCGCCGGGCTCGCGCAGGCCTTGCTCTCGATCCACTCCGTGGGGCTGGTCCACCGCGATTTGAAGCCGGCGAACGTGCTGTGCGCCCAGCGGGGCCTGAAAGTCATCGACTTCGGTATCGCCTCCGCCGCAGACGGAGCCTCGCTCACCCGCACCGGCCTGGTCGTCGGCACCACCGGCTGGATGGCTCCCGAGCAGGTCAACGGGGAGAAAGTACTGCCGCTCACCGATATCTTCTGCTGGGCGTCGGTCGTCTACTTCGCCGCCACCGGGCTGGCACCGTTCGGCGAGGGCTCTCCCGCCGCCGTCCTCTACCGGGTGGTGGCCAACGATCCGGATCTGTCGAATCCGCTGATCGAGCCCCGGCTCCGCCCGCTGCTCGCGGCAGCCTTCCGCAAAGATCCCCGAAGCCGCCCCGCCGCCCCTGACCTGCTCGACTATCTGCTGCCCAATCGCGGAGCCCGGGTACCCGAGGCTCCGGCGTTCCGTCACCAGGCACTCGCCTCGACGCCCGCTTCCCCGGCGGGCGGCATTCCGCCGGCGCCTGCGGTGCGGCAGCCGCCGCCAGCCCCGCCGCAGCAGTACCAGCCGCAGCAGTACCCGCTGCCGCCACACCCGTCGGGGCCGCAGCCCGCCCCCGTTTTCAGCCCCAACTACCCGCAGACCCCGCCGCCCTCCGGGCCACCACCCGGTTATCAGCAGCCGGGCCAGCCGTACCCGTGGGCGCCGCCGCGTCCTTCCAAGCCAAGCCGATTCGGCAAACGCCGTAAGGGTCAGTAAGCCTGTTCCATGATCCGCGAGGCGAACCCGCCGATGATGCCGGCCACCATGACCACCCCGGTGGCGATCCACAGCGGAATCGAGTCCGCGATCAGCGCGAACGTGCCGAGCGTGAAGCCGAGCACGATGAGCGCCACGGAGAGCCAGGCGCCCGGCGACGCCTTGACGTGACCGCCGTCGGAGCTTGCCACGATTGCCCTCCAGGGTTGTCGGTAATTCCGGTGGTGAGACTACCGCTCGAGTGAGCCGGCGAGCCCGTGCAAGGTGCCGTCGAGCACGCCGAGATCGCAGAGTTGGGCCTGCAGCCAAGCGCCCACATCGTGGCTGCGCACCTGCTCTGCGGCGCCGGCCAGCAGCCGGGCCCGCTTGGCTTCGGGCATCGTCAGCGCCTCGTACAACGCATCGGCCGTCTGCTGCACGTCGAACGGGTAGAGCGGCACCGCGAACTCGCCGAGCTCCTCGAACGCGCCCGTGTTCTCCGACAGTGCCAGCACCCCGTGGCGCTGGTTGACGACCGCGACCTCCTTGGCCACCAGGTTCATCCCGTCGGCCAGAGCGTTGACCATGATCACGTCGCAGATCGAATACGCGCCGACGGCGAGCGCGAAGTCCTCGACGAGGCGCAGATCGATCGGCTGGCGTCCGGAGGCGGTGTGACGGGCGTTGACCTCGGCAACCACGGCTCCGATCGTCGAGATGTAGTCGCCGTACTCGGCGACATCGGTCCGGCTGGGCTGCAGCAGCGCGAGGAAACTGACCTCACCGGCCAGCTCGGGGTGCTGGTCGAGCAGCAGCCCGAAGGCCAGGAATCCCCGCACGACGTTCTTGCTCGGATCCGTGCGGTCGACGCGCAGGATCAGCTTGCGTTGCGGGCGATCGGTGAGGTCGGCGTCATCGGCGAAGGAGTTCGGCAGCGGGGTCAGGAACGCCTCAGTCAGGGCGGCCGCATGAGCCTGCACCTCGTCGGTGGCGAGCACGTCGTCCAGCGCCTTCGGATCGACCGAGATCGGGTAGTGGCGGGCCAGCACCTTACGGCCGTCGATCTCGATGGTGAGCGCGTCGCGGTCGACCGGCAGGCCCAGCAGTTCCTCGCAGCAGGTCACGAAATTGCGAGCGTAGCGCTTGGTGTGAAAGGCCACGACATCGCTGCCGAGCAGCCCGCGAAGCAGCCGCTCGCGCATGTCGGGTGGCAGGACGCGCCACGCGTCAGGCCCCGGCCAGGGAATGTGGATGAAGTGGCTGAGCAGGGCATCGGGGCAGCGCTCCCGGACCCGCTCGGCCACCAGATAGAAGTGATAGTCCTGGATCATCACCAGCGCGCGCCCGCCACGGGCCTGCACCTCGTCGGCCACCGCGTCGGCGAAGATCCGGTTGACCGCCGCGTAGCCCTCATCAAAGGCGCTGCGCTCGTTCTGGGCGAGCACGGGTGAAAACGTGAGCCCGTAGAGGCCATGCTGGATGAACCAGAGGATCGGGTTCGACACCACCGTGTAGAACTGCTCGTGCGCGACGGGTTCAACCTCGACCATGCGCACGGTGATGATCGGGCCCTCGGGCTCTGCAGCCGCGCTCTCCTCGTCGCTGAGCGGGGTGCCGTTAGCTCGCTCACCAGCGAGATGAGGGACGGGCGAGGTGACGACGTCGACGTCGCCGTCGTCTGCTTCCCGCGAGACCGCTGCGTCCTCGTCGCTGGCCGCCGCGCACACCCAGACGGCATCGGAGAGGTGCTCGGCGAGCCCGAGCAGAGCCGTCACAAGACCGCCGCTGCCCTTGCTGGTTGTTCGACGGTCACCGTCGCGGCCGAACGTCACCGGCCCGCGGTGCGAGAGCAGGACGAGGGGCAGATCGAGGGGCTCTTCGACCAACTCACCGTCCTCCATAGCAAGCTCACCGTACCTTTCGCAGATGTCCGACTCAGCCTCTCAGGCGCGCACCGGCGGCCCGTCCCGGGGTCAGACGCGGCCCGTCGCCGTCGTCGACGTCGACGGCGTGGTGGCCGACGTCCGGCATCGGGTGCGCCACCTCGACAGCAAACCGCGCGACTGGGACGCGTTCTTTGCCGCAGCCGGCGCAGATCCGCCGCTAGCGGAAGGCGTCGCACGCGTCAAGGAACTCGCGGCCGATCACGAGATCATCTGGCTGACCGGCCGGCCGGAACATCTGCGCGCGACGACCCTCGCCTGGTTCGCTCTCCACGGCCTGCCCAGCGGCCGGCTGGTCATGCGTCGCGGCCACGACCGGCGGCCGGCGAAGATCGTCAAGCGCGCCGAGCTGCGCCGGCTGGCCGCGGGCCGCACGGTCGATGTCGTGATCGATGATGACCCGGCCGTCGTCGCCGCGCTGACCGCCGACGGGTGGCCGGTCGAACTCGCTGACTGGGTGCCCTACGCCCCCGAAATGGGCAGCGCGCAGGAGGAATCGGGCCGCACCTGAGCGGCGGGTCCAGCGAGCCAGCCACTCCCCCGGCACGTCACGACGGAATCACGACGGAATACGTGCCCGAACAAATCCAAGGCAACGATTCGGCAACACCACGCGTTTTAAATGTGCGATTTGAGCCGATAGGGCTCGGCCCTGATGCACCATTGGTTCAGGACGCGAACCAACTACTAGCCGCCCGCAGGAGCACGCCGATGTGCCCGCACTCGCCCCAGTGCCCATCAGCCCAGGAGCCGGGCCGCGAAGCCGCCCGGGTGGTTTCAGGTCACCCGGAGCAGGGTTGGAGCCTGTTGTGCAACGGTCTGATCGTCTTTGAAGATACCGGCGGCTTGCTGCCGGACTGCTCGGTGGTCGCTCCGCACCGTGCAAAAGAGGGCTGCACGCCCGGCTCCCCGAACTCCGCCTGCATGCCTCAGCAGCGCACCCGCAAAGGGATTCACGCCGCGTAATCCACGCTAAGAGCCGCTCGCCCGCTTGTGCCGGCGCCGGGCCAGCTCATCGTTCTCCTCGACGACCCGCTCTGACGGGAGCGTGGCCAGCTGGCCGCGCGTCTGCGAGGCCACCTTTCCGACCGCAATGGCAAAGACGCCTTGACCGCCGGCGAGCAGATCGACCAACTCATCGGTCGAGGTGATCTCATAGACCGAGGCACCATCGCTGATCAGCGTGACGCTCGCGAGGTCCTCGACGCCCATCTCGCGCAGGTGATTGATCGCGGCCTTGACGTTCTGCAGCGAGATCCCGAGGTCGAGCAACCGCTTGACCATCTTCAGGACGAGGATGTCGCGGAAGCTGTAGAGCCGCTGCGATCCGGAGCCCTTCGCCGGGCGAACGCTCGGCACGACCAGCCCGGTACGGGCCCAGTAGTCGAGCTGGCGGTAGGTGATCTCGGCGGCTTCCATCGCGGTCTTGCCGAGGTAGCCGACGTCGTCAGCGGCGGCGGGATCGTCGGTGGCGAACAGGCCGGGCTGCTCGCTGAGCGGAACCTGGCGCGTCATCGCGCAGCACCCGAACGGGCTGCCAGGCCGATCACGCCGGTGCGCATCGCGTCTCCCGCCTTCCTGCCCGCCGACATTCGGCCGCGGCGCCCGATGCGCTACGGAGACTGCTCCGATCCGTGCGCTCGCTGCCGGGACAACTGACGTTACGAGGCGGGGCCCCCACGATCAAGCATGCCCGATGGTGTGTCGCCGATGTCAACCCGACCGCTATCGGGCTCATGAGCCGGTATTGAAGTCCTCGGGCGAAATCTGGTCGAGGAACTCCCGGAACCGCTCGACCTCGCCGTCGTCATCCGCCGGCGCGTCATCCGGGACCGAGATGCCCGCCTCGTCGAGAACCGCGTCGGATCCGAAAACGGGGACCTCCATGCGCATCGCCAGCGCGATCGCGTCGGACGGGCGCGCTGACACCTCGACCCCGTTACCGAAGTGGAGCGTGGCGAAGAAGACGCCGTTCTGCAGGTCATTGATCGTCACCTGGGAAAGCTCGGTGCCCAGGGCACGCAACGTGTCGCGCATCAGATCGTGGGTGAGGGGGCGGGCGGTCACGATGCCTTCCTGGGCGAACGCGATCGCCGTCGCTTCGACCGCCCCGATCCAGATCGGCAGGTAACGCTCTCCGCCGACCTCCCGGAGCAGGACGATCGGCTGCTTCGAGGGAAGCTCGACGCGAACACCCACGATGTCCAGCCGATGCACGGCGACACCTCCTCCCGGTAGGTCTTGACCCTAACTCCTGGACAACGCTAGGGCCTGCCGCTTCATGCCTGTGGCGGGGCCCTTGAAGCGGCCGTGCCGCGGCGCGAAACTCAGCGCAGGGCCTCCCGCAGCGCGGCCTCGAGCAACGCGACGTGCAGGCGCACCGACAGCGCCGCGTACTCACGCGCGTGCGTCTCAGCCCTGCTGCGCCCCTCCCGCGACGACTGGCGTACCAGCGGGGTGAGCACCTGCTCGATCAGCCCGACCTCACGGTCGACCGCTGCCTTGACCGGACGGAGGTGACGGGCCTGAAAGCCGTACGAGCTCAGCTCGGCCACGATGCGGGCGATCACCAGCGCCTCGGCCTCGTACGTCGTGCTGGTACCTCGGGAAGCGATGAGCCCGTACGCCTCGAGCTCGGTCAGCTGCTCGTTGTCCAGGCCGCTTTCGCGCATCAGCTCCCGGCGGGTGAGCCGCTCATCGCTGGCGTCCAGATCGAAGAGTTCGGGCCCTACGCCGACGCCCGGACGCTGATGTGCCGGCTCGGGCGGCTCCGGCGAGCCGGCGGGCTCGATCTGCAGTGCCCTGCCCCCGGCCGTGAAGTCAGCAGCCTCGAGCCGTTCCTTGATGACCTTCAGGGGCAGGTACTGGTCGCGCGCCGCCGTGAGCACGTAATGCAGCCGGGCCACGTCAGCCGGCGAGAACTTGCGGTAGCCCGCGGCGCTACGCGCCGGGCGCAGCAGGCCCTGCCGCTCGTAGTAGCGGATCTTGCTGATCGTGAGCTCGGGAAAGGCTTCACGAAGGGCGGTGAGCACCTCGCCGATGGTCAGGTCGGCCGCGCCGCGGGCCGGGCCCGGCGCCAGGTCTTCGGCCAGCGTCAGCTGCGCCGGCTGGGATTGCGGGCCGCCATGGTGCAGCGGCGATGAGGCGGTGGTCACTGCGGACGCGGTGGAGCTGCGAAGAAGGTGAGCCGGAACTTCCCGATCTGAACCTCGTCACCACTGCTGAGCAGCATCGCGGAATCGATGCGGCCCCGCTTCAGATACGTGCCGTTCAGGCTGCCCACGTCGGCGACGGTGAACCCGCCTTCCGGGGTACGGCGGAACTCCGCGTGCCGGCGGGAGACCGTGACGTCGTCGAGGAAGATGTCGCTGTCCGGATGCCGGCCTGCGGTGATGAGGTCGCGATCCAGCATGAAGCGGCTGCCCGCATTGGGCCCCCGCTTGATCACGAGCAGCGCTGACCCGACCGGCAGTGCCTCGACCGCCGCCCGCGCCTCGGTATCGGTGACGATCTCGGCGGCATCGGCCTCGGCGGCCTCGCCGGCATCGGTCACCAGGCTCATGGTCGTGGTGGTCTCACTCATCCGCTCACCGCTGACCGGCCCGCCCGGACGCAGCAATTCCTGCCCGCAACGGGCGCAAAAGTGCGCGTCCGGCGGATTCTGCTGCCCGCAACGAGTACAGAACACGACGACCCCGGCTCCCCTCCGTGCTGCCCGGCAATTCACCACACGAGCATCTGATCCGAACAAGACGCCACGAACCCGGTTGAAGGCGGGCGCCCCGTCGAGCGGGGCGTCCGCTGCCTAGGTTAGTGGGCTGCGACGTGCGAGGCGTACCCCTGCGCATCGAGCAGACCATCCAGCGCGGCCGGATCGCTGATCCGGATCTCGACGAGCCAGCCGTCGCCGTACGGGTCCGAATTGATCAGCTCAGGCGTGCTGTTGAGCTCCTCGTTACGGGCGACGACCTCGCCGGCGAGCGGTGCGTAGACATCCGACACGCTCTTGGTCGACTCCACCTCACCCAGCGCGTCGCCGGCCGAGACCTCGGTGCCCGCAGCCGGCAACGAGACGAAGACGATGTCGCCGAGCGCATCCTGCGCATAGCCGGTGATCCCGACGCGCACGACGAGACCCCCTTCGGCGGAGCCGCTCGGGCCGGCCGGCTTCACCCACTCGTGCTCGACGGTGTACTTCAGGTCCTCCGGGTACTCAGCCATGCGGCTCTGAGATCTCCTCGTGAATCGGGATCCGGATCGAATCGACCTCGGGATTTCGGGGCTGCCCCGCCGGTCACAGGGGCGAGTAGGGGCCCGAGCCTACCCAGTCGGCGGCAGCGCCCGCAATGAACGAATCTGCTCGTCCTGCACCATTTTGATCGTCGCGGTGGCCCCGGAGCGAGCGGCCACGGCGGCCCGGCCGCGGGAGCGCTCACGAAAGGGCTGGACCGGGTTCTGCCGGGTCCGCCGCTGCCGTCACGAAGTCAATGAGCTGCTCCACCGCGGTCAGCAGCGGCACCTCGAGGTCGGTGAACGAGTTCACCGCGGCCAGCACGGTCCGCCAACCGGTCACCGGATCGGGCCAGCCGAGCTGCTCGCAGACGCCCGTCTTCCAATCGGTGCCGCGCGGGACGTGGGGCCACGCGGTGATACCGACGGCCGATGGCTTCACCGCCTGCCAGACGTCCACGTAAGGATGGCCGGTGACGAGCACGTGCGCCGAGCGCACCTCGGCGGCGACGCACTCCTCCTTGCTCCCCGGAACCAGGTGGTCGACCAGGACGCCGAGTCGGCGGCTCGGGCCGGGCTGGAACTCGCGCACCGCGTCCGCCAACACATCGACCCCATGCAGGATCTCGACGACCACGCCTTCGACGCGAAGGTCGTCGCCCCAGATGCGCTCGATCAGCGCGGCATCGTGCAGCCCCTCGACCAGCAGGCGACTGGCCCGCGCGACCCGCGCCGGGGCGTACGGGACCGCCCGCGACCCGGAGGCGGTGCGCTGGGCTGCGCCTCGTACGCGGGTCTTCGGCTTGACAAGGGTGCAGAGCGTTCCTTCGAAGCGAAACGCCGCCGGCTCCAGGGCAAACGCACGCCGCTTGCCGAACCGATCTTCCAGCAGGACCAGGTCCTTGCCGACGTCGACCACGGCTCCGCACCAGCCGCTCGCGGCATCCTCGACCACGAGTCCGGGGTCAGCAGCGACCTCGGGAATCCGCGCTATCCGCGCAGGCCCGCCGCCCGCCAGCACGTCATGGTCATAGCGCCCCGTCATGCGTGGCCGGGGCGAAAAGTGGGCGTGAACGGCACCGATTTACGGTAGGTCAGCGTGAGGAGTGAGACGGGCACGGCGCGCCGTGGTCCTGGCAAGCAGTGCCGGGTGGCCAGCAGCACGCCACCCGGTGTCCAACGTGTCATGCGGGCCGGCTGCCCGCGCCTAACGGCTCAGGCAGCGCAGTCGGTGCAGACCATGCCCTTCTCGTCCGCAAGCTGGCTGCGGTGGTGCACCAGGAAGCAGCTCTTGCAGGTGAACTCGTCGGCCTGCCTCGGCAGCACCCGGACCGTCAGCTCCTCGGCCGACAGATCGGCCCCGGGAAGGTCAAGCTCCGCCTCGAACGGGTCGGCGTCATCCCCCAGGTCAGCAGCTGCCTCGGCGCGCCTTGCCTTCAGCGCCTCCAGGCTCTGCTCCTGGTCTTCCTCGCCCTCCACCGAGCGCGGCGTGTCGTAATCGGTCGCCACTAGATCTCCTCGTCGTAAAGCATCCTTGCGCCCCAACCGAACGCTCGGAGGGCGGGCGTTGTGCCCGCTGTCGCCGAGGTCACATTTCGTTGCCGGCACTTGGCATGCCGGGTTGCGCCGCCCTCGCCATCGGCGAGACAGCAGCGATCGTGAGGACTCGCTTGCCCGAGGTCAAGTGCTTTGGCGTGGCGTCACCAAGAATGTGCGCGAGGTGACACCGGACACCGGGTCAGCCGGTCTGGCGAAGCCAGGTCACCGGCGCGCCATCCCCTCCCTGACGCAGCGGCTCGAGCGCGGCATCCCAGTCCGTGCCGATCAGCTTGTGAAGGCCGTTGGCCAGCGCGGTCCGGCCGGTGGCCTCCTCGAGCAGCGCGCGCAACCGGCCCTCCCCCACCACGATGTCGCCGTTCGCCGCCATGCTGCCGTGGAAGAGCCCGAGCTCCGGGGTGTACGCGTAGCGCTCGGCATCGCAGCCGGGGGCCGGCCCTTCCACCACCTCGAAGACGAGCGACCCCAGGCCCTTCAGCCGGCTTGCCAGGCGCCCGGCGGAGCCGCCTTCGGCGCGCCATTCCAGAGCCGCGTACGCCATGCCCGGACGCGCCGGCTGGGCGCTCCACTCCAGCGGGGCGGGGACGCCGAGCGCCGCAGCCACGGCGAATTCGACATGCGGGCACAGCGGCGGTGGGCATGACAAAACGGTCAGGACACCCGGCAACAGACCGGCTCCTGGCCAGCACAAACGATCGTTCACCACTGACCTCCAAGACGAGGGACGCCTTCCCCTGCGGCCTCGTCGCGGTCATGACGGGTGATCGATGAGCCTCAGTTTGGCACATATATCGCCTGACCTGCAATGTGCGGGGGCCAGAACCTTGATCGACCCGCCATGGGCGTGCTCAACCTCGATGCCGTCGGGCATCATCAGCCGGTGTGTGTGCCCACTTTCATCTGCGAGCCCTGCCGGGAGCAGGACCACGAGCACTGCCCGGGCCGCGGCCAGTGCGATTGCCAGCACCGGCCGGTGACCCCGGTGGAGCCCGCGACCGGGGCGCCCGGCGAATGAGTGGCACGTGAGCATCGAGACGCAGCCCGCGAGCGTTCCCAGGTTCGGCCGGGGCTCGGCAGGGCATGGGCGACGAACCATGCAGATCTGGCCGGGAGCGGCGTATCCACTAGGCGCGACCTACGACGGCTCGGGGACCAACTTCGCACTCTTCAGCGAGGTGGCGGAGCGGGTTGCGCTCTGCCTTTTCGACGACCGCGGCATCGAGAGCCGGATCGACCTGCACGAGGTCGACGCGTTCGTCTGGCACACGTACCTGCCGAACGTCGGGCCTGGCCAGCGCTACGGCTTCCGCGTGAGCGGGCCCTACGACCCGCCCCGAGGCCTGCGCTGCAATCCCCACAAGCTCCTGCTCGACCCCTACAGCAAGGCCATCGAGGGAGAGGTGCGCTGGGGTCCGTCGGTCTTCTCCTACCGCTTCACCGACCCGGCCAGGCGTAACAACGCCGATTCGGCCAAGCAGATGCCGAAGTCCGTGGTGATCAGCCCGTACTTCGATTGGGACAACGACCGCCCGCCGCGCCGGCCGTACAACGATTCGCTGATCTACGAGGCGCACGTGCGGGGACTGACCATCGCCCACCCCGAGATTCCCGAGGAGATCCGCGGCACCTACGCCGCGATCGGGCACCCGGCGATCATCGCCCACCTGAAGAAACTGAACGTGACGGCGCTCGAACTGATGCCGGTACATCAGTTCATCCAGGATGAGCGGCTGGTGGAGTTGGGCCTGCGCAATTACTGGGGCTACAACACCATCGGCTTCTTCGCGCCGCAGAACTCCTACAGTTCGGCCGGCCAGCGCGGCCAGCAGGTCCAGGAGTTCAAGGGCATGGTGAAGGCCCTGCACGAGGCGGGGATCGAGGTCATCCTCGACGTCGTCTACAACCACACGGCGGAAGGCAACCACCGCGGGCCCACGCTGAGCTTCCGCGGCGCCGACAACGCGGCGTACTACCGCCTCGTCGACGACCAGCCGGAGTTCTACCTGGACTACACCGGCACCGGCAACTCGCTGAACGTGCGGCATCCGCACTCGCTTCAGCTGATCATGGACTCGCTGCGCTACTGGGTCACCGAGATGCACGTCGACGGCTTTCGCTTCGACCTCGCGTCGACGCTGGCACGCGAGTTCTATGACGTCGACCGCCTCAGCGTCTTCTTCGACCTGGTCCAGCAGGACCCCATCGTCTCGCGGGTCAAGCTCATCGCCGAGCCGTGGGACGTGGGCGAGGGCGGCTACCAGGTCGGCAACTTCCCGGCGCTCTGGACCGAGTGGAACGGCAAGTATCGCGACACGGTCCGCGACTTCTGGCGCGGCGAGGGCTCGACCATCGGCGAGTTCGCCTCACGCCTCACCGGCTCGTCCGACCTCTACGAGAGCAGCGGCCGCAAGCCCTTCGCCTCGATCAACTTCGTCACCGCGCACGACGGATTCACGCTGCACGACCTGGTCAGCTACAACGACAAGCACAACGAGGACAACGGCGAGGACAACGGCGACGGCGAGAGCACCAACCGCTCGTGGAACTGCGGGGTGGAGGGGCCGACCGACGACCTCGACGTCGTCGCGCTGCGCGAGCAGCAAAAACGCAACTTCCTGACCACGCTCCTGCTCTCACAGGGCGTGCCGATGATCGTCGCGGGTGACGAGATGGGCCGCACCCAGGGCGGCAACAACAACGCCTACTGCCAGGACAACCCGATCTCCTGGATGGACTGGGCCGACGTGCGGGAGAACTCGATCCTGCTGGAGTTCACCCGCCGGCTGTCCGCCCTTCGGGCCCAGCATCCGGTCTTTCACCGGCGGCGATACTTCCAGGGCCGCTCCTCCCGCGGATCCGGGGGGCTGGACGACATCGTCTGGCTCGAACCCGTCCAGCGAGGTGATGAGCCAGGAGGACTGGGACAACGGCTGGGCTCGCTCGCTCGGCATCTTCCTCAACGGCGCCGCGATCCCCACCCCGGACCAGCGCGGCAACAAGATCCGGGACGACTCGTTCCTGTTGTTGTTCAACGCCCACTACGAGCCGGTCGATTTCACCATTCCGGACGAGGAGTACGGCGAGGCATGGGAGATCGCCGTCAGCACCGCGCAGCCGCTGGCCCATGACATCGACGATGCCGGCGTCAAGGCCCGCGACACGGTGGAGGTCGATGCACGCTCGATTCTGGTCCTGCGACGGCAGTACTAGATGCCTGCTGAGCCCACCCTCCCACTGACCATGCCCACCCCTGCGCCCTCTCGGCCCGCCCCCGCCAGCACCTATCGGCTGCAGCTCACCCCCGACTTCGGGTTCGACGCGGCTGCCGAAGTCGTGCCCTACCTGGCCGATCTCGGGGTGTCGCACGTCTTCTGCTCACCCTGGCTGCAGGCCACGCCCGGCAGCCGCCACGGCTACGACATCACCGACCACCGCCACATCAACCCGGAGCTCGGCGGGCGCGGGGGGCTCACGCGCCTGCGGGAAGCGTGCGAGGACGCGGGTCTGGCGATCGTGCTCGACATCGTGCCGAACCACGCCAGCGTCGCTGCCCCCGAATCGGCGAATCCTGCCTGGTGGGAGGTGCTACGCGACGGGCCGGACGCGCGGTTCGCCGGATGGTTCGACATCGATTGGGAGGGCCGCGACAACCCCGGCAAGGTACTCGTGCCCGTCCTCGGGCGCTCCCTCGCGGAGTGCGTCGACGCCGGGGAACTAGTGGTCGAGACCGGCCGGCTGCGCTACTACGACCACGTCCTCCCGCTGGCCCCGGGTACCGAAGAGCTGCCGCTGCCCGAGCTGCTCGAGGCGCAGCACTGGCGGTTGTGCCACTGGCGGGTCGGGGCCGAGGAGCTGAACTACCGCCGCTTCTTCGACGTGACGACCCTGGCCGGCCTGCGGGTCGAGGACCCCGAGGTCTTCGCCGCAACCCACCGCGAGATCCTTGCCGCCGTCGCCGACGGCACCGTGGCGGGCCTGCGCGTCGACCATCCGGACGGGCTCAGCGACCCGCAGGGCTACCTCTCCCGGCTGTCGGAGGCGAGCCGCGGCTGCTGGATCGTGGTCGAGAAAATCCTCGGGGCCCGCGAGCAGCTGCCCCCCGTGTGGGCCTGCCACGGTACGACGGGCTACGACACGCTCAACCAGATCACGGGCGTCTTCGTGGATCCGGCCGGTGAGGAACCGCTGACCCGCCTCTACGACGAGATCACCGCCGCGGACGACCGGTGGCCGACCGTCGCCAAGGACGGCAAGCGCGAGGTCCTCAGCAGCGTGCTGGCCGCCGAGCTCAACCGGCTGGGCGAGCTCGCCGCACGGGCGGCCTGGGCGCACCCGCGCTACCGCGACCTCACCCGACGCGGACTGCGGGACGCCCTGGCGGAACTGCTGATCCAGTTCGACGTCTACCGCGCCTACCTTCGGCCCGGCGAGCGGCCGTCCACCGAGGCCCGGGAGGTCATCGCCCGCGCGGTGCAAGGCGCCATCGGAGCCCGGCCGGATCGCGCTGATGAGATCCAGGCGGTCGCCGACCTCGTCGTCTCCGGACCGGACGAGCTGGTCGTGCGCTTCGCCCAGACGTGCGGGCCGGTGATGGCCAAAGGCGTCGAGGACACCGCGTTCTACCGCTACGGGCGGCTGCTGGCCCTCAACGAAGTCGGCGGCGACCCCTCCCGGTTCGGGGTGACGGTCAGCGAATTCCACTCCTGGGTGGCCGAGCTGCACGCCCGGTGGCCGCTGACGATGACCACGCTGTCCACCCATGACACCAAGCGCTCCGAGGACGTCCGGGCGCGCCTCGTCCTGCTGTCCGAAGACACCCGGCGCTGGGAACGCGTGGTCACCCGGCTGCTCACGCTGGCGAACAAGTTCACCGGGCCGGCGGGCCCCGATCGCGCCGTGCAGTACCTGGTGATGCAGACCCTCGTCGGCGCGTTCCCGATCAGCGAGCAGCGCCTCGGCGCGTACCTGGCCAAGGCCGTCCGGGAAGCGAAACTGCACACCTCCTGGACCAGGCCGGACGAGGCATACGAAGCGTCAGTGCAGTCCTACGTCGCCGGCGTGCTTGCCGATCGCGCGATCATGGCAGCCGTCGAGGAGTACGCAGCTGAGATCATCGAGCCCGGCCGGGTCAACGTGCTGGCGATGAAGCTGCTGCAGCTCACCATGCCGGGCATCCCGGACACCTACCAAGGCAGCGAACTCTGGGATCTCTCGCTGGTCGATCCCGACAACAGGCGGCCGGTGGACTTCGGTGAGCGGGCGCGGATCGTCGCCGCGCTGGACCGGGTCGAGGCGACGACGCCCCGGGTCGACGATTCCGGCGCCGCCAAATTGCACCTCCTGCGCTGCGCGCTGCGGCTGCGCCGGACCCGGCCCGAGCTGTTCGCCGCCACCGCGGATTACCTGCCGCTCGAGGTCAGCGGCTCGGCCGCAGAGCACGTGGTGGCCTTCGCTCGCGGGAACGACGGTCGGCCGGCCAGAGCAGTGACGGTCGTTCCGCGGCTGGTCCTCGGCCTGCAGCGGGCCGGTGGCTGGAAGGACACCGCCGTGGAGCTGCCACCCGGGGAATGGACGGACGTGATCACCGGACGCCGCCACGGGGGCACGAGAGGCGGGCCGACGAGCGCGTATCTGCTGAAATTGCTGCGCGACTTCCCAGTTGCTCTGCTGGTGACAAGCGAGCCTGCGAGAGACTGATCACGTGAGAGTCTCTGCCCGAGCCGATTACGCCGTCCGCGCGCTCACCGAGCTGGCGGCTCGCAGCGGCGAGGCGGTCACCGCCGAGTCGATCTCCCGGGCCCAAGGCGTGCCGCTGAAATTCCTGCTCGGGATCCTGGGTGAGCTGCGCCGGGCCGGCCTCGTGCGCAGCCAGCGCGGCCCTTCCGGCGGCTACCTGCTCGACCGCGACCCTGGCGACATCACGATCGCCGACGTCATGCGGGCCGTCGACGGCCCGCTGGCCAGCGTCCAGGACGCCAAGCCCGAGGACGTCAGCTACCCCGGCCCGGCCGCGCGGCTGCAGGATGTGTGGATCGCTGTGCGGGCGAGCCTTCGCGCCGTGCTTGAACACGTCACGATCGGGCATTTGCTGGCAGGAAAGCTGCCCGCAGAAGTGGAGGCGTTGACCCGAAGTGAAGACGCGTGGGAACGGCGTTAGCAGGCGTGCGAGCGCGTTGTCGGTGGCCGCGTGACCCGCTTCAGCGTGTGGGCCCCGCAGTCACGCGAACTTTCGGTGGTGACCGGCAGCGAGGCGCAGGCGCACCCGATGCGCTCGCGGCCGGGCGGCTGGTGGTCGGCTGACGTCCCCGAGGCGGGCCACGGCAGCGATTACGCGTTCGTCATCGACGGCGCCGAGCCCGTCCCCGACCCGCGTTCGCTGTGGCAACCGAACGGCGTCCATGCCGCCTCCCGGGTCTATGACCACAACCGTTACGCCTGGAGCGATCCGCCGTGGCGCGGGCTCGCCCTGCCCGGCGCCGTGCTCTATGAGCTGCACGTGGGAACGTTCACCGCGGAAGGCACGTTCGACGCCGCGATCACCCACCTGGACCACCTCGCCGACCTCGGCATCGACGCCGTGGAGCTGCTGCCGTGCAACGGCTACGGCGGCCACCACGGCTGGGGATACGACGGGGTCGACCTCTACGCGGTTCACGAGCCGTACGGCGGCCCGGACGGGCTGAAGCGCTTCGTCGACGCCTGCCACCGGCGCAGGATCGGCGTCGTGATGGACGTCGTCTACAACCATCTCGGCCCGGCCGGCAATTACCTCGCGCGCTTCGGCCCCTATTTCACCGGCACCCATGCCACCCCATGGGGCACGGCCGTCAACCTCGACGACGCGTACTCCGACGAGGTCCGGCGCTTCCTGATCGACAACGCCCTGATGTGGCTGCGCGACTACCGGTGTGACGGGCTGCGCCTCGACGCGATCCACGAACTGCGCGACGACCGCGCCATCCACTTCCTCGAGGAGCTCGCCGTGGAGGTGGAGTCGCTCGCAAGCATGGAGCGCCGCCCGCTGTGTCTGATCGCTGAGAGCGACCTCAACGACCCCCGGGTCATCCGGCCGCGAATCTCCGGTGGATACGGGATCGACGCGCAATGGTGCGACGACATCCATCACGCCCTGTGGGCGACGCTGGCGGGCGAGCGCCAGGGCTACTACAGCGACTTCGGGCCGCTTCCCGTCCTGGCGAAGGCGCTGGACCAGGCTTTCGTGCATGACGGCGACTGGTCGAGCTTCCGCAAGCGCTCGCACGGCCGGCCGCCGGTCGGTGCGACGGCGCCGCAGTTCGTCGCCTACCTGCAAAACCATGACCAGATCGGCAACCGGGCGATCGGTGATCGGGCCGCAGCGACGCTGCCCGACGGGTTGCTCGTGCGCCGGCGCGCGCTGCTGCCTGCTTTCGCCGTTCACCCCGATGCTCTTCATGGGCGAGGAGTGGGGGGCGCGACGCCCTGGCAATTCTTCTCCGACCACGACTGCCGACCTCGCCGGGCGGTGAGCGCGGGACGGCGGCGCGAGTTCGCCGAGCACGGCTGGCCGACCGAGCAGTTCCCGACCCGCAGGATCCGGCCACGTTCCAGGCGTCCAAGCTGGACTGGAACGAGCCTCGCACCGGCCGCGGCCGGCGGATGCTGCAGTGGTATCAGCAGCTGATCGCGCTCCGGCGGGCCGAGCCGGCGCTGACCGATCGGCAGCTCGGACACGCCCGCTTCCGCTACGACGAGCTCACGGCTGGTTCATCGCCTGGCGCGGGCATCCGGAGGGGGAGCGCATCGCGGTGGCCCTGAACCTGGCCGGCCGGGCCCAGGACGTGCCCGTGGCGGGCGAGCCGCCGATGAGCTCGGCGCAGGTGCAGGCCGTTGCCGGGGGCTAACGCTGCCCGCCGAGTCGGTAGCGATCGTGCGCACGAGCTGATCGGGCCTGGCCGTCGAGAGCTCAGGCCAGGCCCGGCACGATCTCGGCCAGGTCGAACCGCACCGGCCGCTCGAGCTGCTCGTAGGTGCAGGAGCGGGGATCACGGTCCGGGCGCCAGCGGGCCGAACTGCGCGTGTGCCGGAAGCGGGGCCTTCCATGTGGTCGTAGCGGACCTCGACGACCCGCTCGGGCCGCAGCGGCACGAAGGACAGGTCCTTGCCGGCGTTCCACCGGCTGGCTGCGACCCCGCGCGGGGTGCGGGTGCCGGCTTCCTGGCCGCGCCCAGGTCCACGGATGGCCCTCGAAGGTGGTCACCAGCGGCTGCAACTCCTCGAACAGCTCCCGCCGCGTCGCCATCGGGAACGCGCCGACCACACCCACGATGGCCAGCACGCCGGCGTCGTCGTACAGCCCAGCAGCAGCGAGCCGATCGCGTCCGGGCCGCACTTGTGCACCCGGTAGCCCGGCGACCACGCAGTCCGCGGTGCGCTCGTGCTTGATCTTGAACATGACCCGCTTGTCCGGCTGGTACGTGCCCGTCGAGCGGCTTGGCGACACGCCGTCCAGCCCGGCGCCCTCGAACTCGCTCGAACCACCGCCGCGCCAGCTCGGGGTCCGCGGTCGCGGGGGTGACGTGGACCGGCGGGCGCGGCCGCTGGCCAGCGCCTGCTCGAGCCAGCGCCCGGCGCTCGCGCGAACGGCTCGCCGCGTCAGGTCGTCGTCGCCGAGCGCGAGCAGGTCGAAGGCGACGAAGTGCGGCCGGCGTCTGCGCGGCCAGCAGCCTGACCCGGCTCGCCGCCGGGTGGATGCGCTGCTGCAGCGCCTCGAAGTCCAGCCGTCCCGCGGCGTCCGGCGACCACGATCTCGCCGTCGATGACGCAGCGCGCCGGCAAGCTCGCCAGCACCGCCGCGACGAGCTCGGGGAAGTAGCGGGTCATCGGCCGCTCGTTGCGGCTGCCGATCTCCACCTCGTCGCCGTCCCGGAAGACGATCGAGCGGAAGCCGTCCCACTTCGGCTCGTAACGTAGCCGCCGTCCGGGATCGGCGCTCGACCGGCTTGGCGAGCATCGGCGCGACGGGCGGCATGACGGGCAGCTGCATGGGCTCATCTGCACTGCTTCATGACGAGCAATATCGTCG
>CAVXYJ010000023.1:0-42443 GCA_963765845.1 uncultured Actinomycetota bacterium
GCCGGTGACGGTGAAGTAGCGGGCGACGCCTTCCAAGGGCAGAGGCTGCGCGCCTGGGTGAGGGTCAGCGCGCCCGCGACGATGGACTCCGGTGGGAAGTACACGTTGCCTTCCAGTAGCACCGGGTCGCTGCTGCGGGCGATGACCGTTCCGTTGCACCGAGCTTCGTACTGCACTACGCGCCACCTTCCGTTCGCGAGCCGGCAGGCCTGACCAGCCACGGCCCTTCGGGATGGGAACCCGGTAGCCGGCGCGAAACCTTCCGCCGCCGGTCGGGCTGCTCATCGTCGGTTTCAGTCCCGCCGACCGGCTGGCCCTGAAGGTGCCCCAGTGTGCTGAGCGACGAACGCGGCGATCTGGTCCACGGCAGCCACGGCCGTTGGATCTTGCGGATAGCCCAGCTGCCACACATGCTGAACGCCCGCGAAGACTTCATGCTGCACAGCCACGCCAGCGGCCCTCGCCACCTCGGCAAGGTGCGCGGCGTCGTCGCGCAGTACCTCAATGCCGCTCACCTGAATCAACAGTGGCGGTTGACCGGACCACGAGGCGAAGACCGTGGACGCCAGCGGATCGTCTGCCGGATGGCCGGCCAGGTATAGCGCTGCGCCGTCGTTGGCGCTCCCTCGCGAGAAGAGCTGGTCGGATTCAGCGCACTGGTCGTAGCTGTCGTTCACGACGCGCAGATCGGCCCACGGTGACAGCAGAAAAGCGCATGCCGGGCTGGGGATTGCCCGCTGTTTGAGGTCCACCAGCAGAGCAGCTGCGAGGCCGCCGCCTGCCGAGTCGCCGCCGACAGCTATGTGGCCAGGAGCGACGCCCGAGGCGAGCAGCCAGCCGTAGGCGTTGCGGGCATCGGTCAGTGCTGCCGGAAACGGATGCTCCGGAGCGAGCCGGTAGTCCACCGACAGCACCCGGGCCTTGCACGCGGCCGCGAGATTGCTGGTGTGCGCGGCGAATCCGCGGGCCGAGCCAAGCCGGTAGCCGCCGCCATGCAGGTAAAGGATGTCGCGGCTGAAACCCCCTGCCGGGACGAAGGACAGTGCCGCGACACCCCCCGCGTCGACCTCCGACATGGTGACCCCGTCCGCCAGCGGCTGGGTACGCATGTTCGTCTCGACGAGTTGCCGGGTCTGTAAGAGTTGATCGCTGGGCTGGTGCTGGCTCATGCCATCACCGTAATAGGCGGTCGAGGTGGGCCTCGAGCCGCCGCCCGGCATCGGGCTCGGCCCGCGAAGGGGTGGGGCGCGGGCTTACGGTAAGCCCGGACCCGCGTACATGAGCACCGCAGACGTCAGGTGACCCCACGAGGACGAGGTTTCCCATGCCCATTCCCCAGCGGCCGCTAGGAACCGGTGGATTGATGGTCGGCGCGATCGGCTACGGCGCGATGAGCTTCGCCCGTCCGTACGGACAGTTCGCCGAGCACGTCACCGACGCCAGCGCTGACGAACTCGTCGCCCGTGCAGTCGAACTCGGTGTCACGCTCATCGATACGTCGGACCGCTACGGGGACAGCGAGAAACTCCTCGCCAAGGCCATCAACGGCCGGCGTGAGCAGGTCGTCATCGCAACCAAGTTCGGCATCGTGCGGTCCCTGACCGCGGACGGCCCGCCGGTCATCAGCGGCCGTCCCGAATACGTCCGCGAACGCATCGAACGATCCTTGACCCGGCTCGGCACCGACTACGTGGACCTCTACTTCCAGCACCGGGTAGATCCTGACGTTGCGATCGAGGAGACGGTCGGGGCCATGGCCGAACTGGTGGCCGAGGGCAAGGTCCTTCATCTCGGTCTCTGCGAAGCCGCGCCGGACACGATTCGTCGTGCGCATGCTGTGCACCCCATCAGTGCGATTCAGAGCGAATGGTCGCTGTGGTCGCGTGACATCGAGGCCGAGGTGATCCCCGACTGCCGCGAACTGGGCATCGGCGTGGTTCCCTACAGCCCGCTGGGTCGAGGGATGCTGACCGGGCAGCTCACCTCGATCCAGGACCTGCCGCGCACTGACTACCGCCGCCGGCTGCCCCGCTTTGCGCAGGATTCGTTCGCCTTCAACCTCGCTGCCGTCGAGACCGTGCGCGAGATCGCCGCTGCTCACGATGCCGCTCCGGGTCAGGTAGCGCTGGCCTGGCTGCTCGCGAAGGCTCCTGACGTGGTCCGATCCCCGGCACCTTGCACGTCTCGCGACTGCAGGAGAATGCGGCTGCCGCTGATCTGGTCCTCACCGGCGCCGACATCGCCAGGCTGGACACCCTGCCGGTCAGCGGGGAGCGGGAGGGCGAGATGGGGGACAACTGGTCCTACGGGGTCACGCCTCCACTCGGATGACCCGTCCTTGCGCGTGAGAGCGTTCAGGGTCAGTTGCCGGCGGCGCCGTTGATGATCGACGCGAGCAGTTCGGGATGCGTCGTCATGATCGTGTGGCCGGCGTCGGCAATGATCCGGTGCTCGGCGCGGGGTCCGAGGTTGGCCGCCATCTGGGCTGCCAGCTCGGGGGGAACGGGCTGGTCCAGCGCCATCGACAGGTAGCTGATCGGCATCCCGGAGGGGTAGCCGGACACCACGGCGTTCATCAGACCCGGCGCGTCCGGCGTCAGCTGGGCGTAGTGCGCCGCCCACGTCACGTCGTCCATCCCGGTGCCGAACAGGTTGCGGGCGAGTTCCTCCGCCAGTACCGGCATCGCCACGGAAGGCTCGCCGACCAGCAGGCTGGCCGGGCTCTGACCCGGCCCCGGGACGAGCGCTCCGACATAGATCAGGGCGGCCACTCGATCGGGGTGGCGGAACGCGGTTTCGGTGATCGTCACGCCGGCCAGCGAATGGCCGACGAGGACGAAGCGATCGAAGCCGGCCCGGTCGGCGTCCTCGAGCACGGCGGCGACGCTGTCATCGAGGCTGACCTCGGCGAGATCGGCCGGACGTGTCCCGCGGCCGGGCAGGTCGACGGCGATGGACGGGGCAGTGAGGTACGGCAGGACCGGATCCCAGCACCAGGCTCCGTGCATGCCGCCGTGAACGAGTACGACTGGTGTCACCGTCAGACCCTCTCACGCTCGTGCCGGGGGAGTGGCAGTGGGAGACTCGTGGACGTGAGCCAACCCCTAGTCATCGTTTCCGCCGACTGCCACATCGGGCCCCGGCTCGTCGAGGACCTCCGCCCGCACTGCCCACCGGAGCTGCTCGGCGCCTTCGACGCCTACGTCGCCGACGGGGACCGCTCCAAGGGCCGCTACGTCGAGCACGACGCCTGGCCGAGCGACGACCCGATCGTCGCCCGTGGCGCAACCAGTGGGCCGCCGGCCACCACGATCCGCAGGCCCGCCGGCGCGACATGGACTTCGAGGGCGTCGCCGCCGAGGTCATTTTCCACGGCAGCCAGAACAACCAGCCCGTCCCGTTCCAGAGCTCGATGCTCGGACGCGCCCGACGACCCGGAGCTCGTACGCCGCCGGGATCCGCATCTACAACACGCTGGCTGGCCGAGACGTGTGCGGCGCGCCGGGGACCCGCCACGTGGGCCTGGCCCACCTCCCGATGTGGGACGTCGAGGCGGCGGTGGCCGAGCTGCGCTGGGCGGCCGACGCGGGGCTGAAGCGGCGTGAACTTCCCCGCCCCGCGCACCGTGGCTGCGGCCCTACAACGACCGGGCCTGGGAGCCGTTCTGGGCCGCTGCCGAGGAGCTCCGCATGCCGCTCACGCACCCACTCCGGGGCCGGCGACCCGGCGGTGTTCCAGGGCCCCGAGCTCGTCGCGCTCATGTCGATCGAGAGCGGCGGCTGGTTCAGCCGCCGCGCCGCCCACCTGCTGATCTTCGCCGGGGTGTTCGAGCGCCACCCCGACCTGGCGCTCGTGCTCACCGAGCAGCCCGGCGAGTGGTGGCCCTACCTGGAGAACGAGCTCGACACGGTGCACCTGGCCAACACCGCGCTACGGCGGCGCCGCTGGCCCGGCAGGTGCCGCGGCCGCCGTCAGCGAGTACCTGCACCGCAACGTCTACATCGGGGCCAGCTTCCTCTCGCGGGGCGAGGCGCACGGGGCGGTGCGCGACGGCTACGCCGATCGGGTCATGTGGGGCTCCGACTACCCGCACATGGAGTCCACCTTGCAGGCCGGTGACGACCGCCTACAGCCGGCTGTCCTTGCGCTTCAGCCTGTCCGGGTCTCGGACGAGTCCGACGTCAGGGCCATGGTCGGCGAGCACCGCTGCGAAGGTGTACGGGCTCGACCTGCCGGCGCTGCGTGAGGTCGCCGCGGCCATCGAAGCTCCGACGTACGAGGCGATTTCGCAGCCGCTGGAGGCGGTTCCGGCGGGGGCGAGCCCCTTCGCTTTCCGCACGGCCGGACCCTGGGCCTGAGTTACAGCGTTACTGGGTGACGAAGTCCTGCACGCCATACCAGCGACCGGTCGAGGTCTCCATCGCACCGATCCCGATGCCCGTGAACGATCCGTTCAGGATGTTCGCCCGGTGGCCGGGCGAGTTCATCCACATCGTCATCATCGCGTCTGCGCTGACGTTGCCGTACGCAATGTTCTCCCCGGCGCCGCGGGCGGCGCAGGCTTGCATGATCGGTGTCAGGCTCTGATGCGCGAAGGTCCCGCTCTGGGCCATGCCGGCAGCCCACGAGTTGGCGAAGCGGTCCGCACAGCTGGCGAGCGCCAGCGGGCGCAGGCCCTGCTTCGCCCGCTCGCTGTTGACCAGAACGAGGATGCGACCCTCGTACGCCGCGGCGCCGCTCGCCGGCGCCGGCCTGGTGGGAGTTGGGTCGGCGGTAGGAGCGGGTCGGGCGACCGGCGCAGAGACGGTCGGCCCATGGCGCGTCGGCCCCACGGGCACGAGGGGGTTGCACGCAGCGATGGCGGGTCCCGCGGCGACGGCGAGAGCAAGGCAGGCGACGAGGCGGGCAGATCGGCCAGACACGCGAGGCTCCTTCGGGCGGGCGCCGATGGTCTTGGTAACGACTGCATTCATCGGCACCCCGGCGGCCGGTATGCAGCGTTCGGCCTCGTCGATGGGGCCGTGTGGCCCCGTGCATCGTCACTGGTTATCTGCTCGCGAGGCGGCTAGACGTGCCTGGCTGGTTTCACTACGGTGTTTGCTCCAGTGGCATCGCGCCGGGTGGACCGCGCGCGGGGAGGGCAGAGCCTCATGACCGTCACATCGCCGGCGCTCGACGACGATCGCGACTACGCCCTCGAGGACATGCCTGACCTGCATCAGCGGCTGTCAGCGCTCCGCGAACGCCGACCGGCGGCATGGGTGAGGAGCTTCGGGCAGCCGGCCGTGATGTTCACCAGCTACGAGTTGGTCGACGCGGCATTCAAGGACGAGGCCACGTTCCCCTCCAAGGCCTTCTACGCCAACGTGGTCACGGACGTGCTGGGTTACAACATCCAGTGCATGTACGGCGCGGAACACCGCAGGAACCGGGCGCTGGCCTCTCCAGCATTTCGCCAGCGGATCGTTTCGGAGCTGATCACTCCCTTGCTCGAGCCGGTGGCACACGAGCTGATCGATCGGTTTCAGTCGCAAGGCGAGGCGGACCTCGTCGCCCAGTACACCAAGCGCTACCCGTTCAGCATCATCTTGCGAATGCTGGGTCTTCCGAGAGCCTCCGAGGACCTGGTGGCCCGCTGGGCGCTCGGCATGCTCGACATCCAGCAGAACTATGAGCATGCGGTGCAGTGCTCGCGGGAATTCACCGCCTTCGTGGCGCCGATCCTGGCGCAGCGGCGCACCGAGCCGGCCCATGACCTGATCTCCAAGCTGGCCACCGAAGAAGTCGACGGCGAGCGGTTGACCGATGAGGAAATCATGAATTTCCTCAAACTGCTTTTCCCGGCCGGTAGCGACACGACCTACCTCGGGCTCGGCAATACCCTCTACGGCCTGTTGGCCCACCCCGACCAGCTGGAGCTGGTGGCGTCGGACCTCGAGGCAGAGGCCCGGTGGGCTGCCGAGGAAGGTCTGCGATGGGAAGCCCCGGTCGCCTTGCTGCCCCGGCACAATCCGCAGGACGTGGTGTGGAACGACATCGCCATCCCGGCGGACACGCCGCTCATCTTCGCCATCGTGGCCGCCAACCGGGACCCGGCGAAGTTCGAGGATCCCGGCCGCTTCGATGTTCGGCGGCGCCCGTCCGGCACGCTGGCGTTCGGTTTCGGCCAGCACTTCTGCCTGGGAGCTCACCTGGCCCGCGCGGAGATCGAGATCTCCCTCAAGGTGCTCCTTTCCCGGCTCCCCGGCCTGCGCCTTGCCGATGATCCGGGCGCCCGGATCGGTGCGACCTTCGCTCAGATGCTTCGCGGTCCGAACCGGCTTCCGGTGCAGTTCTCGTAGCTACTGCTGAAAGGGCGCTACCGGCGGGGCTCTAGTGTGCAAGGCGTCCGTCGTCGCGTCACGCTGGGAGCGAAATGCCCGATACACCGGTCGCCATCGTCACAGGAGCGAGCCGCGGGA
The DNA here is from genome assembly GCA_963765845.1 of uncultured Actinomycetota bacterium. Classification (GTDB taxonomy): domain Bacteria; phylum Actinomycetota; class Actinomycetes; order Frankiales; family Frankiaceae; genus DATAZK01. The sequence continues at coordinate 6,462 of CAVXYJ010000023.1, forward strand.
TCGGCCGCGCGGGCGCGCTCGCGCTGGCCGAAGCCGGGTTCGACGTGGTGGTCAGCGCGCGCACCGTCAAGGAGGGCGAGGGCGTCGCGGAGGCCAACTCGGTACGTGAGACGCGCACGCTCTCCGTTCCCGGCAGCCTCGAGCGCACCGCGCAGGAGATCGAGGAGCGCGGCCGGCGGGCGCTGATCGTCCCGGTGGATCTGCTCGACCGCGAGTCCGTCTTGGCGCTGCCGCGGCGGGTGCTCGATGAGTGGGGCCGGGTCGACGTGTTGTTCAACAACGCCATCTACCGCGGCGTCGGGTCGCTCGATCGCATCGAGGACCTGACGCCGGAGTCGATGATGGCCACGTTCACCGGCAACTTCATCCACCAGATCCTGCTGATTCAGGGGGTGCTGCCGCACATGAAGGAGCGCGGCAGCGGGGTCATCATCGACATGGTGTCCGGCTCGGCGCGGTGGGATCCTCCCGCTGCGCCGGGCGAGGGCGGCTGGGGGATTCTTTACTCGGGTTCGAAGGCGGCGTTCGGCCGGGTGGCCGGCGGCATGAATGCGGAGCATCTGGCTGCCGGGATCAAGACGTTCAACGTCGACCCGGGCAACGTCATCACCGAGGCGCGCAAGGTCGTCCAGCCGGACGACGAGTATGAGGGCGAGTTCGGCAGCGCCCCGGCGGAGGCGACGGGCAAGGTGGTGGCGTGGCTGGCATCCGATCCGGGCGCCGACCGGTTCCTGGGCAAGTGGATCTACGCGCCCAAGCTCTGCTCGGACCTCGGGCTCATCCCCGGTTGGAGCGTGCAGGTGAGCAACCGGGGATAGGCGAGCCGGGTGCCGATCAGGTCGTGCTGGGTGTAGCCGCCGCTGGAGTCGCACACTTCTGTCCCTCGCGGAAGCATGGGCACGACACCTTCGTGATGCCCGCGTCGCGGCAGGACCGGCTGGTAGCCTGCTCCGCCTCTGCACCATCCTCGTGGGGGTACTCGTCGTGATGCGCAGCTTGACAGCCCGCCGGAGCCGTCGCCTGATGGCCGTGGGCGCTGGGTTGGTCGCCGTGACCACCGCCCTCGCCGCTTGCAGTTCGTCGTCGCCCAAGGCGGCACCCAGCAGCAAGGCGAGCGGCGCGGCGAGCGCCGCATCTGGTGCCAAGGTGCTGCTGGTCGGCACCTTCCACGGCAAGGCCGGTAAGTACCAGAGCATCCAGTCGGCGGTAGAGGCCGCGGCGCCGGGCGACTGGATCCTCATTGCCCCTGGCGATTACCACGAGAGCGCTGATCTCGGGAACCCGCCGCCGAATTTCGATCACGGTAACTTCGGTGGGGTCTACATCACCAAGTCCAACCTGCACCTGCGGGGGATGAGCCGCTCCGGGGTCATCGTCGACGGCACGAAGCCTGGCTCAAAGGCGTGCAGTGCCGACCCCAGCGCCCAGCAGTTCGGTGCCAAGGACGCGGCCGGCAAGCTGGCAGGCCGCAACGGCATCGTGGTGTGGAAAGCCGACGGGGTCAGCATCGAGAACCTCACGGCGTGCAACTTCCTGGCCGGCGCCGACGAAAGCGGCAACGAGGTGTGGTGGAACGGCGGCGCCGAGACCGCGACGATCGGGCTGCACGGCTACACCGGCCGCTACCTCACCGCCACCTCGACCTACTTCGGCGGCGAGAAAACTGCCGCGCAGTACGGGATTTTCTCCTCCGACGCGCAGGGCCCGGGCCTCTGGGACCAGGTGTACGCCAGCAACTTCAACGACTCCGGGATGTACGTGGGTGCCTGCCAGCAGGTGTGCGACGTGACCATCAACCATGCCTGGATGGAGTACAGCGTCCTGGGCTACTCGGGGACCAATTCCGGTGGCGCGGTCGTCATCAAGAACTCCGAATTCGACAACAACCAGGACGGTTTCGACACCAACACGCAGCTTCACGGCGACCCGCCGGCGCCGCAGGACGGCGCCTGCCCCAACAACGGGATCAGCCCGATCACGCATACCCACTCGTGCTGGGTGTTCATGAACAACAACGTCCACGACAACAACAACCCCAACACCCCCAAAGCGGGCAACGCCTCGAACGGCCCGCTCGGCACGGGCATGACCGTGTCCGGCGGCCGGAACGACACCATCATGAACAACACGTTCTCCAACAACGGGGCGTGGGGAATCCTGTTCGCCCCCTTCCCTGACAGCGGCAAGCCAGACTTGAATCAGACCTGTAGCGGTACCGGCGGCACGCAGATCTCCGGGCTTGGCTGCGTCTACGAGGCCTACGGAAACGCGCTGCTGCACAACACTTTCAGCCACAACGGATTCTTTGGAAATCCCTCGAACTCAGACTTCGCGCAGATCGTCCTGACCCCCGGGAAGCCGCGAAACTGCTACCAGTCCAACACCGCCCCGGCCGGCAGTTCGCCGGCTGACCTGGAAAAGACCCAACCCACCTGTGACTCGACGCCGTCCAAGGCGACCGGCGCCGGCGATCTGCTGAACCAGGCCTTGTGCGACACCGGCTTCGGGAAGTGCCCGGCCGGTGCCCACTACCCGAAGATGACCGGTGTGGTGATGCACCCACTGCCGGCAGGGCTGCCCTCCATGCCCAACCCGTGCGACGGGGTGCCGGCCAACCCGTGGTGCCCGCAGGGCTCGCCGCTGAGCGCCGCCTCGGCACCCGGCCCGGCCGGGTGAGGGGAGCAGCTAGCGGGCCTCGGTAGAGGGCGTCCGGCAGTCGGCATCCGCTCGCGTTCCGTGGCGAAAGATCCACGAGAAGGCCAGCGCGCCGGCAAGAAATGCGGCAGCCAGCGAGCCGAGTAGGAGGTGGACGCGACCGGGCTGCCACAGCGGGATCATCAGCAGGCCGGCGATGACGAACGCGACGTTGTACAGGACGTCGTAGAGGGAGAACACACGTCCACGTACCGCGTCCGCAGCGGCGCCCCCGACCATCGCGTCCGCCAGGACCTTCAACAGCTGGAAGGAGAATCCGGTGAGACCGAGGGCAGCGATCATGGCGACCAGGTCGGGATAGAACGCGCCGACCAGCACCGCCACCGCGGGCGGCAGGAAGGTGAGGGGGATCAGCACCACGGGGCGCCAGCGCTGGGCGCAGATTGGTGCCGTGAGCGACCCCAGAAAGGCAGCGACCCCCGTCGCGCCGAGCGCAAGACCGTAACCGGCGATCTTCAGGTGGAAGCGTGCATCCGCGACGAGGACGACCAGCACGAATCCTGCGCCGAGCAGCAGCCGGTGCAGCCACACGGCAGCCAGTGGACGCCGGATGTCCGGGGTCGCGAGGATGACGCGCAGCCCGTCGCGAGCCTCGGCCAATGCCTCGCGCGGGCCCGAGCTCAAACCCTTGAGCGCCGTGCCCCCGAGGTCCGGAAGCCGGACGAAGATCAGGCCGGCGCCGACGTAGAGCACGCTCGCGGCGACGAAGCCAGCCGCGGCGGAATGACCCACGAAAGCCGCGCCCGCTATCGCACCGGTGAACGAGGCCGACATACCGGCGATCGCCGAGATCGCGTTGGCCGGCACCAGATCCGCAGCATCGACGGTCCCGGGCAGCGCGGCGCCTTTCGCTGCCAGCACGAACCGGGAGGTCGACAGCAAGAGCAGTACCCCGATGAAGGCACCGGCCTGGGAGTGGGTGACGACGGTGGCGAGTGCGGCAAGCGTCAGCGCCGCCCGCACGAAGGACATGACCACCAGGACCCGGCGGCGTGACCAGCGATCGATGAAGACGCCCGCGAAGGGACCGACCAGGCTGAACGGCAGCAGCGTGACCGCGAGGACGCCGGCCAGTCGCGCGGGGGTCGCGCCGCGGCCGGTGTCGAAGACGACGAACTGCGCGAAGGCGATCTGCGCGAGGCCGTCCGCAGCCTGCCCCACGCACTGACCGGTGACCAGCCCTCGCAGCGGACCCGAAAGGACGCGTCGACGGGCTTCCCACCCCGCCATCGCGCCCACCTCCAGGTTGCCGCCGGATGGACGTCAGGTTCGCAAGGCGCCCACGTAGTCGGTGAACAGTTGCTCGCCCGAATGTGACCAGAACTCGGCCAGCGGCGGCGGCATGTGCTCGTCCATGTTGGCACGCTCCGCGTCCGTCATCTGCTCACGGATCAATCCGAGGATCAGCCACAGTTTGTCTCCGGTGAAGTTGGCCATGCCGTGGCCGGGCAGCTCGCCCCACTCGGCGACGTTGATGTACTTGGCCGCGACCGGCACCACGACCTTCTCCTCCTCGTCCAGGTGAGCGACCAGGCTGGCGTTCAGTACCGCGAGCGTCCCAGCGAGAGTCGCGGCGCTCTCGACCGTCGGCGTCGCCCGGAATTGCGCGATGCTCCCTTCCGCCGCCGCGATGTCCATGAGCACGCCGACGTGCTGCTGGGCGATCCGGGTGACCTCGGTGCATTCGTCTGGAGTGGCTCGTGCGAGGAGGCGGGGTGTGAGCAGCTCGTCCTCGCCCTCGTGGTGTACCTGCAGCAACTTCAGCACGTTGTCGTAGTACGAGCCCACCAGTTCAGCGCGCTCCGCGTCGTGCGCCCCCGGGCCGAGCAGCCGCGGTGCATCGTCAAGCGCGTTTCGAAAGACGCGGTGGAGCGAGGCCATGTCAGAGGTGTCGGCCAGCGGCAACGTGGGGGCGTCCGCCATAACGTTTCTCCCGGGATTGTTGGAGTTCTGTGTGACGAGCCATGCTTACTCAACAGCCGGCGGCTGTCAGGCGAATTCGCAGCTTCGGCTACGCCCGCGGCTCGAGCGCGCGAACGACGAGGTCGACCAGGCGTTCGTGAAGTCGCCGCCGAAGCTGTCGTCGCCCGCCGGCGGCGGCCGCACTCAGGGGTGGATCAGCACCTTGCAGTCGGAGTTCTCGCCCAGCAGCGCGTCGAACCGGGCAGGTAGTTCGTCGAGTCCGACGTGCCCGGTCACCAACGGGCTGGGGTCGAGGTCGAGCCGAGGACAGCGCAGCGAGCGTCTGGGTGAAATCCCGGCGGCGGTAGTAGATGACGAATTGCAGCGTCAACTCTTTGCCGGTCGGTACCAGCGGGTGAAAGGTGTCCGGTGCCAGGCACGCGCCTACCAGGGTCACGTGCGCGTCGGTCGCCGCGACCTCCATCGCATGCGCGATCACTCCCGGCCGGCCGACGCACTCCAGCACCACGCGCGGCGGGCCGCCCGTCACCGTCGTGAATTCCGCCGCAACGTCCTGGTTCGCCGGATCGATCGCCGCGGCGCCGATGCGCTCCGCCAACGCCCGGCGGTGCGCGACAGGGTCGCTGACCATGACCTCGCGGGCACCGAGCGCCCGCGCCCACAAGGCGACGGCGAGCCCGACCGGCCCCGCCCCGAGGACGAGCACCGGTTCGCCCGGCTCGCGCGGAGTGCGCTCCAAGGCATGGTGCGCTACGGCGAGCGGCTCGACGAGCGCGCCGAGATCCTCGCTCAGGCCGTCCGGTACGTGAAACGACTCCGCGGCGCTCACCGCGACGTACTCCGCGTACGCGCCGGGTCTTTGGGCGCCCGTGAGTTCTGCCTGCGGGCACTTTTCGACGGCACCCGAGATGCACGCGGAACAATGCCCGCACCCGAACAGCGGGAGCCCGACGACCCGATCGCCTTCCCGGTAGCCGTGTGCCTGGGCGCCCCTGGCCACGACCGTCCCGCAGAACTCGTGGCCGAAGATGATGCCGGGCAGGTCCTTGAGCGCGTGCGCCATGTGCAGGTCGGATCCGCAGATGCCGCACGCGTCGACTCGCAGGATCAGATCGCCCGGCCCCGGGGTCGGGTCCGGCACCTGCTCCACGGACAGGCACGGCTGGCCCGAGGTGAATACCGCTGCGCGCACGCGAGCATTCTCACCCAGCCTCCGAGGTCACCGCCGCCGGGGTGAATTCCAGGTGCAGCGAGGTCAGCCCGCGCAGGATGAATGTCGGAACGTAACGGTAGCGACGGTCACCGGGTGGGCCGTGGTGCTCCGCGGAAATGCGAATCTCGCCCAGCCGATCGAGCAGCCGCTGCACGCTGACGCGCGCTTCCACCCGGGCGAGCGGGCCGCCGGGGCAGGAGTGGACGCCGCGTCCGAACGCGAGGTGCTGGCGCGAGTTCAGCCGATCGACCTCGAACTCATCAGAATTCTCGAAGCGGGATGCGTCTCTGCTCGCGGCACCGTTCAGCAGCATCACGGTCGTTCCCGCCGGGATCTCGACGCCGCCCACCGTCGCCCGGACTCGTGCGAGCCGGAAGCTGCCCTTGACCGGGCTTTCGTAACGCAGCATCTCCTCGATGAAGTCGGGGATCAGCGCGTGCTCGGCGCGCAGCTTCTCCTGGATCTCAGGCCTGTCCGCCAGCAGCTGGAGCGCTGACCCGAGAAGCCGGACCGTCGTCTCCTGCCCGGCCGCGAACAGGTTCACCGCCACGCGCACGACGTCGATCACCTCGGGCAGCGAGCCGTCCGGGAAGGTCGCGGTGGCCAGGCCGGTGAGCACGTCTTGGCGCGGTTCTCGGCGTCGATCCTCGACGTAGCGGCTGAACCAGTCGTAGAGAAAACCGAGCGGGTTGTGCTCGAGATTCTCGTTGGCGCTGCCGACCATGGTGCGGCGGCGGCCCTTGCCCTGCATGTCGTCCATGAAGGTCGCCCGGTCCTCCTCCGGAACGCCGAGCAGATCGGCGATGACGAGGAACGCGAACGGGCTCGCGTACTCACTGATGAGCTCCACCGAGCCGCGCGCCGCGAACGTATCGATCTGGCGGTCGGCCAGCCGCCACATGAATTCCTCGTTCTCCGCCAGGCGTTTCGGGGTCAGCAGCCTCATCAGGAGTGCTCGGTGGTCGGTGTGCACGGGCGGGTCGAAACAGATGATCTGGTCGTGCATCGGCAACTCGTGCCGGTGCGCCTCGATGAGCTCGTTGACGTCGGTGACTCCCGGGCCGCCGAGCGGCGGCGAGAACCCCGGAAACGGCCCGCTCACCGAGTTGCACGAGGAGAACGTGTCGACGTCGGAGTAGATGGCACGGGCCTCGTCGTAGCCGGTGACCATCACGACGCCGTGGTGGGGCTCGCGGTACACCGGACCCTGCTCGCGCAGGAACGCGTAGTACGGATACGGGTCGGCAAGGGTCGACGGGTCGCGGAAGAAGTCGGCGGCCAGCTCGCTCATCGGTCCTCCGTCAGTCGGCCGAGAACTCGGGCAGGACGTCCCGGGCGAACGCCTCGACCTGCGACTGGCCCGCTCCGGGCCATCCGCAGACGAGATAGCCGTAGCCGGCGTCGCGCCACTTGGCCGCGTGGTGGCGGGCGGTGTCGAGATCGTCCAGCGAGAGCGAACTGGCCCGCATGATCGCGGCGGGATCGCGTCCGGCTTGCGCGGCGAATCCGTCGATCGCGGCGTTCGCCTCACGCAGGCTGTTGGGGCTGCCCCAGGCATGCCAGACATCGGCGTATCGGCCCACAAGCGGCAGGGTGCGCCGGGGGCCGGTCCCGCCGATCCAGATCGGCGGATGCGGCCGTTGGACCGGCAGCGGCTGCATCCTGGCCTGCTGCAGCGAGCACCTTCCGGCCTTCGTAGTCGACGATCGTCGCCGGTGAACAGCCGGGTGATGATCTCGAGCGCGTCCTCCAGCAGGTCGAAGCGCTCGCCGGTCTTCGGGAAAGGGATGCCGAGCTCGTGGTGCTCCTTGTCGAACCAGGCGGCGCCGAGGGCGAGCTCGAGCCGGCCGTGGCTCGCGTGGTCGATGGTGACGCGCCTCGGCGGCGAATACCGAGGGATGCCGATACGTCACGCCGGTCACCAGCAGCCCCAGGCGGATCCTGGTCGTGAGCCCTGAGAGCGCCGCAAGGGTCGCCATCCCCTCGAAGGTCTCGCCCGGCCCGTCCCCGTACATCGGCTGGAAATGGTCGAAGCCCCAGGCGCCGTCGAAGCCGAGTTGCTCGGCGAGCTGGACCCGGCGGACGATCTCGTCCCACGGCTGGCGTTGCTGGGCGATGTCGAGTCCGAAGCGCACGTGCTGAACCTAGCTCCTGCTGTACCGGTCGGTCCAATACCATCGCGGGTGGACTTCTCGCTCACCGAATCCGAGCGCGCGCTGGTCGAGCTCTGCCGCGACTTCGCGCAGGAGGAGATCGCGCCGCGCGCCGCCCTGGCCTGGGAGGAGGCGCGCTGCGCCACCGATCTGCTGCGTGAGATGGGGGCGCTGGGTCTGCTCGGGCATGCTCGTTCCCGAGCAGTGGGGCGGGATCGGGATGTCGACCGTCGGTTTCGTGGCGGCGCATGGAGCAGATCGGTCAGGCCGACCAGTCGGTGGCCGCGGCGCTGGCAGGCGCACGTCACGATCGGCTCGTTGCCGCTGTACCTGTTCGGCAACGACGCGCAACGCGAGCGGTGGCTGCGGCCGCTCGCCGAGGGCCGCGCGCTCGGGGCGTTCGGCCTGACCGAGCCCGAGGCCGGCTCCGACGCGCGGGGCATCCGTACCCGCGCCGAGCGCCGGGACGGCGGCTGGCTGATCAACGGGCAGCAAGACGTTCATCTCCAACGCCGGCACCGACATGTCGTTCGGGGTGACCCTGCTGGCGCGCACCGAGGATGTCGCCGGCGACGAGGGCCTCGTGTTCGCGAGCTTCGTCGTCGAGAAGGACACACCCGGCTTCACGATGGGTCCGAAGATGCGCGGCATCGGCTGGCGCGGCCTCGATACCCGCGAGCTGTTCTTCGACGACGTCTGGGTTCCCGACGAGCACCTGGTCGGCGATCCGGACCTCGGGCCTCGGCCAGTTCCTCGCGCACCCTCGAGGTCGGGCGCATCTCGATCGCCGCGCTCGTCGCTCAGCCTTACCCAGGCCGTGCTCGACCTGGCGATGGACCTACGCCCAGCGAGCGGGTGCAGTTCGGCCAGCCCATCTCGAAGTTCCAGGCGGTGCAGTTCAAGCTCGCCGACATCGCCACCGAGCTGGAGGCGGCGCGCTGGCTCACGTACCGCGCCGCGTACCTGCGCGACAGCGGCCAGCCGTTCCTGAAGGAGGCCGTCGATGGCGAAGCTGAAGGCCAGCCGGGTGGCGGTCTGGGCGGCGTCGGAAGCGGTGCAGATCCACGGCGGGCTCGGCTACATGCTCGAGTCGCCGGTGGCCCGCTTCTACTGCGACGCCAAGGTGCTCGAGATCGGCGAGGGCACCAACGAGATCCAGCACATGGTGATCGCGCGCACGCTCGGTTGTTAGACACGGCGGCGAGGCGGCGGAGGGCGTCGGCGATGTCGTCGCGGTCGGGCAGCCAGGCCCGTTCGAGCTCGGGCGCGTACGGCGGGGGAGTGGCAGCGGCGCCGAGGCGCTCGATCGGCGCGTCGAGGTCCCAGAAGCCCTCGCTGGCGACGGTCGCGGCGATCTCGGCGCCGATGCCGAACGGCGACGACCGCCTCGTGGGCGATCAGCAGCCGGCTGGTGCTTGGCGCACCGAGTCGAGGACGGCGACCATGTCGAGCGGGGCGACCGTGCGCAGGTCGATCACCTCGACCGAGATGCCCTCTGCCGCCAGCGGTCTCGGCGGCGGCGAGCGGCTTCGTGCACCATCCGTGAGACCGACACGACGGTGATGTCGGTCCCCGGGCGCACGACCGCGGACTGTGCCGATCGGGCACGATGTGGTCCGGCGGGCGGCTGCGGGCCCTTCATCGCCGTAGAGCAGCCGGTTCTCGATGAAGACGACCGGGTTCGGGTCCTGGATGGCGGCGCGCAGCAGCCCGTAGGTGTCGGCCGGCGTCGAGGGCATGACGACGCGTCAGCCCGGGGATGTGGGCGAGCAGCGCCTCGAGGCTCTGCGAGTGCTGGCTGCCCGAGGATCGCCCGGCGCCGAACTGGGTCCGCACGGTGAGCGCCATCTGGGCGGCTCCGCCGGTCATGAACGGCAGCTTGGCGGCCTGGTTGAGCAGCTGGTCGAAGCAGACGCCGAGGAAGTCGAGGTACATCAACTCCACGACGGGGCGCATGCCGGCCATCGCCGCCCCGACGCCGAGGCCGACGATCGCGGTCTCCGAGATGGGCGTGTCGCGCACCCGGTCGCCGAACCGCTCGCGCAGCCCTCGGGTGAGCCCGAAGACGTTGCCGCCGGCGGCGACGTCGATGCCGGCGACGAACACCCGCTCGTCGGCGGCGAGCTCGACCTCGAGCGCCGCGCGGACCGCGTCCATGGTGCGGAACACCGGCGGCGTCGTCGCTCGGCGCGGGCGGCTCGGCGCGGGCCGGTCGTGGACGGACGACGAAGTCCGTGCAGCGTGGCGGCGGCGGGCTCGCGACACCGGCGAGCCGCGTCGACCGCTTCGTCGAGCTCGCGATCGACCGCCGCGGCTGCAGCGCCGTCGATCTCGTCGTCGTCGACGCCGGCGGCCCGGAGCCGGTGCGCGTGCACGCAGCGAGCGGGTCGCGCGCTTCCCACGTCTCGGACCTCCTCGGCGGTCCGGTAGCGCTCGGGGTCGCCCTCGTAGTGGCCGTGCCACCGGTAGGTGGTCGCCTCGACGAGCGACCGGACCGCGCCCGGCCGCGGAGCGGCCTCGACCGCGCTCGGCCATCGACCGTCGCGGTCGCCGACGACGTCGTTGCCGTCGACCGCGACGTAGCCGATCCCGTAGCCGGCGGCCCGCTGCTCGAGCGGGGCTGCGTGCTGGGTCGGACGCCGGCGAGAACTCGGCGTAGCCGTTGTTCTCGCAGAAGAAGACGACCGGCAGCTGCCAGACCGCGGCGAGGTTCACCGCTTCGTGGAACGCGCCCTGCGCGACCGCGCCGTCGCCGAAGAACGCCACGGCCACGCTGCCGTCGGCCCGGAGCTGGGCTGCTGTCGCGGCGCCGACGGCGATCGGGCAGCCCGGCCGCGACGATGCCGTTCGCGCCGAAGATGCCGAGCTCCGGGTCGGCGATGTGCATCGAGCCCCCGCGGCCGCGGTTGGTGCCCGGCTCCTTGCCCATCAGCTCGGCGAACATCGCCGAGCGGGTCGAGGCCCTTGGCCAGGCAGTGCCCGTGGCCACGATGGGTCGACGTGATGACGTCGGCGGACCGCAGCGGCCAGCACGCGCCGACGGCGGCCGCCTCCTGCCCGATCGACAGGTGCACGAAGCCGGGGACCTCGCCGTCGCGGTAGAGCGCGGCGACCCGCTGCTCGAACCCGCGGATCAGCAGCATCCGCCGGTGCATCTCGAGGAGGTCGTCGAGCCCTGGGGTCATGCGTGTACTGTAACGATCGGTACACGCCAAGCAGGGGTGATGACGGATGACCGGATCGCGCCGAACCGTCGTCATCACCGGTGCCGGGGGAGCGCTCGGCGCTGCTCTCGCACGGCAGTTCGCCTCAGAGCCGGGGACCGATCTCGTCCTGAGCGATGTGAGCCAGGCCTCGCTGGACGCGACTGTCGCGGGTCTGCCTGACGAACGGGGCGAGCTCGCGACCCTGCTCGCTGACGTGAGCGAGATCGATCAGGTAGAGGCGGTCGCCGCGCTCGCGGTCGAACGCTTCGGCCGCGTCGACGTGCTCGTCAGCAACGCGGGGGTGCTCTCGCCCAACGGGCGCATCCACAACCTCAGCACGCAGGATTGGGAACGTGCCTTCCGCGTGAACGTCATGGGGGCGGTCAACGGGATCCGCGCTGCGGTGCCCGTGATGCGGGCTCAGCGGTCGGGGTCCATCGTGCTCACCGCGTCGGTCTCGGGGCTTACCGCGTGGTCGCATGCCGCGCCCTACTGCGCGACGAAGGCCGCCGTCATCCAGCTGGCCAAGGTCGCCGCGGTCGAGTACGCGCGGGATGGCATCCGGGTCAATTGCGTGTGCCCGGGGACGTTCCTGTCGGCCATTCACGCCGACCTTCCGCAGCAGGCGCTCGACGCGATCGCCGGGCGGCATCCGCTCGGGCTGGGTGAGGCGCAGGATCTGGTCGGTGCCTACTCCTACCTTGCCGGGGACGCCTCACGGTGGACCACCGGTTCGGCGCTCGTCGTCGACGGCGGTTACGCGGCGCCCTGAGCCGCTGCACGGGCGCTACGTGCCCTTCTTCCTGGATCTGCGGGGATTCGCGATACCCGCGACGAAGATGTCAGCGAATCGCTTCGCGACATCATGGGCGGAGAGCGCGCCGTCCGGCTTCAGCCAGAGATAGGTGTAGTTGTGCATGCCGAGCCAGGCGAGCGCGGTGAGCCTGGGGTCGACGTCACGGAACTCACCCGACTCGATGCCGGCTTGCAGGATCGTCTCCACGGCGCCTTCGAACTTGCGCCGGCGCCCGCGGAATTGCTCGGCCCGCTCGCCCGTCAGCGCGGGGAATTCGTGCAGGAAAACCCAGACGTGGTCGGGGTAGCGGGCGATGACGTCGAGCAATTGATCACCGAGCATCGTCAGCTGCTTCGTCGGCGACCCGCCCGCGGCGGCGACCCGCTCGGCGCTGGCGATCACCTCGTCCATCACGCGATCGTGGATCGCGGCCAGGAGCGCTTCCTTCGACCCGATGTAGTGATACAGCGCGCCTTTGCCCAGCTCGTTGGCATCGCACAATTCCGCGATACCCGTCGCGTGGTACCCGCGCCGGGCGAAGACGGACGCCGAAGTATCGACTATCGCGTGCAGCCGCGTCTCCCAGTTGGGGCTCCGGGCGGCAACGGTCATGGGCAAGTCCTACGTTTTTAGACTGACTGGTCGGTACATTCTGGCATGTGAGCGGCGTCCCCGAGATGCAGGCCGATCTGAACTGGTTCGCCGTGCTGGCCCATCACGCGATCCGGACCCCTGACAAGGCGTTCAGCGTCTTCGAGGGCGTGACGACGACCTACCGGCAGATGGAAGCGAACGCCATTGCCTTGGCCGGCGGGCTGCATGAGCGCGGCGTCGGGCGCGGGGACGTCGTGGGCCTGTTGTCGTACAACTGCCCGCAGTTCCTCGAGACCGTCTTCGCCGCGAACTATCTCGGCGCGATCGCCATGCCCATCAACTGGCGGTTGGCGGCGCCTGAGGTGCGTTACATCCTCGAGCATTCGCAGGCCCGCGCGCTCGTATGCGACGCAGCGCTCGTCGATCTCGGGAATGCGGCGACCGGCGGTTGGGAGGACGGGCCGCAGCGGGTCTGCATCGGGGCGGCCGACGGGTGGGTCGCTCTTCACGACCTACGGGCGGCATCGGCGCCTCCGCAAGCCCGCGTTGCTGCTGATGACGTCCACCGGCTCATGTACACCTCGGGCACGACCGGGCGCCCCAAGGGCGTCATGCTCACCCACGCCAACCTGGCGTGGAAGAACCTCGCCCACCTCGTGGAGTTCGGCTTCACCAGCGCCGATCGCGGGCTCGCCTGCGGCCCGCTCTACCACGTCGGGGCGCTGGATCTGACGACCACGTCGCTGATCGCTGCGGGGGCTACCACGATCATCCATCGCGCGTTCGATGCGGCGGCGGTGGTCGACGAGTTGGAGCGCTCGCGAGTGACCGTCGTCTGGCTCGCGCCCGCGATGGTCAACGCCATCATGGCGTTGCCCGACATCGAGCAGCGAGACCTGTCGTCCGTGCGCCTGGTCATCAATGGCGGAGAGAAGATGCCGGTGCCGCTCATCGAGCGGATCCAGCGGACCTTCTCCTCGGCATGGTTCGCCGACGCGTACGGGCTCACCGAGACCGTCTCCGGGGACACGTTCCTCGACCGCGACAGCATCGTCACCAAGCTCGGCAGCGTCGGCCGCCCCTGCCTGTACCTCGAACTCGACATCTGGGACGAGCGCGGCGCCTCGGTCGACCCGGGCGAACGCGGGGAGATCGTGATGCGCGGTCCCAAGGTGTTCAAGGGTTACTGGCGTGATCCGGAGGCGACGGCTGCAGCCTTCGCCGGCGGCTGGTTTCACACCGGGGACATCGGCGTGCGCGACGAGGATGGCTACCTGTTCATCGTTGACCGGCTCAAGGACATGATCGTCTCGGGCGGCGAGAACATCGCGGGCTCGGAGGTCGAGCGGGTGCTCTACGAGCACGAGGCGGTGCTCGAGGCGGCCGTCGTGGGACGCCCCGACGAGCGCTGGGGCGAGGTGCCGGTGGCGTACGTCGTCCTGCGCCCTGGCGCCGAGGTGTCAGGCGACGCGCTGGTCGAGCACTGCCGGGCCCGCCTCGCGCAGTTTCAAAGTGCCCAAGGACATCGCGTTCCTCGACGCCCTGCCGCGCAACCCGTCGGGGAAGGTGCTCAAGCGCGAGTTGCGCGGGGGCTGAACAGTGAGCCGCGATGGTGCGCACACAAAGCGCTGCCCTGAGGGCGACGATCGTTCTCCGCTCGAGCAGACGATCCGCTGCCAGTTCAGTCCGGAAAGGCATCGGATCGTCTGCTCGGCATAAAGACCTTTCGCGGCCGGCGGGCAGCGGATCGTATGCCGCTCGAGGTCACGGACCGGGAGCCTGCGGGAGGTGCGCCAGGAAGCCGGCCGACCACTCCACCAGGCTGGCGGGAACGCGGTAACCGCCTTCGTCGTTGATCGCCGGCCACTGCGCGGCGATGTCCTCGACAGTTGGCTCGGGGCCCGGGTGCAGGTATCCCGGAGTCGAGGCGATGAAGATGCGCGAGAACCGGCCGGCACCCGCGGCGTAGATCTCGCCGGTTACCGGGCAGCTCTCATGGGCGAGGAAGGCCGCCATCGGTGCCACCAGCTCCGGTGCCATGTGCGGGTCAGGCTCGCCGCTCGGCGGCCCCGCCATCCGCGTCATCGCCGCCGGGGCAAGCGCGTTGATCTTTATGCCCCTTTTCGCTCCCGCCACGGCAAGGCTGCGCGTCAGGCCGATGACGCCGCCTTTCGCGGCGGCGTACGAGAGGTTCGCCGGCAGCCCGAAGAGCCCGGAGGACGTGGTCATCACGATGCGGCCGTAGCCCTGGCTGACCAGATGCGGCCAGGCCGCCCGGGTGGTGTTGAACGATCCGCCGACGTGCACGGCGAGGTGCCGGTCGAGGTTCTCGGCGTCAGCTTCGGGCAGCCCGGCCCAGCGGATGATCCCGGCATTGTTGATGAGGATGTCGAGCCGCCCGAAGCGTTCGATAGCGGTCCCGATCAGAGCTTCGGCGCCGTCGACCGTTGCCACGTCGCTGCCGTCCGCGACTGCCGCACCGCCCGCGTCACGAATCTGTGCGGCGACGGCAGCAGCGGGCGCGGCGTCGGCGCCGACCCCGGTCATCGAGCCGCCCAGATCGTTGACGACGACGCTCGCGCCGCGCTCGGCGAGCAGCACCGCATGGGCTCGCCCGATCCCGCGACCCGCTCCGGTGACGACGGCGACGCGACCGTCGAAGCGCAGCGCGCTCAGGTTGCGTATCCGAGGATTCCGGCGAGCGTGCCGCCGAGCATGGCCGCCCGCTCGTCGTCCGGGACGCCGGCGAACTGTTTCGCGATCAGCTCCCGGCTGCCGCGGAACGTCCCCTCGGCGTGCGGGTAGTCGTTGCCCCACACGATGCGTCGACACGCCGGTGAGGTGGCGGCACGCGACGGCCACCGGATCGTCCTGGAACGAGACGTGGAACTGGCGCCGCGACGTACTCGCTCGGCATCAGCGGGTAGGGCCACTTCTCGTTCAGGCGGAACAGCTGCGCCATGCTGGGCTGGTCGTCGGGCGGCCGGGTGTCGTCCCAGTACCCGAGCCACCAGTCGGCGTCCTGGCCGATCCCGGTGACCCAGCACTTGTCCATGCGCCCCGACCAGGGACGCGAGCCAGTGCGCGTTGAACTCGATCAGCGCGAAGTGCAGATCGGGGATAGCGCTCGGCGACCCCGCCGCCGATCAGCTCGCAGATGATCTGCTGCGGCACGATCGTGCTGTAGACGCACTGCGTGACCATCCGCTTCGCCGCCGACTTCTCGGTCATCGGCTGGTTGACCTGCTGCGGCCGTACTCCATCACGACCTTGAGCGTCGTGGACGCCGGGTCGTCGACCTTCACCCCGCCGGTCTGGGTGTGGAAGAACGACGTGCAGCGCCGTTGCGCCTGCAGCCGCGGCCCACACCGGGTCGAGAGTCGCGCGAGTAGTAGGGCATCGGCGGGGTCGCCGGCAGCAGGATGGCGCGGAACCCGGCGGCGGCGACGCGCTCGATCTCGGTGACCGCGTCGTCGATGTCGGTGATCGGCATCGGCGCCGTGGGCGCCAGCTGCGGAGAAGTACGGCGTGAACCGCTCGACGACGTAGTCGTTGTAGACCCGGGCGTGCGCCATGGACAGCTCGTGGTCGTCGGAGTAGAGCCCGAACAGCGAGAGGTTCGGGTGCATGACCTGCACGTCGACGCCGTCGAGCGCCATGTCCTCGAGGATGTGCTCGGGATCGCCTTCGGGCATGCGCCCGCCGGTCTGGCGGTAGCGCGAGATCGTCCAGCCCTCGAACCCGGGCGTGTGCAGCCGGCGGAAGATCCGCGCGCCGCCCTCGACGAGGGGCTCGATCTCGAAGTCCTCTTCCCACACCCCGCGGTCGCGCAGGTGCTTCGGGAGGCGGGTGCATGAACAGGTCGGGCGGCTCGAGGACGTGGCCGTCGGCAGAGACCACGAGGTCCGCCTGTCGTCATCGCGACCTCGCCCTTCGCGCTAGTGCTCTCACGTGCGCCGACGAGCGTACCGGTCGGTACAACGCCGGTCGAGACGACGTTACGCTGCCGGCGAGGAGGGGAAGCCCGTGGCCGAAGCGCTGGACGCAGCGGCCGGCCGGATCGACCTGGGGCGACTGGGGCGACGACGACGAGCTCGGCCGGATCAACCTGCTCACCCCGGAGAAGGTCCTCGAGGGCGTGCGCGAGGTCGAGGCGGGCATCAGCTTCTGCCTGAGCCTGCCGCTCGACTATCCCGGGCGGCACCGCGCTGAACCAGCGGCGCCACCCGCCGCGCCTCGCGCCGACCGAGGACATGGACGGCACGCCGGGCGTCTTCTACAACGTCCACATGAGCGAGATGCGCGGACTGGGGCGACCCGACAGCTACGTCGACGTGTGGGCCGACGACGTGGTGACGCTCTCCCTGCAGTACTCGACGCAGTGGGACTCGCTCGCCCACGTCGGTGCCGAGTTCGACGCCGACGGCGACGGCGTCGAGGAGGCCGTCTACTACAACGGCTACCGCGCCGGGGTCGACCTCGTCGGGCCCGCAGCGACGACGCCGCGCGGCGACGGCGGGCGGCACGCGTGCTTCGCACGCCACCTGGGCCTCGAGCACATGGCGTTCCACGGGAGTGCAGGGTCGCGGCGTGCTCGTCGACCTGGCCCACCACCTCGGCCACGAGTGGCGAGGGGTGAACCTCGCGACGCTGCGAGGAGATCATGGCGGCCGACGACGTCGTGGTCGAGCCCGGCGACATGCTGCTGCTGCACACCGGCTTCGCCACCCAGGTCCTGCGAGTGGAACCGCGAACCCGACCCGCGTGAAGATCCACACGCATGTGCAGCTACCTCGACGCGCGCGACGAGTCGCTGCTGGAGTGGATCGCCGACTCGCAGATCTCGGCGCTCGTCGCCGACAACTACGCGGTCGAGGGGATGCTCGGCAAGGACCGCGACCCGAGCCGGCACTCGTTCCTGCCGATCCACCACCTGTGCCTGTTCAAGCTCGGCGTGCCGCTCGGCGAGATGTGGTACCTCCACGAGCTTGCCGACCTGGCTGCGCGAGCACGACCGCAGCCGCTTCCTGCTCACCGCGCCCCCGCTGCGGCTGCCCGGGAGTCGTCGGCTCGCCGCTGACGCCCGATCGCGACCGTCTGACGACGCGGGCGACGCTCCGACATCTCGAAGGCCTGGTAGTCGTTGGCGACGACGTCGGCGCATGACCTTGAAGAGCTTCGGGCGGCCGCCGGTGTTCAGGAGGTACTCGCGGCGGCTTCCCCGGGATGTTGGCGCCGAAGTAGTAGCTGATCGTCGCCGAACGACGGTCGCGCGCCGCGCCCGGTCGACCATGCGCGGTCCAGTCGCTCCTCGGCCTCGGCGTCACCTCGATCGACGTCGCAGCCGTGGTCGCGTGCGTAGACGAGCGTGTCGGTGAGGAAGTCGACCTGGTCGCCGTTGTAGCGCGGGTTGTTGCCGGCGGCCGCGTGCGGCCCGCCGGGGAAGAAGAAGTTCGGGAACCCGTCGGTCTGCAGGCCGAGGAACGTGGTCGGGCCGTCGGCCCAGTGCTCCTCGAGCGCGAGCCCGTCCCGGCCGCGGATCCCCATGCGGTAGCAGCGCGCCGGTGCCGAAGTCGAAGCCGGTGGCCCACACGATGACGTCGAACTCGCGGACGCCGTCGGTCGTCTCGATCCCGGTCTCGGTGACGCCGCACGATCGGGGTCGCGCGGAGGTCGACGAGCGACACGCTTCGGGTCGTTGAACGCCTCGAAGTAGCCGGTCGACGAACGGCGGCCGCTTCTCGCCGAAGCGGTGGTCCTTCGGGATCAGCCGTCTCGGCGGTCTCGGGGTCGTCGACGATGCCGCGGATCTTCTCGGCGATGAACTCGCACCACTGCGTCGTTCGCCGCCTCGTCGAACAGCAGGTCGGTGTAGTTGCTGGTGAGCTTCATGAAGCCGGGGCTGTTCCACATCTGCTCGTAGAACGCCTGCCGCTCCTCGTCGGAGTCGTCGAACGTCGGCGCGGTCGTGCGCCGGGTGGGCAGGAACCCGGCCGAGCGAGGTGTTCAGCGTCTCGCGGAGCGCCTCGAAGTCGGCCCGCAGCCGCGCCTGCTCCTCGGGGGTGATCGGGCGCGTTGTTGAGCGGCGTGCACCAGTTGGCGGTGCGCTGGTACACGGTGAGCGACGCGACGTCGCTCGAGCGATCGTCGGGACGACCTGCACGCCGCTCGACGCCGGTGCCGATGACGGCGACGCGCTTGCCGGCGAAGTCGACCGGGCTCGCCGGCCAGAGACCGGTGTGGTGCGGCTCGCCGCGGAAGTCCTCGCGGCCGGGCACGTCGGGGAAGTACGGCACCGAGAGCACACCGGTGGCGGCGACCAGGAACCGGGCGCGGACGCTCGGTCGCCGTCGCCGGTCGTCGACCGTCCACGTGCCCGCCGCCTCGTCGCAGACGGCCGAGCGTGACCCGGGCGTCGAAGCGCATGTGCGCGGCGGAGGTCGAACCGGTCGACCACGTGGTTGAGGTAGCGCTCGGTCTCCGGCTGCTCGGCGAAGTGCTCCTGCCACTCCCACTCGTCGAACAGCTCCTTCGAGAACAGGTAGCCGTAGGTGTAGCTCTCGGAGTCGAACCGGGCGCCGGGATAGCGGTTCCAGAACCAGGTGCCCCCGACGCCGCCGCCGGCCTCGAGGAGCGGCGCGGAGAACCCGGCCTCGCGGGCGCGGTACAGCTGGTAGATGCCGGTGATGCCGGCGCCGACGATCGAGGACGTCGACGTCGGCGGCCGATGCTGAGGGTGTCGCATGCGTTGCCGCGGCCCCCGGGCTAATCCTGTACCGACCGGTTAGTCTGACGACGCGACACGCTACTCGACGGCGAGGGGGACGCGGCATGGCGACGGTGGAGCAGAAGTGGTCGGCCGCTCCGGTGCCGCACGCGATGGAGTTCCGCGGACCGGGTCGCCCAAGGAGCGCTACTTCGACCCGGACTTCTACGCGGTGGAGGCCGAGCTGCTGTGGCCGCGCGTCTGGCAGATGGCGTGCCGGCTCGAGGAGATCCCCGGCCGCGCGACTTCGTCGAGTACGAGTTCCTCGACCAGTCGATCGTCGTCGTGCGCACCGAGGACAGGGGGTCGCGGCGTTCCAGAACGCGTGCCGCCACCGCGGCGTGAAGCTCGCCGAGGGGCGAGGGACCTGCGAGCGCGGGTTCACTGCCCGTTCCACGGCTGGTGCTACGGCCCGGACGGCACGAACACCGCGGTCACCCAGCGACGACCTTCGCCGAGCACAACCTGCAGCCGGGCGACCTCGACCTCACGCCGGTGCGCTGCGAGACGTGGGGCGGGTGCGCGTGGATCAACCTCGACGACGACGCGCCGCCGCTGCGCGCAGTGCATCGAGCCGGTCGCCATCGATCCTCGACGCGTGGAAGGTGGAGTCGCTGCGGACCGAGTGGTGGTACGCGTGCCGGCTGCCCGGTGAACTGGAAGCTCGCCGAAGAGGCGTTCGTCGAGGCAGTACCACGTGGTGCAGGCGCATCCGCAGCTGCGTCATACCCGGCACGCGATACGGCCGCGCGCGCCGGAAGCGCCGTTCGACCCGCAGGCGTTCATCGACGCCGACATCCAGTATCTGCACGCGATGAGCGACGGCATGGCCGGGATGGTGCACGCCAACGACGTGCGCATCGCCGAGGGCCTGCGCGACATCGAGCTGCCCGCCGACCCGAAGCAGGCGATGGCGACCTGGAACCGCACGCTCAACGACGCGGTCGTCGCGCTGGCACCGCGGCGCGGGCAGCGACGATTCCCGACCTCAACGAGCTCGCCGAGCAGGGAATCGACGACTGGATGTTCTTCAGTGCTTCCCGCACTACTTCGTGCTGCCGATGTACAGCAGCGCCTCGTCGTACCGCTTCCGGCCGCTCGGCCCGGAGGAGACGCTGATGGAGATCTGGTCGCTCGACCCGCTACCCGGAGGGCAGCGAGCCGCAGACGCCCGCCTCAGCCCGAGGTCTGGGAGGCCGACGACCCCCGCTGGCCGCCGATCCCCGCGCAGGACTTCGCCAACCTGCCGCAAGCAGCAGAAAGGCCTGCACGCCAAGGGCTTCGAGTACATGCGCCTGTCCGCGGGTGCCGAAGGCGGCATCTCGAACTTCCAGCGGACGGTCGACGGCTTCCTCGCCGGTCTCCCGTACGACGCGCTGGCGCAGGGGCTGCGCGCGGTGAACGTGAACCCCCTCGAGCAGCCCGTCGCCGACCTGGGCTTGACGTAGCGGGCGCTACGCCGCCGCGCCGTTTGCCGGTACCTGGATGATGCGTCCTGACTGATGTGTGAAGCTGGGCAGGTGAAGTATCTGATCCAGCACCCCGAGCCGATCGGCATCGAGCGCGACCTGTTGGCCGCCGGAGACGTCCTCACTGTGGCCCGGGCGGTGGAGGCGGCCGGATGGGACGGGTTGGCGTTCACCGAGCATCCGGCCCCGGGCTACCGCTGGCTCGCCGAGGGCGGCGGGCATCAGACGCTCGATCCCTTCGTCGCGCTGGGCGCGGCAGCGGCGGTGACCGAGCGCATCAGGCTGCTGACCTACCTGTCGGTCGCGCCTTACCGCAACCCGCTGCTGCTGGCGAAGGCCGCGGCCAGCGTCGACCTGATTTCGAACGGGCGCTTCATCCTCGGCCTCGGCACCGGCTACCTGAAGACCGAGTTCTTCGCGCTCGGAGTCGACTTCGGCGAGCGCAATGAGCTCATCGACGAGGCGCTCGAGGTGCTGCCGATGCATTGGAGCGGCGAGCGATTCAGCTACAGCGGCAAGCATTTCGATGCTCGTGACATCATCGCGCGACCGTCGCCGAGGTCGGGCACGATCCCGATCTGGCTCGGGGGCAACGCGAAGGTCACGCGCCGGCGGGTGGCTACGCGTGCCCAGGGATGGATGCCGATGAGCGGACCGCCGGAGATGGCGACCACCGCCCGCACGGCCTATTTCTCGGGGCTCGACGAGATCGGGACGGCGGTCAGCGAGCTCAAGGAGTCGGCGGGGGAGCGCGCCGACGACATCGACGTCATGGTGCTCTACACCGATGACTCGATCCTGGAAGCGGGCGTGGACGTCGAACGTCATCGTGATGCGCTCGGCCGCATCGCCGAGATCGGCGCCACCTGGGTCTCGTTCGCCTGGGACTTCTCTACGCAGGCGCAAACCCTGGCGTTCGTGGAGAACTTCGGGTCGACCTACCTCGGGTCGAACCGGATCTAGGCGGTCGAGCCGCCGTCGATCACGTGTTCTTGGCCGGTGATGAACGAAGCGGCGTCGGAGGCAAGAAAGCACACGAGCTCCGAGACCTCCTCGGGCTCGCCGTGACGCCCGAGCGGCAGCCCGCGGAAGCGCTCGAGGCTTGCCTCGTCCTGCGGCATCATGTCCGTGCGGATCGGTCCTGGGTGCACCGAATTCACCCGGATCCGGTCGGGCCCGAGCTCGATCGCCGCCACCTTCGTCAGCCCGCGTAGTCCCCACTTCGACGCGGCGTACGCGCCGTGGCCGTAGTAGCCGCGCATGCCCGCGGTGGACGACACGTTGACGATCGAGCCGCCGCCGCGAGCACGCATCGCCGGAATGACCGTCTGCATCCCGAGGAACGCGCCGATCAGGTTCACCCGCAGGAAGCGTTCGAAGACTTCTTCGCTCTCCTGCTCCAACGGCTGGATGTGGTGGATCGCCGCGTTGTTCACCAGGATGTCGACGCCGCCGAAACGCTCGGTGGCCTGCGCTGCCGCCGCTGCCCAGTCAGGCTGCGAGCTGACGTCGACGTGCCGGTACGCCGCACGTGCGCCGAGCTCGCCGGCCACGGCCGCGCCGTCGGCGTCGAGGACATCGGCGAGCAAGACCGACGCGCCTTCGTCGACGAAGCGACGCGCGTGCGGCGGCGCCCTGGCCGCGGGCAGCTCCCGTGATGATGGCAACCTTGCCGTCGAGGCGCATGGCCGAACCGTACCCAGCCGCGGCACGCGCGTTGCAGCGAGGTCGGCCATGGGCGGCAGCCGGCGCGGCCGCATCCGAGATCGAGGGTTTCACCGCCGGGGACCCCTCTGAGTAAACCGCGCATCCCGGCCGTGGGATGCTTCCTTGCCGCTCGGTGCACAGGAGAAGCGAGGGAGGTCTGCCGGATGTTGCGCGGTGAGAAGATCTTGATCACCGGGCCAGCTGGGCGGATCGCGCTCGGCATGGCCCGATCGCTCGCCGCGGACAACGAGGTGTGGGGCATCGCCCGCTTCACCGACCCCGCGTCGCGCGAGCAGGTCGAGGCCCTCGGCGTGACGACTCGCACGCTGGATCTGGCGGATGGGCAGTTCGGCGAGCTGCCGACCGACTTCACGTACCTGCTGCACATCGCCGCCGACTTCAGCGCGGACGACTACGACCGGGCGCTGCGGGTAAACGCCGAAGCCACCGGCTTCCTGCTCGAACACTGCCGGGGCGCCAAGGCCGCGCTCGTGATGTCGACGCTGAGCGTCTACAAGCCGCACGCCGACCCCTGGCACGCGTTCGGTGAGGACGACCCGCTCGGCGACGTCATGCTGCCCGGGCAGGCGCCGTACTCGGTGTCGAAGATCGCCGGTGAGGCCGTGGCCCGCTACTGCGCACGCTCGTTCGGCCTGCCGGTCACCATCGCCCGGATGGGCGCGGCTTACGGTGACACCGGAGGGCTGCCCGCCTGGCATCTGGATGCCGTCGCCGCCGGCCGGCCGGTCGTGGCCCGGTGGGATCCGCTGCCCTACGCCCCGATTCACGAGGACGACATCTGCGATCAGCTGGAAGCCCTGCTCGACGCGGCGACAGTGCCTGCGACGATCGTGAACTGGTGCGGAGATGAGCCGGTGAGCGTGCAGCAATGGTCCGCCTACTTCGGCGAGCTGCTCGCCGTCCCGGCGACGGTGCAGGTGCAGCCCAGCCCCGGAGCGTCGACCGGTTCGGTCGGTGACGTCACGAAGCGCACCTCGATCACCGGACCGTGCCGCGTGGGCTGGCGCGATGGCTTCCGGCGGATGGCCGAGCATTTCCATCCCGAGCGTCTGGCGGCCGGGAGCCGCTCGAGATGAACCGATATCCCGCTGCTGACCGGCTCATGGCCGAGGCGATGGAGGCCACCGGACTGTCCGATTTCGGTCCCGGGGATTTTCGCGAGGGGCTCGAGGTCTTGCTCGGGAGCCTGGAAATCGACGGTGATTTCGACCTGTCGAGCGATCCCGGCGTCATCGGGGCATTGCGCCGGCGCCTGGCCAACCGTCTCGAAGTCGAGGCCTGGTATGGCGAGCACCCCGAGATCGAGCAGTTGCCGCTGCCCGGACCGGTCGACATCAACGGGTTGCCCCGCACCGGCACGACCGCGCTGGCAAACATGATGTCGCTCGATCCGCAGTTCCGGTCGTTGCGCGGCTGGGAGCAGGCCAAGCCGTGCCCGCCACCGAAACTCGAGGACGAGGCGAACGATCCGCGCCGGATCCAGGCCATCCGGGAAGACGAAGCGATCTCCGCCGAGCTCAAGGCGATGCACCTCTACGACGTCAACGCGACCCTGGAGGACACCGAGCTGCTCGGCATGGCCTTCCACGGCCAGCAGTTCACGCTGCCCGTCTACCGCTACCACGCGTGGTGGCGCGGTACCGACATGACGCAGGCCTTCGAGTATCACCGGCGGGTGCTGAAACTCCTGCAATCGCAGCGCCCGCCGAACCTGTGGCTCTTCAAGGCGCCGCACCACAACTTCCACCTGGAGGCGGTCGCGGGGGCCTTTCCCGGCGCCCGTTTCATCATGACCCACCGCGATCCGGCCAAGTCCGTGCCCTCATGGTCGAGCCTGGTGTCGGCGGTCTTCCCGCCGCCGCAAGGCGAGCGCGACATGCACCGGCTCGGTCGGGAGGTCTGCGAACATCTCCGGATCGGTGTCGAGAACGCGATGGCTGCGCGGGCGCGCCTCGGCGAGGAACACTTCCTGGACGTCCACCATCCGGAGCTGATCGCGGATCCGATGGGCGTGCTGCGCCGTATCTACGCCTTCCTCGACCTCGAGCTGCGACCCGACGTGGAGCAGACGATCCGCGAATGGACACGGATCAACCGGTCCGGCACCCACGGCGCGCACATCTATACGGCCGAGCAGTTCGGGCTCAGCGAGGGGCAACTGCACGCCGACTACGACGAGTACATCCGGCACTTCGGTGTCGAGCTCGAATGCTGAACTGTGCTGTGACTGCTGCGATTTCGAAAGGCGCGACCCGATGAGTGAAACACCGAAGGCGCTTGCGAGCTGGGCCGACCAGATGAAGGCGCTCGAAGGCGTCGGCGCCAACCTGATGGCGGTGTGGCGCCCCGACGGCGCGACCGAGGCCGAGGTTCAGGACATGAACAAGCTGGCGCTCTCGATCCTTGCCGAGGGGTACCTGTGCCGGGTCTACCCCGACTCGCGTCGCCCGGTCTTCATGCCGCTGTGGAACTACGCGTTCAACCAGGGCGGTCCAGACCCGGATTACGTCTACTCCACCGCAGAAATCGACTCGTCCGGGGTCTACCGGATCTCTGGCTTTCGCGGCACGTCCCGCTTCGTCGACGTCACCCAGCAGGCCTTCGACATGTTGAACCCGGTCGACATGGGCGGCGGGACGGCGTTGAACATCACCCACGACCTCGACGACCTGCAACGTGACGAGCGCGGTTACTTCAGCGTCGTGCTCAGCGCCGAGCGGCCTGAAGGGCACGCCGGCGACTGGTGGCAGCTGGACCCGGCGGCGCGCCGGCTGCTGATGCGGCGCTGCTCGTGCGATTGGGCCGGCGAGGTCGACGCCCGGGTCGCGATCGAACGGTTGGACGGCGTTGACAGCGGCAGCACGGACATGGCGCCGGAGGAGATCGCCCGCCGTTTCTCAGATCTGGCAGCGTGGGTCGAGGGCATGATCAAGTTCGACATGCAACTGGTGCGCTACTACCGCGAACACCATGGCGTGAACACGTTCCTGCGGTCGACCAAAATCGACGACATGGGCGGGCTGCCCACGCAGGCGTACTACGACGGCATCCACGAGATCGATGACACCGAAGCGCTCATTATCGAGACCGATCTCCCGCGGCAGTGCCGCTATTGGCAGGCGCTCGTTGCCGACGATCGCTTCTGCACTCTCGACTGGGTGAATCGCCAGTCCAGCCTGAACGACTGGCAGGCGCACATCGACAGCGATGGCAAATTCCGGGCGGTCATTTCCCGGCGCGACCCGGGTGTGCCCAACTGGCTCGACAAGGGCGACTATCCGTGGGGCGTCATACAGCTGCGGTGGAACCGGGCGACCGACTATCCCGACCCCACCATCAAGAAGGTTCTCGTCAACGAGGTGCGCGATCACCTTCCGGCCGACACCCCGGTCATCACCGCGGAGCAGCGCCGCGTGCTGCTGCGGGCCCGCCGCGAGAGTGCCCAGTTTCGGCGGATCTGGTAGGCCGGCCACCGCATGACGAGTGACCGTGATTGAAGGGGACGCGTCGCTCGAGCACGCGACGCTTTCGGCATTGGACGGTCTGCTGGAGGCGCTCGTGCTCGAGCCGCTCGGCGAAGACCGGTTCCGTGTCGTCGACGAGCCGGACCGCTTCGGCCGCCTGTTCGGCGGGCAGTTGATTGCCCAGGCGCTGCTGGCCGCGGCGGCGACAGTCGAGGGCAAGCCTCCGCATTCGCTGCATGCCTACTTCGTGGAGGGTGGGACCCCGGCGGTGCCGCTCGAGCTCTCGGTGGAGCGCGTGCGTGATGGGCGGTCGATGGCCTCGCGCCGGGTGAGCGTCACGCAGCAGGATCGCGACCTGCTGGTCCTGTTCGCTTCGTTCCACTCCAGCCCCGTCAGACCGCAGTGGGCCGATCCGCCGCCCACCGTCCCGGCGCCCGATCAGCTGCCACTGCTGCAGGATTGGGTACGCCAGAGCCCGCCCGACGTCCGGCCGACCGCATTCCGGGGCTGGGTGCAGCAGCCGCCGCCGCTGGAGATGCGCCTCGGCGAAGCGCTGAGATTCCTGGGCGGGCCGGCCGCCGGCGGCACCAGATCGCACTGGATGCGCCTGCCCCGCGGCGTCGGCGACGACCCGCTGCTGCATACCGCGCTGCTCGCGTACGCGAGCGACTACTTCCTGCTGGACATGGCTTTCAGAGCCCATCCGTTGGGCCTGCCGGCATCCGCGTTCACCTCGACCAGCCTCGACCACGCGCTGTGGTTTCACCGCCCTGTCCGCTTCGACGAGTGGCTGCTCCATACCCAGGAGACGGTGGCAATCTCGGGGGATCGGGGGCTGGTACGCGGTGCCCTGCACGACGCGCAGGGCCACCTTCTTGCGACCGTCATGCAGGAAGTGCTGATTCGCGTACGCAGCGAGCCCAGCGCGCAGCAGCGGCCGGCATGAGCATGGATCTGACGAGCGCGCTGGCCCACCCGCTGTTCCAGCAGCCGTGGCCCGAGGGTGAGTTCCGCTTCTTCCAGGTGGGCTACATCGTCGACGATCTGCTGGTCGCCGCTGCCCAATGGGCACGGACGTTCGGGGTCGGGCCGTTTCACGTGCTGCCACGCACCCAGGTGGACTGCACGTATCGCGGTGCTTCGTCAGGCCTCGACGTGCAAGTCGGCGTGGCGCAGGCGGGACCGGTACAGATCGAACTGATCCAGCAGCACGATGACCGCCCGAGCGTCTACCGCGAGATGGCGGCTCCGGGCACCAGCCTGATGCATCAGCTCGCCACCATCACGGCGGACTACGACGGCCAGGCCGCGCACTACGGCTCGCTGGGTTACGAGTTGGTCTGCGAGGTGGTCACCGTAGACCAGCGGGTTGCCTACTTCGACACCGTCGCCGATTTCGGCTTCTACATCGAGGTGATCGAGCAATCGCCGCTGTTCCTCGAGCACATCGCCGCGATCTCACGGACCTGCTCACAGTGGGACGGGACCGATCCCATCCGGCTGTTGACGCGAGAGGGTTACCGCACGCCGTGAGGGCGGCCTGGGGTGCTCACTCGACCGCGCCCTTCATCTTGAAGTCGACGACCGTGTCCCAGTCGTAGCCGAGCAGGTCGGTGAGAATCTCGTCGCCGTGCTCGTTGAAATGGGGAGCGCGCGCAGCCGGCGCCGGCTTGCCGTCGAACTGCACCGGCGTGGCGACGAGGGAGAAGTCGGCGCCTTCCGCCGTCTGGCAGTCGACCAGGTAGCCGTTCGCCAGGACCTGGGGATCCGTTGTGACCTGGATGGCGTCTTGCACCAGGGACCACTGGCCGCGAAAGCCGGCGAGGCGCTCCCGCCACTGTTCGGCGGTGGCGGTGAGGAAGATCTGCTGAAGGATGGTGCCGGCCTCCATCGCGTTTGCCATCAGGTCGGCGTGCGTCGCGAATCTCGGGTCGGCGATGAGGTCCTCACGGCCGAAGATGGTGCAGGCTTCGGCCCAGTACTGAAAGCCTTGCAGGCACGACAGGTAGATCCACCGGTCGTCCTTGGTGCGGTAGGACGCGGTCAGCGGATTGTTCATCTGGGTGCGTTCGAGAGTGGCTTGCTGCCACGGCTGGCCCATGTGCTTGGCCAACCCGATTCCCGCGCCCATCGCCCACATCCCGGTGGCGAGCAGCGACACGTCGACCACGGGTGCCTCACCGGTGCGCTCACGATGCAGCAGGGCAGCGGAGATCCCGCCCGCGATCGTCATCGCCCCGAGCGAGTCGCCGTACGCCGGCCCCGGCTGCGAGATGAACCCGTCGACATCCGGGGGGCGCACCCCGGCGGCCACGCCGGAGCGGCACCAGTAACCCAGGATGTCGTAGCCGCCGCGATCGGCATCGGGGCCACGCTGGCCGTATCCGGAACCGCGCACGTACACGATGTTCGGGTTGTGCGCCCTGATGTCCTCGACGTCGATGCCCAGGGCCGTGCGCACTCGCGGAAGCTTGTTCGTCAGGAACACATCGCAGACGGCAGCCAGCCGGTAGAGCACTTCACGACCTTCGGGGCTGGACAGGTCGAGGCCGATACTGCGCTTGCCGCGGTTGGAGTGCTCCAGCAGGACGTGCACGCCGCCGTCGCCCAGATCGATGACGCCGGTGCGAGCCAGGGTGCGCATCGCGTCGCCGCGCCCGACCGGCTCAACCTTGATGACCTCGGCGCCCCAGTCCGACAGGATGGCGGACGCCGCCGGGACGAAGGTGTGCTCAGCGACCTCGAGGACGCGGATGCCCTGCATGACTGCGGTCACTCGACAACTCCGTTCGCCGGCTCCTGCGATGCGTTGATAGCGCGACGCTATCCGCCCCGTTGATAGCCTCTGCGGGAGCCCGACGCGGGCCGACGACGGAGGTCACGTGACTGCGGCGAAGCGCTACCGGGTCCAGCCGAGGGAAAAGCCGCAGCAGATCGCTGATGAGCTACGCGGCCTCATCGTCAGCGGCGAGCTTTCCGAGGGTGATTCGCTGGGCCGGGAGCCTGAGCTGGTCGAGCGTTTCGGGGTGTCACGCCCCTCGCTGCGCGAGGCGTTGCGGATCCTGGAGGCGGAAGGGCTCATTACCGTGCTGCGCGGTGCGGGCGGCGGCGTGGTCGTCCACGAGCCCGATGAGCGGATGATGGCGCGCACGGCGGCGCTCGTTCTCGCGTCACGCAACGTGGCGTTGGAGGACGTCTTCGCCGCGCGTACCCTCGTCGAGCCCCTGGCCGCCGGGGCGCTCGCGGCAATGCGTGCTCGCCGGGCCGTGGTCGCCGAGCTGCGGGCGTTGGTCCAGGCGCAGGAAGACTGCCTCGACGATCCCGAGCAATTCGCTGCGGCTAACGCGACCTTCCACGAGCGGCTGGTCTCGCTGGCCGGCAACGAGACGCTGGGCTTGTTCACCGAGATGCTCAACGAGATCGTCACGCGTGCGGTCACCGAGGTGAGCCGCGGTGAGGACGTCGTGGGCTCGCTCGCGGTGCGCCGCCGCGGCATCCGCTCGCAGCTGCGACTGCTCGAGCTCATCAAAGCCGGGGACCGTAGCGCCACCGAGCTGCATTGGCGTTCACACATGGCGGTCGTCGGGCGCGTGATGCTTGGCCAGCGGGCGTCGGCCGTCGTGGATCTGTTCGACGACCGCTGAGCGCCGGGGTAGGGCGAATCCGCGCCACGCACTTGCCGATCGTGCAAGTGGCGTTGTCACCAGGACGGTAGTATCCGTGCAATGAGCGACTCGGTGGCGATCGCCGACGGCGGCCAGAGCGCCGGCTGGCAGCGCCGGGTGGTGGATCGGTCGCTGGATGATGCCAAGCGACGCTCGATCGACCGCGGCGCGCGGCTGATCCGCGCGGCGGCCAAGGTGCTCGATCGCACGAATGGTGAGTCGCTCACGGTTCAAGAGGTCGCCGACGAGGCCGGCCAGTCGCTGCGCACGCTGTATCAGTACTTCTCGAGCAAGGACGATCTGCTGCTCGCGGTCTACGAAGAGGCCATGCGCACGTACGCGCGGCTGATCACGGCGGCCGTCAACTCGCTGCAGGACCCGTTGGAGCGCCTCGCCGGCGGGATCATGGCCTCGGCGCGCATGCCGGCCATGCACGGCTCAGGCGTCGACCGTGGGCTGTCGCACCTTCGGCTCCAGCTGAGCCAGGCGCGTCCGGCGCTGGTGGCCTCGGCGCAGCAGCCGGTCACCGCCTTCTTCCGGGGCCTGATCGAGGCGGCGGTGAGCGCCGGTGAGCTGACGGGCGTCGACATCGACAAGGCGACCTACTTCGTCTGCTCGCTGCGCAGCTCCTACAACACCTCGATCACGCTCGGCAACGATCTCGGTCTCCCACTGCCCGATGTCGTTGATCTGTCGCTGTTCTCGCTCGGTGGGCTCGGAGCGGTCCTGCCGCGCGAGTGGCACCAGAAGATCGATGACGATCTTCGCCTCGCGGACGGCGACGGGCGCTCGATCCTGCGCCAGCTCACCAAGGAGCCGGGCAGCCGCCCACCGCGCACGAAAGCTCGCTAGTCAGCATCCTGGTTGGCCAGCAGAGTCTCGATGATGGCGTCGGCTGCTTCTTCGGCGGTTTGGTCGGGCGTGCGGATGTGCACGTCGGGTGCTTCGGGCTCTTCGTAGGGGTCGCCGACGCCGGTGAAGTTGGGCAGCTCACCCCGGCGGGCCTTGGAGTACAGACCCTTGCGGTCGCGGGCTTCGGCATCGACGAGGGGGGTGTCGACGAAGACCTCGACGAAGGCGTCGTCGCCGATGAGCTCGCGGGCCAGCCGGCGTTCCGCGCGGTAGGGAGAGATCAGGGCGACGAGGACTATCAGCCCGGCGTCGGCCATGAGCGCCGCGACTTCGGCGGTGCGCCGGACGTTCTCGACCCGGTCGGCAGTCGTGAAACCGAGGTCCTTGTTGATGCCGTGGCGCAGGTTGTCGCCGTCGAGCAGGTACGTGTGGCGACCGAGGGCATGCAGCTTGCGCTCGACGATATTGGCGATCGTCGACTTGCCGGCGCCGGAAAGGCCGGTGAACCAGAGCACGGCCGGTGTCTGGTGCTTCTGCTGCGCGCGGGCCGCCTGGTCGACCTCGACCGACTGCCAGTGCACGTTGTCGGCGCGGCGCAGCGCGAAGTGCAGCAGCCCGGCACCGACCGTGTTGTTGGTGATCCGGTCGATGAGGACGAAGCCGCCCATGTCACGGTTCTCGGCGTAGGGATCGAACGCGATCGGCCGGCTGAGGTTGAGGTTGCAGACGCCGATCTCGTTCAATTCGAGCGTTTTCGCCGCTGTGTGCTCCATGGTGTTGACGTTCACCTTGTACTTCGGCTGAGCGAGCGTCGCGCCGACGGTACGGGTGCCGAGCTTGAGCAGGTACGGGCGTCCGGCAAGCATCGGCTCGTCGTTCATCCACACCACGTGCGCCTCGAACTGGTCGGCCACCCCGGGCGGCGCGCCGGCCGCGGCCAGCACGTCACCCCGGCTGATGTCGACCTCGTCGGCAAGGGTGATGGTGACCGAATCGCCGGCTGCGGCCTCCGGGATGTCGCCGTCGAAAGTGACGATCCGCGAGACGGTGCTCTCGCGTCCTGACGGAATCACCCGCACGGTGTCTCCGACATGCACGGTGCCGCCGACGATCTCGCCGGAGAACCCGCGGAAGTCGAGGTTGGGCCGGTTGACCCACTGCACCGGCATCCGGAACGGCCCATCTTGCGTCACATCGTGGACCTGGACGGTCTCGAGGTGGCCGATCAGCGTGGGGCCCTGGTACCACGGGGTGCGCGGGCTCGGCTCGGTGATGTTGTCGCCGCGCAGCGCGGACAGCGGGATGGCGACGATGTCCTCGAGCCCGATCTCGCGGGCGAAGGCGCGGTAATCCTCGTCGATCCGGTCGAAGACTTCCTGCGAGTAGTCGACGAGGTCGAGCTTGTTGATGGCCAGCAGGATGTGCTTGATGCCGAGCAGCGACACCAGGTAGCTGTGGCGGCGGGTCTGCGTCAGCACGCCCTTGCGGGCGTCGATGAGGATGACGGCCAGGTCGGCGGTCGAGGCCCCGGTGACCATGTTGCGGGTGTACTGCTCGTGGCCGGGGGTATCGGCCACGATGAACTTGCGCCGCTCGGTGGAAAAGAACCGGTAGGCCACGTCGATCGTGATGCCCTGCTCACGCTCGGCGGTCAGGCCGTCGACCAGCAGGGCGAAGTCGAGCTCGCCCCCCTGGGTGCCGACCTTCTTCGAGTCCGATTCGAGCGCGGCGAGGTGGTCTTCGAAAACCAGCTTCGAGTCATACAGCAGCCGGCCGATCAGCGTGCTCTTGCCGTCGTCCACGCTCCCGCAGGTGATGAAACGCAGCATCGACTTGTGCTCATGGCGTTCGAGATAGGCGTCGATGTCGGTCGCGAGCAGCTCGCCGGCGGCGTGGGACATCAGAAGTACCCTTCCTGCTTCTTCTTCTCCATCGAACCGGACGAGTCGTGGTCGATGACCCGGCCCTGCCGCTCCGACGACGTGGTCAGCAGCATCTCCTGGATGATCCCGGTCAGGGTCGACGCGTCGCTCTCGACGGCGCCGGTCAGCGGGTAGCAGCCGAGGGTGCGGAAGCGCACGCTGCGCATCTGCGGGACCTCACCGGCGGCCAGCGGCATCCGGTCGTCGTCGACCATGATCAACGCTCCATCACGCTCGACCACCGGCCGCGGCTGCGCGTAGTACAGCGGCACGATCGGGATCTGCTGGTTGTGGATGTACTGCCACACGTCCAGCTCGGTCCAGTTCGACAGCGGGAACACCCGCACGCTCTCGCCGGGCCCCTTCCGCGCGTTGTACAGCCGCCATAACTCCGGGCGCTGCTGCTTGGGATCCCAGCGGTGCTGCGCCGATCGGATGGAGAACACCCGTTCCTTGGCCCGCGACTTCTCCTCATCACGCCGGGCTCCGCCGAACGCCAGGTCGAACCCGTACTTGTCCAGCGCCTGCTTCAGACCCTCGGTCTTCCACATGTCGGTGTGCATCGCCGAACCGTGGTCGAAGGGGTTGATTCCCAGCTGAACGCATTCCGGGTTCTGGTAGACGAGCAGGTCAAGCTCGTTCTCGGCGACGAACCTGTCGCGGAAGGAGTACATCTCCCGAAACTTCCAGGTCGTATCGACGTGCAGCAGCGGGAACGGCGGCTTGGACGGGTAGAACGCCTTGAGCGCCAGGTGCAGCATCACGGAGCTGTCCTTGCCGACCGAATACAGCATCACCGGCTTCTCACACTCCGAGACAGCCTCGCGCAAGATCTGGATGCTCTCGGACTCCAGGTGCTGCAAGTGGGTCCTGGTCGTCATCCCAACCTCGCTGGGGTTCGGGTGGCTGAGGGCCTTCTCATGTGCTCCATTCTTCCTTGTCCGGAGAGCTGGGTGACGGGCGGCTCGCTCGTCCGGGTGATCTGCCTGGGGCGCAACGTGATCAGCCAGCGGCTGCTCGCCATGCCCCGCGAGCGCCGGGAAGCAGCTAGTCGTGCCTGCTAGCCCAGCAGGGCGAGGCTGTTGTCCCGCATGATCATGCGCACCTCGCCGGCGCTGAAGCCGTCGAGCTCCTTGACGAAATCCGTCGGCTCCGCGAGACCCTCGCCGTGCGGCCAGTCGGAGCCGAACAGGATGCGCTCGACACCGATGACGTCGGCGAGCGCTGCGAGGTCTTCCTCGTAGTACGGGGTGACCCAGACGCAGCGGCGGATCGTCTCGCGGGGATCCTCGCGAAATCCCCACGGCGTCTGGTTGGCCTGCTTCGTCAGGCGCTTGACGAGCAGCTTCACCCAGTCCGATCCGTTCTCGATGCTGGCAACCCGCAGCGCGGGGTGGCGGGCGAAGACGCCGTCGATGACGAGCGAGGCGATGGTGTCGTGAATGGCCCGGTCACAGACCAGGATGCGGCTGAGGATGTTGGTGTCGCCGAAGCCTTCGAACGTCGCGCTTCCGCCCCAGGCTGAGGTGAGCGCGTTGTATCCGCTGTCGCCGAGGTGGAACGCCACCGGGATGGACGCCTCGGCCAGCCGGGCCCAGACCGGGTCATGGCTGGGGTGACCCAAGGACCGTGAACTTCCGTGCTCGCCGGGAACGGGGGCCGGCCGCACGTGCACGATCCGGGCGCCGCGCTCGATCAGGCTGTTCAGCTCGTCGAGGGCGGCCTGCGGGTCGGCCAGCGAGAGCATCGCAGCGGCGATGAGCCGCCCGCGATGGTTGAAGCCCCAGTCCTCTTCGAGCCACCTGTTGAACGCGGAAAGGCTGGCCATCGTCGCGTCCACGTCGTCCTTGAGGCCTTCCTCGACCCCGCAGCCCAGCGTGGGGAAGAGCAGGACGGACTCCAAGCCCTGCTCCCGCGCCACCTCGGCGCGCCGTTCGTGATCCTGGTACTCCGGCCGCAGCGGCTCGACCTGCATGAGCGTGCGCGGGTCGACGCCGTCGGGCACCTGGCCGCGGAACATGACGTCGAGGCAGCCCGGCACGATGATCGGGTTGAACGTGGGGTTGGGGATGAACCGGTTGACCCGCTCGCCGATCAGCATCTGCACCCGCTTGCCGGACTGGACCAGCTGCACGCCGCGCCGGCGAAACTTCGGGTCGAGATGGCGGGTGAAGGCATCCATCGTCTCGTAGTAGTGGTTGTCCGCGTCAATCGCTGGGAACGGGAGTTCCACTGCACGCCTCCACGACGGTCGAGATCGCTACCCGAAGCAGAGTACAGGCAGCCTTTCTGTTTAGGAAAGTAACGTTGTCGTCGCGTTGGCAGGGGAGTTGCACCGCCACCTGCCGGCGGCGCATCGCCAGCTCTTCCGGTTCGTGGAGCTCCTCGGCCTTCCGCGCGTGGGGCGGGCGTTGCTGCCTAACGCGGCGCGAAGGCTTCCGCGGGCAGGAGGCGCTTGGCCAGCTTTCCGGTCGGCAGGCGGGGGAGTTCGTCGAGGAACACCACGGACCGCGGGCACTTGAACTTCGAGAGCCTGGTCGTGCAGTACTCGATGAGCTCGCGCTCGAAGTTCGCAGACGGGTGCTGCCGGCGGCCGGTTCCACGATCGCGCGGACGGCCTCGCCGAAGTCGGGATCGGGCACTCTCGATGACGGCGACGTCAGCGACACCCGGGTGGCCGACGAGGACGTCTTCGATCTCGCGGGTAGATGTTCACGCCGCCGGAGATGATCATGTTGGTGACGCGATCGGTGATGAACAGGTACCCTCGTCGTCGACCATGCCGACGTCACCGAGGGTGCTCCAGCCGCGGTCGTTGAAGGCTTCGGCGGTCTTGGCCGGATCGCCGTGGTACTCGAAGCGTGACGGTGGCTCGAACCAGATCTGCCCGGTGTGGTTGGGCGGAGCTCGTTCCCGTCCTCGCCGACAATGTGGACCGCGCCGAGCAGCGAACGCCCGACCGATCCGGGATGCGCCAGCCACTCCTCGGGCCCGATCGCGCAGAACCCCACACCCTCGCTGCCCGAGTAGTACTCGTACACAACCGGTCCCAGCCAGTCGATTGCCGCCCGCTTGACCTGCGGGGGACACGGGGCGGCCGCATGGACGGCAAAGCGAAGGCTGGACAGGTCGAACTGATCGCGCTCCTGTGCCGGCAGCTTGAGCAGCCGGATGAGATGCGTCGGGACGAATTGCACGTGAGTGACGCGGAAACGCTCGATGGCCCGCAGCGTCTCCACCGGGTCGAAACGCTCCATGACGACGGCGGTCCCTCCGAGCCGGAGGACTGCATCGGTCCAGCCGGCCGGAGCTGCGTGGTAGAGCGGCGCGGGGGAGAGGTAGACGTTGCCCTCGCCGAAGCCGTACAGCCCCCTCACCAGCCCGACGAAGGCGCTCGGGGCGCCAATCTCTCTGCCCACCATGGCGGGCTTGACGCCCTTGGGCTTCCCGGTGGTGCCGGACGAGTACAGCATCCAGGAGCCTTAGCAAAGCAGGAACGGAACCAAGCGGCCACAC
>CAVXYJ010000024.1:0-55191 GCA_963765845.1 uncultured Actinomycetota bacterium
AGCGGCCGGCAGTCCGTCGAAGCGCGCTCGTGGGGCGAAGCGGCCGCTCAAGTACGGGCCAAGGCACTCGAAGACGAGCGGTGACGGCGTCGACGCCGTGTGGCGGCTCGGCAAGGGCACCGTCCGAACTGCCAAGTCCGCTGGGGGTGAGGTCTCCCGACGGGTCAGCAAGCGACCGTTCCTGCGGCGTGGTCCCTCCGACCGCGGCGACGAGCAGGTCTGAGCGTGGCTCGACCGCTGGCGCGGCTTTTGACCCGCCACGCGGCATGAGCGGACAAGCCCTCTCCAGACCCGTGGGGTTCAGATTATCGAACGACCCGTAATGTAATAGTCGACGGAAAGGCCTAAGTCGAGCGAGGAGACGACCATGTCGGCGCAGTCACGGGAAGAGCGTCACGTGCTAGGGATGAAGATGTTCGAGCAGGTGTATGGCGATGTCGTGCCACCGCCTCCGGCGGGCGCTTCCCGAGGGATTCGACCTGTTGATCATCGAGCAGCAGTTCGCCGAGGTGTGGTCGCGATCAAACCTTCCGGTGCCGCTGCGTCGGCTCCTGACCGTCGGCGTCGTCGCCGCACGCGGCGAATATCAGACGCTTGAGCTGCAGTTTCGCCGGATGCTTGAGGCCGGAGAGCTGGATGAAAACGAATACCGCGACGCCGCCATGCATTTGATCAGCTACGCGGGGACTCCGTCGTCTGGGGGCATCTTCGCCGCCAGCGAGAAGGCTATTGCCGACTACCACGGGAAGCGGGACTCGGCGGCCGCATCGGAGGCCGGCGCGTGAGCGGCGTGCGCGTGGGTTTCGTGGGAGTCGGCAATATGGGTGGAGCGATGGCGCTGCGGGCGCTCTCACAGGGCGCGTCGGTCGTCGCGTTCGATCTGTCAGAGCCGGCACGTCAGCGGCTGGCTGCCGCCGGCGCCGAGATTGTTGATTCGGCCGCCGAAGTCGCCCGGCGCTGCGACACGATTTCGGTCGTCGTCAACTACGACGCGGACGTCATCGCCGCGTTGGACGGGGATATGGGTTTGCTGGCCGGCGTCAGCCCCGGCGCCGTGATCGCCGTTCATTCGACGATCCACCTCGAGACGTTGCACCGGGCGGTTGCCATGGCACGTGCCCGTTCCGCAGACGTGGTCGATGCCGCTGTGACTGGCGGTGGCGGCGCGGCGGAGCAGGGGAAACTTGCTGTGCTGGTGGGCGGTCCGCAGGCAGCAGTCAGGCGTCTGGAGCCTGCGATGCGGACGTACGCGTCTATCGTCATGCACGCCGGTGACGTCGGATCGGGCATGGCCGCGAAGTTGGCGGTGATGGTCATCTCCTTCGGGAAACTGGCTGCCACTTATGAAGGTCTGGCGCTGGCGAACCGGGCCGGAATCGACACCGATGAGCTCGCCAAGGTCGTCATGCATAGCGAAGCGGTCAGTGGCATCCATGACTTCTTCCTGCCGGTGCGGGCCAACGCATTTGCGCACGGGCCCGACGCCAACCTGCTGGGCATCGCTCGGCACGAAGCACCGAAATCGCAGAAGGATCTGCATGCCGCGATTGAACTGGCGAGCCGGTACGGGTTGTCCCTTCCCGTCACCGAGGCCGCACATGACACCATGTCTTCGGTCTGGGGATTAGAGCTAACCGTCTAGGCCCGCCTACCTCCGATGAGCAGTCTACGGAAACCCTCGGCGCAGCGCGGCCGACCTCGCGATCCCCGTATCGACGAGGCGATAATGGCTGCAACTATTGCGCTTTTGGCCGAGGTTGGTTACAGCGCGACGACGGTCACTGCGGTGGCTCGCCGCGCCGGCGTGCCGGTGCCCGCTGTGTATCGGCGTTGGCCGAACCGCGTGGCACTCATCGAATCCGCGATCGCACCGCGCCAGGACGTCGCCATCGCCGAGCCAACCGGAGACCTCCTCGCCGATGTTCAAGCTTTCGTCGACCTGTACTCCCGCATGTTTGAGACTCCGGCGGCGCGGGCGGGTTTCATCGGCCTGCTCAGCGACTACCAGGGAGACCCGGTGGGGAACCGAAGTGTGTCCCTCCGCCTCGGACGGCACGCCCGCGAAGCTTTTGGCAAGCTACTGCAAGCACAGCGGCCGGTGACCATGGAGAAAGACGTCGATGCGGATGCGCTCTTGGACATCCTGATCGGCGCCGTGATCTACCGACAACTCGTCATGCCCTACACGGGACGGGAGGCCTCCGTCGACCGGACCGCGCAGACGCTGTACCAAGCCATCACAAGGGATTCACCGACAGGGCACCAGCCGCCGCCGCTGAACCAGCCGGGCTGATCACGGGCGTAGTCGATGGCTTCCTCAATCGTGTTGGAGACGGGCCCCCCATTCATTGGCTTAGTCGTCCTCCGAGCTTCTTTGCATCGCTCCATCAGCCCAGCCTTACCAGTCGCCCACTTCTCTCTAGTTGCAGGCTTTTCCGGCATTTGGGGTGTGCACGCTGGGACGCGCGACGCCGGTGATCGGATGCTGCAGGGGATTGTGTTCTTTGACGGCCATTCCGTCATCAGTATCAACTCGCCACCCTGCACTCGGTCATGCCCATCGGGGGTTTTTCCGGCAGCGACGCGGCGCCCACCCTCGCCGCGTTCGAACGCGACGTCGCCCAGCACAAGATCCACGTTCATCAGCGGCGGTATTGGCGGCGGCGGGTTCGCTGGCGGTCCGGGCGGGCAGAAGGCGGGCTGTGCGTCGCGGTTCTTCGGTGTGCCGAGCATTTCACCGCCGTGACGGTTGATGGCGTCACCATGTACGACCTCGCCAGACACCCAAGACAAAGGCAGACCAGTAGAAAACCACGCAGCGCCCGGGGGGAACACGAAATTCCCTTGCTCCTGTCGTCAGACTCCTCGCCGATCGCAAACAGCCCAGCTGAACCCGAAATCTCCAGGCAGGCGCCCGCGGGGCTCCACCATCGGCATGAGCGGAAGTAGCCGATCACGCCGCTGATCTGGCGTGCCGAAGGTCGCTTGGCCAAGGCAGGAGTCGTGAGTTTCAGGTGGAGATCGGCGGCGAGGAGGTGTCACCAGGCGCCGTGCTACGGCATGCTACGGTGAGCGCGGAGGTAACGATGGAGTCGGTAAGCCAGCGGGAGATGCGGAACAAATCCGGTGAGCTACTCAGACGCGTCGCAGGTGGTGAATCTGTACTGGTGACGAACAACGGTGTGCCGGCCGCCGTCCTGGTCCCTGCCGGTACAGATGCTCGCTCCCGACTGGTCGCCACCGGACGCCTGCGGGTCGGGGCGGGCTTGATCTGACAGCACTGCCTGCCCGAGTGCAGGCCCGTCGCTGACGGGGGACCTGCTGGAAGAGGATCGCGGGTCGTGACCTATGCAGACACCTCTGCTCTGGTCAAGCTGCTGGTCGAGGAGCCCGAGAGCGCGGCGCTGGCGGCATACATGTCAGCCGTGCCGGACCGAATCACATCGAGCGAGCTGACAATCGCTGAGCTCACGCGCACCGTCGCGCGAGCCGAAGCCGACACAGCCGCGGTCGGCCTGCTGCTTCGTCAAGTCGACCTCCTGTCAGTCGACGAGCCCGCGCTGTGGCGAGCGGGAAGGCTGCCTTCGCCGCCGGGAGCGTTCCTGCGCACCGCCGACGCGATCCATCTGGTTGCCGCGATGGAGCTTGGTGAGACAGAGTTCCTGACCTACGACCGACGGCAGGCTCAGGCCGCTGGCGAGCGCGGGTTCACCGTAGTCACTCCAGCCCGACCCGCCGGTTGGTACATGTCCAGCTGACCCAACCGACCACGGCGCTGATGCGACCTTGCCGATGAGGGGGTGTCCCCGGCGCACGTCGTGGTGCGCTCGAAGCCCCGCTGCCCGGGCGCGCTGTGGTGCTGCTGCTGGCGCCGGAGCCTTCGTAGCGGTGGAACGCGGTGACCGCGACGTCGGCCGGGGCCCTGATCAAGAACGGGCGCCTGGCCGGCCGCGTGCCAAGGACAGCGCGGCGCGATCGTGGCACAGGCGTGTGGCGGCGGCGGCACTCCACCGACTTAGCAGGTGCGACGGCGATGAGGGTTCGCGCCGGATGGACCGTCATCAAGGACGAGCATGCTGAGGAGGGCAAACCGTGACCGTGCTGAACAAGCAGTTCGACGCCGTCTTGGAGAAGAGCCCCAAGAAGGGCGGCTGAGCGACCTATGGTCGTGATCGGACCCGACCCTGCTGAGGGACCTCGGCAGCTTGGTCTCCGGTCCCAAGCACGGCTACGCGATCGTGCAAGACACCGAACGCAGCGTCGGCATATCGCTCGGCCCGGGCACGCTGTATGCCGCTCTGACCCGGTTGGAGGAGCGGGGCCACGTCAGGGCGTTGCCCGGTGTGGGATCGCCGCCGGCCCTATGAAATAACGGCGGCAGGCTCCCGGGTCCTGGCCGAGCGGTTGCAGGCCATGCAGATCTTCGCCGCCCGCGGATTGGCACCCTCGTTCCGCGCCCGGGACGGGCCTGGCTCCGTCCGACTTTCGCCGGCGACGGTGCGCCCCAGCTTTCCTCCGCGGCACCCGGTGCCCAGTTGTTCGGCAACAACATTCCGGTGGTGCTCGCGCTCGTCGGCGCCGTCCTGTCCTCGGTAGTCGCACTGGTGAGCGTGACACGCGGCCTGCGCGCGCTGAGAGCCGTGTGAGTGAGTTGACCCCACGTGTGCTCGCACCGGGGACGGGGATTACGTGTAGGGCAGCACCTTGTCAACGTAGAGCCGTAGCGACTCCCACCCGACCTCCGGCGGCATGCCGCCGACCATCGGGTGCAGCGAGCGCACGTGGCGAACTCGCCCTGCGTCTTGGCGCGCTCGATGCACTGGTCCGGGGTGAGCACCTCGTAGATGCCCTCGGCGCGCAACTCCTCGGCCGTGGTGGCGTGGGAGTGGACCGCCGAGTGGATGTCGGGGGTCTGCCAGCTCGCGTACGTGCGTCGCCTCGTAGAGGAAGTACTTGCCGTATCTCCGCCCAGGCCTTGTCGGGGTCCTCGGCGACGTGGGTCATGGAGGTGTAGCTCGGGCGGCATCATGATGAAAACGGGGTTCAGCCGCGCTCGGCGCACTGCTGGTTGTAGTACTCGGCGAGCTCGGGCAGGTTGGCCGCCGGCAGGAACGGCAGGTCGAAACGCGCCGCCCGGCGGGCCCCCGGCTTGCCGGAGCCGCCGAGCGAAGATCAGCGGCCTGCGGCGGCGAGATCGGCACCGGGGTCGAGGGGCGGGTGCGGTGCCCGTCGTACTCGAACTCCTCGCCCTTCCAGGCCGACAGGATCGCCGTCAGCGAGTCGTCGAGCGCCTTGCCGCGGTCCTTCCACGACTGCCGGGCCGCCTCGTACTCCGCCGGCCGGTAGCCGAGGCCCGCGACGACGGAGACGCGACCGCCCGAGGCGAGGTCGAGCACCGCGATCTGCTCGGCAAGCCGGATCGGGTCGTGCAGCGGCACCAGCAGCGCCTGGATCATGATCCGCACGTTCTTGGTGGCGCCGACCATGAAGGCCGCGGTTCGTCAGCGGGGTCGGGCTCCAGCCGTCGTCTGCGCCGTGGTGCTCCTCGAAGCTGAGCGAGAAGAAGTTGTTCTCATCTGCGTACCTGGCCATCTCGATGCCGGCCTTGTAGTGCGCGGTGAGCTGCTTGGGGTCGAGCCCTGGGACGACGTAGTTCAGCCGGAGTACGGAGAGCACGGCAGGCGCCTTTCGGTGTGCAGGTGAAGCTGACTATGCATCAGGCCGGCAAGAGTTGCTCCAGCCGGCACCGTAGACCGGGTCCGGAACGGGACTTTCGGCGATGAGCTGGCTGATGACCGGGGTCAGTTCGGCCGGATCCCACCGCGCGCCCTTGTCGTGGACCGGGCCGTGCTGCCAGCCGTCGGCGACCGACAGCTGCCCGCCCTCGACCTCGAAGACGCGGCCGGTGACCGCGCGGGCCTCGTCGCTGCCCAGCCACACCACAAGAGGGCGAGACGTTCTCCGGGTCCATCGCGTCGAAGCCGGATTCCTCGGGCCGGCCATCGTCTCGGCGAAGACGCCCTCGGTCATGCGGGTACGCGCGGAGGGGGCGATGCGCGTTGACGGTCACGCCGTAGCGGCCGATCTCGGCCGCCGCGACGAGCGTCATCGCGGCGATGCCGGCCTTCGCCGCGCAGTAGTTGCCCTGGCCGACGCTGCCCATGCAGCCCGGCGCCCGAGCTGGTGTTGATGACGCGGGCGTCGGCCGGCGTCGCCGGCCTTCGACCGCTCGCGCCAGTACTCGAGCCGCATGACGCAGCGGGGCGAAGTGGCCCTTCAGGTGCACCCGGACGACCGCGTCCCACTCCTGCTCGGACATGTTGGCGAGCATCCGGTCGCGCAGGAATCCGGCGTTGTTCACGAGCACGTCGAGGCGGCCGAAGCTGTCGATCGCGGTGCGGACCAGCGTTCTGCGCGCCGGCCCAGTCGGCGACATCGTCGGCGTTGGCGACGGCCTCGCCGCCCAGTGCCCGGATCTCCTCGACGACCTGCATCGGCCGGGCTCGGTGGACCGCCCGTCGCCGTCGAGCGCGGCGCCGAAGTCGTTCACGACGACCCGGGCGCCCTGGCGGGCGAACTCGAGGGCGTGCTCGCGGCCGAGCCCGCGGCCCGCGCCGGTGACGATGACGACGCGGCCGTCGCAGATGCCGGTCATGAGGCTCCTTCTGTTTGTCTTTGCTTGCGCGAGCGCCGCCTCGACGGCCGCCAGGAATTCCGGGTGCTCGCCGCCGCCGTGCACCGACAGATCGGCCCCGGTCACGAAAGCCGAGAGGTCGAGCCCAGGAAGAGGCAGGCGCCGCCACGTCTGCTGCGGTGCCCATGCGCCCCATCGGCACCGTGGCGGCGAC
Organism: uncultured Actinomycetota bacterium; assembly: GCA_963765845.1. GTDB lineage: Bacteria > Actinomycetota > Actinomycetes > Frankiales > Frankiaceae > DATAZK01. The sequence continues at coordinate 6,849 of CAVXYJ010000024.1, forward strand.
CGCGGCGAGACCAGCCGCGCCGCCGTAATGGTCAGGCGGGATGCTCGGTGGCGACCAGGCCCACGGTCAGCGTGTTGACGCGGACCTTCGGCGCCCACTCGATCGCGAGGCTGCGGGCGAGGTGGGTGAGGCCGGCCTTGGCAGCGCCGTAGGCAGCGGTACCCGGGCACGGACGCGCGCCGCTGACGAGCTGATTATGATGATGGACCCGCCGTCGGGCTGCGTGCTGCATGATCGCGTTGGCCCGCTGGGAGATGTGCAGCGGCGAGAGCAGGTTCAGCTCGATGATGCGGGTGGAGATGCCGCGGTGACGCGGTGGCCGCGTCAAGCGTCGGGCGCGCCGCCCGCGTTGTTCACGACGACGTCGAGCCGCCCATCCGTTCGGCCGCGGTGTCGACGACCATCGCCGCCTGCTCCGGGTCGCGGATGTCGGCCATGACGAAGCTCGCCGAGCGCGAACCGGCGTCGGCAGGTCGTCGGGCTCGTGTCGGGCGCACACGACGACGTCAGCGCCGCAGGCCAGGAAAGCCTCGGTGATGCCGCGGCCGATGCCCCGTACCCCGCCGGTGACGAGGACCCCGCGACCTGCATAGTCGACCGTGCCGGCGGCTGCCACGGGCTGGTACGTTACCAAGCAAGCGCTTGGGCGAGAAGGGCGGTCCGCCAGTGGGTATCGAGGTCAACCGGCACGGACCGCATTGCCGAGATCGTCGTTGACTACCCGCCGGTGAACGCGTTGCCGGTGCCGGGTGGTTCGACCTGGCTGACGCCGCTCATCGCCGCCGGTCGTGACGAGAGCGTCCACGTCGTCGTGCTCGCCGCCGAGGGCCGCGGGTTCAATGCTGGCGTCGACATCAAGGAGATGCAGCGCACCACCGGCTTCAGCTCGCTGATCGGCGCTAACCGCGGCTGCTACGCAGCTTTCGCCGCCGTCTACGAGTGTGCGGTGCCGGTGATCGCTGCCGTGCACGGCTTCTGCCTCGGCGGCGGCATCGGCCTGGTGGGCAACGCTGACGTCATCGTCGCCAGTGACGACGCCACCTTCGGCCTTCCCGAGGTCGACCGCGGCGCGCTCGGGGCGGCCACGCACCTCGCCCGTCTCGTACCGGCACACCTGATGCGCGCGATGGTCTACACCTCGAAGACCGCGACGGCCCAGCAGTTGCACGAGTTCGGTTCGGTCCTTGCGGTCGTGCCACGCGAGCAATTGCGGGCCAAGGCCCATGAGGTCGCCGCCGAGATCGCCGCCAAGGACCCGTACATCATCCGGCTGGCCAAGGAATCCCTGAACGGCATCGACCCGGTCGACGTCAAGCGCAGCTATCGCTTCGAGCAGGGATTCACCTTCGAGATCAACCTCTCCGGGCGGGCCGACGAGCATCGCGATGCCTTCGTCGCCAAGCCGGACGCGGGAAACGCGGGAAACACGGAGAGCCAGGAGAAGAAGTGAGCGACAAGCGGATGTCCGTTGCCGACGTCGTCGGCCGGCTCGAGAGCGGGATGACCATCGGCATCGGTGGCTGGGGCTCGCGGCGCAAGCCGATGGCGATCATCCGCGCCATCGCCAATTCGCCGCTGACCGATCTGACGCTGGTGTCCTACGGCGGACCTGACGTCGGCCTGCTCGTCGCCGCAGGCAAGGTGCGCCGCCTCGTCAGCGGCTTCGTCTCGCTCGATTCCATCGCGCTGGAGCCGCATTTCCGGGCCGCCCGCCAGCGCGGGGAGGTCGAGTTCTTCGAGGTCGACGAGGGGATGCTGCAGTGGGGGCTGCTCGCCGCCTCCCAGCGGCTGCCGTTCCTGCCGATCCGCGCCGGCCTCGGCTCCGACGTGATGCGCGTCAACCCGCAGCTGAAAACGATCACGTCCCCGTACGAGGACGGCGAGGAGCTCGTCGCCATGCCGGCGCTCACCCTGGACGCGTCGATCATCCATATGAACCGGGCGGATGCGGCCGGCAACGGCCAGTTCCTCGGCCCTGACCCGTACTTCGATGACCTGTTCTGCCTGGCGGCCGAGCAGCGGTTCATGTCGTGCGAGCGGATCGTCGACACCGCCGAGCTCACCAAGGAAGCGTCGTTCCACACGCTGAAGATCAACCGGCTCATGGTCGACGGGGTCATCGAGACCCCCAACGGCGCGCACTTCACCACCTGCGCGCCCGACTACGAGCGCGACGAGAAATTCCAGCGCGCCTACGCCGCTGCCGCCGCCGATCCCGAAGCCTGGGAGGCGTTCCGGCGGCGTTTCCTGGCCGGTGACGAGGCGGCCTACCAGCAGGCGGTCCGCGCGTTCGCCCAGGAGGCGCAGGCATGAGTGACACGCATCACCGCCGTCCGCCGCGCCGACGTGTGCGCCGTCGCGATCGCCGAGGCGTTCCGCGGCGACGGCGAGATCCTGGTCAGCCCGATGGGCACGCTGCCGAGCATCGGCGCCCGGCTGGCCCGCCTCACGTTCGAGCCCGACATCCTGCTCTCCGACGGCGAGGCCTTCCTGCTCGCCGACGTGCCGCCGCTCGGCACGCCGCTCTCGCAGAGCGTCGTCGAAGGCTGGATCCCGTATCGCCAGGTGTTCGACGTGGTCGCCTCCGGCCGCCGTCACGTGATGATGGGCGCGAGCCAGCTCGACCCGTCCGGCAACCAGAACATCTCCTGCATCGGCGACCAGGCACACCCGAAGTCGCAGCTGCTCGGCGCCCGCGGGGCTCCCGGAAACACCGTGAACAACCGGACCAGCTACTGGGTCCCCAAACACTCGACGCGGGTCTTCGTCCCAGCTGTGGACATGGTCTCCGGCGTCGGCTATGCACGGGCGGCTGCGGCGGGAGCCGCGGCCGCCCGTTACCACCGGCTCGGCCGGGTCATCAGCGACCTCGCGGTGCTGGACTTCGGCGACCACCCTGGCGCCGACGCGAAGATGCGGCTGGTGTCGGTGCATCCCGGCGTCACCGTCGATCAGGTGCTGGCGGCCACCGGCTTCGAGCTCGACGGGGCTTCGGGCGAGGTGCCCACCACCCGCGAGCCCACCGAAGAAGAGCAGCGCATCATCGCCGAACTTGACCCGAAAGGCCTGCGATACAAGGAGGTTCCGGCATGAGCACGGCGCCGGCTCCCGGGCCGGTTCCGGCGCTGTCGACGCGCTTCACCGAGCTCACCGGCGTCCGTTATCCGATCGTGCAGACCGGCATGGGCTGGGTGTCGGGTGCGCGGCTCACCGCGGCCACCGCCGCCGCCGGCGGCCTCGGGATCATCGCCTCCAGCACGATGAGCGTCCCGGAGTTGGAGACGGCGATCCGGGCGGTCAAGGAACGCACCGACGCGCCGTTCGGGGTCAACATCCGTTCCGACGGGGTCGATGTCGGTGAGCGGGTCGACCTGATGATCCGCCTCGGCGTGAAGGTGGCCTCGTTCGCGCTCGCACCGAAGAAGGAACTGCTGCAGAAGCTGAAGGACGCCGGCGTCGTCACGATGCCGTCGGTGGGCGCGCGCCGCCACGCCGAGAAGGTTGCCGGCTGGGGCGCCGACGCGGTGCTCGTGCAGGGCGGCGAAGGCGGCGGCCACACCGGATCGGTGCCCACCACCCTCCTGCTGCCCCAGGTGGTCGACGCGGTCGACATCCCCGTCGTGGCAGCCGGCGGCTTCTTCGACGGCCGCGGCCTGGTCGCGGCACTCGCCTACGGCGCCAGCGCCATCGGGATGGGCACCCGCTTCCTGCTGACGTCCGACAGCAACGTCAGCAACGCCGTCAAGGAGATCTACCTCTCGACGGATGTCAACGGCACGATCGTGACGACGGCCGTCGACGGGGTGCCGCACCGGGTGCTGCGCACGGAACTGGTCGACAAGCTGGTGAAGGCCGGGCCGATCGGGCGGTTGCCGCGCGCGGTGCGCAACGCCGTCGCGTTCCAGAAGGAGAGCGGCACCCCGTGGACCTCGATGCTGCGTGAGGGCAAGGCCATGAAGTCCGGCCACGAGCTGGCCTGGAGCCAGGTCATCATGGCCGCCAATACGCCCATGCTGCTGAAGGCGTCGATGGTCGACGGCCGCGCTGACCTCGGGCTGATGACCTCGGGCCAGGTCGTGGGGCTCATCGAGGACCTGCCGTCCGTCGAGGAGCTCATCAACCGGATCGTGGGCCAAGCGGGTGAGGTCCTGGAGCGGCTGGCGCCCGCCGCCGCCCTGCCGAAAACTTAGGGAAACGCACGGTCAGCGGGCCCTTTCGGGTGCGCAACCCGAAATTATCGGGGCCCCCGGCGGGGCTGTTCGGCTCAACGTCCATGCAGCACCTGCCGATGACCGAACGGTGGCCCACCCCTTCCGGCGGCTGATGACTGGCCTGACGGCTGTCGTGAGCGTGCTCGCGTTCGGCGCGGCCTGCGTTCCGGCCGGCACGCCCGTCGCGCCGACCAAGGACGCCATCCCGGCCAACGGACTGCCCGGCGACCACGGCTGGTTCCAGGCCGGCCACCAGTGGGTGGGCGACTTCGGCGACCCGGACATCCTGCGGGTCGCCAACACCTACTACGCCTACAGCTCGTCCGCCGGCGGTCGCTACCTGTCGGTGCTGACCAGCACCAACCTGAAGACGTGGACCATCCACCCGAACTGGAGCCCGCTGCCCCCCGAGATCCTTGGCGACCGCGAAACGCCAGGCGACAAGGTGAACAACAACGACGCGCTCGTCCGGCCGGCCTCCTGGGGCCTGCGTACCCCGGTCAACGCGTGGCTGACCAAGACCTATTGGGCGCCATCGGTCTTCAAGATCGCCAGCACCTGGTACGCGTACGCGGCCGTGAAGGTCAGCACCACCGGCGATCCCCGGGACCCGCACGGCTACGGGCGTTTCTGCCTGACCGTGGCCAGTGGCCCGGGCCCGCTCGGCCCGTTCCGTGACATCAGCGGCAACGCGCCGATCCAGTGCCAGCCCACCTCCACCGACCCGTCCGGCTCGATCGACCCCTACCCCTATCACGACCCCAAGAGCGGCAAGAACTTCCTGCTGTGGAAGGCGGCCGGCAAGATCGGCGGCGCCGAGTCGTCGATCATGTCGCAGGAGCTCGGCAGCAACGGGCTGCTGCGCCCCGGCTCGAAGCCGGTGAAGCTGCTGCAGACCAACCGCGCCGCCTCCTGGGAAGGCAGCACCATCGAGAACCCGTCGATGGTCAATCTGAACGGCGTGACGTACCTGTTCTACTCGGCGAACGACTCGCTGTGGTTCGACGCCGACGGACGCAGCAATTACGCCACCGGCTACGCGATCTGTTCCGGTCCGCAGGGTCCGTGCACGCGCCCGAATGGCGGCCGGTCGCCGCTGCTGGCCAGCAGCGGGGTGAACCAGGGACCCGGCGGGGCGTCACCCGTGGTCAGCCCCACCGGCAAGCTGTATCTGGCCTACGCGACGTACTGGCTGGGCGAGAACCGCAACGGCTACCACCCCCGGCGGCTGCACATCGCCGGGCTCATCCAGCGCCCGTCCACCACCTTGATGGGCCGCACGCTGCGCGTCGGGTGAGGCAGCGGCGCCGTGACGGCGCTCCCACCGTTGGGCCGCGAGCACGCCCACTGCGATGATCATCAGCACATCGTCCGGCGCGCGCAGCCGCGGTACCGAGACGGTCAGCGCCGACACCGCGAAGAAGTACAACGCCAGCAGCGGGATCACCCCGGAGCCGAGCCTTCCGTCGCGGGTCTGGCGCGCCCGGTAGTCGCGCCGTGCCCGGCGCGTCATACGTATCAGGCCTACGAAACCGGCGATCTCCACGAGCCACACCAGCGGCAGGCTCGCGTGGCGCAACCCGAGCGGCCGGCCGTCCTGCGCCTCGGGTCCGTCGTTGAGTCTCCAGGGCTGATCGACCAGGCGGCGCATGTTCAGCCAGATGACCGACGGCACCTGCCCGGGATGTTCGCGGATGCCCTGGAGCCCTTGCCGGCGGAACGCGCTGTCGAGGTTGGCCTCGTTGAGGTTGCGGTAGGAGCGGCCGAAGTCGCGCACCGAGGCGAACCGTGGGTCGAAGACGGGATCGACGAAGTGCCCCGCTCTCAGCGCCACGGGGGAGTAGACCGCAGCCAGGTTGAAGCCGTTGGACGTGACGATCACCGGCCGGTTGAAGATCGTCTCGTTGCGAATCACCCAGGGCGCGACGACGGCCACCGCGACAGCGGCGAAACCGAGCGCGCGCCGAAACCCCGCCTGGCGCCACAGCACGAGGGCGATCAGCGGGACGACCAACTGCGCGCTGGGACGGGTCAGCACGAGCAGTCCCGCAGCTACGCCGGCCCATCCCGGGCGCCCGGCGAGCAGCGCCCAGATCGCCAGCAGCATGACCAGCAGGCCGGCCGGCTCGCTGAGCGGAACGCCGTCGTTGGCCAGCAGAGGCGGGTAGATCGCGGCCAGCCCGGCGGCGATCAGTCCGGCGCGCCCGCCGCCCACCCGGGTGGCGAGCAAGGCAATGAGCACGATGACCGCGCTCCCGAGCACCACATTGAGTGCCTGGGCGACGGCGAGATGGACGCCCGTTATCGCGAAGGCGGCTCCGAGCAGCAACGGGTAGAGCGGCGGGCGGAAGGCGGTCGCGTGCTCGAAGCCGTACGGGTACTTCGCCGCGAATCCGTGCCCGTGAGCCACGCTCGTGGCGATATCGATGTAGTGGTTCGCGTCGGTCTGCGGGTGGTAGTTGCGCAGGAACACCAGCACGTATGCCGCCCGTACCACTACCGCAATGGCGAAGATTGCGGCTGCGCGCCGGTGTCCGAGGCGCGGACCAGGCGTCCGGCCTCGCGCAGCACTCATCTCGCCCGGCACCTGCGCAGCGTACGAAGCCCTGAGCTGGCTCGCTCGCCGCCGCGGCGGGATGCTGGTGACACCACACCTGGGTGCGCCGGGCCGGCCCTGACGTCCTGCGGATCCTTCCGCGCAAGAAGCACCGGCCTCAGAAGCGGTCGGTCTTCTCCCGCAGTCGCGCGGCGAGCCCGACCATGAGCCGCTGCGCCAGCCCCGGGACGGTCTCGAGTAGCGCGTCGAAATCGCGCCGTTCCACGACCTCGATCGTCACCGGGGTCGCCGCGGTGACGGTCGCGGTGCGCGGCCCGCCGTCCATCAGCGAGATCTCGCCGAAGTAGTCGCCGGGGCCGAGTTCGGCCAGCTCAGTGCCGCCTCGCGTGACCTTGACGGTGCCCGCCCGGATGACGACGAACTCCTGGCCCGGAAGGCCCTCTGTGGCAAGTACCTTGCCCGGCGGGATGTCGAGCGTCGTCGACAAGCGCGCGACGGCATCGAGATCCCGAGCCGAGCACGCCGCGAAAATCGGGAGTCGCTTCAGCGACTCGGTCATCGAATTGCTCACGCCGAACTCCTCGGTAAGCAGGGTGCTGAGGACAACTGCCGCACAAACCGTCTCAGCCCGGTCAGCGTACGGACTGTAGCGGCCCGCCCGATCCCGCCCCGCAGACGCACTCCGCGTCCAGCCCCCAGGGAAGATCATCTGCACCGAAGAGCTGGCTCGCGGGCCCCCCGGCCAGCGCCTCGACGGCGAGCAGCACAGCGGCCGACGTCCAGGACGAGCGCTCGCTCGGCCACATGACCTGATTGGCGAACTGCCAGCCGGTCCAGTACCCCCCGTCGTCATGGCGGGTGTGCTGCATCTCGCGGACCAGGCGGCGGGCCGTCTCGTTCTCCCCGAGCGTGTGCAGCGCGATGGCCAGCTCGCATGTCTCGGCGCCGGTGACCCACGGCTGGTCGCTGACGCAGCGGGCGCCGAGCGACGGGACGACGAACGTGTCCCACCCCTCGCGGATGCGCTCGAGGCCGCGATCACCGCGAAGCGCGCCGCCCAGGACCGGGTAGTACCAGTCCATCGACCAGCGTTCCTTGGGGGTGAAGGCCTCGGGATGGGCGACGAGCGCGTGATGCAGCGCCCCGGCGGCGAGCTCCCAATCGGGCTGCTGCTCGCCCACGAGATCGGCGAGCGCCAGGCCGCAGCGCAGGCTCTGCAGCGTGCTGCTGCAGCCGGTGATCAGCACGTCGTCGTACATCGTGGAGTCGGGCTGGCGTGCGTACGGGATCTCCCCGCCCGGCGACTGCATGCCGACCACGTAGTCCAGCGCCCGCACCACGGTGGGCCACATCAGATTCACGAAGCGGCGGTCACCGGTCGTCAGCCAGTGATGCCAGGTACCCACGGCGACGTACGCGGCCTGGTTGCTTTCCCCGTCCGGCTCGACGATCTTCTCGTCGATGTAGCTGGTGGCCCACGAGCCGTCCGGCCGCTGGCGCGAGCGCAGCCACGCGTACGCGTGCTCGGCCGCCTCCCGCTCTCCCGAGACCAGCAGCCCCATCGCCGATTCGACGTGGTTCCACGCGTCGGTGTGGCCGTCGGGCCAGGGCAGCGCCCCGCTGCGCTCTTGCGCGGCCTTGATCGACGCGCCGGTCTGGGCGACGTCGGCGCGGCTCAGGATGCCGGGCAGCTCAGGCGGCCGCACGCGTCTCCCGCGGGGGACTCTGCAGATGCTCGCGCGGGGGCTTGCGCAGGTAGTAGATCAGGCTCTTGCCCATGATCGGGTTGAGCGCGCGCTCGGCGGTGCGGGTGGTGCGCGGCGCGGCCATCATGTCCCAGACCAGCAGCCGGTGATACAGCTTCGTCGCGCGGTGCCCGTCGTCGTGGACGCCGACCACGCAGCGCAGCCACCAGTACGGCGCGTGCAACGCATGGGCGTAGTGATGGCCGACATGCTGCAGGCCGACCGCCTCGAGCCGGCTGCGCAGCTGACCCTTGCGGTAGATGCGCACGTGGCCGCCCTCGACCTCGTGGTAGGCGTGCGAAAGCGCCCAGCAGACCTTCTCCGGCCCCCAGCGCGGGACCGTGACGGCGGCGAGCCCGCCCGGGCGCAGCACCCGTGCCAGCTCGGCCATCGCAGCCTCGTCAGCGGGGATGTGCTCGAGGACCTCGGCGGCGATGATGCGGTCGAAGCTGCCGTCGGCAAACGGCAGCCGGAGGGCGTCACCCTGCACGGCGATGCTGCGCTTGCGGTCGGGGTCGACCTCGCCCAGGCGGTCGCGGGCTTCCTTCAGATCGGGAGCCGACATGTCGAGCGCGACGACGGTGGCGCCGCGCCGGCAGGCCTCGGCCGCGTGACGCCCGGCGCCGCACCCGAGGTCGAGCAGGCGGTCGCCCGGCGCGATCGGGAAGCGTTCGAAGTCGACGGTCAGCACGGGGCGGCCACCCGCGGGGTCGTGGGCTCCGGCGCCGGACCTCCTCCGCGAAGCGCCGCGATGCGCTCGCGGTACCACTCGGCCGTTCCAGCCGCGGCCGCCCGCCAGGTGAAGCGGTCCTGCACCCGCCGGCGACCGGCCGATCCGAGCCGGCTGCGCAGCTCCGGGTCGTCAAGCAGCCGTCCGAGGGCGGCGGCCAGGGCCTCGGCGTCGCCGGGCGGGACGAGCAGTCCCGCCTCGTTGTCAGTCCCGACGATCTCCGGCAGCGCGCCGACCCGGGTAGCGACGAGAGGCAACCCGACCGCCATCTCCTCGACCGCCGGGAGGCAGAAGCCCTCGTAGAACGACGGAACGGCGGCCACCTCAGCCGACTGCATCAACTCGACGAGCTCTTCCTGCGTGAGCCCGGAGCGGAAGGTGACGGCGCCGCGGATCCCCAGCTCGTCCAGCCGCCGGTCGGCCGGCCCGTTGGGCTTGGCGCGTCCGACGCAGACCAGGTGAGCGTGGGGGCGCTCGACCCGTAGCTTGGCCAGCGCATCAAGCAGCACCATCAGGCCCTTGAGCGGCACGTCAGCGCTGGTGACGACGATGATCCGGCCCGGGACGCTCCGGCCCTGCGCGGGGCTGAACACGTCAGGGTCGACGCCGAGCGGGACCATGTGCACCCGATCGGCCTCGACGCCCATCTCGCGGGGGATGTCGACCTGCGAAAGGTCGGACACGGTCAGCACCCCGTCGAGCTGGCGGGCGACCTCCTGCTGCATCGGCAGGAACGAGTACCACCGGCGCTTGGTGAAGCGGCGCCAGGCGTTGCCCGCCGCCGCGATGTCGAGGCGGCGATCGACGGTGATCGGGTGGTGAATGGTCGCCACGACCGGCACCTTCAACGGCAGCAAGGCTTGACGCAGCGTCGCCAGGCCGCGGCCAAGCCCCTGGTTGTCGTGAACGATGTCGTAGCGCCGCTCGGGGGTCCAGGTGGACGGATGCAGGACGCGCGCGGTGCGAAGGCTCCCGGTGAGCGGCTCGGGGAACGCGCCGGTGCACATCAAGGCGAACTCGAGCAGATCGATCCGGGTCTTGAACTCGTTGGGCCACGGCATCCGGAACGGATTGGGTTCGCGATAGAGATCGAGGCTCGCCACCTTCGTCAGCTCCACCCCGGGGTCGAGCACCGGGTAAGGCTGGCCGCTGAAAACCTCGACGCGATGGCCGAGGGAGACGAGCTCACGCGACAGGTGGCGGATGTAGACCCCCTGGCCACCGCACGTGGGCGTGCCGCGATAAGTCAAGAGGGCGACCTGCAACGACTCGCCCGCCACCCGGCCGCTCCTTCTCATCCGTGCTCAACCCGCGAGCACCGGTGAGAGGCGCCGCAATCGCCCAACTCTAACCCGGCTGCGTCACAAGCACGTGTGAGCTGTCCGAACAGGTCGTTGAGTGTGACCAGCACCATCCGCCAGTACGGTCACAGGCATGACTGTTTCGGCCGACTCCACGCTGTCCTTCGACGAGCTGCCCAACTCGGTCGGCCGCACGTTCGGCCCCACCGACTGGCTGACCATCGAGCAGGCGCGAATCGATCAATTCGCCGAGGCCACCGGCGATCACCAGTGGATCCACGTCGACCCTGAGCGTGCCAAGCAGGGGCCGTTCGGAGCCACCATCGCCCACGGCTACCTGACCCTCTCGATCGTGAGCTATTTCGCCTCGCAGCTGGTCGTCGTCAGCGGCATGTCGATGGGGATCAACTACGGGGTCGACAAGGTCCGCTTTCCGTCGCCCGTCCTGGTGGGCTCTCGTATCCGGGCTCGTGCGGAGATCGTCGAGGTCACCTCGATCGACGGCGGCTACCAGGTCAAGACCAAGTTCACGATCGAGACCGAGGGCGGCAGCAAGCCGGCCGCCGTGATCGAGTCCCTCAGTCGCTACCTGCGTTAAACGCTCTCGCCGCCGTCGCAAGGCTCGGCGACACCGCCCGTGCCCCGGCACCTGGAACGCCTAGACTAGAACGCGTTCCAGGTACGCCGAGCGGAGGGTCGTCGCATGTCGGGTCCTGCAGCGTCCTCCTCCGCCGGCGACCTTGCCGAGCTCAACGAACCGGTAGGCACGGCCGCACCGGCCCGGGCGACCACCGCGTCGCAGCGGGCCCGCCGGCGTCGCATCCTCAACGCTGCGGTGTCGCTGGCTCGTCAGGGCGGCTATGACGCGGTCCAGATGCGCGAGGTGGCCGAGCTCGCCGACGTGGCGCTCGGCACGCTCTACCGCTACTTCCCGTCCAAGGTCCACCTGCTCGCCGCCGCCATGGTGCGCCAGCTGGAATCGCTGCACGAGCAGCTCATACGCGAGGAGCCGCAGGGGGCTGACGCAGGGGAGCGGGTGCTCGGCGTCATCTACCGGCTGATCACGGCGTTGGAGCGCGACCGGTTGGTCAGCGACGCGCTGGTGCGCGCGATGGTGGTCGCCGGTGCCGACGAGATCGACCAGGTGAATGCCGTCAACTCCTCGATCATCGCGACCGCCATGCACGGCAAGGGCGCCGCGGTGAGCGAGCGGGACTTCGCGGTGTCGCTGCTGATCGGCAAGGTCCTGCTGACCGACCTGCTCGGATGGCTCTGCGACCGGATGAGTATCGAACAGGTGCGTGCGTCCCTGTCCGACATGGTTGCCGTGACCCTGGCGGGCCAGCATGTGCTCCAGGACGCAGCCCCGCATCGCCAGCAGCGCCGCACCGATTTTCCGGGGTGAGCTGCCGCCGTCAGGTGACCGGTACGCGCGGGTTGTTCACGCCCCAGTAGATCAGTCGCGCCATGGCCTCCTGCAACTGCGGAACCTCGATCCGCCAGTGCTCCATGCCCTCCCGGTGGGCGGCGACGTGCGCCAGCATCGAGACGAGCGCGCTCGCCGTGGCCATCGGCGCGATCGCGGGAGGTTCACCGTCGGGGTTCGCGGAGGCGATGGCGTCGGCGAGCGCGGTCGTGATGCCGTTCAGCATCTTCACCCGGGCCTGCCGGAAGCGCGCGTCGCCCTCCTCCGTGAGCAGGTCGACGACCCGTAGCACCGGCAGGTTGGCCTGCCAGAAGTCCAGGAAGGCGTCGACCAGTTCGTGGGCGGTTGCGTAGCCGGCCTTCCCGCGCCAGCGCCGGTTCTGGATGAAGCCGACGAGCTGCGCGCCGATCTCGGTGGTCTGGGACGCCAGGACGAGCAGTGCGGCGTCGATATCGACGAAGTACTGGTAGAAGGTGGCCGGCGAAGTGCCAGCTGCGCGCGCGACGTCGGTGACTCGCAGGTCGGAGTACGGGGTGGTGGACACGATCGCGGCCGTGCATTCGATCAGCCGGTTTCTGGTGGCCAGACCGCGGGGCCCGGGGATGCGACCGTCGCTGGCCGGCGGCACGGATGCGTCGTCGGGCAGGGTCATCGGGCGATCGTAGCCACCCTGTGAGAGCGACCGTGCACGCTGGGCGGTACCTTCCAGCCTGACGACCCGTCAGAAGGAGTAAGAATGACCGGCTTTGACCCGACCCGCCCCCTGGCCGGGATTCGCATCATCGAGTGCTCGATGCTCGGGCCCGCGGGGGTGACGGGACCGTTCGCCGACATGGGAGCGGACGTCATCAAGATCGAGCCGCCCGCGGGCGACTACGCCCGCAACATGACGTGGCCGATCATCGAGGGCACCTCGTTGCTCTTCCTGCACTCCAACCGGGGTAAGAGCAGCGTCGTGCTCGACCTGCGAACCCCTGAAGGCGTAGCGGTTTTCCTCGATCTGGTACGCGACGCCGACGCCGTGGTCGAGGCCATGCGTCCCGGCGGTCTCGAGCGGCGCGGGCTCGGCTTCGACAAGCTGCTCGAGGTCAACCCGAAGATCGTCTTCCTGCAGATCAGCGGCTACGGCCTCACCGGCCCCTACCGCGACTACCCCAGCCACGGCATCGCGTACGACACCTGGGCCGGGGTCATCAACCCCGCCGTGGACGAGGACGGCTTCACCTACATCCCCGAGCACGTCTCGATCGGGATCAACGCCGGTCCGCTGTACGGCGCGTTCGGGATCCTGGCGGGGATCACCCAGGCCCGGGCGACGGGCCACGGCTGCCGGATGGAGATCGCGCAGTCCGACGCCGCAGCGTCGATCGACTGGCTGCGCTCGGAGACCTACCGGGCTTACGAGCGTCCGCAATCGGAAGTCACCGGCAACGCCTCGGACGGTGGACGCCGTCGCGCTCCCGGCACCGCCGGGATGAAGGAAGGCGTGCGCTACAACATCTACGAGTCCGCCGATGGCCACGTGCTTTTCATGGCGTCCGAGCGGGAGTTCTGGAAGAACTTCTGCCACGGGGTCGGGCGTGAGGACCTCTTCGAGGCGTTTCCCGGTGAGAAGTACGCCGATCACGCGACGGGAAACGTCGCGCTGCGCGCCGAGTTGAAGAAGATTTTCGCGACCAAGACGACGCAGGAGTGGCTCGACTTCGGGGGCGAGTTCAACACCCCGCTCGCCCCGGTCAACTCCCCGCAAACGCTGATCAATGATCCGCAGTTCAAGGACCGGCTGCCGTGGATTCCCAAGGAGCAGCTCGGCGCCGACATGCTGCCTTTCCCGGTGAAGATCGTCGGGGGGGAGCTGGCGTGGCCGGAGCGGGCACCGACGCTCGGCCAGCACACCGACGAGATCCTGCGCACCCGGCTCGGTTACGACGACGCCCGCATCGCCGCGCTCCGTGCGGCGGGCGCACTGGGCAACGAGTGACGTTGAGCGGTGGCCAAAACCTGGTTATGGGCGCTCATAACGACCAAAACCAGGTTTTGGCCGCGGGGATTTAGATTTAGAGGAGGGCGGCCAGCGCGTCGGCATGGGTGTCGGCGTCACCGAACTGGGTGTTATGGACCCAGCCGCGCTTGAGGTAGTAGTGCACGACGACCTCCCAGGTGAAGCCCATGCCGCCGTGCACCTGGATGCTCGTCTTGGCGTTCAGCGTCGCGGCCTCGTCGGCCAGCAGCTTCGCTGACGCGACGGCCCGCCGCGGGTCGCCGACCTCGGGGTAGTCGAGGGTGACGGCAGCGGAGTGCACGGCCACCGAGGCGATCTGGGCGCGCACGTGCATGTCCGAGCACATGTGCTTGACGGCCTGGAAAGCACCGATGGGACGGCCGAACTGCTCGCGTTCCTTGGCGTACTGCACGGCGAGCTCGACAGCGGCCATCGCGATGCCCGTTTCCAGGGCGGCCGTGAGGACCGCGCCTCGAGTCCGCCAGGGTGCAGCCCCGCCCTCGAGAGCCGTACCGCTAGGCAGCGCGGCGATCGCGCCGAGCGGGGTCAGCGGGTCGGTGAGAATCGAGACGGGCGTGGTGGACAGTTCGGACGCGTCGATCATTCGCGCGTCAGGGCCGTCCAGAACGACCAGCTTGCTGATGACGTCGGGGTGCTCGATGAGCAGGGTGCGTCCCGCCTCCTCGGCCGACAGGTCAAAGACGCCGACGGGCGTGCCCACTTCGATGCCGGGCAGGCCGGCTGCCAGCAGCGTGCCGACGAGGGGCCCGGGGACGAGCGCGCGGCCGAGCTCCTCGAAGACGAGGACGGCATCGGCGAGACCCAGGCCCAGCCCGCCTTCACTTTCGGGCAGCAGCAGCCCGAAGACGCCGAGCTCCTTCAACGTGTCCCACAGCGCCGGGTCGAAACCGGCCCCGGTGGCGGCGAGCTCGCCGAGCCGTTCCCGCGGGAAGGCGTCGGAGCAGATCTCGCGGACCCCGGCGCGCAGCGCCTCTTGATCCTCGGTGGGCAGGAAGTCCATCAGGTGCTCCGTTATCGCTCGCGGGGCAGGCCGAGGACCCGCTCGCCGATGATGTTGCGCTGGATCTGCGACGTGCCCGCGGCGATCGAAAGATTCAGCCATTGCAGGCGTTCTTCGGCGAAACGCGCGCTGGGCAAGCCGTCGAGATCGTCCATGGACAGGGACGCGCGACCGAGCAGTTGCGCCGCCAGCGTCGGCCAGGTGCTGACGCACCTCGGAGTAGCGCAGCTTGAAGATCGAGCCGCCGAAGCCGACCCGCCCGACTCGCTGGGCCTCGGAGACGTTGCGCTGGGTCAGCGCCCACAGACCGTCGAGTTCGGCGGCGATGTGGGCGAGCTCGCGGCGTAGCGCGCGGTCGTCCCATGCGGTCGCACCGTGGCGGGTGATCTTCTTGGCCAGTGCGGAAAGCTCGCCGACGAACTCGATCGCATCGACCACGTCGCCGACGAACGCGGTGCCGCGCTCGAAGGACAGCGTCACGTTCGTGACGCGCCAGCCGTCGTTCTCGGCGCCGACCCGGTTGCTCACCGGGATGCGTACCTCATCGAGGAACATCTCGGCGAACTCGGCGGATCCGATGATCGTTTTCAGGGGCCGGATGGTGATGCCGGGGGAGGTCATGTCCATCGCGCAGCCACGTGATCCCCTTGTGTTTGGGGGCATCCGGGTCGGTACGGACCAGCATCTCGCAGTAGTCGGCGACCTCCGAGTGCGAGGTCCAGATCTTCTGCCCGGTAACGACGTAATCGTCCCCGTCGCGAACCGCCTTGCAGCGCAGCGACGCGAGGTCGGAGCCGGAGCCGGGCTCGGAGAATCCCTGGCACCAGATCTCGTCGCCGCGCAGGATCGGCCGGCAGGTGAGCCTGCTGCACCTCGGGGCTCGCCTCGGCGATGAGCGTGGGGCCCGCGTGCAAGAGCCCGACGAAGTTGACGCCGACGTACGGCGCGCCGGCCCGCTCGGATTCCTCCAGGAAGATCAGGTGTTCCGTCGGGGTGGCGCCCCGCCCGCCGTACTCCTGGGGCCAGTTGATGCCCGCGTAGCCGGCCTCAAAAAGCATGCGTTGCCAGGCGGTGTCGTACTCCCGGCGTCCCGGCCAGTCATTGACCGAGGGTCGCGGGCCGATCGTCGGCACCACCTTGGCGAGCCAACTTCGCAGCTCCCCGCGAAACTCCTGTTCCGCGGGGCTGTAGCGCAAATCCATGAAGGTTCAGACTCCTGCGGGCTGGGTGGTACCGAGCTGGGCCTCGCGCTGGCGGGTCGTGCTGTGGACCGGGTCCTTGTCGTAGGCCGGAAGGACGGTGCGCCCGAACGTCTCGACCGCCTCGATCGCGATCTCGACCGGCATGGTGGTCGACAGCATGCCGAAGGTCAGCTGGTCGGCTCCCGTGTCGACCCACTTCTGGCACGCCTTCTCGCACTCCTCCGGATCGCCGATGAGCACGGAGCCTTCCTCGACGGCCATCTTGAGCATCTCGACCGACGGCTCGGGAATCGTGGCCGGCCAGTCGGGGACGTAGGGGGGCTTGGGGAAGGTGTCGAGGTAGCGGTAGACCAGGCTGTTCTGGTAGCCGCTGGTCATGTCGGACGCGATCTGGCGCGCCCGGTTGCCGTCTTCCAGGCAGAGCATCTGGCTGGTGACCATGACGTTGTTGTTGACGTAGCCGCCCACCGGTTCCGCGTCGTCGATGGCGTTCTTGTACACCTCGATCAGCCGGGCCAGGTCGTCGCGGCTGGTGCTCGTGAAGCACAGCACGCCCATGCCCATCCGCGCGGCCTTCTCGAACGTCGAGGGGTTCCGGCCGCGACCCACAGCGGCGGGTGCGGCAGCGTGTACGGGCTTGGGCAGCACGTTGCGCTCGGGCATCCGGAAGTACCTGGCCCTCGTACGGCGTAGGGCCCGTCGGTCCACATCTTCGGCAGCTCGGGCGACGACCTCGTCGAACATCACCTTCGTGAGCTCGGGGTCCGTCGATGCCGAAGCCGCGCTGCTCGGTGCTGGAGGACCCGCGGCCGATGCCGAGCTCGAAGCGGCCGAGGGACAGGTGGTCGAGCATCGCGGCCTGCTCGGCGACGCGCGCCGGGTGGTTCACCGGCGGCGTGATGTTGATGATGCCGGAGCCGATGTGGATGCGCTCGGTGCTGGGCGGCGACGAAGCCGAGGAACGACCTCGTTCGCCGAGAGGTGGCGAGTACTCCTCGCAGGAAGTGGTGCTCGGTGGCCCAGGTGTACTTGAAGCCGGCGCGGTCAGCGGCCTTGGTCCAGTTGACCTCGTCCATCAGCCGCCGGTGTTCAGCGTGGACGGGATCCGCTTCCTTCATGCTGTGGTGCAGGTATAGCGAGTTGAAGATGCCGAACTCCATGGCGTGCTGACTCCCTCGGCAGCCGTCGGCAGCGCGAGCGCGCCCGACTCTAGAACAAGTTCGATGACCATAGCCGAGGCCGCGTCGGGTTCGCCGGGCCGGTACGGTGCGGCTCGCAGGTATGACCGCTCGAGGCGCCCAGGAGGTTGATGTGTTGTACGCCGAGGATGCCGCCGTCGGCGGCGTGGCCCCGGAACGCTCGCACGAGCTGACCCGCACCGATCTGGTGCGCTACGCGGGCGCGTCCGGCGACTTCAACCCGATGCACCACGACGAGGTGCTGGCCAAGGCCGCCGGGATGCCGAGCGTCTTCGGTCACGGCATGTTCTCGGCCGGGCTGCTGGCGTCCGCGCTGACGGACTACGTGGGCGAGGGCACGCTGACCCGTTACGCGGTGCGCTTCACCAAGCAGGCGTGGCCCGGCGACGTGTTGCAAACGAAGATCTCCATCACGGCCGTCCACGACGGGTCGGTCGACCTGCGCTGCGACCTGGTCACTGACCAGGGGGTCACCGTCATCAGCGGAGAGGCCAGCGCCACGCTGGCGTCGCGCGCTGCTGCTCCTTCAACGGAAGGCCGCTGACATGTCCGCCGAAGACCTGCTCGGCCGCAAGATGCCCGAGTCCGTCATCGTCGTCGAGCGCGGCCCGGTGGCCCGCTTCGCCGAAGCCGTGCACGCCACGAGCCCGATCTACGCGTCGGCGGCTGCTGCCCAAGCCGCCGGATTTGCCGCTGTCCCGGTGCCGCCGACGTTCCCGTTCGTCGCCGGCTACTGGGGTGCGCTCGCCGAGGATCAGCCGGCGCCCGATCCGGAGGCTGCGGACCTCGGTTCGGTGCTGGCCGACCTGCGCCGTGACGGCGGCCTGCTGCTGCACGGGGAGCAGGAGTTCCGCTACCACGCGCCGGTCCTGGTCGGCATGCGGCTGCATTCATCCGGCGTCGTCGAGGATGTCTCGGTCAAGGAGGGCAAGGGCGGCGCCACCATGACCGTGGTCAAGGTGCGTACGGATCTGACGGACGACTCGGGCGCCCTGGTGGTCACGCAGATCATGAGCTTCCTGCTGCGCAAGGCCGCTCCGGCCTAGCAATCCGGGCGCGATAATCTGACGGAGCGTCAGGTCATCCCGCTATCCCCAGGACGGAGCGTCATGTCGCTTGCGGTGGAGCCCGGTCGGCTGCTGCTCGACGGTGAGTGGGTCGAGCCTGGGGGCGGTCACTACGACGTCGTCAATCCGGCGACCGAAGCGGTCATCGGGCAGGCACCTGAGGCGAGCGTCCAGCAGGCGCTGGACGCGGCCGCGTCCGCACGGCAGGCGTTCAAGAGCTGGTCGCGCACGACCCCGGAGCATCGCGCCGGGATCCTCGAGCGGGTGGCTGATCTGCTCGTCAAGCACGGCGAGGAGATCGTTCCGCTGCTGCAGGCGGAGACGGGCGCGACCATGCGCGTCGCGTCGACCATGCAGGTTCCGGTGGCCGTCGACCGGTTCCGGCGCTACGCCCGTGACGCGATGCTCTCGAATACGATCCCGCTCCCGCCGTCCCTGATGAACGCGACCCCGCTCGCTCCTGGCGGCCTGATCGGTGCGGTTGCGGTGCGCCAGCCGGTCGGCGTGGTCGCCTGCATCACCTCCTACAACTTCCCGCTGGTGAACCTCGCCGGCAAGATGGCTCCGGCGCTCGCCATGGGCAATACGGTCATCGCGAAACCCGCCCCTCAGGACCCGCTGCACATCCTGCGGTTCGGGGAGCTGCTGCTCGAGGCGGGCATCCCGCCGGGCGTCGTGAACATTGTCGGTGGGTCGGGCGCTGCGGCCGGCGCGGCGCTCACCACCTCGCCCGACGTCGACATGGTCAGCTTCACCGGCAGCACCGCGGTAGGCCGCATCATCGCTACGGCCTGCGGTGACGGCATGAAGCGCCAGCTGCTCGAGCTCGGTGGCAAGGGGGCGGCGATCGTCTTCGAGGACGGCGATGTCGACCTCGCGGTGACCGGGATCGCCAGCACCTGGACCTTCCACTCCGGGCAGATCTGCACCGCGCCGACCCGGGTGCTCGTGCACCGCAGCAAGCGCGATGAGCTGATCGGCAAGCTGTCGGGTTACGCCGGCGCGCTGAAGGTCGGCGACCCGGTGGCGGCCGACACCGTGGTCGGTCCCGTCATCACCGGCGTGCAGCGCGGCCGGGTGGAGGCGATGATCTCCGAGGCGACGAGCGCCGGCGCCGAACTGGTCGCCGGCGGTGGCCGTCCCGATCTCGACAAGGGCTTCTACGTGAAGCCGACGTTGCTCACCGGGGTCGCGCCGGACAACCCGGCGGCGCAAGGAGAGTTCTTCGGACCGGTCGTCGTCGTGCTGACATTTGATGACGATGACGAGGCTCTTGAGCTTGCCAACGGCACCCCGTACGGGCTCTACGACTACGTCTACACCGCTGACACGTCGCGGGGTTACCGGGTGGCCAACCAGCTGCGTACCGGCAACGTCGGCATCAACACCGCGCAGCGCAATTTCGAGACGCCGTTCGGTGGGTTCAAGATGAGCGGTGTCGGTCGTGACGGCGGCGTGTTCGGCCTTCACGCTTACAGCGAGCTCCAGAGCATTATGTGGCCCAGCTGAGCCCCGATCGTTCGGGACTCTGCAGTACTCATCGAGAGAGGTAGCCAGCCGTGCGCGCCATCGTGTTCAACGGGACCACCGCCGAGATCCGTCACGACGTGGAGGTCCGTGGGCCCGGCCCCAACGAGGTCCTCGTGCGCGTCGCGGCTGCCGGGGTCTGCCACAGCGACGTCAGCGTCGTCAACGGCACCATCCCCTGGCCGGCGCCATCGGTGATGGGCCACGAGGGTGCCGGCATCGTCGAGGCGGTCGGCTCTCAGGTCACCCGGACCAAGCCGGGCGATCACATCGTCATCGCCACCGTCTCGAACTGCGGGATCTGCGATCGCTGCACGTCGGCAACCCCACCTGGTGCAAGCAGTCCATCGGCAACCGCACGCGAGATCGTTCACCGTCGGCGGCGTCCCCGGCGGCAACTTCGCGGCCACCTCGTCCTTCGCCGAGATGACGATCATCAAGGAGGTGCAGGCGGTCCCGATCGACAAGGAGGTGCCGCTCACCTCGGCGTGCCTGATCGCCTGCGGCGTGGTGACCGGTATGGGCTCGGTCTTCAACCGGGCCAACGTGCAGCCCGGCGATAAGACGCGCCGTCTTCGGGGCGGGCGGGGTCGGCCTGTCGGTCATCCAGGCGCTGCGCATCAAGGCGGCCGGGCATGATCGTCGCCGTCGACACCGTGGCGTCGAAGGGCGAGCTCGCGCTCGAGCTCGGAGCGACGCACTTCATCGACGCGAGCAAGGAAGACGCCGTCGCGAAGATCCGCGAGCTGCATGCCGTGGTCGGACACGGCGGACGAGGGCCCCTTCGGCGGCGGCGGGGTCAACTGGTCGTTCGAGTGCGTCGGCCATCCTGCGGTGACCGACTCCGGCGGTGCGCTGCCTGGACTGGGGTGGCATCTGCGTGCAGGTCGGCGTTCCGGCGCCGGGCGTGACCTACGCGATGCCGATCACCCACCTCACCCAGGTCGACCGCGGGATCATCGGCAGCCGGGCGGGCGGCGTGCGCGCCCAGAAGGACATCCCGGTGATCGTCGACATCTACAAGAAGGGCCTGCTCGACCTCGACCGGATGGTCCGAAGGTCTACCCGATGGAGAACTTCCTCACCGTCGTCGAGGACATGCACGAGGGCAAGCTCGCGCGTGGGGTCATCACCTTCTGAGTACCTTCTGACGCTCGTCAGGCAGTCGCGTCGAGGACCGAGATGACCTTGGTGGCCTTGACCCGGACGGTGAACTCGCCCGGGACGCCGTTGCGCGCGCCGAATTCCTCGGCGCGCTCGGCGCCCATGTAGCGGGCGCCAACGATGGTGGAGATCCGGCGGGCCTCGGCGACGTCGCTGGAGAGTTCGGCAATGCCCTGGACCTGGATGAACGCGTACGGCGGCGCTTCGAGGTCGACGCAGACGACGACCCGCGGATCGCGCTGCAGCGCACGACCTTTCGCGGTGGCGGCGCCGGTGCAGAACGTGATGTCGTCGCCGTCGACGGTGAACCAGACGGGCGCGATGAGCGGACGGCCATCGGCGGCGGTGTAGCCGAGCTTGGCGGTGCGGGTGCCTGCCAGCAGGAACTCGCGGTGCTCGGGCGTCAGTGCGGTCGTCGTTGGCATATCGGGTGGAAACGGCCGTAGCGTCGCCAGTATGCCGAGCGCCCGGGCGGCCGCCCGTCCGGCTGGCGCGCGAATGCCCGACCGGCGCACCGTGGGGGCGGTCTTCTTCGTCCACGGGCTGCTTTTCGCCTCCTGGGCGGCGCACATCCCGCGCGTGAAGGCCCGGGTCGGGCTGTCCGACGGTGGACTGGGCCTGGTGCTGCTCGCGACTCCCGTGGGGTCGATCGCCGCGATGGCGCTCGGCGCCTGGCTGCTCCCGCGGGTGGGGACCCGGCGCATGATCGTCGTCTGCCTGGTGGGCTACTGCGCGAGTGGACCCTTCATCGGGCTCGCGACGTCGGCGCCGGGGCTGTTCGTGGCGCTGCTGGTGTGGGGCGCGTTCCAGGGCATCCTCGACGTCTCGATGAACACGCAGGCGGTGGCCTGCCAGCGCGCCGCCGGCGGGCCGATCATGTCCGGGATGCACGGCCGGTGGAGCCTCGGGGCGCTCGCCGGGGCGGGTGCCGGTGCGCTGGGCGTGGGCATTGGGCTCTCGCTGTCGGTCCAGTTGCTGATCCTTGGCATCGCGGCGCTTCCGCTCGTCGGATGGGCGCTGCGGCTGCCGGACGAGCACGCCGATCCGGAGCACAAGGCGGCTCGGCTGCCGGTGCGGCGCTGGCCGCGGACCATCCTGCTGCTGGCGGCGATCGCGTTCGCGTCGATGCTGTGCGAGGGAGCAGCGGCCGACTGGTCAGCGGTCTACCTGCGCAACTCGCTCGGAGCGGCCGCGGTGGTGGCGAGCCTCGGCTACGCGTGCTTCGCAGCGGCGATGGTGCTGGTGCGGCTCGGAGGCGATGCGCTGATCGCCCGCCGCGGCGCCGGGCGGGTCGTGTCGGCGCTCTGCGGCGCGGCGACTGCCGGCTTCGCGGCCGGGCTGCTCAGCGGCAACGTGGTCGTCGCGCTGATCGGGCTGGCGGCGCTTGGCGGCGGGGTCGCCACCGTCGTCCCGACAGTCTTCAGCGCTGCCGGTGGGCTGGCGGGCATCCCGCCCTCATCGGGCATCGCGGCGGTGTCGGCCTGCGGCTGGGCCGGCTTCGTGTGCGGCCCGCCGCTCATCGGCCAGCTGGCATCGGCCACCTCGCTGCCGGTCGCGCTCGCCGTGGTGCCGGTGCTGACAGCGTTTATCGCGGTCGCGATGGCGGCTCGCTTCGCCCATCGCTGAGGCGACACGCAGGGATTCGAGCGTCGCCTGGCGCGGAAATCACGCGGTCGGTCGCATGATCGCGCCATGGCCGTGCATTCCCCGTACTACCTGCCCGTCGTCGACGTGCCGCTCCAGCGCCTCTTGGAGCAGGGCCCTGATGCGCGCGCCTATCGCAAATGGCTGACCCTGCTGCCGGTCTTTGTCGTCAGCGCCGTCGTCGTTGCTCTGGTGCTCTGGGCCGTCTTCATCGGTGTCGAGTTCGCCTTGAACTCTGCCGCGGGCGTGCATACGCACCGCTGACGGAACGGCGCCGTGCGGACGTGCGGAGCTAGTGGGTGTTGACCGAGACGGTGTCGCGGCCGGACCGCATGAGCGTGCCGGGTAGCGCGCCGGAGGCCTTGCCGTCACGCACGATCTCGGTGCCGTTGACCAGCACGCGCACCATGCCCTGCGACCCGCCGGTGAGCCGGCCGGAGCCGCCGGGAAGGTCGTGCACCAGGGTGACGTCGTCGGAGGTGACGGTCTCGGGATCGAAGACGGCGATGTCGGCCCAGTAGCCCTCGGCCAGCCGCCCGCGCTCGCGCAGCCCGAAAAGCTGGGCCGGCTCGTCGGTCATCATCTGGACGGCCCGCTCGAGCGGGAGCAGCTTGCGGCCGCGGATGCAGTCACCGAGGAAGCGGGTCGGGATACGGGGCGCCGGCCATCCGGTCGAGGTGAGCGCCGGCGTCGGAGCCGCCGAGGACGACGTCGGGGTTGTCCCAGTGTCTCGGCGCGCAGGCCCCACGAGCTCGGGTCGTTGTCGGTCGGCATCGGCCACAGCACCGTCTTGAGCTCGTCGGCGGCGGCGATGTTCACGAGCGTCTCGAAGGGATCGGCGTCGCCGCGTTCGGCGGCGATGTCGGCGACCTTGCGACCCTTCAGGCCCTCGTTCTGCGCGGAGAAGGTGTCGCCGATGACGTAGCGGCTGAAGTCGGCGAGCCGGCGGAAGACGCCCGCCTCGGGGCTGTTGGCCCGGCGCAGCATCTCGTCGCGGGTGGCCCGGTCCTTCAGCGCCGCGATGCGCTCGGGGATCGGCAGGCCCGAGGACGTCGCCCCAGCCGGGGATCAGGTTCAGCGCGCAGAACGTGCGAAAGCTCATGTTCATCGGGACGAGGGTCGGCATGGTCAGCGCGACCACCCGCCCGCCCTTCTCGCGCGCCCGGGCCGACGCTTTCAACTGGTGGACGACCTTCTCGGGCGTGCGGCCGTCGATGGTGAGGACGTTCCAGTTCAGCGGGCGTCCGGCAGCGGCCGACATGTCGGCCAGCAGCTCGATCTCGTCGTCGGAGAACTTGTCGAGGCAGCCCTGCACGATGCCTTCGAGCAGGGTGCCCTCGTGCTCGCCGGTCGCCTTGCACAGCGCGATCAGCTCGTCCTTGCTCGCCCAGCGCGACGCGACCGGCTTGCCGTCGCCGTCGGAGTGGGTGGACGAGAGCGTGGTGGAAAAGCCGATGGCGCCGGCCTCGATGGAGGCGTGCAAGACGCGCACCATCTCCTCGATCTGCTCGGGGGTCGCCTCGTTGCCGATGGCGTCCTCGCCCATGACGTAACGGCGCAGCGCGCAATGGCCGACGAGGAACGCGGCGTTCAGCCCGATCTTGCCGTCGAGCAGATCGAGGTAGTCGCCGAACGTCTCCCACTTCCAGTCGACACCGGTCTCCAGCGCCGCCAGCGGCATGCCCTCGACCTTCGCCATCATCCGGCGCAGGTAGTCGGCGTCCTTCGCGTGCAGCGGCGCGAGCGTGAAGCCGCAGTTGCCACCAAGGACGGTGGTGACGCCGTGCACGTTCGACGGGGTCGCGTACGGGTCCCAGAACAGCTGCGCGTCGTAGTGCGTGTGGACATCGACGAAGCCGGGGGAGACGACCAGGCCGTCAGCGTCGAGCGTCTCGGCGGCTGCCTCGTCGATGGTGCCGCCGACGGCGACGATGCGGCCGCCCCGCACCCCCAGGTCGCCTTTCACGCCGGGGCTGCCGGTGCCGTCGACGAGCGTGCCACCACGGATCAGGTAGTCGAGCATGCGGGCTTGCCTTTCATGTCCTGTCGACCGTTCGCCAGTCGAGCGTTAGCGGGCCCAGCGGCCTTCGGGGGTCAGCCCGAGCATGGTGATCGCGTTGCCGCGGACGATCATCTCGATGGTCGCGCGGTCGAGGTCCTTCATCTGCTCCTCGGCGATGTGGCGGGTCTTGGGCCACGTGCTGTCCGAGTGCGGGTAGTCGCTCTCGTACGTGACCCGGTCGGCGCCGATCTCGTCGAGCGCCTTCAGGCCGTGCGGGTCGTCGAAGAAGCAGCCGTAGACGTGGCGGCGGAAGATGCTCGCTCGGCGGCTCCGTGACCTTGTCCGCCACGCCGCCCCAGCCGCGGTTCTCCTCCCACACCGTGTCGGCACGGGCCAGGACGTAGGGAATCCAGCCGATCTGACCCTCGGAGTAGGCGATCTGCAGCTTCGGGAAGCGGGTGAACGTGCCGCTCATCAGCCAGTCGACCAGGGAGTACGCGGAGTTGGCGAACGTCAGGGTCGAGCCCACCGCGGCCGGGGCGTCGGCGGACGTCGAGGGCATCTTCGACGACGAGCCGATGTGCATGTTGATGACGGTGCCGGTCTCGGCGCAGGCCCGCGAAGAACGGGTCCCAGTAGTTGTTCGGGTCGTGGATCGACGGGAGCCCGAGGTAGCGGCGGGATCTCCGAGAAGCAGACGGCGCGCACGCCGCGGGCCGCGTTACGCCGGACCTCCTCGCCCGCGAGCCCGGCGTCCCACAGCGGAACGATGATCAGCGGGATGAGCCGGCCGGACGGGTCGCCGCACCACTCCTCGACCATCCAGTCGTTGTAGGCCTTCACGCACGCCAGGGCGACGTCCTTGTCCTGCGCCTCGAGGAACGTCTGGCCGCAGAAGCGCGGGAACGTCGGGAAGCACAGCGAGGACTCGATCCAGTTCGACATCCATGTCCTCGAGGCGCTCCGGCACGCTCGAACGCACCCGGACGCATCTCGTCGTAGCTGACCAGCCGCAGGTCGACATCGTCGCGGTCGTAGCCGACCGCAGCGTCGAGCCGCATCAAGGGACGGCGCAGATCCTCATACATCCACCACGCGACATCGGGGGCGCTACCCGGCTCGCCCATCCCGACGGTCAGCTTGCCGCCGACGAACTTGACATCGCCAGGCGGCGCGAGCACCACCTTGCGGGCCGGCCTCGCGGTACTTCTGCGGCAAGCGGTCCTGCCACAGGTTCGCCGGCTCGACCACGTGGTCATCCACCGAGATGATCTTCGGGAACTCCTCCATCGTCGCAGCCTAGCCCGCATCTGACGGCATGTCAGGTCCAGGTGCTGCGCTAGGACGCGCCGGGCCCCTGCGCCCGCAGGTCACCCTTGCGTACCTTGCCCGCCGCGTTGCGCGGCAGCTCGGTCACGACCTCGACGAAGCGGGGGACCTTGTAATTGGCGAGCCGCTCGCGCGCCCAGCCGATGAGCTCGCCGGGTTCCAGCGAGGTGCCCGGCCGGGTGACGACGTACGCCTTGCCGACCTCGCCCATCCGCTCGTCCGGCACCCCGATGACGGCGACCTCGCTGACGGCGTCGTGCCCGGACAGCGCCTGCTCGATCTCGGCGGGATAGGCGTTGAAGCCGCCGACGACGTACATGTCCTTGAGCCGGTCGGTGATCTGCAGGTAGCCGCGCTCGTCGAGCACGCCGATGTCGCCGGTGTGCAGCCACCCGCCTGAGTCGATGGCCTCGGCCGTGGCCGCCGGGTCGTCGAAGTACCCGCGCATCACGTTGTAGCCGCGGACCAGGACCTCGCCGGCTTCCCCGGCGGGAAGGCTGTTTCCGTCGGCGTCGGCCACGATCACCTCGGTGTCGGGAATGGCCCGCCCGGACGTGGTCGCGACCGTCAGAGCGTCATCGTCCTGTCGGCACATGGTGACGGTGCCGGTGGACTCGGTGAGCCCGTAGGCGGTCAGCACGGTACGAAACGTGAGCTCTGCGCGCATTCTTTCGATGAGCCGAACCGGGACGCTGGCCGCGCCCGTGACCGCCAGCCGCAGCGAGCTCAGGTCCAGGCCGCTGCGGTCGGGCCCGTCGAGGATGGAGGAGTAGAGCGTCGGCGGGCCGGGTAGCACGGTCACCTTCTCCTCGGCGACCCGCGCCAGCACCGCCGGAACATCGAACACCGGCTCGGGCAGGATCGTCGCCCCGCGCAGCAGGCACGCGATGATCCCGGCCTTGTAGCCGAACGTGTGGAAGAACGGGTTGACCACCAGGTAGCGATCACCTTCGGCGAGGCCGACGATCTCGCTCCAGGTGTGGAAGACCCGCATGGTCTGGTAGTGCGTGACGACGACGCCCTTGGGCTTGCCGGTCGTCCCCGAGGTGAAGAAGACGTCGCTCACGTCGTCCGGGCCGATCGCCGCGATGCGGGCGTCCACCTGGGCCGCCGCTACCGACGAGCCGGAGGCCAGCCACTGCGAGAACCCGAGCGTTCCAGGCGCGGGGGAGTCGGCCAGCGAGACGATCGTCTTCAGCTCGGGTGTCTGAGCGGTCGCGGCCGCGAGCATCCCGGAGTAGTCGGCACCGAGGAAGCCGTCGGCCACCACGAGCAGCTTGGCGGAGCTGCGGGCCAGCACGTAGCCCGCCTCCTCGCCCTTGAAGCGCGTGTTCAGCGGGACCAGCGCGGCGCCGGCTGACACCAGGCCCAGGGCGGCGATCACCCACTCCACCCGGTTCGGTGCCCAGATGGCGGCACGGTCACCGGGTTCGATCCCGGACGCGATCGACGCGGCGGCGGCTTCCTTCACTTTCTCGCCGAGCTCGGCGAAGGTGAAGCGCGTCGCGCCGAACGCGAGCGCTTCCAGCGAGGCGAACCGGATGGCGCTGTCCTGGACCAGCGCCCCGATGCTGGGCGGTGTAATCGGCATTCGCCGAATCTAGCGGGGATATAAACGAGGCTCACGATCGGCAGACCGGCAGAAATGAGGCCCGCGGTGCGCACTCCCATCTGCGACCAGCTCGGCATCGAGTTCCCGCTCTTCGCGTTCTCGCACTGCCGCGACGTCGTGGTCGAGGTCAGCAAGGCCGGCGGCTTCGGGCGTGCTCGGAGCGCTCGCGTTCGACGCCGAGCAGCTCGAGGTCGAGCTGTCCTGGATCGACGAGCACATCGGAGGCCGTCCTACGGCGTCGACTTCGCGATGCCCGCCAAGTACATCGGCCAGGGCGGCGGGGAGGCGGCGAGCCTGGCCAGCCTGACGGAGATGATCCCCGCCGAGCATCGGGCGTTCGTGGCGCAGTTGCTCGATGAGCACGGGATCCCTCCGCTGGCGACGGAGGCAGCGCCGGTGCGGATGAAGGCCGCCGGGCTGAACGTCGACGCCGAGGGCCCGCGGCCAGGTCGAGGTGACCCTGAAGCACCCGGCGCGGATGATCGTGAACGCGCTCGGGCCCGCCGCCGGAGTACGTCGATCGAGCAGGCGCACGCGCAGGGTGTGCTGGTCGGGGCGCTGTCCGGTAGCCCGCGGCACGCCGAGAAGAACGTCGACATCGGGGTCGACGTGATCGTCGCCCAGGGCACGGAGGCCGGCGGCCACTGCGGCGAGATCTCGACGATGGTCCTCGTCCCCGAGGTCATCGACGCCGTCGGCCGGATGTGCCGGTGCTCGCCGCCGGAGGCATCGGGACGGGCCGGCAGATGGCGGCTGCGCTGGCGCTGGGCGCGCAGGGCGCCTGGACGGGGTCGATCTGGCTGACCGTCGCCGAGGCGAACGTCGCAGCCGGAGGCCGTCGAGAACCTGCTCGCCGCCGGTCCGCGCGACGCCATCCGCTCGCGTTCGATGACCGGCAAGCCGGCCCGCCAGATCCGTACCACGTGGACCGAGGCCTGGGAGCGGCCGGACACTCCCGATCCGCTCCCGATGCCGCTGCAGGGCATCCTGTTCGGCGAGGGGGCACGCCGGTGGACGCGGGCCCGCAGCCGGGAGTTCGCCGGCTCGCCCGCGGGCCAGATCATCGGGCGGGTCGATCGGGTGCGCCCGGCGCGCGAGGTCGTCGCCGACATCGTCGAGGAATGGATCGCCACTACCGAGCGGATGGCCGCCCTGCTGACCGGCGATTGACCCGCCACCAGCCCGCGTCGCGGGTCAGGTCACAATGCAAGCGATTGGCAACCGAATGAGCCATCACGAGAGGACGAACCATGCGCGTTGAGGTGCTTCCGGACGAGTGCGAGGCCAACGCCATTTGCTGCGGCATCGCGCCGGAAATTTTCGAACTGGACGACGAGGACAACTTGCACATCCTGCAGGCCGAGGTGCCCGCCGGCGAGGAGGAGAAAGTTCGTCGCGCGATCAACTCCTGCCCCAAGCGCGCGCTGTACGAGCGCTGAGGGATCCGCAGCACATGAGCATGGACGGTTTGCTCCAGGCGGCCCACGAGCCGGTTTTCGTTCCCCATCTGCTGCTCGCGGGTCTGGAGCGCAGCAAGGACTCGCCCTGCGTGTACCTCGGTGACCGGGGGCTCACCGGCCGCGAGGTCTACGAGCAGATCAGCCGCTACACGCAGGCCTTCGCCAAGGTGGGGCTGACGCAGGGCAGCCGGATCGCGGTGCTGTCGCACAACCGTCCCGAGGTGCTCTTTGCCATGGGCGCCAACCAGGTGACCGGCTGCCGCACGTCGGCGCTGCACCCGCTGGGCTCGCTGGACGACCACGCGTACGTGATCGAGGACGCTGAGGTCGAGACCCTGCTCATCGATCCGAGCTTCGCCGAGCGGGCCGCGGCCCTTCGCGAACGCGTGCCGACCCTGCGCACCGTGCTGGCGTTCGGCGAGATCGAGGGCGGCACCGACATCACCGCACTCGCTGCCGGCTTCACCCCCGGCAAGCTCGTCGTGCCGACGATCGATCCTGATGACGTGACCGGCCTCGCCTACACCGGCGGGACGACCGGCAAGCCGAAGGGCGTGATGGGCACCCATCGCGCCGGCATCACGATGACCCAGATCCAGATGGCCGAGTGGCAGTGGCCCTCCGAGGTGCGCCACCTGATCTGCACCCCGCTCTCGCACGCCGGCGCGGCGTTCTTCGTGCCGGTGCTGTTGCACGGCGGCTCGATGGTGGTGCTGCCAGGGTTCGAGCCCGGCAAGGTGCTGGCGGCGATCGAGAAGTACAAGATCACGTCGATCATGCTCGTGCCGACGATGCTCTACGTCCTGATGGACCACCCGGACTTCGACAAGACAGATCTCTCCAGCCTGCAAACCGTCTTCTACGGTGCCGCTGCCATGTCGCCCACCCGGCTTGCCGAGGCCATCAAGAAGCTCGGACCGATCTTCTTCCAGTTCTACGGGCAGGCCGAATGCCCGATGACGATCACGGTGCTGCGCAAGGAGGATCACGACCCGCAGAACCTGCAGAAGCTGGCCTCGTGCGGGCGCCCGGTCCCGTGGGTGCGGGTCGCGCTGCTCGACGAGGAGGGCAACGAGGTCCCGACGGGGAGCCCGGGGAGATCTGCGTGCGGGGGACCCTGTCATCCGCCGGCTACTGGAAGAAGCCGGAGCAGACCGCTGAGCTCTTCGCGCACGGCTGGCTGCATACCGGCGACATCGCGCGCCGCGACGACGAGGGCTTCCTCTACATCGTCGACCGCAAGAAGGACATGATCATCTCGGGCGGGTTCAACATCTTCCCGCGTGAGGTCGAGGACGTGCTGTCCTCGCATCCGGGCGTGGCCGCGGCGGCGGTGATCGGCGTCCCCGACGAGAAGTGGGGCGAGGCGGTGAAGGCCGTCATCGTGCGCCGTCCCGGTTCGGACGTCACCGAAGCGGAACTTGCCGCGCTCGTGAAGGAGCGCAAGGGCGCCCACCACAGCCCCAAGAGCATCGACTTCGCCGACTCGATCCCGGTATCGGCGCTCGGCAAGCCCGACAAGAAGGCGCTGCGCGCGACCTACTGGGCGCAGGCCGGGCGTCAGGTCAACTGAAACAGCGCAGTCACTGATCAGAACCAGCCGGGGAACCAGATCCGGTTCTGCCACGCGTTGTAAGGGATCCGCACGTAGGTCCAGATCGGGTAGAAGTACGCGAAGCAGACGATGACCACCATCGCGTAGAAGCCGACGGACATCGCGCCCCACAGGCGCCTTCGTTCGGAGTCGGTGCGTTGCCCCAGCGCCAGGCCGGCCATGGCGCACAGCCCGAGGATCAGGAACGGCAGCATCGGCAGCGCGTAGAAGTCGAACTTGGTGCGGCTGGGGTAGGGCAACCACGGCACGATGTCGCAGACGACGCCCACGAGGATCAGCGCGGCGCGCCAGTCGCGGCGTCCGATCCACAGCCAGATGCACCCGAGGATCGCGAGGAGGGCCGGCCACCAGATGGCAGGGCTGCCCAGATCCAGGACGGTCTGCGAGCAGCCGTTGAGCGCCGAGCAATGCGCACCGTGGGGGGTCGACGTGTAGGCGAACAGCGTCGGGCGCCCCTGCACGAGCCACTGGAACGGGCTGTCGGACTGGTAGGGATGGCGGGTGTCGAGATGCTCGTGGAAGTTCAGCGCCCACATGTGCCAGTGCCACCAGGCACGCCAGGTGTTGTAGGCGCCTTTTCCGTAGTCGTTGCGCAAGTAGCCGTAATGGGTGACGAACCACCCGGTGAACGACGCGGTGTAGACAACGCTCGGCACGATGATGAAGTTGGTGACCCAGCCCGCGCCGTCCTTTCTGAGGGCGTTTCGGACCGGACGGGCGGCGCCCGAGCTTCGCCGGCCCCCGATGTCCCAGGCGAGCACGACCGCGCTGAGCGCGATGAGTGGGTACAAGCCGGTCCACTTGGTCGCGAGGGACGCCCCGAAGCAGATGCCGGCGACCAGACGCCAGGGGCGCCAGAAACCGAGCGGGAGATTCTCGGCCAGCCGTTCGCGTCCCCAGTCACGATCGCGGACGATGGCGCCCAGGCCCGCGACGATCCAGAACATCAGGAAGATGTCGAGCAGCCCGGTCCGCGAATGCACCAGTTCGAGGCCGTCGAGGGCCATCAGCAGGCCGGCGAGGCAGCCGATGACGGTGCTGCGGAACATCCGTCGCGCGGTGCGGGCCAGAATGAGCACCGCGAGCGTGCCGAAGACGGCTGCGGAAAATCGCCAGCCGAGCGCCGGGTTGCCGTGCGGATGGCCTGCGCAGTCGATGTAGCCGAACATCCACTCGCCGATGGCCATGAACCACTTGCCGAGCGGCGGGTGGACGGCCAGGCCCGGACCGACGCAGTGCTCACCGCGCGCGACGCCGAACTGCAGCAGCGAGTGCGCGTCGACCGTGTAGTAGACCTCGTCGAACGTGTAGCTCGGCTTGCCGTTCACGATCGCCGGCGGGAGCGTGATCCGGTAGAAGCGCAGCACGCCGGCCAGCACGGTAATCGCCAGCGGCCAGAGCCACCCGGCCAGCCTGTCCTGCAGCGGCGGAGGGCGCAGCGCTGGGATCGGACGGCGTGCGATGGGAGGCACCGGCGGCGGGGCGAGCGTCGCGGTCATTGCGTGACAGCGTAAGACTGCGGAGCGTGGGGGACGTGACCATAGGCGCTTTGGTGTTGTGCGGGTCGCCGATCGGCAACCCCGGCGACGGGTCCCCTCGGCTGCGGGAGACGCTGGAATCCGCCGACATCGTCGCCGCCGAGGACACGCGCCGTTTGCGTCGGCTCGCCTCTGACCTCGGCATCCGCATCACCGGTGACGTGCTGTCGTACTACGAGGCGAACGAACGTGCCCGCGTGCCACAGCTCGTCGAGCGGATGCTCGCGGGAAGCACGGTCGCGCTCATCACCGACGCGGGCATGCCGGCGATCTCCGATCCGGGGTACCGGCTGGTGCGGGCGGCGGCCGCGGCGGGCGTCCCGATCCGCGCGGTGCCCGGACCGTCGGCGGTGACGACGGCCCTGGCGGTGTCGGGGCTCGCGTCGGACCGGTGGGTCTTCGAGGGATTCCTGCCGCGGGGGGCCGGCGAGCGCCGGGCCCGGCTCGACTTGCTGGCCACTGAACGGCGCACGCTCGTGCTGCTGGAGTCTCCCCGCAGGATCGGCCGCTCTCTCGCGGAACTCGCGCACAGCTTCGGTGACGATCGCCCGGCCGTGCTCTGCCGTGAGCTCACCAAGACCTACGAAGAGGTGGTCCGCCTTCCCCTCGCCGGACTCGTGGCGTGGGCCGCTGAGCGTGAGGTGCGCGGTGAGATCACCCTGGTGGTCGCCGGAGCGCCGGAACCCGAGCCGCCCGCGGCCAGCGATCTCGCCGCGATGGTGGTAGCGCGGGAGGCCGCCGGCCTGGACCGTAAGGCCGCGATGACGGATGTCGCCCGCACCGCCGGGGTGCCGCGCCGCGAGGTCTACGACGCGGTGCTCGCGGCCCGGGCTGTGGACAAACGCTCCTGAGTCTCCTTGCCCCCGAGAATCCGGTGGATGACGGAAGAAAACAGCAGCGCTCGCTTGATTCGCGACGCCCGGTGGATGACCGGGCTGACCCAGGCAGAGGTCGCGCAGCGGGCCGGCGTCACCCGGCAGGTGATCAGCAGCTACGAGAGTGGCCTGCGCTCCCCGAGCGTCGGCACCCTCGAGCGCTTGCTGGCCGGCTGCGGGCTGCGCCTGCGGTGGTCCCTGGTGCCGGAGCCCGGGCTCGAAGACGCTCCCACACGCGATCTGCTCCGGCTGCCCGCCCTCGACCGGCTCGACTTTCCCTTCCGGGACGCGATCGTCGACATCGCGGAGTCCGTGCCGGATTCCCGGCACGTGATCGTGACGGGCAAGGCTGCAGCTCGCCTTCACGGGGCCTGCGTGCGAGTCCTGGAGCTCGACCTGTGGTTCGTCGGCGAGCAGCCCGTCGATGACATTCGCGCGTGGCTGGCGGCGGCCGGGATGGTCGAGCCCTTTGCGCTCACCGCAGCCGATCTGCGCGAGGGAGTCACGGTCACTCACGGGCTGCCCGCCGGCGACGCCACCGACGGCACCGACGTCGTCGTTCGCCGCGCCCCGCAGTTCGCCGGCTTTCTTTCCCGGTCGAGTTCCCTGGACCTTTGCCGGCCCGACGCGCCCGAGCCGGTCCTCATCCGCATTGCGGGCACCGACGACTGCTGCCTGGATTGGCACCCGCGCGACCGTGACCATCTGGCCTTGCAGCGCGCCGTCCGGTTGGCCACCGAGCAGCCACCGCGCAGGTGACGGTCGGCGCAGCGCACACAATGCGCTGCCCTCCCCGGAGGCAGGGGTCGTGCTTCGAGCAGACGATGCGGTGCTTTCCGGGGGCTAAAGCAAGCGATTGTCTGCTTGCCCGAAAAACGTCGCTCACCTGCGGGGCAGCGGATCGTATGCGCGGCGGGGCAGGTCATTTGCCTCGCTCACTACCCTCAGGAGCATGACGAAGGCGTTCTTTGTGTCGACGCCGATCTACTACGTGAACGATGCGCCCCATATCGGGCACGCTTACACGACGGTGGCCGGTGACGTACTGACCAGGTGGCACCGTCAGCGCGGCGAGCGCGTGCACTTCTTGACCGGCACCGACGAGCACGGCGAGAAGATCCTGCGCGCGGCGGCCGAGCACGACATGACCCCCCAGCAGTGGTGCGACTTCATGGTCGAGACGGCCTGGCTTCCGATGCTCGGTGCGATCGACGCTGCCAACGATGACTTCATCCGCACCACCCAGCCGCGCCACACCACGCGCGTGCAGGAATTCGTCCAGCGGTTGTACGACCGGGACCAGATCTACAAGGGCACCTACACCGGGCCGTATTGCGTGGCGTGCGAGGAGTTCAAGGTCGAGAGCGAGCTGGTGCAGCCGGGCAACCTGTGCCCGATCCACTCCCGGCCGGTCGAGATGCTCTCGGAGGACAACTACTTCTTCCGGCTGTCGGCATACCAGGATCGGCTGCTCGCGGCGTATCGCGACGGCACGCTGAAGGTCGAGCCGGAGAGCGCGCGAAACGAGGTGCTGCGCTTCGTCGAGGGGGGGCTGTCGGACCTCTCGATGAGCCGCTCGACGTTCGACTGGGGCATCACCGTGCCGTGGGACTCCTCGCACGTGATTTACGTGTGGATCGACGCGCTGCTGAACTACTGGACGGCCGTCGAGGGTAGTGAGGAGTACTGGCCGGCCGACGTTCACCTGGTCGGGAAGGACATCCTGCGCTTCCATGCGGTCATCTGGCCGGCCATGCTGATGGCCGCTGGGCTGCCGCTTCCCGAGATGGTCTTCGCCAACGGTTGGCTGCTGGTCGGCGGGGAGAAGATGAGCAAGACCAAGCTCAACGGCATCTCGCCGCAGCAGATCACCGACCACTTCGGCAGCGACGCGTACCGCTACTACTTCCTGCGCGAGATCACCTACGGGCAGGACGGCAGCTTCAGCTGGGAGTCGATGAGCGCGCGCTATCAGAGCGAGCTCGCCGATCAGCTCGGAAACCTGGCGAGCCGGCTCACCAGCATGGTCGAGCGCTACCGGGAGGGCTCGCTGCCCGCCGGGCAGCTCGACCCCGGCCTGGAGAAGGGGCTCGCCGGGGCGGCGGCGACGGCCGACGCCGCCATGGACCGGCTGGATTTCCAGGCCGCCCTGGTGGCGGTCATGGGCTTCGTGCGGACGGTCAACGGTTACGTCACCGAGCGCGAGCCCTGGAAGCTGGCCAAGGATCCCGCGCAGGCGCAGGAGCTCGACGACGTGCTCTACTCGACCGCTGACGCGTTGCGAGCCGCCGCCGTCCTGCTGGTCTCGTTCATGCCGAAGGCGTGTCAGTTGCTGTGGGAGAGCCTCGGCGCGCCCGGCGAACTGGCTGACGCGCGTATCGCTGCGGTGACCACCGACCACCTTCCGGCCGGGGCTACCGTGCGCAAGGGCCCGATCCTGTTCCCGCGGCTGGACACGTGAGCCGTGAGGAGACCCCCGTCCCGCCGCCTGAGCCCCTGACGGTCCCGGCGGTCGACAGTCATTGTCACCTCGACCTGCTGGCCGTTCCGGTCGCGGAGGCGTTGGCGGCGGCCCGGCTGGCCGGGGTGCCCAGGGTGGTGACGGTCGGGATCGACGTACCGTCGTCGCGGTGGTGCGCCGAGACAGCTGCGCTGCACGAGGGCGTGGTGGCGGCCGTGGCGATGCATCCCAACGAAGCTGCGGAGTCGGTGGACCTTGACGCCGACCTCGAGGCGATCAGCGAGCTCGCGAAGCTGCCGCAGGTGCGGGCCATCGGGGAGACCGGGCTGGACTACTACCGCACCGAGGAGCCGGGTCGCCCGCAGCAGGAGGAGTCGTTTCGCCGGCACATCGCCCTGGCCAAGGCGTCCGGCAAGGCCCTGGTCATCCACGATCGTGACGCCCACGCGGACGTGCTGCGCGTGCTGGACGACGAGGGCGCGCCCGAGCACGTGGTCCTGCACTGCTTTTCGGGCGATGCCAACTTCGCTCGCGAGTGCGGCGAGCGCCGGTTCGTGCTGTCCTTCGCCGGCAACGTGACGTTCAAGAGTGCCGGCACGCTGCGCGACGCCCTGGCCGTCACCCCGCTCGACCGGCTGCTGGTGGAGACGGACGCGCCGTTCCTCACTCCCGTGCCGCATCGCGGCAAGCACAACGCGCCGAACCTCGTCGCGCTGACCCTGCGGGCGATGGCGGAGCTGAAAGGGGTGACCGCGGACGAGCTGGCGGCGTCGGTGAGCGCGACGGCCACCCGGGTCTTCGGCGCCTGGTGACGCTGCTTTCGCCGGCCGACACGCGGGCGCTGGCCGCCCGGCTCGATGTCGCGCCGGTGAAGTCGCGAGGGCAGCATTTCCTCGTCGATCCCAACACCGTGCGGCGCATCGTTCGGCTGGCCGGCCTCGGCCCGGCGGAGCGGGTGCTCGAGATCGGACCCGGGCTGGGCTCGCTCTCCCTGGGACTGCTCGAGGCCGGGGCGCACCTCACGGCCGTCGAGGTGGATCCCGTGCTCGCGGCCGCGCTTCCGCACACGGTGGCCGCCCACGCGCCTTCGGCGGAGGCCAGGCTCACGGTCGTGACGGGCGACGCGCTGCGCGTCGCGATCCCCGACACCGCGACCGTGCTCGCCGCGAACCTGCCGTACAACGTCGCTGTCCCCATCCTGCTGCGCCTGCTCCAGGAGCTGGGAAACCTCCGCTGCGGCGTCGTCATGGTGCAGGCGGAAGTGGCGCAGCGGCTGGCTGCCCCGCCGGGCAGCCGGGTGTACGGCGTGCCCAGCGCGAAGCTCGCCTGGTATGCCGACGCGCGGGTGGCGGCGCCGGTGCCGCGGACCGTGTTCTGGCCACAGCCGCGGGTCGACAGCGCGCTGCTCACGTTCGCACGCCGCGAGTCTCCCGCGGGGGACCGGCAGCAGACCTTCGAGGTCATCGACGCGGCGTTC
Source organism: uncultured Actinomycetota bacterium (assembly GCA_963765845.1). Taxonomy (GTDB): domain Bacteria; phylum Actinomycetota; class Actinomycetes; order Frankiales; family Frankiaceae; genus DATAZK01. The sequence goes on from CAVXYJ010000024.1 coordinate 44,014, forward strand.
GCGCAGCGGCGCAAGACGCTCCGGGCCGCCCTGGCTCGCTGGGCCGGCGGGGCAGCGGCGGCTGAGCGGACGCTGCGCGCTGCGGGGATCGACCCGGGCTTGCGGGGTGAGGCGCTCGACGTGAACGCCTTTTCCCGAATTGCCCAGCAGCGTTCCTCAGCCTGATCGGCAGCGCGGGGCACTAGATTGACCAGCCATGACACCGGCGGTGGTGACGGTCCGGGCACCCGGAAAGGTCAACCTCTACCTCGCTGTCGGATCCCTCGATGACGACGGATTCCACGAGGTGCGCACGGTGCTGCAGGCGGTGTCGCTGCACGATGAGCTCACCGCGGAGCTTGCCGATCCCGGCGTCGTTACCCTCACGGTCGAGGGGGAAGGCGCTGGGGTGCTACCCGCCGATCAGAGCAACCTCGCCGTGCGGGCCGCCCGGTTGCTGGCGGCCAGCGCCGGCGTCGTGTCCGGGGTGCGGATGGCCCTGCACAAATCGATCCCCGTTGCGGCCGGAATGGCGGGCGGCAGTGCCGATGCTGCCGCGGCGCTGGTCGCCTGCGACGCCCTCTGGGGGACGGCGCTGAGCCGCAGTGATCTGGAAGGGCTGGCCCGTGAGCTCGGCAGCGACGTGCCGTTCTCCCTCGCCGGGGGCACCGCGCTGGGTACCGGCCGCGGGGACGTCCTGACACCGGTGCTCTCGCGGGGGACCTACCACTGGGTCTTCGCGATCGCGGACGGAGAGCTCTCCACGCCCGCTGTCTACGCCGAACTCGACCGCTATCGCGACGAACTGCCGCGCCCGGCGCTCTGGTCGCACTCCGACACGCTCGCGGCCTTACGCCAGGGCGACCCCAGCGCGCTCGCCGCGACCATGGCGAACGATCTGCAGCCGCCGGCCCTCCGGTTGCGACCCGCGCTGAGCCGGGTCCTGGAAGCCGGAACCGAACTCGGCGCGGTGGGGGCTCTGGTCAGCGGCTCCGGGCCGACGTGCGCCTTCCTGGCCGGCGACGCGGAGCAGGCCGTACGGCTCGCGTCAGAGCTCGCCGGGAGGGGCCTGACCCGGCTGGTGCGGTGTGCTCACGGCCCGGTGCCGGGGGCTCGGGTGGTCGGCTAAGCCGACCCGGCTGACGCTACGGGCACGGCCAGCCGCGCGAGCCGCGCCGGATCGGGCCAGCGCACATCCGTCGCCCAGCCGAGCTTTTCGAATACCTGGATCAGCCGGGCGCTGCTGTCGACCTGTCCGCGCAGCACCCCGTGGCGCGCGCTGGTCGGCTCGGCGTGATGCAGGTTGTGCCAGTTCTCGCCCATTCCGAGAACCGCCAGTGCCCAGACGTTCGACGAGCGGTCGCGGGTCTTGAACGGCCGCTTGCCGACGGTGTGGCAGATGCTGTTGACCGACCACGTGACGTGGTGCAGGACGGCGATGCGCACCAGACCCGCCCAGAAGAACGCCTCCAGCCCGGCCTCCCATGACCCGCCCCACAAGCCGCCCACGACGGCCGGGAGGATCAGGCTGGTGGCGGTCAGCGCGCCGAAGAGCTTGTGCACGATCACCAGCGGCCGGTCACCCAGCAAGTCGGGCGCGAAGCGCTTCTGGTCGGTCTGCTCCGTGTCGAACAGCCACCCGACGTGGGCGTGGAACATCCCCTTCAAGAGCGGAACGAATCCCCCCCGTAACGCCATGGGGAGTGCGGATCGCCTTCGGCATCGGAGTACGCGTGGTGGCGGCGATGGTCGGCGACCCAGCGGATCACCGGGCCTTCCACCGCCATGCTTCCGGCGACGGCCAGCGCGACCCGCAGCGCCCGCTTGGCCTTGAAAGCCCCGTGCGTCAGGTAGCGGTGGAAACCGACCGTGACGCCGTGACCGGTGATGGCGTAGAGCACGACCATCAGGACTACGTCACGCCAGGTGATCCAACGCTCCCACAGCAGCGGGACCGCGGCGACCACGGCTGCCAGCGGGACCAGGATGATCACGGCCAGCAGCACCTGTTCGGCATGGGCCTTGAACCGGCTGCGCGGGACGGCGGTCAATGGCTGCGGGGTCGCACGCGGAGGCCGGGAAGCGAGGGGCAGGTCGGAGATCGTCAAAGCAGGTAACCACCTGTCATAAGGCGAAGCCAAGAAACGATTGCCGGAAGTGCCACCCACGGTATCGGTAAAGGGTCGACGCCCGGGACTCCTTCAGCCATCGCGATGTCGTGGCATCGTGATCGGTGCCAATCCTGCGTGGTGTAACGGCAGCACCGGTGACTTTGACTCACCTGGACCAGGTTCGAATCCTGGCGCAGGAGCCCAGCAGGGCTGTCCCGGTACAGTCGGCCCGTGTCCGACGCCCCTCCTGCGGTCGTGATCGTGCTGGCAGCAGGCGAGGGCACCCGGATGAAGTCGCAGCTGCCCAAGGTGCTTCACGAGCTCGGTGGCCGGTCGATGCTCGGCCATGTGCTCGCCGCCACTCTTCCGCTGGGGGCCGCCCGTACCGCGGTGGTGATCGGAGCCGGGCGTGAGCAGGTCGCCGCGAGCCTGCCGGGTGAGGGCAGCGGTGTCGTCCCCGTCGTGCAGGAGCAGCAGCTCGGCACCGGCCACGCGGTTCGCGTCGCCGTGGAGTCACTCGACGAGGCCTCGGAGCTGGCCGCCGATGGCGCGGTGCTCGTGGTTCCCGGCGATACCCCTTTGCTGCGCACCGTGACCCTCGCGGCCCTGCTCGACCTGCATGCCGCGCAGCACGCGGCCGCGACCCTGCTCACCGCGGTGATCGACGATCCCACCGGCTACGGCCGCGTCGTGCGCGAGGACGGGGGAGGCCCGGTGCGCAAGGTGGTCGAGGAACGCGACGCCGATGCCGTCACCCGCGAGATCAACGAGGTCGCCACCGGGGTCTACGTCTTCGCAGCCAGCCGGCTGCGGCGCCGCGCTGCGTGAGCTGACGACCGACAACGCCCAGGGCGAGCAGTACCTGCCCGATGTCGTCGCGCTGGCTCGTCGAAGGCCGGCGAGGTTGTGCAGGCCAGTCAAGCGGACGACGCCGCGGAGACGGCAGGCGTCAACGACCGGGTTCAGCTCGCCGCGGCCGGCCGCGTGCCTCAACCAGCGGCTGGTGGAAGCCGCGATGCGCGCCGGGGTCACGATCGTCGACCCGGCGACCACCTGGCTGTCCGCCGAGGTCGCTCTCGAGCCCGACGTCACCCTGCTTCAAGGCGTGCGGCTCGAAGGACGCACCACAGTGGCAGCCGGCGCCGTCGTCGGTCCCGATTGCACCCTCTACGACACCGAAATCGGCGCCGCTGCACGGGTTCGCGTGACCACCGCCGACGGGGCGATCATCGGCCCGAAGTGCGATGTGGGGCCGTACACGTACCTGCGTCCGGGTACCCGGCTGGGCGCCGGCGGCGAAGGTCGGGGCCTACGTCGAGACGAAGGCCGCGACCATCGGCGCGGGCACCAAGGTTCCGCACCTGACCTACGTCGGTGACGCGGAGGTCGGCGAGGGCACGAACATCGGGTGCGGCGTCGTTTTCGTCAACTACGACGGGGTGAGCAAGTCCCGTACCGTCGTCGGCGACGCGGCGTTCGTCGGCAGCGACACCATGCTGGTGGCGCCGGTGACGGTCGGGGACGGCGCCTACACGGCGGCCGGCAGCGTGATCACCGAGGACGTTCCGGCCGGGGCGATCGCTGTCGGCAGGGCGCGTCAGCGGAACGACGAGGGCTGGACGGAACGCCGGCGGCCGGGTACCCGGTCGGCGCGAGGCAGCCGCGGCAGCGCGGCAGGCGAAGGAGTAGGGAGCCGCGATGGGCAGCGTCATCAAGGCGAAGAGCAAGCGCAACCTGATGCTCTTCTCCGGCCGGGCCCACCCCGAGCTCGCGCCGAGATCGGTGCCGGCCTCGGCGTGAGCCGGTGCCGACCAGCGCCTACGACTTCGCCAACGGCGAGATCTTCGTCCGGTTCGAGGAGTCGGTACGCGGCTGCGACGCGTTCGTGCGTCCAGAGCCACGCCGCTCCGATCAACACAGTGGATCATGGAGCAGCTGATCATGGTCGACGCGCTCAAGCGGGCCTCGGCCAAGCGGATCACCGTGGTCGCGCCGTTCTACGGCTACGCCCGCCAGGACAAGAAGCACCGCGGCCGCGAGCCGATCGCGGCCCGGCTCGATCGCCGACCTGTTCAAGACCGCCGGGGCCGACCGGCTGATGACCGTCGACCTGCACACCGCGCAGATCCAGGGCTTCTTCGACGGCCCGGTCGACCACCTGTTCGCGCTGCCGCTGCTGGCCGAGCTACGTCGAGAGCCGGCGTCGACCGGCGAGGTGACCGTCGTCGTCCCCGGACGCCGGCCGGGTCCGGGTCGCCGAGCGGTGGACCGACCGGCTCGGCTGCCCGCTGGCGATCATCCACAAGCGCCGCGACCCCGACGTGCCCAACCAGGTCAAGATGTCGACGTCGTCGGTGAGGTCCGACGGCCGCACCTGCATCATCGTCGACGACATGATCGACACCGGCCGGGACGATCACCAAGGCCGCCGAGGCGCTGTTGGAGCACGGCGCGGCCGAGGTCATCGCCGCAGCCACGCACGCGGTGCTGTCGCGGGCCCGCCGTCGACCGGCTGAAGAACTCGCAGATCAGCGAGGTCGTCGTCACCAACACGCTGCCGATCCCGGCCGGAGCGCAGTTCGACAAGCTCACCGTGCTGTCGATCGCCCCGCTGCTCGCCCGGGCGATCCGCGCGGTGTTCGCCGACGGCTCGGTGACCGACCTGTTCGGCGGCGTGGCCTAGACTCAGTGCCCGGCGAGGGACTCGACGCGGCTCGCGCACCATCCGTGCCGGTGACCGTCGCGCCCCCGTTCGTCAGGCTGCCCCACTGAGGCTGATCGCTAGCGTTCGAGGAGTCTTTCCACCGTGGCCGAGGTACGTATACGCGCAGAGCAGCGCACCGAGTTCGGCAAGGGCGGAGCCCGTCGCACGCGGCGTGCCGGCCTGGTTCCCGCCGTCATCTACGGCCACGGCCAGCCGCCGCGGCACATCTCGCTGCCCGGCCCGCGAGATCGGGCTGGCCCTGCGAAGCGATGCCAACGTGCTGCTGCGCCTCGATCTCGACGGCGGCTCGAGCTCGCGCTCGCCAAGGACGTCCAGCGCGACCCGCTCAAGCAGAGCATCGATCACATCGACCTGATCGTGGTCCGCCGCGGCGAGAAGGTCCGCATCGACATCCCGATCCACGCTGACCGGTGAGGTCGGCTCGTCCGAGCGAGCTGTTCGAACCACGACCTGACCAGCATCGCGGTGGAGGCCGAGGCGACGCGACATCCCCGGCGGGTTCGATGTCGACATCGCCGGGCGTCGAGATCGGGACCTCGATCTTCGCCCGCGACAGTGGCCGCTTCCCGAGGGCGTCACCCTGGTCACCGACCCGGCGACGCGCTCATCGTCAGTGGCCTCGCGGCGCCGACGGCCGAGCAGCTCGAGGCCGAAGCCGTCCGAGGCCGAGGCCGGGGTCGGGCGGGGCCGAGGCCGAGCGGCGCCGCCGAGGGCGAGGACGCATCGGCCGAGGCTCCTGCCGACGCAGCCGACTGCAGCCGAGTCAGCCGAGCAGCCCGCCGGCGCGTAGTCCATGGGCCCGACGAGGTCCGCCGGATCGTCGTCGGGCTCGGCAATCCCGGTCCCGAGTACGCCGCCAACCGCCACAACCTCGGCTTCCGGGTCGCTGACCTGCTGGCGGACCAGCAGGGCGCCCGCTTCAAGAAGGGCGCCCGCGGGTTCGCCGACGTGGTCGAGACCCGTCTCGGCGGTGTTGACGGGGAGCGGGTGGTGCTGGCCAAGCCCCGCTCGTACATGAACGAGTCCGGCGGCCGGGTGAAGGCCGTGCTCGGCTTCTACAAGGTGACGGCCGAGCAGCTGATCGTGGTGCACGACGACCTGGACATCGCGTTCGGTTCGGTGCGGCTGAAGATCGGCGGCGGCACCGGGGGTCACAACGGCCTTCGCTCGATCGATGCGGCGCTGGGCAGCAAGGATTACGCCAGGGTCCGGGTCGGCATCGGGCGCCCTCCCGGCCGGATGGACCCCGCCGACTTCGTGCTCCGCGATTTCGGTGCGGCCGAGCGCAAGGAGCTGCCGCTGCTGGTCGAGCGGGCCGCTGACGCCGTCGTCACCCTGCTCGGCAACGGGCTGGCTGCCGCGCAGAACACCTTCCACAGCGATGGCTGACGTCGCCGTCATCGGGGCCGGCATCGTCGGCCTCGCGACGGCGCGGGCTCTGCTGGCGGCTTCGCCCGGGCTGCGGGTGGTCGTCGTCGAGAAGGAAGCCGCCATCGCGGCGCACCAGACCGGGCGCAACAGCAACGTCGTGCACAGCGGCATCTGACTACCCGCCGGGCAGCCTCAAAGCGCGCTACGCGATCGAGGGAGGCCGCGCCCTCGAGGCTTACTGCGGCGAGCGCAACCTCCCGTTCGCCGCCATCGGCAAGGTCATCGTCGCCACGCGCGACGAGCAGCGGCCGGCCCTGGCTGCGCTGGCCCAGCGCGGGCGCGAGCACGGGCTGGCCGTACGCGAACTGACCGCCGCGGAGCTTGCCGAGCGGGAGCCGCACGTCAGAGCCGGGAAATCAGCCGCGGCGCTGCTGGTTCCCGCTACCGCCGTCACGGATTTTCCCGCCGTCGCGCAGGCGTACCGCAGCGATGTCGAGGCCGCGGGTGGCCGGCTGGTTCTCGGCAGCGCGGTGACCGGGATCCGGACGACGGCGAGCGAGGTGGTCGTCAGCCTCGCCGCAGGCGAATCGGTGGTCGGCCGGATCCTGGTCAACTGCGCCGGGCTGCACAGCGATCGCATCGCCGAGCTGGCGGGTGACATCCCGCCCGCGCACATCCTGCCGTTTCGGGGGGAGTACTACGAGCTCGTGCCGGAGCGCCGCGAGCTTGTCCGGGCGCTGGTGTACCCGGTGCCCGACCCGCGGTTCCCGTTCCTTGGGGTGCACCTGACGCGGGGGGTCGACGGCGGCGTTCACGCCGGGCCCAACGCGGTTTTGGCGCTGCGCCGGGAGGGGTATCGCCGGTGGTCGAGCTCACCGTCCGAGCTGGCTGAGCTGGCGCGCTTTCGCGGGACCTGGGCGCTGGCGCGCCGCTACTGGCGTACCGGGATGGGGGAGTACGGTCGCTCGCTCTGGCGGCCGGCCTTCGTGCGCGCCCTGCAGCGGCTCGTTCCTGAGCTGACGAGCGGCGATCTGATTCCCTCGGCGCCCGGGGTACGTGCCCAGGCGGTCGGCCGCGACGGCGTGCTGCTCGACGATTTCCTGATCAGTGAAGGCCCGCACGCGGTGCACGTGCTGAACGCCCCGTCACCCGCGGCGACGGCGTCGCTGCCGATCGGCGCGCACATCGCGCGATTGGTCCTGGCCCGGCTCTCGGCGCACGATTCTCGCTACGCTGGCTGATCATGCGGCTTGTGGTGACCGGCGGCGCCGGGTTCATCGGGGCGAATTTCGTCCATCACGTGGCGGCTGCGCGCCCCGGGTGGGACCTCGTCGTGCTCGACGCGCTCACCTACGCCGGCGACCGTGACACGCTGGCCGGGCTCGGGGAGCGGGTGACGTTCGTCCATGGCGACATCACCGATGCTGCGCTGGTCGACGATCTGGTCGGCGGCTGCGATGCTGTCGTGCATTTCGCCGCCGAGTCCCACAACGACAACTCCCTCGACGACCCGTCGCCCTTCGTGACGACAAACCTGGTCGGCACCTTCACCCTGCTGGAAGCCGTGCGCCGGCGCGGCAAGCGCTTTCACCACATTTCCACCGACGAGGTGTTCGGCGATCTCGCGCTCGATGACCCGGGCCGCTTCGACGAGTCGACCTCCTACCACCCCTCGAGCCCGTACTCGGCCACCAAGGCCGGCTCCGACCTGCTGGTCGCCGCCTGGGTGCGCTCGTTCAAGGTGGAGGCGACCATCTCGAACTGCTCCAACAACTACGGGCCGTGGCAGCACGTCGAGAAGTTCATCCCGCGTCAGATCACCAACATTCTTGATGGCGTACGACCCAAGCTCTACGGCGACGGGCGCAACGTGCGGGACTGGCTGCACGTCGAGGACCACTGCTCGGCCGTGCTCGCGGTACTCGAGGGCGGGCGGATCGGCGAGACGTACCTCATCGGGGCGGACGGGGAGGCGTCGAACCGGCAGGTGGTCGAGGCATTGCTGGTCGCGATGGGCCGCGCGCCGGATGACTACGACCTGGTCTCCGACCGGCCCGGCCACGACCGTCGCTACGCGGTGGATTCCTCGAAGCTGCGGGCCGAACTGGGGTGGCAGGCGCGCTACCGCGACTTCGGGGCGGGCCTCGCGGCGACGGTCGCGTGGTACCGCGAGCACGAGGACTGGTGGCGCAAGCAGAAGTCGGCCGCCGAAGCCAAATATGCGGTGCTGGGCCGATGAACCGATGACCAGTGTCAGCGTGGAGTCCACCGAGATCGACGGGCTGCTCGAGATCAGCATCCCGGTCCACGGCGACGAGCGCGGCTGGTTCAAGGAGAACTGGCAGGCGCAGAAGATGCGCGAGGCGGGCCTGCCCGAATTGGATTTCGTTCAGCAGAACGTGGCGTTCAACGCGACAGCCGGGGTGACCCGCGGGATCCATGCCGAACCCTGGGACAAGTACGTCTCGGTGGCGTGCGGGCGCGTGTTCGCGGCCATCGTCGAGCTGCGCGACGGCCCCGGCTTCGGCACGGTCGTCTGCCGCGAAATCACCCCGGACAAGGCGCTGCTCATCCCGGCCGGCTGCGGGAACTCCTACCAGGTGCTCGAGCCGGCCACCGCGTACATCTACCTGACGACCGGGCTCTGGAACCCGTCGGTCACCTATCCCGCAGTCTCCCCGCTCGACCAAGAGCTCGCCATCGCGTGGCCGCTGACCGGCGACCGGGCGGTCCTGTCCGCGAAGGATCTCGCTGCCCCGCCGCTCGCCGAGTTCGGGGCTGCCCGATGAAGGGGATCGTGCTCGCCGGGGGCACCGGGAGCCGGCTCTTCCCGGTGACCCGGGCCGTCTGCAAGCAACTGCTGCCGCTCTACGACAAGCCGATGATCTACTACCCGGTCTCGACCCTGCTGATGGCCGGTATCCGGGACATCCTGATCATCACGACGCCTGACGACGGCGTCGCCTTCCGCCGGCTGCTCGGCGACGGCACCCAGTTCGGCTGCTCCTTCAGCTACACCGTCCAGCCCCATCCGGGCGGCCTTGCTCAGGCGTTCACCCTGGGTGCCGACTTCATCGGGCCCGAGCCGGTGGCGCTGATCCTCGGTGACAACGTCTTCTACGGCGCCGGCCTCGGCCAGCAGCTGAGGCGCTGGACAGACCCGGACGGCGGGGTCGTCTTCGCCTACCACGTCGCCGATCCCGAGCGCTACGGTGTCGTCACCTTCGACGAGGCGGGCAAGGCCGTCGCGATCGAGGAGAAGCCGGAGAAGCCCACCAGCCCTTACGCCGTCACCGGCCTGTACCTCTACGACAACCAGGTGGTCGACATCGCCGCGAACCTGCAGCCGTCTGCGCGCGGCGAGCTGGAGATCACCGACGTCAACAAGGCCTACCTGGCAACCGGCAAGCTCGCGGTCCACACCCTCGACCGCGGCACGGCGTGGCTCGACACCGGCACGTTCGACTCGTTCATGGACGCGGCGCAGTTCGTCCAGGTCATCGAGAGCCGGCAGGGGCTGAAAGTCGGCTGCCTCGAGGAAATTGCCTGGCGCGAGGGGTATATCGACGACGCTCAACTCGCCGCGCTCGCGGCGCCGCTGGCCGCAAGTGGTTACGGGGACTACCTCGCCGGCCTGCTCGAGACCGGCCGCGGCGGTCCGCGCCGGTAGGCGCCGACGATCCGCCGCAGGTGCGCGCTATGAGCTGGTGGCAAGCGGCGGGGACCGGAGCGCGGTTGATGGAAGCCCGAGCAATCGAAGCGCACCGGTGAGCAGGTCGACTCCGCCGTCGAGGGCCGGCAGGTCGCCGCGTGGCCCGCGCACGCTCCAGCTCGGACTGCACGCCGGTCTGCTTGCGACGACGGTGGGATTCAGGGCGCCGGTCTTGCTGAAGCTGATCGAGAGGGTGCGCTGGTTGGGCAAGCAGACGACGCCGGCAATTCGTCTGGGTGTCGTCCGAATGAGTGCATTGAACTCCGAAACCAACCGGTGCACCGTTGCAGTGTCGGTGACTTTGCGGGCCGGACCGCCGGACAGACTGATCCTCACGCTGCCGTCGGTAGGGGCGGTTTCGGCGGCAGGCCGCGGCGGATACCAGATCGTTTGACCATCGACTCGTAGCCACGAGGTCCGGTCGCTTGCTGCTACGACCGACAGCTGCAGGTTGGGCCACCAGGGGAACTGCGCTGTCGGGGCGAAGCCCAGGGAGCTGATCGTCGGCTGCCCGGTCCCGTCGACGCCGTTGCCCGTTTCGCTGAGTGCCAGCCCGGCCGGCACGTGGTGTCTGAGATACCCGAGCAGGTCGTGCGCGCTGAGGTTCACTTTCCACCAGGCATGGTGGTCGATGAAGTTGTCATCGCCCATCGTGCTGGATGGGCGATCCAGCGCAGGACTTGGACTGCTGGTGAGCCGGCTTGCGCTGGATGGCAGAACTGCAGCATCCAGCAGGGCTTGAGCGGCCTGTTCCCCGGCGGTCTTGCCAGGCGGCTGGTGTTGCCACGTCACCGCGGACCGCTTGGTCTGGACGCTCGGGGAGGGGACGTGGGGCGCCGGTGGCGAAGCCTGCCCGCAGGCGCCGATCAAACTCGCCATGACGATCGCACCGCACAGCAGCGCGGCCGTAGCGGCGCCACTTCGCTGGCGGGTTCCCGCCGTCGACACCGACCCCAATCCCGCCTCCGTCCGGTCGCGGCCGCCGACGACGTGCAGCGGAGGAACCTTCGTCAGCGAACAGCTCTCTCCGGTCAGATGTTCGCACCCCAGCGGCCTCGCTTCGACCAGGGTTGTTGCGACCGTCATGCCTGTCAGACGCGGCGACGGACGCCATGGTTGCTCGGTGGTTGCTTTGTGACCACAACGCGAGAGCGGTGTACTCAGGCCCGCTCGGTTCAAGCTCCCGGTAGGGCCGGACCGGTTACCGCGCGCCCGTCGCAGTGGTGACTGGCGGTGCTGGGTGGATAGCGGGTGGCCTGGGGTCTTACATCCGTCGTGGG
>CAVXYJ010000025.1:0-129973 GCA_963765845.1 uncultured Actinomycetota bacterium
TCTTACATCCGCCGTGGGGTTTGTCCGGGCTTGCGTAGGAGTGGTCGGCGGTGGCCTTGGAGGGGTGGGCGTCCGTCGGGTGGCCAGAACCAGGGGGTGTGGTCGGGGTCGTGGCCGATGGTCATGGTCCAGCCGCCTTCATGCACTTTGTGATGGTGCGCCAGGCAGAGCAGTTCGAGGTTGCCGGGGTTGGTTTCGCCGCGGTCTATCCAGTACTGGCGGTGGTGGGCTTCGGTGTAGGAGGGTGGCCGGTCACAGCCGGGCCAGGTGCATCCGCCGTCACGGGCGGTAAGGAAGTGGCGTAGCCCGGCGCTGATGGTGCGGGTACGGCGGCCGAAGTCCAACGTCTCGGAGTCGGCGCCGAACACGGCCGGGATGATCCCGGCGTCACACGCCATCCGGCGGGCAGCCGCCGCGGGCAGGCGCTGGCCGTCGGGGGTGCCGGCGGTACCGAGGCCGTCGAGCAGGGCCTGATGGGACAGGCCGACCATGACGGTGTGCCGGCCGCCACCTTCCCCGTTGCAGGTTTCGGCGTGGGCGGTGGCGTGGCGGGCCATGTGCACCAGGGCTTCGGCGCGGCGACTGCCGATGGATTCGGTGAGCAGATCACCGTCGGGGTCGGGTTTGCGCAGGAACTCGGCGATGGCTTTGGAGACGATGAGGCCGGCTTCGGCGTCCAGCCAGCCATCCAGCCGCCACCGGCCGTCGAGGGTTTCGGACAGGTGGACATGCTGGGCGGCGTGTTTGCGGGCCGCCTGGTCCGCGGACTGCTCGGGCGCGGCGGCGGCGAGGAGTTCTTCGGCGACGACCCGCAGCTGCCGGGGGGTGAGAGGCGGCGCCTGCTGGGCGAGGAACGCCTCGAGGTCGGCGGCGAGATCGTGCTGCAGATCCTTCGTCGCCTGCACGATCACCCAAGCATGATCCAAACCGAGGTCACCGGCCTCGAACGCTTTTCCGGTGACCGGCATCCGATCCGCCAACGCCCGCCCGGCCTGCACCCGCTTGGACACCCAGCCATCGGACTCACCCGACAGCTGCCGCACGAACGCGTTCGTCGACGCCGCCCCATCCATGGCGTAGGCACCGGACCGGTCGGCGCGTTCGATCGCCCGTACCAGGGCTAGCTCACCCTGCCGGACCGCGGCAAGCAGCTCCGGCAGGATTTCGACGGCCAGCACACCGGAGGTGTTGGTGTCGATCGCGGCGGCGAGTTCGGCGAGCAGCGCATGGGCCTGCGCTGCTTTCACCCCGAACCCGTCTTCGACCATGTGTTCGAGTCTAACAGAGAACGGGCAGCTCAGCCAGCCTGCTCACCACTGATTTCAGCGCATAGGGCGCCGGTCAGTGGATTCACTTCAGCAGGTTCGATCTAGCCCGAACGAGCTCATCTCGCTGCCTGTTCAGGCCCCAACCAGATCGAGGTCGGCCGACCGCAGCCCGTAGACGAACGCGTTCGGCATCTCCACCACCGAGCCGGCCGGGGTCAGCCGCAAGTCACTCACCCGGCGCACGAACTCCTCGAAGAACACCTTGATTTCCAGCCGGGCCAGGCCCGCGCCGAGGCAGAAGTGCGTACCGAGGCCGAACGCGATGTGCTCGTTGGGCTTGCGGGTCACGTCGAGCCGCTCGGGATCCTGGAAATGCGCCGGGTCACGGTTCGCGGACCCGTACATCAGCACGAGCTGCTGGCCGGCCTTGATCTTCGCGCCACCGATCTCGCAGTCGCGGGTGGCGACCCGGCACATGTTGTGGATAGGTGAGACGTACCGGATGAATTCCTCGACAGCGCAGGCGATGTCGGCGCCGTCGCGCAGCGCCGCCCACTGGTCGGGATTGGCGATGAGGTTGAGCAACGTGCGGGCGATGACGGTGCGGGTGGTCTCGGCTCCGCCGTCCAGGATCAGCAGCCCGTCGGAGCGCACCTCGTCGAGGTTCATCGGCCGGCCGTCGATCTGGGCCTCGGTCCAGATCGTCATGATGTCGTCGGCCGGGCAGCGCTTCTTCTCCTCGTAAAGCTCTTCTGCCGCCGCGAAGAACTCGGCAGAACTCTGCATGCCCGCCTGGTCGAAGTAGCGCGGGCCACCGCCGAGCTGAATGGTCTGCTCCGACCACTCCTTGAGCCGGCGCCAGTCCGATTCGGGAAACCCCATCAGCCAGCCGATCATGCGAGCGGGCAGTGGTGCTGCCAGCTCGTCGACGATCTCGACACCCGTGCCCTTCGCGAGGGCAGCATCGATCAGCTCGGTGACCACCTCACGGATGTGATCCTCGCGACCGGCAATGGTGCGGGGCGTGAAGCGGCGACTGACGATCTTGCGCCGCTGCGCGTGCAGCGGGTTGTCCAGCCCGATGATCGCCGGATCGGCCGGCAGGTTCGGACGGTAGCCGCCCTTCGCGGTGTCGGAGTTGATGAATTCACGGTCGCGCGTCTCGATGTCGACGACGTCGTCGTAGCGGAAGACGCCCCACAGCTCGTTCACCTCGTCCCAGGCGACGGGGGCGTTCTCGCGGTGCCACGCGTACGTCGCGTACGGGTCGAGATAGAAATCGCCGTCGAGCAGGTCCAGCGCGGGTCGCGGACTCAAGGACATCACCACCTCAGGATGTCTTCCTATCGCGCTGCGCTTCAGCTGCCGACGCTGGGTCAGGCGTTCGTCAGCTCGACCAGCGAGACGTGCGTGGGCAGTTGCTCGACCGGCCCGGGCCGCGAGAACGCGTATCCCTGGCCGAGGTCGCATCCCGCGGCGCGTAGCAGCTCCACCTGACTCTTGGTCTCGATTCCCTCGGCGACGACGACGAGGCCGAGCGATCGGGCCAGCCCGCAGATCGCCCGGGCGAAGTCGTACTTACGGCCGCCGGGCTTCAGCTCTGCCGTGAAGCTGCGATCGAGCTTGACGAAGTCGAGCGACAGTTCCGACAGGTAGCGCAGTGACGACCAGCCGGTGCCGAAGTCGTCGAGGCCCACGCCCACGCCCATCTCGGCCAGCGACGCGAGCGTGCGTTCCACGGTCTCCCCGGCGACGAGCAGGGTCCGCTCGGTGAGTTCGAGGGAAAGCCCGCCGCCGTCCAGCCGGGCCGCATCGAGTGTCTCGCGCAGCCACGAGGCGAACTCGGGGGCAGCGAGCGTCCGCGCCGAGACGTTGACGGAGAACACCGGGCATCGTCCGATGCCGCTGCTGCGCAGCTCCTGGATCTGTTTGACGACCTGGCTGATGACCCAGCGGTCGAGTTCGGCGATCAGCCCGGTCTCCTCGGCGACGCCGATGAAGATGTCGGGCGCGATGGGCAGCCCGTCCGGGCTGTCGAGCCGGGCGAGCGCCTCCGCCCCGACGACGACGCCGGACTCCAGATCGGCCAGTGCCTGGTAGTGCAGGGTGAGCCCGTCGTCGGCGAGCGCCATGCGTACCTGCTGCTCGACGGCCCGCCGCCGGCCCAGGCGACGCTTCACGGCGCCGGCGAAGACCTCGACGCGATCGCGGCCCGCCTGCTTCGCCGCGTAGAGGGCGACGTCGGCCCGCTGCAGCAGGCCGTCCGGATCGCAGCGGTAATCGCGGGCGAGCGCCAGCCCGACCGAAGCGGTACACACCGATCCCACCGGGTCGGGGTAGGGCTTGCGCAGGTGCTCCAGCAGCCGGGCGCCCAGCGCTTCGGCCTCACCGCGGCCGGCCACTTCCGCGACGAGGATCAGCTCGTCGCCGCCGAGCCGGGCCACGGTGTCGCCGGCCCGCGATGCCCGGATCAGTCGCCGTCCGGCCTCCACGATGACGGCGTCGCCCCCGGCATGGCCGAACATGTCATTGATGGCCTTGAAGTGGTCGAGGTCGATCAGGTAGACGGCGACGGCCCCGCCGCGGCGCTCCAGCCGCTCGATCGCCGTGGTCAGGCGATCGGTCAGCAACGCCCGGTTCGCCAGCCCGGTCAGCCCGTCCCGCAGTGCGAGCTGCTCGAGCTGCTGCTGGGCGGCGTAGCGCTCCGAGACGTCGCGCGTCGCCGCGAAGAGTTCGTACGCGGCCCCCGGCCGATCTCCAGGGCGCGGGGTGATCGGGATGGCACTCCAGGTCGTCTCCAGCCAGCGCCACGATCCGTTGCCGTGCAGAAAGCGGTAGCTGAGCGTCTTGGGCGGGCCGCCGACCACCACGCGCGAGATCGCATCGGCCACCACGGCCTCGTCCTCCGGATGCACCCGCCCGCCCGGCGGGTTGGGTCCCGTCAGCTCGGCCGGGTCGAAACCCAGAACCTCGCTCGCCGCCGGAGACACGTAGCTGAACGTGCCGTTCGGCCGCATGCGTGCGATGACGTCGAGCGAGTGCTCGGCGAGCAACCGGTAGCGCTCCTCGGATTCCTCACGCAGGTGGCTACGAGCGAGCTGAGCCGAGCGCAGCTCCGTGACGTCGGTGGCGATCTCACCGACCGCTGACGGACGACCGTCGGGCCCGAAGACCGGGAAACGGATGTCGGAGTAGGTACGCACGTCGCCGCCCGGGAGGGTCACGACCACGTCACGCTCGAGCGCGCGTCCTTCCTCGAGCACCGTGGCGACGCCGTCGGACGCCCCGCGCCACCCGGCGTCGGCGCGTCCGAGCAGGATTTCGGGATGGCCTGCGGCCTTGCCGACAATGCGGGCGAACTCGCGATTGGCCGACAGCAGCCGGCCTTGGGGATCGCGCACGCTGACGGCCGCGGGCAGGTGGGCCAGCAGCGCGTGCAAGAGCGCCTGGGTCTCGCGCGCCTTCTCCTCAGCGGCGCGGGCGCGGGCGGCGTCGTGCACCGCGACTTGAAGACCGATGTGGTCACGCGCGGCGGACAGCTCGGTCCATCGCCAGGCGCCGGCCCCTGCGCACACCCGGCAGTCGACCCGGCCGGCGGGACCGCCGGGGACCAGCAGATGCAGCACCGATTTCACTGCTGGCCGGTCGTCGGGGTGGACGAGGTTTATCAACAGTTGCCCAACCAGTTCAGTGGAGTTCACGCTGAAGAGCGCCAAGACTCCGCCATGGGCTGCCGTCACCTCACCGAGGTGATCGATCTCGAGGACTGCCGACCCAAGCTCAGCGCAGGAGCGGCCTAGGTCAGTGATGCGGCGCGCTCCCGGATTCCCCTGGACCGCCGTCATGTCAGCCGCACTATCGACGCCCCCATAGGGCGATTGAGCCACGGATTCCACGAAATCCGGTGCACCCCTCGCGTGAACAGCGGCATGCCGTCGCGCGCGGCACCCCGAACCCGCCTCAGCGCGTCCGGCAGACGAAGGCGCCCGGCCGGAACCCGGCCGGGCGCTCAGCAGCAGGAACTAAAGGTCAGTCGTCAGTTCGCGGTGACGGAATACCCGACAGCAGCCGGCGAACCTCGGTCTCGCGGTAGCGCCGGTGACCCCCGAGTGTGCGGATCGACGTCAGCTTGCCGCTCTTGGCCCAGCGCGTGACGGTCTTGGGGTCGACACGGAACATGGTGGCCACCTCCGCCGGGGTGAGCAGCGGTTCGCTCTCGGGGGTGTGGGCAGTCATGACTTTTCCTTCCGCTCGCCGACGGCACACGGCCGTCAGCACCTCCATATTGTCGCAGCGTGACCGGCATGTCCGAAATGGTCCAAGCGAGTCATTCGAGGACTAGTCACCGGTTGTGTATGCGGAGGGCAGTTTCGTCCTGCAAACTATTTGTCCGTTTCCACCGCTTTCGGCCTACCTGGCGCAGCGCCGCTCGGTCAGCGCCGATCCACCGGTTCAGCTCGCCGTCTCCAGCTGCTGCAGCGGGCGCCAACGCCCGATAACGCGTTCGTACGCGGCCACGGCGTCAGCGCCATTTCCCTCACCCAGCGCGGTCAGCGACTCCGCGATGTCGGCGACCGACACGTCAGCGCGCAGCTCGTCATCGCTGAGCAGGTCGACCAGGCCCGCGTAATCGAGCTCGACCCGCGAGTGGGGATGGAAATCCTCGAGCCAGCGGCCCAGCTGCTCCAGGCCCGCGACAGTCGGGGCCTCGGGCAACGCGCGCCGCAGGGTCGCGAGTGCACGGGCGGTGCGCCGGCGGGCAGCACTCATCGGCGCGACGTAGCGCATCGACCGCTCGCCCTTGCCGGTCACCAGCACGCGCTCGCTCGGCTCGAAGGGCACGAACCAGGGCAGCGGAACCAGATACGTGCACGAGACGACCGCGACCTTCATACCCGGCATCCGGCGCCGCCACTTCTCCAGGTCGGACTCAGCCTGCTCGGCCAGTGCCGCCGGGATGAACGCGTCAGCGAGCGCCTCGGCCATCCCGGAGCGGAATTCGGCCGCTGCGATCAGTGCCCGGAGCCGGGTGCGAAGCGGGCAGACGAACAGCAGCCCGTCGACGGGCTCGATCAACACCGGGCCTTCGGGAAGGTCGAGCGTCCGGCGCACCGCCGCGCGCACCGCGGCCGTCCGCTCATCGCGATCACTGGCTGCGCGGCCCAGCACCTCCCCGCTACGGCTCACGGCTGCGTAGCGCTGCTGCTCCTCCTCGGGAAACGCGGCCATCGGCTCGTAGACCCGCAGGTGAGCAGCGGGCGCACCAGGGAGCGCGGCCATTCATCGATCCTGCCAGAGGCAGCCACCAAGCAGACCACGACGGGCCTCACGGGGGGGCGTGCCGGGCAGGCTGACAGCCTGTACGCTGAGTGCACGACATCAGTGCCGGGGCAGGTCCCCGTTGAAAGCTTTCGAGGGGGTCGAGCCATGGGGCGCGGCCGTGCCAAGGCCAAGCAGACGAAGGTCGCGAGGGAGCTCAAGTACAACTCCTCTCCGGACTGGGATCCCAGCCGGTTGGAGAATGAGCTACGCGGTAATGGTCATGCACCGGCCGACGTCAACGATGACGACGAGTACGCCGACGAGGACGACCCGACCCCGCCTTACCGTCGTTGACGAAGTACCGCTGATTTCCCCCGGTTAGTTTCCCCCGGCTGGCATTCGCTCGCGCTCAGCGCAGCGTTATGCGCGCTCCTGCGTGGGTGCCTGGTCGGCGCCCGTGGCCTTCGCGTCCGCCGCAGCCTGCGCGTCGGCCTCCTTCAGGCGCTTGCCGCCCTTGCGGGCCTCCAGCAGCAACCCGACCAGGCTGATCACGATGATCACCGCCACGATCGGCAACACGTACTTGTCGATGTGGACCTTCGCCCCCAGCGCGCGGCCGAGCAGCACGATGAGCTGCGTCCAGAGGATCCCGCCGACGATGTTCCACACCAGGAAAGCGCGCGCCGGGATCTCCGCAACCCCGCACACCGGGTTGATGAACGTCCGCACGACCGGCACGAACCGGGAGAGGACGATCGCGATGCTGTAGTGAAAGCGTTCGAGCAGGCGGTGAGCCCGCGCCACGTTGTGCGGGTCAAAGATCCGTGACCGCGGCCGGTCGAAGATCCGTGGCCCGGCCTTCGCGCCGATGAGCCAGCCCGCCTGGGCGCCCAAGATGGACGCAAGTGCGGTGCCGATGAGCACCCCGGCCAGCGACAGGTGCGGATTGGAACCCGCCGCCGTCAGCGCGCCGGCCAGAAACAGCAGGGTGTCGCCGGGCAGGAAGAACCCGATCAGCAGGCCGGTTTCGGCGAAGATGATGGCCAGCACCCCGGCCAGTCCCCACGACGAGATCAGGCTGTTGGAGTCCAGCAGATTCACAGCGAGGTGCACCCCACCACCCTAGGTGCCGTCCCTGTGTCAGCGGTTGTTCCACGCGGATGACGCGTCACCCGGGTTTGGTTTCGCCGCCCCGGGCCAGGTGCGGGAATGGCTGCGGGCAGCTCCCGGATGGACCCCCGGATGGACCCCCGGATGGACCTAAGTACCTGTTGGGCAAAGCGGCGCGCTGGCAGACTTTGAGCTGGAAGATCTTCGCGCTTTCGCCCCTAGAAGGAATGCGTCCATGCCCATCGCCACGCCTGAGTCCTACGCCGACATGCTGGATCGCGCGAAGAAGGGCCACTTCGCCTACCCGGCCATCAACGTCACCAGCAGCCAGACTCTGCACGCGGCGCTGCGCGGGTTCGCCGAGGCCGAGAGCGACGGGATCGTGCAGGTCTCGACCGGCGGCGCCGAGTTCCTCTCCGGCACGACGATCAAGGACATGGTGGCGGGCGCGCAGGCACTCGCCGAGTTCGCGCACCACGCCGCAAAGTCCTACCCCGTGACGGTGGCGCTGCATACCGACCACTGCCCGAAGAACAAGCTCGACCACTACATCCGGCCGCTGATCGCGATCAGCCAGCAGCGGGTCGCCGAGGGACGGCCGCCGCTGTTCCAGAGCCACATGTGGGACGGCAGTGCCGTGCCGCTGACCGAGAACCTGCACATCGCCGAGGAGATCCTGGCCTCCTGCGTCAAGGCCCAGATCATCATGGAGCTCGAGATCGGCGTGGTCGGCGGCGAGGAGGACGGCGTCGTCGGTGAGATCAACGACAAGCTCTACACCACCCCCGAAGACGCGCTGCGTACCGCAGCAGCACTCGGGGTCGGTGAGCAGGGCCGCTACCTGCTGGCCGCCACGTTCGGCAACGTGCACGGCGTCTACAAGCCCGGAAACGTCAAGCTCCGGCCCAAGATCCTGAAGGAAATTCAGGACGCGGTGGGCGCCAAGGTCGGCAAGGACCGTCCGTTCGACCTGGTCTTCCACGGCGGCTCCGGTTCGGCCGCCGAAGAGATCCACGAGGCGCTCGGCTACGGGGTCGTGAAGATGAACGTCGACACCGACACCCAGTACGCGTACACGCGTCCGGTGGCCGACCACATGTTCCGCAATTACGACGCGGTCCTGAAGGTTGACAGCGAGGTCGGCAACAAGAAGTTCTATGACCCGCGCTCGTGGGGGAAGTCGGCGGAGGCCGGCATGGCCGCCCGGGTCGCGCAGGCGTGCCAGGACCTTCGTTCGGCGGGTCAGAAGGCGCGTTGAGAGCCCGTGAGAGCTCCGTCATATAACAGCAACATGCACTGCTTGCTGCTGCAAGCACCCTAGATATTGTGCGTAGGGTGGCCTACGCACCCCTTCCGTGGGTGCTCGTCTCTCGGACACGCCAAATCCTGCCGCCGAGCTGTGCGGACCACGATCGTCACGCGGCAGGAGCGGGGGACCCAGGTAAGTGGACGCGCCATAGGCGTGCCCTCGGGGTGAAGTCGCATCCGCGACCGGGCGACTCCCGCCCGAACCCGACAGCTCACCTCGCCGGCGTCGGAGGAGCACACCATGGCTCGTACACGCCTGCGCCGTACCTCCGTGCTTGCGGCCGTCACCGCCGCCAGCGCCGGGGTCGGTCTCGTCTTCGCCGCCGCCCCAGCGAGCGCCGACGTCTTCAGCAACATCCGCCAGTGTGAATCCGGCGGCAACTACTCGACCAATACCGGTAACGGGTACTACGGCGCCTACCAGTTCAGCCAGCAGACATGGAGCTCGCTGGGCTACTCGGGGGTGCCGAGCAACGCCTCCCCGGCGACCCAGGACGCAGCCGCGGCACAGCTCGCGGCACGCAGCGGATTCGGCCAGTGGCCGGTCTGCGGCGCGGGCAGCGGCTCGTACACGCCGAGCTACGCCCAGACTTACACGCCGAGCAACACGCAGAACTACAGCAGCTACGCGCCTGCGAGCCGCGGCTACAGCCGCACCGCCATCGCGCCCGTGCAGGTCCCGGTGATCTACGGCTCCTTCAGCCTGGCGAACTCCAGCCAGGTTCGCTGGGACGTGATGCTCTACCAGCGGGCGCTGAACAAGAAGCTGCACTCCCACCTGAAGGTGGACGGCGTCTACGGGCCGCAGACCGCACTCGGGACCCTGGCCTTCCAGAAGGCCCACCACCTCAAGCTGGTGGACGGGATCGTGGGTCCGCAGACCTGGAAGGCCGTCGGCCTGAAGGCCAAGAAGTAAGCGGCCCTTCCAGACGCTTGTCGTGGGTTTCCCGGTCGATTCTCCGCCGGTCCTTTCGGGCCGGCGGAGTTTCGGCTTTCACGGTCTGCAGCGGTCCGGTACCTCAATGAAAGTCCCGCTCAGCCACGGAGAAGGCCCGGAATTGATGGACTTGCGGGTGAAATATCCCGGGTTCGACGCGCCGATGCACGTGATCTACACCACAAGTAGTTTGGGTTTCGGGCCGAAGGGAGAAGGCTCGCCGCAACTCGCGAGTCGCGAGCTGCCGGCCCCGACCGCCGAATCCTGCCCCGGGGACCGGTCCCAGCTGATCGAACCGGGCAGGTGCGGGGGACCCAAGGTCTTTCCGGTCGCGTACCCCCTGAGGGCTATCGCGATCTAGGGGTGAAGCCGGTCAGCAATGACGCCGACCGGCCGGGCTACTCCCGGCCCGAACCCGACAGCTGACCTCGCAGGCGTTGGGGAAAGGCCTCCTCGTTGCCTCAGGCACGTCTGCGCTCGCGCGCCCCCCGCATCCACAGGTCGTTCGCCGCCGCCACGGCAACCCTCGCGCTCGCCGCTGTGGCCTCCGCATGCGCGCCGCTGGCAGCCGCCCCGGGACCGGCCGCCAGCGACCTCTACCGCCTTCGCATGTGCGAATCGGGAGGTAACTACGCCATCGCCACCGGTAACGGGTACTACGGCGCCTACCAGTTCGATGCGGGTACGTGGGCGTCGCTGGGCTTCGGTGGCCTGCCGAACCAGGCAGCTCCGTGGGTGCAGGACGCGGCGGTCGCGAAGCTCTGGCGCATGCGCGGCTGGGCCCCCTGGCCGGGCTGCGCCGCGCGCCTCGGCCTCTAGGTCTTTCGTCTCACCTTCATCAACACGCTCACTAGAACTGGTCGCAAACCGGTAGCAGGGTCACGATGGTCCGGTGACGTCAACGAGTGGGCATGCAGGGCACGGGCACAGCGGGTCCAGCGGGCCGCTCGGACACGGCGCCAACCTGCTGGGTCCGCCGCCGACGCTGCTGGCGGCGGATCCGGTACCCGTGCAGCAGTTGGCGGCGGGCCGCGATCCAGCGCTCGTGGCGGCCGACTTCCCGGCGTCGAGCTTCGGCTGGGCCGCCCTGGCACGGCGCGCGGGTGACGCGGGGAGCTGGGTCGAGTCCTACGCCTACGCCCGGGTCGGATACCACCGCGGGCTCGACGCGCTGCGCCGCGCCGGGTGGAAGGGCGCCGGCCCGGTGCCCTGGTCGCACGAGCCCAACCGGGGCTTCCTGGATTCGGTAGCGGCGCTGGGCCGGGCCGCATCGGCGATCGGCGAGCAAGCCGAAGCCCAGCGCTGCCGTGACCTGCTGACCGACAGCGACCCCGAGGCCCCGATCGCCGGTGACTGGAGTTCCGCCGCGAGCTGAGATGGCTGAGCGTTAGCCCTGTCACGGGCACGCCCCCACCCGATCAGCGCGGCTCGTCCTCGTCCGGCTCGTCCTCCTCCGGTTCGACGTCGTCCGGCTCGATGACCAGGTCGACCGCGGGGGTCGACGGCGGGCGCGGCATGGGCCCGCCCTCGGCACCGTCGCCACCCGGCGGACGCCCGCGCCGCTGAAAGAGCAGCGACGCCGCCCCCGGCATGATGCTGGCCACGGCATTGACGCGGCTCTGCGTCTCGCGCAGGCCCGCCAGGAGCGGCAGGACGTCCTCGTTGATGCGGCGAAGGGTGTCAGGAAGCGTGTCGACGGCCTCGTCGTCCAACACCCGAGCGAGCCGCTCCAGACCCGGGCGCAGCGCCATGATCGGCTCCTCGAGCTCCTCCGCCACGCGCTCCATGCGAGCCGCCACCTCGGACGCGGAAGCCAGCGTCTCGCGGGCCATCGTGAGCGCGTCGACCAGCGAGAGGATCGAGCGGTTGAGGTCCAGCAGCGTGCGCGGCACCTCGACGAGGGCCCTCGCCGGGGCCGAGATGATTGCCACCGCGCGCGAGAGGCCCGGTGGGCGAGGCAACGCTGCCACTACTGCAGCGTACGGCCGGGTTTCGGCAAGGAGACGGCGCGGCGGGAAACCGCCGCAGACTCACAGGTTGTACCGCGAAGACCGGCATGAGCACATCGAACGGCGATCACCACTAGGCTCGGGTGACGTGCCAGCAGTCGTGCTCGTCGGAGCCCAGTGGGGCGATGAGGGCAAAGGGAAAGCGACCGATCTCCTCGGTGGCCGGGTCGAGTTTGTCGTGCGCTACCAGGGCGGCAACAACGCCGGCCATACGGTGGTCATCGGCGAGGAGACGTACGCGCTGCACCTGCTGCCCAGCGGGGTGCTGCGGCCCGATTGCGTCCCGATCATCGGCAACGGGGTGGTCGTCGATCCCGGCGTGCTGATCGACGAGATGACCGGCCTGCGCGAGCGCGGCATCGACGTCTCCAAGCTCAAGATCAGCGCCGACGCGCACTTGATCATGCCGCACCACCGGGCGCTGGACAAAGTCACCGAGCGCTATCTCGGCAAGGCCCGCATCGGCACCACCGGACGCGGCATCGGCCCCGCGTACGGCGACAAGGTGGCCCGGGTAGGCATCCGCGCGCAGGACCTGCTCGACCCCGGCATCTTCCGCGCCAAGGTCGAACTCGCCCTGCGCGAGAAGAACCAGGTGCTCACCAAGGTCTACAACCGGCGCGCCATCGACGTCGATGAGGTGTGCGAGGAGTACAGCCGCTACGCCGAGCATGCTCGCCCCGCACATCGCCGACACCGGCCTGCTGCTGGCGAAGGCGCTCGACGCCGGCAAGGTCGTCCTCCTCGAAGGCAGCCAGGGCACCCTGCTCGACGTCGACCACGGCAGCTACCCGTTCGTCACCTCGAGCAACCCGACCGCCGGCGGGGCGTGCGACCGGGTCGGGCATCGGGCCGAACCGGCTCAGCCGCGCCGTCGGCATCGTGAAGGCGTACACCACCCGGGTCGGCTCCGGGCCGTTCCCGACGGAGCTGGACGACGAGAACGGCGAGCGGCTGCGCTCGGTCGGCGGTGAGTACGGGGTGACCACGGGCGGGCCCGCCGCTGCGGCTGGTACGACGCCGCTGATCGTCCGCTACGCCGTCCGGGTCAACGGCCTCACCGACCTGTTCCTGACCAAGCTCGACGTGCTCTCCGGGCTCGAGACGGATCCCGGTCTGTGTCGGCTACGACGTCGCCGGCGAGCGGGTCTCGGAGATGCCGATGACCCAGACCGGCTTCCACCACGCCAGCCCGGTGTACGAGCAGCTCCCGGGATGGGCCGCCGATCTGTCGAAGGCACGCGAGCTCTCCGACCTGCCGTCCGAGGCGCGCAGCTACCTCGCGTTCCTCGAGGAGCAGGCAGGTTGCCCGATCTCGGCGATCGGCGTCGGCCCGGGGCGCGACGAGACCATCGTCGTCCGCGATCTCGTCTGAGCCATGTTGACAAGGGCCGGCTGCCGGCGATGAAGGTTCTCGTGATCGGCTCCGGCGGCCGGGAGTCGGCGCTGTGTGCTGCGTTGGCACGCGATCCGAACGTCGACGCGTTGCTCTGCGCGCCGGGCAACCCGGGTACGGCCGAGGTCGCCGAGACGCGACCGGTCGACACGGGCGACCCGGTCGCCGTCGCCCAACTGGCCGAGAGCCAGCGCGCCGACCTGACGGTCATCGGGCCGGAAGCGCCGCTGGTGGAAGGCGTGGTCGACGCGCTGGCCGAGCGCGGGCTGGCCGCGTTCGGCCCGACGGCCGCCGCGGCCCGGCTCGAAGGAAGCAAGGCCTTCGCCAAAGCCGTGATGAGCGCGGCCGGCGTACCCACCGCACGCGGGCGCGACCACCACGAGATCCCGACCGCGCTCGCTGACCTCGATGAGTTCGGGCCGCCGTACGTCGTGAAGTACGACGGGCTGGCCGGCGGCAAAGGGGTCACCGTCACCACTGACCGCGACGTCGCCGCAGCGGCCGTCCGCGCGGCCCTGGCCAGGCCCGACGACCGCGTCGTGATCGAGGAGTTCCTCGACGGCCCGGAGGTATCGCTGTTCTGCGTCGTCGGTACCGATGGCACGCTCGCCCCGCTGTCGCCGGCGCAGGACTTCAAGCGGGCGTACGACGGCGACGCCGGACCCAACACCGGCGGGATGGGGGCGTACTCACCGCTGCCCTGGGCCCCTGCCGAGCTGGCCGACGAGGTCGTGCAGCGCATCGCCGGGCCCACGGTCGCGGAGATGGCGCGCCGCGGCACCCCGTTCAGCGGGCTGCTCTACGTGGGCCTCGCCCTCACCTCGCACGGGCCGAAGGTCATCGAGTTCAACACGCGCTTCGGCGACCCGGAGACCCAAGCCGTCCTCGCTCGACTGACCAGCCCGATCACCGAATTGCTCGCGGGCGGCACGCCGGAGTGGAGCACCGATTCGGCGGTGACGGTCGTGGTCGCCGCGCCGGGCTATCCCGATTCGCCCATGCTGGGCGGCGAGATCACCGGCCTCGAGGCGGCGGCGGCCGTTCCCGGCGCGAGCGTCCAGCACGCCGGCACGCGCCGGCAAGCCAACGGGCGGCTCGTCGCGTCCGGCGGCCGGGTGCTCGCCGTCACCGGGCTGGGTGGCGACCTGTCCGCTGCGCGAGAATGTGCGTACGAGGCCGCCGGGCACATCCGTATCGCCGGCGGTCAGCACGTCCGCACCGACATTGCTCGAACCGCTGCACTGAATGCCGCTCGCTGAGCCACTGCACCCGCAGCCGGCTGACGAGCAAGACCAAAGAGGAGTTCGCACGTGGCTGTCCCCGCCGACCCCAAGGTCGCGATCATTTATGGATCACCGAGCGATGCGAACGTGATGAGCAAGGCCGGCGCCATGCTCGACCGGTTCGGCGTGGGCTACGAAGAGGTCTCGATCTCCGCGCACCGCGCACCGCGGGCGCTCGTGGAGTGGATCTCCGGGCTGGCTCCCCGCGGGATCGAGGTGGTCATCGCCGGAGCCGGCTTGTCCGCCGCGCTTCCCGGAGTGATCGCCGCCCACAGCAGCCTGCCCGTGATCGGGGTCCCGATCCGCGGGGGCGCGCTCGACGGGCTGGACGCGCTGCTCGCCATCTCGCAGATGCCGCCAGGCGTTCCGGTCGCCTGCGTCGGTCTCGACAACGCGACCAACGCTGCCGTCCTCGCCGTACAGATCATCGCCGGCCACGAGGCCTCGCTGCGCACCAAACTCGAGGAGTTCAAGGAGTCCTTCGAGCAGGCTGCCGAGGCAGGCCTCGCACGATGAACGGAGGCAGGCCTCGCACGATGAACGGCGGCGGGACTGGCACGGTGAGCCGGTGATCGAGCGTTACACCCTTCCCGCCATGGGGCGGGTCTGGTCGGAAGCCCACAAGTACGAGCTGTGGTGCCGGGTCGAGGTGCTCGTCCTGCAGGCCCATGCGGCGGTGGGCGTCGTGCCCGCGAGCGCCGTCGAGCCCGTGCGGGCAGCGCCCCCGCCCACGCCCGAGGCCGTCGCCGAGATCGAGGCGGTCACCCAGCACGACGTGATCGCGTTCCTGTCGGCCTGGGCGGACCAGACGACCCCGCGCGAGGCAGCGGCGTACGTGCACTTCGGGATGACCTCCTCCGACCTGCTCGACACCGCACTCGCCCTGCAACTCGTCGAGGCCACCGACCTGCTGCTCGAGCGTGCCGACGGGCTGGTCGGCGTGCTGCGCGACCTCGGCCTCGAGCACCGGGCGACCCTGCGCGTCGGGCGCACCCACGGCATCCACGCCGAGCCCGACACGTTCGGCCACCGCATCGCCGACCTCGCGTTCGGCATGGCCCGCTGCCGCGACCGGCTGCGGCGGGCTCGTGACGGCGTGGCGGTCTGCAAGATCAGCGGTGCCGTCGGCACCTACTCCAATATCGATCCCAGCGTCGAGACGCAGGTGGCGGCCGCACTCGGGCTGCACCCGGCGCCCGTCGCCACGCAGGTGGTGCTGCGCGACGCCATCGCCGACTGGGTCGCCGCGCTCGCCGGCATCGCGACCATGTGCGAGGCGCTGGCCCTGGAGGTGCGCCACGGGCAGCGCACGGAGGTGCGCGAGCTGTCGGAGCCCTTCGGCAGCGGCCAGAAGGGTTCGTCGGCGATGCCGCACAAGAAGAACCCGATCATGAGCGAGCGCATCGCCGGGCTGGCACGCATCGTGCGGGCCCAGTACGTGCCGGTGCTGGAGGGCGTCCCGCTCTGGCACGAACGCGACATCTCCCACAGCTCGACCGAGCGCATCGCGTTGCCGGACGCCGCCGCCGGCACCGACTACCTCCTGCACCTGACGACCCGGCTGGCATCCGGACTCGTCGTCGATGCCGAGCGCATGCGGGCGAATCTGGAATCGACCGGCGGCCTGATCTACACGTCCGCGGTGCTGCTCGCTCTGGTGGAAAGCGGCCAGTCCCGGGAAGACGCGTATGCCGTCGTGCAGGCGGCAGCGATGCAGACCTGGGCCACCGGCGTCCCGTTCCGTGAAACGCTGCGCGAGCACGCCGGAGAGCTCAGGCTGAAACTCGACGAGACCGCCCTCGACGAGGTGTGCCGCCCGGAGCGCTACGTCGAACGACTCGACGGCGTTTTCGAGCGGCTCGCCGCCCTGTCATGAGAGGCTCGACAGCCGATGTTCGAACTCGCCCGAGCCGCCGTCGAAGCGGCTCTTGCCGCCGGAGCCCGGTTCGCTGACGCACGCGTCGTCGTCAGCCGGGATCAGCGGCTACGGGCGCAGGACGGGGTGCTCGAGGACCTGAGCCAGGGCGAGAGCGCCGGCCTGGGAGTGCGCGCCCTCATGGGTGCCGGGTGGGGTCACGCGGCGACGGCGTCGTTGACCGCCCGAGACGCACGCCGGGCTGGAGAGCACGCTGCCGGCGCCGCACGCGCGGCGGCGAGCGTTCCCGGGCCGCAGGCGGTGCTGCTGCCCGAGCCGCCTGTCGTCGCAGAGTGGGAGAGCGCGTACGACGAGGACCCGATGGCCGTCCCGCTCGATGAGAAGGCGAGCCTGCTGGCCGGCGTGACCGCTGCGATGAAGGCGGCCGGGGCGGACGTCGCGACGGCCGCGATGGCCTGCTGGGACGTCGAGACGTGGCTGGTGTCCAGCGAAGGCACCCGGATCCGCCAGCGGGTACGCAAGTGCGGTGCGGGGATGAGCGCCACTGCCGTCGGCGAGCGGGAGACGCAGCGTCGCAGCCACCCCAGCGCGTTCGGGCATTACGGCACCCGAGGGTATGAGCTGATCCGCTCGTTCGACCTGGCGGGCAACGCGGAGCGGATCGCCTCCGAGGCGCGGGAGCTGCTGACTGCTCCCGAGTGCCCGGCGGCGACGACCGACCTCATCCTCGGCAGCGAGCAGATGGCGTTGCAGATCCACGAATCCGTCGGCCACGCCGTGGAACTCGACCGCATCCTCGGCTGGGAAGCGGCTTTCGCGGGCACGTCGTGGCTCGATCTCGGACAGCTCGGCTCGCTGCGTTACGGCAGTGAGCTGATGACGATCACGGCCGATGCGACCCTGCCCGGCGGTCTCGGCTCCTTCGGTTACGACGACGAGGG
The DNA here is from genome assembly GCA_963765845.1 of uncultured Actinomycetota bacterium. GTDB lineage: Bacteria > Actinomycetota > Actinomycetes > Frankiales > Frankiaceae > DATAZK01. The sequence goes on from CAVXYJ010000025.1 coordinate 17,391, forward strand.
CACGCCCGCGCGGCCGGTCGACATTGTGCGTGACGGGATCTGGGTCGGCGTGCTCTCCGGCCGCGATTCGGCGGCCCGCGCGGGACTTTCGCGAAGCGGCGCAGCGGTGCGGGCCGACGGCTGGGCACGCATGCCGATGGTCCGGATGACGAACGTGGGTCTGCTGCCCGGCACCTGTTCGCTCGAGGAGATCATCGCTGACACGGCCGACGGCATCTACATGGAGAACAACCGTTCCTGGTCGATCGACGACCGCCGGCTGAACTTCCAGTTCGGCTGCGAGATCGGGTACGAGATCAAGAACGGCCGCCGTGGCCGGATGCTGCGCAACCCGACGTACACCGGGATCGGGCCGAGGTTCTGGTCATCGCTGGATGCGCTTGCCGGGCCGGACGAGATGGTCATCTGGGGGACGCCGAACTGCGGGAAGGGGCAGCCGCTGCAGATCGGCCACACCGGACATCCCGCGGTGCCGGGCCGTTTCCACGGGGTGCGGGTAGGCGTCCGTGGCTGATCGGCGGTCGGGTGCGCAGGCTGGCTCCGGATCCGCCCTGGGCCCGGAGGAGGACGCCGCCCGCGCCTACGCGAGGCAGGCCCTGGACGTGGCGGCCGACGTGGCCGGCCCGGGGGCCCACGTCGCGGCGACGGTCGAGATCGGCACCTCGTCCCTCACCCGGTTCGCGCAGTCGTCCATCCATCAGAGCGTCAGCGAGGACGTCAGCCGGCTGACCCTGTCGATCACCGTCGACGGCCGCACGGCCGAGGTGTCGGGAAGCGCCGACGGCTGGCCCGGGACCGGCGGGCTGCGGCGGTTGGCGATGGCGGCGCTGACCGCGGCCCGGCTGCGCCCGGTGGACCCGAACTGGCCGGGCCTCGCGCCGCCCGCACCCGTCGGGCCGAGCCACGCCGACCGGGCGACCGCGGATGCGACGGACGCCGAACGCGCCGCCCTGGTCGGCGCGTTCGTGGAGGCCGCCGGCGGGTTGGAGACCGCCGGCTTCTGCTCCACCCGGGGAACGGCGACGGCCTTCGCGAACACTGCCGGCCAGCAGGCAGCGGGCAGTGTCACGGCGGCCACGATCGACGGCATTGCCCGTGCCCCGAGCGGTGAGCCGGCACCGGCTGATGGCAGCGGGCGAGCGAGTTCCACCTGGCTTCGCGGCCTCGACGGAGCCGCCGCCGGCCTGCACGCGGCGCGGATCGCACGGGCGGCAGCCGGCGAGCCCCTCGACGTCGCTGCCGGTGAGTACGTGGTCGTGCTCCGGCCCGGTGCCGTCGTCGACGTACTGTCCTGGCTGGCGTCCGGCCTGAGCGCCCGCCCCCATTCGGAGGGGCTCAGCTTCGCCCGGCCGGGAGAGCAGCAGTTCGACGAGGCGATCACGCTGCGCTGCGACCCGCTGGACGACCGGCTGCCGGCACTCGCCTTCGATGCCCAGGGCACCCCGCGGACCGCGTATTCGATGATCGCCGATGGGGTGACGGGCGAGCTCGCCAGCGACCGGCGCGATGCCGCGACGATTGCCGGCGTTCGGTCGAACGGCGGAGCGCTTCAGCACCGTTACGCCACCAGCGCCCGGGCGCCTGCCCTGCTGCTGCGCCCCGGCAGTGAAGCGCCGGACGAGCTGTACGCCGGGCTGCGCCAGGCGTTGCTCATCACCGACTTCTGGTACACCCGGCTGCTCGACCCGCGCCGGCTCGTCGTCACCGGCCTCACCCGCAACGGCATCTTCCTGATCGAAGACGGGATCATCGTGCGGCCGGTGCGCAACGTGCGCTTCACCCAGTCCTACGCCGAGGCCCTCGCGCCCGGGCACGTGATCGGCGTCGACGGCGAGAGCGTCCTCACCGAGTCCGAGCCCGCCCCGGTGCATGCCCCCGGCCTCGCGCTGACCTCGTGGGCCGTGACCGGAGGAGCCCGGGGCTGACGCCCGTAGCCGCTTTTTCGTTAGGGTCGTCCGGTGCCTCTTGCCGCGTCTTCGTTCGCCGGTCTCACCCACCTCGGCTCCGGAAAGGTACGCGAGCTCTTCGCCGTCGATACCGCCGCCGGTGAGCCTGCGCTCCTGCTGGTGGCCAGTGATCGCATCAGCGCGTTCGACGTGATCATGCCCACCGAGATCCCCGACAAGGGCTCCGTGCTCACCGCCCTGTCGCTCTGGTGGTTCGAGCAGCTCGCCGATCTCGTGCCCAGCCACCTGCTGACCGCACGCGTGGACGAGTACCCGCCGCAGCTCGCACCGTACGCCGATCAGCTGCGCGGTCGTTCGATGCTCTGCCGGCGCCTGGAGATGTTTCCGGTGGAATGCGTCGCGCGCGGCTACCTGACCGGCAGCGGCTACAAGGACTACCAGAGCACCGGCATGGTCTCCGGTCACGAGCTGCCGGCCGGGCTCGTCGACGGCAGCCGGCTTCCCGAGCCCATCTACACGCCGAGCACCAAGGCTCCGATCGGCGAGCACGATGCGAACATCACCCGCAGCGACGTCGTCGAGCAGCTCGGCCACGCGCAGGCCGAGGAGCTCGAACGGCTGACGCTGGCGATCTTCCGCCGCGCGTCGGGGATCGCCACCGAACGCGGCGTGCTGCTGGCCGACACGAAGTTCGAGTTCGGACGCGACCGCGACGCCGTCCTGCGCCTCGCCGACGAGGTGCTGACCCCCGACTCGTCGCGGTTCTGGCCCGCCGACGCCTGGTCGCCCGGGCAGGCGCAGCCCTCCTACGACAAGCAGTACGTACGCGACTGGCTGATCGAGTCGGGTCACCGCGGCGACGCCGTCGAACTTCCGGGCAGCGTCGTGGACGCAACGCGTTCGCGCTACGTGGAGGCGTACGAGCGGCTGACCGGAGCGTCGTTCGACGACTACCTGCGCAGCGTCTGAGCGTGGGTGGGCACCGTGGCTGACCCGAGCCGCATCGTCGTCCTCGGCGCGAGCGGCTTCACCGGGCGGCTGCTCGCTCGCGCTCTGGTGGCACGCGGGCTCCGGCCGGTCCTGGCCGGTCGCACCGCCGCGAAGATCCAGGCACTCGCGGACGAGCTCGGCGGCTTGGACACGGCGATGGCCAACACCTCCGACCCGAAGTCGGTGCGCCGGCTCGTCTCGACCGGTGACGTGCTGGCGACCACCGTCGGCCCGTTCGCCCGCCACGGCCAGGCGGCACTGGATTCGGCCATCGCCGCCGGCGCGCACTACGTCGACTCGACGGGCGAATCCGGCTTCATACGTTCAGTTTTCGCCGACGCCGGGCCGAGGGCGGCCGCCAGCGGCAGCACGCTACTGACCGCGTTCGGCTACGACTTCGTCCCCGGAAACCTGGCCGCCGCCCTCGCCCTTCGCCAGGCGGGCTCTGCCGCAACCCGCGTCGCCACCGCGTACTTCTTCGACGGCGAGGCGAAGATGTCGAGCGGCACGGCGGCGACCGCGGCCGGCGGCCTCACCGACCCCTCGCACCTGCTTCGCCACGGGCGCCTCGTGCTGCTCCCGACCGGCCGCACGCTGAAGACGTTCTCCGACCGCGGTACACGCCGCCCCGCCGTGCTTTTCGGCAGCACCGAATCGCTCGCCTTGCCGCGCACCTTCCCGCAGCTGACCGACGTCGCCAACTATCTCGGCTGGTTCGGCAAAGCCTCGTACGCGCTGCCTGCGGCATCGTTCGGCATGGGCCTGCTCCGGCTGCCCGTGCTACGCCGGCGCCTCGAGCGGCGCGCGGCGAAGGCCGCGGCCGTCACCGGACGCGGACCCAGCGAGGCGTCGCGACGCAGCCAGCGTTCGGTCGCCCTCGCAGTCGCCTACGACTCGACCGGCAAGCAGCTCACGTCCGTACGGGTCGAGGGTCCGAACGGCTACGACCTCACCGCCGGGCTCATGGCCTGGGCTGCGTCGGAGCTGGCGCATGGACGCGTGCAAGCCGTGGGTGCGCTCGGTCCGGTGGATGCGTTCGGGCTCGACCGGCTGGTAGCGGGCTGCCACTCGGCGGGGCTCGTCGTCTCGCCGTGAGCCTGGTCAGGAAGATCTGACCGCCGGCTGCTCTTGCCCCTGGCGCGAGTGGCGCCGTCCTCGGCGGTTCAGCCCGCGGCCGGCACCAGCGGTCCGACCTCCATCGGCCAGAACGCCCCGCACACCAGCCGCAGCAGCACCCCACCGTCGGCGCTCATCCGCACCGCCGCCAGATACACCGGATCCCCTCCGAGCCGGCTCGCAAGACGCTCGAGCGCCGGATGCGCCGCCCGGGCTGCCGCCGCCCGCAGCAACGTGCCGTTGGCGAACGCCAGCAGCGCACCACCGCGTTCACGGTCCACCTCCACCCGCTCCAACTGCGGCTCCGCCGACGCCAACGCCGCGAGCAGCGGCCGGGCCGCATCCGTCAGCCGATGGCGCTCCAGCGCACTGGCGGCCGCTAGCCGGCGGGTGAATTCCTCATCGGCCGCCGGAACCGGGGCCGGCGCGCTAGCCGGCAACGGATCTCCCCGCCCGACGTCCCGTCCGCCAGCAGCAGCCGGCCACCACCGCCGCGTCCGCCGCCGCCTGCTGGCGCGTTCGCCATCCACCTGCACACCCGCTTCCACCCGAACTATCGCTTCGCCCCGGCGCCCGGATCTGTCCGACGCCTGCTGATACCACGCCACTGCGCCGCCACGCGGCCGATTGCTGTGCCCTCCCGCAACAACGGGCCAGCGGACCCGCCCGCTCCTGGTTGACCAAAAGTCCATCCCGGACACATGCCAGCCACATCCAGGCCGATCGGAGTGCGCAGGAAGATCGGGACTGCCTCGCCACGGATGCGGTCACGCGCGATGGCGGAACCTGAGGTAGAACGCCGCGAACACCAGGACAATGCCGATGTTCACCGCCAGCCGCTCCCAAAACCGGTGCCTGAAGAACAGGAGATCCACTCCCACCACAACGGCCACCATCGTCACCGCGTAAAGCACGCCGGCTGCCCGACTGCTCATCGCTCGTTCCTCCCACGCGTCCCCGGCACAGTGACAGTCGCATCGTCTCGCCCAGGCGGCAACGCCGGCTCCCGAGCGGGAGGCTCCCGCTCCGTCATCGCATCACCTGCGCGCGGTTCTCGTGCTCCCCTGGGGCTGGCGTTATAGCCGCTGGGGCAACGAGCCGATTACCTTGCGGTGGCCCGAGACCCTCAACGCGGCAGCCGCCCGCTCGAAAGCGCGGTGACCGGACGCTGGGCCATCCTCGCCGTTTGGGGTTGCCTGCAATGGTGGATCGTGAGGGACCACACCGGTGACTGGCTGTATTTCGAGAGTTCGGCACGTCAACTTTTCGGTGGAACCGTAGGAACCGCACATCTCGCTGGAGGCCTGCACCTCTATGCGAATCATCCGGTTCAGTTCGGGCCGCCGCCAATTCTGCTGGCCGAGATTGCGAGGGCCTTCGGCGGCGACGCCCGGGCGGCCTTCGACATCTTTGCGATGGCTCTCTGCCTGCCAACGCTGTGGCTGCTCGAGGACACGGCGCTTCGGCTTGGCCGGCCGGTCGCCCAGGTTCGACGCCTGGTACTGATGGCAGGACCGCTGCTCGTGTGGTCGTGGGGGAATCTGGTGCTTGGTTTCACGCACGTCGACGATGCACTTGCCCTGCTGGGTGCAGCGGCTACCGCCAACCTGCTTACCCGCAATCGGAGCCTTTGGGCGGCTGTTGTTGCAGGCTCCGCGGCAGCCGCCAAGCCGTGGGGCGTCGTGCTGCTCGGGCTGTTCCTTGCGCCGTGGGTCGTGCGGCCGTGGCGGCACCTTGCTGTGGCGGTCGCAATCCTTGTTGCGTGGTGGGCACCGTTCCTGGTCGTTGCGGGCACGTTGGCAGCAGGCGCCGCACGGATACCCGTCTCCGCAGCAACCCCGCTCCACCTGTTGGCCCCGAGCGCGCGCTTCACGCCGCTCTGGGTGCGGCCCGTCCAGATTGGTGTGGGCACGGCGCTCAGTGGCATCACGGCGCGCCGGAAGCCATGGGCTGCGCTGCTCGTCGGCATCGTGCTCAGGCTGCTGATCGACCCTGGCGGATACAGCTACTACTGGTGCGGCCTGGTGGCTGCGGCACTCATGTGTGACCTGCTGTCAGACCACGACCGGGCGATCGCGACGGCAATTGCGTGCCTGCTCAATCTGGACTCGTTCACAACCGCTTACCCGAGCGTGCACGCATGGATCGACGTTGTCGGACTCCTGCTCTGTGCAGGATCCGCGATATGGCCACGTGCAGCGCGACGCTCTCAGCCGCGAAATCCCATCGCCCAACCGGGTCGGCCAGCACCGGAGAGCAAGAGCCCAAGCGGCATGGTCGTCCTCAACTCAAAGTAGTCCGGCCTCACCAAACCGTCCCCTGCCGGTTCTGGAGCGGCGTCAGCCGAACGTCGCCCACCTGACACGCACGCTCACAGGCGCACCCCAGGGCCCTCCAGCAGATCCCGCAGATTCCGCAGGCTCCGCTTGAGGATTCGCCCCACCAGCGGACCCGAGACGCGGTCGGCGATCAGTCCCAACAGGCCCCCGGGCGACTGGTAGCTCAGCCGAAATTCCACCTCGGTCAGACCCGGCCGGCGTTCCCGCAGCCGCCAACGCCCGCGCATCGCCACGCCCGTAATCCCATTGAATGCAAGGTTTCCCGGCTCATCGAACTCGGTGACCTCGACGAGCCCCCCGACAGGCGCCGAACCGACGCGCAGCCGGACCGCCCAGCGCGCACCGAGGCCGCCCGCCTGATCGCCGACGACCTCCCACAGTTGCGCGTCGGCCATGAAATCGCGATAGCGGTTGCCGTCACAGATGACTTCCCAGATGGTCGCCCGGGGAGCTTCGATGAACAGCTTCTGCGCGACGCGCATCAGCCGATCACCGGCAGCCGGCGTTCCGCGGCGAGCTCGTCCAGCGCCTCTTGCATACGACCGACCACGTCGTCGTAAGCCTGGTCCAGATCGGGGTGCTCGCCGTATTCGGCGCGCAGATCGATCGCGTCCAGCACGTCGATCGTGATCTTGGCGGGTAGCGGGAGATGTCCCAGGAAGTCACCGACATTGATGCCCCACGGCAACGCGAGCGAGATCGGCAACACCTTCAGCCGCGCGAGCCGATCCAGGCGCAGGAACTTCGCCAACGTCTCCCCCGCGAGACAAACAGGGCCGTCTCCTGCCCACCGACGCTGACGACCGGCACCAGCGGGACGTTCTGCCTCGAGCGCCAAGCTGCACAAAGCCTTTACGGCCGGCGAAATCGACCTTGAGACGGTCGCGACGAGCGGCCTGTGCACCTCGTAGTCGCCGCCGGGATACACCAGCAGCGCCGCCCCCGATTGCAGCGCAGCTCTGGCATTGCTCGGGCTTGGCGGCGACCGTGCCGAACTTGCGCAGCACCCGAGGCCGGGCGTCGAGCACGACGAGGTTGTGCGCGAGTTGGTAGAACGCCGCTCGACGCCGAAGTAGGAGCAGAACGCCAGCGTGAAGACGAAGGTGTCGGGCGGCAGATTGCCTCCGCTGTGATTACCGACGAGCAGCACAGGCCCGTCGTTCGGAATCCGATCCAGACCCCGTACGTCGGCACGGAAGTACAGCGACGCCAGCAGCCACAGCCCCGGCAGCTGTTCGCGGATGTAATCGGGATCGCGTTGGTCCAGGTCCGGCGCCGGCACCCGCGACTTGAGCTGGCGGGAGCCCCACGCGCCGGCGTTACGCCCGAGCGCGCGAAAGCCCGCCAGCGCGCTCACGCGACGGACCGTTTCGAGCGGGGTCGACCCCGGGTGGAACGCGCATCACCAGCTGTAGCAGGCAGTTTCGCCGGAGCGCGGACGGCCGTCAGGAAATCGCGCACGAGCGCCGAAGTACGTTCTGGATGCTCGAAATGCGGCACGTGACCGCACGATTCCAGCACCACAGATCTCGCCGCCGGCACCGCCTGCTCGACGTGACGCGCGAAGCCGGGAGGTACCAGCCGATCCGTGTCGCCCCAGACGAACAGCGCCGGAGGGGCCAGCGAAGGCAGCCGGTTCCAGAAGCCGCGCTCGCCGAACGCCTCGTCCAGATACACCTGCCGCAGCGCGCAGAAGAACGCGATGCGATGCGCCGGCATCCGCATCACGCGGACGAACTCGTCGGCGGCGGCGGCGAACCAGGTGTCCGGCACCCGGCGAGGAACGGCGAACATCGCCTTCAGGCCCAGCAGCGCCATCGACCGCGAAAATCGCAGCGGAAGCCGCGCGAGCTCCGGACGCAGCGCGTTCACCACCGGAATGAACTGGCGCAGCTTGCGAAACGCCATCGCCGGGGTCAGCAGCACCAGGCCGCTGATCCGCTGTGGAGCCAGGAAGGCGGCTTCCAGCGCGGTGCGCCCGCCGAGACTGTTGCCGATCACGAACGGCCGCTCCAGGTGCGTCGCGTCGAGGAACGCGAGCAGCCACCGGGCCAGGAACTCGGCGTCGTAGGTGTCCGAGACCGCCTCGGTGGCGCCGTGACCCGGCAGGTCGGGAGAGAGGACGCGGTAGTCCGCCGCCAGATCCCACAGCAGCGTCAGCATCGACGCGTTCGTCGCCCCGAGCCCGTGAACCAGCACGATCACCGGCGCGTCTGCCGGACCGGCCTCCAGGTAGGACGTGCGGATCCCGTTGGCGAGCACCATGCGCGAACGCGGATGGCGGGCCGGGCGCGGCTCGTCGGTGAAGACACCGTCGAGCGCGAGGGCGAGCGCCATGTTGCCGCGGATCGTCAGTTCGCCGGCAAGAAAAGCGTCAACACCGGCCCGCGCCCCGCCGACGACGTCGACCAGCACCGGCAGCGGCGCGCGGATCACGGTGTCGACCTTGCGTCGCGGACGCCCCTCGCGGACGCTGACCCGGCCCACGTTCACCGCGACGGTCCAGCACTCGTCCTCGCCCGCATCCAGCACGATCGAGGCGCGTGACCGGGCCAGCACCTCGCCGGCACCGGCGCCCACCCGGGCCTCCAACAGCCGGCCCAGCTCGCCGGAACGAGGATCCCGCTGCTTCGTGGTCATCGCCGCCGCCACCGCTCTCCCCCCGAACTGATGTCGACAGTGTTACCAGTTCGGTAACACTTACTCGGCAAAACCCTCGCAAACGCCTCGCACCGAACGCTCACAGCCCCCGATTTCGCCCTACGATCAGCAGGTGGAGCTCACGTGAGGGTCGTCGTCGAAGTCATGCTGAAGCCGGAAATCCTGGATCCGCAGGGTGGTGCGGTGCTCGCCGCGCTGCCCCGGCTCGGGGTGACGGGAGTGCGGTCGGTACGTCAGGGCAAGCGCTTCGAACTCGACGTCGAGGGCGAGCCCGACATGGAACAGATCCACCGCATCGCCGACGGCCTGCTGTCCAACCCGGTGATCGAGGACTACACGGTTCATCTCGGGGGGTAGTAGCCCCGCGTACCCCCAGGCTGAGCCAACGGCGTAATCCGTGGGGTCGTGGGGGCCGTCAAAGCCGTCCTCGCTCCACTACTGTCGAACCGTGGCCCCACCGTCCCCCACGCGGATCGGCTCTGCTGTACGCATCGGGGTCGTGACCTTCCCCGGCTCCCTCGACGACCGGGACGCCGCGCGCGCCGTCCGCCTCGCCGGCGCGAGGCGGTGCCGCTCTGGCACGCCGACGCGACCTGCACGGCGTCGACGCGGTCGTGCTGCCCGGCGGCTTCTCCTACGGCGACTACCTGCGCTGCGGCGCCATCGCCCGGTTCGCGCCGGTGATGGGACGCTCGTCGCCGCCGCCCGGGACGGGCTGCCGGTGCTCGGCATCTGCAACGGGTTCCAGGTGCTGTGCGAGGCGCACCTGCTGCCCGGCGCCCTGATCCGCAACGACCGCCGCGCTTCGTCTGCCGGGACCAGCGGCTGCGGATCGAGAACGCCGCGCACGTCCTGGACGCGCTCCTACGCGCGCGGGCAGGAGATCGTCGTCCCGCTCAAGAACGGCGAGGGCGCGCTACGTCGCCGACGCCGCCACGCTCGACGAGCTCGAGGCCGAGGGCCGGGTGGTCGTCCGCTACGTCGGCGGCAACCCCAACGGCTCGGCTCCGCGACATCGCCGGGCATCTGCAACGCGGCCGGCAACGTCGTCGGGCTGATGCCGCACCCCGAGCACGCCGTCGAGGCGCTCACCGGCCCCGGCGACGACGGCCTGGGCTTCTTCACCTCGCTGCTCGGCCTGGCCGAGCGCGTGACGCCGCCGGCCGCCGACGCCGCAGCGACACCGCGCTGGCGCCGCACGCCGCCGACGCGGTCGCAGCCGTGCGCCGAGCTCGGCCTCACCGACGACGAGTACGCGCGGATCCGCGAGATCCTCGGCCGCCGGCCGACCGGCGCCGAGCTGGCGATGTACTCGGTGATGTGGAGCGAGCACTGCTCCTACAAGTCCTCCAAGGTGCACCTGCGGCAGTTCGGCGAGAAGGCCCCGGCGACCGACGCGCTGCTGGTCGGCATCGGCGAGAACGCCGGCGTGGTCGACATCGGCGCAGGGCTGGGCGGTCACGTTCAAGATCGAGTCGCACAACCACCCGTCCTACGTCGAGCCCTACCAGGGCGCGGCGACCGGCGTCGGCGGCATCGTGCGCGACATCCTGGCGATGGGCGCCCGGCCCGGTCGCGGTGATGGACGCGCTGCGCTTCGGCGCCGCCGACGCCGCCCGACACCGCGCGGGTGCTGCCCGGGGTGGTCGCCGGCGTCGGCGGCTACGGCAACTGCCTGGGCCTGCCCAACATCGGCGGCGAGGTCGGTCTTCGACCCGTCCTACGCCGGCAACCCGCTGGTCAACGCGCTGTGCGTCGGCGTGCTGCCCGCGGCCCGGATGCAGACCAGCGCCGCGACCGGCGCCGGGCAACCAGGTCGTGCTGTTCGGCGCCAGGACCGGCGGCGACGGCATCGGCGGGGTCTCGGTCCTGGCCAGCGCGACCTTCGACGAGACGGGGGCCCGCGCCAGCCGGCCCGGCCGTGCAGGTCGGTGACCCGTTCACCGAGAAGGTCGCTCATCGAGTGCTGTCCTCGAGCTGTACGCCGCGGGCCTGGTCGTCGGCATCCAGGACCTCGGCGGGGCCGGGCTCTCCTGCGCGACGTCCGAGACTGGCCGCGACGGCCGGCACCGGCGGCATGCACGTCGAGCTGGACCGGGTGCCGCTGCGCGACGCCGACGCTGGCGCCCGAGGAGATCCTCATGAGCGAGTCGCAGGAGCGGATGTGGCCGTCGTCGAGCCGGAGCGGCTCGAGGACGTTCCTGGCGATCTGCCGCGCGCTGGGACGTCCTGGCGACCGTCATCGGCGAGGTGACCGACACCGGCCGGCTCGTCATCGCGCTGGCACGGCGAGACGCGTCGTCGACGTGCCGCCGCGCAGTCGGTCGCCGACGACGGGCCCGTCTACCAGCGGCCCTTCAGCCCGCCCGACCGGCCAGGACGCCCTGCAGGCCGACGCTGCCGCGTCCCGGCCGGCCGGACCGAGCTGCGGCGAGCTGCTGCTGCGCCTGATCGGCTGACCCGCAGCTGTGCTCGCGACCAGCTGGGTCACCGAGCAGTACGACCGGTACGTGCTGGGCAACACCGTGCTCGCCATGCCCGAGGACGCCGGCGTCGTGCGGGTCGACGAGGACCGACCGGGCGCGGGGTCGCGCTCGCCGCTGGACGGCAACGGCCGCTACTGCGCGCTGGACCCCTACGCCGGGCGCCCAGCTGGCGCTCGCCGAGGCCTACCGCAACGTCGCGGCCAGCGGCGCGCGGCCGCTATGCCGTGACCGACTGCCTGAACTTCGGCTCTCCCGAGGACCCCGAGGTGATGTGGGCAGTTCGCGGAGGCCGTGCCGCGGGCTCGCCGACGGCTGCCGCGCGCTGGGCATGCCGGTCACCGGCGGCAACGTGAGCTTCTACAACCAGACCGGCGGCACGGCCATCCTGCCCACTCCGGTGATCGGCGTGATGGGCCTGTTCGACGACGTGGAGCGCCGCACGCCGAGCGGGTTTCGCGCCGCGGACGATGCGGTGTACCTGCTCGGGGATACGGCCGACGAGTTCGGCGGATCCGCCTGGTCGTGGATCGTTCACCGCCACCTCGGCGGCGCCCCGCCGGCGGTCGACCTGCAACGCGAGGCGGTGCTCGCGACAGTGCTCGTCGCGGGGGCCCGCGAGGGCCTGCTGACCTCGGCGCACGACGTTTCCGACGGGGGCCTGGCCATCACGCTCGCCGAGATGTGCCTGCGGTTCGGGTTCGGAGCGCGCATCGACGTGTCGCAGGTCGGCGATCCGTTCGTCGCGTTGTTCAGCGAAACAGCGGGGCGAGCGGTCGTTGCGGTGCCGGCCCTCCACGAGCAGCGCTTCATCGAGCTGTGCGCGGCGGGCGAGCTGCCCTGCCGTCGAATCGGGGTAGTGGCGTCGGCGGGCGAGGCCGCGGGGCTCGAGGTCGCCGGGGTCCTGGCGCTGCCGCTCGAGCAGCTTCGCGCGGCGCACGAGGACACCCTGCCCGCGCTGCTCGGCAGCCTCGCCCCCACCGCGCCCTAGCTGCCCCCTCCCCCGAAAGCCACCGGCGTGACCCCCACAAGTCGCCGCTTCGACCCTGCTCAGCTGCTGGCAGCAGCGGCCGCGCAGGAGGCGGCGCTCGCCGCGGCCGGCCTGCAGCCCCCCGCAACAGACGTAGCCGAACCCGCAGAGCGCGTCATCGACGCGGTCGCCCGCGGCCTTCGGCGAGACGTCGCCGGCGACCTGACGGCGCTGCGATTCGCGGTGCGATTGCTGGCCGATCGGCTGGCAGTACGGCACCCGGGACGCTCGGTGGAGGTGCGGATTCCGCCATATGCAGCAGTGCAGTGCATCGCCGGGCCACGTCACACCCGGGGCACGCCGCCTAACGTCGTCGAGACCGATCCGGCCACCTTCGTCGGCCTGGCCTGCGGGTTCGTAAGCTGGGACGCGGCAGTAGCCGACGGCCTGGTGCGGGCGAGCGGCGAAAGGGCAGACCTGCGGCCGTATCTACCACTGGATGAGCCCCGACCCAGCCGCCCGGAGCCGTAGACTCGACCGCGTGCGGCGCACCCCGGTGACCGGCTCTCCGATCACCCCACTTGCCGATTCAGCGAACCCGGTTTCGGCAGCTCTTGCCGACGACCTGAACGACGATCCCGGGCCCCGCGATGCCTGCGGTGTCTTCGGTGCTTTCGCACGCGGCGAAGAGGTGGCCAAGCTCGCGTACTACGGGCTCTACGCGCTGCAGCACCGCGGACAGGAAGCGGCCGGGATTGCCGTCAGCGACGGCGACAGCATCGTCGTCTACAAGGAGCTCGGCCTCGTCTCGCAGGTCTTCGACGAAATCACCCTCAGCAGCCTCGTCGGCCACATCGCCGTCGGCCACACGCGCTACTCCACTACCGGATCGTGCACCTGGGAGAACGCGCAGCCGTCCTACCGCTCTCACGATCGCGGCGGCATCGCGCTCGGCCACAACGGCAACCTGACCAACACGGCAGAGGTCGCTGCCCGGCTGGCGCGCCTGGGCGGCCGCGGCGCCGTCCTGTCGGCCACCACCGATTCCGAGCTCATCACCGGCCTGCTGGCCAATTCCGAGCTCGGCCTGGAGAAGGCCGCGCTCGACGTGCTGCCGCTCCTCGAGGGTGCTTTCTGCCTGGTCTTCTGCGACGAGTCGACGCTCTGCGCCGCACGCGACCCGCACGGCATCCATCCACTGGTGCTCGGCCGGCTCGGTCCCGCTGACGCGCCGACCGGCTGGGTGGTGGCCAGCGAGACGGCCGCGCTCGACATCGTCGGCGCCGCGTTCGAACGCGAGGTCGAAGCGGGAGAGTTGCTCGTGATCGACGACGACGGCGTGCGCACCCACCGCTTCGCGCCGGCCACCCCGCACGGCTGCCTGTTCGAGTACGTCTACCTCGCCCGGCCCGACACCACCATCGCCGGCCGATCGGTGCACGCCACCCGCGTCGAGGTCGGGCGCACCCTGGCCCGCGAGGCGCCTGCCGAGGCAGACCTGGTCATCCCGGTCCCCGACTCCGGCACCCCAGCGGCAATCGGTTACGCCGAGCAGAGCGGCATCCCGTACGGCGCGGGGCTGGTCAAGAACGCTTACGTGGGCCGCACGTTCATCCAGCCGTCGCAGACCATCCGCCAGCTCGGCATCAGGCTCAAGCTCAATCCGCTGCGCGAGGTGATCGCCGGTAAGCGGCTCGTCGTCGTCGACGATTCCGTCGTGCGTGGCAATACCCAGGCGGCGCTGGTGAAGATGCTGCGCGAGTCCGGCGCGGCCGAGGTCCACGTGCGCATCAGCTCACCGCCGGTGCGCTGGCCCTGCTTCTACGGCATCGACTTCGCCACCCGCGACGAACTCATCGCCACCGGCCGCGGCATCGAAGAGATCCGCCAGCTGATCGGCGCCGATTCACTCGCGTACGTCACGCTCGATGGCTTGGTGGCCGCCACGAACCAGCCCGATAGCGGGCTGTGCAAGGCATGCTTCACCGGCTCGTACCCGGTAGCTCTGGCCGACCCGGGCCAGCGCGGCAAGGGGATGCTCGAGACCGGGCGTGCGGGGAAGGTGAGCCCCTCCCCCGATCCGCTCGCCGCAGCCGTCGCGCCGGGTCCCCTCACCGCACTCGTGACGTGACCGACTACAAGGCCGCGGGCGTCGACATCGATGCTGGCGAGCGAGCGGTTGCGCTGCTCAAGAGCCGGGTCTCGCGAGCGCGCCGGTCTGAGGTGATGGGTGACCTCGGCGGCTTCGCCGGGCTGTTCACACTCGATCTGAAGCGCTACACCTCGCCGGTGCTCGCCTCGTCCACCGATGGCGTAGGCACCAAGCTGATGATCGCGCAGGCACTCGACAAGCACGACACCGTCGGCCTGGACCTCGTCGGCATGGTCGTCGACGACCTGGTGGTCTGCGGCGCCGAGCCGCTCTTCATGAACGACTACGTGGCCTGCGGCAAGGTCGTGCCCGAGCGGATGGCCGACATCGTGGGCGGGGTCGCCGAGGGCTGCGCACAGGCCGGCTGCGCGCTGGTCGGCGGTGAGATCGCTGAGCATCCGGGCATGCTCCAGCCCGATGAGTACGACCTGGCCGGCACCGGGGTCGGGGTCGTCGAGGCCGATGCCATCCTCGGCGCCGAGCGGGTGAAGGCCGGCGATGTCGTCATCGCGATGGGCTCCAGCGGCCTGCACTCGAACGGCTACTCGCTGGCCCGCCATGCGTTGCTCTCGCTCGCGCGGATGCGCCTGGACGCCGTGGTGGCGGAGTTCGGCCGCACGCTCGGCGAGGAACTGCTCGAGCCGACCCGGATCTACGCCAAGGACTGCCTCGCGCTGATCGCCGAGACCGACGTGCACGCCTTCGCCCACGTCACCGGCGGCGGCCTCGCGTCCAACCTCGCACGGGTGCTCCCGGTCGGCACCGCCGTGACCGTGGATCGCACCACCTGGTCAATTCCGGCGGTCTTCACGTGCATCGCCGAGCGGGGCCACGTCGCCGCCGAGGAGATGGAACGCACGTTCAACCTCGGGGTCGGCATGATCGCGATCGTCCCGCCGGACGACGCCGACCGTGCGCTCGCGACACTTCTTGGCCGGCACATCCCGGCCTGGGTCGCCGGCACCGTCGCCGCGGGCGCTTCCGAAGCTCCCGGCAGCGTTGCACTCGTGGGCAAGCACCCGGGCTAGCGGCCGTCCAGCCCCAGCTCCCGTAGCCCGTAGGCGAAGCGGTAGTCCAGGCCCGACTCGTTGATCCGCTCCGCAGCACCCGTACTCCGGTCGGCAATCACCGCGACACCGACCACCTCGGCGCCCGCCTCGCGTAGCGCGTCGACCGCCGTCATCACCGAGCCGCCGGTGGTCGAGGTGTCCTCCACCGCCAGCACGCGGCGCCCGGCGACGTCCGGTCCTTCGATGCGCCGTTGCAAGCCGTGCGACTTGCCTTCCTTGCGCACCACGAACGCGTCGAGCAGCCGGCCTTGGGCTGACGCCGCATGCAGCATCGCCGCTGCCACCGGGTCGGCGCCCATCGTGAGGCCGCCGACGGCGTCGTAGTCGAGATCCGCAGTGAGCTCGAGCATGATCCGCCCGACGAGGGGCGCAGCCTTGGCGTCAAGAGTGATCCGCCGCAGGTCGACGTAGTAGTCCGCCTCGCGGCCGGACGCCAGGGTGACCCTCCCCCAGACGATGGCCTGGGCCTTGATCAGTTCGAGCAGCTGCGCGCGATCGTCCACGCTCGTCACGTTACGGGCTGGCAGTCTGGAGGCATGAGCGACCAAGCCAAGATCGCGCTGGTGACCGGTGGCAGCCGCGGGATCGGCGCCAGCACCGCGACGACGCTGGCCGCCCAAGGCTGGGATGTGGCGATCTCCTACCGCGTGAGGGCGGACGTGGCCGAAAGCGTGGCGGATTCCTGCGTCCAGCTCGGCCGCCGCGCTGTTGCCCTCCAGGCCGACATGGCCTCCGAAGCCGACATCGTGCGGCTGTTCACCGCGGTCGACCGTCAGCTCGGACCGCTGAGCGGGCTGGTGAACAACGCGGGCGTGGTGACCCCGGGCGCCAAAGTCGCGGACTACACGGCCGAGCGCCTGCAGCAACTGTTCGCCATCAACGTCACGGGGGCATTCCTGGCCGCGCGCGAGGCGGTCCGGCGCATGTCCACCTCGCTCGGCGGTAGCGGCGGGGTGATCGTGAACCTCTCCTCGCGTGCGGCAGCTCTCGGCGGTGCGGGCGAGTACGTCGACTACGCCGCCAGCAAGGCGGCGATCGACGCCCTGACGATCGGCCTCTCCCGCGAGGTGGGCGGGGAGGGGATCCGAGTGGTGGGGGTGAGCCCAGGGTTGATTGCGACGGAGATCCACGCGCCCGGACGGCTCGAGAGGCTGGGTTCGTCACCGCCGCTGGGACGCCCCGGTGATCCTCAAGAGGTGGCGAACGCGATCGGCTGGCTGATCTCGGACGAGGCGTCCTACGTCACCGGTACGACGCTCGACGTCAGCGGCGGCCGTTGACGTTTTCGGGGGCCTACTGGCCGCCGCGGTTGGCGAATCGTCCGGCGACGGCCAGCAGCCGGCGGGGCATCAGCTTGGTGGTCGCGACGACCGCCTTGTAGACGACGCCGGGCGTGCTGAGGACCTTGCCGCGCCGCAGATCGCGCAGCGCGAGGTCGACCAACTGGTCGGCGTCGAGCCACATCAGCCGAGCGGCCACGCCGGAGTTCGGGGTGTGCGCCGCGTCGTGCATCTCGGTGCGGACGAATCCCGGGCACAGCGCCATGACCGTGAGCCCGCGGCTCGCGTAGCGCACCGCGAGGCTCTCGGAGAGCGAGACGACGTAGGCCTTGCTCGCCGAGTAGCTGGCGAAGCCGACCGCCCCGGTGAATGCCGCCACCGAGCCGACGTTGAGGATCTGCCCGGAGCCGGCAGCGAGCATCTGCGGGGCGGCGGCGTGCGTCAGGCGCATCACCGCCCGCGCGTTCAGGGCGAGCATGCGGTCCTCTTCGTCCACGGTGGTGAGCTCGAAGCCCTTACCCACGCCGACGCCCGCGTTGTTGACGAGCAGGTCGATCCCTCCGGCCGCCAGCCGCTCCTCGACGCGCAGGCAGTCGGCGGCACCGGCCAGATCGGCGACGATGATCTCGCTCGCGCAGCCCTGCGCTTTCAGCTCCTCGAGCCGGCCCTGGCGGCGGGCAACGGCAATCACGTCGTACCCGTCCGCCGAGAGCCGGCGAGCGAAAGCAGCGCCGATGCCGGAGGAGGCGCCGGTGACCAGGGCGGTAGGCATGCGCCCACCTTAGGGCCGCCATCAGCGGCCCCGGTGGTTCAGGCCGCCCGGGCCCCGGCCCCAACCGCCAACGTCTCACCGTCGCCGGCCACGCTGACCAGCACCTCGTCACCGTCACGGATCTCGCCGGACAGCAGCTCCTTGGCGAGCTGGTCGCCGACCGCGGTCTGCACCAGCCGGCGCAGCGGGCGGGCGCCGTAGACCGGGTCGAAGCCGCGCGC
Organism: uncultured Actinomycetota bacterium; assembly: GCA_963765845.1. Taxonomy (GTDB): domain Bacteria; phylum Actinomycetota; class Actinomycetes; order Frankiales; family Frankiaceae; genus DATAZK01. Next base: position 35,352 of record CAVXYJ010000025.1, read on the forward strand.
GGCGAGCCAGCGCTTGGCGTCGTCGCTGACTGAGAGCGTGAGCCGCCGGTCGGCGAGCCGGCGCGCCAGCTGCTCGAGCTGCACCTCGACGATGCGGGTCAGCTCAGCCAGACCGAGCTGGTCGAACACCAGGACGTCGTCGAGCCGGTTGACGAACTCCGGCTTGAACGACTGCCGGACGGCGGCCATCACCGCGTCGCGACGCTGCTCGGGCGAGAGCGTCGGGTCGGTGATGAAGGACGAGCCCAGGTTGCTGGTGAGGATCAGGATGACGTTGCGGAAGTCGACCGTGCGGCCCTGGCCGTCGGTCAGCCGCCCGTCGTCGAGGACCTGCAGCAGCACGTCGAACACGTCGGGGTGGGCCTTCTCGACCTCGTCGAGCAGCACCACCGTGTACGGACGCCGGCGCACTGCCTCGGTCAGCTGGCCGCCCGCCTCGTAACCGACGTAGCCCGGAGGCGCGCCGATAAGCCGCGAGACGGAGTGCTTCTCGGCGTACTCGCTCATGTCGATGCGCACCATCGCGCGCTCGTCGTCGAACAGGAAGTCGGCCAGCGCCTTCGCCAGCTCGGTCTTGCCGACGCCGGTCGGGCCGAGGAACAGGAACGATCCGGTGGGCCGATCCGGGTCAGCGACTCCGGCCCGGGCCCGGCGCACGGCATCGGACACCGCACTGCACCGCGGTGTCCTGCCCGACGACGTGCTCGCCGAGCTCGACTCCATGCGCAGCAGCTTGGCGGTCTCGCCCTCGAGCAGCCGGCCGGCCGGAATTCCGGTCCAGGAAGCGATGACCTCGGCGATGTCGTCGGGGCCCACCTCCTCCTTGACCATGGGCGAGCTGCGTCGGCGACAGCACCCGGCTTCTCGTTGGCGCTCGCGAGCGCCAACTCCCGCTCGGCAGCCGGGATCTCGGCATACATGAGCTTGGAAGCCTCGGTCAGATCGCCGTCGCGCTGGGCGACCTCCGCCTGACGGCGCAGATCGTCGAGGCGCTTCTTGAGCTCGCCGACCCGGTTCAGGCCTGACTTCTCCTGGTCCCAGCGGGCGTTCAGCGAGGCGAGCTGCTCTTCCTTGTCGGCCTTCTCGGCGCGCAGCCGCTCCAGCCGCTCCACCGAGGCAGGGTCGTCCTCGCGCTCGAGCGCGAGCTCCTCCATGCGCAGCCGGTCGACGTCACGGCGCAGCTCGTCGATCTCGACCGGCGAGGAGTCGATCTCCATACGCAGCCGGGACGCCGCCTCGTCGATCAGGTCGATGGCCTTGTCGGGCAGGAAGCGTGACGTGACGTAGCGATCGGACAGCGTCGCCGCCGCCACCAACGCCGCGTCGCTGATCTCGACCCCGTGGTGGGCCTCGTACGGACCTTTCAGCCCACGCAGGATGGCGATGGTGTCAGCCACCGACGGCTCGCCGACATAGACCTGCTGGAACCGACGTTCGAGGGCCGGGTCCTTCTCGATGTGCTCGCGGAACTCGTCCAGCGTGGTGGCGCCGATCATCCGCAGCTCACCGCGGGCGAGCATGGGCTTGAGCATGTTTCCGGCGTCCATCGCGCCCTCGCCGCCACCGGCTTTCACCACGGTGTGCAGCTCGTCGATGAACGTGATCACCTGGCCCTCGGCCTCCTTGATCTCATTCAGGACGGCCTTGAGGCGCTCCTCGAACTCCCCGCGGTACTTGCTCCCGGCGATCATGGAGCCCAGGTCGAGCGAGACCAACCGCCGGTCGCGCAATGACTCGGGGACGTCACCGGCGACGATGCGCTAGCGCGAGCCCCTCGACGATCGCGGTCTTGCCGACACCGGGCTCGCCGATCAGCACGGGATTGTTCTTGGTGCGGCGCGAAAGCACCTGCATGACGCGGCGGATCTCGTTGTCACGGCCGATGACCGGATCGAGCTTGCCGTCGCGGGCCAGCTGGGTCAGGTCGGTCGCGTACTTCTCCAGCGCCTGGTAGGAGCCCTCGGGGTCCTTGGACGTGACCCGCCGCGTGCCGCCGCGTACCTGATCGAAGGCGTCGAGCAGCGCCTTCGGGGTAGCTCCCACGCCCTTCAGCAGCGTGGCGGCGTCGCCGCCCTCCTCCGCCAGCCCCACCATCAGGTGCTCGGTGGAGACGTAGTCGTCGCCGAGCTTGGTCGCCTGCGCCTCGGCGGATTCGATCACGGCGACGAGAGCGCGCGACAGCTGTGGAGCGGCGACGGACGACCCGGCGGCGCGGGGCTGCTGGGCGAGCGTCGAAACGACTTGGGGACGCAGCGCACCCACCGAGCTGCCGACGGAGGCCAGCAGCGGGCCGGCGAGCCCCTCAGGCTGGTCGAGCAGCGCCGCCAGCAGGTGTAGCGGCTCGACATAGGGCGCGCCGCTGGAGGTCGCGATCGCGAGCGCGGAGTGAACCGCCTCGGAGCTTTTGGTGGTGAGCCGTTCGAGGTCCATGCAAATTTCCCAAGTGGGTGAGAAGGGCTTTAGTGGTTACAACCCAGCACAGAGTTGAGTGCTTCCCGCTCAACTCGTGTTTCTTGCGCAGTTCAGCGGGGTCGGCGCCACATCACGACGGACGCCCGATCGACCGGAACGAGATCGCGGCGATGGGCGCGGTGAGCCTGCTCGACGCGCTGTCGGCCTCAGCCCGAGCATGCTCGAGCTGGGCCTCCAGCTCGCGGACCCGCACCTGGAGCGCGGCGACCTGGCTGCCCAGGTGGAGGATGCGGCGGATGCCCTCGAGGTTGACGCCCTCCTCTTGCGAGAGGCGTTGCACCTCACGCAAGAGGGAGACGTCGCGCGGGGAGTAACGCCGTCCCCGTCCCGCCGTGCGGCCGGGCTGGACCAGGCCCAGCCGGTCGTACGTGCGCAGCGTCTGCGGGTGCATGCCCGCCAGCTCGGCGGCGACGGAGATGACGTAGACCGGCGCCTCGTCGGAGTGGCTCGCATACCCGGAAGGGTGTCCCGATTGCCCGCCCCTGTGGCCGGCAGAGCGGCGATCCTGCTGCTCAGCCCCCCAGCAACGGGTTGAGGTGCGCACGGGGATCATCCGAGTGCTCGGCGGCGTAATCCTCCAGCGCCTTGCGGGCGGCCGGCGAGAGCTTGGACGGCACCGAGACCTCGATGGTCACCAGCAGATCGCCCTTGCCCCCGTGGGCGGTCGGCGCCCCGCGGCCACGCACCCGTAGCCGGCGACCGCTGGACGTGCCAGGCGGCACCCGGACGGTGACCGCCGCCCCGTCAGGGGTCGGCACGCGCACCTCCGCGCCCAGCGCGGCCTCGGGATAGGTGACCGGAACGACGATGGTGACCGTGCCGGCGGAGCCGTCCTCGCGTCCAAAAACGGGGTGCGGGTTCACGTGGACCACCACCTACAGATCTCCGGCCGGGCCGCCGCGGTCGCCGGGACGCGCCGCGGCCACGCACGCGCAACCGCTGGCCATTCGAGACCCCGGCAGGCACCCGGATACGCTGCACGCGCTCCTGGCGGCCGGTGCCATGGCAGACCGGGCACGGCTCATCGATGATCGAGCCCTTCCCGCGGCAATCTCGACACGGCTCCGAGAGCGCGAACCCGCCCTGGCTGCGGCTGACGACGCCAAGCCCCTGACACGTCGGGCAGGTGCGGGGAACGGTGCCCGGCTTGGTACCGAGCCCCGCGCAGTTGGCGCAGGCGGCAGCACCGGGCAGGCGCACCGTCGCCTGGACCCCGCGCAAGGCGTCGTCGAAGCTGATGGTCAGCTCGGCCATGAGGTCATCGCCGCGCCGTGGCCCCCGGCCGGGCGCGCGGCTGAACAGATCGCCGAACAGGCCGCCGAATCCGCCGGATGGGCCGCCGGCCCCGCCGCCCTGGTTGAGCAGGTCGTCGAGGTTGAACGGCACACCACCGGCACCGCTCGTCGGGCGCCCACCGTAGGCGCCCGGGGTGCGCCCGCCGTTGGCGAACAGCGCGCGCATCTCGTCGTACTCCTTGCGGCGCGCGTCGTCGGACAGCACGTCGTAGGCCTCGGAGACGTCCTTGAAACGAGCCTCCGCCTTCGCGTCGTCCGGGTTCTTGTCCGGGTGCAGTTCGCGAGCCAGCTTGCGATAGGCCTTCTTGATGTCAGCCTGGCTGGCGCTCTTCGCGACCCCGAGGGCGGCGTAGTAGTCCTTCTCATATCCATCACGGGGTACCCATCGGCGCTCTCCTCCGGCGCCGGGGGCTCGGCCACCACGACCTGCGCCGGACGCAGCACGCGTCCCGCGTAGCGGTAGCCGGACCGGTAAATCTCGACGCAGGTCGGGGCCCTCGAGCCCGGCGCTGGAACGTATGTACCAGCGCTTCGTGAACCTGCGGATCGAACGGCCTCGCCGGGCTGGCCGTACGCGCTCGAGACCAACGCTCGTCAGGCGTGGTCAGCAGCCCCGTGGAGACCGTCTGGAACGGCCGGTCAGATCCCCGTGTTCCGCGGCCCGATCAATGTCATCAAGGGTGGCCAGCAGGCCGGCCAGCACTTTGGCCGTCGCCTGGTCGGCGCCTGCCTGCCGGTCACGCTCGACGCGGCGGCGGTAATTGTCGTACTCCGCCTTCAGGCGCTGCAGATCGGCGGTGCGCTCCTCGAGCTGGGTGGTCAACGTACGGACCTCCTCCGGCTCCTGGGGCACACCTGAAACCTGCTCATCGCCGGCCGGCGGGGACGGCAGGACGGTGCCCGCCTCCCCCGTCGCGCCGAACGGACTGACCCGCCGCTTGTCACGAATGACTAACGGCTCCTGCGGCTCGTGCAGCTCCTCGCCCGAGGGACCCCCCTGGGCAGCCGTCACTTCTCCTCGTCCACGATCTCGGCGTCGACGACGTCCTCTGCCGCGGATCCGGAATCGGCGCCTGGGGCACCGCCGGCAGCTGCCGCCTGGTCGGCGTAGAGCGCCGACCCCATGCGCTGGAGGCCTTGGCCAGCTCGTCGACCGCGGTACGGATGGCGGCGATGTCATTGCCGCCGACGACCGCGCGCAGGGCGCCGAGCTTCTCCTCGACGTCTCCGCGACGTCTCGGCGCGAGACCTTGTCGCCGTTCTCGGCGAGGAACTTCTCGGTCTGGTAGACGAGCCCCTCAGCCTGGTTCCTGACCTCGGCCTCCTCGCGCCGCTGCTGGTCCTCCTCGGCGTACTGCTCGGCGTCCTTCATCATGCGGTCGATCTCGTCCTCGGACAGCGCGGAGCCGCCGGTGATGGTCATGGACTGCTCCTTGCCGGTGCCGAGGTCCTTGGCGGACGACGTGCACGATGCCGTTGGCGTCGATGTCGAAGGTGACCTCGATCTGCGGGACGCCGCGCGGCGGCGGGAGCCAGGTCGTGAGCTCGAACATGCCGAGCTTCTTGTTGTACGGCCGCCATCTCGCGCTCGCCCTGGTACACCTGGATCTGCACCGACGGCTGGTTGTCGTCGGCCGTGGTGAAGATCTCCGAGCGCTTGGTCGGGATCGTGGTGTTGCGCTCGATGAGCTTGGTCATGATGCCGCCCTTGGTCTCGATGCCCAGCGACAGCGGGGTGACGTCGAGCAGCAGGACGTCCTTGACCTCGCCCTTGAGCACGCCGGCCTGCAGGCAGGCGCCGACGGCGACGACCTCGTCGGGGTTGACGCCCTTGTTCGGCTCCTTGCCGCCGGTCAGCTCCTTGACCAGGTCGACGACGGCGGGCATCCGGGTGGAGCCGCCGACGAGCACGACGTGGTCGATCTCGGCAGACGTCGATGCCGGCGTCCTTGATCGACCTGCTGGAACGGCGCCCTTGCAGCGGTCGAGCAGGTCGGAGGTCATCTGCTGGAACTCGGCGCGCGTGAGCTTCTCGTCCAGGTGCAGCGGGCCCTCGGCGCTGGCCGTGATGTAGGGCAGGTTGATCGGCGTCTCGGCTCGGACTGGGACAGCTCGATCTTCGCCTTCTCGGCCGCCTCGCGCAGCCGCTGCAGGGCCATCTTGTCCTTGGCCAGGTCGACGCCGTGCGCGGCCTTGAAGTCCTTGACCAGGTGGTCGACGATCCGCTGGTCCCAGTCGTCGCCGCCGAGGTGGTTGTCGCCGCTGGTGGCCTTGACCTCGACGACGCCGTCGCCGATCTCCAGCAGCGACACGTCGAACGTGCCGCCGCCGAGGTCGAAGACCAGGATGGTCTGCTCCTTGTCGCCCTTGTCCAGGCCGTACGCGAGGGCGGCCGCGGTGGGCTCGTTGATGATGCGCAGCACGTTGAGGCCGGCGATCTCGCCCGGCCTCCTTGGTGGCCTGGCGCTGGGCGTCGCTGAAGTACGCCGGCACGGTGATCACCGCGTCGGTGACGGTCTCACCGAGGTAGGCCTCGGCGTCCCGCTTGAGCTTCTGCAGGATGAAGGCGCTGATCTGCTGCGGGGTGAAGTCCTTGCCGTCGATCGTCGACCGTCCAGTCGGTGCCCATGTGGCGCTTGACCGAGCGGATGGTGCGGTCGACGTTGGTGACGGCCTGGCGCTTGGCGACCTCGCCGACCAGCACCTCGCCGTTCTTGGCGAAGGCGACGACGGACGGAGTGGTGCGGCTGCCCTCGGCGTTCGCGATGACGGTGGGCTCGCCGCCCTCCAGGACCGCGACGACCGAGTTGGTGGTGCCGAGGTCAATGCCTACCGCACGTGCCATGGGGTACCTCTCTTGCTCTTTCGGATCGAGTAGTGAATCTGACGCTGATCGTGGATCTGATGCTTGTGGCCAGTTTGCTGGTGGTAGCTGCTGCTGTCAACAGGACTGAGCCTGTCTGACTCAACTTTGTGGCGTCGGACATTGTTCCCGATGTTCGCAAGCTGCTGAGCGGCTCCGGCGCCCGCAGTTACCCGATCCGCCCGGCCTTGATCAACGAGGTGAGCTTTGGCTCGCCCGCGCGTCTGGAGTTACCTGCGAATGGCTCACGCCGTACGCTCACGGCGACTCTGCACTGGGGAGGTTCAGTGGCTGTACGCCTGATCATCGGGCTGCTGTTGACCGTCGGGGCGCTCGCCATCGCCGGCCGTCGGCTGTTTTTCCTTTACCGGATGATCCGCAGCGGCACGCCTGCTCCCGGGCGCTTCGACGGTATTGGACGCCGCGCCTTCACGCAGGTCCGTGAGGTCCTGGGGCAGAGCAAGCTGCTGCGCTGGACCGCGCCGGGGATGGCCCACTTCGCGACGATGTGGGGCTTCATCATCTTGATCTTCACGGTGATCGAGACCTGGGGTGCGCTCTTCAACCGTGACTTCTTCTTCCCCGGCATCGGGAAGATGACCTGGCTCGGCTTCCTGGAGGACCTGTTCGGCACCGGCGTCGCTGTCGGCATCGCCTACTTCTCGTTCAACCGTGCCGAGCGCAGCCCGGCCCGCCTGCAGCGCAAGAGCCGCTTCTACGGCTCCCACACCGGCGCGGCCTGGCTCACGCTCGCGCTGATCTTCTCGGTCGTCTTCACGCTGTTGGTCTATCGCGGGGCCCAGATCAACACCGGCCACTTCCCGTACGGCAAGGACCACCGGGGCAGCTGGTGGGAGTTCATGTCCAACTCGTTCGCCCAGGTCATGAAGCACTTCGGGCACACCGCGAACGGCGCGCTGGAAACGACCTTCCTCCTGCTGAACATTGCCGTCATCACCGGCTTCCTGGTACTCGTCACCTACTCCAAGCACCTGCACATCTTCATCGCCCCCCTCAACGTGCTCACCAAGCGCGAGCCGAAGGCACTGGGCCCGCTGGCGACGACTCCTGACCTCGAGAGCCTGATGGAGGAGGAGGAGCCGATCATCGGCGTCGGCAAGGTCGAGCACTTCTCCTGGAAGAACATGCTGGATTTCGCGACGTGCACCGAGTGCGGACGTTGCCAGAGCCAGTGTCCGGCCTGGAACACCGACAAGCCGCTCTCGCCCAAGCTCCTGATCATGGACTTGCGCGACCACCTCTTCGCGAAGGCTCCTTACCTGCTGGCCGGCGGTGATGGGGCGCCCGAGACCCCGGTCGGGGGCACGCCAGGCGCGGGCGAGGATCGAGAGGACGTCAAGCATCACGCGGTGCCGGAGTCCGGCTACAGCCGGATCGTCGGGCCCGGCCCGGCGCAGAACGAGCGTCCGCTGGTCGGCGATCTCGAATCCGGCGGCGTCATCGATCCCGACGTGCTGTGGTCCTGCACGACCTGCGGCGCGTGCGTCGAGCAGTGCCCGGTCGACATCGAGCACGTCGACCACATCCTGGAGATGCGCCGCTACCAGGTGCTCATCGAGTCGGAGTTCCCGAGCGAGGCCGGCGTGATGCTGCGCAACCTCGAGAACAACGCCAACCCCTGGGGCATGAACCCCAAGAGCCGCACCGAATGGATGCAGGGTCTGCCGTTCGAGGTCATGGTGCTCGACGCGGGCGACCCCGTTCCGGATGAGGTCGAGTACCTGTTCTGGGTCGGCTGCGCGGGCGCCATCGAGGACCGCAGCAAGAAGGTCACCCGGGCGTTCGCCGAGCTGCTGCATACCGCGGGCGTCGAGCTTCGCCGTCCTCGGCACCGGCGAATCGTGCACCGGTGACCCGGCTCGGCGCCTCGGCAACGAGTACCTCTTCCAGGAGCTCGCGAAGGCCGAACATCGAGGTGCTGGACGCGGCGGTCAAGGCTGAGGGCAAGCCGGCCAAGACGATCGTCGCCACCTGCCCGCACTGCTTCAACACGCTCGGCCGCGAGTACCCGCCCTCGGCGGGGAGTACGAGGTAATGCACCACACCCAGCTGCTCGGCCAGCTCGTCGCCGAGGGCCGGCTGACCCCGATGACACCGGTCGAGGGCCTGGTGACCTACCACGACCCGTGCTACCTCGGTCGCCACAACGAGGTCTACACCCCGCCGCGCGAGGTGCTGGCCTCGTCCCGGGCCTGGCCAGCAAGGAGATGCACCGCTGCAAGGAGCGGGGCTTCTGCTGCGGCGCCGGTGGAGCGCGCATGTGGATGGAAGAGCGCATCGGCAAGCAGATCAACGTCGAGCGGGTGGACGAGGCACTCGGGCTCGATCCCGACATGGTCGGGACCGCCTGCCCGTTCTGCATGGTGATGCTTTCCGACGCGGTCACCGCCAAGCAGCAGTCCGGCGAGGCCCGGGAGGGTGTGCAGGTGCTCGACGTGGCGCAGCTGCTGCTGCGCTCGGTCGGCCAGCCTGCCGATCCCCAGCTCTCAGCTGCGGCGACGTCCAGCGACGGGAGCTGACCGCTGCCCGAGGGCCCGAACGAGCCGGCCGGATCAGACGCGAAGGCTGCCCGGCAGGCCGCTCGCCGCGAGCGACGAGAACGCGCTGAACGGCGCTACCGGCTGCTGGAGCAGGCACGCCAGGAACGCCACCGCACCGTACGCCACGCGATCCGCGACACCACCCGGTTCAACGCCATCCCGCCACGACGTGTGATCGCCACCCTGGTGGCTTTCGGCGCCCTGCTGACCCTCCTGCTCGCGCTGCACACGTCGACGGCGACCGGCCCGCCGCTGGCGAAGAGCTGCACCACCCCGGCCATCGCACTCAGCGCCAACTCGACAGGCGACGGCACTGGCATCGACTACTCGATCACCGGGCCGAAGAGCGGCCTGTACGTGATCACCGTCGACGCGGCCACCGTCGCCGTGCACGGATCGGCTGCCGACGTCACACCGGGCAACGCCGTCGCCGTGGCGATACACGCGGGCCTCGCCGGCTGCACCGCGCACGGCACCTTGCCCGCTCTGACGAGCGGGTCGCACGAGGTGGAGCTGTTCCGCGACGGGATCGTCGTGGCCAGGGCGGCGCTGCGCTGAGCAGCCTCCGGACGGGCGCGCTGCGTTGCCGGCTCAGGCGCGGCGGTTGTGCCGGTACTCCGACGCCACCGGACCGGACTGCCCCTGGTACTTCGAGCCGAGATCGGGATGCCCGTACGGACGCTCGACCGGCTCGTCGAGTCGCATGAAGGAGATCTGGCCGATCTTCATCCCCGGCCAGAGCCGGATGGGCAGCGTGGCAACGTTGCTCAGCTCCAGCGTGATCTGACCGTTGAACCCCGCGTCGATGAAGCCCGCCGTCGCGTGGATGAGGATCCCCAGCCGGCCCAGGCTGGACTTGCCGTCGACGCGCGCGACAATGTCGTCCGGCAGGCCGATGCGCTCGATCGTGCTGCCCAGCACGAACTCGCCGGGGTGCAGCACGAAGGGTGAGCCGTCGGGGATCTCGACGAGCTCGGTCAGGTCGGTGTGCTCGCCGTACGGGTCGATGAACTCGGCGGTGTGGTTGCGAAACACCCTGATTCCCTTGCCCAATCGCACGTCGACACTGGCCGGCTGGATCTGGTCGTCCTCGATCGGATCGAGCTCCAGGTGGCCGTCAGCGAGCAGCTTGCGGACGGTGCGGTCGGACAGGATCATCGCGCTCCCAAGGGGGGCCGGCGGTCAGCGGCAGGGTCGCGGCCGAGTCTAGGTGGGCGGGTCTTCGCTGACCGCTATCCTGGCAATCGCGTGCAGTGGCGCACAGTGCGCGCGGGTGTAGTTCAGCGGCAGAACATCAGCTTCCCAAGCTGAGAACGCGGGTTCGATTCCCGTCACCCGCTCCATGGATCAGTCGTGAGATGTCCAGCCGGGCTGCGGCGCCGAGATCACGGCAGCGAGCGCAGCCAGGCGGTCGGGCACGGCTCGGTAGTAGGCCCACGTACCGCGGCGGCTGCGGGTCACCAACCCGGCATCCAGCAGCACCTTCAGATGGTGGCTGACGGTCGGCTGGGTAAGGCCGACCGGTGCGGTGAGGTCGCAGACGCACGCCTCGCCGCCTTCGTGGGCCTGGATGAGTGACAGCAGCCGCAGCCGGGTGGGATCGGCGATGGCTTTGAGCGTGCCCGCCAACTCGAAGGCGGCTGCGGCAGAGAGCGGCTCGGAAGCGAGCGGCGAGCAGCAGGCGAGCAGCCCGGGATCCGCGGTCAGCGTCTGAACCATGATTCGAGTGTTCCTTAAGAATCGATCGCTGTCTATGTTGACAACCGTCGATGCGCGTTGCACCCTCGCATATATCGATCCACGTCGATACAAACGGCAACCCAGGAGCCCCCATGTCCCGTGTCCAACTCGCGCTCAACGTCGCTGATCTCGACGCCGCCGTCGACTTCTACTCCAAGCTCTTCAGCGCCGAGCCGGCCAAGCGGCGGCCCGGGTATGCCAACTTCGCGGTCGCCAAGCCGCCCCTGAAGCTCGTGCTCATCGAGGACCCCGCCGCCCGCGGCAACGGGGTCGCCGGTGCGCTCAATCACCTCGGGGTCGAGGTGGACAGCTCGGCGGAGGTGGGTGCAGCGACCGGACGCCTGTCGGGGGAAGGTCTCGACACGCTGACGCAGGACGCCACGACCTGTTGCTACGCGGTGCAGGACAAGGTCTGGGTGCATGACCCCGACGGAGCCCCGTGGGAGGTCTACACCGTGCTTGCCGACGCGCCCGGGGACGACATCTCCGCCGGCACGGGATGCTCGACGGTCGACGGGGCCTGCGTTCCCCACGCATCGACCGCGGACGTCGAGTTCTCCACCCACGGCGTTCCCGTGGTGGCAGCCACGAATTCCTCCGGCTGCTGCCCGTGAGCGATCTCGCCACCGAGACACCGCGCCCGGCCGAGCCGGATGCCCCGGTACTGCAGCGGCTGTCGACGCTCGACCGGTTCCTGCCGGTCTGGATCGTCGTGGCCATGGCAGCGGGCATCGGGCTCGGCCGCGCTTTCTCCGGACTCAACCGCACCCTCGACACCGTCAAGATCGGGTCGGTCAGCCTGCCGATCGCGCTAGGCCTGCTGCTGATGATGTACCCGGTGCTGGCGAAGGTCCGCTACGGCGAGCTCGGCCGGGTCACCGGCGACAGGCGGCTACTGGTCTCATCGCTCGCGCTCAACTGGATCGTCGGCCCAGCGCTGATGTTCGCCCTGGCCTGGCTGCTGCTACCGGACCTGCCGACGTATCGAACCGGGCTGATCATCGTCGGTCTGGCACGGTGCATTGCGATGGTTCTGATCTGGAACGATTTGTCGTGCGGCGATCGGGAAGCGGCGGCGGTACTGGTCGCGATCAACTCGCTGTTCCAGATCGTCGCGTTCGCCGGCCTCGGCTACTTCTACCTTCGCGTACTCCCCGGATGGCTGGGGCTCTCGCAGCAAGACCTGCACGTCTCGGTCTGGGGCATCGCCAGGTCCGTCCTGGTGTTCCTCGGCATCCCGCTGGCCGCCGGATACCTCACCCGGCGCATCGGCGAGGCCCGCCGCGGCCGCGCGTGGTACGAGGAGCGGTTCCTGCCCAGGATCGGCCCGATCGCGCTGTACGGCCTGCTCTTCACGATCGTCGTGCTCTTCGCCCTTCAGGGCCACACCATCACGAGCCGGCCGGGTGACGTGGCCCGCATCGCGCTTCCACTGCTGGCCTACTTCGCCCTGATGTTCAGCGGCGCGTTCGCGCTGGGCGTGCGCTTGAAGCTGGGCTACCCCAAGACCGCCACCCTCGCGTTCACCGCCGCCGGAAACAACTTCGAATTGGCTATCGCCGTCGCCATCGGGGTATTTGGTGTCACCTCGGGCCAGGCCCTCGCCGGCGTGGTTGGCCCGCTGATCGAGGTTCCAGTACTCGTGGCTCTCGTCTATGCGGCCTTATGGGCCCGCAAACGCTTCTTTCCGGCCGCCGCTGCTGCGACTGGCCGGGCAGCTTGACCGGTCCTCAACAGCCCCAGCGTTATCGAGCCCATGAATATTCAGCTAATACAGGAGCATCGCCATGACCCACCCCGAAGCCCGGGTCGAGGGACAGGTCCACGACGGCAAGCCCGTCGTGCTCTTCCTGTGCACCCACAACGCGGGCCGTTCACAAATGGCGCTGGGCTTTTTCGTGCGCTATGCCGGCGACGGAGCCATCGCGTGGTCCGGCGGATCCGAACCGGGTAACGAGATCAATCCCGCCGCCATCCAAGCGATGCACGAGCGCGGGATCGACATCTCCGGCGAGTACCCCAAACCCTGGACCGACGAGATCGTGACCGCGGCCGATGTTGTCGTCACGATGGGCTGCGGCGATGCCTGCCCGGTCTTCCCGGGCAAGCGCTACGAGGAGTGGGTGCTCACCGACCCGGCCGGGCTCGATGTCGCCGCCGTCCGCCCCGTGCGCGACGAGATCGAAAGGCGCGTGCTGGCCCTCCTCGCGCAACTCGAGGTGCCCGTCGCCGGCTAGCGAGAGCAGGCCCGCCGGCAGCGTCAGGCGTGCGCGGCGCGGTATGCCTCGCGCAGTTCGCGGCTCACCCGCCCCCGCGTGGAGACGGTGTAGCCATTGGCGCTGGCCCAGGAGCGGACGGTCGCCGGCTCGAGGTCTCCTTCGTGACCGGCTGACCTTCGGCCAGTCCCACGCCCGGCCCGGATGGGACGTCCGGCGCTGATGTACGGGGCGAGCATCTCGCGCAGTTGCGCGGCATTCTTCTCGCTCAGGTCGATCTCGAACGACCTCCCGTCCAGCCCGAAACTCACCGATTCATCGGCCTCCCCGCCGGACAGGTCGTCTTCCAGGTGAACAATCGTTCGTCTCGCCATATCGCGATATTAGGCCTTTGCACGCTCAACACCGTGAATGGTTGCGGACGTGTCCGCGGCGTTTACCGAACCTCTTGCTCCAACTGTTCCTGCAGCGCCTTCGCGAAGATCTCCGCCTCGAGCGGCGGCGCAAAGTAGAAGCCCTGGGCCTTGGCGCAATGGTGCGAACGTAGTTGCGCCAGCTGTTGTGCGGTCTCGACCCCCTCGGCAACGACGTCAAGGCTGAGCGCCTGCGCGAGCGCCACGATCGACGCGACGATGGCTGTGTCGGTGGCCGTCACCCCGACGCCCGTCACGAAGCTGCGATCAATCTTCAAGGTGGAGACCGGAAAGCGCTGCAGGTAGCTCAGCGACGCGTAACCGGTGCCGAAGTCGTCCAGCGCGATCTGCACGCCCTGCGCCGTGAGCGCTCGCAGGTCCTTGACCACGGATTCATCGGCGTCAATCAGTACCCGCTCGGTCATCTCGAGGCAGAGCCGGCGCGGATCCACCCCGGCAGCCGCCACAGCCGCTAGCGCCCGGCCGGTCAGCGCGCTGTCAGACGCCTGGCGGCCCGACACGTTCACGGCCATGGAGAAGTCGGCGAGCCCTGGAATCTGTTGCCATTGCTGCAATTGGCGGCAGGCTTCACCGAGCACCCAGTCGCCGATCGGGAGGATCAGGTCGCTGTCTTCGACGATGTCGATGAAGGTGCCCGGTTTGAGCAGGCCCCGCTCCGGATGCTCGATGCGCAGCAGGGCTTCTGCTCCCCCGAGCCGTCCGGTCGTCAGGTCGATCACGGGCTGGTAGTACAGCCGCAGCCAGCCGTTCGCGACGGCGTCGCGGACCTCCTGCTCGACTTTCAGGCGCTCCGGGGCCGTGCTGGACAGTCCCTGCCGGAAAAGTTCGTAGCGCCTGCGCCCCCGGCGCTTGGCCTCGAACATCGCCTGATCGGCCTGCAACAGCAGCTGCTCCGGCTCCGATTCGGGCGAGGTGGTGACCGTGATGCCGATACTGACGCTGAGCTGCAGGGTGGCGTCATCGTTCTCGGGGAGCCGGATCACCTCCCCGATCACCTCCGACACCTCTTCCGCGAGCCTGGTGGCGGCACCCGTCACGGCGGCAGTGCTGCGCCGGCGCGCGGCCGTCACGATCACGAACTCGTCGCCGGCCAGGCGCGCCGCGGTATCGGGGCTGTCGACAAGGCCGTCAAGGCGCCGTCCGACCTCGGCGAGCACGTGATCGCCGACGCTGTGGCCGTAGGTGTCGTTCACGTCCTTGAAGCGGTCGAGATCGATGTGCAGAACCACGATCGCGCCGGGATGGCGGTCAAGGTTGTCAACCGCGAGCCGGAACCGGTCGAGCAGCAGGTGCCGGTTGGCCAGACCGGTCAGCGGATCGTGCAGGTGGCGGTTGGCGAGCTCCTGCTCGATCTGGCGACGGCTGGTGACGTCCTCGACGTGGATCACCAGGTACGCGGGTCGATCGCCGATGGCCACCTCACCGCTGGACAGGCGCACCCACACGCTGGAGCCATCAGCTTTGCGCAGCCGGACCGGCTCACCGGTGCGCTGCAGCAACGCCTCAGGGCTGGCGCCGGGCACCGTGTCGTCGGGGTGCAGCAAGCTTCGCAGCGGCATCCCCAGCAGCTCCTGCCGCCGATAGCCGACAAGTGCCGCGAACGCGCGGTTGACCTTCAACAGGCGGCCGCCCCCGCCGTCATCTGCACCGTGCAGGCCGATCAGCAATGCTCCGACCGGCGCGTCGTCGAAGGCCCCACGCAGCAACGCTTCGCTGTCGGCCAGCGCCTCTTCGGCCTTGACCCGGCTGGTGACCTCTCGCCAGGTCGCGATGATCTCGTCGTCGTCGAGCCGCGCGGCACGGATGTCGAAGTAGCGATCGGCCCCGTCGAGACCGGGAAGGTGCAGGGCGTCGACGACGAGCTCGCTCCCGCCGTCGAGCAGGGCCCGGTATTTCGCCAGCAGCGCCTTGTGGTCACGCTTGGACCACAGCGTCGACAGCAGGGTTCCGACCCGCGGGGAACCGGGCCGATCGTTCACATAGCTGACGACGAAGTCGATGACCTCGCCGCGCCTTCTGCCCCACTTGCCGTCACCGGCAACGGCCGTTACGACGGCGACCGGGTCGACCATGCTCGACAGGGCAGTCCGGAAACGCCGTTCACTCGCCTGCGACGCAGCATCGCTCGCCGGGCCGCCCCCGCTGTCCTGCATGGTGCCCCCGAGTCACCCGTGTACCGGTCGTTCGCGCACAGCTCAGGGCACCTCAGCGGGCTGAGTATGTGGCTTCAGCGGTCCCGAGTATGTCGTCGCCCGGTGTTCAAACCCCGGACATTCGCCCGTGTCCAGACGAACCTGGAAGCACCGTCACCCGGTGCGTTCGTACCGCCACGGGGGATCACCCATCCGGAGCCGATGGCGCGGTCCGGGCGCGCTGGGGTCGCGAGCGTCGTACCCCGCGTCCCCCTCCCAGAGCGACACCACGTCCTGCTTCGCCGGATCGTCCTCGCGCGCCAGGAACGCGATATGCGTTTCGAAGAACTCCGGTTCTGCCTGGCCGGCGGCCGACAGGACCTCGGCCACGGTTTCGTGGTGCGCCAGGTTCCAGAGCGTCACCCACGTCGGCGGCAGCAGCGTGACGCGCCCCTCGTCACGCGCGGCGATGGCCTCGGCGGGGCGCACCCACTCATGCTCGGTGATCTCGCTCCCGTCGACCGTCACCTCATCAGCAGCGGACGCGGCGGCGATGAACAGCCACGTGAGGAAACGTTTCGGGATCTCCGGCGGCGGACACCAGCGCGAGTACGGGATGAGCGCCTGCGGATCGACGACGACGCCGGCCTCCTCCATCGTCTCGCGCGACGCCCCCTGGCGCGCCGACTCCACGGAGGTCGAGTCGGCGCCGTCGCCCGGGTCGATCCGCCCGCCCGGAAAGACCCAGGCGTCGGGGGCGAAGGAGGCCTTGGCGGTCCGCCGCAGCATCAGGACCTCCAGGCCCTGCACCCCGTCGCGCAGCAGGACGACGCTGGCGGCCGGTACGGGCTCGTCACCTCCCGCTGGGGTCGGGTTGGAGGCGGAACCAGGCGACTTTTCGGCAGGCTGTGACACGCGACGGATCGTAGGCCAACGAGTTCAGCGCCCGCGTGGCACCGTGAGGCGGTGATCCTTGTCGTCTGCACGGGCAACGTCTGCCGGTCGCCCATGGCCGAAGCGCTGCTGCGCCACCACCTGGACGCAGCCGACTTCACCGTTCCCGTCAGCTCGGCCGGAACGATCGGCTGGAACTCGAGCGGCCCCACCGACCACACGCTCACTGCGCTGGCCGAACGCGGGATCGTGCTCGAAGGTCACGTCAGCCGGCGCATCCACGCCGGGCTGATCGAGCCGGCCTGGCTGGTGCTCGCGATGACCAACGACCACGCCGATGCCGTCACCAACCACTACCCGCAAGCCGCCTCGCGCACGTTCGTCCTCGGGCAGCTGATTCGGCTCGGTGAGCGCGAGGGTCCGCGCGGGGAGCGCACGGTTCAGGGGTGGCTGGCTGCCGTGGATCGTTTACGCGACCCGGCGCGGCGGCGGGCACAGCCGCGCGATGAGATCCGCGATCCGCTCGGGGAACCGCTCGGGGCCTACCAAGAGCTGGCGCTGCAACTCGACGACCTCACCGAGCGGCTCGCCCGGCTCATCGCCGGGAGCGATTGCGGGACCGGTCTGACAGGTGGCGCGGGCATCAGCCAAGATGGCGACAGCTAGAACTTGATTGCAATACAACCTCAAGACCGCTGTGGGAGTGCCCGTGGACGCGAACGTCACCGCGCAGGACGTCATTGACTTCCAATTCGTCGGTCAGGACATCCCCTGGCTGGTGAATCACTGGGCCACCGAGAAGCCTGACCACCCCTTCCTGATCTGGGAGCCGAGGGACGGCAACTCGCGCACCTGGACCTACGCCGAGTTCGCGTCCGACGTCCGCAAGGTCGCCGCCGGGCTGCACCAGCGCGGGATCACCAAGGGCGACAAGGTCTTGCTGCACTGCGAGAACTGCCCGGAGATGGTGATCGCCTGGTACGCCTGCGCGACCGTGGGTGCCGTCGGGGTCACGACCAACACCAAGAGCGTCGGCCCGGAGATGACGTACCTGGCGGGCCACGCCCAATGCGTCGCGGCCATCACCCAGCCCCAGTTCGCGTCGCTGGTGAGTGAGAACGCCACCGCGCTGAAGTGGATCGCGGTCACCGAGGACGACAGCGGCGAGCCGGCGACGGAGCCGCTCCCGGCCGGCGTCGAGTCGTTCGCCGACCTGTTCGGCCCCGAGGACGGCTACCCGGGCCGCCCGGCCGAGCCCATGCTTGCGGTGGGAATCATGTACACCTCCGGCACTACCTCGCGCCCCAAGGCCGTCGTGCACACCCACGCGAACGCCATCTGGGCCAGCCGGGTCGGACCGAACAACATCGACATGACCGGCAACGACATCTACCTGATCTACCTGCCGTTCTTCCACGTGAACGCACAGAGCTGGACCACCTGGAGCACCCTTGGCGTCGGCGGCACGGTCGTGCTCATGCCCAAGTGGTCGGTGAGCCGGTTCTGGGACGTGGCCGTGCGCCGCAAGGTCACCCACATCTCGCTACTGCCGTTCGTGTTCACGGCGCTGATGGCCCCGGACAAACCCGCCAACTCCTTGCGCGTCGGCGTTTTCGGGCTCATCGTCCCCGAGCTCGAGGCCGCGTTCGGCTTCCGGGTGCTGGCCGCCTACGGGATGACGGAGACCGTCACCCACTGCATCCACAGCGAGGTGAAGGGCGAGCACAATCCGGCCCGCTCGATGGGCAAGCCGACCCCCGGGTACCAGATCCTCGTCGTCAACCCGGTGACCGGTGAGCTGGTCACGGACGGCTCGATCGGCGAGCTGTGGGTGCGTGGCGTCCGCGGCCAGCAGCTTTTCCTCGAGTACTTCGACAACGACGAGGCCAACGCCAAGGCTTTCACCGCCGACGGGTGGTTCAAGACCGGCGACATGGTCCGCATCGCCGAGGGCGGCAACGTCGTCTACAGCGAGCGCAGCGGCGACGTGTTGAAGGTCGGCGGCGAGAACGTGTCGGCTCGCGAGGTGGAGGACACCGCCCGGCTGGTTCCGGGCATCGCCGATATCGCGGTGGTGGGCCAGGCGCATGACTTCCTGAGCATGGTGCCGGTGGCCTTCGTCATCAAAGCCCCTGGTGGGGAGGCGGACGACGCGCTGTTCGAGAAGGCGATCATCGACGTCTGCGCCAAGAACCTCTCCGACTTCAAGGTCCCGCGGGCGGTCTACTTCGTCGCGGAATTCCCCCGCGCCACACTTGAGAAGGTCGCGAAGAACAAGTTGCGAGAATGGGCTGACGCACAGGTGGGAGTCAGCTAAACAGCAGCTGGACGGGGCATCCTTACAGGTAATGCCCACGCAGTTGCTGACCCGCCCCTCCCCGGCATACACCTCTCCCGACCCAGCCCGTCCCCGAGCAGGTGGTGGGCTCGCGTGGATGGACCTGCTGCGTATCGCCGCAATCCTGGCGGTCGTCGTCATCCATGCGATCAGCCCGGCGACGCGCACGGCCGGCACCGGAGGCCACACCGCCTGGTGGTGGCTCGCGAACCTGATCAACACCGCCTGTCTGTGGTGTGTGCCGGTCTTCGTGATGGTGAGCGGAGCGCTGCTGCTCGACCCGGCGCGCCGCGTCTCCCACGGCTCGTTCCTGAAGCATCGGGCCGCCCGGATCGGGGTCCCGCTCGCGTTTTGGATCGCGGTCTACCTGATTTTCCAGCGCCAGTTCTACGGCCAAGACCTCAGCGTCGGCGGCACGGTCAAGGCCGTCGCCTCCGGCAATCCGTACCTGCAGCTGTACTTCCTGTTCATCGTCGCCGGGCTCACCGCACTCACTCCCGTGCTGCGCCGCCTCATCGAGCATT
This sequence comes from uncultured Actinomycetota bacterium, assembly GCA_963765845.1. Taxonomy (GTDB): domain Bacteria; phylum Actinomycetota; class Actinomycetes; order Frankiales; family Frankiaceae; genus DATAZK01. Next base: position 54,821 of record CAVXYJ010000025.1, read on the forward strand.
CGAGCCGCCGCGAGCTGACGCTCCTGACCGGTGCCGCGCTGGTGTTCGGGCTGGGTGAGCATGCGGTACGCGAGCTGGGCGGCGGCGGCGGCTTCAACGCCGTCACCCGCTTCCTGCCGTACGTCGGCTACTACCTGGCCGGTTACCTGCTCACGACCTTCGCGGTGACCGAGCGGACGCAGCGCATCTCGCGGCGGCTGATCGTCGCCGGCTGGCTCGGGACGGCGCTCGGCAGCGGCGCCCTGGCCGCGCGGTACGGGTGGACCACCGACGGCAACTTCCTCTACGACTACCTGAGCCCGACCGTCATGCTGATGTCGCTGGCTGTCTTCGCCGCCGCGCGCAGCTGGACGCCGAAGCACCTGTCCACCCGCCGGATGCGCCAGCTCGGCGGGGCGACGTTCGGCGTCTTCCTCATCCACCCGCTCCTGCTCTTCCCGCTGCAGCGCGCGCTCTCGCTCCCGGACGCCTCCGCCATCGGGCACACCGTGCTGTGGGCCATCCCGCTCGCCTGCGGGGTGTTCGCAGCCACGACCGTCATCACGCTGGTGGCCTCGCGGGTACCAGGTGTGCGGCGGCTGATCTCCTAGCGTTCCCCGCCAGCCTGGTCAGCCATCGGCCTCACTGACGGCGGGCAGCATCTTTCGGCTGTTTGGGAGATGTCCTTGCCGTCCTCGGGTTGGGTAGTGCGGGGCGGGGGGACGCGGGTCGAGCGGGGGGCGGCTCGTTGCGGTCTTGGCTTGCCTGCCGGCGGCGGCGGCGTTGCTGGCGACTGCGGCGGCATCATCCCGGGTGGCTACGAGCTGGGTACGCAACTCGGCGGTCTGCTCACGCGATGCCGCCAGCTCGTCGCGCAGCGCCGCCCGGTCATCGCGGAGCATGGCAATTTCATCGCGCTGGGAGCCGTCCGTCTCCGACCGCAATAACAGACCGCCGGGCGGGATGACGCGCAGCAGCGCGGCAGTGACGTCCGGGTCATAGCGGATGCCGCTTCCGGCGCGGAGCTCCGCGAGTGCAGCGGCCTGCCCAGCCGCGGGGCGATACGGCCGGTGGGAAGCCATCGCGTCGAACACGTCAGCGACGGCGACGATACGGGCGGCGACGCTGATCTGTGTGCCGGCGAGGTGGTCGGGGTAGCCGCTGCCGTCGAGACGTTCGTGATGGTGGAGCACGATGTCGGCAATCTGTGGCGGCAGGCGGGTGTCGCCGAGGATGTCGTAGCCGACTTGGCAGTGGGCTTTGACCATTTCGAATTCGTAGGCGGACAGCCGGCCGGGGCGGCTGAGGATCTCCGCCGGTACCGCGATCTTCCCGATGTCGTGGACGGACGCGCCGAGCCCGATGGCCGCGACCTCGTCAGCAGCTTGGCCGAGCTCGACGGCGATGCGCAACGAGAGGTCAGCGACGGCGCTCTGATGCCCGGCGGTGTAGGGGTCGCGGAACTCTGCTGTCCGGCTCAGCGCCTGCACCAGCGCCCGCTGGTGGTCGGCGAGCTGACGCAGCTGCTCCACTTCTGCGGTGACCTCATGGCCGGTGACGATCATCGCGGAGACGTCGGGGTTGGCGACCTGGTTGTCCGCCACGGCCGACAGATACACCCATGCCCCGTCCGGGTTCCTTAACCGGAACGGGATCCGTGCTGAAAGTCCCGGCTGCTGACCGGCGGCGGACAGCGCCGCGATGACCCTGGACGCGTCGTCGGGGTGCACGACGGCGGCGATGACGCCGATGGCCGCAGCGCCCGCCTTCCAGTCGATCAGCGCCCGCGCGGCAGGGTTGGCGTCGACGAACCGCCCGTCGGCGTCGACGGTGAAGATGAGATCAGCGCAATACGCGACGAGCGCTTGCGAACGGCGGGCCTCGGCCCGCGCAGCCTCCGCCAACCGGACCGTCTCGGTGATGTCGACAACATGGCTCAGCACACGCTGCAGTTCAGGCCGCCAGATTTCGGTGACCCGTACCCATACGACCTGCCGATCACTGCGCAAGTAGCGCTTTTCAACCTGACGGTCCACTCCGGGCATCTGACGGGCGCTGGCTAACGCCTCGGCGCTGGCACGGACGTCGTCGGGGTGGGTGAACTCGGCGGACCGGTGGCCGAGCAGCTGCTTGCGGGACCGGCCCAGCAGCTCGCAGTACGCCTCGTTGACCGCAACCAGCGTCCCGTCCGGACCCCGTTCCATCAGCGCCGTCGCCGCGGCGTGCCGGTTCCACGGATCCCGGCTACCCACAGCGCACGACAGTCATCTGGACCCCTAGCAGGGATGGCGCAGACCATCCCCGCTCCAGCATCGGCATCGCGCGCCCGAAAACGATAGGCCAAATGGTCCCTCTCCAGCCGCGCGTGCGCGGCGTGAGCTGGGCCACACGAAGAAGAATGGGTCAACGGGGAGTTACCCGCGGGTAGCATTGGTTATGTTACTGGTGAGTACTTTTCCCGTACTCGACCGCCGCCCAGCGGAAGGTGCGCAGTCATGGGTCACTACAAGAGCAACCTTCGGGATCTCGAGTTCAACCTTTTCGAGGTCTTCGGTGCTGATAAGGCGCTGGGCCGCGGGCCTTTCACGCACATGGACGCCGACACCGCGCGCGACGTGCTGCGTGAGATGGAGCGCCTGTGCACCAACGATCTGGCGGAGTCGTTCGTCGACGCTGATCGCCACCCGCCGGTCTTCGACCCCGACACGCACTCGGTGACCCTTCCCGAGTCGTTCAAGAAGAGCTACCGGGCCGTCATCGAGGGGGAATGGCACCGGCTCTCCCTTCCCGAGAGCCTCGGCGGGCTCGGGGCCTCGCCGTCGGTGATCTGGGCCGCGAACGAGATGATGCTCGGAGCCAACCCCGCCATCTTCATGTACATGGCCGGGGGTAATTTCGCCGCCATCATCGACCGGATCGGCACCCCCGAGCAGAGGGTCTTTGCACAGACCATGGTCGAGCGCCACTGGGGCGCCACGATGGTGCTCACCGAGCCGGAGGCCGGCTCCGACGTCGGCGCCGGACGCACCACGGCCCGGCGCCAACCGGACGGCAGCTGGCACATCGACGGTGTGAAGCGTTTCATCACCAGCGGCGAGTGGGACATCCCGGAAAATATCGTCCATCTCGTCCTCGCCCGCCCCGAAGGTGCCGGACCGGGCACCAAGGGCCTCAGCCTGTTCATCGTCCCGAAGTTCCACGTCACCGACTGGGCCACCGGCGAACTCGGTGAGCGCAACGGCGTCTTCGCCACCAACGTCGAGAAGAAGATGGGCCTGAAGGTGTCGGCCACCTGCGAGCTCACCTTCGGCCAGCAGGGCACCCCCGCGGTCGGCTATCTGGTAGGCGAGGTGCACGACGGCATCGCGCAGATGTTCCAGGTCATCGAGTACGCCCGGATGATGGTGGGCGCGAAGGCGATCTCCACCCTCTCCACGGGGTACCTGAACGCCCTCGAGTACGCCAAGAGCCGCGTCCAGGGCGCCGACCTCACGCAGATGACCGACAAGACGGCTCCCCGCGTCACGATCACGCACCACCCCGACGTGCGCCTGATGCTGATACGCCAGAAGGCGTGGGCCGAAGGCATGCGCGCGCTGGTGCTCTACACCGCGCACATCCAGGACGAGATCGCGCTGGCCGGGGCCGGCGAATCAACCAGTACCGATGCCGACGTGCTGGTGCGCCTGAACGACCTGCTGCTCCCGATCGTCAAGGGATACGGGTCGGAGAAGGGCTACGAGCTGCTCGCCACCTCGCTGCAGATCTTCGGTGGATCCGGCTACCTGCAGGACTACCCGATCGAGCAGTACATCCGCGACGCGAAGATCGACACCCTGTACGAGGGCACCACGTCGATCCAGGGCATCGACTACTTCTTCCGCAAGATCGTGCGCGACAAGGGCACGGCCCTCGGCTACCTCGTCGGCCAGATCCAGGACACCGTCAAGGGCGACCCGGGCGGCGGCGAGCTGGCCGCCGAGCGGGAGCTGCTGGGGCGGGCCGCCGAGGACCTGCAGGCGATCGTCGCGACCATGGTGGGCCAGCTGACCTCGGCCGCCGAAGAACGCACGAACATCTACCAGGTCGGTCTGAACGGCACCCGGCTGCTGATGGCCAGCGGTGACGTCGTGACCGGTTGGCTGCTGCTGCGCCAGGCCGAGGTGGCCGGCGCGGCGCTCGCCAACGGTTCCGAGCTGTCGGCTCGTGACCAGGCGTTCTACCAGGGCAAGGTGGCGGCGGCGAAGTGGTTCGCCCGCAATGTGCTCCCGGCACTCGCGACCCAGCGGGCGCTCGCCGAGAGCGTCGACCTCGACCTGATGGAGCTGGCGGAAGAGGCGTTCTGAATCGCTGCGGCTGATCGGTCAGCCGCAGCACCCTCCGCCGCAGCACGCTCCCCCGCCGGTCGGTGCCGGCATCGGAGCGGAAGCGGGTGACGTGCCCCCATTGCCGCCCCGGCCGCCCACGGCCACCGCGGTGAAGACGCGCGTGGTGTCCTCGTGACCTTCTGGGCAGGGAGCCGGAGCGGTGGTGGACTCCGCCATCGCGCGCTGAACCACAAAGCCGTCGCCGCAGGTACGGCACCGGAACTGGTACGAAGGCATGCTGTGAGCGTACGACTGCTGAGCTCAGCCGGTCAGCAGGAGGCGGGGATCGGCCACCATCGCCCCCACGTCAGCCAGGAACTGCGAGGCGACCTGACCGTCGATGATCCGATGGTCGAACGACATCGACAGGGTGACCACCTCGCGGATGACGAGCTGGCCGTCACGCACCCACGGCCGCGGCGCGATCGCGCCCAGGCAGACGATGGCGCTCTCCCCCGGGTTGAGGATGGGCGTGCCGCCGTCGACCCCGAAGACGCCGACATTCGTGATGCTCAACGTGCCGCCGGACAGGTCGGCCGGGCGGCTGTGACCCTCGCGTGCCGTCGCGATGAGCGTGTTCAGCGCCGCCGCGAGCTGAGGCAGCGACAGGCTCGCGGCGTCCTTGATGTTCGGCACGATCAGCCCGCGCGGGGTCGCGACCGCGAACCCGAGGTTGAGCTGCTCGTGCAGCACGACCTCCCCCGCGGCGTCATCGAGGCTCGAGTTGATCAGCGGGGTCCGGCCGGCCGCGACGCAGACGGCTCGCGCGACGAGCACCAGGGGCGAGAGCGCCGCGGCGGCGAACTCCGGCCGCGCCGCCAGCACGCCCCGCAGTGCCACGGTTTCCGTCGCATCGACGGTGAGCACGACGCTCGCCTGCGGAGCGGTGAACGCACTTCGGGTCATCGCCTCGGCCATGGCCTTGCGCACCCCGCGCAGCACGATCCGCTCTCCGGCGGCCTCTCCCGGAACATCCATGTTCGGCGGCGATTTCGCGGGTCCGGCAACGGCACCGACGTCGGCCCGCGTGATGCTTCCCGCCGGGCCGGAGCCGCGCACGGTCCGCAGGTCGACCCCGAGATCGCGAGCCAGCTTGCGCACCGGCGGCTTGGCCAGCACGGTGACGTCCGCGCGGCGCGCTCGAGGCCGGCGCGAGCGATCCTCGCGACCGGTCTGCAGTGGCGATGCGCGGGCGGCGGCGGGTCTGGGCCGGGCGCGGACCGTAGCCCACCAGCATGGCTTCGCGGGTCTCGCCGTCCTCCTGCGCCGCCTCCTCGCCCGCCACATCAATGGTGATCAGCGTCGCGCCGACCGCCACCGTTTGCCCTGGCGAGGCATGCAATTGCTGGACGACGCCGGCCCACGGCGATGGCACCTCCACCGCCGCCTTGGCGGTCTCGACCTCGACGATGGGCTGGTTCAGGGTGACCTCGTCGCCCTCTTTGACAAGCCAACCCAGGACGTCGGCTTCGGTCAGGCCCTCACCGAGGTCGGGGAGCGCGAAGCGGCGAACCGCCATCAGAACGCCCGCGAACGGTCGACGGCGTCGAGCACCCGATCGAGGTCGGGCAGGTAGTACGCATCCAGCTTGGACGCCGGATACGGCGTATCGAAGCCGCCGACCCGAAGCACGGGCGCCTCCAGTGCATAGAAAGCCTGCTCGGTGATCTGCGCGGCGACGTCAGCCGAGATGGACGCCGACGGCGGGGCCTCCGAGACGACGATGACGTGGCCCGTGCGGCGAGCGGCCTCGAGCACGGGCCGCAGATCCAGCGGCGACAGGCTGCGCAGGTCGATGACCCCGATGTCGAGACCGTCGGCAGCCGCGGCCTGCGCCGCCGCGAGCACCGTGTGCACCGAGGGGCCGTACGACACCAGCGTGGCGTCGCGCCCCTCGCGTAGCACCGCCGACGCATGCAGCGGCGGCAGCGGCGCGCCGGGCGTGAGGTCGACCTCGGCTTTCTCCCAGTAGCGCCGCTTGGGCTCGAAGAAGATCACCGGGTCGTCGCTGGCGATCGCCTGCTGGATCATGCCGAACGCGTCGGCCGGGCCGCTGCAGGCCACCACCTTCAGCCCCGCCGTGTGCGCGAAGTAGGCCTCGGGGCTCTCGCTGTGGTGCTCGACCGCCCCGATGCCGCCACCGAACGGGATGCGGATGGTCACCGGCATCTTCACCGTGCCGCCGCTGCGATAGTGCAGCTTGGCCAGCTGGCTCACGATCTGGTCGAACGCCGGGTAGACGAAGCCGTCGAACTGGATCTCGCACACCGGCCGGTAGCCCCGCATGGCCAGGCCGATGGCCGTGCCGATGATCCCGGATTCGGCCAGCGGGGTGTCGATCACCCGCTCCTCGCCGAAGTCCTTCTGCAGCCCGTCGGTCACCCGGAAGACGCCGCCGAGCGTGCCGACATCCTCGCCCATCACAAGAACGCGCTCGTCGCTTTCCATCGCCCGGCGCAAGCCGGCGTTGATCGCGGCCGAAAGGCTCGAGGCTGGCGGTCGTCATGACGCCTCGAAGCTCGTCAGGTAGGTCGGCGAAAACGCGCTGCTCGGCCAGGAGCGGCTCGGTCTGCTCCTCGTAGACCTGCTCGAACATGGTGAGCGGACCGGGATCCGCCATGCCCAGGCACTCGGCGCGCAGCCGCCGGGCAAGCTCGTCCGCCTCCCCGTCCAGGGCCTCGAAGCAGCTCGGTCGGCGATCTGCTGGCGGTAGAGGAAGGCCTTCAGCCGCTCGAGTGGATCTTTGAGCTTCCACGACTCCAGCTCGGCCTGCAGCCGGTAGCGGGTGGGGTCGTCGGAGGTCGTGTGAGCGCCCATCCGGTACGTGACCGCCTCGATGAGGGTCGGCCCCTGGCCGGTGCGGGCGGCGTCGAGCGCCTGGCGGGCCACCGCGTAGCAGGCGAGCACGTCGTTGCCGTCGACCCGAATCCCGGGAAGCCGAAGCCGGCCGAGCGCCGCTGGAGAGCGCCACCCGGCTCTGCCGCTCGCTGGGCTCGGAGATCGCCCACTGGTTGTTCTGGCAGAAGAACACCACCGGGGCCTGGAACACGCTGGCGAAGATGAAGGTCTCGTTGACGTCGCCCTGGCTCGAGGCGCCGTCGCCGAAGTAGACGATGACCGCCTCCCCGTCCGTCCCCGAGCGCACCGTCCTTCGCGACGCCCATCGCGTAGCCGGTGGCATGCAGCGTCTGGCTGCCGATGACGATCGCGTAGAGCGCGCAGCGGTGCTGCTGCGGATCCCAGCCGCCGAGCTCGACGCCACGAAACTGGCCGAGCAGCAGGCTCGGGTCGATGCCGCGGCACCAGGTGACCCCATGATCGCGATAGGTCGGGAATGCGTAATCACGGGAGTGCATGGCCCGGGCGCTGCCCACCTGGGCGGCTTCCTGGCCGAGACAGCTGGCCCACAAGCCCAGCTCCCCCTGGCGCTGCAGCGCGGTGGCTTCGATGTCGACCCGGCGCACCAGGGCCATGTCGCGATACAGGTCGCGGTAGTCCTGATCCCGGAAGTCGACGTCGTACTCAGGATGGGCCACGCGCTCACCCTCGGGGGTGAGCAGCTGGACGGCCGCAGCGCCTCGGCGCTGGGGCGGCGAGACGGTCATGCCGCACCTCCTGTCGACCAAGAATAGGACGTCGGGTTCGCCGTCGACCCTCCTTGGCCATCGCGCGGGGCGGGGTGTCCCCGGCTGGTGAGGCGAGCGTATCGGGCTCGGCTGACGCCGTACCGTGGACACCACGGGAGCCCGGCGGCGGGCTGAGAGGGAGGCCATGCCTCCGACCGTCAACACCTGATCCGGGTCATGCCGGCGCAGGGAACGGAGCCAGTGAGATGAGGCGAGCGAGCGCCCTGGAAGGCGCGCCTGACGTCGCGATCGTGGGCGGCGGTGTCATCGGGCTGGCCATCGGGTGGCAAGCAGCCGCAGCGGGGCTCGGACGCGTTGCGGTCTACGACCCGCAGCTCGCACACGACGCACCGGCCCAAAGCAGCTGGGCGGCCGCCGGGATGCTGGCTCCGGTCACCGAGGTGCACTACGGCGAGCAGGCCCTGCTGGCACTCACCCTCGCCGGGCGCGATCGCTGGGCCGACTTCGCCGCCGAGCTGCAGGGTGCCAGCGGTGTCGACCCCGGCTACCGGACCGAGGGCACGATCAGCGTCGCCCGTGACACCGACGACCTGGCGCGGTTCGAGGAGCTGGCGGTCTTTCAGGCCAAGCTGGGGCTCGAGGTCACCCGGCTGCGGGCGCGGGAAGCGCGGGAGCTCGAGCCGCTGCTTTCCCCCCGGGTGCGGGGTGCGTTCGTCGTCGCCGGCGATCACAGCGTCGACAACCGGGCGCTGGTGCACGGGCTGCGCGCCGCGTGCCGGGCGGCCGGCGTCGAGCTTCGGGCCGAGCCGGTGCCGGATCTCGCCGGGTTGGAGGCGGGAACGGTGGTCCTCGCGGCTGGGGCAGCGAGCGGCCGGCTGCTTCCCGAGCTCGGCGTGCGGCCGGTGAAGGGCCAGCTGCTGCACCTTCGCGGAGAGCCGCTGCTGACACGCACCATTCGCGGGGCCGATGCGTACCTCGTCCCGCGCGGTGACGGCCGCCTCGTCGTCGGCGCGACCGTCGAGGAGAAGGGCGACGACATGCGCGCCACCGCGGGCGGGGTCTACGAGCTGCTGCGCGCCGCCTACGAGCTCGTCCCGGGTGTCACCGAGCTCGCCTTCACCGAGGCGGTGGTGGGCCTGCGTCCCGCAACGGCGGACAACGCGCCCGTGATCGGTCGCTGGGATGATCGGCTGATCGTGGCTACCGGGCACTACCGCAACGGCATCCTGCTGGCTCCCGTCACGGCCGACCTCGTCGTCGAGCTGCTGGGATCCGGGCAGGTTCCGGCTCTCGGCGCCCCGTTCTCCCCGGGCCGGTTCGCATGATCATCACCCTGAACGGCAATCCTGCCGAGGTCCCCGACGGCACCTCGTTGGAGGCGCTGCTGATTCGCTGCGGTCACCAGGTTCGGCGCGGCCTGGCCATCGCGATGAACGGGGAAGTCGTCCCGCGCGGACGCTGGAGCGATCAACGGGTCAGCGCGGGAGACACTGTCGAACTGCTCGCCGCGACCCAGGGAGGCTGACGTGGACGACCCGCTCATGCTCGCCGGCGAGACCTTCGCCAGCCGGCTCATCCTCGGGACCGGTGGAGCGTCCAGCATGGGTGCGCTCGAAGCCGCGGTGAAGGCGTCCGGCGCCGAGATCGTCACGGTCGCACTGCGCCGGCTCGACCCGACGGCCCAGGGCAGCGTCCTGGACGTGGTCGACCGGTGCGGCGCGCGCGTCCTGCCCAACACGGCCGGCTGCTACACCGCTCGTGACGCGGTGCTCACCGCTCAGCTCGCGCGTGAGGCCTTCGAGACGGACTGGGTGAAGCTGGAGGTCATCGGCGACGACCGCACCCTGCTGCCGGACGCTGTCGAACTGCTCGATGCCGCCGAGCAACTGGTGGACGACGGCTTTGCGGTCTTCGTCTACACCACCGACGACCCGATCCTCGCCCGCCGGCTGGCCGACGCGGGCGTGGCGGCCGTGATGCCGCTGGGCTCGCCGATCGGTAGCGGCGCGGGGATCCGCAACCCGTACAACATCGCGATCATGCGGGAAGCCATCGACCTCCCGCTGGTACTCGACGCGGGTATCGGCACCGCGTCCGACGCCGCCCTGGCGATGGAGCTCGGCTGCGACGCGGTCCTGCTCGCCACGGCGGTCACCCGGGCGCAGGAGCCGGCGCTGATGGCCGAGGCGATGCGCCGCGCGGTCGAGGGCGGACGGCTCGCCCGCCGCGCCGGACGCATCCCGCAGCGGCTCTACGCCCAGGCCTCCACCCCGACCGTCGGCGTCGCCGATCTGTCTACCGCACGCCTGGCCGCCGGGGCCGGGCGGGAAGCCGGCTCGGTTGACTGACCCGCGGGCCGGCCGGCGCGACGTGCCGCTCGCCGGGTTGACGACGATCGGTGTCGGTGGGCCGGCCGCGGACCTGGCCGCCGTGCACTCGACCGAGGAGCTGGTCAGCGTTGTTCGCGCCGCTGACTCGGCCGGCACACCGTTGCTGCTCCTGGGCGGCGGCAGCAACGTCGTCGTCGCCGACCAAGGGTTTCCCGGGCTGGTGATTCTCATCCGCACCCAGGGGGTCTTGCATGAGGGAGAGCGCCTGCGGGTCGCCGCCGGCGAATCCTGGGACGCGCTGGTGGCGTACGCGGCCGACCAGCGACTGGCCGGGGTCGAGTGCCTCGCGGGGATCCCGGGGCTCGTCGGTGCCACCCCGATCCAGAACGTCGGTGCGTACGGCCAGGAGGTCGCCGACGTCATCACCCGGGTGACCGCCTACGACCGAAGCGTCCGTGAGCTGCACGACCTCAGCCCGGCCGAGTGCGGGTTCGGCTACCGGTCCAGTCGCTTCAAGGTCGAAGCGGGACGCTGGGTGGTGACGGAGGTGGAATTCGCCCTGCGGGCGGGGGGCACGAGCCGGCCGCGCTACGGCGAGCTGACCCGCTCACTGGGCCTCGAGCCCGGCGGCACGGCCTCCGTCGACCAGGTTCGCGAGACGGTGCTCGCGCTGCGCCGCCGCAAGGGCATGGTGCTGGATCCCTCCGACCCCGACACGGCCGGCTGCGGCTCGTTCTTCACCAACCCCGTCCTCGATGCCGGCAGCTACGCGGCGCTTTCCGAACGGGCGGGCGTACCGGTGCCGGCGTTTCCCGAGCCCGGTGAGCGGTTCAAGGTGCCGGCCGCCTGGCTCATCGACCGCGCCGGCTTCCCGAAGGGGTACGGCAGCGGCGCGGCGCGGCTGTCCACCAAGCACGTGCTGGCCATCACCAACCGCGGCGGCGCCTCGGCGCGCGACGTGCTGGCCCTGGCCCGGGAGATCCGCGATGGAGTGCGCGAGCGGCTCGGGGTGAGCCTGGTGAACGAGCCGGTACTCGTCGGCGTAGAGCTTTGAGCGCGGAAATTGGGCATCAGCGGACATGGACGAACGGATCGTCGGTGCGGGCACCGGCCGAGCCGGTCAGCACCACAGCGCCGTTCTGGTTGACGGTCTGCACCTGCAGTTCGGCGATCCCGTCAACGATCCCGGTGACCGTAAGGGTCGCCGTCAACCGGTCCCCCGGCCAGACCTGGCCGACCAGGCGGGCGGTGTAGTGGGTGAGTGCGCCGCGCCCGACCGTTCGTTCCAGGAAGCTGCCGGTGAGGCCCATCGTCAGCATTCCGTGCGCGAAGACCGACGGGTAGCCGATGGACTGGGCGTACGTGTCGTCATGGTGCACCGGGTGGTAATCGCCAGAGGCGGCGGCGTATTGGGCAAGGTGGGTGCGATTCAACGCCTCGACCACGACCGCTGTATACACGGCGCCGGCGACCAGTTCCTCAGCCATGAAAGCTCACTCCTGCGGTTTGCGCTCGGTGCCTACGGAGACGAAAGACGCGCTCACTACCAGTTCGCCACTCGGGTCGGTGAAGTCGGTGATGGTCTCGGTGAACAAGAGCCGCCCGCCGCGCCGGCCGTCCTTCTCCCAGCGTCGCCCCGGCCGTACCGTCGCGGTGAGTTGTTCGCCGGCCCGCGGGTGACGGTGGAAGGTGAAGCTCTGCTCGGCGTGGAAGCCCGCGCCTGCACCGGCCGGCCGGTTGGGCGAGCCCAGCCAGTCGCGACCCACCCGCGGCCGGCGCTCATACTCCGGGTCGAAGAGGTCAGCCGCCATGAGAAAGGTCGGCGGCGCGATGCCGCCGGGCTCGACAGGTGCTTCGAGCTCGCCGACTGCCCGGCGGAATTGCAGCACCTGGCCGGCCTCGACAAGCACTTCGTAACTGCGCATGGCGGGACGCTACCGGGCTAGGCTTCTCCGGTGAGCCTTCGCCTGTCGCCCGACGAGGCTTGGAGCTTTCTTGATAGCGCTCACACGGGCATCTTCACGACCCTGCGATCCGACGGATCTCCCGTCGCTCTGCCGGTCTGGTTCGTCACGCTGGACCGGACCATCTGCATCGGGACGCCCGCCGCGGCCAAGAAAGTCAAGCGGCTCCGCCGGGATCCGCGTGCGTCGTTTCTGGTCGAGCAAGGCGAGCGCTGGGCCGAGTTGCAAGCGGTCCACGTGACCGGTCGGGTCGACATCGCCTTGGACGAGGACGTTGTGACGCGGGTGGAGCGGGCGCTCGAGGAGAAGTACCAGCAGTTCCGTACGCCGTCGAGCGCCATGCCGGATGACACCCGCCAGCACTATGCGCAAAGGACGATCCTGCGGCTGCATCCGGAAGGCCGGATTCTCTCGTGGGACAACCGCCGTATCGGACGCGCCGGGTCCTGACTCTCCGCTATTGACCGGCGGTCACCTTTGAAGCGTCTCCGAACGCCGGCTGCGGCGGCTTCATGTCCGCGGGAAAGAACGTTGCCCGCGCGAGGACTCGTCGCTGTGGGTAGTAGTCGCTCGCTCCGTAGTGCTGGACTGCCAGATTGTCCCAAAGGATCAGGGTGTCCGGCTCCCAGTGCAGCCGAAACTGCACCTCCGGCAACGTCGCCGGCTGGAACAACTCGTCCAGCAGGCAGTCCGAATCGGTCGGCTCCAACCCTTGGATGGAAGCCGTGAACAGCGGGTTGACGAAGAGCGTCGGCCTGCCCGTTCGCGGGTGTGCGATCACGACCGGGTGGGTGACCGGCGGGGTCTGCGCTCGAAGCCGCGGAAGATCAGCAGCGTACTTCTGGGCGTAATAGCCGATGCTCCAGTCGTGCGAAGCCCATAAGGATGCGACGCGGCGGCGGAGTTCTTCGCTGAGGTTGTCGTATGCGGCGGCCATGTCGGCGAAGAGGGTGTCTCCGCCACGGTCCGGAACCTCGACGGCTCGAAGCGTCGTCCCGGCGGTAGGTACCGGGCGGAAAGAACCGTCGCTGTGCCAAGCGTTTTCGTTGCCGGCGGTGGCGGCATCCCGCCCGAAGACAACCACGCAGTCTTCGATGGGCATCTCGCTGCAAGCCCCTAGCTGGTCGTCTGTGAGCGTGCCCCACGTGCTGGCGAACGCGGCATGCTCGGCAGTGGACAAGGGCTGGCCGGGAAAGATCAGCAGCTTCCACTCGTCAAGGGCCCACGCAAGCTCTCGGCGCTGCTCTGACGTCAACGGCTGCCGCAAATCCAAACCCCGAATCTCGGCACCGAGGGTGATCCCACGCGGCACGAGATCGAAGGTGGAAGGGCCGCCGGACGACAGGGTCGTCGCGGGCGCTTGCAGGGCTCGCGGCCCGACGCCAGTGCGAGGCGGCAAGACTCCTCCAATGTGTCGTACCGGACGCAGCGCCACCATTCAACGGCATGGGATGCTCGACGCTTCCCCCAGGAGGTGACGAGTGAGCACGAGTGCTGAGGCGACTGGCCATGTGATCGTCAAGGACGACGCGAGCCTTCGCACGATTGTCTTCGACCGGCCGCGCGCCCGCAACGCTCTGAACAAGGCGATGCGCGAGGAGTTGTGCGCGCTTCTTGCCGCGGCGGAGCGGGACGCCGCCGTGAGCGCCGTGATCCTGACGGGAACCGATCCGGCTTTCACCGCGGGCGTCGATTTCAAGGACACCGACGCAGGGTTCGATCCCTATGACGCGCAATTCGCCAACAATCCGGGCCGAGCACTCCGTGCCATGCGCACGCCTGTCATTTGTGCGGTCAACGGCCCGTGCATCTCTGGTGGGCTCGAGATCGCGCTGAGCGCGTCATTCGTCCTCGCGTCCGACCGCGCCGTCTTCGCCGACACGCATGCGCGGCTCAACGCCGTCCCGACCTGGGGCCTGACGGCGCTGCTCCCGCGAGCGGTCGGCCTCCGGCGAGCCCGGGAAATGTCGCTCACCGGGGCATTGCTCGACGCGGAGACGGCGCTGCGGATAGGCCTGGTCAATCACGTCTTACCGCACGCGGACCTGCTGCCTTTCGCCGAAGACCTTGCCACTCGGTTCGCGGCGACCCCGGCGGCGAGCGAGATTTTGGAGTTGTACGCCCAGGGCATCGACTCGGGCGAGTCGGCCGCGCTTGCCTTGGAGGCAGCTCACACCGCGCGACGACACCTTGACACCCAGGCGTTTGCCGACGCCGGACGCACAGTCGCCGCCGCCAACCGGCCGCCGAAGGCGCCGGCGTGAACGCTGCCCTTCACCGTTATCGCGTGATGCCGATCCGCTGCAGCCCGTAGAGCTCGATCGCGTTGCCCCGCAGGAACTTGTAGATCTCCTCGTCGGTGAGGCCGGCCTTCTCGCAGATACGTCGTGCGGTGTCCTCTGAGTGCGGGAAGGTCGAGTCGGCGTGCGGGTAGTCGACCTCGAAGCAGATCTGGTCCATGCCCACGACATGACGGTTGGCCAGGCCCGTCTCGTCGTCGAAGATGCAGCCCCAGATGCGACCTGGCACGTAGGTCGAGGGCGGCTGCTTGAGGTTGGTACCGAACTGGTTGTCCGCCCGCTCCTCCCACAGCTTGTCGGCCCGCTCGAGCACGTACGGCATCCAGCCGACCTGGCCCTCGGCGTAGGCGATCCGCATCTTGGGGAAGCGGTCGAAGACCCCGGAGAACAGGTAGTCGACGAGTGAGCCCATCGCGTTCTGGAAGGTCAGCACCGAGCTGACGATGAACGGCGCGTCCGGTGAGGTCGACGGCATTCGTGACGACGAACCGATGTGCATGTTGATGACCGTCTCGGTCTCCTCGCACGCCGCGAAGAACGGGTCCCAGAAGCGGTTCTTGTCGTGCACCGAAGGCAGGCCGAGCGGGGTCGGATTCTCGGTGAACGCGACGGCGTGGCTGCCTTTGGCGGCGCAGCGGCGGATCTCCTCGGCAGCGAGCGTGGCATCCCACAGCGGGATCAGCGTCAGCGGGATGAGCCGGCCCTTGCCGTCACCGGCGCACCACTCATCGATGATCCAGTCGTTGTACGCCTTGACGCACAGCAGCGCCAACTCCTTGTCGGCGCGCTCGAGGAACGCCTGCCCGCAGAAGCGGGGCAACACGTTGGGATAGCAGATGGACGCGTCCACGTGGTTGGCGTCCATGTCCTCGAGCCTTTCCTGCTGCTTCCAGCAGCCGGGGCGGATCTGCTCGAACGTCACGGGCTCGGCGTCCAGGTTGTCGAATCCGATCGCGGCCGACAGCTTCGGGAAGGGGTAGATCAGGTCGTCATAGATCCACCAGTCGCCCCACTCGCCTTCCGGGGCGCCCTTTTCGAAGGAGAACGCGCCGCCCTGGACCGTGAAGACGCCGCGGTCACGCTCGACGCGTGGTGCCCGGTCCTGGTACTTCGCGGGAAGTCGGTTGGTCCACAGATCCGGCGGCTCGACGACGTGGTCATCGACCGAGATGATTCTGGGAATCGTTGTCATGTGTCCTCCGCGCAGTCTGTCGTACGCCCAGCACGTTAGACGCGCTCGCAACACCGTTTCCCACAGGCCTGCTCGGCCGTTCGCTGCGGGAGCCTCCGGCTGTAGGGATCCGAGCCCGTCGCCCTACCCTGATACGACCACGACGCACGAGCGAGGAGCACTGTCATGCATGCCATCAGCGGCTACCTGACGTTCAAGGCAGAGGACCGGGACGAGGTGATCGCGGGGCTTGTCGACATCACCGATCGCAGCCGAAAGGACCCGGGCTGCGTGGAGTACTGGTGGGCCGAGGCAGTGGGCGAACCGAACACGTTCCGCTTCTTCGAGTGCTGGGAGACTGAGGCACTGCTCGAGGCTCACCTTGCCCTGCCTCACGAGAAAGAGTTCATGGAACGCTTCATGCCGCGAGTGATCGGTGTGGACGCGCATGTCTACGACGCCGAAAACCGGCGTTCGGCGGTGGGTTAACACCCCGGTCGTGCTCTTGCAGGTCGGCGCTTGCCACCCACGTTCAGCCAGCCGGCCGGCTGGCTCCCGGGGCCACCGTCCGAGCGAGAATTCCCAGCGTGGCCCGCAGGGCCGTCTCCGGGATGACGGGGAAGGTGGCGAACGCCTTGATGTCGTCGGTGATTTGCGACCAGTCGTAATAGTGCGTGACGAGCGTGCCGCCGGTGATCGGTTCGAGGCGGTAGCCGTAGACGTGACCGAACGTCTGGCCGGGAGCCATGCCGACCGTCCACGCGATCTCGCGGTCCGGCTCGTACGTCACGTAGGTGACGATCACGTCGTACTCGCCGAGGTCGAAGTCGCGAAGGGCATCGCGGTCCATGTGCACCAGGAAGGTGTCGCCGACCGCTTGGGCGGGCTCGCCCGAGGCGGCCATCAGCATGCCGGTGGCGTCGACGGCAACATGCCCCTTGGGATCTCGAAGAAGCGCGAATATCGCGGCAGCATCGGCGGCAATCGCCCGGGAGACTTCGAGGCGCTGCGCGATCTGGGTCGTCATGACGTCACTCCTGTTTCGACACGATGAGGCTCGCAACGGACTCTGCCACCTGCGCACATCGGACGCCACTCGCGTGCACACCGGTGGCGTACCGGCATCGCTGCGTTGACACACTGGGTGCGGCGTACCTAGTCTGCGGTCAGTTCAACCGGTCAATCAAACGATCGCCTGAATACCTGTGGGGAAGTGCGCGACCGCCATGACCGTCAGAGCCCAGGCGGCCGGTGCATTACGCGATCTCAGCCATGAATTGGTCGGCCACGACGTTCCGGACGACACGCTCGCCCAGGTGGCCCGGGTGGCTGCTGAACTGCGTGAACTCATCGGCACGTACCCGCCGCGGCGGCGTCCCGACGACGGCATGGCGCGCGATTTGAGCCAACCGATCCCGGCGGCGGGGGCTCGTATCGATCATTTCGGCGACTGCCCGATCTCCGGTGACGACAACCCGTTGAGTACCGGGATCGCGGCGCGTCGCGAGGGCGACGGAGTGAGCTGCGAGGTCACCCTGGGGCACGCCTGGGAGGGAGCACCGGGCCGCGCTCACGGCGGGATCGTCGCCGCCCTCTTCGACGATGCACTCGGCTTCGTGACGCAAGTGGTCGACGTTCCGAGTTACGCAGGGGAGCTGACCATCCGTTACGTGCGTCCGACACCCATCGGGGAGCCGTTGAGACTGCGCGCCCAGGCGAGCGGGCGCGAGGGGCGAAGGCTCTTGCTGGAGGGAACGCTCGAGCACCGCGGCACCCTCGTGGCCACGGCACGGGGCGTGAACATCGAGGTCGCGCGCTCCCGCCTCGGCCGCCCGGCCTACCACTACTGAGGAAACCACCACTCCATGACCGACACCGACCCGAACCTCACAGCGGAGATTCTGCGCAACGCCCTGGTGCTGGCCGCGGAAGAGGCCGGCATCGTCGTAGTGCGGTCCGCCTACTCAACCTTCATCGTCGAGGGATCCGATGCTTCCGCCGCGGTTCTCGACGCGAGCGGTGCTCTCGTCGCCCAGTCGACGGCCACCACGCTCGCGCACGGGGCGAGCCTTCGCGCGTCGCTGCCGGCGCTGCTCGACACCTACCCCGCGGCGACGATGCAGCCGGGTGATGTCTTCGCCATGAACGACGTCTACCGCGGCGGTATCCACGCCAACGACGTCATCATCTTCACGCCGGTCTTCGTCGGCGCGCTTGCGGAGTACTTCACCGGCACGCTGATCCATGTCTCCGACGTCGGCGGCGTGGCGGCCGGTGGCATGGCTTCGAGCGCGACTGAGGTCTTCCACGAGGGCATTCAGCTGCCGCCGCTGCGGATGGCGACCGCTGAGGGAATGGTCCCCGATCTGATGCGGCTGCTCGCCGCCAACAGTCGAACGCCAGATGACCTGATCGGTGACCTCAGGGCGCTCATCGCTGGTGCGACCGTGGCCCGTCGTCGGCTGGAAGAGCTGATCGAGGAGCATGGTGCAGCCGGACTGGCAGGCGGGATTGCGTCATATCTCGACTCTTCGGAACGGTTGATGCGACGCTCGATCGCCAGCCTGCCGGACGGCTCCTTCCGTGGCTCCTATGTCATCGACGGCGACGGCATCGACGAGCGCGCCTACGAAGTCAGGGTGACCGTCACCATCGCCGGGGAAAGGGTGTTGCTGGACTTCACCGGGACCGATCAGCAAGCCGCCGGAGCGATCAACGCCGGCTACTCGCAGGCGATGTCGGGTGCGGTGTTCGCGCTGCGCTGCTTCCTCGATCCGGCGATCCCCATGAACGAGGGCTGCCTGCGGCCGATCGAGTTCAACCTGCCGTACGGATCACTGGTGAACCCGCGCCCACCAGCGGCGTGCGGCGGCCGGTTCGTCACCGTCTATGCGGCGATGGACGCCATCTTCGAGGCCATGTCGCAGGCGTTGCCCGAACACGCCGTCGGCTCCTCCGGAATGATCACGCCTTTCGCGCTATCGGCTACCCGCTATGACACCGCCCCGTGGGTGCACATGGCGTACGACTTCGGCGGCATGGGCGCGCGGCACGGCAAGGACGGGCTTTCGGCCACCGGGCCGCACTTCGGCATCGGACGTAACACGGTTCCTCAGGTCGAGCCGGTCGAGCTGCGCTGCCCGCTCGTGGTGCAGAGCGTTGAATGCCGCGCCGACTCCGGCGGGCCAGGGCGATGGCGAGGTGGCCTCGGCTCCCGGACCACCTTCCTGGTGCGGGAGGACGCCACTGTCACGGTGCGCTCCGACCGGCACCGCTTCCCTCCGGCAGGGGTGCACGGCGGCGGCCCGGGGCAGCCCGGAGGTTACTTCCGGGAGGACCGCGAAGGTCAGCGCTCACGGCTGCCCGACAAGATCACCGGGGTCCGACTGCTCGCAGGGGAGCGGTTCATCGTCGAAACCTCCGGTGGCGGCGGTCTGGGTGATCCACGGCTGCGTGACCCCGAGCAGATCGCCGCAGATGTGCGCGACGGGCGAGTCACCCCGCAATCGGCTTTCCGCGACTACGGAGCGGCATGAACCAAGCCGAAAAGACCGCCGTGCTCGGGGTCGACATCGGAGGCACGTTCACCGACGTCGTCCTTGCCTCGCCGGCGGCTCCGCTGTTGAGCGGCAAGTACCTGACGACTCCGGACGATGTCACGCAAGCCGTCCTCACGGGTATCCGTGACGTACTGCGGCAGGGCGGGGTCAGCCCCGGGCAGGTGGGACGAGTGGTGCACGCGACGACGCTGGCCACCAACACGATCCTCGAACGTCGCGGCGCCGATGTCGCGTTCGTGACCACCAAGGGCTTTCGCGACCTGCTCGCACTCGGCCGCCAGGCCCGGGTGGAGGAGGACCGGTACGACCTGCTGGTCGACGGCGCCGAGCTGCCGGTGCCGCTCTCGCACACGTTCGAGGTCAACGAACGCATCGGTGCCGGCGGTGAGATCCTGCAACCTTTCGACGACGAGGACGCGCTGGCCGTCGCGGATCAGATCGCGTCGCTCGGGGTGCAGGCAGTAGCAATCTGCTTCCTGCATTCATTCGCAGACCCTCGCCACGAACAGCGGATGGCGACGATCTGCGCGAAGCGGCTCGCCCAGTCCCCCGCAGAGTCGCCGGTCGTCGTCTGCTCGCACGAGATCTGGCCGGAACTGCGCGAGTACGAGCGGGCCACCACCACATTGATGTCGGCCTATGTCGGACCGGTGATGACCGGGTACCTGCGCGAGCTGCAACGGCGCCTGCAGCAAGCGGGTATTGCGGCGCCCCTGCACATCATGGATTCCAGCGGGGGCGTGATGTCTGCCCGGCGCGCGGCTGCGGTCGCGGTCCGCACCTTGGAATCCGGTCCGGCGGCTGGGGTGGTCGCGGCGCGGCAGGTCGGACTCGCTGCCGGCTTCACCGACCTGCTGGCCCTCGACATGGGCGGGACGACCGCGAAGGCGGGCATCGTGCGCGGCGCAAAGACCGCCATCACCCGCGACTTCCAAGTGGGCGGCAAAGGCAGTTTCGGCGGCCGTCGCGCCGGCACCGGACTGCCCGTGAAGGTGCCTGCTGTCGACCTGGCCGAGGTCGGGTCGGGCGGCGGCAGCATCGCCTGGGTGGACGACGCCGGCACGCTGCGCGTGGGCCCACGTTCCGCCGGCTCGCACCCCGGGCCGGTCTGCTACGGCTTCGGCGGCACCGCACCGACGGTGAGTGATGCCGACCTCGTGCTCGGCTATCTCGAGCCCGACCGATTCGCCGGTGGCGCCGTTCGCCTGCAACGGCAGCTGGCCGAGCAGGCGCTGGACTCGCTGGCCCAAGAGCTCGGCACCGACCGGCTGCGTGCTGCCCACGCCATCGTTCAGATCGCCAACGCCGGCATGGGGTTTGCCGTGCGGGTGGTGACGGTCCAGCGGGGCATCGATCCGCGTCGCCTCGCGATGGTGGCTTCCGGCGGCGCCGGACCCATGCACGCTGCACGCATCGCCGAGCGCTTCGGGATCACCACCGTGCTCGTGCCCTACGGCTCGGGGGTGGGTTCCGCAGTCGGCCTGCTCGACTGCGATCTCGCCGTGGAACGCTCGCAATCGCTGCCCCGCCCGCTGGCTTTCGACTCCCTGGCCGAACAGCTCGGCGCGTTGAAGGACGCCTTCGCGCAGCTGGAGCAGGCCGCGCGCGCCGAGCTCGCGGATGAGTCGAGCGACGCGGGTCATAGCAGTCCTGCCGTCACCCGGGAGGTCGATCTGCGCTACCGGGGGCAGGCATTCGAGCTGACCGTTCCGGCACCGGCCGCGGGGTTGTCCGCCGCGACCCTTCCGTCGCTGGCCGACGCGTTTCACCAGACCTACGCGAGCTCCTACGGCAGTCACCTGGGAGGTCCGTTGGAGCTGGTGAGCCTGCGGGTGAGGGTGACGCTGCACGTGGATCGCATCCCCCGGGGCGAGGTGGCCGCTGCGGGGGATGCACGCCAACGCACTCGTCCGGTGTCGTTCAGCGTCGCCGATGGCTATCAGCAAACACCTGTCTACTGGCGCGAGCAGCTGCCCTTGGACTTTGCCAGCGAGGAGCCTGCCGTCATCGCCGATGCCGGCTCAACCACGGTGGTTCCGCCCGGATGGAGTGTGCGGATGCGGCCGCTGCGCACCCTGCAGCTCGAGCGTCGAGGGCTCTGATCCCCTTCCCGGCCCGGTCGACCGGCCCACCCGTCAGGGCGTTCCCTCGAGGTACTCGCGGAAGTTGGAAGGCACCCCGAGCACGACCTCGTGCGCGCTATGGCTGACTTTGATGCCCCGCGGATCCCAGGAGAGCTTCCAGTCGTGACAGTCGATGAAGTGACTCACGGCCGTCAGCAGGCCGGACTCGCGCTGGGCGCGGGTCGAGTCGGGCCTGTTGCTGACCAGAGCGACATGCAGGGAGAGTGCGTACCGGCCTAGTTCGCTGAGCTCAGTGATACGCGCATCCAGCTCAAGGACGACCGGAGCCAGGAGTAGATCCGCAGCATCGTGAGGAAGAACGGGCATCGCAGCGACCCTTCGTTGACGTTCAGCAACATCGCCATGCTGCCCTTCGCCGGAGGATGATTCGCCAGCACTCGGTCCCGCGAATCCGGGTCCTTGGTCCGCCCGATGCCGGCCAACCCTGGGCCTCGATCCGTTTGGCCTCGTAGGTGCCTCAGCGCGGCAGCAGAAAGATCATCATCGTTGCCCAGGTGACATGCGTGAGGGCCGACGCCAGGACGCCGCGAGTGGCCCCGCGCTCCAGTGCGAAAACGGTGCCCATCAGCGCTGCCGCCAGCACGAGCATCAGGTTGCCCGCCGCCGCCGTCGCGACGACGTACCCGACCGTCGTCCAGAGCGCCGGGCGGTGCTGGGCGAACGCGCTGTAGACCGCGCCGCGGAAGAAAACCTCCTCGCCGATGCCGTTGACGATCGTGATGGCAACGATGAGCGCGCGCGATCCGGTATCGGCCCGCGTGATGACGTCGTTGACGGCGTGGTGCAGGGTCGGGATCCAGCTCACGGCCTCGGCGCCGACGGCGAACACCCCGAAGGTGATCGCCCCGGCCAGCAGCGGCCCGGCGATCTGGCGCCTCCCGCAGCGCCCACGGCCGAGGTGCACGGGGCCGGAGAGCAGCCCCCCGAGCAGCCAGACACCGGCAAGCACGGCAGCCAGCACGTAGAACGCGTCGCTGCCCGGCGGGCGGGTGAGGGCGACGCCGAGCAGTGCCGTCCCAACGGCGAGCGTGACCACCACGACGATGCGGCGCCGCAGCCGGACCTGCGGCGTCTCCTGGTGATAAGGGGTACTGGCCGGAGCCAGGATCTGGACGATGCGGTCAGGTACGCGGCTAGGAGTGCGCACCTTGGGCCTCGCGCTCAGCCAGCGCCTGGCGCACCGCCTCGTCGAAGGGCGTGGGGGTCAGCCCGATGAGCCGGCGCAGCGCGTCGTCGCGGACGATGACCTCGTTGCTCATCGATTCGATGAGGTTGGTGGCGGTCTGCACGTCGACGCTCGTGACGAGGGCGAGCCAGCGCGACGACAGCTTCGGCGTCAGCAACGGGACCGGGCCGATGAGCAGCGCGCGGTGCTGCACGCGGGCGACCCGGTGCATGGCGGCCTCATACGTCATGATCTCCGGCCCGCCGATCTCGTACACCTGGCCTGCCGTCTCGGGGCGTTCCAGCACCGCACACAGGTACTGGACCACATCGGCGATGGCGACGGGCTGGGCGTTGGTGCGCACCCAGCGCGGAGTCAGCATGACGGGCAGGTGCGCGACCAGCTCGCGCATCAGCTCCCAGGAAAGCCCGCCGTGACCGATGATCACCCCCGCGCGGATGGTCGTGACGGGGACTCCTGCCTCACCCAGCAACTGCTCCACCTCTTGCCGGCTGCGCAGGTGCTCGGAGAGGTCGTCTCCCGCCTGTCCCAGGCCGCCGAGGTAGATGATCCTTCCCACCCCGCCAGCGCGGGCAGCCCGGCCGAACGTGCGCGCCCCGATCGCGTCCTTGTCGGCAAAGTCAGCGCTGTCCAGCGAGTGGACCAGGTAGTACGCGGCGTCGCAGCCGGCGAGCGCAGCCGAGAGGGCGCCCTCGTCGCTGACGTCGCCTCCGACCGGCACGCCCGGTCCCTCGTACTGCTCGGGGCGGCGGGTGAGTGCGAGGACGTCGTGGCCCGCCGCCTTGAGCGCGCGGACCAGTCGGCGGCCGACGAAACCCGTGGAACCTGCGATACGAGCACCTTCATATGCGGGTGATACCCGACACCGGGTGTCCCGCGCGCTACCTCGGAAGGCAACACGGACCGGCGGGGGCGGCGCCGGGCTCAGGACGCGTAGTGCAGGCGGAACGTGTTGGTCGTCGACGCGCCGAGGATGGTCGCTGCCCGGAAAGCGCCGGCGACCTCAGCCACCCACAGGCCGTAATGGTCGCTGACCACCGCCACCATCCGGCGGGCGCGCAGGCTGGCGAAGCGGACCTGGAGCGACTCGTGCGAGCCGCCCGCACCGAAGGCCAGCGCCCACGACGTACCGCCCGGGCCGCTATGCCCGAACCAGCCGCTCACCTGCGACTCGAGCTCGCAGCGTGCTTCGGCGAGCCAGCTCCCGCCAGCACCGGTCAACCGGCCGACGCGGGAGCCATCGGGAAGGTCGAGGACGGTAAGGCGGCACCCGGATAGCGGTAGTACGTGTTCGATACTCCCGGCCCTGGCGGGGGCGGTGCCGGGTATTCGCAGGGATTCGCGCGGTGCGGGCGAGGTGGCCGGCCCGGATGGGAGAGGCGGCCTGACCCGAGCGACGGAACGCCGGCGGCGGGGGGTCCGAACGCGATATTGCCATGACTAAGTTTTCTCGCCCCCGCCTGGGGTGCGCCTGGGTCGAAGCTGCGCGCAGCCTGAAACCCGCTCGGCCCGACTCCGAGGGCGCCGGACGTCGAGCACCGGGATATTTTTTGTCCACAGCAGTGCACATCACTGTGGATAGCTCCCGCATCCAGCGAGCTGCCTGCTACCTGCGAAGACCCGGCACGACGGGAGGTCGTTCGACCGGAGAAGGACGACTGAATGCCGGGTAGTCCACCGCATCTCCACCGCGCGTCCACACCTCGGCAGCGCGTTGCCCACACCCCATCCCCAGAAACGTCAACAGGCCGGTCCAACACTCCTTCGGCGCGTCGCACTTTCTGTCGGACGGGAGGCGTACACCTTGAAACCAGGCTGATAGCCGGGCCGGATGCGGCCGAGACCAGACGGGGATGGGGCGGTGTTCAGGTGTCGGTGACGACCATCGACCTGCGGGCGCGCACGGGTGGTCAGGGCGAGGGCTCGGGGCCGAGCGGGCCGCCCGAGTTCGACCGCACGCCGCCGCAAGACATCGCGGCGGAGCAGGGCGTGCTCGGCGGGATGCTGCTGTCGAAGGACGCGATTGCTGACGTCGTCGAGGTGCTGCGGGTCGGCGACTTCTACCGTCCCGCTCACGCGACGATCTACGAGGTCACACCGAGCTGTACGGCAAGGGCGAGCCGGCCGACACGGTGACGTGTCGCGGCTGAGCTGCACCGGCGGGGGGTGCTCGACCGCATCGGCGGCGCCCCGTACCTGCACACGCTCATCGAGTCGGTGCCCACCGCAGCGAATGCCGGCTACTACGCGCAGATCGTGCGCCGAGAAGGCGGTGCTGCGCCGGCTCGTCGAGGCGGGCATGCGCGTCACCCAGCTCGGCTACAACGAGTCGTCGCGAGGTCGAGGACGCCGTCGACCGCGCCCAGGCCGAGGTGTTCGCGGTCACCGAGCGGCGCACCAGCGATGACTACCCGTGCTGCCGAGCAGCTGATCAACCCGACCCTCGAGGAGATGGAGGCGATCGCTGGCCGCGACGGCGCGCCTCGTCGGGGGTTCCCACCGGCTTCGCCGATCTCGACCCGCTGACCAATGGCTTGCACGGCGGCCAGATCGTCGTCGTCGCCGCCCGCCCGGCCATGGGTAAGTAGCACGCTCGGCCTCGACTTCGCCCGCGCGGCCAGCATCAAGCACGGCGCAGGCCTCGGTCGATCTTCTCGCTGGAGATGAGCCGCAACGAGATCGTCATGCGCCTGCTGTCGGCGGAGTCGCGGGTGCAGCTGCAGAACATGCGCAAGCGGCACAGATGAGCGACGACGACTGGGCCCGCGCTCGCCGCAGCGATCGGCGAGGTCGACGAGCGCGCCGCTGTTCATCGACGACTCGCCGAACACGTCACGATGATGGAGCTGCGGGCGAAGTGCCGCCGGCTCAAGCAGCGCCACGACCTTCGGCTCGTCGTCGTCGACTACCTGCAGCTGATGACCCCGAGCAAGCGGCTCGACTCGCGCCAGCAGGAGGTCAGCGAGATGAGCCGTTCGCTGAAGCTGCTCGCCAAGGAGATCGACGTACCCGTCGTGGCGCTCTCGCAGCTCAACCGGGCAGCGGAGAACCGCGCCGACAAGAAGCCGCAGCTGTCCGACCTGCGCGAGTCAGGCGCCATCGAGCAGGACGCTGACGTCGTCGTCCTGCTGCACCGCGAAGACATGTACGAGCCGGAGTCGGCGCGCGCCGGCGAGGCGGATTTCATCGTCGCCAAGCAGCGCAACGGCCCGACCGGGGTCGTCACCGTCGCGTTCCAGGGCCACTACAGCCGGTTCGTCGACATGCGGCGCGACGGCTAGGCGCGCTGTGACGCGACGTTGGATGACATCCGTGAGCGACACGAGATGTCAGCGCTCACGCCATCGACCAGTCACCTGAAGCGCCCCCTCGTGCGGCCCCGCAGCTTCGCCCGCGTTGCGGCATGTGCGTGCGCCTGGGGAAGCCAAGTAACTCCAGGAGCCGGTCAACGAACGCCGGACGCTCCCACGAGAGTCTGAGTCTGGGTTGAGCGCAGGGCTCACCCCCTGTGCGGCCAGTACGGCAACACGGCGGTCGAGGGTGTTGTCGTCCAGGGTGCCGAACCCTTCGCCGAGGAACATCGAGTCCAGGTCCCGCATCCCGGCGGACAGCCCGACGACCTGCCGGGACAGCGCGAGCGCGAGGGAGGCCTGGAACGTCTCCCCTCCGGACAGCGTGTGGACGGGGCGACGGGTGCCGGCGTCGTCGTAGTCGATGACGACGAACTCGTTGCGCTCAGTGCGGTCGAGCTCGTACTGCCCGCCGGAGAGCTCCACCAGCGTCGTAGACGCTTCCGTGACCAGCGAGTCGAGCGCCTCACCGCAAAGCCACCGCTCGCACTGCGTGGCCTTGAGCAAATCGCCGAGCATCGTCGCGACAGCGATCTCCGCTGTGAACGCAACGATCTGCCGGTCGAGGTCACGGGCTCGCTTCCGGCGACCGTCGCGTGCAACTCACTCCGGCCGGAGGAGCCTGCGCCTAACGCTTGCGTAACTTGCGTAACTTGCGTAACTTGAAATCAAGCTTGTGGAGGAGGAAGAGCCGATGCCCACCACGACAAGCAAACGTCCCGCTCCGGGCGCAGCCCGCTCCCGCACGTCCGAGGCCGGTCAGACCACCGCGGCCAAGCGGCAGAAGGTGCTCAGCCGGCTGCTCGAGGACGTCCCGGACACCGCGTTGGACAGCCTCATCGAGGTGACCGGCGGCGGCGGCGAAACGACTGTGGACAGCGCCCTGTGGGGACCCGATCCGGGCGCTGCGGACACGGGGGAGGCGGTGCTCGCCAACCTGCGCAAGCTGTTCTCCGGGCGCCGGCAGCTGGCCGCCGCATCGATCACCCGGGCGCAGGCCGCCGAACTGCTCGGCATGAGCGAGCAGGCGGTCACCGACGCCCTCGAAGCGCACCGGCTGCTCGGGTTCAAGAACGGCCGCCGCTGGCTCATCCCCGCCTGGCAGCTGGACCCCGAAACCGAACGCGGGGTGCTTCCCGGCATCGCCGAGGTCGCCGACCATTTCCCCGGAGGCCTGGTGGCGCTGTCGGACTGGGTGTGCCGGGCCAACCCGGACCTCGACGGGGCCAGCCCCCGGGACGCGCTCGCCGCCGGCGCCGTAGCGCAGGTCGTTCAGCTGTCCGCCACGCTGACCGCCGCCGGGTGGTAAGAGACCTCACACTGCCCGCACGGCCGTTGCCGACCGGCGCAGCGCGGACCAGCTGGCGCTGGCGCAGCCCGACCGTAGCCCGCCCGTGGCTGTGGTGCCGCGTCTACCATCGCAGCGCCCACACGCCGACCGGCGACACGGCCCGCCGGTACGGGCCGCTGGCCCGGTTTGACCCGCACACCCCGCCGTTCGCCAGTCCGGCCGATGACCCGGTCGGCCGCACCGTGCTGTACGTGGGAGCGGACCTGGCCACCAGCGCCTGCGAGGTGTTCGGTGAGACGGGGGAGGTCCGGCTGTGCCCCGGCTGGCGGGTCGCGCTGCTGCGCCCCGACCGCCCGCTGAGCCTGCTGGATTTGACCGCCCCCGGCTGCGCGCTGGCGATCGGCGCCCTTCCGGCACTGGCCGACGGGCCGCTGGCCCGCGAACTGACCCAGGCATGGGCGCGGGCCATCTACGAGGACCGGCCGGCCGGTCCGGCGAGCACCGGGGTGCGTTACCGGTCGGCCTACAACGGCGGCTTGGCCCTTGCCGTGTGGGACAGCGCCGCAGCTGTCAGCACGGTGCGGGCCGCCGGCGTCGTTCAGGACTTCGCGCTGACCTACCCGCCGATCCTGGCCCGGCTGCTGGCCGCCATGGGTCCGCGGCACATCGACGTGACCTCGGCGCCGGCTTCCGCCTGCCGGCAGTGCGCGCGGGCCTGACCGCCAACCGGGCACAGCACTGTGCGCTCAAGCGTTGGCGTCAGGTCATGTCACCGGTACCGGGCTTCACGCGACACGGAAGCTCACCTGGTGTCCCCCGCCAACGCCCTGGTGCCGAGCTGATGTCGCTTCACAAGCGGTTAGCCACTCAGCGGTACCCGCCGACCGGTGATCGCGGTCGGGTGAATCACCACCCACTCGGGCTTGGGTACCTGCGTGGCGTACGGCGTCAGGCCCGAGCGCTCGAGCCGGGCGATCAGGGCTTCGTCGGTGACGACGTCTGCCCTCCCCTTGATCACCACGCTCCACCCGGTGCGCTCGCTGTCGTCGTACGCATCGACCTCGAAGGCGACGACCGCCTGCTCGACAGCGGCCTCGAGCTTGGAACCGTTCGCGGTGCGAAAGGCGACGCGGGCCCCCTCGACCGTGTAATTCACCGGAAGGACTTCGATCTCACCGTCAGCGAGGAAAGCGACGCGCCCGACCCCGCTCGAGGCCATCAGCTCGAGGCACTCGTCGAATGAGAGCACCGCCAGGCCCGCATGATCCGTTGCTGTTGCCATGGCCGACCCCACCTCCACGTGAACTGCGTGGGCTTGACCATTCCGACGCTACGGACGCGCCCGCCCGAGCGGCAGGGTCGAATGTCCCGAAGGTTCTGGCCGCGGCGGAGAAGTACGTCACACGCGCTGCTGCGACCCCGCCGAGCCGCCATCAGAACCCGCCGAGCCGCCATCAGAAATTGTCGGAGGTCCGGAGCAGGCTCAGCGCGTGTTCGGGTACAGCGTCGTCGGTCTGCGGGTCCGGCGCGCAGACGGGAGCGGCGGGCCGCTGCAGGTCGACAATGTCGACGGCCGCGGGCTGGATCTCGGCGCCCAGTGGCAGGCCTTCTTTCACGGTGAGCGTTCCGATCACGTCGTCCGCACCCGCCGCTACTGGCGCAGTTCGGCAGCGCGACGCTGCTCGCAGCCGGCGAGCCCACATCGGTGGATCCGGATCGACGTCGAGTACGGGCCCAACGGGGTCCCCGGCAGGGTGCTCGACACGGCGGTCGGCGTGCCCACCGCCCGAGTCCGGCTCCAGGACGC
Source organism: uncultured Actinomycetota bacterium (assembly GCA_963765845.1). Classification (GTDB taxonomy): domain Bacteria; phylum Actinomycetota; class Actinomycetes; order Frankiales; family Frankiaceae; genus DATAZK01. The sequence goes on from CAVXYJ010000025.1 coordinate 83,857, forward strand.
CACCGTCCACCGCTATCGCCATCTGCTTGCGGTCCCGCGCGGCGGCACGGCCGCGCTGCTGGCCGCCGAGGTGATCGGGCGCAGCCACGCGTTTCGCGGCCCGATCAGCGCGTTCGTCGCCCATCTGGAGTCGAGCGTGCCTGACGTGCGGGTGGCGTTCGAGTACCTGGCCGATGGTGAGTACTGGGACCAGTTCCTCACCCAGGCCTCGCTCGTGTCCGCCACGCTCACCCGCCAGACGGCCCTCCCCGCCTACGCGAGCGGCGGCATCAGCGGGCAGTCCAGCGCGGCCACTATGGAGACCACCATCAAGGCCACCGGGCGCGGGATGCGGCTCCCGAAGGCCTTGTTGCGCCCGCTGCTGGAGCGCTCGATCACCCCGCGCGACGCGTTCGGGGTCGGCTTCGACCCCGAACGCGCGAGCCTGCTGCTCGAGCGCCATGGGCAGCGCCGGCAGGTCTACCTCGACACCGCCGAGCCCGCCCGGCTCAGCTACCCGCTGGGCGACCCCGAGCGCGCCGATCAGCCGGCCGATGCCGAATTCGTGGGAGCGGCAGCGGCCACGATGAGCCGGCTGCTCCAACGGTTCGCCTCATGAGCCGGCCCCGCGACGAGATCGCCGTGCAGATGACAGGCTGGACGCTCGCCGCTGCCGCCGGGCTGCTCTGCCTCGCCCGCGGGCTGCGGATGACCCGGGCTGCTGACGTGCTGTCCGGCGCATCGATCCTCACCGGCTTCCTGTTCGGCACCCTGGTGTTTGTCTTTCAGTTGCGGCTGCGCGTCACCGATGACCCGCACATCCCGAGCTTCGGCCGGCTGCGCAAGCTCATCGACCGTAGCTACGGTCGCCTGACAGCGGCCGTCGCGGCGGCGCTGCTGACCACGATCGCAGCGGTGCTGGCCGACGTCACGGCCCCGGGCGGGTCTGCCAGTGGCGATCCGGGTGTCAGCCGATGGTGGACGGCGGCGATGGCGATCTTCGGCGTCAGGGTGTTGACGCTGATGCCGCAGCTGGTGTGGGACCTGACGAAGGCCTACCGGGAGGTGCCGGGATGAGGGTGCTCAGCCTGCGAGCGAGATGCCGATCACCAGCGCGGCCAGTGCCGTGAGGCCCGTCAGCGCCCCGAAGACGGCCAGCCCCTTGCGGGTGGTTGCGCGCTGGTGCAGGTAGGCGGTGAGCCCTGAGAGGATCACCACCACGACCTTGACCATCACGACCGTCTTGTACGTGTCGCTCTGGTGGTGGACGGCGAAGATGTTCCAGATTCCGGTGGCCACGAGCACCAGAAACGCGGGCCACGCCACCTGCCCGAACCGCCGCGCCACGCTTCGCGGCACATCCGCTCCCGCTGCCTTCAGCGTCGGCACGAGTACGGCGAGGGTCAGCTGACCGCCCACCCAGATCGTCGCCGCCAGTACGTGCAGCGAGAGCCGCACGACCTCGAGGGCCGGCGCTAGCATCCGCCATTCCCGCCGGACACAGGAACACGAAGGGGTTGAGGTCTGCTCACCCGCCCGACTCTAGGGCTCCGGCGGCGGGTTGCTCGCGCAGCGATTCGTACTCTCGCAAGATGCGCCGGCGCTCCTTGGCCGGGAGCCGGTCGACATAGAGATACCCGGCGAGATGGTCGGTCTCATGTTGCAGGCAGCGCGCGGCCCGTCCGTGTCCCTCCAACCGCACCGGCGCACCGGCGCAGTCGAAGCCGGTGACGACGGCGTGCTTCAGCCGCGGCACATCGGTGTACGGACCGGGGATCGAAAGGCAGCCTTCGTCATCGAGCTCGAGCGCGCGCTCGTCGCCGGCCGGCTCGAGTCGTGGATTGACGACGTGCCCCACCAGGCTGCCGTTCTCCGAGTCGGGGCAGTCGATCACGAAGACGCGCAGATCCACCCCTATCTGATTGGCGGCGAGGCCGACACCGGGCGCGTCGTACATCGTCGCGAACATGTCGGCCACGAGGGTTCGCAAGTCATCGTCGAACTCGGTGACCTCGCGGCACGGGCTGGCCAGGACGGGGTCCCCGACGGTCACGATCGGACGGATGCGGCCGGTATCAGGCATGCGCCCATCTTGCCAAGCGACGGGTCGAAATCCTCAGCCTGCGAGGCGTTGGAGCCTTCATGAGCACCGCTGCCCCGGCGCGCCGCAAATGATCGTCAGCTTCATGATCAACGCACCCGTGATCATGCTCTAGTCCTGATCGACAGGCTGATTCCATGATCATGGGAGTGTTGATCATGGGAGTGGGCGCGGACCCGGTGCGACCGAATGCGTGCCGATGTCGCCACGGCCTGTCACACTTCGCAGACCCGCCACAGGAGCGGAAGCCCACTGGACGCGAGGACTGCGCATGAGCTACCCGAACCCACCGCAAGGGGGCCCGTCCCCCTACGACAAGCCGTCCGGCGGCCAGGGGGGGTACGGGCCCCCGCCGGGGCAGCAGCCGCCCAACTACGGTCAGCCGCAGTACGGCCAACCCCCCCAGTACGGACAGCCGCAGTACGGACAGCCCCCCGGCCCGCAGGGACAGTGGGGCGGCCCGCCCGCGCCGTACGCGCAGGTCCCGCCGGGCTACTTCCCGGTGTTCAACTCCCAGGGCCAGCAGGTGCTGGTACCGCTGGCGAGTCCCGGCAAGCGCTTCGGCACGTATCTGCTCGAGATCGTGCTGGCCATCGTCACGCTCGGCATCGGCTACCTCATCTGGATTCTCTTCGCCTGGAGGGACGGCCAGACCCCCGGAAAGAAGGTCACGAACCTCAAGTACGTCGATGTCAACACCGGCCGGGTCGCCGACTGGGGCAAGAGCGCGTTTCGCGACTTCGTCATCCGGGGCATCGTCATCGGGTTCCTGGGCGCGATCACGCTCTACATCGCGTACCTGGTCGCGGCGTTCATGATCTTCGATCAGGACAAGAACTACCGGGCGGGTTGGGATCGGATGGCCGGCACCGTCGTCATCGACGTCTCGAACGTCCAGCTCTAGCGCCCCGGCCACCGCACCGAGAAACGGCGAGAGGGGCACGACCGTCACCGGTCGTGCCCCTCGTCGTTTGCCGTGCTTGGCGTCAGTCAGCCGCCGCGACGTCGACCGTGATCGACGCGCTCACCTCGGGGTGCAGCCGCACCGAGACGGTGTGCTGGCCGACGACCTTGATGGGGTCGGACAGCTCGATACGGCGCCGGTCGAGCTTGGGTCCACCGCCGGCGACGACGGCGTCAGCCACATCAGCGGAGGTGACGGAACCGAACAGGCGCCCACCACTACCCGCCCGCACCGAAAGCCGTACCGGCAACGCGGCGAGCGTCGCGGCCACCTCGCGGGCCTGGCCGAGGTCGCGGATCTCCCGCACCTCGCGGGCCCGCCGGATCTGCGACGATCTGCTTCTCGGCGCCGCGCTTGGTCCAGCGCATCGCGAGCCCGCGCGGGACCAGGTAGTTGCGGCCGTAGCCGTCCTTGACCTCGACGACGTCGCCGGGGCCACCCAGGCCGGTGACCTCTTGGGTCAGGATGAGCTTCATCAGTGACGTCACCGCTCCTCATCGCGCCGTGCTCGTGTACGGCAGCAGCGCCATCTCGCGGCTGTTCTTGACGGCCATGGCGACATCGCGCTGGTGCTGCGTGCAGTTGCCGGTGACGCGACGGGCCCGGATCTTGCCGCGGTCGGAGATGAACTTCCGCAGCAGCGCGGTGTCCTTGTAGTCGACGTAGGTCGATCTTGCTCCTTGCAGAACGCGCAGACCTTCTTCTTCGGCTTGCGAAGGGGAGGCTTGGCCATGGTGTTTCTCCTACTATCAGAAGGGGGGCATCCGTCGGCTGAAGGTTGGCCCGCCGATGAGGCTCCAGGCGGTCGTCGCTCGGAGCCGCCGCGCTGCCGCCAGCAGGAGCACCGCCGCCGCGCCGGAGTCGACCGCCGCCACCACCACCGCCGCCGCCGCCGCCGCCACCGCCGAAGGACGCCGCCGCTGGCCGCCGCCGCGACTGGCCTTGGTGACCTTGGCCGTGGCGTTGCGCAGGGACGGGACCGACCTCGTCGACCTCGAGCTCGAAGACCGTGCGCTTCTCGCCCTCGCGGGTCTCGTAGCAGCGCTGCTTCAGCCGGCCCTGACACGATCACCCGCATGCCCTCGCTGGAGCGACTCGGCGACGTTCTCCGCCGCCTGACGCCAGACGGTGCAACGCAGGAAGAGGCTGTCGCCGTCCTTCCACTCGTTGCTCTGCCGGTCGAACGTGCGGGGGGTGGACGCGACACGTGAAGTTCGCGACGGCCGCGCCGGTCGGGGTGAAGCGCAGCTCGGGATCATTCGCGAGGTTGCCGATGACCGTGATGACGGTCTCGCCTGCCATGGTCTCCCCGGGGCCTTAGGTAGCAGTGGGTTGTCAGGAGCTATCAGATGCAGTGACGGTGTGCTTTGAGTGAGGCCGGCTGACGGGACCGGGATCAGGCGGCGGGAGCTGGCGAGCAGCCTGTGCCGGCTTCTCGGGAAGGCGGAGGACCTTGGTGCGCAGGACCGACTCGTTCAGGTTGAGCTGACGGTCGAGCTCTGCCGTGGCGTCGGGCTCGGCGAACAGGTCGACGATCGCGTAGATGCCCTCGAGGTTCTTCTTGATCTCGTACGCGAGCCGACGACGGCCCCAGACGTCGATCTTCTCCACCGTGCCGCCTGAATTGCGGATAACGGTGAGGAACTGCTCGAGGGACGGGGTGACGGTCCGCTCCTCGAGGTCGGGCTCGAGGATGATCATCAGCTCGTAATGGCGCGCTGCCGAAAGAAGACCTCCCACGGACTCAAGCGGCCACGGACGTTCCGTGGCAGGAGGATGCGGCGTGCCACCGGACCATTGCCCGGCGCTGTGCCGTCCTCGACGGTACCAAGCGAGGCGATCATCGGGCCCGGGGCACCGGCTGCTGTGGACAACCGGGGGCAGGTGTGGAACGGCTCAGTCGACCCAGGTGCCCTGCGTGAAGGCGATGACGAACACGGCCATGAGCGGCGCGGACAGCAACGCGTAGAGATACCCGGTGCGCCGGTGACGGGAGAGCCAGAGGTAGAGCGGGAACGCGACCAGGATGGCCCGCACCCCGCTCGCCCAGTACGACGAGCTGGCCATGATCAACGTGGTCAGGCCGACGAACGTGGCCTCGCCCCACCGGCGTTCCCGTAGCAGGGCCGCGGTCAGCAGGACACCGACGAGCACGGCGCCGATCTCGGCCCACCAGAAGACCTGGAAGGACGTGTTCTGCGACCCGTCGAGCGCGGCGTGCCAGGTGGTGATGAATCCATGCCACGGCCAGTCGGTCGTGCGGTGCCAGTAGTCGTGCATGGCCCGCGTATAGGCGTTCCAGTGCCCGGTACGCACTCTGAGGTAGCTGAGGTAGCCGGCGATCGGGAGCAGCGGGACGGCAAGCCACGCAGCACTTGCCCGCACCCGGCGCTCGGTCACCAGGTACTGGACGGCGAGCGCGACCGCAACGGCGATTCCGAGGATCCGGCTCGAGGTGGCCAGGCACGCGCACAGGCCAGCCAACGCCCAGCGCCGCTGCCGAGCCGCGAGCCACGCACCGGTGGCGCCCGCAAAGAACAGGCCCTCCGAGTAGCCGGCGAACAGGAAGACCGCGTACGGAAAGAGCACGACTGCCAGCACCGCCCGGGTACCGGCGAACAGGTCGGCCGGGAGATCGGCAACGGCCAGGCTCCACAGCGCGGCGCTGGCCGCGGCCCCGGCGACGAGGGAAACGATCAGGCCGGCGGCCACCCAGTTGGGGATGATCAGGTGCAGCGCGCGCAGGACAAGTGGAAGCCCCGGGAAGTCGACCTCCGTGCGTTCGGGGTACTTCGGCGACAGGTAGCCGTAGCGCGCCACCTTCGTGAAGAGCCCGACATCCCAGCGGTCCCAGATGCGTATGAAATTCGGTACCGCCGTTCCTGACGACGCGCCCAGCACATGCGACGACGCGAACGACAGCACCGCGACGACGACCCGGCTGGCGAGCCAGATCGGCAGGCTGGCCCGAAATCCGGCGGCAAAGCCCGGCGGGTCTGCCGCGAGAGCCGCCGACTGCTCCGCGCGGTCGGCGACTTCGGTCACGCGAACACGCGCCGGTCGGGCACCCCGTCGAGCACGCCGCCGGCCGGGTCGTCGATACCGCCGCCGGGCAACTGGCGGACGGCATCGCGTTCCGGGTGGTAGATATCGCGAATGATCAAGCCGGCCAGGGCCAGCACCGCCAGCTGGCGTAGCACCACAGCAAAGACGAACCAGCCTTCCGGTACCCCCGCCTTGCCGAACGCGGAACTGTCGTCGTAGATGAACCAGAAGTAGCGCATCAGCACCTCGTAGATTTCCACCAGCTGCCAGGCGAGCAGCACCCTCCAGCGCGGGTAGGCGAGCACGGCCAGCGGCAGCAGCCAGAGCGAGTACTGCGGCGAGTCGACCTTGTTCGTCACCAGGAAGGCCACGATCACCAGGAACGCGATCTGCGGAACCCGCGGGCGCCGGGGCGCGGTCAGCACGATGTAGCCGATGACGGCGACGAGGAAGATGCCCCCCACGGCACCCGCCGCGTTCAGCACCGAATGCGGGATGGCTCCGCGGGAGTGTGCATAGCTGACGGTCTCGGTGATCCCGATCGTCACCACGGCACTAACCCCGGCAGCGATGAGGGCTGCCCTTCTGCTGCGGCGCAAGCAGATCCCCACCGCGATCAGCCCCGCAATGATCGGGTACCAGGCCACCGTTGCGGCGCTCTCGGTGCGGCCCAGGTACTGGGCGACGTAGGCGAGCGAATCCCAGTCGGCGGTACGGCTGCTGTTGAGTTCGACGAACCGCCACAGGTTGTTGTGGCGGTGGCCGGCGTCATCGACGTAGCTGCCGGCGAACGGCCACACCGCCGCGTACGTCACCAGGAGCGTTCCCAAGGCCCACAACGTGCAGCGCCGCCAGGCGCCGAGCCGACCCGCGCGATACGCCAGCAGCCCGAGCGCGACCAGCAGCAGCAGTGGGTACGCCTTCGTTGCCGCCCCGAAACCGATCAGGATCCCGGCGACGGCCGGGGCGCGTTCGACCAGGCGAGCAAGCCGCCGGCGGCGAAGGCGACGGCCAGCAGGTCCCAGTTCGTGAACGCGTGAAAGGCCAGCAGCGGCGCGGCCGCCAGCAGCATCACGTCCATCCGGCGACGGCCGGCCGTCAGCGCCGTACACATGACCGTGATGACCGCCGCGATCGTCAGCAGGATGGCCGTAGCGTCGAAGAAGAGCGCGTTGCGGGCGGTGAAGTCGCTTTTCGGCGCGGCCTTCGCGACCACCGACCCGGCCTCCATCGCCGCTCCGATCAGCACCGGATACTCCACGGGCTGATCGACGTATGGGACCTTGCCCTCGTTGAGTTTCTCGGTGGAGTACAGCGGGAGGATGTCGCTGTAGCAGACCCTCGTGTACTGGTAGTTGTGCGTCCAGTTGCCGACGTTGCGGCAGGGCAGTTTCTGCCCGTATCCGACGACGCACGTGATGATCGTTGTGAGCACGAGCGCGGAGAGCAGCGTCCACCGGACTCCCCGGCGGGCATGGCGGCCGATCGGGCCGCCGATGAGATCCCCGGCGACGTACGTGGTGGGAGAACTCACCGAGTTCGCCGGCGGCGGCACGTCCGATGTGACCGTCATGACCGCAGTTTGGACCATCCGGCACCCAGACGACCTTCATGGCGGGCCGTCACGGCGCCCCTGCTATGGCGGCGGGCCCGCACTGCCACCTGCGCCGAGCAGGCCCCCGGACGGCGTCGATGGAGTCGGGGCCACGGGCGGTGACGTCGGCGGCGGGGTTCGGGACGGCGACGGCGACGGCGTTGGCGTGGGCGTGGGCGTGGGCGTGGGCGTGGGCGTGGGCTTCCTGGTCGGCTGCGGCGAGGGCGGCGCAGTGGTAGGAGGGGGCGAAGGTGGTGGGGGCGTGTGACCGAGGGCGGCCGTTCCGCCGAAAGCCGGCGGCGGGAAAGGCAGCACCGGCTGGCCGGCCAGCGCCGCGGCCATGAACGTCTGCCAGGTGTGCCCGGCGGTCGACGACCCGGTCGCCTCGGTGGAGGTGTTGAAGATTCCGTTCAGCGACTGCTGATGATTTGCCCGCGAGACGGCGACGCACGACGCGAGTTGCGGGGAATATCCGCACAGCCAGGTGGAGACGTTGTTGTCAGTGGTTCCGGTCTTTCCGGCGACGGGCCGGCCGGGTGAGAGTCCGGCAGCGGTGCCGTAGAGGAACGGCTGCTGCAACGCGTACGTCTCGTCGGCGGCGACCGCCGGGCTCAGCACCCGGGTCTGCCTGACCTTCGCCTGGTAGATGACGTTGCCCTTGCTGTCCGTGACCTCGGCAACGAGATGGGCCGGCGCCTGCACGCCTTGCGCTGCGAACGTCGCGTAGACGTCGGTCATGTTCACCGGGCTGGTCGCGGCCACGCCGAGCGGTAGCGCGTCCACCGCCGGGAGCTTTTCCGACTGCGGGATGCCGAGCGCGTGCGCCATGTCGATCACGTTCTGCGTCCCGGCATCACGCGCCAGCGGTACGAAGACGCTGTTGATCGACTGCGCCGTCGCCTGCAGCAGGTTGATCTGCCCGACGCTCTCGCCGCCGTAGTTCGGCACTCCTTGCGGGTAGCCGGGCGTGATCACCTGATGGTCGTTGCCGTTGTAGAGGCTGTTGAGGCTGATGCCCTTCTTCAGTGCGGCGGCAAGGGCGATCGGCTTGAACGCCGAGCCGGGCTGGATCGGGTCGGTCACGTTGTCGACGTAGTCGCTGAACGAGCTGTTCGGTGCCTTGCCGTAGAACCGGCCGCCGTACCAGGCACGTATCTCACCGGTACCCGGCTCAATGGCCACCAGCGCCGGCTGGACGTCCACCGGGGTGAAGGCAAACGTCCCCGTCACCGCATCGACTGCCGCTTTCTGCGCGACCGGGTCGAGCGTCGTCGTGATGTGCAAGCCGCCCCGGGTGATCTCGTCCTCGCTGATCCCATGCGCCCGCAGCTCGCCGATGACCGCATCGCGCAGGTAGGCGTCCTGCGGGCTCTTCGGCTCGTTCGCGCCGCCGGTGGCCAGGGGGATCGTCGGCGGGACGGTGAGCGCGTCGGCCTGCTGCCGGGTGAGCCACTGCTCGCCCGCCATGGCGTCGACGACCTCACGGAAACGCGTGCCGGCCGCGGTGGGATTGATACGCGGGTCGAGCACGGAAGGTGCCCGGATGAGTCCCGCGAGCACCGCACCTTGAGCGGCGGTGAGTTTCGACGCGGGCTCGGCGAAGTAGCTCTCGGCCGCGGCCTGGATGCCGTACGCGCCCCGGCCGAAGTAGATGGTGTTCAGGTAGAACTCGAAGATCTGATCCTTGGAGTACTTCTTCGCCAGTTTGATCGCGATCGCGATTTCTTTCAGCTTGCGCGTGAACGAGCGCGCCGAGGACAGGTACGCGTTCTTCACGTACTGCTGGGTGATCGTCGAGCCGCCCTGGAGGTCGTGACCTCGGACATCAGCCCAGAGGGCGCGGGCGATGCCCGTCCACGAGATGCCCGACTCGGAGTAGAAGTGCTTGTCCTCGGCGGCGAGGACGGCGTGCCGGGCATCGAGCGAGACGGCCGAGAGCGCCACGTTCGTCCGGTTCACCGAGCCGACCTTCACGATCTCGGTCTTGCCGTCGCGGTAGGTGATGGTGCTGACCTGCGCGGTGTTGATGCTCTGCGGCAGCGGCACCTTCGTCGTCGCGTAGAAGATCCCCGCTGCCGCGATCAGCAGGAGCGGGGGCACGATCATGCCGGCGACGACCAGGATCCGCGTCCGCCGCGAGCGGCGCTTCCACCAGGCCCACGGGGTGCGCCCGCCGGTGCGCTTCGTGCCACCGTCCGGATACCCGCGGGGCTCCGGTTGCCTGTCTCAGGGCATGCGTCGGTACCCGAAGTCATCTCGGGGTTCCCCTGCCCGCTATCGACGGGCGGTACGCCGCTGACCGGAATGCGCCTCGCGTCCAGTGACCGAAACCACGTCGGGCACGGTCCCCGGCGAGCCCGTTGCGGGAGTCGTCGGCGCCGAACCGGCTGCCCGTACACCGGTGCCGATCATGTAGGAGACGCAGAGGTGGTTCCATCCGCACGACCGGCACACCTCCACGACGTAGATCCTCAACTGCGCGTAGCGCGCAGCCAGCGCCTCGAGCGAGCGCGACGATCGCGCGCGACCCGATGCGTGCTGTAACTCATCTCCGTAGGCATAGGTAACGCAGGTCAGCCGCTCCTTCCGGCAAACCGGGCACCCGGAGTCGGTGGCCTCACCGTAGTAACGCGCGGCCCGCAGCAGATCCGGATGCGCGTCACAGGCATCGGCGACGCTGAGCCGCCCACCCCGCAGGTCGGCCAGGGTGGCCCGACGCGCTAACGCGTAGTCGATGACCTGCCGCTGACGGGGCATGCGCGCGAGCCTAATCACGCCCGCTGTGACTCACCCGCATCCGGCGCGGCATCGGCGCCTGGGCACTGCGGCGCTTTCCGGACACCCGGCCGACGCTTGCGCGACACCCGGGCGTCAGGGTATTTGCACATTGCGTTGGCCTCGACGTACCTTGTTCGATGTATCGCGCCGATACATAGCAGGGATGTAACCGGCGCTCACCGCGCGCGTCTGACTGCTTACTTCCTACGAGCGCTGAGGGGATGAAGATGCTCGAGTTCGCCGTGCTGGGACTGCTCGCAGAGTCCCCTCTACACGGCTACGAGCTGCGCAAACGCCTCAACGCGCTGCTGGGCACGTTCCGCGCTTTCTCCTACGGCTCGCTCTACCCGACCCTGCGCCGCATGCAGGCCGCGGGCTGGGTGACGGCTGATTCCGCTGGCCGTGGTGGACGCAGCAAGGTCGTTTACTCGCTGACCGCCGACGGCAAGGAACGGTTCGCCGAGCTGCTCGGCGAGGCGGGCCCGTCGGCGTGGGAAGACGAAGCCTTCGGCGTGCACTTCGCGTTCTTCTCCAAGACCTCCCCGGAGGCGCGGATGCGCATCCTCGAGGGCCGGCGTATCCGGCTCGAGGAGAAGCGTGAGCGCTTCCGCGGGACCATGGGGCGCGCCCGTGAGCGCGTCGATCGCTACACCATCGAGATGCACCGCCACGGGCTGGAATCGGTGGAGCGGGAGGTTCGCTGGCTCACCGAGCTCATCGAGACCGAACGCACCATCAGCAGCGAGGGAGCCCAGGCCACCCCGCCCGAGCCGCGCTCGCCGAGTTCCGAACCTGCCACCGAAAGCGCCGCCACCGACTCTCACCAGCCCAACACACCACCGCACACCACCACCGCATAGCACCACCGCATAGCACCACCGCACCACAAGTGTCACCCTCAGCAGCAAGTCCGCTGCTGGGACACCACCCGGCCGCCGCAAGCAGCCGGCAAGGCAAGGAGCGCACCGCCCATGGGATCGGTTCGCGTCGCCATCGTCGGCGTGGGCAACTGCGCCGCGTCCCTGGTCCAGGGAGTCGAGTACTACCGCGACGCGGACCCGGAGTCGCGAGGTGCCCGGCCTCATGCACGTCCAGCTCGGCGAGTACCACGTCCGCGACATCGAGTTCGTCGCCGCGTTCGACGTCGACGCCAAGAAGGTCGGCACGACCTCTCCGACGCCATCGGCGCCAGCCGAGAACAACACCATCAAGATCTCCGACGTGCCTCCCACGGGGGTTACCGTGCAGCGCGGCCACACCTATGACGGCCTGGGCAAGTACTACCGCCAGACCATCGAGGAGTCCGACGGAGGGGCCGGTCGACATCGTCGCCGCCCTTCGTGAGACCCAGGCCGACGTGCTGGTCTGCTACCTGCCGGTCGGCTCCGAGGACGGCAGCGAAGTTCTACGCGCAGTGCGCGATCGACGCCAAGGTCGCCTTCGTCAACGCGCTGCCCGGTCTTCATCGCCGGCACCCCGGAGTGGGCGGAAAAGTTCACGCGCCGCCGGCGTCCCGATCGTCGGCGACGACATCAAGAGCCAGGTCGGGGCCACCATCACCCACCGCGTGCTGGCGAAGCTGTTCGAGGACCGCGGGGTCATCCTGGACCGCACGATGCAGCTGAACGTCGGCGGCAACATGGACTTCATGAACATGCTCGAGCGCGAGCGTCTGGAGTCCAAGAAGATCTCCAAGACCCAGTCGGTCACCAGCAACCTCGACCACGACATGGGCAAGAGCAACGTGCACATCGGCCCGTCCGACTACGTCGCCTGGCTGGACGACCGCAAGTGGGCGTACGTGCGGCTCGAGGGCCGCGCGTTCGGCGACGTCCCGCTGAACCTGGAGTACAAGCTCGAGGTCTGGGACTCCCCGAACTCCGCCGGCGTCATCATCGACGCGCTGCGCGTGCGCGAAGATCGCCAAGGACCGCGGCATCGGCGGCCCGATCCTCGGCCCGAGTCCTCGTACTTCATGAAGACCCCGCCGGTGCAGTACCGCGACGACGTCGCCCAGAAGCTCGTCGAGGACTTCATCAACGGCGACTCCAGCGGGGTCCCCGCTTAGCGGCTCACGCCGACAAACGGCTACGCGCGACGGCCGCTGCCCTTCGGGGCGGCGGCCGTCGGCAGTGCACCCATGAGGTCAGAGCAGCGTCGGCTCGACGAACTCCGTTTCGGCGGCCTCCTGCGCGGCTCGCTGGAGTCCGCTCACGCTGCGCAGCTTGACCTCGCGCAGGGCGATGGCCATCAGGATGGTGATCGCGGTCAGTGGGACGGCGGCCAGGAAGACGTCACCGAGCGCGCTGCTGTAGGAGATCCCGATGGCGCGGCGCACCGTCGCCGGAAGCGCCTTCACCGCGTCCGGGCTGGTCACCAGCTTGTCGGCGGAACGGCCGACGGTATGAGCAACCGCTGGCGGCAGGTGATGGACGAGCCCGACCGCCAGCCTGTTGGTGAGCAACGCGCCGAAGGCGGACGCGCAGACCGCGCCCCCCATCGTGCGAAAGAACATGACCGACGAGGTAGCGATCCCGAGGTCACGCGTCTCCACCGCGCTCTGGGTGGCCATGACCAGCGTCTGCATCAGCAGTCCCATGCCGCTGCCGGTGATGAACATCCAGCTTCCGAGCACGACGAGCGAGGTGTGCGGCCCGAGCTGGGCCAGCAGCACCAGCCCGGCGGTGGCGATGATCGTGCCGGCCACGACGAAGCCTTTGTAACGGCCCCAGCGGGAGATCAGCCGGCCGGAGACGATCGAGGTGAGCAGCACCCCGCACAGCACCGGCAGCATCATCAGGCCACTCGCCGTCGCCGAAGTGCCCCGCACGACCTGCAGGTACTGCGGCAAGAAGATGATCACACCGAACATGACGCCGCCGGTGAGAAACCCGATGGCCGACGTGGTCCGGAAAGTGTCGTTGTGCAGCAACCGCAAGGGCAGGATCGGCTCGGCCGCGACCCGCTCGCGAAAGACGAAGGCGACGATGAGCAGCACCCCGACGCCGAAGAGCCCGAGCAGCATCGGCGACGTCCAGCCGAAGTCGCGGCCGCCTGTCTGGGTACCCACCAGGATCACGCTCACGCCCGCGACCAGCAGCCCCGCGCCCGCCCAGTCGATCTTCACCTGCCGGGAGGCGAACGGCAGGTGCAACACCCGGTTGATCACCACGAGGGCAAGCAGACCAAGCGGCAGGTTCACGTAGAACACCCACCGCCAGGAAGCGCTGTCCACCAGGAAGCCGCCGAGCAGCGGCCCGATGATGCTCGAGGAGACGAAGACCACGCTGAAGTAGCCCTGGTAGCGCCCCCGCTCGCGGGGAGGAATGATGTCGGCGATCACCGCGAGGGCGAGCGACATCAGGCCACCCGCCCCGATTCCCTGCAGGGCACGAAAGCCGATGAGCTGAGTCATGTTCTGGGCCAGCCCGCACAGCGCGCTACCCACCAAGAAGATGCAGATCGACAGCTGCAGCACGCGCTTGCGTCCGTACAGGTCACTGGCCTTGCCGTACAGCGGCGTGCTGACGGTCGAGGTCAGCAGGTAGACCGTCACCACCCAGGACAGCAGATCCTGGCGGTGGAACTCTCCGACAATGGTCGGCAGGGCCGTGCTGACGATCGTCTGGTCGAGCGTGGCCAGGAACATCCCGAGCATCAGCCCGGACATGATGATCAGGATCTGGCGGTGCGAGTACCCCAGCGGGATCGCGTCGCAAGCCCCCGGCTCGGGCTGCTGCTCCGGCGGCGGCGTGACCTCCCGGGAGGCCTTCCGCGAAGGCCGGCTCGAGAGCATCGTCATGAGCCCACCAGGCCGCCCCGGAGGGCCGCCCCGGCGCCAACGCCCTCCCCATCGGCCACCAGCCGCTCGAGCAGCTCCACCAGCAGGGTGCGGTCGGCTTCCGGCCAGCCGCCCATCGAATCGGCGAGCGCCTGCAGGCGCAGCGCGCGCGAGGCCTCGAGAGCCTGACGCCCGGCGTCGGTCGGCGTCAGCAGCGCGGCCCGGCCATCGTCCGGGTCGCTCTCGCGGCCGACAAGACCGGCGTGCCACAGGGCCTTGATGTGACGGCTCACCGTCGAGGGATCCAGCTCGAGCGCTATCGCCAGGTCCGACAGCCGGATCGGGGCGAGGCTGGCGAGCTTGGCCAGCACCCAGTAGCCCCCGCGGTCCAACCCTTTCGGGGCTTCCCCGCTGGCCTTGGCGAGCCGGCGCACTGCCGCGAACAGCGCGGCTTCCAGGCGCAGCTCTTCATCCACCACGCCAGTATCGGTCAGTTGCTTGCTGACTACAACTATGCGGGAGCGTGCTCTATTTCTCCCGCACTCCCGCCTCACTCCCGCTTCACGCGCGGGAACCGTCCTGTCCGCCTCCAGCGGAATGGTCAGCCACGAGCCCCTGCTCGCGCGCCCACTCGCGGAGCCGCTCACGGGCTTGCTCCGGATCGAGCGGCCCCTCGTTCATCCGCACGTCGAGCAGGAACTTGTAGGCGCGGCCGATCACCGGACCGGGCGGGACCCCGAGTACCTGGCCGATCTCGTTGCCGTTGAGATCGGGGCGGATGCGGTCGAGCTCCTCCTGCTGACGCAGGGCGGCGATGCGCTCCTCGAGCCGGTCGTAGGAGTACGAGAGCGCGGCGGCCTTGCGCTTGTTGCGCGTCGTGCAGTCCGAACGGACGAGCACGTGCAGCCGCTCCAGCAGCGGGCCGGCATCGGTGGCGTAGCGCCGCACCGCCGCATCGCTCCACTCACCCCGGCCGAAACCGTGAAAGCGCAGGTGCAGCTCGACCAGCTTGGCGACCTCGTCGACGAACGACTTGGGGTAGCGCAACGCCGCCAGCCGGCGCCGGGTCATCGACGCCCCGACAACCTCGTGGTGGTGAAAGGTCACCGCACCCGGACGTGGATGCTTGCGCGTCAGGGGCTTGCCGATGTCGTGCAGCAGCGCCGCCATCCGCGTGGCGAGATCGGGCCCGCCGAGCCGACCCTCGAGGGCGCGCACATTGTCCAGCACGGTGAGCGTGTGGACGTAGACGTCCTTGTGCTGGTGGTGCTCGTCGATCTCCATGCGCAGCGCCGGCAACTCCGGCAGGACGATGTCAGCGATGCCGGTGTCGGTCATCAGCGACAGACCGGTGCCCGGGTCCGGCGCGAGCATCAGCTTGCTGAACTCGTCGCGGATACGCTCGACCGCCACGATCGAGAGCCGCTCCACGCGGCTGCGCATGGCCTCGACGAGAGCTGGATCGGGCAGCAGGCCCAGCGCGGCGACAAAGCGGGCGGCGCGCAGGATCCGCAGCGGGTCATCGTCGAACGAGTCCTCCGGGGACCCCGGGGTACGCAGCACCTTCGCCCCGAGATCGGCGAGCCCGCCGAACAGGTCGACGAAGACATGCTGGGGCACCGAGACCGCCATCGCATTGATGGTGAAGTCGCGGCGGGCCAGGTCGTCATCGAGCGAATCGCCGTAGGACACCTCGGGATTGCGGCTCGTACGGTCGTACGCCTCGCTGCGATAGGTGGTGACCTCGAAGCGCACGCCCCGGCGCTGCAGGCCCACGGTGCCGAACGCGATCCCGATCTCCCAGGTCGAATCGGCCCAGCCCTTGGCGATCTCCAGCACCTGCTCAGGGCGGGCGTCGGTGGCGAAATCCAGGTCGCCGGTGCCGGCCGGCACGCCGAGCAAGGCGTCGCGCACCGAGCCCCCGACGAGATACAGCTCATGACCGGCCGCGGCGAACAGGGCGCCCAGCTCATCGGCCGCCGCGGGCACGGTCAGCAGGTTGCTGATCGCCCGCGCAGCGGGGTCGTCGGGGTCGTCGAGCGCAAAGCGGGACACGAGTTCACGAGCCTAGCCTGCGCAGCGTGATCGCGGTGAGCCGTCACCACGGTGTGACCCTGGACTCGTACGATCCGCTCATGCCTCGTCCGTCGCCCAAGTCAGGGCGGCGCCGGTTGAACCGCGTCGAGGAGACGTCCGCGGGCGGTCTCATCGTCGACCGGCGCACGCCTGGGGCGCAGGCTGCCCTGATCGGGCGGCTCGACCGGCGCGGGAAGCTGCTCTGGTCGCTCCCGAAGGGTCACGTCGAGGAAGGCGAGACCCCGGCTGACACTGCGGTGCGCGAGGTGTCGGAGGAGACCGGGATCCTCGGCCGCGTCATCGCCCCTCTCGGCGTGATCGACTTCTGGTTCGTCGCGGGCGGCAAGCGGGTGCACAAGACCGTTCACCATTACCTGCTGCTGGCCGAAAGCGGTGAGCTGTCCGACGCCGATGTCGAGGTCACCGAAGTGGCCTGGGTGCCCCTCGGGGAGCTCGAAGCCAAGCTCGCCTACGAGGACGAGCGCCGGCTGATCGAGGACGTGCCCGCGCTACTGGCAGACATTGCTTAGCGGCCGGCCGATTGCGCTACGGGTCGTACGGCTGACGATCCTCCTGGTGGTGGGGCTGCTCCTGGTCGCCACCACGTCGCCGGCATCCGCGGCGCCCCTGCCGCCCGCGCGCGAAACCGCTGCCGCGGCGCCCGCCGTCAGCGTTCTCATCGACACGATCACCCCGCTCTCGCCCGGGCCGAAGGACACCCTGAAGATCACCGGCCGCGTCGTCGATCGCAGCGCGCCAGGACTCACCGCGGTTCACGCCGCCCTGCACATGGGTTCAGCGTTGACGAGCCGCTCCCAGCTACACGACCTCCACCTCGTTCCGGTTCCGCAGCCGCTGGTTCCGGACCCGATCCTGCTCGCTGACGGCAAGCTCAACCCGGGTCACGCCCTCCACTTCTCGCTGTCGTTCAAGATCAGCGATCTTCGCTCCCGAGGGCTGCTGCAGTCAGCCGGGGTCTACCCGATGCAGGTGACGGCGACCGGGTTCCAGGACGGCATCGACCGCGACCTCGCCACGGCCAGCACCTTCCTGCCCTACATCCCTACTGCCGCCGCCGCTGCCGCGACCCCGCTCGCCTGGTTGATCCCGCTGACGGCCGACCCCACGCTGCTTGCCGACGGCAATTTCACCAGCACTGCGCTGACCTCCTCGGTGGCCGACGGCGGACGCTTGAAGCAGCTGCTCGACGCCCTGCAGTCGGCCTCGTCGGCGTCCGTCACCCTGGACCCGGCACTCATCCGGGAGCTCAGCCTCGCCGCCAACGGCCGCTACGTCGTCTCGGTGCCCGGCAAGACCACCGGCCGCCTCGAGCCCGCGAACTCCGCCGCACAGGACTGGCTGACCGAGCTGCGCGCGAGCTCCAACCTCAACGTGATCCCTTTGCCCTACGACGATGTCGACGTCGAGGCGCTGCTGCACAACGGAGGCCGCAGCCTGGTCGATGCTGCCCGCAAACGCGGCGACGACGTGCTGAAGCTCGGGCTGCTGCACACCACCACGAGCGTCACGTCGGATATCGCGGTACCGCCCGGCGGTCTCGTCGACGCGGCGGGCGCGCGGTACTACCGGACGGCGGCGAAGGCGAGCGCCCTCGTCCTGTCCGCCGGCGCGGTTCCCTCGACCGGCGACAACCCCAGTGCCTCAGCGAAATCATCGAGCACGCCGACACAGCTGCTGCTCGCCGACGATGTGCTGAGCCGCCTGGTGACGGCCGGCGTCCCCGCGGGCACGACGCCCCGGATGGCCGAGCAAGAAGTGATCGCCGAGCTGGCCGAGGCGCACATCGAGGACGGCGTGACGGCGCCGCCGGGCAAGGGTGCGGCCGCGGCCAGCGCGAGGCCGCTGCTGATCGAGGCGCCGGACGGCTGGAGTCCATCCGCTACCTGGCTCAGCCGGCTGCTGGCTGATACCTCGCACCTGTCGTGGCTGTCGCAGACGTCGGTCAGCAGCCTGCTGGACTCGCCGGCCGAGCCTCGGGCCGGCCTGCAATACCCGGACGATGCGCGCGCTGACGAGCTTCCCTCCGCGCTCGTGCGGTCAAGTCTGAAGATCACGGCGAACACCACGGGCCTGTTCAGCAATCCGCAGCCGGCCGGCAAGCCGGAACCCCAATCGCCGGACAGCATCCTGCAGCCGATCCGTGACGCGGCGCTCGCTGCCGTCTCCCGTCGCTGGCGCTCCGACCCGAGCGGCGCTTTCCCGTTTCGCAACAGCGCCGAGATAGCGCTCACCAGCGTGGCGCAGCAGGTGAAGGTGGTGGCGAGCCCGCAGGTCACGCTGACCAGCCACTCCGGAAAGGTCCCGGTGACCCTGGAGAACGACCTCGGCGCCGCCGTCGACGTGTCCTTGGTGCTGAGCTCGCTCGATCGCTCCCGGGTCAGCTCCGACACGATCATCAAGCGCACGGTGCGGGCGGGGCAGAAGGTCCAGGTGGAGGTCGAGGTCAAGGCCGCGAACGCCGGCACCTTCCCGGTACGCCTGACGCTCTACACCACGGACGGCCGGCAGCTGGGCACTCCCGTGCAGGTGCTGGTGCGTTCGACAACCTACGGCGTGGTCGCGACCGCCTTCACCATCGTCGCGCTCTCCATACTCGGCCTCGCGGTCCTGTTCCGCGCGGTCCGCGGCCTGATCCGCCGCTCCCGAAGGACCGGGCAGGCGCCGCCTCCACCGGCGAGTGACCCGTGACCGGGCCTGCCGCCAGCACCGCCCGGCTCGGACGCGCGACCGGGGTGATGGCGCTGGGCACCGTCGCCTCGCGGGGGACGGGCTTCCTGCGCACGATCGCGATCACCGCCGCGATCGGCGTGCACTCCGTCGGCGACGCCTACAACGTCGCCAACACCACCCCCAACATCATTTACGACCTGCTGCTGGGCGGGGTGCTCACCAGCGTCGTCGTCCCGGTACTCGTACGGGCCAGCAAGGAGGACGAGGACGGCGGCGACCGCTTCGCCAGCTCGCTGCTCACCGTGGTCGGGCTGGGCCTCGCCGTCTTCGCGGTCATCGGCATCCTCATCGCGCCCCTCATCGCGAGGATCTACCTGGCCAACTCGGCCGAGGTCTCGCTCGCGACGACCTTCATGCGGTGGTTCCTGCCACAGATTCTCTTCTACGGCGTCGGGGCGACCATCGGCGCAATCCTCAATATCCGCGGGCGTTTCGGGGCTCCGATGGTGACCCCTGTCCTGAACAACCTCGTGGTGATCGCGGTCGCGATCGTCTTCATCTTCCTGCCCGGGTCACGCCCCCCGACGCTCGCCGGGCTGACCACGACCCAGATCTGGGTACTCGGCGCGGGCACCACTTTGGGTGTGGTGGCGATGACGGTCGCACTGCTGCCTTCCTTACGTGCCAGCGGTTTTCGCTACCGGCCCCGCCTCGATCTGCGCCACCCCGGCCTGCGCCAGGCGATGCGGCTCGGCGGTTGGGTACTCGTCTACGTCGCGGCCAGCCAGCTCAGCTACTTCGTGGTCACCCGACTGGCCACCGGTCCGGTCGCGTTCACCACCTACTCCAACGCCTATCAGCTCTTTCAGCTCCCGCACGCGATCGTCGCGGTCTCGCTGATCACGGCCCTGCTGCCGAGAATGAGCTCGCACGCGGCTGACGATCGGCTCGATCTGGTGCGCACCGACCTGTCGCTGGGGCTGCGCATGTCCGCTGTAGTGCTGGTGCCGGCAGCCCTCGGCCTGTTCGCCCTGGCGCGTCCGCTCGCCATCACCCTGTTCGCCCACCATGCGACGAGCGTCGCCGATGCCACCCGCATCGGTGCCGCCCTCGCCGCCTTCGCCGCAGCAGTGGTCCCGTTCAGCGCGTTTCAGCTGCAACTGAGGGCTTTTTACGCGATGGCCGACAGCCGCACCCCGGCCTTCGTCATGTGCGCCGTCGCGGGCGTGAACATCGCCAGCGGACTGCTGCTGGCCGACCTCCTCCCGGGACGCGAGCGGGCCGTCGCTCTTGCCCTGTCCTTCGCCCTCTCCTACGCCGTCGGGGCGGCCATCTGCTTCCGGCTGCTCGGACGGCGGTTGCACGGGCTTGACGGGCCCCGTATCGGGCGAACCGTCACGCGATCAACAGTGGCCGGCGCGATCGCGGCGGGCATCGCCTACGCCATCGCAAGCGCGCTGCGGTCTGCGGTGGGACACGGAGTGGCCGGCAGCCTGCTCGGGGTGGTGGCCGGGGCGCTGGTCGGCGGCGCCTTCTACCTCGCGGCCGCCTGGCGGATGACCGACGAATTGCGGGCCGTGGCGTCGCTCATCGGCGGACGCTTCCGGCGCTGACCTGGCTAAACGTGGGCCAGGAGGGCCTGGATTCAGATCCTTGCGCTCAACCTGAGCCGGGATCCTGCCGATGCCTTCGAGCACAGTCGGCGCCCGCCCGACGGAATGTGGCAGGTGAGACCCCATGGTCACGAGCTGGTTCGCTCGCCTGGCCTTGATCTTCGCCGTGCTCGCGGTCTTCCTGTTCGACGGCATTTCCGTCGTGGTTGCCCACTTCTCGGCCAGCGGCGATGCCCAGACGGCCGCCCAAGCCGCAGCTACCTCCTACCAGCACACCCGCCTGCCAGGCCCGGCGGTCGCGGCCGCGGCCGCAACGCTGCCCACAGGCGAGAGCATCGTCCCCGGGTCGGTCCATTTCGCGGCGAACGGCACTGTGAAACTGGAAGTGCGCAAGACAGCGCACTCTCTGCTGCTGCACCTGCTGTCACAGACCAAGGGCTGGGCCGTCGTGACCGAATCGGGATCCGCCGCCGCCGCGTCCTAAGGCTTGCCACCCCGCAGGATTGCCAGGCGCTCGCTCGGCGCGCTACCCGACGCGAGCGGCAACCCTCCGTAGACTCGCCAACGACAGCAAGGCGCTCCCGGCCGTGTCGCCGGCGCTCGAGCGCGTGAAGGAGCAGCAGACCGAAGCGGCCGTTACGGGGGCAGGGCGGAGGGACGGTGCCGGACAGCAGACCCGCTGGCGTGCGCACCGATCGTGATCCCGCTGCCACCGATCCCAACCTGACGGCTGTGCCTGCCGCCGAGGAGCTGCCGGCCGACACGGGGATGGCTCCGGTGCGTACCACGCTGCATCCCGGAGTCCTGCTCGACGGCCGCTACCAGCTCAGGCGCCATATCAGCGCCCGCGGCGACGTGCAGCTGTGGCAAGGCGAGGACCAGGTACTGGCCCGTCCGGTCGCCATCCGGCTGATCATCGATACCGGGCTGCCGTCCGCCCTGGAAAGCATCGACCAGCTGCTTGCCGCAGCCCGGCGCTCGGGCCAGCTCATCCACAACAGCGCTGCCTCCACCTACGACGCCACGACCACCAGCGCCGACGGAATGCCGCTGGCCTACGTGGTGAGCGAGTGGGTGCTCGGCATCTCGCTGCTCGACCTGCTGCGCGATGGCCCCCTGCTTCCCGAGCGGGCCGCCACCGTGCTGCTCTCGGTGGCCAAGGTGATCGCGGCCGCGCACGCGCTCGCCGTCACGCACGGCGACCTGCATCCCGGCGATGTCGTCATCACGTCGCACGGCTTGGTGAAGGTGCTCGACCTGGAGATGCGCGCTGCCCTGGGCGAGTATTCACCCGCCGAGCGCCAGCAGCGTGACGTCATCGGGCTCGGGGCGTTGCTGTACGCGAGCCTGACGGGCCGCTGGCCGCTGGACGCCGGTCGCGGCCTGCCCGCGGCGGAACGAGACGGCAACGGCGCGTGTCGCTCTCCCCGCCAGCTGCGCGCCGGCGTACCCCGCGAGCTCGACGCGCTGGCCATGGCCGCGCTGGGCGCGGCACCGGGCCGTCCCCGACCAACGGCAGCGGAGATGGTCGATGCGCTTCAAACGATCGTGGCCACGCTGCCGACCGGCTCCCAGCCGGCTCTCGACGACGCTCCCGAGGCGTACACCGCCGCAGGCCAGACCGCGAAAGCGACACAGGCGGAGCGCCTGGCACGGGAGGCGGCGGCCCGCCGGCGCACCATCCGCCGGCGGGTGCTACCGGTCACGCTGCTCGTCGTGCTTGCGCTCGCGGCGTGGCTCGTGGGGGTCGCCGTCGGCAAGCTTCCCGGCCATTCCCGTGGGGCGCCCCCGGTGGGATCCCGCGCTTCGGCCGCGCCGACAGGGTCGGTGCTTCCTCTCGCGTCGGTCGTCGACTTCGACCCCTCACCCGGGGATGGGGCCGAAGACCCGGGCGGAGTCCAGTTCGCGTACGACAACAACATCGGGACCGCCTGGTCCACCGAGATCTACATCGGCAGCCAGTGGGGCGGGATCGGCAAGTCCGGCGTCGGCCTCAAGGTCGACCTCGGCAAGCCGGTGGCCGTCACCCAGGTCAAGCTGCTCTTTCAGCAGCCGGGCGTGCATGTCGAACTGCGCTACTCCACCGTGGACGCCGCCTCGCTGGACGCCTACACCGTGGCGGCGACTTCCGGGCCCTCGCCAAAGATCTCGCAGGTGCTCAGCCCGCGGGCGGGCGCCTACCGCTACTGGCTGATCTGGCTCACCGAGCTTCCGCGCCGCGACACCCCTGCCGGGCCCCGGTATTCGGCGGGCCTGGCCGAGATGAAGTTCTACGGCTGAGTTTGTGCCTCTCCTGCCGCGCCGCCGCCCGGTCCAAGGGAATGCCAGCCTCCTACCATCCGTTCTAGACCCCGGGCACACACCGGCCGATAGGGATCCACCAGCTGCCGAAAAGGCCGAGAATTCGGAGACGACGTGAGCGAGAGCGCCATGAAACCGGGTGCTGACACCAGCGGCACCGAGCGCGAGGAGAGCGACGTCCGCGATGTCGTGATCATCGGCTCTGGCCCGGCCGGGTATACGGCCGCCGTCTACACCGCGCGGGCCAACCTTCGTCCCCTCGTCTTCGAGGGCGCGGTGACCGCGGGCGGTGCCCTGATGCAGACAACCGAGGTGGAGAACTTCCCCGGTTTTGCCGAGGGCGTGCAGGGCCCCGAACTCATGGAGTCCATGCGCCAGCAGGCGGAGCGCTTCGGCGCCGAACTGGTAGCCGACGACGTTATCGAGGTTGACCTGAAAGTCGACCCGAAGGTCATCCGTACGCACGAGAAAACGGTGCTCGCGCGCACGGTGATCGTGTCGACCGGCTCCCAGTGGCGCAAGCTCGGCGTCCCCGGCGAGGAGCGACTGCTCGCCCACGGCGTCTCGGCCTGTGCCACCTGTGACGGCTTCTTCTTCCGTGACCAGGACATCGCGGTCGCCGGCGGCGGCGACTCCGCGATGGAGGAGGCCACGTTCCTCACCCGCTTCGCCCGCAGCGTCACGATCGTCCACCGGCGTGACGCCCTGCGCGCCAGCGCGATCATGCAGGAGCGCGCCTTCTCCAACGAGAAGATCAAATTCCTGTGGAACGCCAAGATCGAGGAGGTCCTCGGCGAGACGTCGATGACCGGCCTGCGGGTGCGCGACGTCAACACCGGCGAGCAGACCGACCTTGCGGTGACCGGCCTGTTCGTGGCGATCGGCCACGATCCCCGTTCAGAGCTGTTCACCGGGCAGATCGAGATGGACGACGAGGGCTACATCACCGTCGCGTCGCCCACGACCGTGACCAACCTTCCGGGTGTGTTCGCCGCAGGGGACGTGGTCGACCACACCTACCGGCAGGCGATCACCGCGGCCGGCACCGGATGCGCGGCCGCCCTGGACGCCGAGCGTTACATAGCCGACCAGGAGGATCGTCACGACCAGGCACCGGAGGCCCCCGCGCCGCCCGCTGCACCGATCAGTGAGACCGTCGAGAGCCTCGCCTCAGCTCGCTGACCGGCCCCTTCCGCACGTCCCACCACGTAACCCGCCCACCCGGCATCCGACAATTCAGGAGGAACCCCCAATGGGCAGCACCCAGCCCGTGACGGACGACACGTTCAACGCCGAGGTTCTCAAGAGCGACCTGCCTGTGCTGGTCGACTTCTGGGCCGAATGGTGCGGGCCGTGCAAGATGGTTGGCCCCGTGCTCGAGGAGATCGCCGCCGAGCACGCCGGCAAGCTGCGCATTGTCAAGCTCAACATCGATGAGAACCCGCAGGTCGCGCGCAAGTACGGCATCATGTCGATCCCGACGATGTCCGTCTTCGTCGGCGGCGAGGTGGCCAAGAGCATCGTCGGCGCGAAGCCGAAGGCCGCGCTGTTGCGGGATCTCGAAGGCTTCGTCTGAGCCATACCTGCGGGGGCGGGTATCGGTAGCTAAGCTGGCACTCGTTCAGTGACGCTCGTTGCCACCGTTCGCCGACCGTTCGCCGCACTGGCGCTGACAGGGGCGGGACTTCGCCGATAACCGTGCCACTCTTTCGCCGCGGGTCCACCGGGCCTGCTGTCCAGCACCTGCGCCTGCAGCTGATCGAGCTCGGGGTTCTCGAGCCGGTCACGGCGGGCGCTGCTGACGTGTTCGACGACGATGTGGACGAGGCTGTCCGGCGCCTGCAGCAGTCGCGGGGCCTGCTCGTCGACGGGATCGTCGGGCCCGACACGCTGGAGTCCCTGCAAGAGGCGCGCCAGCAGCTCGGCAAGCGGTTCCTCTACCGCAGCATCAGCCACCCTTTCGCCGGCGACGACGTGCTGGAGCTGCAGTCGCGGCTCGCTGACATGGGCTTCGACGTGGGCCGGTGCGACGGGATCTACGGCGAGCGCACCGAGACCGCCCTGCGCGAGTTCCAGCACAACCGCGGGCTGGTGAACGACGGCTGCTGCGGCCCGATGACCCTGCGTGAGCTCGAACGGCTCCAGCGCACCGTGGTCGGGGGGCGCCCGTACGAGCTGCGCGAGTCCGAGAAGCTGCGGGGTGCCGGGCCGTCGCTGGCGGGCAAGACGGTCGTCCTGGATCCGGGCCACGGTGGCAGCGACACGGGCTGGACCAGCGGGGGCCTGACCGAGCGCGACATCGTTGCCGACCTCGCCGCGCAGCTGGAGGGCCGGCTCATGGCGGTCGGGGTGAACGCTTTCCTTACCCACCGCCACGACGAGAACCCCGATGAGAACCAGCGCGCGAAGTTCGCCAACACCACGAACGCCGATCTGCTGGTGAGCCTGCACTGCGATGGCCACGCATCCTCGGTGCCGCACGGGGTCGCGAGCTACTACTTCGGCACCTGGCGCACCTCGTCGGTCGTCGGCGAACGCTTCGCCGACCTGATCCAGCGCGAGGTTGTAGCCCGCACCGACCTGCTGGACTGCCGGAGCCATCCCAAGAGCTGGCCGCTGCTGCGCGCCACCCGCATGCCCGCCGTCCGCCTCGAACTCGGCTACCTGACCAACCCCCACGACAAGTCGGCGCTCGCGTCGCGGGAGTTTCGCGCCGTCGTCGCCGAGGCCGTGCTCGCCGCGGTGCAGCGAATCTTCCTGCCGGCCGAGCTCGACCCGCCCACCGGCACCTTCCGGCTGCCCGACGCGCTGCTTCAGCCGCGGCCGGCGGCGCTGCGTTACGCCCGCTGACCCACCGGGCGCAGGATCTCGGGCGTCATCGAACCGAGCAGCCGCTCCAGCGCCACCTCGACGTCCTCGCGCCACGTGACAACGCTCTTGAGTTCGAGGCGCAGCCGCGGCCAGCGGTGATGCGCCCGCACGGTCTTGAAGCCGACGGCCCGCAAGTAGTCCGCCGGGAGCAGGCAGTGGCCGGCCTTTCCTTGCGCGTCGCCGAACGCCTCGATGGCCCGCACCCCGCGCCGGAGCAGATCCTTCGCGACGCTCTGAAGCAGCACCCGCCCGAGCCCCTGACCGGTGAACTCCTCGACGATCTGGCCGGTCATCAGCAGCACCGCATCGGCGCTGACCGGGCTGGTCGGGAAGGCGACCGCGCGGGGGATGTATGCGGGGGGCGCGAAGAGCGCGAATCCCGCGGGCACGCTGTCGACGTAGACGACCTTGCCGCACGACCCCCAGTCCAGCAGGGTCGCCGACACCCAGGCCTCCTTCTCGAAGGCCGAGTCGCCGGACTCCTCGGCGCGCGAACGCGAGACCGGATCCAGCTCCCAAAACACGCAGCGCCGGCACCGAACCGGCAGGTCATCGAGGTTGTCGAGGGTGACGTTCGCGACCCGGCGGCTCATCGGCCCACCTGTCCAGCGCGCACCGGTGACAGCAGGGCGGACGCCATGCCGATCACGAAACCCGCCACGAAGAGCGCCACCGAACGCGGGAACGCCGACCGGCCGTCCGTGCTGCGTGCGCCCACGAAAGCTCAGGATAGAGCAGCGACTCGGTTACCTTGGAACCATGTCGGCGACCTCGCTCGACCCGTACACCGGTCGTTACGCGCTCCGCACCCGGGGCATGACCGCTTCGGAGATCCGAGCTCTCTTCGCCGTCGCGAGCCGCCCAGAAGTTGTGAGCCTCGCCGGCGGCTCGCCGTACACCGCTGCCCTGCCGCTCGATGCCGTCGGCGCGCTGCTCGATCAACTGGTCACCGACCAGGGCGCCGTCGCGCTGAACTACAGCACCGGGCAGGGTGATCCGCGGTTACGCGAGCAGATCTGCGACGTCATGTCGCTGGTGGGTATCACCGGTTCGCCGGACGACGTCGTGGTGACCGTCGGCAGCCAGCAGGCCCTCGACCTGATCTCCCGGACGTTCCTTGATCCCGGCGATGTCGTGATCGCCGAGGCGCCGAGCTACGTCGGCGCGCTCGGCACGTTCGCCTCGGCGCAGGCGGAGGTGCTGCACGTCGCGATGGACGAGGACGGCATGATCCCGTCCGCACTCCGCGAGACCATCGCCTACTGCACAAAAGCGGGCAAGAAAGTCAAGTTCCTGTACGTCATCCCCAACTACCAGAACCCGGCCGGTGTCTCGCTGAGCGAGGCGCGCCGCCTGGAGATCCTGGCGATCGCCGAAGAGGCCGACCTGCTGGTGGTCGAGGATGACCCGTACGGGCTGCTCGGTTTCGACAGCGAGCCTTTCCGGGCCATGCGGGCCGATGGCGCCGATCGGGTGCTCTACCTGGGCACCTTCAGCAAGACGATCGCGCCGGGGCTGCGCATCGGATGGGTGCTCGCGCCGCACGGGGTTCGCGAGAAGCTGGTGCTCGCCAGTGAGGCGCAGATCCTGTGCCCCCCCACGTTCAACCAGATGGCGATCTCGCGCTACCTCGACACCCAGCCCTGGCTGGAGCAGGTCAAGACCTTCCGCGAGATCTACCGCGAACGACGCGACGCGCTGCTCGACGCGCTCGGCACTGCCTTGCCCGCGAGCTGCACCTGGACCGTGCCCTCTGGCGGTTTCTACGTCTGGCTCACCCTGCCCGAGGGGCTGGACGCCAAGGCAATGCAGGCCCGGGCCGTTGCCGCGCGGGTGGCGTACGTCCCGGGAATCGCTTTCTACGCGGACGGCAACGGCCGGCGCAACCTGCGGCTCTCGTACTGCTTCCCGCCGCCCGATCGCATCCGCGAAGGCGTGCGCCGGCTCGCCGCCGTGCTGGCCGAAGAGCTGGAGCTGCTCGAGACGTTCGGCCCGGTCCGTGCCCGCGGCGTCGCGAGCCCGTCCGACGGTCCCACCCCGGAGCTCGCATGACCGAACTCGAGCGGGCATTCGTGCTGGCGGGCGGCCTGTCGGTGGAGCGTGACGTCTCGCTGCGCAGCGGCCGGCGGGTGGCCGACGCGTTGCGCGGGGTCGGGATCGAAGCTGCCCTGCTCGACGCCGACGCGCAGCTGCTGCCGCGCCTGATCTCCGAGACGCCGGACGCGGTCTTCATCGCTTTGCATGGCGGACCGGGCGAAGATGGCGCCCTTCGCGGGGTGTTCGACCTGATGGGAGTCGCATACGCCGGTTCGTCAGCCCATGCCTGCCGGCTCGCGTTCGACAAGCCGACTGCCAAGTCGCTGATCGCCGGCGCCGGGATGACCACCCCGCCCTGGCTGGCCCTGCCGCACGCCACCTTCCGGGAGCTCGGCGCCGCGAACGTCATCGCTCAGCTCGTGGAGCGGCTGGGCCTACCGCTGATGGTGAAGCCAGCGGCCGGGGGGTCGGCGCTCGGCGCCTCCATCGTCCGCGAGCCCGGTGACCTGCCCGGCGCGCTCGTCGCAAGCTTCGGCTATGCCGACACCGCGCTGATCGAACGCTTCGTCGTCGGGACCGAGCTCACCGTCACCGTGATCGACACCGGTGGCGGGCCGCAGGCGCTGCCGGCGGTCGAGATCGACGCGCTGGGCGGCCCTTACGACTACGCGGCGCGCTACACGGCCGGTGCGACGGAGTTCTACGTGCCCGCGCGGGTCAGCGAGGAGGCCGCCAAGGAAGCGGCCCGGCTCGCCGTCGTGGCCCACCGGGTGCTCGGGCTGGCCGATCTCAGCCGCACGGACTGCATCGTCGATGCCCACGGCGGCGTGCACTTCCTCGAAGTCAACGTTTCGCCGGGGATGACGGAGACCAGCCTGGTGCCGCTCGCCGTGCACGCTGCGGGTATGGACCTCGGCGTGATCTGCCGGGATCTCCTGCAGGCCGCGATGGCCCGCCCGCGACATCCCGGCAACTGACGTACCGCCCGGCGTCAGGCCCAGCTGGGCGGCGCCGGGGCCATCGCTGTCACGATCCGCTCCAGGTCGTCGAATGAGGCGAATTCGACCGTTATACGGCCTTTGTTCCGCCCCATCTCCACCTTGACCCGGGTCTCGAACCGCTCCGACAGCCGGCTCGCGACGTCTTCCAGACCGGGAGGCGCGGTGCGAGCCGGGCGCCGCCGGGTGGGCTTCGCGGGCTCGGCCAGGGCAGCGAGCTCCTCGACGGCACGTACCGACAGACCCTCGGCGACGATGCGCGTGGCCACCTGCTCCTGCTGCAACTCTGTCGGGAAGCCCAGCAGGGCCCGCGCGTGGCCGGCGGTCAGCACGCCAGCGGCGACCCGGCGCTGGACGGTGGGCGGCAGGCTCAGCAGCCGGATGGTGTTGGTGATGTGCGAACGGGAGCGGCCGACCCGCGTGGCCAGCTCGTCGTGAGTGCAGCCGAAGTCGTTCAGCAGCTGGGTGTAGGCGGCAGCTTCTTCCAGCGCATGGAGCTGCTCGCGGTGCAGGTTCTCCAGCAGCGCATCGCGCAGCATGGCGTCGTCGGCGGTCTCGCGGACGATCGCCGGGATCTCGGCGAGCTCGGCGAGCTGGGCCGCGCGCCACCGGCGCTCGCCCATGATGAGCTCGTAATCGCCGCCGCCCACCGACCGCACGACGATCGGCTGCAGCAGGCCGACCTCGCGGATGCTGGCCGCCAGCTCCTCCAGGGCCTGCTCGTCGAACTCCTGCCGGGGCTGCCGCCCGTTGGGGGCGATCCGGGTCACGGCGATCATGCACAGCTGGCCGACCACAGTGCCTTCCGGGCTCCCGGCCGGACTGTCCAGATCGATGACGGCGGGCGCGCCCGGCGCCGCGGCAACGGGAGGCACCAGGGAGATGGCCGCCGGATCCGGCGCTGGACGCGGGGTCGCCGGCGCGATCAGCGCACCCAGTCCCCTGCCCAGGCCGCGGGTACGCGTCGTCATGCCGGTCCTCCTACGGGTTCGCTGATATGGGTCGGGTCGACGTGGATGGGCGGGTCGGTGAGGTCGAGGACCGCCGGCTGGGCTCCCAACTCGCGGGCGGCGGCGAGGTAGGCCTGCGCCCCACGCGAGACCGGGTCGTAGGTGACGACGGTGCTGGCGTAGCTCGGCGCCTCCGCCACCCGCACGCTGCGAGGGATCGGGGTCGCGAGCACGGCCTCCTTGAAGTGCTCGCGGACGTCCTCCACGACCTGGTCGGCGAGCCGGAGCCGGCTGTCGTACATGGTGAGCACGATCGTGCTGACCCGCAGGCCCGGGTTGAGATGTTCGGCGACGAGCTCGACGTTGTTCAGCAGCTGGCCGAGCCCTCCAGCGCGTAGTACTCGCACTGGATGGGGATCATGACCTCACGCGCCGCGGTCAGCCCGTTGATGGTCAGCAGGCCCAGTGCCGGCGGGCAATCGATGAGAACGTAGTCGAACTCGCTTTCGCTGGCCTCGAGAGCCCGGCGCAGGCGGAACTCGCGTCCCTCCTCGTTCACGAGCTCGACCTCGGCACCTGCCAGGTCCACGGCCGCGGGGGCCACCATCAGGCCGGGGACACGCGGGCAGGGGGCGATCACCGAGTCGAGCGCCACCTCGCCGAGGATGACCTCGTACATACCCGGGGTACGGGCTGGAGGTTCGATCCCGAGGGCGGTGCTGGCGTTGCCCTGCGGGTCCAGGTCGATGCACAGGACCCGCATGCCGTAGAGCGCGAGCGCCGCGGCCAGGTTGACGGCCGTGGTGGTCTTACCGACCCCGCCCTTCTGGTTGGCAATCGCCAGGATGCGGGTAGCGGCCGGGCGGGCTATCCCCGGCGGCGGTGTTTCACGTGAAACATGGCCTTCAACCGCTTCGTCGACCCCTGGCACGTGACTCGCCCTTCCGTTGATCCTGCTGCCTGCGCGGGACCCGCACCACGCGTACCGGAGTTCCCAGCAGGTGCTCACCCAGCTCGATCACCACCGGGGTTCCGCCGCCGTGACGGCTGATCCCGGGTCCGGCCTCGCGCAGTTCCTGTGCGACGCGCTCTCCGCGCAGTGCCAGCAGCTGCCCGCCTGACCGGACCAAGGGCATCGTCCACGACACGAGCCGCTCCAGCGGTGCGACAGCCCGAGCCACCGCGTAATCGGCGAAAAAAGGAAGCTCCCTCACGTCCGCAACGTCCGGAGCGCGGCCCCGCAGCACCGTGACCCGGTCAGCGAGACCCAGGGCAACGACAACTTCGTCGAGAAAGGCACACCGTCGAGCGAGGGGCTCGAGCAGCACGACCCTGCTCGCCGGGCGTACGAGAGCAAGCGGAATGCCGGGCAGGCCGGCCCCACTGCCCACGTCGATGACAGCCGCGCCGTCAGGGACGAGCTCAGCGACCACCGCGCTGTTCAGCAGATGCCGGTCCCAGACGCGATCGGCCTCCCGAGGGCCCAGCAGCCCGCGGACGATGCCGTCCGTCATCAACAGCTCGGCGTAACGCACCGCGAGCGCCAGGCCGGTCCCGAACAGCTCCTCAGCCGCTGCCCTCCAGCGGTCGGGCGGCAGCGCGGACGCGCGAGGTGGAACGGCGCTGCTCAGTCCGGCAACACCACGACGCGGCGCTGCGGCTCTTCGCCTTCGCTCTCGCTGTGCACGCCGCTGACCTGCGCCACCGCGTCGTGAACGACCTTGCGTTCGAACGGGCTCATCGCCTTCAGCCGCTCGACCTCACCGCTTGCCGCGACCCGGGCTGCCACCTCGGCTCCCAGCGTGGCCAGCTCAGCTCGCCGCTTGGCGCGAAACCCTCCGATGTCCAGCATCAGCCGGCTGCGCACGCCCATCTCGCGCTGGACCGCCAGGCGGGTCAGCTCCTGGAGGGCCTCCAAGGTCTCGCCCTTGTCCCCGACCAGCGAGCCCAGTCCCTTGCCGACGATCGCGACGACCGCCCGCTCGCCCTCGACGTCCATATCCAGATCGCCATCGAGATCGAGGATGTCGAGCAGGGATTCGAGGTAGTCCGCCGCGACGTCACCCTCGTGCACGAGGTCGCTGGCCGCCGATCGGGAAACAGAACGAGATGACCCGGTTTGGGGGGAATCGCCCTCGTTAGTGGAGACATCCGCGGTTACGTCATCAATCTCGGCCGCGCCTGACTGCGCTTCTTCCGGCTGGGAGGCCAGGTCTGTGCTGCTCATCGCCGTCCGCCCTTTCGTGGTCCTTTGCCCTTGGGTTTCGCCGCAGGCCGGTTGTTGCGCCGCGGCTGCTGCCGTGACTGCCCGCCGCTACCGCTGACGGTCCGACCCCCGGCCGCCCCGCTGCCGCCCTTGCCGGCACCCGCACCGCTGGACCCCCCCTTGCCGTCGGGGGCATCCGGCGTGGCCGCATCTCCGGTGTCCCCATCAGAGGCTTTGGCCCCGTTCGGGGGGGGATCGATGGCAGGCGTCTGACGTACCTGGGTGAGCTTCGGGGGCGGCGCCGGCGGTTCGGGTACAGCACCCTTACGAAAGCTGGCCTTGCCACCCTTGCCCGCGGGAGCGCTCGCCCGCGCCGAAGTTGCCGCACCCGCCGTCGTACCCGGCAACACCGGAGGCATCTTGCGCAGGATGAAGACCTGCTGGCACATGCTCCAGGTGTTGGTGGTGAGCCAGTAAACCAGCACGGCAATGGGGAACCGCAGACCGAAAACGGCCAGCATGACCGGCGAGCCGTAGAGCATGAGCCGCTGGATCTTCTGCTGCTGCGGGTCGACCGGGCCGCCGCGCGACATGATCTGGTGCTGCGTGATGTAGACCGTCACGGCCATGATCACGATCATGATCGCGGCCACGAT
This sequence comes from uncultured Actinomycetota bacterium, assembly GCA_963765845.1. Classification (GTDB taxonomy): domain Bacteria; phylum Actinomycetota; class Actinomycetes; order Frankiales; family Frankiaceae; genus DATAZK01. The sequence goes on from CAVXYJ010000025.1 coordinate 116,498, forward strand.
CTTCACGGTGGTGCCGTCGGCGCCGAACAGATCGAGCGTCTTCTTCGACGACGTGAGTGCCGAGCTCAGCGTGATGCCGGCGAACTTCGCCGTGGCCAGGCCGGCGACCTCGGCGCCCTTGCTGCTGGCAACAACGACGTCGTGCGCCTTGTCATAGGTCCCGAGAACGTGGGTGACGCGGTCGTAGTAACCGCCGGTCAGCCCACTCGTGCCCTTGAACTCCAGTACATGATTGTTGATTGCCGCTGGGGCCCGGGCGACCGCGGTGAAGACGTGGTAGAGCGAGATGAACAGCGGGATCTGCAGCAGCAACGGCAGGCAACCCAGCAGCGGGTTGCCGTGCTCCTTCTGCAGCTTCATGACCTCCTGGTTCATGCGCTGCTTGTCGTTCTTGTACTTCTCGCGGATCTCCTTGATCCGCGGCTGCAGCATCTGCATCGTGCGCTGCGCGCGTACCGATCGAACGAAGAGCGGGAAGATCAGGATCCTGACGATCACCACAATGATCGCGATGGAGATCGCGTACGCAAAGAAGCTGTGCTTGCCGAAGATGGGCGAGAGGATGTTGTGGAAGACGATCACCCCGCGCGCCACGAGGTTGTACAGCGGGTCTAACACGGCCACTCGCCTGCTTCCTTGCTGGACAACGCGGGAACGAGAGCAGGCTCTACCGTCGTGGCGGCAACCGGCGAACCGTCACCGGTCTCTACGTCCTCGGGGCCTTCGGGGGTTGCCCGCCTGGAAGCAGGCACCGGGTCGTAACCGCCCGCGCAGAACGGGTGGCAGCGCAGCAGCCGGCGCAGGGCGAGCCAGCTCCCTCTTACCGCTCCGTGAACGACCAGTGACTCATAGGCATATTCACTGCAACTTGGCGCGAACCGGCAACTCGGCCGTAGCAACGGGCTGATGGCGAGCTGGTAACCCCGCACGAGCGCGGCCAGAAACCGCGCCGCAGGCCGCGGCCGCCGGACCACGTCGACCTCAGACATCGACCAGTCCGGCGCGCGACTTCGCGAGACCCCCGCGAAGGCCCGCATCGAGCCATCCGCCGAGCTGGGCGAAACTAGCCCGCTCCGCTCCCGGGAGGGCGCGGACCACCACGAGCGATCCGGACGGGAGCTGAGCAAGCCGCTCACGCAGCAACTCGCGCAGCCGCCGCTTCACCCGGTTGCGCGTCACCGCGGGACCGACGCGGCGGCCGGCAATAGCGGCGGCACGCGGCTGAGCCGGAGCGGACACAGGAACAACCACCGACACCACCAGCGAGCCGCGCCGCACCCGGCGCCCGGTCTGTGCGACCAGCGCGTGGTCGTATCGGGTGCGCACGCGGGCTGCGGCCGGCAGCACGATCGTCAGGCGGAAAGCTCGTGGCGGCCCTTGCGCCGACGAGCGGTCAGGATGGCTCGCCCGGCCCGGGTGCGCATGCGCAAGCGGAACCCGTGCGTCTTGGCCCGCCGGCGATTGTTGGGCTGAAACGTGCGCTTACTCAAGGTCAACTCCGGGTGTGGATCAGGATGGCGCGGCGGCCTAACAGCACGACAACAGCCGCGGCACGGCCGACCCTCGACGGTACGGGGCGGTGCGTACCGGGTCAAACGTCGGAGCTGGCCCAACGTGTCGGTGACCTTCGCGTGACCGGGGGTGCGACTCACGCTCCGTGAGCAAGAAAAAACAGTCTTTCTTGAGTGTGAACAACCCGTCGACGGGAGCGGTCGAGCGCTGCTAGCGTCGGCCCCTCACCAACGTAGACATCCGCCGTTCAAGACTTCAATCGGGCTGGCTCGGCTGTGCCTTGCACAGCCTGTGGATAAGGCTGTGGAGTGGGCGGCGCGGTCGATGCTGGGTCGTTTCAGTACCGCAGGGGGGAATTTCGTTGGCCTACCGGTCTGCCCCCTCTGGACGGTCCGCCGTGCCGTATGCCGAGGAGTTGCAAATAGTGGCGGATGAGGACACGGGTCCAGAGGACGCAGCAGTCATCGCGGCCTGGGATGCCGCGAAGCACGAGTTCTCTGAGCAGGAGGGGCTGTCCGCGCACGACCGCGCCTGGATTCGCGGCATCCGAGCGATCGGCATGGTCGAGCAGACGGTGCTCTTCTCCGCGCCGAACGAGATCGTCCGGGAATTGCTGGACAATCGCTTGCGTCCGCTCGTCATCACCCGGATGTCGGCGGCACTCGGCCGCACGATCACGTTCGCGGTCGTGGTCCGTCCGGCCCCGGATCCCGACGTGGTCCCGGATGCTCCCCTGAACGGGCAGACCGAAGCCGCCCAGCGGTTGGCAGCCGTCAGTGGGCGCGCCGGCCCGGCGCCGCCGCCGAAGCTGAACGAGCGCTACACCTTCGAGACCTTCGTCATCGGTGACGGCAACCGCTTTCCGCACGCGGCCGCCGTCGCCGTCGCCGAGGCTCCCGGCCGCTCGTACAACCCGCTGTTCGTGTACGGCGACTCCGGGCTCGGCAAGACCCACCTGCTGCATGCGATCGCCCATGACACCTCGAAGATGCATCCCGGATTGCGGATCTGCTACGTGAATTCCGAGGAGTTCACGAACGAGTTCATCAACGCGATCCGCGACGACAGGCAGCCGCAATTTCGCTCGCGCTATCGCGACGTGGACGTCCTGCTGATCGACGACATCCAGTTCCTGGAGAACAAGGAGCGCACGCAGGAAGAGTTCTTCCACACGTTCAACGAGCTCCACGGAAGCTCGAAACAGATCGTCATCACCTCAGACCGGCCTCCCAAGCAGCTGTCGACGTTGGAGGACCGGCTACGCAGCCGGTTCGAGTGGGGGTTGATCACAGACGTGAGCGCTCCCGATCTCGAGACCCGCATCGCCATCCTGCTGAAGAAGGCCTCAGCCGCGGGCGTCGATGCCGACCTCGACACGCTGACCTACATCGCCACCCATATCGAGCGCAACATCCGCGAACTCGAGGGTGCCCTGATCCGGGTAGCCGCCTTCGCGAGCCTCCAAGCCGTCCGGATGGATCAGAAGCTCGCCGAGGCCGTGTTACGCGATCTGATCCCTGACGCCAGCGACCCCGACATCACCCCGGCCCTTGTCATGAGCGAGACGGCGGCGTTCTTCGGCGTCTCCATGGACGACCTGTGCGGCTCCTCGCGCAGTCGCAGCCTGGTCATGGCCCGCCAGATCGCCATGTACCTCTGCCGAGAGCTGACGGACCTTTCGCTGCCCAAGATCGGCGCCCATTTCGGTGGCCGCGACCACACCACCGTCATGCATGCCAACCGCAAGATCGAGGCCCTGATGGCTGAGAAACGGCAGGTCTACAACCAGGTGACCGAGCTGCATGCCAGGATCCGGGCGAAGGGCCGCTGAGTGGTCCTCACATTCGCGAGCGCTCCAAGCGCGACAGCAGTTCCACCCCGGGTTGGGGGCAGCTTTGTGGGTGACATCACTAAAGATGATCTGCGTACACAGCCTGTGGATACCTCTGTGGACGACCGGTGGATCCACGGGGGACGATCGGTGCGGCGCTTGCCCCGTCCACAACACACCCTGGTGTCACCCACCGGCGATGCACACGTAACCCACCGCCGCTCGAGCCTTGTGAGCTGCGGATACGACGCTTTTCCACACTGTCCACTCCCCCTAATACGACGTCGTTCTCTGAAATTGATTAACGACAACAACCCTGTATCAGAGGGTTGGGGACAAGCTCTGGAGGTCCTGTCATGAGGTTTCGCGTCGAGCGGGACGAGCTCACCGATGCCGTGTCGTGGGTAGCTCGCACGCTCCCGACCCGACCGACCACGCAGCTTCAGGTGCTGGCCGGCCTGCTGCTCGAAACCAGTGACACCGGCCTGCGGCTGTCTGCCTTCGACTACGAGGTCGCCGCCTGGGGTGAGATCAACGCTTCCGTGGTCGAGGAGGGCCGGGCGCTGGTCAGTGGCCGGTTGCTCGCGGAGATCGTGCGAGCGTTGCCCGCCGCTCCGGTGGAATTCGAAATCGAGCCCACTCGCGCCGTCCTGACGTGTGGCAGCAGCCGTTTCACTCTGCCGACGCTGCCGGTCGAGGACTACCCGGCACTGCCCGGGCTGCCTACCGTCACCGGCCGGCTCGGGAGCAGCGCTTTTGCCTCGGCGGTAGCGCAGGTGGCGATCGCGGCTGGACGTGACGACACGCTGCCCGTCCTGACCGGCGTGCGCATCGAGATCGCGGGCGAGAGGCTCACCCTCGCTTCGACCGACCGCTACCGGCTGGCCGTCCGGGAGCTGGTCTGGCGACCGGAGGACCCGGAGGTCACCGGCACCGCCCTGATCCCGGCCCGCACCCTCGCCGACGCTGCCAAGGCGCTGGCGGCCGCGGGCGCTGAGACGAGCGTCGCCATCGGCAGCGGACCCTCTGGGGAAGCGCTGGCCGGCTTCACCTGCGGGGCTCGCCACAGCACCACCCGGCTGATCGACGGGCAGTTCCCGGACTACCGCCGGCTGCTGCCGCCCACGTCACCGCTCTCGGCCGAGGTGGAGGTAAGCCCGCTCGTCGACGCGGCACGGCGGGTCTCGCTCGTCGCGGCTCGTACCGCGCCGATCATGCTGACGTTCTCGCCGGGCGAGGTGGTGCTCGAAGCCGGCGCCGGGGGCGAGGCCCAGGCGCGGGAGGCGTTGAGCGCGAGCTATGACGGGCCGAGCCTGTCGATCGCGTTCAATCCGGGATACCTGCTCGACGGGCTCGGCGCGCTCGACTCCGACTCCGTCCACGTCGGATTCGCCACCGACGACCCGGTCGAGGCACCGCGCAAGCCCGCGGTTTTCACCGGCAAGTCCGCCGGCTCCGGGCCGGACTATCGCTACTTGCTGATGCCGGTGCGCCTTTCCGGCTGACTCAGACGGAAACTGGCACGGGACTATCAGGCGAACCCTGCAGACGAACTCAAGGAGCACCGGTGGCGACAATCGGCATCATCGGCCTGGGCCGCATGGGCGGCAACATGGCCAAGCGGATCCAGCAGGCGGGACACACTGTCGTCGGTTACGACCGCGCCCCGGGCGAGCGTGATGTCGATTCCCTCGAGGAATTGGTGAAGGCACTGCCGACCCCACGGGTCGTGTGGGTCATGGTCCCTGCGGGCGGTCCCACCCAGCAGACCATCGACGAACTGCGCGGCCTGCTGCAGCCGGGGGATGTGATCGTCGACGGGGGCAATTCGAAGTACACCGACGACCAGCGCCATGCCGGCGAACTCATCAACCAGGGCATCGGTTTCGTGGATTGCGGCGTGTCCGGTGGAGTCTGGGGGCTCGAGTACGGCTACGCGCTCATGGCGGGGGGCAGCAAGGAGCACATCGCGGCGGTCCAGCCGTTCTTCGATGCCCTGAAACCAGAGGGCGATGCGGGCTTCGTGCACGCGGGTGACGTCGGTGCCGGGCACTTCGCGAAGATGGTCCACAACGGCATCGAGTACGGGATGATGCAGGCCTACGCCGAGGGCTACGAGCTGCTCGCCGCGGCCGGATTACTCAAAGACGTCACCGGGGTCATCAAGAGCTGGACCCAGGGCACGGTGATCCGCTCGTGGCTGCTCGATCTCCTGGTCGACGCGCTGGAGGCCGACCCTGGGCTGTCGCAGCTGCGCGGCTACGCCGACGACTCCGGCGAGGGCCGGTGGACCGTGGAAGCTGCCATCGATCATGCGGTGCCGATGCCGGTCATCTCGTCCGCACTGTTCGCCCGATTCGTCAGCCGCCAGGAAGACTCACCGGCGATGAAAGTGGTGGCCGCGCTGCGCAACCAGTTCGGCGGTCACGCCATCACCGCTCCGGGTGCCAAGCCGGACGGCGCTTCCGCCGCGGATTCGTTTCCCGACGTCGTCCGCTGATCGTTCGTTCCGCTCACAGCTGGTGTATCTGTCCGCGCTGTCATTGACTGATTTCCGCAGCTACGCGCAGCTTGATCTGCAGCTTTCGGCGGGCCGTACGACGTTTCTCGGCTCGAACGGCCAGGGCAAGACCAACCTGCTCGAGGCCGTCGGTTACCTGTCGACGCTCGGCAGTCACCGGGTGGGCAGTGATGCGCCGCTGGTGCGGCTCGGCGCGCAGCGAGCGGTGGTGCGGGGAGCGGTGGTGCGTGACGACCGTCCGGTGACCATCGAGCTCGAACTGGTTCCCGGACGCGCCAACCGCGCTCGTATCAACCGCTCGCCCGTGCCCCGACCGCGCGAGGTACTGGGCCTGCTGCGGACGGTGCTTTTCGCTCCGGAAGATCTCGCGCTCGTGAAGGGGGATCCCGGCGGCCGGCGCGGCTTCCTGGACGATCTGCTGGTCGCGCGGGCGCCGCGCTATGCCGGCGTGCGAGCCGACTACGAGCGGGTCAACAAGCAGCGCACCACGTTGCTGAAGACCGCCGGGATGGCGCGGCGTGGATCGCGCGGTTCGGGCGGGGGTGGGGAGTTGTCGACGCTCGACGTCTGGGATGAGCATCTGTCCCGGGTCGGCGGCGAACTCCTGGCCGGCCGGCTCCGGGTCGTCGACGCGATCTGCGGGCTGGTGGATGACGCCTATGCCCGTGTCAGCGACAGCCGCGGTCCCATCACCATGGAGTACCGATCGAGCGTCCCGGATCTCGGCGGTCTCGGCGCCGGTGGCCGCGATCCGGCGGCGCTGGGGGCGGCGCTGGCCGCCGAACTCGCCCGGCTGCGGCCGCAGGAGATCGAGCGCGGCGTCTCGCTGGCCGGGCCGCATCGCGACGATCTACTGCTGTCCATCGGGGATTTGCCGGCTCGCGGCTACGCCAGCCAGGGTGAGTCGTGGTCGCTGGCGCTTGCCCTGCGACTGGCGTCGTATGAGGTGCTGCGCGAGGGTGAGTACGGGGGCGGTGAGCCGGTGCTGCTGCTCGACGACGTGTTCGCCGAACTCGACACGAGCCGCCGCGAGCGGCTCGCGGAACTGCTGGCACCGGCGGAGCAGGTACTCATAACCGCGGCGGTGGCGGGCGACGTACCCGCCGCGCTGAGCGGGCGGATTTTGTCGGTGGGGTCGGGCACAGTCGGCGACATCACACGCGCAGGGGGCGAGAGCTGATGACCGAGGGCGAGCAGCCGGCACAGGGTGCGGATCTGGTGCGTGAGGCCTTGGCGCGGGCCCGTTCCGATGCGCGGGTGCGAGCCGTGCAGAGCGATCGTGGAGCCCGGCGCGCGAGCAGGGGAGCAGCAAAGGAGGCCACCCGGGCCGCACGTTCCACCGGGGAACCCGTCGCGTTCGGCTCGGCGCTCACCGAGTTGCTTGCCGATCGCGGTTGGGAGACCCAGGCGGCGGGAGCGAGCGTGCTGTCGCGGTGGGATTCGCTCGTGGGTGAGCAGGTGGCTGCCCACTGCCGGCCTACCCGGCTGCGTGATGGCGAGCTGGTCATCGAGGCGGAGAGCACGGCCTGGGCCACCCAGTTGAGGCTGCTCTCCCGCACGTTGACGGCTCGGCTGCGCGAGCAGCTCGGCGTGGATGTGGTGCGTACGCTGGTAATTCGCGGTCCGAGCGGTCCGGATTGGCGTCACGGCGGGCTGCGGGTGACCGGAGGTCGTGGGCCGCGCGATACGTACGGATGACCAGCCCGCTGAACGGCGATCAGACCCAACGAGGCCCCTTCCCGCGTGGGGGGGATCTAAAGCCGGGGCATTTTGGCTCTGCGTACGCGACAGGCAGCGTGGCGGCCATCCCTGCACGTCAATTCGAAGTAAAGTAACCGTTGTCGCTCTTGTGGGTCCGCTGTCGGTTTCGCCGTGCCGTGCTGAGCTTCTAGTGCCTCTTGTGTGCTCTGAGATTGATGGGAAGTCCGCTGCGTGGCCAAAGACGCCTACAACACTAGTTCGATCAAGGTCCTCGAGGGGCTCGAGGCGGTTCGCAAGCGTCCCGGTATGTACATCGGATCGACCGGCGAGCGTGGCCTGCACCACCTGGTCTACGAGGTGGTCGACAACGCCGTCGACGAGGCGCTCGCGGGCTTTTGCGACCTGATCGATGTCACGCTGCTCGCCGACGGCGGGGTGCGGGTCATCGACAACGGCCGCGGCATCCCCGTGGGGCTGCACCCGGTGGAGAAGCGGGAGACCGTCGAGGTCGTGCTGACCACCTTGCACGCCGGTGGAAAGTTCGAGGCCGGCTCCTACGCGGTGTCCGGCGGCCTGCACGGCGTCGGGGTCAGCGTCGTCAACGCCCTGTCCAAGCGTCTCGAGGTCGAGATCGAGCGGGACGGCTTCCGTCTACGTCCAGCCCTATGTCGCCAGCAAGCCGGCGGCGCCGCTGGAGAAGCGGGGCGCCGTCGAGCCAAGACCGGTACCACGATCACGTTCTGGGCCGACGACACGATCTTCGAAACCACGACGTACTCCTTCGAGACGCTCTCGCGTCGCTTCCAGGAGATGGCCTTCCTGAACAAGGGCCTGACGATCATCTTGCGCGACGAACGGGTCGACAGCCTGGCCGAGGACGACGGCGGGGTCATCGAAGTCGTGACCTACATGTACGAGCGTGGGCTCGTCCGACTTCGTCGAATACATCAACGCCACCAAGGAGCCGATCCACAAGACCGTCATCCTGTTCGAGGCCAAGGGTGAGGGCATCGAGGCCGAGGTCGCGATGCAGTGGAACGGCGGCAAACTACGCCGAGTCGGTGTACACGTTCGCCAACACGATCAACACCCATGAGGGCGGCACCCACGAGGAGGGTTTCCGCGATGCGCTGACCCGCGCTGTGAATGCGTATGCCAAGGACGCGAACCTGCTGAAGGCGGCCAAGCCGGGAAGCAAGGGGGCGACGAGCGCCTGTCGGGCGACGACGTCCGTGAGGGACTGACCGCGATCGTCTCGGTGAAGCTCGCCCAGCCCCAGTTCGAGGGCCAGACCAAGACCAAGCTCGGCAATACCGAGGCCAAGTCGTTCGTCTCGTCGATGGTCAACGAGCAGCTGCGGCGACTGGTTCGAGTCGCACCCGACAGACGCCAAGCTGATCGTCAACCGCAAGCGATCGAGGCCGCAGCGGGCACGGATCGCCGCTCGCAAGGCGCGCGACCTCGACGCGTCGCAAGGGCCTGCTCGAGTCCACGTCGCTGCCCGGCAAGCTGGCCGACTGCCAGTCCAACGACCCGGCCAGTGCGAGATCTACGTCGTCGAGGGCGACTAGCGCCGGTGGTTCGGCCAAGGGCGGGCGGGACCCGCAGTTCCAGGCGATCCTGCCGATCCGCGGCAAGATCCTCAACGTCGAGAAGGCCCGCATCGACCGGGTGCTGAAGAACAACGAGGTCCAGGCGCTGATCACGGCCCTGGGTACCGGGATCCACGACGACTTCGACATCGAGCAAGCTGCGCTATCACAAGATCGTGCTGATGGCCGACGCCGACGTCGACGGCCAGCACATCCGCACCCTGCTGCTCACGCTGCTGTTCCGGTTCATGCGGCCGCTGATCGAGGCCGGCCACGTGTACCTGGCCCAGCCGCCGCTCTACAAGATCAAGTGGCTCGGGCAGCCTGCGGCGTACGCCTACTCCGACCGCGAGCGCGACGGACTGGTCGAGGCGGGGTCAGGCCGGCAGGAAGCGGATGCCCAAGGACGGCCGGGTCCAGCGGTTCAAGGGTCTCGGCGAGATGAACGCCACGGAGCTGTGGGACACCACGATGGACCCCGACGCACCGGGTGCTGCTGCAGGTGACCCTGGACGACGCCGCGGAGGCCGACGAGCTGTTCAGCGTGCTGATGGGCGAGGACGTCGAAGGCCGCGCCGGTCCTTCATCCAGCGCAACGCCAAGGACGTCCGTTTCCTCGACATCTGAGTGCCCCCTGCGCCGGCATGGCGTCAGGCTGTCCCGTAGCACTGCCGTAACAGAGAGAGGCCGACCCCGTGGCCGAGCGTACTACGCCCGCCGCCCGGGCGACCGCATCGAGCCGATCGGGCTCGAAGTGGAGATGCAGCGCTCCTACCTCGACTACGCGATGTCGTCATCGTCGGCCGCGCGCTGCCGGACGTGCGCGACGGCCTCAAGCCGGTGCACCAGCGGGTCCTCTACGCGATGTACGACGGCGGCTACCGGCCCGACCGCGGCTACAACAAGTGCGCCCGCGTCGTCGGCGACGTCATGGGTCAGTACCACCCGCACGGCGACACCGCGATCTACGACGCCCTGGTGCGCCTGGCGCAGCCCTGGTCGTTGCGCTATCCGCTGGTCGACGGCAACGGCAACTTCGGCTCGCCCGGCAACGACCCGGCCGCGGCCGATGCGCTACACCGAGTGCCGGCTGCAGCCGCTGGCGATGGAGATGCTGCGCGACATCGACGAGGACACCGTCGACTTCCGCCCGAACTACGACGGCCGGCAGCAGGAGCCGATCGTGCTGCCGAGCCGGTTCCCGAACCTGCTGGTCAACGGCGCGGCGGGATCGCGGTCGGGATGGCCACCAACATCCCGCCGCACAACCTGCGCGAGGTCTGCAACGGCGATCCAGTGGTTCCTCGGCGCACCCCGACGCGCAGCGACGAGGAGCTGCTCGAGGCGCTGATCGAGCGGATCCCCGGTCCCGACTTTCCCACCGGCGCGCTGATCGTCGGCCGGCGACGGGATCTACGACGCCTACCGCACCGGGCGCGGGGCGTCGAGGATGCGCGCCGTCGTGGAGGTCGAGGAGGTCAAGGGGCGCACCCAGCCTCGTCGTCACCGAGCTGCCGTACCAGGTGAATCCGGACACCCTCGCGGAAAAGATCGCCGAGCTCGTCAAGGACGGCCGGGTCGGTGGCATCTCCGACATCGCGCGACGAGTCGCAGCCAGCGCACCGGCCAGCGGCTCGTTATCATGCTGCAAGCCGTGACGCCGTGGCAAAGGTCGTCCTGAACAACCTCTACAAGCACACCCAGCTGCAGGACACCTTCGGCGTGAACATGCTGGCGATCGTCGACGGGGTCCCGCGCACCCTGCGCCTCGACGAGATGGTGCGACACTACGTAGCCCACCAGGTCGATGTGATCGTCCGGCGCACCCGCTTCCAGCTGCGCAAGAAGCGCGAGCGTCTGCATGTGCTCGAGGGCCTGCTGGTGGCCCTCGATCACCTCGATGAGGTCATCGCCCTCATCCGCAACAGCGAATCGGCAGACGCGGCGCGCGCCGAGTTGATGAGTCGTTACGAGCTGTCGGAGATCCAGGCCACGGCCATCCTCGACATGCAACTGCGCCGCCTCGCAGCCCTCGAGCGGCAGCGGATCATCGACGAGGCCGTCCAATTGCGTACCGAGATCGCCGACCTGGAAGATCTGCTGGCGAGCCCGCAGCGCCAGCGCGAGGTCATCGCCGAGGAGCTCGGCGACATTGCGCGCCGCTTCGGTGACGCCCGCAAGACGCGACTCATCCCGTACGAGGGCGACATGAGCGCCGAGGACCTCATCGCCCGGGAAGACGTGGTCGTCACGGTCACTCGCGGCGGCTATGCCAAGCGCACTAAGACCGACCTGTACCGCTCGCAGAAGCGGGGCGGCCGGGGGGTGCAGGGTGCGGCGCTTCGGGAAGACGACATCGTCGAGCACTTCTTCGTCACGACGACGCATCACTGGCTGCTGTTCTTCACCAACCGTGGCCGGGTCTACCGGGCGAAGGCCCATGAGCTTCCCGAGCAGGCGCGCACCGCCCGCGGCCAACACGTCGCCAACATCTTGGCGTTCCAGCCTGATGAGAAGATCGCCCAGGTGATGGCGATCCCCGACTATGAGGTGGCGCCTTATCTGGTGGTGGCGACCAAGCAGGGGCTGGTCAAGAAGACCGAGCTCAGCGCGTACGACTCCAACCGCAGTGGCGGGCTCGCGGCCGTCAACCTGCGAGAAGGTGATGAGCTCATCGCGGCCAAGCTCTGCAGCGATACCGACGACCTGCTGCTGGTCAGCACGGGTGCGATGTCGATCCGGTTCCACGCCGACGACGGTCAGCTGCGTCCGATGGGGCGCCAGACCTCCGGGGTCATCGGTATGAGGTTCGACTCATCCGACGAGCTGCTGGCCATGGAGGTCGTCCGCAGTGACGACGTCTCCGGAGATCTCCTGGTAGCCACCGCCGGCGGCTTCGCCAAGCGCACGCAGCTGGAGGAGTACACCGCTCAAAACCGTGGTGGCAAGGGTGTCCTCACTGCCCGGATCGTCTCTACCCGGGGAGGTCTGGTCGGCGCGCTCGTCGTTCAACCCGACGACGAGCTTTACGCGATCACGAGTAATGGCGGCATATTGCGTACGGTGGCACGTGACGTCCGTCGCGCCCAGCGGCAGACCATGGGTGTCCGGCTGATCAATCTGGCTGACGGAGTCCAGGTCGTCGCTGTGGCGCGTAACGCTGATGAGGAGCCTCCGGTGGACGGGGATACCGGTGAGTCCGGGAAGGACGGCGGGTGAGTTCGAGCGACGCTGCGGCGTCGTCGGCTGGCCGACGCGAGGGAGCGAGCGCAAAGAGCGTCGTCTCCCGGTCCGCCGACGATGAGACCAAGCCCCACGTCTTCGCTGTCGGTGAGACCACCGAGCGAAGCGTGCCGCTGACCAAGACCGACGCGGCGGACAGGCCGTCGGCCTGGACAGAAGCCGAAGGCACGCAGACCCCACCCGCCGACGTCGCGCCTACCAGCGTCTATGCGTCAGTACCCGCCTACGCTCCCGGAACCTCGAGCGTGGGTGGGAGCTACATCTCCAACCACGCGCCGGCACCACAGACGGTGACCACCCCGCCGTCCGGCACGTCGGCCCGCAGTTCGATGGCGCGCCGCGCGCGGCTGAAGATCTCCCATCTCGGCCCGCTTTCGGTGATGCGTATCTCGCTGACGTTCGCGCTCTGCATGTTCATCGTGTTGCTGGTGGCAGTCGCGGCGCTCTGGACGGTGCTCGACACCTCGGGGGTCTTCAAGTCGATCGCCAACGCGGCCAACACCCTCACGGACAAGAGCAACGCCGGGATCAACAACTGGCTCACGTTCAGCCGGGTCATGCTGATCACCGTGGTCATCGGCGCGGCCAACGTCATTGCGTTCACCCTGCTCTCCACGATCGGGGCCTTGCTGTACAACCTGTGCTCAGACTTTGTCGGCGGGGTCGAGGTCACGCTCGTCGAGCGATAGCTGACCAGGAGATCCCCGCCGGCGCAGCGACCCGGGCCGGGTAGACTCGCAGCGCCAGCCAGGACCTATAGCTCAGCCGGTTAGAGCGCTTCCCTGATAAGGAAGAGGCCGGTGGTTCAAGTCCACCTAGGTCCACCCGTCACGAATCCGCCTGCATTCAGGGAGCCGAGCCATGCGCAAGTTGATCGTGCTGGCAGCAGCCGCGGCGATCGCGTTGCGGTTGCGCGGCCGGCGCAGTGATGAAGATGTGTGGCACCAGGCCACCCGCCCGGTCGACCTTCGCTGACGGGCGGCTCACTTTCGCCGTCGCATCCGGGGCCGTAGCTCAGTTGGCAGAGCGCCTGCTTTGCAAGCAGGAAGTCAGGGGTTCGATTCCCCTCGGCTCCA
>CAVXYJ010000026.1:0-61043 GCA_963765845.1 uncultured Actinomycetota bacterium
GACATCCGTACCTTCCGCCCCCACCTGGCATGGGCCGCGGTGGCCGCGTCGGCGATGGTGGGCGGGATCGCGCTTCATCACGTGTACCCGGCACTTTTCATCTGGGCCGGTCTCACCGTAGTCATCAGCCTCGCTCCCGTAGCGCAGCTGTACAGCGGCCAAGTCGCCCGGCTGCTGCCCCGGATCAAGGCGGTCCTGCCCGGACTCACCGCAGTACCGCAGCAACGTCGGATCGGCAACGCGCTCGTAGCACGAGGCATGGTTTCGCCCCTCCAGCTACGACGCCTTCTCGACCTTCAAGCCAGCGGGGACGGGCCGTGGCGGCGGCTCGGTGACCTAGCAGTCCTCCAAGGCCTGGTCACCCGCGAGCACGTTGCCGAAGCCGCTGCCACCATCGTTCACCCAAGTCCGCCGCCCGCAGCGGCGAACCCCCAGCTGGAAACCGCCAGCCGGGTGATCAAGTCTTCGGTGCGCCATACGGGGCCGAACGAAACCTCGGGTGCTGCCGGCGCGCCACTGCCCCGCTCGCCGACTGGCGTGGGGCGAGAAGAAGCTGGCGGTGCAGGCACGGAGCCTGAAGGAAGCAACGGGACGCTCGCAGTTCTGAACCGCGAAGAGCCGCCGTACATGGCACCGGCCGCCTGACCGCACACCCCTGCCACAACCCCCACGGTCTGGCGACCGCAAGCGAATCCGGCGTCAGCGCTATCGGTAGCGCAGCCCCGCATATCCGGTCTCGCGGGCCAGCGCTTCGTGGAAGAGCTGGAGCCCCTTCTCGTTGCGGCCGATCAGCTCGTACCCGTGCTGGCCGCGAGACAGGCCGCGGCCGCAGCCCTGCCAGACATCGAGGTCCTCGAGGACGGCACGCCGGGCCCGGTCAGCCATGTCCTCCGGGCCGGGCAGCCCATCCGGAGCCTCGGTGACGGGGCTCAGCCAGCCGTACCGGAAGTACGACTCTCCTGGGCTGCTACCCGGTGTCAGCGTGGCGTAGATGACCCCGTACAACTCGTTCGCGAGCAGCAGCCCTGGCGAGGCGAGCCAGATGCAGCCGACGGCCTCGTCCGGTTTCCACTCGGATTCCGGCGTGCTTTGCAGTTCCGCGGCGCCCTGCTGGTCGAACAGGCCCAGTCCCCAGCGCACGTGCGGGCCGAACGCGTCATAGAACGCGAGATCGACGTTCTGCGCCTGGGGGTTCAGGTTGAAGGTCTTCGCATGCACGATCGGCACATGAATGCCTTCGAGCAATCCCTCGGCGACGGCCTTCCAGTTCGCGGCGATGGCGGCCTCTTCATGGGAGGGGTAGTAGCGCATCTGGGCGCACCCCAACCGGCCGATCTCGTCGTCCAGCGGGCCGAGATGTGCCGCCACGTCGATGTCGTGATCGCGCGTCAACACTGCCCAGACGAAGCCGTGCCGCTCCTCGCTCGGCAGCTCGACCAGCCCGAACTGGGACAGGTCGAGGTCCTCATGCCGGTCGCGCAGCGGCATGTTCACCAAGCCACCCTTGGTGTCGTAGACCCAGGCGTGGTACGGGCAGGTGAAATGCCGGCGGTTCCCCGACCCGCAGGCCGGCTCGGCACCCCGGTGCCGGCAGTAGTTCAGGAACGCGTGCGCCACCCCGTCGCCGTCCCGGGTCAGCAGGATCGAGCGCCCGACCGCGTTGCGCACCACGTAGTCATGAGGCTTCGCAATCTCGCACGAGGCAACCAGGGCGAGCGGCTGCGTCTCGAACAGTGCGCGCTCCTTGGCGAACAGTGCCGGGTCGGAGAAATAGTCCAGCGGCACCTCCATGTAGCGCTCGGCCACCTCCGGCCACGCCCGCACGCCGATGTCGACCGCCCGCCGCATCAGACCGATCGCCGCTGACCGCTCCACCGCTGTCACCTCACCCGTCGTACCCACCGGCGCCGGCCAGCCGCAAGTTCCTAGCCGTGGCGGCCCCGCCGTACTGAAGGAATCGTCTTCGGACGATGGAACACATGACGAGGGATGTCTACCGAGGGCCCACCCCCGACGTCAAGGCGACCGGCACGAATCTGGCCACGGCGGGGATGGCTACTCGGCCTCAGCCAGACGTTTTGTCCGTCGCCGCCGAGCTGTCGTCGGGCGAGGTGTCCCTGGCGCGGGACTGGTGCGGCTTGCGCGGGTAGGGCCCTTCGCCGATCGAAGGTCGTGGGAACGGTCCGGTGTGCCACTGCAGTGCGGCTTCGCGGCGAATGATCTTCCAGTCGGCGCCCACGCGGATCACGTCGTCCTGGTAGCGCAAGCCGAGCCGCAGGTGGTCGATCGGGCTGCCGGGCGCCTCCATGTGGTAGCCGACCACCCAGGTTTCGACGAAGGCGCGGTCGCCGTTGAGCTCGACGTACTGGTTGCCCTTGAAGTGCATGGTGGCGTCGTACATCAACAGGCCCTCTTCGAGACCTTCGAGATAGTCATCGAGGGTGCCTTCCTCCATGGTGCCGACGACGACGCACTCGGGGTGGAAGACCGATCGGACAAGGGCCATGTCGACCGAGTCGACGCCGAACGCGTAGCGGTCGTAAAGGTCCTCGATCAAGGCCCTGTCACGTAGCCACGCGATCGTCGCCGCGGTGTCGGCCGCCGGCGGAGGGGGGCTCGCGCGAAACTTCATCACTTCGCGAGTACGGTTTCGCGGCATCGTGTTGCCCTCATTCCATCGGGTTGGCGGCGAGTGCGTGCCAGGCCACTGGCACTCACCCCAGGTCGCCCACGGTTCGAACCACTGCAGTCTGCACGGTGCTGGCACGCGCCCGTTCCTGACCGCATGAGTGCTAGGCCAGACGGGGCTCGCGCCCGGCGAACGGGTGACTGTCCGTAACGCTGCAGGGGGTGCGCCGGTTGTTCCTTGTGGAGAGGAACCGCGATGATGCTCATGACCACCGAAACACCCCCACCGGTTGTCGAGGACGCACCGCTGCTGCCGGCGCCCATGGCGCGCAGGACCCGCAGCAGCGTGGCGGGGGTGAGCTCGTTACGGAGCGGCCCGCAGGCCAACCCGCGGCGCATCAGGCTGACCGCTCCGGGAAATCCGGTACACCGCTGACGGGCGCTTCAAGGCGGGCGATTTCGGGGTAGTCCACACTCATCACGAGAACGTCGGCTTCGACCAAGGACGCCCGCATGCGACAGCTCACCAGCCTCGACACCCAGTTCCTGGCGATCGAGGACGGGCGGCAGGCCGGCCACGTCGGAAGCCTCGGGATCTATGACCCGAGCACCGCACCGCACGGCGAGCTCAACGTCGAGGTCATGATGCGGCTGCTGAGCGATCGCCTGCACCTGCTGCCGGTGCTTCGCTGGCGGTTGCTGGAAGTGCCGTTCGGCCTGGATTTCCCGTACTGGGTGCACGACGAGCACTTCGACCTCGAGTTCCACGTGCGTGACCTGGCGCTGCCGGCCCCCGGCAACGACCGCCAGCTGGCCCGGCAGGTGGCACGGCTGCATTCGCGGCGGCTCGACCGGGCCCGCCCGCTGTGGGAGATGTATGTCATCTCCGGGCTCGAATCGGGCCACGTCGCGATCTACACGAAGATTCATCACGCCGTGATCGACGGCATCTCCGGCGGGGAGATCGTCGGTCTGCTGCTCGACCAGACGCCTGAGATCCGCACCCCGGACGCCGCCACGTCGACGGACGCCGGCCCACGGTCCGGTACCGCCGGATTGGTGGCACGCGCCGTCCTGGGTGTCCCCCGGTATCCGCTGCGGCTGCTGGGATCCATCCCCCGGGCGATGCCGAACCTGGACGAGACGGTCTTCTCGGTGATCCCCGGCGCCGCGCGGGTCGGGCGGCTGCTCGGCCGGTTCGAGGGTCTGGTCCGGGGAGACGGCAACAGGGTCATCCGACCCACCCAGCCGGCGCCGCGAACCTCCTTCAACGGCAAGGTGACCGCGCACCGGCGCTTCGTCTTCGGCCAGCTCGATCTCGACCGCGTCAAGGCACTGAAATCGGCCCACGGCGTCACGGTGAACGACGTCATCGTCGCCCTCTGCGCGGGCGCCGTGCGGCAGTGGCTGATCGCCCACGACGAGCTCCCCGAGGAACCGCTCGTGGCGCAGGTGCCCGTCTCGGTGCGCACCAGGGAAGAGGAAGGTACGTACGGCAATCGGATCCTCATGCTGGCCGCAGCGCTGCACACCGAGATCGCCGATCCCGTCGAGCGGTTGAAGCGGACCTCGGCCGACCTCACGGTCATGAAGGTTCGCCACAAAGCCCTTCCGGCGCAGCTGCTCTCGGACGCGAACAACTTCATCCCGCCGGCCCTGTTCAACCGGGCAGCACGGCTGACACTGTCGCTCGGCAGCTCGTCAGTTGGTCACCCGACATGGAACCTGGTCGTGTCCAACGTGCCGGGCCCGCAGTTCGACCTCTACTGCGCCGGCGCGAAGCTGCTCGCCAGCTACCCGGTGTCGGTCATCACCGACGGCCTCGGCCTGAACATCACGGTGATGAGCTACGCCGGCCACCTCGACGTCGGGATCCTCGCCGACCGCGAGCAGATGCCCGACCTGTGGAGCCTCATCGACTGGCTGAAGGATTCGCTCGACGAGCTCGAGAAGGCGACCACCCTGCCCTAGCCGCGCCTCGATGCGCAGATTTACGGGCCGGGCGGCGCCGGTGGTGCGGGGCAGCTCCCCGGGACGGCGATGGTGGTCCCGTCAGAGCAGAGCACGGTGGCCTCGACCGACGTAGCGCCGCTCGTCTGGCTCGTCCCATCGGCGAACACTGCCGTCACGGCCACCGACACCGTGCCGGTCTGGCTCTCGAGCGTGGCCCCATTGCCGGTGAGGCCGGATTGGGATGCCACGCCGTTGACGAGAACGGTGTAGCTCGATACCGCACACGGAGCCACGAAACCCGCGCTGCCCCACGAGACCGCAACCTCTCCAGCCACCGTCGTGCTGGCCGTTGCGGCGGGTGTGCCAGGAGCCGTCTCCGTTGTGGCGTCACAGACCGGGGTTGGCAGTGTGACGGCGTTGGACGCCACGGCGACGCTGTTGTTGGTGCCGTAGCTCGCCGTCACCGCGTACTGAACGGTGCTACCGGAGGTAAGGCCCGAGAAGGACGCTGATGTCGCGGTGGCCGTCGCGACCCCAGAGCCGGTCACCGAGTAGCCCGCGAGAGTGAAGCCACATCCGGCCGGCACGCTAGGTGCCGCCCAGGTGACCGTGACGCTGGTATCCGACGTGGCAAAGGCCTTCACACCCGACGGAGCGGGCGGCGCCGTGGGGCACACCACCGGCGGCGGGTTGGGGTTCAGCGGCGGAGAGCCGACCGGCGGCTGCGAACCCGTGACCGGCTTGTGGGTCGTCTTGACCACCGGCTGCTTCACGGGCGTGTTGACCGACCCATTCGGGAGGGGGCCGATCGACGACGGGATGGAGTTCGGGCCCACCGAGAGCGGGCCGGAGGTGAGCGGCTTGAGCGGCCGGGTGGCCTTGACGTTGGCGGCCGCGGAGACGATGACGGTCGCCGTCGCCGACAGCTTGCCGACACTCGCCCGCACGGTCGTGCGGCCGATCGCCAGCCCGGTCACCAGGCCCTTGTCGCTGACCTTCGCCACCTTCGGGTTGGCGACCGACCAGGTGGCAGCACCGAAGGCGACGGTCGGTGCGGGATCGCCATTGGCCTGCAGGCCGCTGACGGCGAGCTGGTAGGCCGCTGCGCCCTTCTTCACGACGATCGACGCCGGGGTGATGTGGATGCTGTTCAACGTGTGCGAAGCGAGGTAGCGCTGGCCGGTCTCGCTGGCCTGCTCGGCAGCCCATCGGTGCAATGCTGCCAGCGTCAGGTCGCTGCCGGCCGGCAGCGGGATGTTGTAGGTCGCCGACGTGACGCCGTCCAGCGCCGAGGAAATCGAGTAGCTGACGACAACCGGGTCTTCACTGATCACGCGCGGCTCGGGCAGGAACGTCACCTGCGACGCCTGCGTGACGAGGGACTTGGGAAGCAGCTCTTCGACGGTGACCTGATCGGAGCGCGACGAGTAGAAGATCAGATCGCCGTGCAGCGTGGGGTGCTTGCCTTCGTAGATCGTCCAGGTGCGGCTCGCCGTGACGCCGGTCTGCGGGAAAGCCTCGACGGGAAACGTGTACGAGATGCGCTTGGTCTGGCTGCTGCCACCGCTGAACGCCAGCATGCTCGCCACGACGGCAACCACGGCGACGATGGCCGTGGCAACGATGTACGTCATGCGCCGACGCCACCACGCCCGAGACGCCTTCTCCTGCTCTCCGCTACCCCAGAAATTGCCGTCGGCGCCGGAGTACGGCGGCTGCGCAGCAGGCTCCTGGGTAACGGTCAGGTCGGCGGGAGCGGAGTCCGGAATCACCCGAACGGGTGACTGCACCGAGAGGTCGGAAACGACGACCGGATACCCGCCGCCGCCCATCCCTTCGTCCACGACTTCGTGGGCCGTCGACCGGCCGAAGCGGCGTGACGTCGTCTTCATGCGTGAACACCCGCCCGGGAAGGCCTCGGGGACAGCGGGACATCGGGACGGTGCCCTGCCAACAGAATCGCAGCAGAAACCCGTCTCGATGTTGGCGAGTTGGGCATCCGTTGTGTTGAGTTCCAGCTCGCTACGCACGCGTACGACCGCGCCGGATCAACGCGCATTCCGGATGCGGGTCGCGCCGGGTGACGTGAGGAACGGGGAAGCCGCACGCGGGAAGGTTACTGCGAGCTTGCGAAGGCAACGTTGGCGGCTGCCGACCACTGATTCGCCGGACCACGCCGAATCGAGCGCGGTCACGAGCCGCGCCTGAACGCCGCGAAATCCGGTACGCACGCGGCGCGCGTGACAGAGTGCTGCCGACGCGTGCCGATCGGCGGGAGACCCGAGATGGACCTGCAGACCCAGTACCAGTTCAATGCCGGAGTCGACGCGGTGTTCGCGATGTTCACGGACGCGGATTATCAGCGCCAGAAGCTCGTTGACGCCGGGCACTCCAACGTCGAGGTGCTCGAATGCGGCCCGGCTGCCAACGGAGGCGGCATCAGGATCGTCAGCCGGCGCACGGTCGCGGTGGATGTCCCCGGACCGTTGAAGCGTGTGCTGCCGGCAACGAACACGGTCACGCAGACCGACGAGTGGGAGGCCGAGCCAGCGGGCGGCGTGCGCAGCGGCACGTGGAAGGTCGACATCAAGGGCGTCCCGATCCACCTGTCCGGGACGATGCGCCTCGAGCCGGGCACGTCGGAAAAGACCGGCAAACCCGTCAAGACGAAGAGCGTGGAAAGTATCGACGGGAAGGTGAAGGCGTCGCTCCCGCTGATCGGAGGCAAGCTCGAGAAGCTGGCTTACGGCAACTTCATGGATGCGACGGCCCAGGAGCAGGACTTCAGCAACCGGTGGCTGGCCGGCACGATCTGACCTGCGGGCGGTGGTCACCACCAATAGAGCATTTGTGCCCTTCTCGCGTCATACCGGCCCGTTGCACCCTGAGATCACGATGCGAGTCCTGTGCGGCGACTGTCCCGGTAGCCGGACGGAGCTCGGATCATCCGTGGGTGAACGGCGGCAGTCGTTCTCCCGACGCTCTTCGAGTTCGGGGACGTGCAATGCAGCCTTTTGTAGTCAACCGCCACGACGAGATGGTCTTTCCGTCGAACTTCATTCCTGAGCTCGATCTATCGGTGATCGACAGCTTGGAGCAGCTCGACAGGGTCGTCAGGCGCGACTTCGAAACGAAGGCCCCGACCGGCTCGGAGATCGTCGAACGCATCGACGCGGGCAAGTACCCGAGCCGCTACGAGCTGATGCGCGACGTCGCGCTCAACCTGTTCTGGGCCGGGCGCTTCGCGCTCACCATGTACGACAAGAGGCCCGTACGCTGGCGCGACGTCCCGCGTCATCGCACCGATGTCTTCATGCAGCGCAACACTCCATGGGTGAACGGCGAGCACATCATCGCGACCGTTCGCAGTACGTACGACGCCCTTCCGGCGACCTGGGACGCGGCGGTCGAGGACCGCATCTTCGACATCCTGTTCGGCGCCTTCGCCCACCGCAAGCAGCACGCGACCGAGCTGTCAGCCGTCAAGTCGACGGTGGCCGAGATGCTCGCCGACCCCACCAATCTCGCGTTTCGGCTAAAGAGCTACGACCCCGACTTCCCCACCTTCGGCTACGACGACATCATCGACTGCGCCGAGGACGTGGCTGAACTCGAAGCGCTGCATCGCTGGGCGATGGTGCTGCACAACCAGTACCCGTGGGAGCGCAGCCAGACCGAGCTGGTGGAGATCGGCAAGCTCCACGAGGACGACTACGTGGTCCTGCTCTATCCGCGCAACCAAGAGGTCCAGAGCTTTTTGCGGCGCCTGAAGACCGGCGTTCAGCGCCCGCCGGCTTCGGTCGCGGCCGAGGCGGTCCCGCCGATCAGGCCCTACCCGTCGGTCAGCGTGCGCACCGAGTTCTCTGTCATGCCACGGATAGAAGCGCTCGCCGTCGTTCATGGCGACCGGCGGTGTACCAACAAGGATCTGATCCGCAACGCCGCCTACAACTGGTCGCCGATGTCGGCCGACGAGATCAGCCGCAAGACCGGCATCGAGCAGCGGCTCTACAGCTCGACCAGCCTTGAGGAGATGGCGCTCGAAGCGGCGAAGAGTGCGCTCGCCAAGGCCGGACGCGAGCCCTCCGAGATCGGCGCCGTACTGCTGAGCACCTGCACGAGCACCCGGCTGATCCCCTCGGTGGCGTCGTGGGTTTCTGGCCAGCTGGGCATCCAGCAAACGCACGCTTCGTACGACATCGTGGCCGCCTGCGCCGGGCTTGCCTACGGCCTGTCGGACGCCACCCGGATCCTGCAGGAGGTCAACCGGCCGGTGCTGGTCATCTGCGCGGAGAAGTTCTCCGACAAGATCGGCAACGTGCGGACGTCGCGCATGATCTTCGGTGACGGAGCCGCGGCCTTCGTCGTGGGACCCGCAGCGGAAGGCGAGCTGCCGGACATCGAGTATCTGCAGACCTTCGCGAGCGGGCCGGCCTCCGAGGTGAACTCGATCATCTGGCCGAACTTCGAGTTCGACAACAACGTCACGGTCTACGGACCCGAGGTCAAGTCGCTCGCCGGCCGCTACCTGGTGCAGATGATCGACGAGCTCAAGGTGCTGCCTGACCCGGACGGCAAGGCGGGGTCGCTGCTCGAGACCATCGACCTCATCGTCCCGCACCAGGCCAACAAGACGATGGTGAGCCAGCTCGCGACCGACGCGGGACTGTCGCTCGACAGCGTCTACTTCAACATCTCCCAGGTGGGCAACTCCTCGTCGGCCAGCATTCCGCTAGCCATCCATGACGCCGTACGCGAGGGCGTCATCAAGGAGCCGGTACGCGTCTTCGCTCCGGGCTTCGGCGCCGGAGCAGTAGCCGGATACGCCGTCATGCGCATCGACCCGGACGTCGTAGTGCTGTCCGATTCGGTCATTACCCGTGCCACCAGCGACGCACGGGCAGTGGAATCGCATCCCGACCAGTCCGCCGAAAACGCACACCTGGCGTTCGGGTAAGCCCACTTCAGTCGAACGCCGCTCGCGCTACTTGCCCTCAGGGCGGGGTAGGAGTCCCATACCAGTACGACGACGAGACGGGGGTACCTATGCCGCAGGTCACCGAGAAGGACGCCAGGCAGGTCGCCGAGGCCGCTCGCGAGACTGGATGGAGCAAGCCCTCCTTCGGCAAGGAGCTTTTCCTCGGGCATTTCCGGCTCGACCTGATCTCCCCGCATCCGCGCCCCGGCGAGCAGGACCGGCGCCGCGGGGAAGAATTCCTCGGCGTTCTCGAGCGCTTCCTGTCCGAACGGGTCGACCCGCTCCAGATCGAGCGCGACGCCCGCATTCCCGAGGATGTGGTCGAAGGCCTCAAGGAGATCGGCGCGCTCGGGATGAAGATCCCGCAGGAGTACGACGGGCTCGGGCTCACGACCGTCTACTACAACCGCGCCCTCGCGCTGGCCGGTTCCTGGCACGCCGCTGTGTCCACGCTCCTGTCGGCGCACCAGTCGATCGGCGTACCGGAGCCGGTCAAGAGCTTCGGCACCGAGGAGCAGAAGCGCAAGTACCTGCCGCTCGTCGCGCGCAAGGAGATCAGCGCCTTCCTGCTCACGGAGCCGGATGCGGGCAGTGACCCGGCGCGAATGGTGGCCGAAGCGATTCCCGTCGAGGACGGCGCCGCGTACGAGATCAGCGGTCGCAAGCTGTGGACCACCAATGGCGTCATCGCAGACCGACTGGTCGTCATGGCGGTCGTCCCCAAGCCCACCACCGACGCCGGCAAGGCATCCGGCCGCCGCGGAGGGATCACCTGCTTCATCGTGGATGCGCACGCGCCCGGCGTCAGCGTCGAGCACCGCAACGAGTTCATGGGCCTGCGCGGCATCGAAAACGGGGTGACGCGCTTTGACAAGGTGCGCGTGCCGGCCGAAGACCGGCTCGGCAAGGAGGGACAGGGGCTCAAGATCGCCCTCTCCACGCTCAACATCGGACGTCTAGCCCTGCCCGCCATCTGCGCGGGGGACTCGAAGTACGCCCTGCGCATCGCTCGTCAATGGTCGGCGGAGCGGGTCCAGTGGGGCCTTCCTATCGGCAAGCACGACGCCGTCGCGCAGAAGATCGCCTTCATCGCCGGTACGACCTTCGGCCTGGAAGCAGTGCTCGAGCTGTCCGGCCACATGGCCGATGAAGGCCGAAAAGACATCCGCATCGAGGCGGCCATCGCCAAGCTCTACGCGAGCGAGCTGGCCTGGCTGGTCAGCGACGAGCTGGTCCAGATTCGCGGCGGCCGCGGCTATGAGACGGCGCAGTCACTCAGCAACCGCGGCGAGCGGCCCGTACCCGCTGAGCAACTCCTGCGCGACCTGCGCATCAACCGGATCTTCGAAGGTTCGACCGAGGTGATGAAGCTGATCATCGCTCGCGAGGCGGTAGACCAGCACCTGACCGTCGCCGGCGACATCATCGACCCGGACGTGGCTCTTTCCGCCAAGGCGAAGACAGCGGCCAAGGCCGCCGGGTTCTACGCGCGCTGGCTACCCAAGCTGGCCGTCGGCGCCGGTAACGCACCGCGATCGTTCATCGAATTCGGTGAGCTCGCCACCCACCTGCGCTTCGTGGAACGCTCGGCCCGCAAGCTCGCCCGTTCGACGTTCTACGGGATGAGCCGGTGGCAGGGGCAGCTGGAGAAGAAGCAGGCCTTCCTCGGCCGGATCGTCGATGTCGGCGCGGAACTGTTCGCGATCAGCGCTGCCGTCGTACGTGCTCAAATGCTGGCCGATGAGGGCGAGGCGACGGCGATCGAGCTGGCCGACCTGTTCTGCCGGCAATCACGCCTTCGCGTAGACGCGTACTTCGACGGCCTCTGGCGTAACAACGACGACCAGAACTACCGGGCCGCCCAGCAGGTGATGGACGGCCGGTTCACCTGGGCCGAGGCCGGCGTCATGGACCCCAGTGGCGACGGGCCTTTCCTCGCGGCGCAGCGTGGCCGGGAAAAGGACGAGATCGACCTGCGCGGCGACGGACGCTGAGCTACACCCGGTACGTCAGAGCAAGCCGGACCGCCAGCGGCGGTGTCCGGGCCTTTCGGCCCTGGGATTCGGCCGGGTTCGAGCCCACGCTGGGTTAACGCAGGGGCACCGGCGCCGCATGATCGCGCGCCCTTTGCCGATGAGTGGAGACCGCATGGCGGAAGGCTTGGAGCGAGCACGCGAAACGCCTGACGAGGTAGCCGCGCGAGTGGCGGAGATGTTCGGACTGTCAGCGGCATTGCCCGATCCCGACGTAGCCGGGTTCGGCAGAGCATTGGCACGCGCCGCCGCGACCATGGCTTCCCACCCGGTCGAGGTAACCAGGGCGAGTTCACACTTCGCGGCCGGGATAGTGCGTATCTCCTTCGCGGCGATGGCGCGGACGCTGGGCGTTGCCCGCCCCCCGACCTTCGAGCTCGACCCCCGGGACAGCAGATTCTCCGATCCGGCCTGGAGCGACAACGCCGCCTTCCATTCGCTTCGCCAGTGCTTTCTCGCCCTGACCCAACTCACCCAGGAACTGATCGCGGAAGCCGGCCTTGACCCGGTCACAGAGCAAAAGACCCGGCTCATGGTCGGTCTGTTGCTCGATGCGGCGGCGCCGACGAATTTCCTGCTGACCAATCCCGCGGCCCTGAAGCGGGCTTTGGACACCGGCGGCGCGAGTCTGATGAGAGGCGCCAAGACCTTCCTCGACGACGTCGTGCACCACAAAGGACAGCCTCAGCAGGTGGACGCCAGCTCTTTCAAGGTCGGGGAGAACCTCGCGGCCACCCCGTGCAAGGTGGTCTATCGCAACGAGCTGATCGAACTTCTCCAGTATGAGCCGCAGACCAAACGAGTGCACGCGGCGCCGATCCTGTGCAGCCCTCCGTGGATCAACAAGTACTACATCATGGATCTTGCGCCGGACCGAAGTTTCATCGAGTGGGCCGTCAAGAAGAATCGGACCGTCTTTGCCATCAGCTACCGCAACCCAGGTTCGGAGATGGCTGATCTCACCATGGACGACTACCTCGCCAAAGGACCGCTGCAGGCCTTGGACGTCATCTCCGACATCACCGGTGCGGCCACGATCGACCTCGTCGGCCTCTGCCTCGGTGGGGCACTCGCGGCCATCGCCGACGCCTACCTGGCGCAGCAAGGAGACACCCGGATCGGATCACTCACGCTGCTGAACACCTTGCTCGACTACTCGGAGCCCGGCGTGCTCGGGGTGTTCACGGACGCGGCCACCGTCGATCGCCTGGAGAAGAAGCTCACCAAAAAGGGCTACCTGGAGGGCGACGAGATGGCGGCGACCTTCAACGTCTTGCGCGCGAATGGGCTGATTTTCAACTATGTGGTGTCCAACTGGCTGATGGGTGAACAGCCGCCGGCCTTCGACCTCCTGGCCTGGAACGAGGACAACACCAGGATGCCCGCCGCGATGCACACCGCCTACCTGCGAAATTTCTACATCGAAAACCAGCTGGCCCGCGGGGTACTCGAAATCTGCGGTCAACGCATCGACCTGGGCAGTATCAAGAGTGACTGCTTTGTGGTGAGCGCGGAGAACGACCACATCGTGCCCTGGCGTTCGGCATATGCGACGACACAACTGGTTTCGGGACCCGCGCGATTCATCCTGAGCAGCGGGGGTCACATAGCCGGCATCGTGAACCCGCCGTCCCCCAAGGGCTGGTATCTCAGTGGCGATGACGACTCCTCGCAGCCTCAGCGCTGGCGGGACAGCACCACCAAGCAGGCCGGCTCGTGGTGGGAGGACTGGACACGATGGTCTTCAGCCAAGGCGGGGCCGATGGTCGCTCCTCCTGCCACCGGAAGTGAGAAATTCCCCGTGCTGGCCCCGGGTCCGGGTTCCTACGTCACAGCGCCTTGAGGCTCCGGGTCAGCTCCGGCGGTTAGCTAGTTAGCCGCTAATGTGCTAACATAGCTAAAGCAGTCACGGCAAGTATCTCGTCCTTAGGAGCGCCTCATGGCCACCACCGCGCATGCCAAGCCCACCACCCCCACCACAGCTTTCGACCTCCCGTCGGTCGACGAAGCCACCCAGCGGATTCGCGATCTCAACGAGCGTCTGATCGAGGCTTCCAAGAACGCCGGACGCGTGACCCTCGACGCCTACGAGAAGGCTCTCCAGAGCCTCGTCGACTTCGAGGAGAAGGTCGCCTCCGCCAGTCAGATCGACTGGGTGTCGGCACTGGCCACCACCCACGCCAAGTTCGTCGGTGACCTCTCCGCCTCGTACACCAAGGCCGTCCGCGAGATGATGCTGTAGTAATTCCACGAGTCCACCTGCGCCCACCCTCGCATCCGGGGGTGGGCGCGAATCTTCGTCAGGAAAGAAGATCGTCGCCATGAGCGCTACGACCACTGCCCCGGGCATCGTCAACGCCGGCATCGACGCGGTTTTCGGTACCTACCAGGCGGCGGTCCGGGCAACCACGGACTACTGGACCGGCGCGCTCGCACGCTCGGCGACCCCCGCCGACCTGACCCTTGACCTGCTGACCTGGTGGGGCACGGCTACCCGCCGCGAAGCGCCGCAGTGGGCAACGGCACACCAGATCACCGCGCAGTGGCCGATCGCGCGGCTGCGCGACTTCTCCCCCCGATCCCCTCTCGACGAAATCGCAACCCTGCTGCTGCCGCCCCAGGCGGGCCACGACTCCTGCATCGTCGACTACCACCCGGAGCAGAGCCAGATCAGGACTGCGCTGGATGCGGGCCTCACGCGAGTCTTCTCACTCGACTGGGTCGGCGCCGACGAGCGGACCAAGGACTCATCCATCGAGGACTACCTCGCCGTGATCTCCGAGGCTGTCACTCGCCTCGGCGGCCGGGTCAACCTCGTCGGCGACTGCCAGGGAGGCTGGCTCGCCGTCATCTACGCAGCGATGTATCCGGACACGGTTCACACCCTCACCATCGCGGGCGCCCCGGTCGACTTCCACGCGGGTGAACCGCTGATCCACGACTGGATGCGGGTGCTCTCACCCGGCCGCGACTTGCGCTTCTACCAGAACATCGTCGCGTTGAACGGCGGGATCCTGCCCGGCAGTTTCCTGCTTGCGGGCTTCATGGCCATGCAGCCGGACAACGAGCTGGACCGCCAGCTCCAGCTGCTCGCGCATATCAACGAGCCGGCACACGTGGCCCGCTATCGCAGGTTCGAGGACTGGTTTCGCCACACCCAGCCTATTCCCGGCGCCTTCTACCTTTGGATCGTCGAGCACCTGTTCCAGAACAACGAGCTCACCGGCGGGAGCCTGCGCATCGGAACGCAAGACGTAGACCTCGGTCGCATCAGCTGCCCGCTCTACCTGCTTGCCGGCGCCACCGATCACATCACTCCGCCCGCCCAGGTCTTTGCCTTGGCCGACTACGCCGGCACCCGCGCAGCTGACATCGTTCAACGTCAGACCACCGGAGGGCATCTCGGACTGTTCATGGGCCATGAAGCACTGCGCGAGCACTGGTCACCGCTGTTTCGCGAACTCGCGACCCGCTCTCACTGAGCTGCGCGCCGCGACCGCGTCCGACGAACCGTATTGGCATCCACGAACCCGCGATAGATCTCGATCAGCGCCTTGCGCTGGGCGGCCGTGAGCTCCGTCGCCGCGCCTATCTCCGACTCCAGCCGCGGGGGCCCATCGGCGTCCCCCTCCGACTCCGGCTCCACGAAGCCGGCTTCGGCGTACAACCGGTCGGCCGACGTCTCCAGCGATGCGGCGATGGCAGCAATGACGGCATCCGATGGTGCGCGCAGGCCCCGCTCGATCTGCGAGAGATAGGGGTTCGAGATCCCGACGGCTGCCGCGAGCTGGCTCATCGGCAGCGCGGCAAGCTCGCGCTGAGCGCGAATGATCGCGCCGAGCATTCGCTGCGGCGACTGCTCGTGGACCATGCGCCCAGCCTAGCTTCGACCCCGATGCATCAGCTTTTCGCGGGTGTGTGCTCGGGCTCGGTCTCGGGCTCGGTCTCGCACGGAACGAAATCCCCGATCCCCGGACCGGAGCTCTCCAAGCGTGAGCGGCACGATCCGATCGGCGAGTCGGTGATCCAGTTGTCGATGGGCTCATGCAACCGCATGGCCCGCCAGACATCCTCGAAGCGGATGGGCATGTGCATAATCTCAGCGCCCGTCGCCTGATGAATGGCGTTACCCAGGGCCGGCGCCACCGAGATCATCGGATGCTCACCCACCCCGCGGGCCCCGAACGGACCGTCCAGTTGCGGGGTCTCCACCAGCATGCAGTCGATCCGGGTGGGGATGTCCTTGGCCGTCGGGATCTTGTTGTCGGTGAACGACGGGTTCAGCAGGCGGCCACTCTTGTCGTAGATGTAGCCCTCGCAGAGCGCCGTCCCGAGGCCCTGGATCATGCCGCCAATGGCCTGTCCCCGAACGATCGCCGGGTTGATCGCCTTGCCCACGTCGTAGGCCGAAGAGATCTGCAGGATGCTGAATTCGCCGGTGTCGGGATCGACGTCGACAATGATTGCGTGGGCGCCGTACGTCCAGTCCAGCGCCGGCAGCCCCTGCCCCGTTTCCTTGTCCAGGCCGGTGAGGCCCTGGGCCGTGTAGCGGCCCACCCCCACGAGCGGTCCGCCGATGCCGTTGCCGTTCGGGTAGGCGTAACCGATCGACAACTGCGCGAACGTGACGGACTCGTCCGGGTTGTGCTTGACGAAGACGCCAACGGCATCGTGGGCAAGGTCGCAGGTGTTGGCGCGCAGCACCTGCGCGGCAATCCCGTACGCCTGCTTGAGCAGGTCCTGGCAGGCCAGGATGGTCGCGTTACCCGACAGAATCAGGCCTTTTGACGCCACGGTCTGCCAGTCGTAAGGGTCACGGTCGGTGTCCTTCTCGACCGCGGTCTTCACCTGGTCGACCGGGAAACCGAGGGTCTCGGCCGCGATCTGGGCGAGCGCGGTGGCACTTCCCTGGCCGATCTCGGTGAGGCCGATGTTCAGCAGCACCGTGCCGTCGGAATTCATCTTCACGACCGCGGCGGTCGCGGTGAACGAGGGCATGGCCGGCGCCTTGTGCAACGTGGCCAGCCCCTTGCCGATCTTGCGACCGGTCCGCTTCTCGTGCTCGATCTCCTCGGGCGTCAGGCTGCCGTAGCCGATCGCCTTGGCTGCCTCCTCGAGGCACTTGACCGGATTTCCGGTGTTCTTGCGGATCTTCTCGCCGGTGATCGTGACAGAGCCGGGCTTCAGCAGGTTCTTCAACCTGAATTCAAGTGGATCCATGCCGATCGCGAGGGCGACGAGCTCCATGTGTCGCTCGACCCCCCAGAAGAACTCGACGTGGCCAAACCCGCGATAGGCCGTGCCGTAAGGCTTGTTCGTGTAGATCGTGTACGCATCGAGCCAGGCGTTCGGGATCTCGTACGGCCCTGCTCCCGAGTAGCTCGAGGCCCGGGTGACGTTGACGGCGTAGTCCGCGTACGCGCCGGCGTCCCAGTACATCGACATCTTCTGGGCGGTGATCTTCCCATCCGAGCGCACACCCGTCTTGATCCGGTACGTGAGAGCGCTGCGGCACGGGAGCAGGCTGAACTCTTCCTCCCGAGTGGCCGTCAACTTCACCGGCCTCCCGCCGGCCTTGCGGGACAGGCAAGCAACGAGGGGTTCGAGGTGGATTCCGGCCTTGCCGCCGAAGCCGCCGCCGATATGCGGCACGATGACTCGCACCTGGCTCAGTGGAAGCCTCATCGCCGCGCAGAACAGCGCGCGAACCGTGAACGGCGACTGCGCGCTCGTCCAGATCGTGACCTCGTCGCCGAGCTTCCACTGCACGATCGCCACATGGGTTTCCAGCGGCACGTGTTGCACCGAGGGATTGGTGTACTCCCGCTCGATGACCCATTCCGCCTCGGCGAAGCCGGCCTCGACATCACCCTTGCGGATCTTGGTGATATTGGCGATGTTGGTGCCGGGCTGAGGGCTGAAAGCGGCTTCCACGAACGAGTAGTCGCCGAGGTCGGGATGGATCAGCTCGGCACCCGGCTTGATGGCCTCCATCGGATCCAGGATCGGCTCCTCGACCTCATACTCGACGTCGATCAGCTTGACCGCCTCCGTGGCGATGTCCACCGTTTCGGCGGCGACAGCGGCGACGGCCTCACCGAAGTGGCGCACCTCGTCCTTGGCCAGGATGTCCTTGTCGACGACGTACAGGCCGAGCCGGTAGTCGAGCTCGTGGCCGGTGAGCACCGCGTGCACGCCCGGAAGCGCTTCCGCCTTCGTGACGTCGATGCGCAGGATCTTGGCGCGCGCATGAGGGCTCGCCTTGACCTTGGCGTAGAGCAGACCCGCCATCGCCAGATCACCCGTGTACAAGGCATCGCCGGTGAGCTTGCTCATGGCCTCAACCCGCGGGTGGCTCACGCCGACGGACGTCATCGGGGCGCCGCTGATCTCGTCAAACATATTCAACATCCCCCTTGTTCGCCGGGGTCAGCTGGCCGGTGACGTCAAGGACCGCCTCGATGATCTGCTGGTACCCGGTGCACCGGCAGAAGTTGCCCTCGATGGCCGACTTGATCTCCTCAACGCTCGGCTTCGGGTTGCTGGCGATCAGGCCCTTGACCGACATCACCATGCCCCCGGTGCAAAAGCCGCACTGGACCCCGCTCTGGCGCAGGAACGCCGCCTGGATGCTCGACAGCTCGTTGCCGTCGGCCTCGCCTTCAATCGTCTCGATGACGCCGCCATCGGCTTCGGCCGCGAAGGCCAGGCAGGAGTTGATGATCTTCCCGTTCAGGAAGACGCTGCAAGCCCCGCACTCGCCGGCGCCGCAGCCCTCCTTCGTCCCCGTCAGACCAACGCTTTCACGAAGGAAGCGCAGCAGCGTCCAGTGGTCTTCGATCTCGCGCTCGTACTGGTGTCCGTTGATGGTCACGTTGATCTGCATCACGCCACCTCCTTCAGCACGCGGCGCACGAATACGCCGACCATGTGTTCCCGGTATTCCTTGCTGCAGCGCAGGTCGCTGATCGGGCTGATAGCGGCCGCGGCCGCGGCCACGACGTCGTCCGCCGAATCGGCGGTCGAGAGTCCCTCCACCAGCAGGGGGGTCGGCGCGGACGAGCTGATCCCGAGCCGAAGATCGCCGTCCTTGTTGGCCCCGGCGACACCGACGACGCCAAGGTCGTGTCCCTGGATTCGCTTGAGCTTGCAGTAGTGAGCGCGCGAGCCTGCGGTCTCGGCAGGAACGAGGATCTCCTCCAAGATCTCATCCGGCTGCAGGACAGTGCGCTTCACGCCCGTGAAGAACTCCGTGAAAGGCACGACGCGCCGGCCCCTGGAGGAGGTGATGACCGCGCTCGCTTTCAAGCAGAGCAAGGCCGGCGACATGTCCGCGCACGGCGACGCGTTGACCACATTGCCGATGACGGTCGCCCGATTGCGTATCTGGTGGGACGCAAGGTCCTTCCCGCAGTGCACCAGCAGCGGGTACGCGTCGCGAATCTTCGGATGGGCGAGGACGTCGTTGATGGTGACCCCGGGACGGATGATCAGCCCGTCATCCGAGCTCCACGAGATCTCCGCAAAGCCTTGAACATTCTTCAGGTCCACCAGCAGTTTGGGCTCGGAGAAGCCGGCGCGCAGATCGATCATCACGTCGGTGCCACCCGCCATGACGCGGGCGTCCTTGCCATGCTGTGCCAGCAGGTCGTACACCTGTGCCCTGCGCACCGGTGCGCTGTACGTGAAGCGGGCCGCCATTACCTCTCCTTACAAGACCTGTTCTGGTGACGACGACTCGGCGGCCCACATCCGTGGGCCACCGAGCTGTCGCTGTACTGCGGCGATCGGCGTCGGACTAGCCGAGATCAGCGATCGCGATGACCGGGCCGCCTCCAGAGGGGCCCTGGTGGGTCGCTGACACCGACACGAAGATCGCCGGGTCACCGGAGATCGCCGCTGCGACGCCGCCGACACACGCCTTGATCTGGCGGTGCCAGTGCACGTCGGAGTCGTCGAGCATGATGTTGCGACGGCCACGTACGCGCCCGGTGGGGTCGGACTCGCACTTGAGGAACAGGTTGACCAACTGGCCCTTCAAGTCGTCCGGATGTGGGCGCTCGGGCAGGTCGACGCCTGCGGAGCGGATCGCGGCCCAAACACCGTCAGCGTCGAGCGCGTCCTTCATGACCGAGTGGCCGGCGCGGTACCTGCCGCCGACGCCACGGACATTGCCGACCACGACGACCTGACCCTGATCCAGCTCCACGCCCGACGAGCAGGACGCGACCGCCGAGAACAGCGACAGATCCTTCATGATCTGCTCTGCCTTGGGCATTTCGATCTCGCCGAGGGCGACCGCGATGCCGAGGGCAGCGGTGCCGTTGGACACGTCCATGGAATGCAGCGTGTCTTCGGTGAAGACCTCGTGGCCGCGGGCCTTTGCCTCCCCGATGGTGGGCAGTGTCAGCAGCGGGGTCTTGGTCTGGACGTAGTGCACGTCTTTGGGATCGGTGATCCCGGCGCGCTCCATCGCCACCTTGACCGCCGCAGCCACCTTGGCAACCATCGGCGGGAAGCCGATTTCCTCGGGCAGGATGACCTCGCTCATCGAGCTGCCGACAGCCAGGCGGTAATCATCAGTCGCCACGACACTCGCCGGGTCCAGCGTCGCAAAGATCGTCGCGTGCGGGGAGAGGACCCCGTCCGTGCCGCCCGACCACAACACCGGAATCTGGGCCACCTCGGCGGCGCTGCGGCTGCCATTGGCCACCAACACGTCGCGGAAAGCGTGGTCGGCGATGATGCGCGTGTAATCGTTCACACCGCCGTTGCCCTCGGTCTTGCCGACGATCGCGACGACCCGATCAGCTTCGACGATCTTGTCGTCGATCAGCTGCTGCAGGCCGGAAGCGTCGCTGACGCTCTCGAGCGGAACCTTGCGTACCTCAATCGGGTCTGGCATTTCCCGCGCCTCCTCAGACCGTTACTTCGAGCGGGATGATCATCTTGGCGTTGGCATCGACAATGCTTTGTGGCACATCGAAATTGAGGTCGGCGCCGACCATCTGCTGGACGTAGTTCTTGACCGTCGAGTCCCAGTAGTTCTTGCGGACGTAGTAGACCTTCGCGCCGCCGAGCTCGTGCTGAACCTCGGGCCAGGGGTAGCTGGGCTGTGCCATACCGAGACCCCAGCGATACCAGCCGTTGTAGCTCTCGTAGGTCGCCCAGAACTCCTTGTTCTTCAGGATCTCGAAGGCGTAGTAGGCCTTGGCGTAGTACATGACCGCACCGATACGGTTGCCTCGGGTCAGCGCCACGGTGTGCAGGCTGATGTTGACGTCGTCACTCATCTGCCGGCCGTTGGCCAGACCGACCCACTCGCCGTCGATGAGACCGACCAGGTGGTAGGGCTCCTTGAGGCGCTTGCGGTACCAGCCCAGGATCTCCGCGTTGACGCGGGCGCCGACGACGTCGTAGAAGTCGTTCTCCGCCTGCATCACGCGCTGCATGTACTTCGCCATCTCGGGGGCCTCTTCGAGGGTGGCCTCCCGGATGTACAGGGTGCGACCGTCCTTGAGCTGGCACGTGGCGCCAGGCCAAGGCGCCATGGTCGAGGCCGGACCTTGGAGTAAGGGTTCGATTTCCCTCACATCGATGTTGATGTGGTCCTGGGAAACCTTGGTCGGGGATTCGAGCCGCATGCCGAAACTCCTCTCGGGAGTCTGAAGTGGGTCGGACACCCAGTCACGATTTGTGCCGGGCGACCCGTAGCCGACTGCGGTTGCTTCGTTGAAATCGCAGCCGACTACGGGATGTTGCTGGAGACCTGCGGCAGGGCTACCTACCTGGCCGGCGCCGGGGGTCGGGTTTCCTGGCCGCTCTCGTCGCTCTGGCGTGGGACCGTCACCGGAGAGTCGGCGAAGCCGATGACAGAAGCGAGTGCGGACGGGCCACCGTCACGGAACACGCCGCGCTTGCTGAGGGAGTTCATGAGCTGGTAGATGATGATCGCGGCGAAGGAACCCACGGCGATGCCGTTGAGGACGAAGTTGCCCTTGTCAGCACTGATCGTGTAGTTACCAGCACCGGCGATCAGACCGACCGCGGCAGGAAGCAGGTTGACCGGGTTGTTGAAATTGACCCGGTTCTCGACCCAGATCCGGCCACCGAGGACGGCGATCATGCCGTAGAGGACCGTGCCTATACCACCGAGGACTCCGACCGGAATCGTGGCGATCAGGGCACCGAGCTTGGGAATGCAGCCGAAGGCGACCGCGACCGCGCCGGCAACCCAGTACGCCGCCGTGGAGTACACCTTGCTGGCGGCCATGACACCGATGTTCTCGGCGTACGTGGTGGTTCCGCTTCCGCCGCCGATCCCGGCGAGCATCGTCGCCATACCGTCGGCCATGTATCCGCGTCCGAGGGACTTGTCGAGGTTCGTGCCCGTCATCGTTGCGACGGCCTTGATGTGGCCGGTGTTCTCAGCGATCAGGACGAGCACGACAGGCAGGACGAGGTAGATCGGGCGGGCGCTGAAGTGCGGGCCGGTGAAATGCGGCAGGCCGATCCAGGCGGCGCTCCTCACTGAATCGAAGTTGATCTGCCCCTTCACCGCCGGTCCGGTTGCCGTCACATGCCACACGAAGCTCCCCTGGGTCGCGGCGAACAGGTACCCGGCAACGACACCGAACAGGATGGACAACCGGCCGAAGAAGCCACGGAACCCGACAGTGACCGCAACGACCACGATCAAAGTGATCACACCGGTCCAGGGTTGCAAGCTGATGTTGTTGAACGCGCTTCCTGCCAGGTTCAACCCGATGAGCGCGACGATGGTGCCGGTGACCACCGGGGGCATCAACCACTCGATGAAGCGGGTGCCCCACCTGTTCACCAGGACGCCGATGATGAGCAGCATCGCGCCGGCGGCGAAGATGCCGGCCAGCGCGGATGGAATACCGCCGTGTTGCTTGGCGATGATGACCGGCGAGATGAACGCGAAGCTGCTTCCCAGGTAACTGGGCAGACCGAGGCGTTGCCCGCGACCGATCGTCACCAGCAGGAAGATCATGGTGCCGATACCGGAGAAGAACAGGGTGGTGTTCGGCGGGAAGCCGATCAGCACCGGCACCAGGAAGGTGGCCCCGAACATGGCGAAGACGTGCTGGATGCCCAGACCTATCGTCTGGGGCCACGCGAGCCGTTCATCGGGTGCCACCACCTCGTTCGGGGGGATGTGCTTGCCGTCGCCGTGTACCTGCCAGAGGCGTGGGGTGGTGGTGGTCATGGAACACCGCTTTCGTCAACGATGACATGATCAAACGGGTGACTTTGATCACGAGGGACGCTACGCCGGCGAGCCGCTATGTCCCTAGGACCTTGAGGGCCGCTCAGCAGGACCTATGACCCTGGGAGAGGTCCTTCACCACGGGCTCTAATAGCCCATATGGCTGCCGAGGGCCCGACCCAACATGGTGCCGCGACCAGCACTGTCTTGCTTCCCGTGGTAATGGGAGCTCCGGTCTGCGGGCGGCTGCTGGGGTCTTCCCCCCAAGGGCTCTACCTCTGCTTTGAGCACACCGGCGAGGCCGGCGAGAGCCCCTCCGTGATCGCGGTTCTTCCCACCTCCTCAGTGCGGCTCCCACTCGCGATGGTGACCGTCGATCGGCTGCCGCAGGTTCAGCCGGACGACGCGATCGTCGTCGGGGACGGGGCGCTGCGGGTGGGGGCACAGGTCTGGCGCACCCTTCGCTGGTTTGACCCGCGGCCGTCCAGCTACCGCCAGCCGCAACCGTCGGCGCTCGCCGAGGCTGCCGAGTCTCTCTGGAACCTTGATGACTGCGAGGTCGGGCTGCCCGCCGTACGTGCCTGGGACGCGGCGACGGCGCTCGCCGCCGGCGACCCCGAACCCTGCCGCGGGCTGCTTGGCGCAGGACCCGGGTTGACACCCGCCGGCGACGACGTCGTCGCGGGTGCGCTCGCAGCATGTGCCCTCTCGGGAGCCGGCCCCCACCAACCCGAACTGGACATGCTGGTCGTCCGAGCCCGCATCGCCACGACGGCGCTGTCCGCGTCGTTGCTCGCCTGCGCCGCCCGTGGACAGGTGGTACCGGAGGCAGCCGAACTGCTGCGCGCGCTCGGCAGCACCGCTGCGATCGCCCCAGCGCTCAGCCATCTGCGGGCCATCGGATCGACCTCCGGGACTGCCCTCGCCATCGGGATCGTCGCTGCCTTGACCGTTGCCGCAGCGCCAACCGCTCAACGTGACCCGCAACTCCACCTCAGAAGCGCGACCGAAAGCTCCATCAGCTCCCCAGAAAGGCCGCCGTCATGGGCAGTAGCACCGTAGATCTCCGTCAGGGCGTGTACCGGGACTCCGTGACGCTGATGCAGATATCGCGCACGGTCTCGGAGCTGGCGGGCGTCACCGCGGCGCTGGTCTCGATGGCGACGCCGCTGAACCTGGACCTGCTTCCCCGCCTGGGGTTCGACCCGGTGCCGGACGCCCGGCCGGACGATCTGCTGGTCGCCATCCAGGCAGAAGACGACGGCGCCCTTGCCGCCGCATTGGCTCGCATCGACGAGTTGTTCGCGGCACGTGAAGCTTCCGGCGGGACGGTCGACGAGGAGCCGCCCCACACGACGCGCAGCGCGCTCGCCCGTAGCCGCGGCAACCTCGTCGTGGTGTCACTTCCCGGCCAGAGCGCGCTGGTGGAGAGCATGGACGCGCTCGCTGCAGGCGCTGATGTGATGCTCTTCAGCGACAACGTCTCGGTCGAGCAGGAGGTGCGGCTCAAGGACGAGGCGCACCGCCGCGGGCTGCTCGTCATGGGTCCGGACTGCGGCACCGCGATCGTCGGCGGCGTCGGCCTGTGCTTCGCGAACGTCATGCGTCCCGGAAAGGTTGGCATCGTCGCTGCCTCCGGCACCGGCGCCCAGCAGGTGTGCGCCCTGCTCGATGCGGCCGGCGTCGGCGTCAGCGCCGTCCTGGGCACCGGCGGGCGCGACCTGTCGCAGGCCGTGGGAGCGCGCTCCAGCCTTGACGCGATGACGATGCTCGATGAGCACGAGGGCACCGGCCTGGTGGTCATGCTGTCGAAACCGCCGCCGGCGGACGTCGCCGCACGCGTCGAGGCCGCCGCCGCTGCCCTGAAAACCCCTAGCGTTGTGGGCTTTCTCGGACGCGGGCGCGACGACCTCACCGCGCTGACGGCCAAGGTGCTCGAAGCTCTCGGCGCGCCGCCCCTGCAGGTGCCGGAGTGGACCGCTCCCCTGCCGGGGAACTTCCGTGGCGGTGCGCTGCGCGGCCTGTTCTCCGGCGGCACGCTGTGCGACGAGGCGATGATCGTGACGCACGCGTCGCTCGGGCCCATCGCCTCCAACATCCCGCTCGACCCGGCATGGGCGCTTCCCGCGAGCCTCACCGCTCCCGGCCACCTGATGATCGACTTCGGCGATGACCAGCTGACCCAGGGGCGTCCCCACCCGATGATCGACTGGACGCTTCGCATGGAGCGCTTCGACGCCGAGGTCGCCGACCCCGGCTGCGGGGTGCTGCTCGTCGACGTCGTGCTGGGCTACGGCTCGCACATGGATCCCGCCGGCGTCCTCGCCCCGCACGTGCGCGCGGCGACCGAGCACGGGGTGGCCGTCGTCGTCTCGCTCATCGGCACCTCCGGCGACCCGCAGGGCCTCGAAGAGACTGCGCGGACGTTGCAGGCGGCCGGGGCGAGTGTCTACCTGTCCAACGCGGCCGCTGCCCGGGTCGCTGCTGGGCTCATCAAGGGGAGTGTCTGATGTTGCTCGACGTCACGCCAACCATCACCGCCGTCGGCGCGGACCTGTTCGCCGACGAGATCAGGGCGCAAGCCGTCGATGTGACGCCGGTACTCTGGCGCCCCCCGCAGGGCGGCACCGAAGCGGCGCTCGCGGCGGTCGTCGGCGACCCTCGATTCATCGACGCGAACGCTGAAGCGGCGCGGCGGCTGACCTCGGCGCGGCCGAAGCTCGTCGCCATCGCCAACGCCAGTGAGGTTCTCGGCGTCGGTCGTGGTGAGTTCCTGCACGCCGGCCCGCCCATCGCGTGGGCTGACGCATCGGGCCCGCTGCGGGGCGCGCTCATCGGCGCGATGATGTACGAGGGGCTCGCGACGAGCTTCGAGGAAGCGGAAAAACTCGGCCCGTCGGTCTCGTTGGCCCCCTGCCATAGCCGCCACGCGGTCGGTCCGATGGCGGGCGTCGTCAGCTCCTCGATGCCGGTCTTCGTCGTCACGGACGACGTCAACGGCACCACCGCGTACAGCACGCTGAACGAGGGACTGGGCAAGGTGCTGCGCATGGGCGCGTACGGCCCGGAGGTGACCGAGCGGCTGCGCTGGTTGCAGACCGACCTCGCCCCCCTGCTGGCCAAGACGCTGGACAAGCACGGCCCGGTCGACCTGTCGGCGATCCTGGCGCAAGCCATCCAGATGGGCGACGAAGCGCACAACCGCAACCGGGCGGGCACCTCACTGCTCATCCGCGAGATCGTCGCCGACCTCGTCGAGCTCGACGCCCCGGCTGCCGCCATCTCCGCGGCGCTGCGATTCATCAACTCCAACGACCACTTCCTGCTGAACCTGGCGATGGCGGCGGGCAAAGCGTCGACCGACGCGGCTCGTGACATCCCAGGCTCCAGCCTGGTGGTCGCGATGGCCCGCAACGGCACGGAATTCGGCATCCAGCTGTCGGGCACCGGTGACGAATGGTTCACCTGCCCGTGCGACGTTCCTGAGGGCCTGTACTTCGCGGGCTTCGGACCGGAGGACGCGAACCCCGACATCGGCGACTCCGCCATCATGGAAACCCAGGGCCTCGGCGGTTTCGCGATGGCCGCGTCAC
This sequence comes from uncultured Actinomycetota bacterium, assembly GCA_963765845.1. GTDB lineage: Bacteria > Actinomycetota > Actinomycetes > Frankiales > Frankiaceae > DATAZK01. The sequence goes on from CAVXYJ010000026.1 coordinate 26,419, forward strand.
CGGCGATCGTGCGCTTCGTCGGCGGCCAGGTATCCCAGGCCGTCGAGAGCACCCAGCGGATGTATGAGATCACCCTCGCCGAGCACCCGCTGTATCAGATTCCGGGGCTCAACTTCCGCGGGTCTCCTTCCGCCATCGACGCAACTTTGGTCGTGCGCACCGGGATTCTCCCCATCATCGACACCGGCATCGCCGGGCGCGAGCCCGGGGTAGGGCAGGTCGGCGCCGGCATCATCAGCCCGAGAGCGTCCCTCTTCATCGACGCGGTGAACGCGCTCGCCGAGCGAACCCGCCAGGCTCATGTCCGCTGACACCGCCGGGTCGCAGCGCCAACCGACGACCGAAGCGGCAGCGCGGGCGCCGTTGCTCAACCGGCTGTTCGACTTGCCTGACGTCAGCGCGACTCCAGGGTTTCGGTGGGCCCGCTCGGCCAACCACATGCAGCGCGGCATCGCGCGCGGCGGTGTGCTCTTCATGGACGGGCAGAAGCTGGGCTTTCAGCCCCGCGGGATCGATGCGCTCTTCGGCGCCCGGACAGTCGAGTGGGACCTGTCCTCGATCACGGATCTGGCGCTCAAGCCGACGCTGCGCAAGCTGCGCGTCACCGTCACCACAACCGCAGGAAAGCAGCGGTTCATCGTCTCCAATCCCGCAGTGGTGTTCAACGATCTTCAGTCGTGGCGGCAGAGCCATGGCGACCTTGCACGTCCGCTCCGGACCGTGCCGACAGAAGAAGAAGGAGGTGCGTCGGCATGACCGTCCTGGTGATCCTGCTTGTCGTTGCTGCGTTCCTGTGCGTGTTGTTCGATGTGCGACGGGGAGGGCGGCGACCGGCGAAGGCCGGACCGTCCCGAGGCACGCGCCCCGGCACGCGCCCCGGCACGCGCCCGGCCAAACACCCGGCCAAGCACCCGGCCGCCCGTCCTTCCCAGCGCCCGGCCACGCGATCTCCCGATTTACGCAAGCGCGGAAGCGAGCGCTGACATGCGGCTGGTCGTCGCCCTCGGAGGCAACGCGTTGCTCGAACGGGGTCAGCTCCCCGATGCGGATGCCCAGGAAGCCAATGTCCGACGGGCGATTGAGAGCCTCGCCCCGTTGGCCGCGGATCACGAACTGCTCATCACGCACGGCAACGGGCCCCAGGTCGGGCTGCTGGCGCTGCAAAGCGCCAAGGATCCGTCGCTGAGCCGGCCCTACCCGTTCGACGCGCTCGGCGCGGAAACCCAGGGCCTCATCGGCTACTGGCTCTTGCAGGCGCTGCAGAATGCCTTGCCGGGCCGCCAGGTCGCGTGCTTCATCACCCAGACCCTCGTCTCGGCGGCCGACCCCGCCTTTGCGAACCCGACCAAGTTCGTCGGCCCCGTCTACACCGAGGCGGAGGCCAAACGCCTTGCTGCCGAACGGGACTGGACCGTCAAGCCCGACGGAACGTCATGGCGACGCGTCGTTCCGTCCCCGACGCCTCACCGAGTGGTGGAAACACCCATCATCCGCGAGGTACTTTCCGCCGGCACGATCGTCGTCTGCGCGGGCGGCGGCGGGGTGCCCGTCGTGCGGGGGCCGATGGGACAGCTCGAGGGGGTGGAGGCGGTCGTCGACAAGGATCTCACCGCTTCGCTACTTGCCGAGGCGCTGGACGCCCAGGGGTTGCTGCTGCTGACCGACGTACCCGTCGTGGAGTCGGGCTACGGCACGCCACAGGCGGAGCCCATCTACCGGGAAACCCCCGCAGGACTACGCGCTCGTAAGTTCCCGGACGGTTCGATGGGACCCAAGGTTTCCGCGGTGTGCCGCTTCGTAGAGATGACCGGGCACTTCGCGGCCATCGGAGCTTTGGCCGATTCACTGGCCATCATCGACGGGAAAGCCGGAACCATCGTCACCCCGAACGGGATTTACCCCTAGTCAAACCCGGGGGCGTCCGCGAGAGCATGGGGCCATGACGCGCGTGCTGCAGTGGCACTCCGCAGGCGAGCGGGACATTCCGCCGGGCCTGGAGTGGCTGTCCCCGCGCGAGCGCGAGCGCGCCGACCGGATGCGTTACGCGAAGCGGCGCACGGACTTCTTGCTCGGCCGCTTCACCGCCAAGTCGGCCCTGCTCGGCGTCTTGGGGCTGGCGGATCAGCCCGACATGACCGCGCTCGCCCGGGTCGACATCGGCAATGCTCCCGACGGCGCGCCCGATCCACACGTCGACGGCGATCCCGCGCCGGTGAGCTTGTCCATGACCGATCGGGCAGGCTGGGCGGTGTGCCTGCTCGGGGCTTACGGCCGGAGCCTGGGCTGCGACCTCGAACTCGTCGAGCCGCGTACCGAACTGTTCATCCGCGATTACCTGACGGCCGACGAAGCGGATGCCGTCCTCGCCGAGCCCGCCGGTCCGCATCGCGACCTGTTGGCCAACCTCGCCTGGTCGGCGAAGGAGAGCGCGCTCAAGGTGCTCCGCACCGGGCTGCGCCGCGATACCCGCTCGGTCGAAGTCGCCCACCGTCCAGCTTGTGTCGAGGGGTGGAACGAGATCTCGATAACGGTGGACGGCGGTGACATCTTCCCCGGATGGTGGCAGCGATTCGGCGACTTCGTGCTCACCGTCGCAGCCGATGCCGGCGCCTCGCTGCCCCCGCCGACCTCGCTCGTCGTCCCTCCGGGCCTGGCCGCCGCCGCTCCCTCACACGGCTGGATGCGCCGCCCCCTGGTTTGAGGCGAGTGACGCTCGCCCGAGGTCGCGGGCGATGCCCCGCTCGAGCGCATCCACCAGGTACGGCCGCAGATCCTGAGGGGCGATGATGGCGTCGACCGAACCGACCTGCTGCGCCCGATGGATGTCGTGGATCGCGTCGAACTCGGCAGCCACCTCGCCGATCTTCTCGGCGCGCGCCGCGGCCGCAGACCCGCCAGTCGCGCCTGAAGTTCGGCGCTCGCTCCTCGCCGGCCGCGGCCGAGCAGGCCTGCGGCTCGCCGACCCGGGGATCGGCGTGGGCGCGCGCGTTCGACGTCGCGGGCGAAGACCACGGCGGCGGCGGGCGCTCCGCCGATGACCGAGGCGTAGGAGCCTTCGACCGCGGCCACCTCAGGGCTCGTTGAGCGCCTTGGAGAACACGACGAAGGCGCCGCCGTGGTAGCGCGAGACGACGACGAACACGATCGGGCCGACGAAGTTGGTGACGGCGCGCCCGATCTCGGCGCCGTACTCGAGCTGCAGGCCCCGCATCGACTCGGGCGAGCCGTCGAAGCCCGACAGGTTGGCCAGCACGACGAGCGGGCGGTTGCCGCTGGCGGCGTTGACGGCCCGGGCCGATCTTCTTCGAGGACTGCGGGAAGAGCGTGCCGGCGGTCCACGCCGTCGGGCCGTCGGCCGGGATGAAACCGATCGCGCGGCAAGCGGTCGCGACTCGATGCCGAGCAGGCACACCGCAATGCCGCCGATGTGGGCGTCCCAGACGACCGACGGTCTCCGCGTCGCGCCATGCGCGTACCAGCGCTCCAGCGGCCGGCGGTCCTGACGTCGGTCGCCGCCCGCATCACCGAACGGATGTCGAACGGCTTCTTGCGTCGCCGGGTTGTGCTCGCTCGGAGAAGATCTCCCCCACGGTCGCGAAGCCGATGCCGTCGATGTGGCGCGTGCGGCGATTCGCGGACGTCGCGCGTCGACCGGGTCGGCCGTCGGCAGCCGGCGCGGGAAGCGCTCGCCCGGGACGACGTAGGTGTGCTCGTAGTGGCGCAGCAGCAGGCTGGCACGCGTCGTTCAGGTCTGCGCGCGCAGTACTGGCGCCTGCCCGTTGGGGCCCATCACGCGCTCGTAGCCGCCGATGCCGAGGTTGTCCTCGGCCGAGACGCCGCCCGAGAAGTCGAGCGCCTGCTTGCCGGTCAGCACCATCGTGCTCTCCGGCAGCATGATCGAGGATGCCGCGGGTGTGCATCAGCATCGTCGCCTCGGCGTTCCAGTACGGCTGGGCGCCGACGTTGATCGCCGGTGACGACGACGTTCATCTCGCCGCCGGCTTGCGTGAACTCGATGATGCGGCGCAGGACGCGCGCGATCCAGTCCATGTTCTCGGTGCCGCTGCTCCATCGAGATCCGCGCACCGGACGGACAGCGCGAACCACTCCAGCGGCAGCCCGCAGGCGCTCTGCAAGGTCGAGCGCGGCGTTGATGCGCCGGCACTCCGGCTCGGCCAGCGCGCCGAGGCTGCGGCTCGGGTCACCCAGCAGCACGACCCGCGCCATGCCCTCGGGATGCGTCGGCGGTGAAGTTGCGAAGCACGCCGACGACGAGGTTCGCCGCGTTCTCCCCGTACGGGCGGTCGACCGGAACGAGCCGGTCATGCTCGTCCAGGTCGAACTCGACGAAGTCGCCCGGCGGGAAGTCGGACGTTGCGTCGGTTGGCGGCGTCAGCATCTTGATGATTTCGTACGGGTAGTAAGCGCCCCGCCGCTGCGTCTGCAGTACCCGCCACTCGTACTCCGACATCGGCGGAATCGGACGGTCCTGCACCGGCATGATGCGCATGACCACGCCCCCGGCAGGTTGCGTCGATATGTGTAGTTCAGCTGGCGAATCGGCGCCTGAGGGCCCCGGAGTGTGGACTCTGATGACCACCTCGGAGACTCCGAGTGCCCTCGCAGCGGGGGCGTAGCGGCGCGTCAGCTCAGGCCAGATGGACCCGCGCAGGATCCATTCCGGACGCACGTAGAGCCAGACCTCGTTGTGCATCAGGCGCTTGCCTGGCGTGCGATGGGCCTGGTAACGGCGAATCGCGGACAGCGCCTGCTGGAACATCCGTTCCATGTGCGGGAGCCCGACGATCTGCCCCGTCTCATCGAGTGCAGGCGTGACGTCACGGATTTCGGCGACGACGAACAGCCGCTCGTCGCGGCTGTTGGCACGTGCCACCCCGCGGAAAAGGTAGACGTCCTCGACGGAATCGAGCCGTTCGATCTCGAACTCCGCGAGCCGGCCGAGGTCGAGTCGTTCGGCCAGCATCGGATGCATGTTGCGATGCCGGCGATCCTCGACCAGGTCGCCGCCAGCGCCCTCATCCGTGCACACGTAGCTGACGTGGTAGGTCTGCGCCCCGCGTTCGCCCTTGCCGGGGACAGTGAGCGTGAAGTCGAGACGGCAGAGCAGGGCGCTGCGCCGGCGTGGGTGGTCCCAGCCCGCAGCGGCCAGCCGCTCGCGTAGCGCTGCCTCGATCTCGTCGATGGTGCGCAGCGGGAGATCGGTCCACAGGTGAAGGTCGAGGATGCCGCGCCGATCCTGCCCCGGCGGGCCCGCAGCGGCCACAGCATCCAGCAGGGCGGAAACGCTCGCGACGAGCTCGGCCAATGCCTCCAGCTCGCCGAAGGCGACACCGAGATACACGTGACCGGACGGCTCGTCGAACTCAGCCGCGCAGCACAGCCCACCCGGTTCACCCAGTATTTGCAGGTCTTTCAGCTCTCGGATGCGGTAGTAGCGGCGGGTCGCCGTCTCCAGCAGGACCCCCTGCATCCGGGCGTCGCTGCGCCGGTACCAGTCGAGCAGCATCGGACGCAATGGTTGCGGGGAAGCGACGAGTCCGGCGATCAGCTGCGCCCGATCGCCGCGGTCCGGATCGTCGCGCAGGTAGCCCAGCGCCTGCTCCGCCTCGCCGCGCCAGCCGGCGAGCACGCTGTCCAGCAAGGGCGCGTCGAACCACCGGAAGCGGATCTCGTCAGCGAGGTCCGCGACACCCGGATAGCGCGACTGGGCAGCCAGCACGAGGTCGTTGAGCCGGCCGCGCTCACGGGCGAGTTCCGTCTCCTGCGCGGGCAGCCACGCGTGCTGCTCGACCCGCCGGTCAAGGATCTGCGTGACGGCCGGGACGAGTGAATTCACCCGCAGCGTCGCGCGAAACAGCCGTACCAGCGCATGTTCCATCGGGGTGCTGGGCCACGCCAGGCTCTGGATGCCGTAGCGCGCCAGCGCCGATTCCAGGCGCCTGACAAACCATGCAGGCACGGCGTCCACGGCCCGGCCCGGTGAGCGCAGGAACGTGTACAGGTACTGCTGCGGGCTGTGCGCCTGCTCGATGCCCGCGCTCGCGGCGTCCGGCACGATACCGCCGCCGAAGTCCGCGGCTGCGCCGGCCACCCGCTGCGAGAGCGCGCACATGTCGGTGAACAGCTCGAGAAATTCGTTCTCACGGCGGCGCAGGTCACCGCTCGCGGCGCGTCTCTCCTCCGCGGCGAACGCGGCTTGCGCGGCCAGCAAGCGCGTCGTGTCACCAGCCTCGAGGTCGTAGCCCAGGGCGAGTGCTCGAAGGCCGTCATAGACCACCTCGAGCGTGTCGCCGGCAGCGGGCTGCTCCCCGGCGCCGTCGGTGAACGTGAGCCGACCGTCGGTGCGAGACCCTGGTCCACCGTCGACCGTCCGGTCGAGCTGGACCAGCGGGGCCCGCGCATCAACCTGAACATTGATGACCGCCTGGACCTCGCGCACCCGTCCCGCGAACGGGGCCGGCACAGCGAGCTCCATCTTCATCATCTCGATGACCGCGACCGTGTCGCCTTCAGCAACCTCGTCACCCGGCCGTACCCGGACCGAGACCACAACTCCCGGTGCAGGCGCCCGGATGATTCCGCCGTCGTCACGCGACAGGCTGTGGCTGACCCCGTCGACCTCGACGAAGTAACGCAGGCCTTCGGTCACCGTCAGCACCCGATGGCGATGGCCCCCGCGGGTGACCCGCCGCTCGAAGCGACTCACCGACCGGACCGTCAGATCGACCGGCACGCCATCGACCCGCACCCGGTAGCGCTCACCGGCCACCTTCAACACGTGCAAGTCGTACGACGCGCCGCGGTGGCGCAGCTGGATGCGATGGCCGACCTCGTCGTCAAGTTCAGGCCGGCCACGCGAGGCGGACGTCAGGAACCGCTGGCGGATGGTGTCGGCGTCTTGCTCGTACGCCTCGGTGGCCGCGGCGAGCAAGGCGACGTCGGCGAAGCGTTCCGGTGCGAACTCACCGCGGGCCAGCGCGCCGTCGAGCCAACTGGTGTGCAGCCGGCCCGCCCGCACGTCCGGATGGTCCACGAGGCTCTGCAGGAAGGCCTTGTTGGTAGCGGCCCCACGCACCACGATCGACGCCTGGTTCACTGCCCGACTGAGCCGTGCCAGCGACTCCTGCCGGCCCGGTGCCCACGCGACGATCTTGGCGATCAGCGAGTCGGCCGCCGGCGGAACCTCGTCTCCCTCGGTGACGCCCACGTCCACCCGGATGCCCGGCCCGGACGGCAGCCGCAAGTAGTCGATGACCGGCGGTGCGGGAGCGAACTCGCCGGTCTCGCTCTCAGCGTGCAACCGGACCTCGACCGCGTGACCCGTGGGCTCGGGCACCGATCCCTCGAGCAGCCCGCCTTCGGCGATGTGCAACTGCAGCTTGACAAGGTCGATCCCGCTGGTGAACTCGGTGACCGCGTGAGCCGCCTGCAACCTCGCGTTGACCTTCACCAGCCGGGGCAGCACCGCAGAATCTTCCGGGTCGCAGAAGAACTCGACCGTCCCCGCGTTCACCAAGCCCGTGGCCGTGACGATCCTCGCCGTCGCTTCCCGCAAGGCGGCTTGCTGGTCGGCGGTCAGCGCCGGCGAGGACGACTCCTCCAGCATCTTGCGATGGCCGCGTTGCACCGTGCAATCGCGGATCCCGGGCATCCACAGATGGCCGCCGGCGTCGGCGATGAATTGCACCTCGACCTGGCGCGCGCGGGGTACCCATGCTTCGAGATAGATCCGCGAGTCGCCGAAATGGCGTTCGGCGTCGGCCGCCGCCGCCTGCATCGCCTTGGCGAGCGACTCTGGCGCGTCGGCCATCCGGATGCGCTGCCGCCCACCGCCGGCGGCAGCCTTGACGAGCACCGGATAGCCGAGCCGGGAGGCAGCGACCTGAGCATCGGCAGCAGTTTCCACGACCCCACCGCTCCAGGGCACCACGTCGACGCGGGCCGCTTCGGCAAGGTTTTTCGCCGAGATCCGGTCGACCACCCGGCTCAGCGCGGCTGCAGACGGGCCGACGAAAGTGACGCCCAATCGTTCGCACAGCCGGACGAAGCCCACGTGCTCGGCGGCGGCGCCCCAGCCGACCCACACCGCCGTGGCCCGGCACGTGACAAGTGCACGTTCGAGCGCCTCCAGATCGAGCTGGTCGCCTCCGTAGCAGATCGACTCGTCGGCCGAGCGGACGTACCACGCGCGCCGGTCCTGCTCGGGGAACAGCGCGATCGTGTGGTAGCTCGGGCCGCCCGAACGCTGCAGTTCCGCCACCGCGTTGAGCACGCGGCTCGCCGGCTCCGCAGCGCTGAGGATGGCCAATCGCCGCAGGCGGTTCTCATCGGCGGACATGCGCGCCTCCTTCACCGCCGGCGGATCGGCGGCAGCTGCCCGCGGGTCAGCTGCCCACCGCTCGGCGAAGGGGCTCCAGCCGCTGCGCAGCGACCGGAGCGGGGAAAGTGACCGTCCGGTATCCCTCAAGGCGCAACACTGTCCGTGCCTTGCTGTCGACCACCCGGACGTCGAACAGGTCGTCGCCGCGCGGTGTCGCCACCGCCACCAGGCCCGCCGGTTCCCTCGTCCCCGACGCAGGATAGGCCGGGAAGAGCACCCGTCCGATCGCCTGTGGCAGCCCGAGAGCGCCTTCCGTGGCCAACCCGAGCAGCCCCGCCGTCTGGAAGCACAGCTCGATCAGCCGCGGCTTGGCAGCGAGGGGCTTGTCCGGGGGAACGTGGTTGTCGGGCAGATCGGCGGAAAGTTCGCCGGCTACCGCGCCATCGGTGCGCCACGCGCGGCCGAGCACCTGATATGCCGGGCCGTGGAAGTAGACCTGGTAGAGCTCGTCGGTGGTCGTCGTGACCTCCGCCGCCTTGGGCGCGGCCTCCCCCTTCTCGGCAGGCGCGGGCTTCGCCGTCAGCCGTACGCGGGCCCGGAAGTGTTCGGTCACCACTGGCTCCGGACTCGTCACCAGCGTGCGCGACGCGGTCAGGGTGCAGTCGGCCACGAGGTCACCGCCGGCCGGGTCGCCGTCGCGCAGGATCGCCGACAGGTGAAGTGTTCTGGGCTCGTCGCGGTAGAACTTCACCGGCTCGACGAACTCGACGTCCTCCACCCCGCTCACCGACCAGCCCGCCAGCAGCAGCCCGGCCAGCTCCGCGAAGCCCTCGATCCCCATCACGCCCGGCAGCACAGCCGTGCCGTCGATGCGGTGGTGGTTCAGGAACGGCTGCACGGTGGGATCGAGATCCACCTCGGCCGACAGGCCGGTGAGGATGCCCATTCCGGTGATCCGGCCGATCATCGGACCGGCGCTGGACAGGTCGACCGTGGCCGGGTCAAGGCCCCCGGTCTCGTCGAACTCCGCGCCCATCATGCCGAGCCGCCCGGCGACAACGATCTCGCCGCGCGTGCCCCCGGCCGTGAGCTCACGGCGAATCGTGGCGATGCCTGCCTCGGCCGGCAACATGTCAATGCCGGCTGCTGCCATCACCGCCGGGATCGAGCCCCTGGTCGCCATGCCGATGCCGCCCCAGGCCGTCCAGTCGATGACAATGCCGCGCACGTCCGGGCGGGTCCGGCGCAGGTTGGACGTCAGCTTGCACAGCAGGTCGTTCGCCGCGGAGTAGTCGGTCTGCCCGACGTTTCCGAAGCGTCCCGCGACGGAGCTGAACGCGACCGTCGCACCTACCGGGGTGTCGGCCAGCCCGTGCAGCACGTTGAACCACCCGTCGCTCTTCACGCCGAAGACGAGGTCGTACTCCCGCGGCTCCTTCTGCTCCAGCAGCCGGCTGATTTCCACGCCCGCGGCAAGCAGCACCACGTCGACGTGCCCGTGATCCTTGGCGACGCCGGCCATCACCTGCTCGACCGCCTCGGCATCGGTGAGGTCGACGCAGTGGTAGTGCGCCGTCCCCCCGGCTTGCGTGACGGCAGCGATCGCGGCCTCTGCCATGGCAAGGCGCTCGATGCGGGCGAGTTCCTTCTCGACCATGACCGGGGTCAGCTTCGTCCCGTCCGCCTTCATCCGGGCGATCAACGACGTCTTCAGCCCCTCCTTGTCGGTGAAGAACTGCCGCAGATCCGTGTCATCCGGGTCCGGCGCCGGCGTGAGGTCCAGCAGGTGGAAGACGCCCCCTCCACCGGATCGGGCGAGGTCGGCGGAGATCGCCGAGACGATGCTCCCTGCCGCTCCCGTGATCACGTAGACGCTGCCGGGGTTGAGGTCCATCCCCGGGTTGCCGTCCGCAGCCGGCTGCTCGTGAAGGCCGACTCCCCAGCGGAATGTGGGACGTCCCCCATCGCCGGCGGAGGCCTTGGCACCGACGTCGTCCATGCCGACCTCGACGCAGCCCGGGTCGCGCAGGGTCTCGTCAACCAGGACGTCAGCCAGCCGGGCAGTGCGGCGCGAGGCGGCGAAATCGACCGCCTTGACAAGAGCGTCGGGCTGCTCGCGCTTGTACGCCTTGGCGAAGCCGGTGACCGCACCGCCGAGCGGGCTGGTAGCACCCGCAGGGTCGTAGCCGTGCCGGCCGCCGAGCCGGGTACCCGTGACGAGGAATGGAGCGCCCGCGTTCAGCCGGCGCATGGTGGCGTACAAGTTCTTCACTCGCACGCGCAGCGCCTCACGCCAGGAGGCGTGGTCCATCGCGTCGACAGGTCCCTCCTCGTCGAGCGCGGGAAGCCAGTAGACACCCGTGATCGGACCATCGGCCAGCCAGCCGTCGAGACGCTCGCTGATGGCTTCCGCGCCGGCGGCAGGGTCAAGGCGCAGCACGGTGACGCCGAGCTTGTCGAGCCGCTTGGCAAGCGCATCACCGACACCGCCGAGGTCGGCAGCAAGCACGACGCGAGCGTCGCCGTCGAGCACCACACCGGTCGCCCGGCACTGGGCGAGCGCGGGCCGCAGCACGGGAACCGGCACGCGGCGCACGATGGCGTTCGCAGCGTCAAGGCTGCCCAGCGCAGGCGCCGGGAAGCCGGTGAGCTCCGGCGCGGCGGCAGCCGCCGTTGCAGCCGGTGCGGCAGCCTCCGGCGTCACCGCGGGGGCAGCGGCCCCGGTCAGCTGTGCACGCTCGCGAACGAAGCCCACAACCGCCGACAACGTCGGATAATCGCGCAGCTGCAGGTTGTCATCCCGCGCAATCTCGAACGCGGCCCGCACCGCAGCAAACACCTCCGCCTGCTTCACCGTGTCAACACCCAGATCCGCCTCCAGGTCCAACTCCGGGTCCAGCATCTCCGGCGGATAACCCGTCGTCTCCGCCACGATCGCCAGCACCCGCTCCAGAACGTCGTCGTTCGTGGCCGCTGCGGGTGCGCCCTCCACCGGGGCCGCCTGGGCCGGAATCGAAAGAGCCGCCGGTGCGGCCACCGCCGCCGGGAGAGCCGCACGCTCGCGAACGAAGCCCACAACCGCCGACAACGTCGGATAATCGCGCAGCTGCAGGTTGTCATCCCGCGCAATCTCGAACGCGGCCCGCACCGCAGCAAACACCTCCGCCTGCTTCACCGTGTCAACACCCAGATCCGCCTCCAGGTCCAACTCCGGGTCCAGCATCTCCGGCGGATAACCCGTCGTCTCCGCCACGATCGCCAGCACCCGCTCCAGAACGTCGTCGTTCGTGGCCGCTGCGGGTGCGCCCTCCACCGGGGCCGCCTGGGCCGGAATCGAAAGAGCCGCCGGTGCGGCCACCGCCGCCGGGAGAGCCGCACGCTCGCGAACGAAGCCCACAACCGCCGACAACGTCGGATAATCGCGCAGCTGCAGGTTGTCATCCCGCGCAATCTCGAACGCGGCCCGCACCGCAGCAAACACCTCCGCCTGCTTCACCGTGTCAACACCCAGATCCGCCTCCAGGTCCAACTCCGGGTCCAGCATCTCCGGCGGATAACCCGTCGTCTCCGCCACGATCGCCAGCACCCGCTCCAGAACGTCGTCGTTCGTGGCCGCTGCGGGTGCGCCCTCCACCGGGGCCGCCTGGGCCGGAATCGAAGGAGCCGCCGGTGCGGCCACCGCCGCCGGGAGAGCCGCACGCTCGCGAACGAAGCCCACAACCGCCGACAACGTCGGATAATCGCGCAGCTGCAGGTTGTCATCCCGCGCAATCTCGAACGCGGCCCGCACCGCAGCAAACACCTCCGCCTGCTTCACCGTGTCAACACCCAGATCCGCCTCCAGGTCCAACTCCGGGTCCAGCATCTCCGGCGGATAACCCGTCGTCTCCGCCACGATCGCCAGCACCCGCTCCAGAACGTCGTCACCCGCAGGCTCAGCGGCGGAGGGAGCAGCCGCTACCGCAACAGGAGCCGCTACCGCAACGCCAGCGGGCACGACAGGAGCCGGCGGCGCAGTCACCGGAGCCGGAGCGCTGACGGCCACCGGAGCAGGCATCACCGCCGCAGGAGCCGCGACCGGCCGGCGCCCGGCGAGCCCGGGGTCGACGACTCGCAGCCGTCGGGTGACGACCTCGAGCGCGGGGTCATCCTGCCCGCTGATGCGCCGCAGCCAGTTGCGCCACACCGTCTCATCGGCGACCCGGTACTGGAAGCCCAGCTGGTCGGGACGCGGCCGCACGCCCGTCGGTGAGGGCACGTGGCGGACCAGCGACATGCAGATCTGCGATCCGAACCCGGCCGCCAGCCGCAGCGCGTACTCCAGCGGGTACTCGCCGCCGCGTGACAGGTTCAGCGCACCCAACGACGGATCCACGTCACGGAAGTTGGGAATCGGCGGCATGATTCCGGTCTCGAGCGCCTTGACGGCGACCGCGTCCTCGATGCCCGCACCCATCGCGTGTCCGGTGAAACCCTTGGTGTTCGTGACGACCACGGAGTCGGCGGCTGCGCCGAAGACCTTGCGCAGAGCGTTGATCTCAGCGGCGGCGCTTCCGCCCCGGGCAGGGGTATACGTCTCGTGTGACATGAACATCGCGTGACTGGCAATATCAGCACGCCGTATGCCGTGCTCCTTCTCAGCAGCCGCGACGAGGCCTTCCATCACCTGGGCGATGTGGTCGATGTCCAGCCGGGTGCCATGGAAGGCGCTGTTGGCCATGACGGTCGCCAGCACCTCGCACAAGGGGGCGATGCCCCGCTCGCGGCAGGCCTCGGCGGACTCGAGGACGAAGGCTGCCGCCCCCATGCCGATGAGCATTCCGTGGCGCCGGTTGTCGAACGGCAGCGCGGCATCCTCGACCCGCTCGTCGGTCGCCGCCGCGCCGGTCGCGAGGAAGCCGGAGCCCATCCACTCCAGGAGGTGGTCGTGGGAGATGTCGTCGGCCGAGATCACGAGCACCCGGCGGCAACGGCCGGTCTTGATCCAGTCCTCGGCGACGCCGATGGCCTGGGTGGCACTCGCGCAGGCAGCGTTCACCTGGGTGTTGGGACCGCGCGCGCCGATGATCTCGGCAAACTGCGAGTGGCCCATCGAGAGCACGCGGAACAGGAAGCGGCGATCGAAGACGTACGGCTCGGCCTCCAGCGCCGACCGCAGTTCGCGGATACGGCTGTCGAGATCGGCGGCGGCAGCGTCGCCGTCGATCACCCGGGCGCGAACGGCCACCAGCGAGTCGATCTCGTGCAGCCGTCCCGCGTGCACGAAGTAGCGCTCGAGCTCGTCGGCGAACGAGCCGAGCCCGGGGAACGCGGACGCGAAGACGATGCCGGTGCCGTCGCGCAGCTCCTCGGGCAGCATCCAGCGGTCCGGCAGCTCGGTACCGATGCTGGTGGTGCGGTAGCGCAGCACGAGCGGGATCCCCGCGTCGCGCAGCGCGTCGATGCCCGCGCCGATCGCGAGGCGGGTGACCTCGTCGAGGGCGGCATCACGGTCGGGATCGATACCGAACTCGGTGACGGCATCGAGCGCGCCGGCGCGTCCGGCGAGCTTGATGATTTCGCTCTCGTTGCTGAGGGTCAGCCAGGAGGCCGATCCGTCTTCGCTCTTGACCAGACGCGTGATGTTCTTGTCGAGAATGCGCTTGCGCAGCCGCGGCGGAATCGCGTCGATGAACTGCTGCCCGGACAGGATGCGAGCGACGTTGCCGTCGTCGAAGACGCGATCGGTGCCGGGCAGGCCGAGGGACGCGCCGCTGATGACCACCGGCGCGCTGGTCGGCGCATGCCCGTTGCTGGAAGGCGCCGGGGCCCCGAAGAGCTGACGACCGCGGTCCACGATGTCGGCGATGAAGACACCGATGTCGTGGAAGCGATCGCTGCCGGGTACGGGGGCTGCTTGGGCGGACGCGACAGGCGGACGAGGTAGCCCGGCAGGCGCGGTGGCCGGCGCTGACTGGACGGGCTGGGCTGCCGAAACCACCTGCGGCGCCACGCTTTTCACGTCGTCGCTTTTCACGTCGTCGACAGCAGTACCGAGACCGGCGGCGTACAGCCCGCACAGCGCCTGGTTCAGGCTGACGGCATCGCCGAACTTCGGGTGGTTGGTGAACAGCACCGTGACGTCGTCATGCTTGCCGAGGACGTCCTCGGCGAAGCCGTGCAGCGCCTTCTTCGGCCCGACCTCGACGAAGACCCGGGCGCCGCTGTCGTACAGGGTTTCCAGGCCCTTCACGAACTGGACGGGCTCGGCGACCTGACGTCCGAGCAGCTCGATGATCTCTTCCTGGCAGCCGGGGACGGTCGGGTAGAAGCCGCCGTGCACGTTGGCGATCAGCGGGATGCGCGGAGGCTGGACGTTCAGCCGGCGCAGCTGGTCGCGCAGCGGGGCGCTCGCAGGCGCCACGATCGAGGTGTGGAACGCGTGGCTGACCGGCAGCTGGACGGCGGTGCCTCCGGCCGCGGCGATCCGCTCGATGGCCTTCTCCACCGCGGGCGTGGCTCCGCCGATGACGGCCTGGCGGCTGCTGTTCACGTTCGCCACGACGACATATCCATCGGCCGTGTCAACGATCCGCTGGACCTCCTCGAGCGGAGCCATGACCGCTGCCAGGACCCCGTTGTCGTCGACGCTGATCCCGGCCATTTCCCGGCCGCGAGCGCTCACAGCCTCCAGTGCCGCCGGAACCGTCAGGGAGCCCGCAGCAACGAGGGCCGCATACTCGCCAAGGCTGTGCCCCATCACCATGTCGGGACGCATCCCGTACTCACCGAGCAGCGCCATCAGGGCGGCGTCTGCGGTCAGGACGGCCGGCTGGGTGATCTCGGTCTGCAGCAACTGCTGGGTGAGGCGGGCCTTCTCGGCCGGGTCAGAATCGTCACCGAAGACGAACTCCGACAGCGGACGCCCGAGCAGCGGCGTCATGATGGCGTCGGCCTCGGCGAAGGTCTCGGCCACGACGGGCTCGCTGTCGCGCAGCCCCTTCAGCATGTTGACGTACTGCGAGCCCTGTCCGGTGAAAAGGAATGCCACCTTCTTTGCCGGCCCGCGGCCGAGGAAGACACCGCGGGTGCGCAGCGGCCGCCAGCGCACCGGCTGCCCGGACAGCAGCGCCTCACGTGCCTTGGTGGCCTTGTCCGACAGGTCGGCCGCGTCGGCGTAGTCGATGGCAACGCGCACCGGCGCGGCCAGGTCCGCTCGCGCCGGAGCGGCCGGTGCTACGGCGGCGAGGCTGACGGCGTCGCGGGCCACCTGCTCGAGCCGAGCAGCGAGCGCGGTGTCATCAGCGGCACCGACCACCATCGCCCCGCGCAGCGGAGCCTTGGCGGCAGCCGGCCCGCCGGCGGAGGTCGCCGAAGTGACAGCAGTTGCAGGGATATCTGCACCGGCGAACGAGCGGCTGCGCTCGTCGTCACGGTGCCGACCGGGCACGTACTCCTCGAGCGCTACGTGGAAGTTGGCGCCGCCGAAGCCGAACGCACTCACGCCAGCGGTACGCACGCCACTCGCCGGAGCGGCCCACTCGCGAAGCTCGGTGTTGACCTTCAACGGGGTGTTGGCCCAGTCGATGTTGGGATTCGGCGTCTGGAAGTGCAGGCTCGGTGGCTGCACCTGATCCGACAGCGACTTCGCCGCCTTGAACAGTCCCGCGGCCCCCGCAGCCGCCTTGAGGTGGCCGATGTTGGACTTGACGCTTCCCAGCGCGATGGTGCCCGGCTTGGCACCGGCCGCCAGCAGCACCTCGGTGAGTGCTTGCGCCTCGCCGACGTCACCGACGCGGGTGGAGGTGCCATGCGCCTCGATAAGCCCGATCGTGGCCGGGTCCACCCCGGCCCGGCTCCACGCGCGCTCGACGGCCAGCTTCTGACCCACCGGGTTCGGAGCCGTGATGCCCTTACCCTTACCGTCCGAAGAGCCGGCGACGCCAAGAATCACCGCATAGATGTGGTCACCCTCGCGCTCGGCGTCGGCCAGCCGCTTGAGGACGAACAGGGCTCCGCCTTCGCCCATCACGAAGCCGTCGGCGCCGGCGTCGAACGGGCGGGTCCCGGTTGCCGACAGCGCACCGATCTTGCAGAACTTGACGAAGGCGGCAATACCCATGTTGCGGTCGATCCCGCCCGCGATCGCGGAATCGAAGTCTCCTACGGCAAGGCCATTGGCGGCGGCACTCAAGGCCGCGAGCCCGGACGCGCAGGCAGCATCCGTGGTGAAGTTGGGACCGCGCAGGTTGAACAGGTTGGCGACCCGGCCGGCCATGATGTTCGCCAGCTCGCCCGGCATGGTGTCCTCGGTGATGTCGGGCGTCAGCATGTCGAAGGACTTGTGCGCCTCGGCGATGACCGACTCGCGCACCCCTTCCGGAAGGCTCGCGAAGCTCGGCGCCGCGCGCAGTTCCCGCTCGAACTCCGGGAACTGGATACGCATGTTGGTGGCGTAGTGCTTCTCGCCGCCGATGGCGCTGCCGATGATGACCGCGCAACGCTCCGTATCCATGGGCTTTTCGGGCCAGCCAAAATCCATCAGGGCAGTGCGCGCCAGCGCCACTGACCACTTCTGGCCCTCGTCGAACTGCTCGCCCACCCGCGGCGGGATCGGAAGCTTCCAGGCGAACGGATCCCACTCGAAGTCGCGCACCCAGCCGCCGATTGCCGAGTAGCTCTTGCCCGGCGCCTTGGGGTCGGCGTCGTAGTAGAGCGCCGGATCCCAGCGCTCCGGCGGGACATCGGTGATGGAGTACCGACCGCCTTTGATGTTGTCCCAGAACGCGGCGGCGTTCGGCGCGTCCGGCATCACCGCGGACATTCCCACAATGGCTATCGGTGTCGGCGGAACGGCGGGACGAAGGCGGCCAGAGGGGGTTGGACCGGTCATGTTGTTGCTCCAGTTATGGATTCCCGACAGCGGTAGCTGATGGGTGGCGGTGCAAACGGCGCCGTCAGCGGTGGCCGGCGGGCCGTGCGTAGAGCGCGGCGCGGACGAAGTCCATGTCGTCGATGAGCCCGTCTTGAGATTGCTCGATCAGGTCGAAGCGCAGGCTGGCGGCGATCGCGCCCGGAGCACCGGGCACCAACCCCGGCGTGCCGCGCAGCAGCCGCACCCCTTCGGAGGCGACCTTCAGCGCCGCCTCACGGGCGAAGATGCGGCTCATGGCGGCCACGGCGGCGGGCTCGAAGCCCCGGTCGGTCTTCTCGTAGCTGGTGCCGGCAAGCGCCCGGGCGGCGCGACGGGCGAAAGCTGCGGCGGTCTCCGCGTTGGCGATGAGCTCGCCGAGCTTGAACAGCACGTGCTGGCTACGCGTGAGCCGGCCGATCCGCGCCGACTCGAGCACCTCGGCGAGCGCGGAAAGGGCGAGCGCGGCAACGTCGGCGCCGCACTCCGGAGCCGTCGCCGCCAGCGGAGCCAGCGCAGCCGCCTCCCGGCGGTAGTGCTCGCCACGCGTCTTCAGGTGGGATTGCCATCGGTCACGAGCGATCGTCATCTCGAGGATCTCTGAGGTGCCCTCGTAGATCGTGGTGATGCGCACGTCCCGCTTGATCTTCTCGACCAGGTATTCCTTGGTGTACCCGTAGCCGCCGAACGCCTGGATACTCGCCTCAGCGGCGGCGTTGCCGAACTCGCTCGCCAGGTATTTCGCGATCGCGCCCTCGGTCTGCAGGTTCTCCTCCCCGTCGTCGATCCGGGTCGCGGTCTCCTCGATGAACGAGCGAGCCGCCTCCAGCCGCACGGCGTGGGGGACGAGCAGCTTGTGGGTGTAGCCCTGCTTCTCCGCCAGCGGGGTACCGGCAGCCCGCCGCTCCAGGGAGTACGCGATCGCCCGGTCCAGCGCCGACCATCCGCCGCCGAGGCCGAACGCGGCAACCATGAGCCGGGTGTAGCCGAACACCGCCTGCGCCTGCGCCAGGCCCTGCCCCTCGACCAGCCCGATCAGATCATCGGCGTCGACACTTACGTCATCGAAGTAGAGCGCCGCCGTGTTCGACAGCCGGATGCCGTGCTTGTCCTCGGGCTTGGCCGCGGTGAAGCCCGGGCTGTCGGACTTGACGTAGAACCACGTGGGCCCGCCGGGAGCGTTGGCGAGCACCGTGACCACGTCGGCGATGCCGCCGTTGCTGATCCACTGCTTGCGGCCGGTGATCCGGTAGCTGACGACGTGGCCGGCCTCCTCGACCGGGACGGCCCTCGTCTTCAGGGCACCGAGGTCGCTGCCGGCCTCGGGCTCGGTCGCGCCGTACGCCAGCAGGGTGCCCTCTTCGGCGATCTGGGTGAGCCACTTCTTCTTCTGGTCCGCGGTCGCGCCGACGACAATCGGGTCGCTGCCGAGGAACGTCGCCAGCACGCTCGTCGCCACCCCGAGGTCGATGCGGGCCATGGCCTCGCAGACCCGGTAGACGTCGAACGTCCCGCCGCCCATCCCGCCGTACTCCTCCGGGATGAAGAGCAGTTGCACGCCCAGCTCGTCGCCGCACATGGCCCGCACCATCTCGACGGGGCATTCGTCCTCGTGGTCGAGCTGGAGTTGACGCTCGACCGGGAGCTGACGCTCGGCGAACTCGCGGATCGCGTCGAGTGTCGCTTCGAGGATGTCGGCGTCGAGACCGAGCATGGCAAGCCTCCTGGTGGGGGACAAGGCGGGCCTGTCCAGCGTGTCGCAGCTCACGACCCAGAAGGGAGAGCACAACGTCCCGAGTTGGGGCGTCATCGGCCCCGTCAAAACCGGCGTCAGGGACGGGGCGGCAGCCGGCGAAGGGCTGCCGGCGGGCTAGCCGCCGAAAAGGCTCGCGAGGTTCACGACGATTGCCTCCTGCGTGCTTCGCGCCAGGACGACGACCGCATCTTCGTCCGGCGACGGATTCTCCTCGCGATGCGGGACGAACGGCGGCACGAAGACGTAGTCGCCCGGCTGGGTGCAGATCCTCCGTTCCACCCCGCCCTCGAGGAACACGAACTCCGGATGCCCCGACAGGACGAAGATGGCGCTCTCGGACTCGCCGTGGTGATGGTCGGCCGATCTGGAGCCGGCGGCCACGTGGCTCTCGCCCATCCAGAGAGCGCCGGCGCCCGCGGACGTGCCGGAGATGGCTTCCAGGCGCTGCATGCCGCTGGTTTGACCGGCCGGGATCGAGAGGTCCTCCTTGCGCACATGGACGAGCTTCGGTGAACCCTCACCCGGTCGATCCGCTGCCTGCGTCAACGCCACCACCTCAGGCTGCAGGCTACTGCGGGCCGTGCGCGAAGCCCGCCCTGCCGGAATGGATGGCGATAGGCTGCTGTATTTCCTGAAATATGTGTCGGCAATTTAGACCATCCGGGCCACCGAATATCAAGTGACCCCCAATTCACCGACCGGAGCGCCGGCGGATGGGCGCCAATCATCAAGATCACCCCGTGCGGTTCCGACTTTGCGGGAGTGACCTGCTACCCGGCTGCCTCACCGGAGGCGTCCGCCGGCATCAGGTCAGGGATGTCACGCGGCAGCAGACCGGTGCTCGCGGCACCGTCGACCATGAGCAACTTTCCGGTGACGAATGACGATGCGTCACTGGCCAGGAAGAGCGCCGCATTCGCGATGTCCTGGGGCAGGCCGTTCCGGCGCATCGCCGTCTGCGAGATCATGTGCTCGCGCACCTCGGGTCCGAACCGTTCGAGCCAGCCACGCAGGGCATCGGTCTCGATCGCTCCGGGAAGCACGGCGTTCACCCGGATGCGCGGCGAGAGTTCGGCGGCCATCAGCCGGGTCAGCTGCCCCTCGGCCGACTTGGTGAGGCTGTGGGTGAACTGCCCGCGCACGGCCAGCTCACCCACCACCGAGCCGATGTTGAGGATCGCAGCGTCGCCGCGGCGCAGAAGATGCGGCACGGCGAGCCGGCTCAGCTCGAACGGGACGAGCACGTTGAAATGAAAAGACTTCGCCAGCTGGTCAACGGTGGTTTTCAGGAATGGCCGCGAAATCGACCCGCCGGCGTTGTTGACCAGAATGTCCAGGCCACCGAATTCGGCCACGACGCGCTCGACCAGCTGGCCAAGAAAGTCCAGGTCGTTGACGTCCCCAGGCAGCACGAGTGCCCGCCGGCCGCACTCCCGAACCGTCGCGGCCACGGCTTCGAGGTCGTCGACGGTGCGCGAGGTCACGGCCACGTCGGCGCCCGCCTGGGCGAACGTCGTCGCGATCGCGGCGCCGATGCCCTTGCCCGCGCCGGTGATCAGGGCCACGCGGCCGGTGAGCCGGAACTTTTCTGCCAGCGCGTTGAGCTCAGCCGAGCCCGGGGATGCAGTCATCGGCTAGCCCCGACGCCGCAGCCGCTTGCTGACCAACGCGGGCGGATCCCACCCTGCATCGGCGCGGTTGAGCGTGCTGCCCGGCGGGACGATCTCGTCGATGCGGTCGAGCACGTCGGCCGCGAGCTGCACGTCGGCGGCGCCCAACTGGGACTCCAGCTGCTCCATCGTCCGCGGCCCGATGATCGGCGAGGTGACCGCCGGGTGGGCGAGTACGAAGCCGAGCGCCATGTCGATCAGCGTGATGCCCGGCGTCTTCGGCGAGCAGCGCCAGCTCTCGACGGCCTCGAGCTTGAGCTGGTTCTCGGGGATCGGCGAGGTCGTAGCGGGCCGGGACGCGGGTGGCCCGGTTGGATCTGGGCGCGTCCTGGCCCTTGCGGAACCGGCCGGTCAGCCAGCCCCCGGCGAGCGGGCTCCACGGGATCACGCCCGATGCCGTAACTGCTCGCACACCGGAAGCACCTCGGCCTCGACGCCCCGCACGAGGATCGAGTACGGCGGCTGCTCGCAGACGAAGCGCTCGCGGCCGCGCCGCTCGGCGACCCACTGCGCCTCCACGATCTGCGAGGCCGGGAACGTCGAGCGGCCGAAGTAGCGGACCTTGCCCTGCGGACGAGGTCGGTCAGCGCGCCGAGCGTCTCGTCGATATCGGTCGTCGGGTCGGGGCGGTGGACCTGGTACAGGTCGATCCAGTCGGTACCGAGCCGGCGCAGGCTGCTCTCCACCTCCGTCGTGATCCAGCGCCGGGAGCTGCCGCGTGGTTCGGGTCGTCGCCCATCGGCGCGTGCGACCTTGGTGGCGAGCACGACGTCGATCGCGGCGGCCGCCGCGCAGCGCCTTGCCGACGATCTCCTCGGACTCGCCCGCGCGAGTAGACGTCGGCGGTGTCGATGAAGTTGATGCCGGCGTCCAGCGCGCGGTGGATGATGCGGACCGACTCGTCATGGTCCGGATTGCCCCACTGGCCGAACATCATCGCGCCAGGCAGAGCGGGCTGACCTTGACCCCGGTGCGGCCCAGCGTGCGCATCTTCATGTCGCTTGCTTACTCCAACCCGATCCGACCTGACCAGGCACCCTGGAGGTGGAGTCCACGACTGGATCAGCGAGCACGTGACGGGCGCTCACCTATTTCGCGATCGGACTGCGCTGTCAGGGACCGGAGCCGACATACTGCCTAGGGCAACAAAGTGCGGCGAGAGGGAGGTTGGAGCGTGACCGGAGAACCTCCTGTGGTGCCCGCAATGGCGCCGCCGGAGCCCCCTCGCACGCGCGCTGAAGCGCCGCCGCTCGGGGTGGCCGCGGGTTTTCCCTCCGGTGCTGGACGAGGGCTCCCCGGGCAACGGGAACGCTTCGTGCGCCCGAGCCCGCCTCCGCGCCGGTCGGCGCCGGGCCGCATTTCGATGCTCTCGCTGCTGCACAATCTCGAATTCCGCACCCTCATCATCACGCAGTTCTTCTCGCTGGCCGGCGACCAGCTGGCCCGCGTCGCGCTCTCGGTGCTGGTCTTCAACCGCACCGACTCGGCGCTGCAGGCCGCGATCGCGTACGCCCTGACCTTCGTTCCAGCCGCCATCGGCGGGCCCTTGCTGTCAGGCCTCGCCGACCGGCGCCCGCGCCGGTCGGTCATGATCGCGTCCGACCTCGTGCGGGCGCCGCTGATCGGTCTGATCGCCATTCCCTCGATCCCGCTGCCGCTGGCTCTGGGGCTGCTGGCGCTCGCCGGACTCTTCGAGGCACCCTTCGAGGCCGCCCGCGGAGCGCTGCTTCCCGACGTGCTATCCGCCGAGCGCTACCCCACCGGCTACGCGTTCTCCAGATCCTCGTGCAGGCGGCGCAGGTCGGCGGCTTCGGGATGGCCGGTGTGCTGCTGATCGTGCTGTCGCCGTCGGTCCTGCTGATCCTGGACGCGGTGACGTTCGTCGCCTCGGCGATCCTCGTCGCGCGCGGGCTACGCGCCCGCCCAGCTGCCGCGACGATCCCGATACTCACCAACGCCGCTGGTGGTCGCATGCGATGGGCGACGTGCGACTGGCGGTTCGCCTGGTGCTGGGCAATCCGGGCCTGCGCTCGCTCGCTCTGCTGGCCTGGGCGTCATCGACCTTCGTGATCGGTTTCGAGGCGCTCGGTGCACCGCTCGCCCGCGACACCGGGTCGGCGGCCTGGGCGGTCGGCGTACTGCTTGCGGCACAACCCGCCGGCACCGTCGTGGGGGCCCTGCTCGCCACCCGGGTACCCGCCCAGCACCGCCAGAGCGCCATGCAACTGCTGGCCCTGCTCTCGCTCGCGCCCCTGCTGATCGGGCTGGGTCAGCCGCCACTCGACGTCCTGATCGCCATGGGACTGCTCTCCGGGCTCGGCCTCGCCTTCAACGTCCTGGCGAGCACGGCGTTCGTCGCCCTGGTGGCCCCCGAGGTGCGGGGACGGGCACTTGGTCTGGTGGGTACCGGCATGTTGGTCGGCCAGGGCCTGGGAGTGCTCGCGGCGGGCGGGCTCGCCACCGCGATCGACGCACGACTCGCCGTCGGATGGATGGGTGCGCTTGGATTTGCCGCGGTCGTCTTCGCGTTGGTCGACGGTGCCCGCGGGAGGCATACCGGTCAGGGCTGATCCAGGCCGAGTCCGGGCCGAGTCCGGGCCGAGTCCGGGCCGAGTCCGGGCCGAGTCAGGGCCGAGTCCGGGCCGAGTCCGGGCCGAGTCCGGGCCGAGTCCGGGCCGAGTCCGGGGAGCCGGCGCGGTGGACATGACACATCCGTCACACATGTCGGTCACGCACGGTAGTCAAGCTCGCCTGCTATAACGGGGCGGGACACCTGATTCCGGGCAGCCTGAAGCCCCCGACCATTCATCCGGTCGGGTGGTTTATTGTCAGTCGCTGGGCGTGTCATCCCCAAATACCCGTTTTGTCAACAAGACATGTACTCATCGCTGCTAGCAGCGCGTCAGTTAACCCGTTAAGTAGACAGGTAGCACTCGTGCCGGGTGCCGTGGTTGAAGAGGGGGTGCCACAATGCGTAGTCCTCGGTGGTAGTTGAGTCCTTTCTCTCGTGGCCAAGGCCGGGCACTCGGTGCTGCAACACCGCGGGTCCGGCCTTCGTCATGTCCGAAGGCGGTAGCTGATGGTTCTCGTTCGTCGCGGGCCGGCCAAAACTGAAGCACTTCCCGGATGCACCACTCTGGCGGCCGACACGGAGTACTCCGAACAGCCCATTGGGCAGGCGCCTCAGCGTTCCGAAAGATCAACCTGTGAGCGCGATGGCGGACGGGGAAGCCGTTCGCGAGGAGCCTGCGTCCGCCGCCGAGCAAGCCCCTTCCTCGGCCGCGGCGCGGCTACGGCGTTCCCGCCTTGCGCCCATCGACCGGCTGATCGCCATCACCTCCTTCTTGGGGCTCGCCGCCGTCGCCGGCGCGCTCGTCCAGTGGTCGTCCATGGGCTGGACGCTTCCGGTCGCCGCTGTCGCCGCAAACCTGGCCCTCGCGCTCGGCTGCGAGCTCGCTGAGGTCCAGGTCGCGCTCGGTGCCCGGCGCTTCGGCCTGGCCTGGGGCGAAACCAGCCTCATCCTCGGGCTGGTGTTCGTCCCGCTGCCACTACTGGTCCTGATGAAGACGCTGGCGATCTTCGTCGAGCACCGTTACCGAAGGCGCGACTGGCGGCGCACGCTCTTCAACACGCTCAACACCCCGCTCACGGTGTATGCCGCTGCCGGAGCGTTCCTGCTGATGGTGCGGCCGCTAGGGATCAAGGTCGGCTCCCCCGCCAGCTGGCCCGCCCTGGCCGTCACGGGGCTGGTCGCCACGATCGTCCTGAGCTGCTGGGTCGCCGGAGCGGTCAGCGCCACGGGAGGTGGCCGCTGGCTCACGGTGGCCCGCTCGACCGCCTTCGGCTACCTCGCGAACAGCGGCGCCAACATCATTCTGAGCCTGCTCTGCCTCGCCGCCTGGCGATACAGCCGATCCAGCCTGCTCGCCCTTCCGCTGCTGTTCATCCTGATCTGGCAGGCGAACGACCGGCAGATGCACAAGGGCACCGAGCGTGACGCGCTTCGCCGCCTGGCCGCAGCCAGCGCGTCGATGCCCGCGCTCTCGCTGGTCGAGATGACCGATGAGGTACGCCGCCGCGCCGCTGACCTCTTCGGTGCCCGAAGCGTTCAACTGCGCCTATCCGAACCGTCTGCTCAGCGGCTGATCGCGCAGGTGGAGCCGAGCGTCGAGGACAGCGGCGTCGTCGTCGAGCTCATCGGCCGCAAGGGCAGCCTCGGCTTCCTGGCCCTTGACGTGGCGCAGTCCGGACGGCTGACCCGCCAGGAGCGCGACGTCCTGGTCACCTTCGCCAATACGACAGCGGCCGCGCTCGAGACGGTGCTGGCCCACGCCGAGCAGCTGCACACGGCCCAGCACGACACACTCACCGGCCTGCCGAACCGCGCGTTGCTGGGCGAGAACGCCGACCGCACCCTCACGGCTGCGTCCACCGCGGGCACCCGGTGCGCATTGATCCTGCTTGACCTGAACGGTTTCAAGAACGTCAACGACACGCTCGGCCACGCCGCCGGAGACCAGCTGCTGGTCGAGATCGGCAGCCGGCTGGCGTCCTCGGTGCGAACCAGCGACTGCGTGGCCCGGCTCGGCGGCGACGAGTTCGTGGTGCTGCTCGACCGGCTCGAAGGTGAGATCGACGCGGGCCGGCTGGCAGCCACCCTGGTCGAGCGGATCAGCGTGCCGGTCACCATCGACGGGCTGCGGCTGGCGGTCGAGGCCAGCGCGGGCGTGGCGCTCTATCCCGACGACGGCACGACCATCGACAGCCTGCTGCGCTGCGCCGACGTCGCCATGTATGACGCCAAACGCCGGGGCGACAGTGTCGTGCACTACGACCCCTCGCAGGACCTGGCCAGCCCCGAACGGCTCGGGCTGCTGGCCGACCTGCAGAGCGCCCTCGACGCCGACGATCAGCTCCACCTGCACTTCCAGCCTCAGCTCGACCTTCGCACCGGTTTGCCGGGCAACGTGGAGGCCCTCGTCCGCTGGCGCCACCCGACGCGTGGAAACCTCTCCCCTGCCGAGTTCGTACCGGTGATCGAGCACAGCGCACTGATCGGCCCGTTCACCGCCAAGGTGCTCGAGGAAGCCGTGCGCTGCTGCGTGAGCTGGCAGTCCGACGCCTCCCTGCACGGGGTCGGCGTCGCCGTGAACCTGTCGGCCCGCAACCTCATGCACCGTGACCTCCCGGACGAGGTCGCCCGCATCCTCGCCCGCTATGGCCTCCCGGCCCGCAAGCTGGTGCTGGAGATCACCGAGACCGCAGCCATGAACGACACCGAGATATGCGAGTCGGTCCTGGCACGCCTGCGCGACCTCGGCATTCGCCTGTCCGTCGACGACTTCGGCACCGGTTACGCCAGCCTGACCTTCCTGCGCCGCATCGACGTTGCGGAGGTCAAACTCGACCGCGCGTTCGTCGCCGACATGCTCGAGGACGAGGCTGCGGCCACCATCGTGGGAGCGACGGTGGCGCTCGCACACGGCCTCGGCCTGACGGTCGTGGCGGAGGGAGTGGAGACGGCCGAGCAGCTCACCGCACTCCACCTGGCCGGCTGCGACCTGGCGCAGGGCTTCTTCCTGTCCAGGCCGGTACCCGCCGACCTGCTGGCCGAGCGCGCCGATTCGGCGGTCGCGAAGGCTGCCGCGGAGGGGGTCATCGAGCCGGCGTCGCGCCGGGCGCTCGCGCCGCGCATCCCCGTCCCTGCCCGTACCGCCGCGTTGGCACGCGACCTGAGGGGCTGATCGCCGCCTCGCACGGCCCGAGGCCGCCCATTGTCGCTGCGGCGGGCTAATGTATCTCCAGTCAAGGCAGCACACCCGAAGGAGACGTCATGGCCCGCGGGGCATTTGCCGCCGTCATGCTCGGGTTGACGATCGGGTTCTTCCTGATCGGTCAGTCGGTCCAGAGCGGCGGCCGGCTGATCATGTCGCAGAGTTTCTACCTGCTGGCCGCGTTCTTCGGAGCGATGCTGCTAGTGACGGTCCTGCCGGGCCGGGGCACGCCTCCCGACAAGTAAGCGGCCAGGGCGCCCGCCGTCCTAATGCTCCTGAAGGCGCACGAGCAGGTCGTCCACTTCTTGAGTCGCATACCAGAGCAGCTCGTGATCGGCGACCTCCTCCGCGGCGAACTCATCCGACGGATCGAGTGCCGCGGCACGGACGGCGTCCACCGCGGTGTCGTCGTCGACGTGCACCGCTGCTACCCGGCCGAAACCGATCGGTCGCGTCAGGCCGATCTGGCCGCGTGACGCGCGCGTTGCGTCCTCGGTGATGACGACCACCGACGGGTCGACGTCAGCGGCGACCACGACCCGTCGCCGGGCGGCCTGCGGATCCGCACTGATCAGACGCACGCTGGCGGCAGCTGCCAGCAACAGTGCGAGGTACTCGAGCTCCTCAGTGTCTCCGCTGGCGTACCACTCCCGCATGCCAGGGGTGACAGCGAAACCGCGACCGGGTCCTAGCTCCCGCGCGGATCCGGGAGCGAGCGCGGCGGCGATGGAACTCACAGTGGCCGGCAGGTAGACCCTCATGGGGCCCGATCATCCCGCGGCGGGAAGCCCCCCGTGCTTGGCGGGCGTCCGAGCGGCACCCAACGAGCGCGACGTGGTGCGTACCGCGGTCTCGAACACCTCGACCCGGCGCCGGGGATCCATCATGTTGGCCCCGATGACCTCGAGGTCTTCCGGGCCGGGGGCCAGCATGGTCACTGACATGCCCGCGGCCAGCAGCTTGTCCGCTTCTCGTTTCAGCCTCCGCGTCGTCGCCCGCCGCAGCTGGCGTTCGATACGCGCGAGGGCCGAGGACGGGCAGTCGAGCTCGAACGAGGCCATGGGAGCGAGCACGTACACCTCGTCCAGCTGCAGGCTCGCCAGCAGATCGGCCGAGGTAGCCGAGGACGTGCCTCCGTCGATGTAGCGGCGACCGCCGATCACCATCGGCTCATACCAGGCCGGGATGGCGCAGGAGGCCATCACGGCCTGCGAGACGGTTGCCTCAGGCGCGCCTTCCCTGCCGAAGACCGTGCGCCGCCCGGTCTCGAAATCCGTGGCGACGATCCACAGCTGCGGGCTGGCCGGCCATGGCGGCTCCTTCCCCTCGGCGCCCTGAACCAGCTTGCCTATGGGCTCGAGCGAACCCCGCCCGATCGGCAGCATGGCAGAGAGGGCGGCGGCAGGGGAGATCCGGCGGGGGCGGCGGGCGGTCGCGGCGAGCAGCCGGCGAGAGCCGATGGTTCCCCAGCGCGGGCTCGGGGGCAGCGGCCCGGCAGCGTCGTAGTCGTAGTCGACCGTGGGATCGCCGGGAGCCACCTTGCCGCGCTGGTGGCGAGCCAACCGCGCGGTGTCAACGCCCCGGCCGATGAAGCTGCCCAGGACTGCACCAGCGCTGGTACCGACGACGACGTCTGCCGAGGAAGCCTCGAAGCCGGCCTCGTCGGCGAGGACGCTGAGCGCGCCCATGGTCCACGCGGCGCCGAGCACGCCACCGGCACCCAGGACGATGCCGCGACGCGGTTCAGCCACGAATGAACCCGACACGCTGGCCCGTGGGGAGGCTCCCGGCAAAGAGCGGCACAACGACGATCGTCACACAGGAATTGGTCATCTGCGCATGTGAGGAGCGTCACCCCGTAACCGGCCGTACACCCGCCCGACAGCTAGCGTTCACCCATGCTGCCTCGATGACGGCCCCGCAGGGACGGCCGCCAGACCCGGCCGGCCGCGGCGTTTCTCCTGCTCGTGGGAGGCTGCAGGGCGTCGGCGAGCGCGGCGCAGGCGGCGACGATCTTCGAGCCGGGCGCTGCCTCCGAGAGCAACTGGCCGCGACCGTGTGCCGCGTCGGCGGCCACTGTGTCCAACGGCACGGCCGCGAACACCGGCGAAAGATCTCCGGCTGTGTGCGGCGCGAGCGCCTGCTCGACCTGACGGCGGGGACTGCCCGGCAGCAACCCTTCGCGCAGCCGGTTGGCCACGACGAGCACCCGCTGCGGCGCTGCCGGTTCGCCGCCCGCCTCGAGCACGGCGGCAAGTCGAGGCAGGTCGCGGATCAGCCGTGAGAGCCCGACGGGATCGGCGCTGCCGACGACGATGACACGATCCGCGCCGCGCAGCGCCGTCAGCGTCGCGGCGTTGCGACGCGGTGCGGCCGTGTCGTAGGAGAGTTCCTCGTCCTCCTCGAGGCTGAACCCGCAATCGACCACCGTGACGTCGGCCAACCAGCGCCCCAGACCGAGCACCACCTCGAAGGCGGACGCGCGCAGCTCAGGCCACCGGCGGGGATCGCTGAGCCCGGTCAGCACTCGCAGGTCGGCGCCCACCATCCGGCAGCATGCGGCCAGCCGAGCGACGTCGAGACCGCCGGCGTTGGCCGCGCGGCAAGCCGCCGCAAGCCCGGGCGCTTCGTCCAGCAATCCCGTGAGCGTCGCCACGCAGCCGCCGTAGGGATCGGCGTCGATGAGCAGCGTCGAAATCCCGCGCCGGGCGAGCGCGTCGGCAAGGCCCAGCGCAATAGTCGTGCGACCCGGCGCGCCCGCGGGCCCCCATACGGCGAGCACCGTGCCGGGACCCACCGTCTCGGCCGCGGCCGGCGTCGGCGGGGCCCAACCGGTCCGCGGAGCACGCAGGGACGGCTCGGACGCAGCGACTTGCGGACCGGCCGCCGCCGCTGCCCGCAACGCCCCGGCCACCTGCTCAGCCGGCGCTCCTCCGGGAACGACGAAGGCGGCTCCGAGCTGGCGCAGCAGCCGCTCGCCGGTTTCGTCCGGGGCCAGGCCGACAAGAGCGAGCCCGCGCGAAGCGAGCTGCGCCAGCGACTCCCGGTCAAGTCCGCGCAGGTCGGCACTCACGAGGGCAGCGCGGGCCGAACCCACCGCAGCGGCTGCGAGCAGCTCCACCAGGTCGACGCAGCGGCGCACGACCAGAACGCCGAGACCCGGATCGGCGAAGCCGGCAACGAGTTCCGCCTCGACCGACGGCGCCGCGACCGCGGTCAGCACGGTCAGCGGCCCACCGCCGGGCGCCTCGTCATAGCCGTCGTCGAACGCCGCCGGGATGTTGGTCACCTCAACTGCTCCCGAACCCGTAGACGCTGGAGGGACCTGGGTCGCTGGGGCGATCGGAGGAGCCGTCAACCCGGACGACGTCTACCCGGCCGGATTGGCTGGCGGCGACCGCCGTGATCGCATCCTGCGGAGCCACGCGCAGCTGGACCGACGTATCCCCTGAGGTCAACACATCCTCAGCGATGAACTCGGCACCGGACAGCACCCTCACTTCACGACCGTTGGCGGCGCCGGTCTCTTTCACCAGCACGTAGACGTCGACCCGGTCACCCGCGTTCAACCCGGCGACCCGGCCGGAACGCACCACGATCGGGACGATCCGGCTCTCGGCGTGAGCCGCGGCGGCCACCGCATCAGCAGGCAGCAGCGCCCCGGCCTGGACCCGGGAAGCCAGGATCTTGCCGACGAGCGCCGCAGGATCGGACGCGAAGTAGCGGCCGCTCGCGGACGCCGGTAGGTGCGCCTGGACCGGGCGCAGATCGCCCGCCGCCAGCACGTGACCGGCCGGCAGCGAGCGGGTCACGCTCAACCACCCGGTGGTGTGCGACGCCGTACCGATCAGGCGGCCACCGAGCGCCACCGACGCCAGAACGATCAGGACGCCCGTCACCAGCCGCGCGTCGCGCCACCGTGGACGTTGAAGCCGGCGGCCGGCCGGCGAAGGCGGCGAATGCACAGCGTGATCGGATTCGCCCCTTTCGCGCGGCGCACCCGGCCGCGTGAGCACCTGGGTCATCGTGCTCCTTTTCCACCGTTGCAGGGGTTTCCGGGCACGACAGCGGGTCGAGGTCTGCCGCGGGATGTGCTACGCACTGTAACCGCTGCCGCTGCCACTTCCTGGTTTTCCACAGGCCGAGGCAAATCGGTGTCACCGAGGGCACACTGGGCTCAACGGAAGCGAGGGATGGATAACCGATGGAACAGCGCTTTCTTCAGCTCAGCGACGTCGCCGAGATCCTGAACATCTCGGCGAGTCAGGCCTATGCCCTGGTGCGCAACAACGAGTTGCGAGCGATCAAGATCGGCGGCCGCGGCCAGTGGCGAGTGGAGCGCAGCGAACTCGAGGCCTACATCGAGCGCGCCTACTCCGAGACCGAGGCGTTCATCCGGGCCAATCCCCTCGGCCGGGGCGAGACGGCCCCCGCCGGCTGACTCCCGCAATCCCGCTCACGGCTATCCCCGCCGCAGGCAGGCGATCGCCGTGAGCGGGATTGCCACGCTGGAACCTGCACGCTGACCACCCTCGGCTGGCTCCAAGGCGACGTGATCGGCGCCGACGTGCGCCAGCCGACCATGCCGAATCTGGCCGCTGAGCATGCTCAAGGCGACGACGGAACGGTCCCGCACGATGCGCCTCAATGCGATGCGCAGAGAAAGCCGCGCGCCGACCTTCCCTTCCCATCCCGGCTCGGCGGACGCCGGCCCCAAACCTTCGATCCACTGCACGGCGGCGAGCGGGACCAGCCACTCGCCCTGCGAGCTCGGGTACTGGGAGAGCAGCACCCAGTCGGCGCCGAGCGACTGGACTGACCCGGTGACTGCTTCGTGCGCCGGCAGCCCGACGCGGATCGACTGATCCCGGCGCCCGAGCAGCGGCTGGAGCCGATCGATCAGCCGGAGCCGGCCGAACTCGGCGCGAATGCGCTCGGCGATCTCGCTACGCCGCTCGGCATCGGCCTCAGCGTCGATCTCGGCCTCCAGATCGGCAAACAGCGCCTCCCAACGCATGGCACCCCTCCCCCTTCGTCCACAGCTCACTCTACGGAGTTGACCCGCGAGTAACGGAGCTGTACACAGGCAAACGTAAGCAAACGGTGGCTAGTGGGGGTTACATGAAGCACGGGCGAGCCTGCGCACTGCTCGCGAGTTGCGGCGGATTACTGGTCGCGGCGCCCCGATGGGCTCCGGCTCCGCCCTCCGGCGGGTGGGCTGCCTGGTGGTCGTGGCTGCTGGCCGACCCCCAGCGGGCGCTCTACTTGCTCGCCGGATGCGCTGGATGGCTGATCGTCGCGTGGCTGTTCGTCGTGACCGGCTTGTCGCTGCTCGGGGCGAGCGCGCACGCGATGGGACGGGCCACCAGGTCTGCGTCCGAAGTGCTCACCCCCCGCTTCGCGCGCGGCCTGCTGCGGGCACTTCTTGGGGCGGCTCTCACGGTCGGCACGGCGGGGCCCGCGGTGGCAGGCGGCGCACCTGCTCCGGCGGTGGCGGCCAGCGGCCAGCCCGGCCTCGCCCCCGTTCCCGCACCGGTGCTCGCGCCGCCCGACCTGCCGGCGCTGCTTGACCTGGATCGGCCCGACGTGAGCATTCCGAGCCCTGCCGCCGCCCCGCCGGCATCACCACACCCACGGCCACACCCGCGACCGCACCCGCGACCGCTGGCGACCACCCGGCCAGCACCGGCGGCCAGCTACCGGGTTCAACCGGGTGACACGCTCTGGGCTTTGGCCGAGAGCCGCCTCCCCGCCGGCAGCACCCCAGCACGCATCACGCGCGCATGGCAGGAGTGGTACGCGGCCAACCGCCAGGAAATCGGATCCGATCCGGGGCTGCTCCTGGTCGGCGAGCGCCTGGTCATCCCGCGGCGGGTGCCATGAGCGCAGCAGTCACCGCGGCGGCGTCCGAGCCCTCCGATGAGAACGCCGGGCGCGAGCACGCCGCCGCGGTCATCCCGATCGAGCCGCGCCGGCCGCGCGCCGGCCGTTCGGTGCGCCCGCCCACGAGCAATGCCTGGCAGACCGACGGAGCGCTCGCGCTGCGGACCGGTTCGCCGATCTCTGCCGATCGCTGGAGCGCCTGTCCGCCCAGCGATTCAGCCGACGAAGCGGCGCGGACGGCCGTGATGGTCGCCCGCGGCCTGCTGGAGGTGCTGTCCGGCTGGCGCCCACCGAGTCAGCTGTCCCGCTGGACCAGCGCTCACCTGCAGTACGACCTCGAGCGCCGGGCACCCCGGCGTCCGACCGGTCAGCGGCAGCAACTCCTACGCGTGCGGGTCAGCGAGCCGTCTGCGGGGGTGGCCGAGGTGTGTGCCCTCACCGAGATCCTCCGCGCGGCCGGGTGCGGGTCATGGCGATGCGGATGGAGCGGCGCGACGGGCAGTGGATCGTCACCCGGCTGCAAGCCGGGTGAACCGGCCTGAACCCCATGGACGCCGGGTCAGGCCGTGGAGCGCCGCGCCGGGTCGCCGTGGCAGCGCTTGAACTTGCGGCCCGAGCCACACGGGCAGGGGTCGTTGCGGCCGGGCTTGCCGCCCGTCGCATCGATGACGCCATCGCCGAGGGCCGTTCCGCCCGGCGCGGAGACCACCGCGCCGTCGCCGTCCACCGTCGGGGCCGTGTACGTCAGGGCTTGCGGCCGCGCCCCGCCGTCGAAACCCTTCGCCAGGGGAACGCGCGGGGCGGCCGGCGCAGCCGGGGGAACCGGTTCGCCTGGGGCCCCTGGGGTGCCGGCACCCGGCGCGTCGTCCACCCAGCCCTGGACCATCACCGGCGCGACCGGCTCGGCTTCGACCTCACCCGACGGTTCCTCGACCATCTGGACCTCGACGTTGAAGAGGAAGCCGACCGACTCCTCCTTGATGCGCGTCCATCATCGAGCCGAACATGTCGAAGCCCTCGCGCTGGTACTCGACCAGCGGGTCGCGCTGGCGCCATCGCGCGCAGGCCGATGCCCTCCTGCAGGTAGTCCATCTCGTACAGGTGCTCGCGCCACTTGCGGTCGAGGACCGAGAGCACGACCCGGCGCTCGAGTTCGCGCATGCACCGTCGGGCGTCCGAGGCTCGGCCTCCCGGCGGTCGTAGGCCTCGGCGGCATCTTCGAGCAGGTCCTCGATGAGCCCCTCGGCGGTCAGCCCCTCACGGTCGCCGGGCCCGGGCACCTCGACCCCACCGGGTAGAGGGTGCTGAGCGCCGTCCACAGCTGATCGAGATCCCACTCCTCGGGGTAGCCCTCGGCGGTCGCTGCGGACACGTAGCCGATCACCGTGTCGAGCAAGGAAGTGGCGGACCTGCTCGTGCAGGTCCTCACCCTCGAGCACCGGCGGCGCTCGCCGTAGATGACCATGCGCTGCTGGTTGAGGACCTCGTCGTACTTCAGGACGTTCTTGCGGATCTCGAAGTTCTGCTGCTCGACCTGCGTCTGCGCGGACCGGATGGCCCGGGTGACAAGCTTGGACTCGATCGGAACGTCGTCCGGGATCTGCAGCCTATTCATGATCGACTCGACTGCTGCGGCGTTGAACAGGCGCATCAGGTCGTCGCCGAGCGAGAGGTAGAAGCGGGACTCGCCCGGGTCGCCCTGGCGGCCGGATCGCCCACGCAGCTGGTTGTCGATCCGCCGCGACTCGTGACGTTCGGTGCCGAGCACGTAGAGGCCGCCGAGCTCGACCACTTCCTCGTGCTCGGCCAGGACCTCCTTGCGCTTGCGGTCGAGCGTCGTCGGTCCACGCGGTCTCGTAGTCCTCCGGAGTGTCGACCGGAGACAGGCCGCGCTGGCGGAGCTCGTAGTCGGCAAGGAATTCCGGGTTGCCGCCGAGCATGATGTCGGTGCCGCGGCCGGCCATGTTCGTCGCGACGGTGACCGCCTTCGCCGGCCCGCCTGGCCAACGATCAATGCCTCGCGATCATGCTGCTTGGCGTTCAGGACCTCGTGCTTCACGCCGCGCTTGGTGAGCAGCTGGGAGAGGTACTCGCTCTTTTGCACGCTCGTCGTGCCGACCAGCACGGGCTGGCCCGCCTCGAATCGCTCGGCGATGTCCTCGACCACGGCGTCGAACTTCGACTCCTCGGTCTTGTAGACGACGTCGGGCTTGTCCGCGCGAATCATCGGCATGTTGGTCGGGATGGGCACCACGCCGAGCTTGTAGATCTCGCTGAATTCGGAGGCCTCGGTCATGGCCGTACCGGTCAT
>CAVXYJ010000027.1:0-23551 GCA_963765845.1 uncultured Actinomycetota bacterium
CGTTGGAGGGGTCGGCGGCAAGGCCATCCACCGCGTGTCCCAGCTGCTGGCGGGTTTCGGCTTCGAGCGCTATGGAGTATCCGCGCCGGCGAACGACCTCCAAGACCTGGCGTAGCCGCTCCGGATCCATGGCCTTGGCAAGCCAGGATTCGGCGTTGCCCCAGGCGACGAATACCGAGCCTATCGGGGGTACCAGGGGAACCCGCTGACCGACGTGCACCGGCACGCCGTGTGCTGACGGCTCGCCGGCGCGAGCCAGAAAGACGATGTGCTCGCCGCCCGGAGCGGTCAAGGCGACTTCGAGACCGGTCTGCTGGGCCAGGCCGCGCGCCGCGTCACGGGCGACGTCGATGACTGGATGAGCTTCAAGCGCCGCTGTCCCGAGCGCGACGACTGCTGGGCCTAGAGCAAACGTGCGAAGGCGCGCGTCGCGGATCAGATAGCCGGCGTCGGTAAGCGCGGTAAGCAGAGCGTGGGCCGAAGCAGGGTTGATGCCCAGACGCCCCGAGATGTCTGAGAGTGTGAACGCCTCGGTCGGGTGGGCGGCGAGGAAATTGAGTACGGCGACCGCCCGGCTAGCAGACAGGGCGGGGCGAGCCATATAGTCCCTCCAGATTTCATTGCGAACGGTTTTTCATTATTGCAAAAGGAGACCACGCGTGAAGCTCGACCTGCTGTATGAGTTCCAGCCCAAGATCAAGCCGTGGAACAAGCCCCACCCGTACGGGCAGCGCGAGGCGGAGCAGCGCACCTACGACGAGGCGATCGCCGAGATCCAGTACGCGGACAAGCTCGGCTTCAACACGGCCTGGGTGGTCGAGCACCACTTCCGCGACGGCCGCTCGGCTTCGCCCTGCAATGAAGCGATCCTCGGCGGCCTGGCGCTCAGCACCGAGCGGATCAAGCTCGGTTTCGGCGTCACCCTGACGCCGTTCGGGTTCATCCACCCGGCTCGGCTCGCGGAGAAGGTCGCCACCGTCGACGTGCTCTCCCATGGCCGCGTCGAATGGGGGACGGGACGCTCGACGCCGATGGAGCAAGCGGCTTTCGGTGTACCCACCGACGATCGCTCACGGGAGCAATGGCGCGAGGCCATCGAGATCGTCGTCAAGATGTGGGAGTCCGAGCTGTTCTCCTACGACAGCCCCAACCTGCATTTCCCGGAGCGGATGCAGACCCCCAAGCCGTTCCAGGATCCGCATCCTCCGGTCTGGCAGGCAGCCGCCTCTGAGACGAGCGCCGTCAGCGCCGGTGAACTTGGTCTGGGATTGCTGTCCTTCGCGCTGCTGCAGCCTGTCGAGAAGATGGCCGATCACATCCGCGCTTACCGGACGGCGCAGGCCATGGCTCGCCCGCAGGACCAGCTGACCCGGGTGAGGAACGATCGGGTCGGTGTCTACACGCTCGTCCACGCGTACGACGACGCGGATGAGGCTGCGGCATATGGCCTTTGGGATTCGGTGAACTGGTGGTACCGGCACCTGGCCGAGTTCACCCTGCAGTGGGAACTGTCGATGCTGAGCGAGGAAGAGCAGAAGAAGGTCTTCCCGCTGCTGGAGCCCGTCATCGCGGGCCAGGTTCCGGTCGAGCACTACCAGGAACAGGACATGATCATCATCGGCACGGCCGAAGAGTGCCTGCGCAAGATCCTGCGCTACGAGTCGGTGGGCGTCGACCAGCTGCTGTGCTACGTGCAGTTCGGTGACCTTCCGCACGACAAGGTCATGCGCAATCTGGAGATCCTGGCCAAGGACGTGCTGCCCAAGCTCGAGGAGCGCGGACACCGCGTCAACGCCACGGCGAGCATCTGATGGACATGATTTCCGGCCTTCGCTACGCGGCCGCGAAAGGCCAGGAGGGAATGGCGTCCGACCTGGCAGGAGCGTTCTCACTGGACGGGCGCACCGCCGTCGTCACTGGCGCGGCGATGGGCATCGGACGCCAGACCGCGATCACCTACGCGGCTGCGGGTGCGCACGTGGTGCTCGCCGATCGGGTCGCTGAGGCGCTCGAGGAGACCCGTGAGCTCATCACGGCCAACTCGGGAAAGGCGTCGATCGTCGCGACCGATGTCAGCATCAAGACCGAGGTGGACGACCTCGCGCGAGCGGCCATCAAGGCGACCGGCCGCCTTGACGTCTGGGCGAATGTGGCTGGAATCATTCGCAATTCGCTCGTCGTCGACACCTCGGAAGAGGAGCTCGACGCCGTGCTGGCAGTCAACCTCAAAGGGGTCTTCTGGGGTTGCGCGGCGGCCGGGCGCGCGATGTCGGCGGCGGGCCGGGGAGCGATCGTGAACGTGGCTTCCGCCGGAGGGGAGATGCCGGCGCCGACGCTGTCGGTATACGGGATGACGAAGGCGGCGGTTATCCAGCTGACCCGCACCGTTGCCGTCGAACTCGGGCCCAAGGGCGTGCGCGCCAACTCCGTCGCTCCCGGCTTCGTCGAGACGCCCATGACGATCCGCAACTGGACCAACCCGGACGGGACCGTCGACGAAGCCAAGCGAGATGCCATGCTCGGCGCGCGGGGTGGCCAGTCACCGCTGGGCGTCACGGGGGAGCCGCAGGACATCGCCTACGCGATGCTCTACCTCGCCGCCGATGCGTCCAAGTTCATGACCGGCCAGGTGCTGCGTCCCAACGGCGGCGTCCACATGGCGTGACGAGCCGGTGCCGGCTCCAAGCAAACATCAGGAAGGCCAATTGCGTGGTCAGGGAAGACGATGGCGCCGCCCGTTTGCCGACGCGCTTCGGTGCCTTCATCGCGCCTTATCACGACCCCGCAGGCAACCCGACGTTGCAGCTGCGTCGTGACCTCGAGTTGGCCGTGCTGCTCGACGAGCTCGGCTTCGACGAGGTCTGGTTCGGCGAGCATCACAGCGGTGCGTATGAGATGAGTGCCTCGCCGGAGGTCATGATCGCGGCGGCCGGCGAGCGTACCCGGCGCATCATGCTCGGCACCGGGGTCAGCTCCCTGACCTATCACCATCCTTTCGTGCTGGCCGACCGGATCGTGCAGCTCGACCATCTGACCGGCGGCCGGGTGATGCTCGGCATCGGGCCGGGGCAGTTGCCGTCTGATGCCTTCATGATGGGCATCGATCCGCTGCGTCAGCGGGACATGATGATTGAGGCCGCCGAGGTGATCCTGCGCCTGCTTGCGCGGCGAGGTCGTGACGGCCAGGACCGACTGGTTCGCGCTCGATGAGGCCCGGCTTCAGTTGCGGCCGTACGCGCGGCAAGGTATCGAGATGGCCGTCGCATCGACCTCGTCACCCAGCGGCGCGACGTTGGCTGGCCGGCTCGGGCTCGCGATGCTGTCGCTGTCGGCGACCGACCCGAGCGGGTTTGACGCGTTGGACGCGAACTGGGGGCATTTTCAACGTGTCTCGGTCGAGCACGGCAACCCGGTCGATCGGGCCCGCTGGCGAGTGGTGGCGTCCATGCACCTGTCCGAGACCCGGGAGCAGGCGCAGCGCGAGATGGAGCATGGCGTGCTGGCGCTGAACGCTTACCTGGAACGCATGGGTAACCGCAAACTCCCGTGGACGGGATCGGCACGTGAGGCGCTCGTGCACTGGACGACGAATGGGCTGCCGAACTTCGGCGTCGCTACCGTGGGTACACCTGACGACGCGATCGCCACTATCCGGCGCCTGAGTGAGAAGACCGGCGGTTTCGGGACTTTTCTCTTCCTCGCCCACAACAGCGCCGACTGGGCGGCGACCAAGCGGTCGTACGAACTCTTCGCGGAATATGTGATCCCGGCGTGCCGTGGGATGAACGTCAACCGCAACGACAGTGTCGACTGGGTCGGCCAGAACTCGGAGAAGTTCTTCGGCGCCATGCAGCAGGCAACCCGCGAGGCGATTGCCAAGTATGGCCGTGCCGACATCTAAAGCTAGGAGATCCCGCCGCGGTTGAGCTCTGCGAGCACCTCATCGGTGTGCTGGCCGACCTTCGGCGCCGGCCCGCGATAAGCAAGGTCGAGCTGCGATGAGCGCATCCCGATCGTGGGGTGCGGCACGACGCCTGCAACGGGGTGTTCGATCGGTTGGTTGAACTCGCGCGCCTGAAGCTGAGGTAGCTCGTCCTGGCGCATCTGGTCCCACACCGGCGCTGCCGGTATGCCGGCGTCCAGGAGGACGGTGGCAGTCTGGTCGCGCGCCCGGCCGGCGAACCATCCCGCCAGCCGTTCGTCGATCTCGTCGTGATGCAAGCGCCGCTCGGCGCGAGTGGTCAGGTGCTCGCCCCATCCGGTGAGGCCCGCCAGCGCCTGCCACTGATCGTCGTTCTCTACGGCGAGCGCCACCCACTGCTCCGCGCCGGCGCACCGGTAGACGCCTTGCGGAACCGCCCGGGGACCCCGGGTGCCCTGCCGGTCCAGCCGGTGACCTGTCGCTGACCAGGTGACGATCGGTTCGACAGCCACGTTCAAGGCGACCTCGAGCATCGGGACCTCGAGGAGTTCGCCCCGCCCCGTGATGGCTCGGCGTTCGAGCGCGGCGAGGACAGCGAACGCGCCATGGATGCCCGTGATCGGATCGATGGTGCTTCGTACCAGCGGTTCACCCTCCGGCATGCCGGTGAGCCAGGCAACGCCCGATGTCTGCTCCATCGTCTGCGCGAAGGCCGCATGGTTCGCCCAGGGGCCACTGAGGCCGAAGCCGGGCTGACGCAGCATGATCAGATCGGGTCGTACCCGCTGCAACTCGTCGTAGCCCATGCCCACGCCGTCCATGACGCGCGGCGTGAAATTCTCGACGACGACGTCGGCGGTGGCGACCAGCCGGAGAACCATTTCACGGCCCTCCGGCGAAGAGAAGTCGATCGCGACTGATCGTTTTCCGGGGTTGGCTCCGTGAAAGGTGGGGCTGAATTCCAACCAGTCGGGGTCGGTCGGGGCCTTGACCGTGGCGAACCGCATGCCATCCGGCCGGGTCGGCGACTCGATTTTGATGACGTCGGCGCCGAGCGTGGCGAGCAGGTGCGTGGTGTAGGGGCCGGCCCAGAAGGCGGTGAAGTCGATGACCCGGATCCCCTTGAGCGGGCGGGACTTTCCGGTCGCCGCTGCGGTGGTGGCGGAGACGGTTCCGGCTGCTGCTCGCGGGTGATGGTGGATGGGGGAGCGCGGCTGGCGAAAGCCGGCGCGGTTGTCGACGAAGACGCCACGCTCGTCGAGATGTTCCATTTCGAAGATCGACTCGCCGTTGCCGATGAAAGCAACCGGCACCCGAAACAGGCCACCGAGTTCGACGATCTCCGCCGCGGTGTGCTGCGCGAGCCACGGCCGGATCGCGGCCTGCACAAACTCCCGGTTTCGGCTGCGCGCCCCCATCGAGGTGCATCTGGCGTCTTCGCTGAGGTCCGGCCGTTCGGTCATCGCCGCGAAGTCGGCCCACTGCTGTGCCGTGAAGACGCAGAGTCCCACCCAGCCGTCCTTGCACTGGACCACCGAAGGCCAGTCGCCGCCACGGGAGAGCGCCGCCACGTTGCCGGTGAATTCGCGGTAGAGCGACGGGTAATTGTTCAAGCAGACGGCCATCACCTCGAGCGCTGAGACGTCGACCTCGGCTCCGCCTGCTCGCCGTGCCGCCAGGGCCGCGAGCGCTGCCGTCGCTCCAGCGGCCCACTCACCCAGCCCGGCGCCCATCGGCAGCGGAGGCGAATCGGCCGTCCCGCAGGCCGACATCAATCCGCACCAAGCCTGCAACGTGAACTCGTTGGCGACACGACCGGCCAACGGTCCGTCGAGCCCAAACGGCGTCACGTGCACAACCACCGGCGCGTCGCCATCCCACCCCGCACCGGTCAGCACGATGTCGGCCTCGCGGGAGTCGGCAGCGTCCGAGACGCCGGTCCAGATCTCCTTCCCCGACTGCAGGAACGACCACAGCGCCCCGTCGCCGGCCAGTGGTTCATCCGGGGTCGCCGCCGACCAGTGCCGCAGCGGATCCCCGTCGTCGAACTTGACGACAGACGCGCCCTGGTCACACAGGAGCCTGCCGGCATAGGACACCGCGATTCCGCGCCCCACCTCCCAGACCCTGACTCCCCGCAGCGGCAACGACGCTACGACAGCCCGTTCCTGATTCGGGGTGGCTGGTTTCGCGTGGGTCACGATGCCTCCTACGATCGGCTGCCCGGGTTCGCTGTCGAGGCCATGCTCTCATCGCGCCGGCGCTGGCCTGCTGGTTCACCGTCGTCCGCGCCGCCTCAAGCAGCGGTTACAGGAACGCTCGAGCGTGACGTAGCGCGGCGGCCGCCAAGTCCCCTTGCGCGTCCAGGCGCATCGGGTCGCCAGGACGCAGCCGATGGGTGACGATGCGGCACCAGTCCAGCGCCGGACCCGACAGGATCTCGGGTGAATCGGCCGGGCCGACGCCCCAGGTCTCGCCGGCCGGGCCGGTCAGTTCCAAGCGCAATCGGCTCGGGTCTGCCGGGGCAGTGACGCCGGCGACGGCGAACGCGAAGGGGAGGGTCCGGTGGCCGAGCCAGGCGATGTGGCGGAGCCGGCCGCTCGGGACGGGTTCGCGGCAAAGCGCTGCGAGGCAGTCCAGGCCATGCGCCCAGCACTCCATGAGCCGGGCTGTCGCGAGCGAACGCGTCGACATGCTCCGCCCGCCCCACGGCACCCGGCCGGCATCGTCTTTCACGGCAAAGGCGCCGGCCGTCTCGGCGCACGCCGATCGCCATGCGGCCAGCAGGGCGTCACCGCCAGGATGCGTGTCCGATGCACGCAATCCTGACTCCAGTGGATCGATTCCCGCAGTCAGTGCGAGGAAGGCGGCCCTTTCGGCGACCAGCAGATGGGCCACGGTGTCGGCGACGGTCCATCCCTGTGCGGGGGTAGCCAGCGACCAGCCCGTCTCGATGCCTTCGAGCTCGCCGGCCAGCTGCTCCTGTTCCGTCCGCAGATCGGTCAGCAGCTGCGGGTCCACGGGCGGACCGTATCCTGCGTACATGCCGGAGGCAGGAGCGGGCATCGCCGCTCGCGATCGCAGCAACCTTCCGCTGGCCGGCATCAGGGTGCTCGACCTCTCACGCGTCGTAGCCGGCCCCATGTGTGGCCGGCTGCTGGCGGATCTGGGCGCCGAGGTCACGAAGGTCGAGCCGCCC
Organism: uncultured Actinomycetota bacterium; assembly: GCA_963765845.1. Classification (GTDB taxonomy): domain Bacteria; phylum Actinomycetota; class Actinomycetes; order Frankiales; family Frankiaceae; genus DATAZK01. The sequence goes on from CAVXYJ010000027.1 coordinate 7,122, forward strand.
GAGGGCGACGTGACGCGGACCGCCCGGCCGTTCGTGGACGGGGTCTCGCCATACTTCGCGCAGATGAACGCGGGAAAGCGGGCCATCACCATCGATGTGAAGAACCGGGCAGGCGTTGACATCGTCGAACGGCTCGCGGCGCGTTCCGACGTGCTGGTTGAGAACTTCCGTCCCGGCGTCCTCGATCGGCTGGGACTCGGTGCCGGCCGGTTGCGCGAGCGCTATCCGCGGCTCATCGTCTGCTCCGTGACCGGCTGGGGGCAGAGCGGGCCATGGCGCGACCGCAAGGCGTACGCACCGATGGTGCACGCTCAGGCCGGCCTCATGGAGATGGCCTCGCGCCTGCGGGGGCGTCCGGCCGAGCAGGAGACGCAGATTCACGGCGACGTTTACGCGGCCATCTTGGCGGCCTGTGCCGTACTCGCGGCACTGCACCAACGTGATGTCACCGGCCAAGGGCAGGCGCTGGATGTCTCGATGGCTCAGGCGCTGCTGTATGCGAATGAGTGGGCGGGCGTGGAGTTGCAGCGGCCCACCTCCGAGCAATTGCGCGTGAAGCCCGGGGATTACGTCGAGCCCGATCGCGGCGGCTTCGATATCTGGATGCATCCGGTATTCCTGCTGGGCGACGGCTCGCAGGTAGCGCTGCTCGGCCGCGCCGTGACCCAGCTTCCGGAAATCATTCGGGCGCTCGAAGCCGACCCGGCGGCGCTGAACGACCCGCGCCTGCACGAAGGCACGCCGGCCCAGCGTGACACCTTCGCCCGCGGCGCGATCGCCGAGATGGTGGTCCGGCTGAAGGATTTTGCAGCGTTGGCCGAGGCTTTCGCGACCTCAAGGGTCCTGTTTGCCGAGGTGCGCTCGTTCGCCGACCTCGCGGCCACGGCCTGGGCGACAGACCGGCAGCTCACGGCGGAGGCGCTGCCGGGCATCCCGCTGCCGAATGCGCCGTGGTCCAGCGACGCGGCGCAGATCGGTCTCGGCGGACCCCCACCGGCTGCCGGCGAGCATTCGTCGGCGATTCTGCGCGAGCTCGGCTGCACGGAGGCGGAGATCGAGCAGCTTCGCGAGTCGGGTGCGGTGACCGGCTGAGACGTCGTCGCCGGCGGGCTCGTCGAAGGATCTGGGCACGGCACGGAAGCGCGCGCCTGGGATGTGCTCAGCCTTCCGCACTCGGCTCGGTGACCGGCTCTAACACCATCACCGGGAGCTGGCGGTGTGAGGCCCACTGCGCATAGCGCGCCCGGGTCGGATAGACGGTCAGATCCAGCTCCCACAGCCGCTGCCGTTCCGCCCCTTCGGCTTCGTACGCCCGCATCGTCTGGAGCCGGCCGCGGAATGCGATGCTGCACCGCGGGTGTGCGCGCAGGTTGTAGTACCAGGCCGGGTTGCGTTCCTGGCCGTAGTTGGAGGCGATCAGCACCAGACGGTCGCCATCCGGGATACCGACGATCGGATGCGTGCGGGGCAATCCGCTGCGGGCGCCGGTCGAAGTCAGCTCGACGATCGGCAGCCCGGTCAGCCAGGCGGTCATAGACCGCTTCCCGCCGGTGCGGCGCAGGATCGGCTCGTCCAGCCGGTGCAAGGTGCGGGCGAAAAATCGAGCGGTCATCGGCGTGGCCGCCAGCGACCGCATCGCCTTGCGCACGAGACTGGCACCGTCATAGCGAAACTGTTGTTCGGCCACGCTGCAGTCTCCCACGGCACCGCGCTGCACCAGGATCGGGTCGATCAGACGCACCCCGGTGAGCTCGCGTAGCCACGGACCTATGCTGTCGGCTCATCGAACCGGAGGCACAATGACGGCAAGGGACGGTGGTCGAAGATGGCGCAGGTGACCTTCACGCGGATGGACGACGCCACGGCCGAGGAACTCGCGATGGTCGTCGCCGAAGCGCAGGCGCATCTGCACGGTCACCTGGTCGACGCGGTGATCGGCATGTTGGACGCGCTCAAGGGGCCGACGCTCGGATACGCCGTCGACCGCTACGAGCACTCGCTGCAGACGGCGTCCCGCGCTCACCGTGAGGGGGCGCGTACCGACATGGTGGTTGCCGCCTTGTTGCACGACGTTGGTGACCCCATCGCGCCGGCCAACCACAGTGAGCTGGCGGGGGCGATCGTCGCGCCCTACCTTGACGCCGAATCGACCTGGGTGGTCCGCCATCACGGCGTCTTCCAGGGCTACCACTACTGGGACCGGATCGGGCTCGATCGCCACGCTCGCGAGCGTTACCGCGCGAATCCCTACTTCGACGCGGCGGCGCACTTCTGCGCCGCCTGGGACCAGGAGTCCTTCGATCCCGCCTACGACACCCTGGGCATCGACACGTTCGTGCCGATGCTGCGGGAGGTCTTCTCCCGGCCGGCCAGCGGCTTCGGCGTCGGGGACGACACGAAGTGAGAGGGCTCACCGACAAGGTCATCGTCGTGTGCGCCGGTGGTACCGGCACCAACGACGGTCCCAGCAACCGGGCCAGCATTGGCGGGGCGACGGCGCGTCGACTCGCACAGGAGGGCGCGCAGGTGGTTGTGGGCGACCTGAATGAGGTGGCTGCGCAACGAACCGTTGAACTGATCGAACGCGACGGCGGAAAGGCCATCGCCCAGCAGTTCGACGCGAGTGACGAGGCGTCCATCGCGGCTTTGATGAATCGCGCCGTCGAAGTGTTCGGCGGCATCGATGGGGTCCATGCCAATGCCATGGACATGTCGAGCGAGACGCTCGGCGTCGACGGCGAGCACGATCTGCTGACGCTTCCGCTCGATGTCTGGCAGCGGACGATCGACGTCGGCCTCACCGGCTTTCTGCTGTGCGCGCGCCATTCGATTCCCTCCATGCTCGAGCGGGGTGGCGGGTCCGTGGTGGCAACGGTGTCCGGTGCGGTCTACGTGGGGGAGCCGATCCGGCTCGCGTACCAGACCACGAAGACCGGCATGACCGCCATGGTCCGACACATCGCCTCGCGGTGGGGACACGAGGGCATACGAGCCAACGCGGTCGCGCCTGGAATGGTGCCAGGCCCGCAGAAGCTCGCAGAAGTCGATGACGCCGCGCGCCAGCGCATGCTGCGGCTGGCGCGATCAAACCGGCTCGGTACCGCCGATGACATCGCGGGGATGGTCACCTTCCTGATGTCCGACGACGGCTCCTGGGTCACCGGCCAGGTGCTCGCCGTCGACGGCGGAGTCTCGATGAGGCCGTAGCGCGGCGACACGTCATGGCCCACCGGGGTTTCGCAGTTCCCGGCCGCAGGAGAGTCTCAAGGCGACCACCCCCGGGCTCGGTTCGGTCGAGGCTCAGCTCGCAGGCGTGCTTGCTGCTCATGGCGCGCGCAGGCGGCTCACGGGATTGGTTCGTGCGTTGCGCTGCCAGTCGGGTCGAGGGCGACCTCCGGAATGCCGCCAACCATAGCGCCGACGTTTGCTCCTCCTTCGGAGTTCACGACGGCTGGGACTGTCGTTGATCGAACTGGATGACGTTTCCGTCTGGATCGCGAACGAGCAACGTCCGCACCGAATGTCCGGCTGCTTCGCCGTAGCGGAGGGTGTCGGTCGTCACCGGTCCCGAGAGGATCGGCGTATCCGATGCGCGAGCGCGCTCTGCGATTTCGTCGAGGTCGTCCACCCAGAATCCGAAGTGGTGCAGACCGAGATCGAATATCGCCTTCACTGCGCCGGGGGCGACGCCATCGCACGGTTGGTCGAGAACGACAAACGGCTCGTTCGAGCCTTCGCACTCTCGCAGGTAGACCGCACGCCGGCGCAACGGTCGGCCGGACATGGCGAATTCCTCGATGATGTCGAGCGTCACGTGCAGCCCGACCACCTCGGTCCAGAACGGGAGTGCGCGGTCCATGTCGCGCACGGCGATGGCGATGTGCGAGACGTTGGTGACCGGCGTCATGCTGACTTCGACCTTCGGACCGGCACGGTCATCAGTTCGCGGAAGCGGCGCATGAGGTCGGCATTCACACCAGCCGGCGAAAAATAGTCCTCCACCGTTCCCCATTCATTGCGCACCGTTTCAAGGGCAGTCCGGATGAATTCTTCATCGACGCCGATCAGCACATCGATCCAGGCGTCGTCCGGCAAGAAACCGAACACCTGCTCGATCTGTCGGGGCAGCCCCTCCTGGAGGCGCAGATTCTGCGCGTACACCTCGGACCGCAAGTAGTCCGCGACAACGATCTCTTCAGGTACGCCCAACGCCTCCAAGATGAGGGCGACCAGCACGCCTGTTCGGTCTTTGCCTGCGGTGCAGTGGATGAGCGCCGGCCTCTCCCCGTCAATGATGGCCTCGACAAGCTCTCGCACTCTCGGTCGAAGGGCGCGAGCGGTGGCGGCGTAGTTCTTCATGCTCGCCTGCCGGAGTGCATCGACTGATCGATCAGACCCCAGCGTCTCCAGCAAGTGGCTCGGGCTCACCCGGACGTCGGAATTGATGTCGACGTTGAGCAAGCGCGCGTCCGGTGCCCACGTGTTAGGTGACTTCAGCCGCTCGGTGCCGGCCCGAAGATCGCAGATAAGCCGGATCCCGAGCGCAACCAGTTCGCGTTGATGGATCGGTTGGAAGCTCGCAGGTCCCTCTGAGCGAAAGATGACTCCCGAACGTACCTGTGAGCCGTCACCGGCCGGCAAGCCCCCGATGTCGCGGAAGTTGAGCTTCGCGAGTTCCCGGACCATGACCTCGTTCTATCTTGATCTCGTCCTGGAGTCGACGGCCGGCCCGGATCCGCCGCCCCAGTGGGGCCCGGTGTCTGCGGCTCGGTGCGGTGCGGAGATGCTCAGATCCGCCCGGGAAACTGCAGAAGGGAAGAGGCTGGTGCCGATCGCTTGCAAGACGTCTCACATCGGCTTGTGCGTGAAGGACCTGGATCGCGCCCGCCGGTTCTACGTGGACGGGCTGGGTTTCGCAGACTTCGCCCATTTCGAGATCGACCGGCCGCTGGCCGAGATGGACGGGGACTGTGATCTGACGTCGTGGTTCGTCCAGAAGGACGGACTGCGGGTCGAGCTCTTGTACTTTCGCCGCCCGACGCCGACAGGGACACCGTCGTCGCGGCGGACTCAGCTCGGGCTCACTCACCTGTCGTTCGTCGTGGAGGATGTCGACGCTTCCGCCAAGGAGTTGGAAGGCTACGGCGGCTCGATCATCGAAGGCACCCGGTCAGGTGACAACGATCCGGAAGTCGTCCAGATCGTTTTCCTCGCTGATCCCGACGGCAACCGGATCGAACTCATGCGCCTTGCGCGTGGCCAGGCTTGGTAAGGAGCGAACGGCGATGACTGGACAGTTTCGGGTCTCGGCCTGGGCAGGAGCTGGACTCACGACCGTCGCCCGCGTGACGGGCGCCGTCCAGCAGGCTGCCGACGCCGGATTTGACGGGGTGTGGCTTCCGCAGACCCTCTCGGTCGATGCGCTTGCGGCCCTCGCGGTCGCCGCGTCGCATGTCCCGGCCATCCACATCGGCAGTGCGGTCGTCCCGCTGCAGGGTCGCCACCCCTTCCCGCTGGCTCAGCAGGCGCTGACGGCGGCGGATGCGGCCGGACCGGGTCGTTTCACCCTCGGCGTCGGCGTGACTCATGCGTTCGTCTCCGAGACGTTCTACGGCTTTCCCTACCGCGACGCTGTGGCGCTCTGCCGGGAGGAACTCCAAGCGCTGCACGGGCTACTCGGCCCCGACCGCCGGGTGAACGTCGCGGGCAGGTTCGTGGTCGCTCAGGTCGGCCTCACCATGCAGGGGCCGTCGCCAAGCGTCGTCGTGGCAGCGTTGGGCCCGAAGATGCTCGAGCTCGCGGGCGAGCTCTCCGACGGCACCGTCACGTGGATGACGGGACCGCGAACCCTGCGGACACGAATCGTTCCCGCCATTTGCGATGCGGCAGCGCGCGCACAGCGCCGCCCGCCTCGCGTCATCGCGGGCCTGCCCGTCTGTGTCACGTCCGACGTGACGGCGGCGCGCGACGCGGTGCGGCCCCGGATCCAGGCGGCCGCCCAGATGCCGTCCTATCGCCGGCAGCTCGAACTCGAAGGAATCGACGACGCTGCTGAGCTGGCAATCGTCGGCGACGCCGACCACGTGCTGGAGAGCATCTCCGCGCTCGCCGAAGCCGGCGTGACCGAGTTGATGGCCGACGTCTTCGGCACCTCCGATGAGCAGGACCGGACCCGTGACGTGCTGCGGCACCTTCCGCGTGAGAGCGGCCTGCGATGAGCGCCCAGGGACCTGTCGTCTTCGACCCGCACGACCCTCGATTCGCCGAGGTGGGTGTGCCGTTCGACGCGCTGGCTCGCATCCGGGCTGAGGAGCCGGTGTATCGGACGCCGGCTGGATCCTGGTACCTGTCACGCTTCGCCGACGTCGAGGCCGCGCTGCAGGATGTGGACACGTTTCGCGCCGAGCTCGGACCGATCACCGGGATCCCCGCGGGAGTTCTCTCCATTCCCGAGGACCAGCACTTCCTGAGCGAGATTCCCGAGCCGCGGCACGGCAAGATCCGCCGGCTCTACAACTCCGTCCTGGGTGCCCACCGTGTCAAAGACATCGATCCGGTGATCGAGGCCGAGTGTCATCGGCTTGTCGACGTGATGCTGCAGACGGACGTGGCCGATCTGCACGGGCAGTATGCGGCAGCGATTCCGGCCTTCACCATGGCGCATTTCCTGGGCGTCGGCGGCGAGGCGGCGCCCCTTTTCATGCAGTGGTCGATGGACGGCACGATGATGACGCGGCCGGCTACCCCCGGCGTGGGCCCGCAAGGTCCGCCGACGCATCCTTTCTTCGAGGCGTTGCTGGCCCAGCAGCGCGCTTTGCCCGAGCCGTCCATCCGCTTGATCCGGGTTTTCCTCGAGGCGGAGATCGACGGGCGCCCGCTCACGGATCGCGAGATCGTGACCCAGCTTCATTTCATGCTGCAGGCCGGCGTGCATACGACGCGAGGCTTCCTGACCCACCTGATGAACCGGCTCGTCCAGGACCCTGACATTCTTCCGGTTCTGCGCGCGGACGACGGCCTCATCGCCCAGTACCTGGAGGAATCGCTGCGCCACGACGCCCCGGTGCAGCGGACCACGCGCCTGTGCACCCAAGACACCACCATCGGTGACGTTGCGATACGCAGCGGCGAGTGGGTCGAGATGGGCATCGGGTCGGCAAATCGTGACGACCTCGTCTACGCCGGCGGCGAGGCTTTCTCCCTGGAGCGGCCCGACCCGCGCCACCATCTCGCGTTCGGCGCCGGCTCGCACGTCTGCCCCGGCGCAGCGCTCGCGCGGCGAGAGGGCGCTATCGCGCTGCAGGTGCTGCTCGAACGCACTTCGCAGATACTCCCGGTCGACGGCGCCACCTATCCGCCGCTTCCGGGAAGCCTCGGCCACGCCCCGGTGCTCGCACGCCTCGTGCCGTAGCCGATGTGACTTATCGCGCCGCGTGGTAAGAGAATCTCACTTCACCCACCAGCGGCGGGGCGGTTCCAGGGAAAGGGCGCGTAGGTGACCGAAGGCAGTGACACCCGGCGCAGCGACGACGAGGTTGAGCGTCGCTATCAGGATGAGATGGCCAAGCGACTCACCCGTGGTGAGCGCCATTACCGGTCGCTGCGCGATCTGGACATCGACTTCGATGCCGATCCGTACGCAGAGCCGCTGGTACGCGAAGCCATCGTGGAGCAGGTTGACGTCGTGGTCGTCGGCTCCGGCTGGGCCGGGATGAGCACCGCTGCCCATCTCACGAAGCAGGGCGTCACGTCGTACCGGATCATCGACAAGGCAGGCGACTTCGGGGGCACCTGGTACTGGAATCGCTACCCCGGGTGCATGTGCGATGTGGAGTCCTACACCTACCTGCCGCTGCTCGAGGAAGTCGGCTACATGCCGACCAAGAAGTACGCGCACGCCCAGGAGATTTTCGAGTACGCCCAGATGCTCGGGCGCCACTTCGACATGTACCCGCACGCGCTCTTTCAGACCGAGGTGACCGGCGTTGTCTGGCAGGACGACGTCGAGCGCTGGCGCGTCACGACGAGCCGCCACGATCAGCTCTCGGCTCGGTTCATCGTGATCTGTGGGGGAGTGCTGCACAAGGCGAAACTGCCTGGTATTGCTGGGATCGATCGATTTGCCGGTCGCTCCTTCCACACGAGCCGGTGGGACTACGCCTACACCGGCGGTGGGCCGCAAGAGCCGATGGACAAGCTGCAGGACAAGGTCGTGGGCATTGTGGGCACCGGCGCGACGGCGGTGCAGGCGGTACCGAAGCTCGCTGCGGCGGCCAAGCACCTGTACGTCTTCCAGCGCACCCCTTCGACGGTGAGTCCGCGAAACCAGCGTGCGACCGACCCGGAGTGGTTTCGTGAGATGACGGCCAAGCCGGGCTGGCACGAGGAGCGCATGGCGAACTTCGTGCTGATGACGACCGGTGGCAATCCGGAAGTCGATCTCGTCCAGGACGGCTGGACCGAGATGTTCAAGGTCGACGTCAAGAAGGAGCCGCGGGACGAGGCGGAAGCGGCCGAACTCAAGGCACTCGACCGGCGACTGATGGACGCCGTGCGCGCGCGCATCGCCGAGACGGTGAAGGACCCTGCCACTGCCGAGGCTCTGATGCCGTGGTACGGCGTGAGCTGTAAACGGCCTTGCTATCACGATGAATACCTGCCGACGTTCAACCGTGACAACGTCACGCTGATCGACACCGACGGCAACGGCGTCGAGGAAATCAGCGAGCGGGGAATCGTTGCAGGCGGCACCGAATACCCGCTCGACTGCATCGTCTACGCGACCGGCTTCGACGCCCCGAGCACCTTCTACACCCACCGGATCGGCTTCGATCCGGTCGGCAAAGACGGCCGATCGCTGTCCGAGGCGTGGGATAAGGGCGCGTGGACGTTGCACGGCATCTGGTCGCACGGCTTTCCCAATCTGTGCATGAACAGCCATATCCAGGGCGGGCAGCACATCAACATTGCCTACGCCGCGACCAAGAACGCCGAGCACACGGCGTATGTCATCAAGCGCGCGCTGGACGAAGGCGTGACGATCGAGCCGGACGTCGACGCCGAGCAGCAGTGGTTCGAGTTCGTCGCGAGCACGGTCGGTGCCTATGCCGCGTACTTCGCCACCTGTACCCCCGGCTACCTGAACAACGAACTTGCGGTTCCCGGCGAACGTGACATGCGCTCAGCCTGCTACATGCGCAGCGCCACCGAACTGCGCGACATCTTCGCTGAGTGGCGTGAGGAGGGGAACCTTCGGGGCCTGCTGCGCCGGCCCGTAGCGCATCAGTAGGAGCGTGGTAGGCCCAGCAGCCGTTCGCCCAGCCCGTTGCGGACCATCTCGTTGGTCAGCGGGGAGAACGTCCACAGCCGGGCGTCGCGCAGCAGCCGCTGCATCGCGACGTCGCGGGTGTAGCCGAGCCCACCCATCAGCTGCATCCCCTGTTGCGCGATCGTCACTGCCGCCTCGCTCGCTGCCAGCTTCGCCATCGCCGCGAGAGGCGCCGAGTCGCCGCCGCCGACCTCGACCGCCGCCGCCCGCCACAGCAGGCAGCGCGCCGCCTCCAGCGCGAGAGCGCCGTCGACGAGCCAGTGCTGCGGCACCTGAAACCCGCCGATCCGGCGCCCGAAGACGGTGCGCTCCTTGGCGTACGCGACGGCGAGGTCGAGCGCGGCCTGCCCCGCGCCCAGGCACGCGGCACCCGCGTGCAGGCCTTCGCCGCCGACTGTCGCGAACGCGGCACGCAAGCCGCCATCGACCGGTCCGAGTACCGGCGCCGTCACCTCATCGAGGTGTACCTCGCAGGTCGACATTCCGCGGATGCCGAACGTCCGCAACGGCCGGATCGACAGCCCCGGCGCGTCCCGCGCGACGAGGAACATGGTGATCCCGTCCGCCGGCGACCGCTCAATGGGCGACGTTCGGGCGAACACGACGATCGCGTCGGCTTCCAGGGCACCGGAGGTCCAAAGCTTCGTGCCCGTCACGCGCCAACCGTCGGCCGCCCGTGCGGCGCGCGTCTGCATCACCCGGGCGACGTCGGTGCCGCCGTCGGGCTCGGACAGGGCGAAGCTGATCCGCGCCTGGCCGGCCAACGCGGCGTCCACGAGGTCTGCTGGACCGCCGAGGCCAGACACCAGTCCCACGGCCGCGTAATGGGAGATGAGGAACGCCGCCATCGACGTCGGGCCGGCGCCCAGCTCTTCGATCGCCACGAGCTGGTCCCGGAGGTCACCGATGCGCAGCCCCAGCCGCAGCACGTCGACTGCTGCTAGAGCCTGATAGAGCTGCTCGTCGAACGCCTCCGCCTCGTCGAGCTCTGCTATGCGCTGCGGCGGCGACACGTCGGCGATGACACGGCGCACCATCGCGCGCAGTTCGGCCCGCTCGGGCGAGTCGGCGACCGGGTCGCTCGGGCCTGCGGTCATCACGCTGCGGGGCAATCGCGGCGAGCCGCTCGCTGATCGAAGTGGATGAGGAATTCCTCGATGGCGTCGAGCGTCACGTGCAGCCCCACAACGTCCGTCCAGGACGGGAGTGCGCGGTCCATGTCGCGTACAGCGATCGCGATGTGCGAAACGTTGGTGACAGCCATGGTCGGAGTCTTTGGCCTTCTGTTCGGTCTTGCGCTGCGGGGTTCACCAGGCGGCTGGCCGGTGGGACGTGTCCTGCTCGCCGCTTGCCGGATCGCCGCGCCACTTACTAGCACAGGCAGGATGGCGGAGCGCTGGACGGGGTCGGCCGTGGAGCGTAGCCGGCGGGCGCATCCGGCCGAGTGCAGCTCAGGGACCCGGTCGGATCGGCTTGCGGCCTCGGCCCGCCATCCCACGTGCGGCGCTGCGGAATCGGGCGTGAGAAGCTTCCCGGCATGCCTCAGTACCTGCCTTCGATCGACTGGACTGATGACGCGCTCCGGCTGCGCAAGTTCGTGTTCGACTTCTGGTTCGAGCACCGTCGCCCGCCGATGCTGCGCGACTGCCACGAGGGTCTCGGGCTTGACCGCCGCGCGATCCAGCAGGCGTACAAGCTGCTCGATCTGGGCCTGAACGTCACCGTCGACCAGCGAACCCAGAACCTGCACCTGCTGAAGGCGCCCCCGTTCTCCGCCTACCCGACCCAGGTCGCGATGTACGACGATCGCGGGTTCCACAGCTACATCGGTTGCCCGCACGAGGCACTGGGCGCGTCAAACTCCCCACAGGTGCGCGGGCCAGACGCTGCGCTTCGAGATGTTCTGCGCGTGCTGCCTGGAGCCGATCTGGGTGGTCCTGCGCGACTACGAGATCATCGACCGCTCCCATCCTGAGCCGCTCATCCACGTGACGCAAACCCCCTGGGACTGGAACAACGTCGACATGATCGGTATGTGCGACGCCACGAACATCGTCATCGACGCGGAGCACGGCGCCCGCTACGAACGCATGCAGTCGCGCCCGCGCTGTCGTCATGACTCTCGAGCAGGCGCGTGAATACATCCGCTTCGTCGCCGAGAATCGCCTCTGGGACTACCACTGGCCGTCTCTCACGATGGACCCCGAAAACATCCTCACCCGCTTGCAGGACTTCGGTATCGACATCACACCGTGGCTGCCGTGATTGGCGACGGCGATCGTCGCCGCGAGACCGGCTGGAAAGCAAATCGCCGCGGCTGCGGAGAGCCGGGCGTGTCCGATCCTCAGCGAACGAGGAGATCCTCGAGCGACGGGTGACGGAGGAAGTGCCAGATCTCCCACGGGTAGAACGGGCACATCACGGCGGAGCGGCCGAAGTCCGTCCAGTAGTAGTTGTGGGCTCGGGGGTCGCTCCAGACCTTGCGAGCGTTCCGCTCGTCCAGCAGCCGGTTGTACCGCCAGTACGCGGCTTCGGTCACCTCGACCGCGCGCTTGTCGTTCACGATCAGGTGTTCCATGCTCTCCAGCGCGTAGCGTCCGACCACCTCGTGGAAGCTCGCGGGGTGCATGCCGCCGTTCGTGTTCGGCCCGTAGACCATCCACAGATTCGGGAAGCCCGCCACCATGCACCCGAGGTACGCGCGGGCACCGGACTCGGCCCACGTCTTCTCGATCGTCGCGCCGTCTCGTCCGATGATCGTCATCGGGAAGAGGTAGTCCGTCGCATGAAAGCCGGTGGCATAGAGGATCACGTCGACGTCGTGGTGTTCGCCGGAGGTGGTCTCGATCCCCGTCTCGGTGATCCGGCGGATCCCGTCCGTCACGAGCGTGACGTTGTCGTTCTGGAGCACGTCGAGAACGCTGTACTCGCTGTCCACTGCGAGGGGACGTGCCGAGAGATAGGGGTGCGGCGGCGTCATCGTGCGCACGAGATCCGGATCACCGAGCTTGTGCTCGAGGAACGCGAGACACGCGTCGCGCATCATCTTGTTGGTCACGCTGCACGCGTCGGGGTCATCGAAGTCCGGGTCGATCTCGCTGAAGTCCGAGAGGAACCGGATCGACGTGGCGGCTCGGAACCGCATGAAGTTGGTGTAGAAGGGCAGATTGCGGTCGAGCCAATTCACTTGCGGCGGGTAGGGCGAGCGGTAGCCCGGGGTGGGCATGAGCCACTGGGGTGTGCGCTGGAAGATCACCACATGCTCGGCCTCGAGGGCGAGCTCGGGGATCACCTGGTAGCCGCTTGCCCCGGTGCCGATGACGGCGAAGCGCTTGCCCTTGACCTCAAGGCCTTTCGGCCAGCGCGCCGAGTGGAAGGACGGTCCCCGGAAGGTAGCCATCCCCTCGATTTCGGGGAGCTTCGGACGGTTCAGGAAGCCGACGGCGGTGATGACGGCGTTAGCCCGCAGCACTCGTTCGCCGTCGGGGCCGTCGATCGAGACGTGCCACTCGGACGAGTCCTCGTCCCACGCGAGCGAGCGCACCTCGGTGTCGAAGACGATGTCGTCGCGGAGCGCGTACGAGTCTGCGACCCAATGGAAGTAGCGCTCGTGCTCGGCCGCTGGGCAGTACGGGTTGGGGTAGCTGTAGTCGACGCCGAAGAGGTTGGTGTATGACCGGCTCTGCGTATCGACGCGACAACCGGGATACCGGTTCTCGAACCACGTGCCTCCGAGGTCGGCGTTCTTCTCGATGACGGTGAACGGGATGCCGGCACGCTTGAGCTGGATGGCCGCGTTGAGGCCGCCCAACCCGCCGCCGATGACGATGACGTTGAACGCCTCCAGCCGATCCTGCGGTGGCGGCGTCTTCCACTTGAGCCCGCGAGCCCACGGATCCAGGGAGAGCTCCTCGAGGTAAAGACCCATGTCCTCGTCGGCGAGATCGAAGCTACTCGCCAGGCGAAGGCTCGTCGGAAGGCGCTTCTCGGCGCCGATCGAGATCTCTGCGGCGCCCCTGTCGCGGTAGGCCTTCAGGAACTCGACGGCCTTGCGCCGCAGGAGAGCTGCGTCGTCATCGACAGCTGACAGCGCGATCCCACGGCCGACCTCGGCAACGTGCGCTCGCGCCACCTCCTCGTCGCCGGTGAGCTGAAAGAGCAGCCCGCGCAGTACGAACGGGTCCGCGTGCAGGACGGCGTCCTCGATGACCTCATCCGATGCGGCGAGCAACTCCTCACGCACGTGCGACTCCAACCGCGCCATCGCCATACGGCACCTCCGCGATCCGTCTCGATGACGTTCATACCAGTGACCTCGGCGCCTCCGTCTGGCGGGACTCGCGGGAGCGTATGACGGCCATGAAGCTCCGGCGGCGTAGAAGCTGGTCATGTGTCCCTCGGGCCGCACCTGCAGACGCGACGGTCCCGCACCGGCGGGGGGTGGGATGACGCACTGACCAGAGAAATAGCATCTGGCCATGAAGGCGCCTGCGACCGTTCAGATCAGCGATGACAATCTGGTGCGGACGGTTTTGATGCACCGTCCCGAGCGCTTGAACGCCTTTGACGGCGGCCTTGTCAATGACCTCGCTGATGCCCTGACGGAAGCAGCCGCGTCTCCGGGCGTCGCAGTGGTCGTCTTATCCGGGAGCGGACGGGCGTTCAGCACCGGGGCAGACCTCAAAGCTTTGGCGCTGCCAAGACAGACGGTCGCCGCCGGCGACGGCGGTTCCGGGTTTGACAGGCTTCTCGACGCGCTGGCCGATTTCCCCAAGCCGTTGCTGATGGCCGTCAATGGCTACGCGGTGGGCTTCGGGATGACCATGCTCGCCTTCGCCGACCTCGTCTTCATGTCCACGCAAGCCCGGCTGCGTTGTCCCTTCACCGAGTTGGGCGCGCCCACTGAGGCAGGTTCGAGCTACCTGTTTCGGCACCTGCTCGGCCGGCAACAGGCGGCGTGGATCTTGCTGTCCTCGGAGTGGATCGACGCGGCCGAAGCTAAGGCCATGGGGTTGGCATGGAGGCTTTGCGATCCGAGCGAATTGCTTGAAGTCACGAACGAGTACGCGCGACGGCTCGCAGCACGGCCGGTAGCGGCGCTGACACGCGTAAAGCGCTTGCTCAATGCGCCCGAGCGGGCCGAACTCGCAGCAGCTTTCGACCGAGAGCGAGCGGAGCTGGCCGCGTTTGTTGCAGGCTTCCCCAAACAGCTCTAACAGTCAGGCAGCCCATTACCCTTCCAAGCTCGCACGCTTGGCGCCGCCGAAGACAGATACGAGGTTCACCGCATGAGCACCCTTGCCGACAGGTACGAGACCCTGCTGTACACGGAGCGGGACGGGATCGCGTTCGTCACCCTGAACCGCCCCGACGCGCTCAACGCCTTTGACTCGACGATGATGCGCGAGGTCCAGGACCTGTGGCGCTCACTACGGACGAATGACGACGTGCGCTGCGTGGTGCTGACCGGTTCGGGTGAGCGAGGCCTTCTGTGTGGGCATCGACCGCAACGCCGACGACACCTATGTCGTGTTCGAGAAGCGCACGCTGTACGGAACGTCGAACAACTACATGTATGACGATCCCGGGCGGTTCCTCGGCCCGAAGTCGAACGACCTCTGGAAGCCGATCATCTGTGCCGTCAACGGCATGGCCTGCGGCGGCGCGTTCTACATGATCGCGGAGTCGGACATTGTCATCGCCGCCGAGCACGCCACCTTTTTCGACCCGCACGTCACCTATGGCCAGGCCGCGGTCTACGAGCCGATGCTGCTGCGCCAGCACATCTCACTCGGCAACGTCTTGCGCATCGCCCTGCTCGGCGCCCGGGAGAGGGTCAGCGCAACGACCGCCCTGGACATCGGCCTCATTACCGAGGTCGTCACGGCCGACGTGCTCGCGGCGCAGGCGGCGTGGCTCGCAGAGGCGATCGCCAGCGCCGACCCTGACGTGATCGCCGGCACCCTCCGGGCCGCCTGGGCGGCCAACGACCTCGGCCGCCTCGGCGCGACCGCGATGGCACCGTCGATCCTGTCGACCTCGATCAACAAGGACGTCATGGCCGCCGGCAACCAGGCATTCGCCAGTCAGCCCCGGATCAAGCCCCGTATCCGCTGAGCCCGTCCGGCGCTCACCGGTCAGGCAATCAGTGCCAGGACCGGGTAGACCACGTCGGTGCTCATCACCGCAGCGACACAGTCCTGGACCCTGTGTCTAGAGCGTGCGGCCCTAGCTTGGCGGCCACGCCGGACAGGCCATCGAGGTCACCTGCGATCGACCCTCGGCAAGGTCGGTCCGAATCGAAAGCGGGAGCGGACCACGTCCGTAACGCTGTTACGGAGCTGGAGCCATACGTGAGTCGGCGCCCAGCTTCCGGTCGTCTGCCTATCTCCAGCAAACGTCTCCTAGCGCGATTCCATCGTCCGGACTCGGAGGCGCGTCATCTGCCGGTGGTTCGACGAGTGGTCAGGTGCCGATCACCGCCGACATGACCAGCCTGACGCGACACAGAGTGAAACCTACGAGGGGCACGAGAAGCCGACGTTTCGGACCGTCAGCCTGGAATATACGCGGGACCGAAGCAGCCTGACCTGGACATTCATCGGAGCGGGCGACCGGGATCGAACCGGCATGGCCAGCTTGGAAGGCTGGGGCTCTGCCATTGAGCTACACCCGCGGGACTGTGGGAGAAAACGTGTAACAAACTTGGGCACGGAGTGCGAGAAAACTCCGCGATCAAGATCGTTATCGCTCACTGTCCGGCTACGAAGGTACCTGCACCGGAGCAATCCGTGTTGGAGCCCGGCAGACGTTGCAGGTCCGTCCGAGGAACTCCAGGTCGACCAGGCGTCTGCCGAGGCTCAGGCATTTGTAGATAGCGGATTTGGTCGTGCCCTGATTCGAAAGAAAACATGTTCATCTGCAGATTATTCAACAGTCTTCTATTTTAATATGGTTGTTGCCATTTTGTTGTATTTGGCATTATTCTTTTCTGCTGATTTAATTGCATCCTTTTTTAAGGAGCCCAAACTTAGTTTACTGGTTAAAGGTTTTGGGACTGGGAATAATATTAAATTCTTTAGCGATTATACAGCAAACGATA
>CAVXYJ010000028.1:0-6704 GCA_963765845.1 uncultured Actinomycetota bacterium
GTGGTCATCTGCCTGGCTCTGCTGGTCGCGGCCGAGAATGTCCGACCGTCGTTGGACCTCTCGAGCGAGGAGACGCTCGCGGCGTCCTACCGGGGACGCGTCATCGTCCAGTCCGCGTTCGCCGAGGGCGCGGCGCTCTTGATGATCGTCAGTTTCATGATCACCACCCTGTGGTGGATGGGGATGGTCGCCGTGGTGATCGGGGTGATCGGCTTCGGGCGGGCGGCTCCGACGAAGCAGGCGATCCAGCGGGTCCAAGAGAAGCTGCAGGCCCAGGGAAGTCCGCTCTCGCTCATGGCAGGACTGTCCAGACCGATTTCCCAGACTCAGACTCAGACTCAGACCCGGAACAGGAGCCGGAACCGGAAGCAGAACCCGCCTCCTCCACCTCCGCCGCCAACATGACGGGTTGCCCGAACACCGCCCCTTAGCCCGCTCGGCGAGATCTGGAGGGTTATGCCGCCGAGGGCAGCGTCAGGCTCCAGATTTCACAGAGAGGGAGAGGAGAAGCGGCTAGCCGACGTGCAGCACCGCGGCGCCGTCGACGCGGTCGTTCGCCAGGTCGAGCAGCGCCTGGTTGGCGTCGGCCAGCGCGATACGGCGTGGTGGTCGGACGGATCGGGATCTGCGCGGCGAGCGCCAGGAACTCCTCGCCGTCGGCGCGGGTGTTCGCGGTGACCGAGCGGATCTGGCGCTCCTCGAACAGCCACGGGTACTCGAGCACCGGGATGTCGGTGAGGTGGATGCCGGCGATGGCGAGCGTGCCGCCGCGGTCGAGGGCGCGCAGCGCCACCGGCACGAGCTCGCCCACGGGCGCGAAGAGGATCGCGGCGTCGAGCGGCTCGGGCGGCGACGCGTCCGAGCCGGCGGCCGAGTGGCAGCCGAGCTCCAGCGCCAGGCGTTGCGCGTCCGCCGAGCGGGTCATGACGTGCACGCGGGCGCCCTGGTGCAGGGCGATCTGGGCGGTGAGGTGCGCGGAGCCGCCGAAGCCGTAGATGCCGAGCCGGCCGCCGTCGGGCAGCTGCCGCCCGCTTCAGCGCCCGGTAGCCGATGATGCCGGCGCACAGCAGCGGCGCCGCCTCCTCGTCGGAGAACACCTCGGGGATCGCGTACGCGAAGTCCTCGTCCACCACGACGTGCTCGGCGTAGCCGCCATCGGCGTCCCAGCCGGTGAACCGCGGGTCCACGCAGAGGTTCTCGCGCCCCGACCGGCACCAGCGGCACACGCCGCAGGTGTGGCGCAGCCACGCGACGCCGACCCGGTCGCCGACCTGGAAGCGGCTCGGCTCCCGGCCCGAGCTCGTCGACCACGCCGACCACCTCGTGGCCGGGCACGACCGGCGAGCGGTGCGGCGTCGAGGTCGCCCTCGGCGACGTGCAGGTCGGTGCGGCACACGCCGCAGACCGACACGCGCACCCGTACTTCGCCCGGACCTGGTTGGGGCACGGGAAGGTCCGCGGCACCAAGTGGGTGCGAGGCGAGCGGCCCCGGGTCGATGACTTGCCACGCCTGCATGTCGTCCACGCTATGGGGTTGAAGGCGATCGGTGCGTGGCGCGCCGGTGATCAGTTCCCGGTGACGTCGGCGGGCTTCCCGAGCCGGTACACCTCATGGCCCGACGAGATCAGCAGTCCGTCGTTGGGCGTGAGGGCGAGCCCCAGCGGCGTCAGCGAGAGGTTGGTCCCCTTCGCGGCCTGCACGTGCCCCGGGTCCGGGTTGCCGTCGCCTGCGAGGAGGATCACGTTGTTGTTGGTGTCGATGCGGATGACCTGGTGGTTGTTGTTGACCGCGTAGATCGTGCCGTCGGGCGCGGCGGCCATCGGGCTGCAGATCGCCGACAACGTCACACCCGGGATCGGCGTCGCCGCGCCGGTTGCCGCGTTGACGCGGTAGATGGTCGGGTAGTCGATGCCGCCCTCCACCGCGGTACATGCCGCCCCCGAGCGACGCCAGGCCGCACTGCAGGAGCGTCGGCAACGAGGTGGAGGTCAACGTCGACTTCAGACCGGTGGGGGAGACCTTGATGATCTTCAACGATGAACCCGAAAAGGTGCCGTAGTTCAACGTCACCGTGCCGTCGCCGGCGACGACCAGCCCGATCGGGTACTCGGGGCTCGAGGCTTGTGTCCCGGGCACGGTGCTGATGGTGCCGCCGGCGGAGATCTTCCGGACCCTCGACACCGTTCCGCCGACCTCCTGGATGAAGTAGATGTTGCCGGCATCGTCGACGCCCCCGGGGAGGGACGGGTACACGAACTTGATCTTGGCCGAGGTCGCCGGGCCCCCGTCGCCGGAGTCGCCGCAGGTGCCCGTGCCCGCGACGGTGGTGATCACCTTGTCGGCGTCGACCTTGCGGATGGTGCAGTCGGCGGCGTCGTTGATGATGTAGCCGCCACCGGGAACGGTGGCAAGACCGCTGGGGGCGTGGAGAGAAGCCTCCACAGCCGGGCCGCCGTCGCCGCTGGTGGTAACTCCGCCGTCGCCCGCGACCGTGTAGGTGTACCCCGGGTCACAGGCCGCGGTCAGCGCCACGAGCCCGAGCATCGCGATGCCGATGCCGATGCGCCGCCGCCAGGGTCGTCCCGAAGCCGCCTCGCTCGTCGCGGTCATGCCAGTACCTCCGACAGTCAGATCTCGTTGCGTGTTGCTCCGCACCACAACCTTAACGAAGCACTTGGTTCCATGTCAGAGAGTGGACATCGACCGGCAACCGCTCGACCGGCAAAGGCCGGACCCACTTCGGTGCGATTCGGGCGGACTCCTGGCTTCGGCCCAACGGCTCAGCGCGAGCCGTCTTTCGAATTGGTCGCTGGAAGCCGGTTTGGTCTGATCGCTACGGCGATGAGACGGGATCGCTCTCTTCGGTCTGCATGTCCCCAATGGCCGCCGGCACTGGTCGCGCCGCTATCCGGGCGTGTGGCAGACGGCCTCGACGTTGTTGCCGTCGGGGTCGCGGACGAACGCGCCGAAGTAGTTGGGGTGGTACTCGGGCCATACCCGGGGCTCGTGCAGCACCTCGGCGCCCGCGGCCACGGCCGCGTCGAAGAACGACCGCACCGCGGCCCGGTCGGGGGCGGCGAACGCCAGGTGCGACTCGCGGAACCCCTCGCCGGTGGCCTGCGGCCCGATCCAGAAGTCGGGCCGGTCGCCCACCCCGAACCCGACCACCTGGCCGAAGTCCATGACCCG
Organism: uncultured Actinomycetota bacterium; assembly: GCA_963765845.1. Lineage (GTDB taxonomy): Bacteria > Actinomycetota > Actinomycetes > Frankiales > Frankiaceae > DATAZK01. Next base: position 3,191 of record CAVXYJ010000028.1, read on the forward strand.
GCCGCCGCCCAACGGCGCCAGAACGGCGTCGTAGAAGGCGGCACTCGCCGGGACGTCGGCGCACTGGATGGAGACGTGATCGAGCATCGGCCCATCATCGGCCCCTACCTGCCCACGCGCAAGCGCCAAGGTCCCCAACGCACTACCGTGGCGCCTCGCCGTCGGGGGAGACGCCCGGCCGAACCCAGGGAGAGAGCCGATGCGCTCAGGAGGCCCCTTCGACGAGTACGCACGTCGAAACGACTTCACGCGGCGACGCGTGCTGCAGGGCATGCTCGCCTCGGCGGGCCTGGCCGTAGCCGGTACGACCATCTCCGGTTGGACCTCCCAGCGAGACGCCCGAGCCGCCGGCGCCCTGCTCCCTCCGGGCACGCTGCCGCATCCCTCGCTGCCCGCCGGCACCGACACGATCCCCAAGATCGAGCACGTCATCATCTACATGCAGGAGAACCAGTCGTTCGACCACTACTTCGGCTCACTCGGCCGGGGTGACGGGTTCTCCTACGCCGGCGGCTCGCCCACCAACAGCAACGTCGACAGCGGCGGCAAGACGGTCACCGTGTTCCACGAGCCCAGCACCTGCGACACGATCTCGGGCGACCACGGTTGGAACGGGACGCACCTCTCGTGGAACAACGGCGCCATGGACGGCTTCGCCAAGGTCTCCGGCGACCACGTCATGGGCTTCTACGACGGCACCAACCTGCCCTTCTACCACTCGCTCGCGACCACGTTCCCCCTGTCCGACCGCTGGTTCTCCTCGGTGCTCGGCCCCACCCACCCCAACCGTCGCTTCCTGCAGGCGGGCACCTCGGCGGGGTTGACCGTCACCGACGTGAACGCGGTGCTCGCCGACCCGGTCGCGCCAAACGGCACCATCTGGGAGCGCCTCGACGCGCACGGCATCACCTGGAAGGACTACGCCGTCGACCTCTGGGACGTCCTGCTGTGGCCCGGTTCCGACGTGAACGCCCTGCTCACCAACACCGCCGACAACCGCAAGTACTACCCCGACTTCCTCGCCGACTGCGTGAACGGCACCCTGCCGCAGGTGAGCATCCTGGCGCCCGGTACCCAGGGTCAGTGGGACGAGGGCAACCGCGACGTCCAGAACGGCGAGGTGTACAGCGCCTCGATCATCAACGCCGTGATGAACAGCCCGCTGTGGGAGAAGACCGCGATCCTGTTCACCTACGACGAGCACGGGGGCGGCTACGACCACGTCCCCCCGCCCGCAGCACCCGCCCCCGACAGCATCGCTCCGATCCTGCAGCCCGGCGACCAGCCCGGCGACTTCGCCCAGTACGGCATCCGGGTGCCGGCCATGATCATCTCGCCGTACGCCAAGCCGAACTACGTGTCGCACGTCGTGCACGACCACACCTCGATCCTGAAGTTCCTCGAGACGAAGTGGAACCTGCCGGCGATGACCTACCGCGACGCCAACGCCGACGACCTGCTCGACTCGTTCGACTTCACGACCATGGCGTTCCGCGAGCCGCCGGCGCTGGCCGCGCCGGGCCTGCCCGCGGCGGGCAGCGCGTGCGACCCCCAGCCGCGGCCGCCTGACCCGCCATTGCCGACGACCACCACCTCGTCGACCACGACAACGACCGTGCCCGGCTCGCCGACGACCGCCACGGCGCCAGGCACCTCTCCGGCCAGCCAGCCCGCTACCGCCATCCCCGGCATCCCCACCTACACCGGCTGAGGCTGCTGCCGCCGACGCCGGTCAGGCGGTCAGGCGATCACCCGCAGGGTGCCAGCAGGTTCGCCCCGGGGGTCGTCAGCGCCGTGGTGGCGGCCGCGCTGCTCTTCGGACCCGCCGCGGTCCGACCCTCCAGCTCGGCCACCACGGACTGCCAACCGGGTCCGGGCACGGCGTAGCCGATGGGCGACCGCGCATCGACCTTCGGCGTGATCGGCAGCACCGCGAAGCGTGGCTGGATGGCTGGGTTGTGCAGCAGCCGGGCGAGACGCACGATGCCCGCCGCGTCGAGCGACTGGTCGACCGTCGCGTGCGTGGCGAACGCACCCACCAGCCGGTGCAGCTCGACGGGGTTCGTGACGTCGAGCGACCGGAACGATCGCAGCAGCGCGGCGAGCAGCACCTCGTTGCGCGCGGTGCGGCTCGGGCTGCCCACGTCGACCAGCTTCCAGGCGCCCGATGCGTCCTGTGCCTCGATGTGGCGCGACCGCGCCAGAGCCAGCGCGCTCGATCCGTCGAGCGTCGTGCACACGCCCGCCGGCAGCGAGAAGCCGGTCCACGTCTGCGAGCTCGGTTCCCCGTCGCTCACCGCGCGCGTCGCCCGCACCTTGGTGCCGCCGAGGGCATCGACGAGCGCGGCGAAGCCCGCGGGGTCGACCTGGACGTAGTGCTGGACGTCGATTCCGAGACCCTCGTGCAGCGCCCGCAGGAGCCCGGTGGGCCCCCGGGCGTGGAACACGTCTTTCAGCTCCTCGGTGGTGCCCCCGGTCGCCGTCGGCAGGCGCAAGGAGCTCGACAGCGCGACCACGGTCTCGGTGCCGGCCGCCGGGTCGACGCGTGCGACCAGGATGCTGTCGGCGCGCGCCTTGGTTTGCCCAGCTGCCAGGCCGCGGTCGGTCCCGACGAGGAGGACCGTCTCGGCGCCGGCCGTCGACGGTGCGGCGAGCTGTCCGGTGACCTGGACCTTGCGCACGTGGTCGAGCCGGTGCGCGTCGCGCGCCACGAAGGCGGTGGCGCCCAGCACGGCGACCGCCATCAGGCCCGCGGCGCCGCTCAGCGCCCGGCGGCGGCGGCGGCGGCGATGGCGCAGCGCCGTCGCGCGGCGCGTCACGGCATCGAGCAGGCCGCGATCGGCGCGCGGCGGCGCAGGGTCATCGAGGTGGTCGAACATCGGGGTCTCCTCCGGGTAGTTCGTCGGGTGCGAGGGCACGCAAGGTCGTGAGCGCCCGGTGGGCGTGGCGCTTGACCGCGCCGACGGAGCAGCCCAGCGCGCGGGCGGTGTCCGCCTCGGACTGGTCCGCGAGGTACCGCAGCACGAGGACCTGGCGCTGCCGTCGGGGCAGGTTGCGCAGGAGCTCGTCGAGGACCATCCGGTCGAGGGCCCGGTCGTGGCCGTCGCCGTCGCGCCGGCGCCGTTTCTTCGGGCAGTGGGCGGCGCGCCCGAATCCGGTCGATCGCCAGGTTCCCGGCGACGCGCGCCACCCAGGGCTCCGCGTACCCGCGCACGCGCCGCCAACGCAGGAAGGCGCGCGCCAGGGCCTCCTGGCTCACGTCCTCCGCTTCGGCTCTGGAGCCGAGGATCCGGTACGCAACCCGGTAGGCGAGCGACGCCAGCCCGGGGAAGGCGTCCTCGAACCCGCCGCCCTTGGCATCGCGGTCGTTCGGCCGCTCGCTCCGGGCGGAACGCGTCAGCGAGGCCCGACCGGCATCGGCCGTGAGGTCGTCGAGGTGCACATCCCTTCAACGGTTGGCGGCGCGAAAAGGTTGACAGCGCCGACCGCTCAGTCCTGTGTGCGCACGCTCGCC
>CAVXYJ010000029.1:0-16416 GCA_963765845.1 uncultured Actinomycetota bacterium
CGCGATCGCGTCGGTCACGTCGCGCGTGACACCCAGCAGCTGGGTCACCGCGCCGGCCGCGTCGCGCTTGAAAGGCGTCAGCCGGTTGGAGACCCACTGCAGCCGGCCGTCCCGATGGCGTACCTGAAGGCGGGTCTCGATCACCTCGCCGTCCGCCGCCTCCAGCGCGGCGGCGACGGCCGCGTTGAAGCGCTGGAGATCGGCAGCCGGCAGGATCTCCCGCGAGCGCCCGCGGCGGAAGCCCGCCATCTCCTCGGGTGTGTATCCGAGCAGGTCGTGCACCGAGCGGCTGGTCCATGTCAATCGGGCGGCGGCCACGTCGAACACGTGCATGGTGTCCGGGGACACGGCGAAGACCGCCTGCTGGAAGCTGTGCGCCTCGAGCATGTCGAGCTGATGGCGCCTGCGCTCGGTGGCGTCCTGCACCTGGGAGATGAAGTAGAGCGGATCGCCCGCCGGCGAGCGCACGACGCCCACCGTGAGCAGGGTCCACACGTACTGCCCGGAAGGCATGCGGTAGCGCTTCTCGATCTCGTAGCTCGCCCGCACCCCCCGGATGACCTCGTCGAGCAACTCCAGGTCCACCGCCAGGTCGTCGGGGTGCGTGATGTCCTGAAACCGCAGTGCCAGCAGGGACTCCCGGTCGTAGCCGGTGATCTGGCACAGCGCGTGGTTCACCCGGCGGAACGTGCCGTCGAGCTCCACCACCGCCTTGCCGATCGGGGCGTTGTCGAAGGCGATCCGGAAGCGCTCGGCCGATTCCAGCAGGTCCCGCTGGTACGCCCGTGACTGCGTGACGTCCTGGACGAATCCCATGCCGCCGAGCAGGTAGCCGGCGCCGTCGCGCACCCCGGTGAGCTGCTGCTGCACGATCCGGCCGAGCAGCGAGACCTCGACCGTGACGTCCTCACCGGCCAGCGCCCGCCGATACGGGCCCTCCAGCTCAGCAGCCAGCTCAGGGCCGAACGCCTCGGTGATCGTCTTACCCTCGACCATCGCGCGGGACAGGCCCACTCCGGCGAGTGCGCCGCCGGCGGCGACAAACCGCAACTGCTCATCGAAGACGAGCAGGGCGCCGCCGGGCAGATCACGCCCCAGCGGGCCGAGCCCGGCGCGCCTGAGTTCCTCGGCCCACAGGCGCCGGCTGCCCTCGCTGCCCTCGCTGGCATCGCGCGCTCGCACGATGCGCGCGGCATCTACCGGCTGCGGCACGGACCCCCCTTGGCGGCTCCCGAGCATGACTAAGTACTGACAAATCAGCACTCCTCACGATCATCGGGACATTCGACCGCAAGCTGAACCGCCGACTTTCGCCTCGCGGTCTCGCTGAACGCACTGCTGCCCGCGGTCGGCCCAGATTTGGCCTCGACCCCTTGGCCAGCTAGACGACCGCCGCGTCCGTCCGGGCCTCGTCCATAGCGAGGTTCGAGCAATCCGAGCAGATCGCTGCCTCGGGATCGGGACCCGGGAATTCGGTTTCCAGGAAGACGAAAACCACCGGGGCCCCGCACAAGGTCGCGCAATCCGACGCGCGCACCGCGTGCAGCACATCCGAAGCCGCGATGCCGCGCGGCCGGCAGGAGGCGCCGGTGCTTCCGAGTATCAACGCTGCCACGGTCGGGCTATCGGCACGCCCCATGGGGGCATGACCGGGTGGCCGCAAGTACACCCGATCGGGGAAACGTGGCTGCTTGACCTGGGGAAGCTCAGGTCTGCATCGGCAGTAGCTCCTTCACAAAACCGGACAAAAAGTCGGCCGGCTCGCTCAGGCCCCGTGGCCCGGAAGCCCTGACGACAAACTTGCTCAGGCCCGCCTCGAGGTAGCGGCCGATCAGCGCCCGCGCCTCATCCCAGCCCTGCGGCACGAGCGAGGAGAGCGGGACGTCCGAGCGGCGCAGCCGGATCGCCGCCACGAGCTGGGGCGGTAGCTCGCCGAACGCGACCGGAACGCTGATGCCGTAATGATCCGGATCGATCTCGCGCCCCGCCTCAGCTGCCGCGGCCTTGATCGCCTGCACGCCCGCGGCCGCCTCCTCGGGGGTGATGAAGCTGGCCAGCCATCCGTCCCCGTAGCGGCCGATCCGGCGCAGCCCCGCGGGCGCGCTGCCTCCGAGCCAGATATCGAGCGGCGGCTGCGGCGGCTCTCCCACGCTGGCCTCCTCGAAGTCGAAGAACTCGCCGTGGAAGGTCACCGACGACTCCCGCAGCAGCCGGCGCACCACCTCGAGCGACTCGTCGAACACCGCGCCGCGCTGCCCGTTCGGGACCGGGAACGCGGCGCGTTCCGCCGGGCGCGCCGGCGACAACCCGAAAACGGGCAGCACCCGCTTGGGAGCGAGCCGGGCGAGCGACGCCAGCTGCTTGGCCACGAGGATCGGGGAGCGGCCGGGCAGCACCGCGACCCCCGTGCCGACCTTCAGCGACCGGGTGCGCGAGAGCGCATACGCCATGCCGATGAACGGGTCGACCAGCGGCGAGAACACCAGCTCCGAAAGCCACAGGGAATCGATCCCCCGCTCCTCCAGCTCATCGACGCTCGCCCCGAACCCGGCACCGCCGGTGCCGTCATTGCCGGCGAGCGAGACACCGATGCGGACCTTCACGCCCTCAGCCACCCCGCCAACGCTAATGGCCGCTCATCCGGTCTGGTGCGGCGGCTCGGTGCCGATGATCCCGGCCGCCGCCAGCCGCTCGAGATCCTCCGCCGCCAGCCCGAGGATCCCGGCCAGCACCTCCTCGTTGTGCTCCCCCACGAGCGGCGCCCCCTGGCGTATCCAGCGGTTGACCCCCGACATCCGCAGCGGCAGCCCCGGAACCGGGTGGGTGCCGACGACCTGGTTCGCCACGTCTTCGAAATAGCCGCGGGCCACCAGATGCGGGTTGCTCAGCAGCGCCCGCGGGCTGGTGAGGCGGGCGGCGGGTATGCCGGCGGCGATGAGGAGATCGACCGTCGCGGGCAGGTCGCGTCCCCGGGCCCAGGCGCTCAGGTGCTCGTCGAGCAGATCGCCGGCGGCGCGTCGACCCGCATGCGACGCCAGCTGCGCATCCAGCGCCCAGCCAGGCGAGCCGAGCACCTTCACCAGCGCGTTCCACTGCTCGTCGTTGGCCACCGACAGCGCCAGCCACTGCTCGTCGCCGGTGCCCATCGCCTCCGGCTCATGGCACGCGTAGAGCCCCTGGGGCGCCGCCGACGGTGACCGGTTTCCTTCCCGTCCCAGCACCTGACCCGTTGCGGTGAACTCGATCACCTGCTCGGCGGTCATGTTCAAAGCGCTGTCCAGCAGCGGCGCCTCCACCAGCTGCCCCTCGCCCGTCGCGTCGCGCGCGGCCAGCGCGACGAGCACCGCGAAGGTCGCGTGCATCCCGCCGATCGGATCGCACGGCCCCCGCGGCACCAGCGGCTCACCATCCGCATAACCCGTCACCCAGGCCATCCCGGACATCTGCTCGACGGTCTGGGCGAACCCGAGCCGGCCGCGCCAGGGACCGTCGAGGCCGAACGCCGGCATCCGCATCATGACCGCCGACGGGTTGATGGCGTGGACGGCCTCCCACCCCATCCCCCAGCGTTCCAGCACGCGCGGGGTGTAGTTCTCGACCACCACATCAGCCCACTCGACGAGCCGGCGCAGCAGGGCGCGACCCTCGTCTTCGGTGCCGCCGGATGCTCCCGCGCCCGACCCGCCTGCCAGGTCGATCGTGACGCCCTTCTTGTTCGAGTTGATGGCGAGGTGAAAGCCGCTGAACTCCCACCAGCGGTCACGTCCCATGAACATCACCGCGCTGGCCAGCCGCATCGGATCGAGGTGCGCCAGCGACTCCACGTGGACGGCATCGGCGCCCATCGCGGCGAGCATCTGGGCGACGGCCGGGCCGGCCCACCAGGCCGTCAGATCGAGCACTTTCACCCCGGCAAGGGGCAGCTGGCCTGCTGGCTTCCGCCTCGCCGGGGGCCGCTCGCGGGCCAGTTTCGCCGGGTCATCGACGCCGAGACCGGGTGCCGGGCGGCCGCTCGCCGGCCGCTCGCCGCCCAGCAAGTAGTGCGGGCGCGGGCTGCGCACTCCCGTCGCGGGATCGGTCGCGTAGAAGTCACGCGCGATGAGCTGCTCCTCCGCCAGCACGCTGCGGCCATCGTTGACCCGCGCCGCCGGCACCCGAAGCTGCTCGGCGCGCGCCAGCACCTCCGACGTCGGCCGTACCGCCGTGTAGGCGCGCACGATGGCATCCCACCCCGCCCGGTCGGCGACCCGGCCGGCGATGTTGCCCCACTGCGGATGGCCCACCAGATCCGGACGCTCGACCAGCTCGGCAAAGGCCCGCCAGTGCTGAGCCCCATTGGTGTTGAAGCCGACCCAGCCGTCGGCGGTCGGGTCGATCGAGGGAAGCTCGACGCTGCGCGGCGGCCCGGGCACCTGCGGGCGGCCCATCAGGCTGAACATCAGGTCGCTGAACAGGTTGGTGGCCAGGATCATGACCTCGAACCAGGAGACGTCGAGCAACGCTCCCTCGCCGGTACGGGTCGAGCGGCGCAGCACGGCGAGCGACGCGGCCGCTGCCGTGGCCCCGGCCGACCACTCGGCGATGCGGCCGCCGGCCTGGACGGGAGGCCGGTCGAGCGTGCCGCGCCCGGCGATCGAACCGCACTCGGCCTGCACGGTGAACTCGGTGGCAGGACGGCCCGCGTACGGACCCGTGAGCCCGTACGGGGTGATGGAACACAGCACCAGCCGCGGATCGGCGGCGAACCGCGCCGCCGCATCGATCCCCGCAGTGCAGAAATCGCCTGAATCGATGAGCAGATCGGCGGTGGCGATCAGCCGCTCGACCTCCGGATCGCCTGGGCTGCCGACCACCGAGTGCTTGCCGGCTGCCAGGAAGCGAAACAGCGCCCCGGCCTGATCTCCGGTCGCGCCGGAAGCCGACCACGCCCGCAGCGGATCACCGCCGGCAGGCTCGATCTTGACGACGTCAGCGCCCGCATCGACGAACAGCTTGGCGGCGTAGCCCCCGCTGATGCCGGTGGACGTTTCGACAACCCGAAGCCCTGCCAGCGGCGCGCCGGTCACGAGTTCCTCCTCCGCGTACGCGAATGCTTGCGGCCTGGCTGTCAGGCGGGAACGGACGCCAGCTCATCGCCGAGGCGCAGCAGGTGCTCGGTCGCCCCGCCCAAGCTCAGCTCGGTCGCCGTATAGGCGAGAAAGAAGCGATGCAGCGGGTACTCCTTGTCGACCCCGATGCCGCCGTGAATGTGCTGCGCGGCATGCATGACGCGCTTGCCGCCATCAGCTGCCCAGAACTTCGCGATGGCCACCTGCTCGCCGGCGGGAAGCCCGGACGCGACGCGCCAGCAGGCCGAAAGCGCGGTCAGCCGGATCGCCTTCACATCGATGAACGCATCGGCGGCGCGCTGCGCAACGGCCTGGAACGCCGCGATCGGCTTGCCGAACTGCTCGCGCTCGCGGGCGTAGGCGGTCGTCAGATCGAGCGCTGCTGCCGTGATCCCGGCCGCGGTCGCGCACAGGCCGGCGACGACGCGCTCGCGCAGCCACTCGCGTATGTCATCGCCGTCACCGTCGAGCTGGGCCGACGGCTGCACGCCGCTGAGCGTGACCCGGGCCTCGACCGCACCCGCGGTCGTGACCTGGGGTTCGCGGCTGACACCGGCCGCCGCCGGGTCGATGAGGTACGCGCTACTGCCCCCGCCCGGGCGCTCGGCCACCACGAGAATCGCGTCAGCGTCCATCCCCGCCGGCACGAACGAGGCCACCCCGTCCAGGCCGCCCGACGCGTTCACCGTGAGGGGCGGATCGGGGAAGGTGGCGAGCGCCGCCGAGAGCACGGCCGCTCCCTCGCCCACCTGGGGCAGCCACCGCCCGGCCAGCTGCGCGGGGCCGAACCGGGCGAGCGCCGCGGCGGTCGTGAGGGTGGGCAGCAGTGGTATCTTCGCCGCGCACCGGCCGGCCTCGGTCAGCAGCAGGCCGACCTCGACGAAGCCGAGCCCGCCGCCCCCGTGCTCCTCCGCCAGCCCGATACCGAGCAGGCCGGCGGTCGCCAGGTCCGCCCAGAGCTTGCGGTCGAACGTCTCGCCGGCGTCTTCGAGCTCGCGCTGACGCTCGGGGCTCGCCTGGTCAGCGAAGATCTGTGCGGCCAGCTCGCGCACGGCGGTCTGGGACTCGTCGAGAGTGAAGTTCACGCGGCAACTCCTGGAAACGAGGCGGGATGGTCAGCGCGACGAGCGCGGGAAGCCGAGGCCGAACATCGCGATCAGATCGCGCTGGAGCTCGTTGGTGCCGCCGCCGAAGGTGAGGATCAGCATGCTGCGGGCCGCGGCCTCCAGCTGGCCGTGCAGGATCGAGCCGGCGGTGTCGTCGGTGAGGTAGCCGGCCTGGCCGACGATCTCCATCAGCGCGCGGATGCATTCGAGGTTGAACTCGGTGCCGAACACCTTCATGGCCGAGGCGTCCTGCGGCGCGAGCGCGCCCTCGGTGGCCGCGGAAGCCACCTCCCAGTTCATCAACCGCAGCGCTTCGAGCCGCGCGTGCAGCCGGGCGAGCGAGATGCGTACCCACTCCTGGTCGATCACCAGGCTGCCGTCGGGACGCTTGGTCTGCTGCGCCCACTCGCGTACCTGGCGCAGGTAGCGCCCGATCGACCCGGAGCTGACGAGCGTGACCCGCTCGTGGTTCAGCTGGTTGGTGATGAGCTTCCAGCCGCCGTTCTCCTCGCCCACCAGATTGGTGACCGGGACCCGGACGTCTTCGAAGAAGACCTGCGTGACGTTGTGGCTCGCGATGAGGTTCAGCGGCCGCACGGTGATGCCCGGCGTGTTCTTCATATCCACGATGATCATGGAGATGCCGCGGTGGCGCTGGGCATCCGGATCGGTACGCGCCGCCAGCCAGCAGTAGTCGGCATCAGAGGCGAGGCTGGTCCAGATCTTCTGGCCGTTGATGACGTACTCGTCGCCGTCGCGGACGGCGCGGGTCGAAAGGGCCGCCAGATCCGTGCCGGCGTTGGGCTCGCTGTAGCCGATGCAGAAATGCAACTCGCCATTGAGGATCTTGGGCAGGAAGAAGTCCTTCTGCGCCTCGGTGCCGAATTGCATGATGGTCGGCCCGACGGTGTTCATCGTCAGCATGGGCACCGGAGCGCCGGCCTTCATCGACTCGTCGAAGAAGACGAACTGCTCCGCAGGGGTCATGCCGCGGCCCCCGTATTCGGTCGGCCAGCCGACCCCCAGCCAGCGATCGGAGCCCATCTGCCGGACGACCTTGCGCATCGCCGGGCCGATACCGCCGCCGCCGGAGAGCTCGGCCCGCACCTGCGGGGTCAGCAACTGCTCGAAGTACGTGTGCACCTCATCGCGCAGCGCCTGCTGCTCGTCGGTGAGCTCCAGATACATGCCAGGTCCCCTCTGTGGTGGCAGTGACGCTACCGGCACCCACCCGGAGCATGTGACCGGCCCTCAGGTGGGTCAGACCACCACGCCGGCCGCCCGCAGCCGGGCGATCTCCCCGGCGTCGTACCCGAACTCGCCCAGCACCGCATCGGTGTCGGCGCCGGGGTAGGCGAGGAGGTCGACGGCCCTGCGTTGTCCGCCATGCGGCCGACAGCGCGGCGACGGGCGCAGCTGTCGGCCACCATCGGGGGTCGGCACGAAAGCTCCCGCGCCACGTTGTGCGGGTGCTCGTGCGCCTCGCCGAAGCGGTACACCGGGGCGAAGCAGACGTCGGTCCCCGCGAGCTGGGCTTCCCACTCGTCGCGGGTCTTGGTGCGCAACGACCGCCGCGATGCGATCCTTCATCTCCGGCCAGTGCTCGCGGTCGTACTGGGCCGGGAGGTCGTCGGCGGATGCCGAGGTGTCGAGGAGCTGCGCGTAGAAGTGGGGCTCGATCGGCGCGAGGGTCACGTAACGTGCGTCGGCGGTCTCGTACACGTTGTAGAAGGGCGCGCCGCCGTCGAAGAGGTTGGTGCCGATCTCCTCGGTGTGCATGCCCGAGGCCGCCATGCCGTAGAAGACGGAGAAGATCGACGCCACGCCGTCGACCATCGCCGCGTCGACGACCTGCCCCTGGCCCGATCGTCTGGCTTCGAACAGCGCGCACACGACGCCGTACGCGAGGTGCAGGCCCCCCCCGGCGAAGTCGCCCAGCACCTGGAGCAGCGGCACCGGCGGCCCGCCGACGGGTCCGATCGAGCCGATGGCGCCGGTGATCGACTCGTAGTTGAGCGAGTGGGCCGCGCCACGTGGGCGAGCGGTCCGTCCTGCCCCCAGCCGGTGAGGCGGCCGTAGACCAGGCGCGGGTTGCGGGCCATCGCCGCGTCGGGTCCGAGGCCCAGGCGCTCGGCGACGCCGGGACGGAACGACTCGAGCAGGACGTCCGACGGTTCGCGCCAGCCGCAGCACCAGCTCCACGCCCTCGGGCTCCTTGAGGTTCGACCCCGATGGAGCGCCGGCCCCGGTCCCACTCGCTGCCAGACCTGCCGTGCATCGGGCGCGACGGCGGATTCGGCCGGCACCTCGGCTGGCCCGGTCGACGCGGATGACGTCGGCGCCCATGTCGGCGAGCTTCATCGTGCCGAACGGCAACGCGCCGAGCCCCGCGAGTTCGAGCATGCGGTATCCGGAGAGCGGGCCATGCGGGCGCGGGCGTGCTTGTGCGGGATCGGTCACCCGAGCATCAGACCAGATCGGTCAGCGGTGGTTCTTCGTCGGATCCTCGCCGGGGATCGGATCGAGCGGGGTGAGACTGGTGCCGTTCCACTGGAAGCGCACCGATTGCGTGCCGCCGGAGGGGCAGCAGTTCGGATCTGCCGGCGCGTAGAGCGTGTAGCTCAACGTGATGACGGTCGGGGTCCGGCGCAGGATCGAGATCGTGAGGCTGGGGTCGGATGCGTCGTGTCCTATGTACTTGTTGCCAACGAAGAAGAACGCCCAGTTGTTGTAGCCGTCCGCCGAGTTCGTCAGGGTCGCGAGGATGACGTTGATCGGCGCGGTCGGGTCCCAGAACGACGCCGAGTTGGCGTATGGCGTGTAGCCGTCGGCCATGACGGTCGCCTCGGCTCTCGACAGCGACGCCAGGGTGGGTGCCGTTGACGTCGGCGGGGTGGTGCTGGGTGGCGCGGTAGTGGGCGGGGTGCTGGGGCTCGACGAAGAGGGAGCCGGCGTCGGCGATGCGCTCGGCGAAGGCGGCGGGCTGGCATTGCTCTTGCCACCGGAGGTGAGGAGGATCGCGGTCCCGACCCCCGCTGCGATGAGCAGCACCGCCAGGATCGCCAGCGGCAGCGCGAGCCTGCGGCCGCTGCGCTGCCCGGGCGGGGCCGGCGGCCCGACGGAGGTCGGGTTGGGCCCGGTCCAGCCGCCCTCGGCGCGCGGCAAGGCCACGGCGGTCGGCTGCGGGGCGCCCCGTCCGCCCAGCACAGCGCACAACTCCTGCGCACCGGGGCGGGCCCGCGGATCCTTCGACAGGGTCGCGGCCACCAGTTCCGCCAATCCCCCGGGAAGCCCGCGAAGATCAGGCTGTTCGGAAACGATGCGAAAGGCGACGGCGTTGGCGTTACCGGCGCCGAAGGGCGCCCTCCCGGTGCCGGCGAAGGCGACGCACAGGCCCCAGGCGAAGACGTCGCTGGCGCGTCCTGCGCTCTGCCCGGCGAGGACCTCGGGGCTCATCCACAACAGCGATCCCACCGTGACCCCCGTCTGGGTCAGGTCGGTCGAGCCCTCATGCTTGGCGATCCCGAAGTCGATGAGCTTGGGCCCGCTCCACGCCAGCACCACGTTCGCGGGCTTCAGGTCGCGGTGTACCAGGCCCGCCTCGTGAAGTGCCGCCAGCGCGGCCGCGAGGTCGGACGCCAGCCCGCGCAGCCGATCGGGGGGCACCGGACCGTTCGCCTCCACGGCATGCGCCAGCGTCGCACCCTCGACGTACTCGGTGGCCATCCACGGCGTCGCCGACTCGGTCTCGGCCGCGACGACCTTCGCCACGTACGGGCTGTCCACCAGGCGCGCGGCGCTCACCTCGCGCGCGAACCGCGTCCGGTACTCGGCGTCTTGCGCGAGGCCGGGCTGCAGCACCTTCAGCGCCACGGGCAGGTTGTCGGGGCCGAACGCCAGGTAGACGACACCCATGCCGCCGGAACCGAGCCGCCCCTGGAGTCGGTACGGGCCGTAGCTCGGCGGATCCGTCGGCCGCAGCGGTGCCAGAGCCAACAGACCCTCCTCGTGCAACCCTCGCCCCGGTGCCGGTCAGACTCCGAGTATCACTGCTCCCGGAGGCCGGGGAAACTCTCACACGCGCTCAAGCGGTGTAGTGCACCGCCACCGCTTTCGTCCTGGAGACGTAGATCAGGTAGCCATGCTGGAAGTTGCTACGCCAGCCACCCGGAAAGGTGAACGAGTCGGTGATCGGGTAACGCAACCGGCCGCGTTCCGCTCCCAAGGAAGCCCATTTCGTCTGTAACGCCCCGAGGACGTCGTGGGCGCCGAGGGTCGGTGCCCAGTAGATCGAACCCCTGGCGAAGCGGTTGTAGCGGCCGATGCCGCCCGAAGTGTTCGAGGTGTCGGCGGTGGGGTAGCCGAGGACGCCCAGCTCCCAGCCGGCCGACGCCCACTTCTTCTCGATGGCACCCAGCACGTCGTGGGCACCGTACCTGGGGCTCCAATAGATCGCGCCCCTGGCGAAGTGGTTGTACAGCCCGACGTGGTCCGGTGAGGTGCCCTGGTCGGTGGTGGGGTAGCCCATCCGGCTCGCGGTCGCGCCGAGGGCCTTGTACTTGGCGAGGATGACGCCTCGCACGACGTGGGCGCCCGTGCGAGTCGACCAGTAGATCGTGCCGCCCGCGTAGGCCTGCGAACGGCCACCACCGGCAAGCAGCACTTCCGAGCCGGTCTTCGCGCCCAGGTACGACGAGGCACCCCCGAGGGACAGGTACTTCTTCGTCAGGGCGTCGAACGGGGTCACCGGCAACGACGCGGTCGAGAACGCCCCGACACCCGCCGCGTTCATGGCGGCCACGGTGAAGGTGTAGGCCGTGCCGTTCGCGAGCCCTCCGACGATCTCGGAGGTCGCGTGCGTGATGAAGATGTGGGCCGGCTGGATCACCGCGCCGATTTCCGGGGCCACGACGTAGCCCGTGATCGGGCTGCCACCGTCGCTCGCCGGAGCCTGCCAGCTCACCGTCGCCCGGCCGTCACTGGCCACGGCGAAGGCGCCCGCCGGCGCGTCCGGGGTCACCGGCAGCACCGGAGGCGCGGGCGCGAACCCGGCGACCCCGTGGGGTGTCCCGAGCCCGGTCGGGCCGTCGTAGCCGGTCTCCCCGGTGCACAGGTAGGCAGGGGCACATGCGCCGTTCGAACCGCTGGTGACGTCGAAGAACGACGACGGGTTGGAGTAGAGCGTTCGCGCGGGGACGGCGACCGGCGAGGCGGCGCGTCCGAGTTCGTACGCGCCGGCGACGAACGGGGCGGCCGCGCTCGTGCCGCCGAAGACCAGCCAGCCGCTCAGCCCGCCGGCCGAGGTGCTGTCGTAGACCGCAACGCCCGTGCTCGGGTCGGCGTCTGCGGCGACGTCGACCACGGAGCGGTTCGCGCAGCCCGAGTCGGATTGCCACGACGGCTTGGCCTCATAGCGGGAGCATCCGCTGCCGGTAAGGGACCACACCGACTCCGAGTAACCCCTGGTCCCGGCGGTCACGCTCAAGGTGGTGCCGCCGACGGCGATGACGTCGGGCGAAGCCGCCGGGTACTCGACCCCGTAGCCCGAATCGCCCGCGCTGGCGGTGATCGCGACGCCCGGGTGGTGGAAGAACGCGGCGTCAGCCTGACTCTCGCTGGACCACTCCGGCCCGCCCCAGCTGTTGGAGACGGCGGACGCGCCGAGGGCTACCGCCATGTTCTCCGCGGTGCCGAGGCTGAGCATGCTCGGATTGTTGGCCTCGACCAGCAGGATCGAGCAGTTCGGGCACGCGGCGCTGACCATGTCGAGGTCCAGGGCGATCTCCTGGCCCCACCCGGCGTCCACGGCAGGCGGGGTCGTCCCTCCGGACTGGTTCACCTTGCGAAAGCAGCCGCCGGCGCTGGTGCAGGGCGGCAGCCCGTACTTGGAGCGGTAGGTCGCGAGATCGGCCTCGGCCGTGGGCAGGTCATAAGCGTCGACGATCGCGACGGTCTGCCCGCTCCCGGCCGTCGCCGCCGCCGCCGCAAGCTTGTAGGCCGCCTGCAGGTCGGACGGCCCGAAGCCGGCGGGCTGCGCGTTCGGGGTGACGCTTCCGCTGATGTTCTGGTCGACGATCGCGTTGCAGGACGCGTGCCTGACGCTCGGCCGGGTGCACACCTTGGCGTGGTGATGGCGGCTGAAAGCTGCCTTCATCTTGGCAGCGGCAGCGATCCGTTGCTCCCCGTGCCGCGGCATGCCGGCAGCACCGGCGGGCCCGGGGGCGGCCAGTGTCAGACCGGCCATTCCCACGAGCAACGCCAGCACGAATGCTGTCCTGGCACGCACAAGCAACTCCCCGACGCAGGCTGAGGCTTGTCATCGGCCTGGCCAGGGAGCGACTTGATGCAGCCGCCGGCCCGTTCTTCGCCTAGGCGGGCACCACACCGCCGCGCAGGGCGAGCGGGACCCGGGCCTGGTGGCGGGGAAGATCAGAGGTGGGAGGCGGTCCCAGGGCCTGCCGCAGCCGGGCGCTGGTGATCTGCAGCTGCTCGCCCGCGGCGACGCGTAGCTCCACGCTCGGGGGGTTGGCCAGCCGGCGGCGCAGCATCAGCAGCAGCTCCGCGGCACCCCGGCCGTGACCGCGCGCCACGTACGCCATGGCGAACCGTTCCTCGTACGCGCGCAGCCCTTCCGCGATCTCGCGCAGCAGCGCCGGACCGAAGCCGGGATCGTTCGGCAAGGCCGGCCGGGGGTTGGCGTCGATGGCCTCCTGCCAGTCACCGGGCGACAGCAGCCACCACACGTCCTCGATCAGGTCGTGGAACTGCGCCTCGTCGCCGCACTCGTCGACGCGCGCGGCGACGATCGCCGCCCAGCGCGTCGATGCGCAGCAGTCGAACAGCAGCGCTGCACGGCGACGCAGGTTCAACGAACGCAACAGACCGAACCCGTACAGACCGCTCGGGCCGCCAGCCACCAATGCACCCCCCGTGTGCCCCGAAGCGTCCGGAACCTGGAAACGCTTGGAAACGCTTGGAAACGCTGCCTAAACAACGATCCCTACGGCCCATGTCCGCAAGCCCGACTAGTTCCGGCGCAGTTGTACCGCACGGCAGATCCGGCGGGCACCGCAGGGGTCGACCAGCGGATCCGGGGCGAGCAACGCGGGGGTCAGGCAACAGTCGACCGGGCAACGCACGTTCGTCCAACAGGCTCGAAGCCGGCGGTCAGTCGAGCGCGTTGCCGAGGATCGAGACGAACGACACCATCTCGCCCGGGTAGCCGCCGAGGTTGTGGGTGAGCGCGTAGCCGCGGTCGGTCGGTGGCGATCTGACGCTCCGGCGGGCCTCGCCCCGCAGCTGCAGCCAGGCCTCGAACATCATCCGCAGCCCGGAGGCGCCCACCGGGTGGCCGAAGCTCTTCAGGCCGCCGTCGGGGTTGACGGGCAGGTCACCCGTGAGGTCGAAGGTGCCGGCGAGGAACTCCTTCCACGCCGTGCCCCGCTCCGCGAAGCCCGAGGTCCTCCATGAGCACCAGCTCGGTCGGCGTGAAGCAGTCGTGCACCTCGGCCATCGCGATCTCGTCGTCGCGGGTCGGTGATCCCGGCCTGCGCGTAGGCGTCCTGCGCGGTGGCTCTGCACCTCGGGGAAGTGGTGTAGTCGTAGTCGGGGTCGAGTGAGCCCGTTGCCGTTGCCGGCGACGAACGACAGCGCCTTCACGTAGAGCGGCGTGTCGGTGTAGCGGTGGGCGTCCTCGGCCCGCACGACGATCGCCGCGGCCGCGCCGTCGGCGACGCCGGCGCAGTCGAAGATGCCGAGCTGCCCGGCCACGCGCGGCGCCGCGCAGATCGTCTCCTCGCTGATCTCGCGCCGGAACTGCGCCCGCGGGTTGCGGGCCCCGTTGTAGTGGTTCTTCCACGCGATCCGGGCGAGGACGTCGCTGCAGCTCGTCCTCGGTGACGCCGTACTTCTTGCCGTAGGCGGGCGCCACCATCGAGAACATCGCCGCCGCCGTCAGCGTGCGGGCGGTGCCGTCGTTCGGGATCGGCGCACGCGCTGACAGGCCCTGGTAGCCGCTGTCCTTGACCTTCTCGACGCCGACCGCCATCGCGACGTCGTAGGCGCCCGCTCGCGACCGCGTAGGCGCGCTGCGCAGCGCCTCGGAGCCCGTGGCGCAGAAGTTCTCGACCCGGGTGACCGGCTTGCTGTCGAGCTGGAGCGGCCGGGCGAGCGTGATGCCGCTCATCCCGCTGCATCGCGGTGCCCAACCAGTAGGCGTCGACGTCGTCCTTGGCGACGCCGGCCGACGCGAACGTCTGCATGGAGGCGTCGACCATCAGGTCGTCGGCGCTCTTGTCCAAGCGCTCGCCGAAGCGGGTGCAGCCCATGCCGACGATGGCGACCTGGTCCTTGATGCCGTGCGATGCCCATCGTCGGCTCCTTCGGTCGTCCGGCCCTGGACCGCTGCGCGGAGCGGACGGGCCTTCCAGAAGTAGTTGTGGATGCCGTCGGCGGTGAAGAGCCGCCGGAACGTCATCTCGACGCGGTCGCCGATCTTCACGTCGCGCGTGGTCGACGTCGGTGAGCTCGACCGGGTAGCGGCCGCCGCCGTCGAAGTCGACGATGGCGAACACGATCGGCGGGTTCGGCGAGTAGGCGAGCTGGTCGATGGTGTGGGTCACCACCGTGCCGGGCACGTCGGCCATCGGCGCGGCCTCCATGTCGTCGGTGCGCCGCCCGCCATCGAGACACGCGCCGGCGGCAGGTGCAGAGCGCCGCGAGCCCGGATCGCGCGGAGCCGACGAAGCCGAACTTCCAGTCCTCGGTGCGGGCCGCGGCCGACGCCGACGATCCGGTTCGGCTCCGGGCGCCGCGGCGGCTCGACGGTCGACCAGGCCCCGCCAGGACAGGAACTTGCCGTAGGGCACCGGCCCGCCGTCTCGATCTGGTCGGCGACCGGGCCGGGCGGGCGCGAACTGGCGAGCGCCTCGGTCACGCGGAACAGCAGCACGTCGGCGCCGTCGGCGAGCACGACCGAGCGCGAGACGCTGGCCGGGCGCGGCCGGCTCGAGCATGGCCGCGAGCAGCAGCGCCGGGATGGGCGGTGCCGGTCGTTGCCGACCGCTGCCCGACAGGTCGTCGACGAGGCCTCCCGGCACGCCGAGCCGCTTGGCGAGCGACCCGCACGGCCCGGGCGTGCAGGCCGGTGACCGCGACCCGGTCGACGTCGTCCGGGGTCGAGCTCGGCGGCCTTCAGCGCGGCGTGCCACGCCTGCTCGCCCAGCGGCACGTACGTCGTCTCGCCGAAGCGCTCCTCCCACAGCTTGGAGCGGCGTCGCCGGGGACGCGCCAGCGGTCGACGAACTCCTCGGTGGTCGCGCCGACCCGAGATACTCGGCGACCACCGGGCCTGCGGCGTCATCGCCGACGAGCAGCGCGGCCGCCGCCGTCGCCCCCGGTCGCCTCGTCGCCGCTCGGCAGGCCGATGCGGACGTCCGAGGCCACGACGAGCGCGTGGCCGGTGCTCTCGAGCGCGCGCCGCAACGCCCCGATCCCCGAGCGCGACGCGCCGCCGAGGTCGAGCGCGCGGCGGTCGGCGTCGAGGCGGAGCGCGGCGTGGATCGCGGTGGCGTTGGTCTTGTCGAGGTACGCCGGGCTCCGGTGGTCGAAAAGAGAGCGTCGGGCTGGCGCGCGTCGGGCCGCGCCCGGCGCGCGAGCCGGGCCGCCTCGACGCCCATGCGTCGTGGTGTCCTCGTCGTACGAGGCGACGGAGCGGGTGCCCTTGCCGCCGCCCTTGCCGAGAAAGCCGCGATCTCGGCCCGGTCCAGCCGGCGGTAGGGCACGTAGCCGCCAGCCGCGAGAATGCCGCGAGTCACATCTGGCAGCCTAGCTTGCGCGACATCACGTTCTAGCCGACGGTGCTGACCGTCACTGTCAAGGAGGCACCATGACTGCCGGGCTCTCGCCGGACCTCGAGTCGACCGACGAGATCACGTTCACACTGGAGGACGGGATCTTGCGGGCCACGATGACCCGCCCCGAGGCCGGGAATGCCATGACGCACGACCAGCGCCGCCGGCTGCTCGCCTGGCTGGACCGCGCCAACGAGGACCCGGGCGTGCGCTGCGTCGTTCTCGGCGCGACCGGCCGCTTCTTCTGCACCGGAGCTGACCTGCGCAACGGCACGCCGCCGCCGCCGCGGGACGAGAAGTACCCGGAGAAGCTGGTCGGCGACGCGCGCCGGGTCATAGTAGGCGATTGGT
>CAVXYJ010000030.1:0-110772 GCA_963765845.1 uncultured Actinomycetota bacterium
CCTCGGGCAGCCCGGTCATGATACCGAGCACGGCTACAGCGGCGGAATCCAACCCTGACCTGCAGTGTTGCCTCCCGCTCCGGCTTACTCCGGCCGGCTCCGTGCGTGTAGCTCGACCGCCACTGATCGCGGCTGCGCAGGTCATGTCGACCTGTCCGCCATCATCGCCGGCATAAGGGCGCCATACGACACGGCAGATCTTGCCCGGGGGGACCTCAGACCGGATTCTTCATGAGTTTCGCCCTCTAACGACGTCTTGTCCCTGCCGCCGATGAACAGCTTCTCCACGCGCGGAGTGAACCCAGCCCGCCGACCCGGCGCACCTGTAGGACGCCATGGTGCGTCTCGGCGTCAATGACCCCCCGCTGCCGCGACAACAAGGTGACCGATGTTCGCGCGAGCACTCCCCCCATCAGGCCGCAGCATCCACCGGCCCCCTCACGCGCCCAGGGTCCTGCGATCCGCCACACTCGATCGCCGTCCCGGCCCGTCGCAGCAGCGCGGTCGCTGCGAGAGGTTGCCCATCCAGGGCAGCCCCATGCCCCGGCACGGGTACCGCCCATGTCGCGAGGGACGGCCCCCGCGGGCCCTTCTGGCAACTACCGACCGAGCGTTTGGCGGCGGAGTGCGTCAGGTGGGTCCGCTCCGCCCTGGCTGCCGGCGTCTCAGGCCGACCGCGCGAGTGCGCTGCCGCGGACGTCGATGATGTCCAGGACGTGACGCTGCGGCTCGACCGGTGGCCGCTGACCGCCGAAGGCGCCGTCGACTGCCGGGTGGATGCGCTCGACGAACACCTTGTCGCACGCCTGCTCGGACTCCCAGACGTCGATGTAGCGCAGCCCACCCTCGGGCAGCCGCACCGCCAGGTGCAATAGCAGCCCCTCCATCGCCTCTGGCCCGATCCGCTGGTTGATACCGGCGTAGAAGTCGGCGTCGATCGGCACGTCCTGCATGAAGGCGTACATACTCGGCCCTTCCTGTTGGTCCGAATCTACTTCGGACGAATGCGCGTAGCCTGCTCCACGTGTCCGACAACGTCAACCCCCGCCGCCGGCGCTACGCCGCGCCGCGCCGCGCCGCGCAGGCCGCCGCGACCAGACGCTCCGTCCTGGACGCGGCCCGGCACCTGTTCACCGAGCGCGGCTACACCGCCACCGGCGTCGGCGACCTCGCCGCCGCCGCCGGTGTCGCCGTCGACACGGTCTACGCGAGCGTCGGGCGCAAGCCCGAGCTCATGCGCGCGCTGATGGAGACGGCCATCTCCGGCACCGACGACGCCGTACCGGCCGAGGAGCGCGATTACGTCCGCCGCATCCGCGCCGCATCCAACGCCCGCGAGAAGATCGCCATCTACGCCGCCGCAGTCGCCGTCATCGGCGAGCGAATGGCACCGGTGCACCGCGCCCTACGCGAAGCCGCTCTCACCGACAGCGACTGCGCCGCACTCCGCGACGAGATCTCCACCAGGCGCGCCGCCAACATGCGCCTGTTCGCGGCCGATCTGCGCGCCACCGGACAGCTACGCGACGATCTCACCGACGACGAGGTCGCCGACATCGTGTGGAGCATGAACGACGCGGACTACTACGCGCTCCTCGTCGTCGGCTGCGGCTGGACACCCACCCAGTACGGCGGCTGGCTGGCTGACGCCTGGACGCGGACCCTGCTCCTCCCGTCCAGCCCGCCGGCGCGTTCACGGTCCAGACACCAGCCGGCCTGAGGACCGCGGCCGTGGGCGGGTAATCGATACTGGACCACGAGGAGTCGCTGACATGTCGCGAACCCGGTCTGCGTGTTGCCGAGATGTCCGGCTCCGGCGACCGAAATGGCGGCCGGGCCATGGGGAGGACGGACATGGGTGCCACCCCAGGCTCACCCGTCATCCGTGAGCAGGTGCTGGTAGACGTCGCGTGTCTGGCGGCTGGGTGGTACGCCGAGTTCGTCGCGCAGCCGGCGCCGCAGGTCGTCGTAGACCCGTAACGCTTCCGCGCTGTTTCCCCCCGCCGCGAGCGACTTCATGAGCAGCCGGTAGCCGCTCTCGCGGAACGGCGCGAGCGCGCACAGTTCACGGCTTGCCCGCACGGCCGTGGCGAGTTCGGTGCGACCGATGTGCAGCGCCGCGTCGGCATATACCTCGAGCGCACCTTCCCGCAGCACCGCTAGCTCCTGGCGCACTCCGTCGGCCCACGGCGCCACCTCCTGGGGGAGAAAACCGCGGCGCGCGGTGAACAGCGCGGTCTGTGCAGCGCCCCAGGCCCGGGCCCACTGTTCTTGCGCCGTCGCCGATTGCGCGCGGTGCATTGCCTCACGCGCGGCCTCCAGATCGACCCACGCGCCGGGTGGGAGCTCAAGTCGCAGCTGACCGTCGCGAACGATGACCGGGGCAACCTTGCGGATCTTCGAGATGAGAGCCATCAGCGTGGTGTCGGTGGCGGCGTCGCCCCAGACCGCGTCGGTGAACTCGTCGCGTGTAACGGCCTCGTGCCGGTGGAGCACGAGGAACACGAACGCGCGCCGGCCCTGCGGGCCCGGTAACCGGTCCTCTACCCGCAATCCGCCCAAGTCGACGGCGACCGCACCACAGACCTGGATTCGGGCCTGCCCCACTGCCATGCTTACCCCCAGGTTTTGCCAATGCCGCGGTCGTAGACATTGTCGGGGTCGAAGGAGGTCGAGATGGACAAGGTGATCCGGTGTGAGTGCGGGTTCATCGCGCGCGGCGACGCCGACGATGACGTCGTCGCCGCAATCGAGGCCCACATGCGCACCGACCACCCGGACGTTCTCGCCTCGGTCGACCGCCAAGACATCTACGGCTGGATCGAACAGGCTTAGGAGGCAGCCATGACAACGGCGACGTTCGACGCGGTCTTGTACAAGGCGTCGACCCGGGAGCAGTGGCAGTCGGCAGCGCCGGCGTGGAACCGGTGGGGCTCGAACCTCGAGCAGTGGCTGGGCCAGGCCACCGAAGTGATGCTCGACCTCGCGGGCGTCGGGCCTGGCGCGCACGTGCTCGACGTCGCCGCCGGAACCGGCGGTCAGGCGATCGCCGCGGCACGGCGGGTCGGGCCGCACGGCCGAGTGCTGGCGACCGACATCGCCCCGGCAATCCTCGCGTTCGCCGAGGCCAACGCCCGAGCAGCCCGGCTGGCGAACCTGGCGGTTCGGGTAATGGATGGCGAAGACCTGCGCGTCGACGCCGGGCACTTCGACGCGGTGATCAGTCGGGTCGGGCTCATCTACTTCCCGAACCAGCAACGCGCCCTCACTGGCATCCGCCGGGCGTTGCGTCCCGGCGGGCGGTTCGCCGCGGTCGTGTACTCGACCCCGGACCGCAACCCCTTCTTCTCGATCCCGGTGTCGGTGATCCGAGCACGCGCGAAACTGCCGGCACCGGCGCCCGGCCAGCCGGGGCCATTCAGCCTCGGCGCCCCGGGTGTCGCGGAATCGGCGCTGCGTGAGGCGGGTTTCACCGATGTCGTTGCGGTCCGCATGGACGCGCCGGTTCGGATGGCGTCCGCCGCCGAGTGCGTCCGCTTCGAGCAGGAATCGTTCGGTGCCCTGCATCAGATGCTCAGCGGGCTCGATGCCGGCGAGCAAGCCGCCGCCTGGGCCGAGATGACCGAGCGGCTGACCGGCTTCGAGAGCTCGGCGGGCTTCGTCGGCCCATGCGAACTCGTTGTCGTCGCCGGTACCGCGCCCCGGGAGAACCGACGATGACGGCAACGGTCGCAGCGGTGCAGGCGAGCCCGGTCTTCCTCGACCGAGACGCGACGGTGGAGAAGACCTGCACGCTGGTCAGTGCCGCGGCCGCTCACGGCGCATCGCTCGTGCTGTTCCCGGAGACGTTCATCCCGACCTATCCGGACTGGGTATGGCGGATGGCGGCCTGGAGCGACGAACGTTTCGTGCGCCGGCTGTATGACGAAGCGGTCACCGTGGGCAGCCCGGCAACGGACCGGATCGCGCAAGCCGCGCGCGAGGCGGCAGCGTACGTCGCCGTCGGCGTCAACGAACTCGACGGCGGCACTCTCTACAACACGCTCCTGTACTTCGCGCCGGACGGGACGATCGTCGGCCGACACCGCAAACTGATGCCAACCGGCGGCGAGCGCACGGTGTGGGGCTACGGCGACGGCTCGACGCTGGACGTCGTACCGACGCCGTTCGGTGTCGTCGGCGGGCTGATCTGCTGGGAGAACTACATGCCGCTGGCTCGGGCCGCGATGTACGCGCGCGGGGTCGACATCTATCTCGCGCCGACATGGGACAACGACGACACCTGGATCGCGACGTTGCAGCACATCGCCAAAGAGGGTCGCTGCTACGTCATCGGTGTCTCGCCCGTGCTACGCGGCACCGACGTACCGGCAGAGCTACGCGGCGACATCTACGGCGGCGCGGACGACTGGATGAGCCGCGGGCTCGGCACCATCGTGGCACCCGGCGGCAAGATCCTCGCCGGACCGGTATCGGATCAGGAGACCATCGTCTACGCCGATGTCGACCTGGCCGAGATCGCCCGGCATCGGCGGATGTTCGACCCGATCGGCCACTACGCCCGCCCCGACGTCTTGACGCTGCATGTCAATACCAAGCGACAGGAAGCGGTGACCTTCAGCGACCAGTGAAAGAACTTACGCGCGTACGGCCACGCCCAGGCTGAACGCGCCAATGGCCTTGGGCCCCTTCTCGTAGAAGACATCGAGATCGGTGATGGTGAAACCGGCGGCGGTCACCATCTCGGCGATCGGCCGGGTGAGGTGGCAACCGCCGGCGAGCCGCTTCTGGACCGGTTCGATACGCCGCTGCCATTTCTGCACGGCAGCATCCGGCGCGAGGCCATGTTCCACGAAGTGGAAGCTCGCTCCAGGTTTCAATACACGATGCACCTCACGCAGCGCCGTAGGAGCGTCGGGGATCGTGCACAGCGTGAACGTCGACAACGCAGCGTCATGCGTCCCGTCGGCAAACGGCAGCGACTGCCCATCGAGCCCGGATCGTTCGACTGGGATGGCGGCGGCGGCGAGCCGCTCCCCGGCGAGCTTCCAGCCCACGTCGGACGGTTCGACGGCGTGGACCTGCTTGGCAGCGGATGGATAGAAGGGGACGTTCAACCCCGACCCGAAGCCGATCTCCAGCACGTCTCCCTCGAGCCCGGCGCAGACCCGGCCGCGCAGGCGATGCAGCGCCTTCGTCCCGCAAGCGAGATTCACGAAACGCGGGACGACCTGCTCACCGTAAAGACCCATGCCGACACTTCTACGCCATCGGGCCGGGCTCGCGTAAACCCACCCTGCCGAAACGGTCTCAGCCCCGGGCATGAGGCGCTACCTAGTGTGAGGTCGTGCAAGCAACGGCGGCTGGTCATGCGTGAGGAGCCCAGCATCCTGCACCTGGATGCCGACGCCTTCTTCGCCGCCGTCGAGCAACGCCAGCGGCCGTCGCTGCGCGGGCGCCCGGTCGTCGTCGGCGGCCTCGGTCCGCGGGGTGTGGTGGCGACCGCCAGTTACGAGGCGCGGCGGTTCGGCGTGGGGTCCGCCATGCCGATGGCCCGGGCCCGCACCCTGTGCCCGTCCGGGGTCTTCCTCACGCCACGGTTCGACGCCTACAGCGCCCACAGCGCCGTGCTCATGGAGCTGCTGCGCGAAGCGAGCCCCCTGGTGCAGCCCATCAGCCTGGACGAAGCGTTCGTCGACCTGGCCGCCGGCCACAACCCCGATCCCCTGGTGAGCGCCGACCGCATCCGGCGCGAGTTCTGGCGACGCACCGGGCTCGTCGTGTCCATCGGCCTCGGCCGCTCCAAGCTGATCGCCAAGCTCGCCTCCGAAGCAGGCAAACCCCACGGGTGGACCGTGATCACGTCCGCGCAGGAAGACGACTTCCTGCTGCCGACGCCCGTCGGCAAGCTCTGGGGCGTCGGTCCAGCCAGCGAGACGGTGCTGCACGGCATCGGCGTACGAACCGTTGCTCAGCTGCGCGAGACGCCGCAAGCCGACCTGGTTCGCCTGCTCGGAGTGGCCCACGGCAACGGGCTGCACCGGCTCGCGTTCGGGACGGACGACCGGCCGGTCGAAAGCGACCGGGAGACCAAGAGCATCAGCGCGGAACGGACGTTCGCCGTCGACATCACCGGCCGCGACGCGCACAGCGCCGAGCTCGATGTGGTGTTCGGCCACGCCCGGCGCCGTCTGATGCGCCACGGCGGGGGCGCGCGCACCGTCACGGTCAAGGCACGCTTCAGCGACTTCACGACCGTCACCCGGGCGGTCAGCCTGCGACAGCCGACCACCGACCCGCGGGCGCTGCTCACTGCCGCCGAGCAGGCCCTGCGGGCCGCCGCACCGACCGGTGAGCCGCTCCGGCTGCTGGGGGTCGGCTTCTCCGGGCTGGTGGACCACGATCAGCTGACACTGGCGTTCGATGAGCCCTCCGAACCGGACGCCGGGGCCCCTGAAGTGGCAGCGGACTGCGAAGGACCGGCGCTCCCCGCTCCCCTCGAACCGGGGAGCGCTGCCCCGGGAGTCGATGTGCTCGTCCCCGGCCTCGGAGCCGGCTGGGTGGTCGCGGTACGCGAAGCCCAGCTGACCGTACGGATCGAAGGCCCGCAGACCCCGCCCGGCAAGAACTACCAGCTCGTGCTCGGACGCGACGAGATCCTGCGCCAAGCTCACCCGCCGGTGTGCCCGGTAGGACCGCCCGGCTGAGGTGAACGGCAGCCGTTACCAGGCGTAGTGCTCGGGCGCGGTGCGGTAGCCGGGGAACATCTCGTCGAGGCGGGTGAGGACCTTGGGGTCGAGTTCGAGGTCGACCGCGCGGATGGCCGAGTCCAGGTGCTCGGCCAGCCGCGGGCCGACGATCGGCGCGGTGACGCCCTCCTGGTGCAGCAGCCAGGCCAGCGCGACGTCGCCGGGCTCGTGACCGAGCTCGCCGCACAGTCCTCGTACTGCTTCGATGCGTTCGCGGTGCTCCTCGCACGTACTTCGCGGCGCCGGCCCTCGAGGCGACGCTTGCCCTCGCGCTCCTTGCGCAGCACCCCGCCGAGCAGCCCGCCGTGCAGCGGCGACCACGGGATGACGCCGACCCCGTAGTGCTGCGCGGCCGGCAGCACCTCGAGCTCGATGTCACGCGCGGTCAGCAGGTTGTAGATCGACTGCTCGCTGACCAGCCCGGGAAGTGCCGCGCGGCGCGCGGCCGCCTGCGCCTGCGCGATGTGCCAGCCGGCGAAGTTGCGACGAGCCGACGTAGAGGATCTTGCCCTGCGGTGACGGCGACCTCGATGGCCTGCCAGATCTCGTCCCACGGCGTGTGCCGGTCGACGTGGTGCATCTGGTAGAGGTCGATGTAGTCGGTCTGCAGCCGCGTGCAGCGACTGCGTCGCAGGCGCGGCGGATGTTCAGCGCGGACAGGTTGCCGTCGTTGGGCCAGTCGTCCATCGCGCCGTACAGCTTGGTCGCGATGACCGTCGCTCGCGGCGGCCGCCGCCCTGGGCGAACCAGCGGCCGATGATCTGCTCGGTGGCGCCCTCGGCCCGCGCTGCAGCCGTAGACATTGGCGGTGTCGAAGAAGTTGATGCCGTGCTCGTGGGCCGAGTCCATGATCGCGAACGAGTCGGCCTCGCTCGGTGAGCGGGCCGAAGTTCATCGTGCCGAGGCAGAGGCCGGCTGACGGTCAGGCCGCTGCGGCCGAGGTGGGTGTACTTCATGTCCCTACCTTGCTCGGCGAGCGGTCGCCGAGTCCAATCGGGGTGCCCATCGCGGCGGCCATAATCGGACGCCTGAGGTTTCGCGCCGGGACCGGTTGAACGGAGCGCATGATGCACGCCTGGCAGGTCGTCGAGCAGGGGCCCGCGGATGCCGGTCTGCTGCGGTCGGTCGAGATCGACACACCGGAGCCGGGGCCGGGCGAGATCCGGGTCGCCATCGAAGCGTGCGGAGTGTGCCGGACGGATCTGCACATCACCGAAGGCGACCTGCCGCTGCACAAGACGCCGGTCGTCCCCGGCCACGAGGTCGTCGGCATCGTCGACGCGCTCGGCCCGGGGGCGCAGCGCTTCGCGCTCGGTGATCGGGTCGGCATCGCCTGGCTTCGCCACACCTGCGGCACGTGCCGATTCTGCCTGCACCAGCAGGAGAATCTCTGCCTGTTCCCCGGTTTCACCGGGTGGGACGCGGATGGCGGGTTCGCCGAAGCCGCGGTGGCCGACGAGGCCTACGCGTACCGCATCCCCGAGTCGTTCTCCTCCCAGGAAGCCGCTCCGCTGCTGTGCGCCGGGATCATCGGCTACCGCGCCCTGCGCCGCGCCGAACTGCCGGACGGAGGGCGGCTCGGCATCTGGGGCTTCGGCGGCTCGGCCCACCTCGCAGCGCAGGTCGCCCTCGCGGAGGGCGCCGAGATTCACGTGCGGACGCGCGGAGAGGCGGCGCGCGAACTCGCCCGCGAACTCGGCGCGGCGAGCGTCGGCGACAGTTTCGACCCGGTCGACGTACCCCTCGACGGCGGGATCATGTTCGCTCCGGCGGGAGAACTCATCCCGGCCGCGCTATCGACGCTCGACCGCGGGGCGACGCTCGCGGTAGCCGGCATCTACCTGTCCGACATCCCGCCGCTGAATTACGAAAGACACCTCTTCCAGGAACGCTCGCTGCAGAGCGTGACAGCCAACACCCGGGCCGACGGCGAGGCATTCCTGGAGATCGCCGCTCGCGTCCCAGTGCGCGTCACGACCACCCCCTATCCCCGTGACCAGGCTCCGCAGGCGTTACGCGACCTGGCCGCCGGGCGCGTCAACGGTGCCGCTGTGCTGCTGCCGACGTAGCCAAGCCTCACCCGGGTTAGCCCACTCGAAGCGATCGCCAGGGCTTTCGTCGTGTTCGGCTTGACAGCGCGTCACGAGAAGGACGTAGTGAACCCTGAGCCAACCGGATGCGGTCACCGGCCGCGTGGTGGGTGGCGAAAAACCCTGCCCCGTGGATACTGTGCCCCAGGTCACAGTCACACCATGTCGACATTGCCTGGTGGGACCGGCTCCACACAAGAGAGTTGAGGTCGCGTTGTCCGCAGGAAGCGCAAGCGTCGAGCAGGCCCCGGCTACGGGTTTCCGTCGCAGCCTCTGGACCCGCCAGCTGTCGCACTACCCGAACACCGGGCCGAGGACCTTCTACCTCGGGGTCACGGTCCTCGCGACGATCATCCTGTACTACGAGTTCTACCTGCAGGGTGCCGTCGCGACGCAGATCATCCAGAACTACAACATGACCTTCACCTACTTCGTGGTCATCTCGATCGTCGCCAACGGCATCGGCGCCTTCGCGTCGTTGCTGGCGGGGTTCGCTGACCGGTGGGGCCGGGCCAATCTGGTCACGTACGGGCTGCTGATCACTGGTGTGCTCTACGCCTTCGGGCTGCCGCACGCACCTACCAAGGTGTGGTTCATGGTGATCTACTCGTGCGTCGGTTTCGTCGAGGGCATCGTCCTCGTCGCGACGCCCGCGCTGATCCGTGACTTCTCGCCGCAGGTGGGTCGCGGCTTTGCCATGGGCTTCTGGACGCTCGGCCCGGTGCTGGGCAGTCTCGTCGTCACCGAGGTCTCGAGCAACACGCTCTCCAGCCATCCCGACTGGCGCTTCCAGTTCTACCTGTGCGGCGCCATCGGTATCGCCGTCTTCGTCATCGCCTTCGTCGGCCTGCGCGAGCTCTCGCCCCGCATCCGCGACCAGCTGATGGTCACCATGCGCGACCGCGTGCTCGTCGAGGCGCGTGCCGCCGGCCTCCGGCTCGAGGACCTCACCAGGGGCCTGTGGCGGCAGATGATCCGCCCGAGCATCTTCGGGCCGGCGCTCGCGATCAGCCTGTTCCTGCTGCTCTACTACATCGCCGCCGGCTTCGCGGTCGTCTACTTCGCGACCGTCTACGGCTACTCCGAATCCAAGGCCAACGCTCTCGCGAACTGGTACTGGATCACCAACGCGCTGACGCTCGTCGTCACCGGGCTCTTCTCGGACTACTTGCGCGTGCGTAAGCCCTTCATGGTCGTCGGCACGGCCATCAGCCTCGTCGGCATCGGCTTCTTCGCCATCGCGGCGACAAAGCCGGAGACCAGCTACTACCACCTCGCGGTGCTGTTCATCGTCATCGCGTTCGGCGGCGGCATGACCTACTGCGCCTGGATGGCGGCCTTCACCGAGACCGTCGAGAAGGTCAACCCGGCGGCCACGGCCACCGGCCTCGCCGTCTGGGGCTGGATCATCCGCATCGTCGTCACGGTGGCGCTGCTCATTCTGACGTTCGTGGTCTCGTCCACCTCGACGATCGTGGACACCCAAGGCAGGTATCCGGCCCAGGTGGGAGTTCTCTCCTCGCTGGCCCCGGCCACCTCAAAGGCCCTCACGAAGAACCCGAACGATTCAGCAACCATCGCGCAGGCTCTGGGCCAGGTCACCGACGCGATCACCCCGACGAAGGCCGCGGCCATGACCAACGCCAAGGCCAGCACTCCGACGCTGAACGCGGCGTTGGGTTTGGTGGCCAAGGCACCGGCTGCGAAGGGCGCCGACGTCACCGCCGCGGCAACCAAGTACGCCAAACCGCTGGCGACGCTCTCGGCCCTTGATCCGGCCACCTCGGTCGCCCTGCTCACCAATCCCAATAACACGGCGGTGCTGCCCACGGCCCTTTCAGAAGTCGCCGCGCAGCAAGGGGCGTCTACCGCGACCCAGACCCGGGTGAAGCAGATCGCGACGAACCGCCTCCAGGAGCTCACCACCGCCAGTGCGATCGACGCGAAGACGCTTGCCGCGCTCAGCGGCGGTTCCCTGGCGCCAGAGCTGCTGAACACCGCGGAGACTGAGATTGCACAGAAGCTCAGCATCTCCAAGGCCGAGGCGACCACGCGCCTGCTTGCCCTCGCATCGCCCGCGGTCAAGGCTGACCTGGCGGTGGTCACCCCGTACGCCACTGCGCTTCTGGCGGCAAACGCAGCGATCCCCACATCTCAGCTCGCGGTCCTGCGCTACGGCACGCTGCTGAAGGCCGCTCAGGCGGGGTTGCCTCCTGCAGTGCTCGCCAAGCTGACACGTGACAGCGACCGGACCCCGCACCAGTGGCAGCATTGGTGGTGGATCTGCTTCATCGCCCAGATCGTCTTCCTGCCGTTCATCTTCCTGCTGACCGGGCGCTGGAGCCCCAAGAGGGCACGCCGGGACGAGGAAGAGCACGAAGCCCTGGTCGAGCGCGAGCTCGCCGAGCTGCACCAACACGCGCAGGCCTAGCAGGCGGCGCACACTGTGGCGAGCGCCGATGTCCTGGCCGACGCGTTCGAGCGGGTGCGTGAGGTCGTGCACCAGGCGGTCGACGGGCTGACTCCCGAGCAGCTGGCGACCCGCGTGGACAGCAAGTCCAACAGCATCGCCTGGCTGATCTGGCACCTCACACGGATCCAGGACGACCACATCGCCGATGCCGCCGGGCTCGACCAGGTCTGGACCGCCAAGGGGTGGTACGAGCGCTTCGGGCTGCCCTTCGACGCCGGCGAGACCGGCTACGGGATGGATCACGAGCAGGTCTCCGCCGTCAGGGTGAGCTCCGGCGAGCTGCTCACCGGCTACTACGACGAGGTCCACCAGCAGACCCTCGATTACGTACGCCGGCTGCCGGATTCCGAGCTCACCCGCATCGTCGACGAGCGCTGGGATCCTCCGGTGACGCTCGGCGTCCGCCTGGTCAGCGTCATCTCCGACGACCTGCAGCACGCGGGCCAGGCCGCGTTCATACGCGGCCTGCTCACCTAGAGCTGGCTGCCGCTCCCACCGGCGCTGACCTCGAACACCGCTCCGGAGATGTGCCGGCCGGCGTCGGACACCAGAAACGCTGCCACGTCAGCGATTTCCTGCGGGTCGAGCCACGCGACGCGCATGGGGTTCATCGCCGCGTAGCGATGGCGGACGGTCTCGGGGGTCGGGTCGGCGATATCGGGGGCGAACAGCCCGTACATCGGGAGGTTGTGGACCATCGGGGTGTCGGTCGTCGTCGGGCACAGGCAGTTGACGGTGACACCGCTGTCGCCCAGTTCGAGAGCGAGCGTCTTCACCAGGCTGATGACGCCGGCCTTCATGGCGGCGTAGTGCCCGATGTTGGGCGAGCCGCCGCGCCCGGCCATCGAGGAGGTCGCCAGCAGGCGTCCGGAGCCCTGGGCGCGCATCGTCGGCAGCGCCGCCCGCAAAGTGCGGAAAACGCCGCCCAGGTTGACGGCCTGCATCTCCTCCCACTGCTCGTCGGTGATGTCGTCGAAGCGCGCGAAGGTGCAGATCCCGGCGTTCGCGATGACGACGTCGAGGCCGCCGAGCTCACCGGTGGCCACCTGCACCGCGAGCTCGATGTCCACGGTGTTGCGCACGTCTCCGACCACCGCGACCGCGCGCTGACCCGCCTCCCGCACCAGCGTGCAGGTCTGCTCGAGGTCGTCTTCGGAGGCGGTCTCGTAGGGCAGCGTGGTCAGGCCCGACGGCGCGTCGAGCGCGACCACGTCGTAGCCCAGGCGCGCCAGCGTGACCGCATGCGCGCGGCCCTGGCCGCGGCCGGCGCCGGTGATGAACGCGACGCTCATCGCCCGGCTCCGAACCGGGTCGACGCGTCCTCACGCAGCGATCCCTTGGCGAGCTTGCCGCCGCTGGAGCGCGGCAGTTCCTCCATGACGACAAGGCGTTCCGGCAGGTACTCCGACGAGACCCCACGCGAGCGCAGGAAAGCCACCAGTTCCTCCAATTCCAGTGTCGATCCGGCGGTCAGTTCGACGTAGACGCAGACCCGCTCGCCGAAGATGGGGTCGGGAGACGCGACGGCTGCAGCGAGCGCCACAGCCGGATGAGCACCCACCTCGTCCTCGACGTAGGGGGCGCTGATGTTCTTGCCGCCGCGGATGATGATGTCGGACTTGCGGCCTACGACCGTGAGGTAACCCTCGGCGTCCAGCGTCACCTCGTCGGCGTGCATGACGAAACCGTCAGGGGTGAAAAGCTCAGCATTTGCCGCGGGATCGTCGAGGTAGCCGAACGAGATCGCGGGGCCACGTGAGCCGGGCTGACCACGGCCCGACGCCGTCACGTCGACGCCCTCCTCAAACAGCCGCAGCTCGGTGCCGGGCTGCACGCGTCCCGCCGTGCGCAGCCGCTTGTCGATCGGGTCGCGAATGGTCGTCGCCGTCGCGAAGCCGCTCTCGTTCGAGCCATAGAAGTTCAGCACGGTGGCGCCGGTGCGGCGCTCGAAGTCGCGGGCCCGCTCGTACGGGATCATCTCGCCGCCGGTGAACATGACCCGTAGCGAGCCGAGGTCGTAGCGGTCGATGTCGGGCGCGTTGAGCATCATGATGAACTGGGTGCTGACGGCGCAGAGCACCGTCACGCGCTCGCGCTCGATCAGCGCCAGGGCGCCGGCTCGCGTCGAAGCGCTCCATCACCACCGTGGGCGCTCCGAGCAGAGTCGGGGTGAAGTGCGACGTCCACTGCCCGAAGCCGAACGGCGCCGGGACCGCACCGAGCACGATGTCGTCAGAGCGCAGTCCGCCGACGTCCTCGGCGATCTGGTGGAAGTAGTACCAGCGGTTCTGGTGGTGCATGACGCACTTGGGCAGGCCGGTGGTGCCCGACGTCGAGTTGACCAGCCAGAGTTCGTCGGGCCCGAGCTTGCGGTCGCGCCACTGCGCGGCGCGGGGCCGGCGAGAGCCCGGCGCCGTCGACGGTGGCCGAGTGATCAGTCAGCTTCTCCGGCAGGACGACGTGGTGGCGCAGCTTCGGCGCGTCGGCGCGCAGGCTGTCGACGTCGTCCGCAACGAGACGCCCGCGGTGCTGCGCATGGGTGATCAGCCCGCTGGCACCGGTACGCCCGAGCAGGTAGCGGACCTCGCGATCGCCCGCCCGGGCGCCGATCCCGACCGCGACGAGACCCGCCTTCTCGAGCGCCACGAACGCGAGGTGCACGGCCGCCGTATCCGGCAGCTGGACGGCCACCCGTTCACCACGCTCGAAGCCCGCAGCCACCAGCACGCCCGCCAGATAGTCCGAGGCCTCGGCGTACTCACGCCAGCTGAGCCGCTCGTTCTCGGTGATGAACGCGGCCGCGTCCGGGCGGGCAGCGGCATGGCGGGCGATGTCGTCCGCGAGCGTGTCGTCACGCCACCACCCCCGGGCGCGGTACTCCCGCGCACGCTCGCTGCGATCAGGCGCCTGCCGCTCGGTCACTGCACTCCCTTACTGGCTGCTGAGTGCCGTCATGCTTTCAGACCGGCCCGGCAGGCCGAGGTGGGGGCTAGCCGCTCGCCGCGAGGCGCGCCTCTTCCTCGGCCGCCGCCTGCTGGCCACCGACGGTGCGCAGCGGCACCTCCCGCTGCACGACCGCCAGCACGAAGGCCACGACCAGCACAACTGCCCCCACCAGGAAGGCCAGGGTGAGCGAAGACGTGAAGCCTTCCTTGAAGGGATGGGCGAGGGTCGCGTTGAAGTGGGTGAGGAACGACGTGTCG
Organism: uncultured Actinomycetota bacterium; assembly: GCA_963765845.1. Taxonomy (GTDB): domain Bacteria; phylum Actinomycetota; class Actinomycetes; order Frankiales; family Frankiaceae; genus DATAZK01. The sequence goes on from CAVXYJ010000030.1 coordinate 14,516, forward strand.
TTGAGCGTGCTGTTGTCGCCGCTGCGCAGCTTCGCGATCTGGTCGGGGTGGGCACGCGCGATCGCGATGAACGCCGGCGACTTCGCCGCCGCCTCGTAGGCCGACCGGATGTGGTCCGCCGCAATCGAGTAGACGATCGAGAGGTAGACGGCCACCCCAATGGTGCCGCCCATCTGGCGAAAGAACGTCGCGGACGAGGTCGAGACCCCGATGTCACGCGGCGGCACGGCGTTCTGCATAGCCAGCACGATGGTCTGCATGTTCATGCCGATGCCGAGGCCGACGACGGTCATCGACCAGGACGCGTAGAGCATCGAACTGTCGGCGGAAAGCCGCCAGAGCATCAGCATTCCGGCGACGAGCGCCGCGCTGCCGACGATCGGGAAGATGCGGTAGTGCCCGGTACGGGACGTGACCTGCCCTGACGTGATCGAACCGGTCATGAGGCCCACCATCAGCGGCAGCGTGAGCAGGCCGGCCTTGGTGGGCGAATCGCCCTTGACCAGCTGAAGGTAGAGCGGCAGCAGGGTGAGGCCACCGAACATCCCGATACCGATGATCAGCGACTGCCCGGCGCCGATGGAGAACTCGCGTATCCGAAAGAGCCGCGCCGGCAGCAGCGCGCTCTCGCCTGCCCTGCGCTCGGTCACCACGAACATCGCCAAGGCCAACACGCCGGTCCCGAAACACAGCAGCGACCTGCCCGACCCCCAGCCCCAATCGCGACCCTGCTCGGCCACGAGCAGCAGCGGCACCAGGCAGATCACCAGCAGCGCCGCGCCCTGCAGGTCCAGGCTCTGGCGGTGGCGCTCGTGGTCGAACTGCAGTACCCGGTTGATGACGTAAAGCGCGAGGATCCCGATAGGAACGTTCAGCAGGAAGATCCAGCGCCAGCCGGCAAGGCCGAGAATCGCGTCCTGACCGGCGAGTGCGCCTCCGACGACGGGACCGAGCACGCTCGAGGTGCCGAACACGGCCAGGAAGTAGCCCTGGTACTTGGCGCGCTGGCGCGGCGCGATGATGTCTCCGGTGATGGCGAGCGCGAGCGTGAAGAGCCCGCCCGCGCCGATGCCCTGAAACGCCCGGAACGCCGCGAGCATGTACATCGAGGTGGCGAAGCTGCAGGCGGCAGAGCCGACGACGAAAATGGCAATGGCCGCGAGGAAGAACGGCTTGCGGCCGTACATGTCGCTGAGTTTCCCGTAGAGCGGGGTCGCGATGGTCGAGGTGATCAGGAACGCCGTGGTGACCCAGGCCTGCGCGGTGAGGCCGTCCAGGCTCAGGCCGATCTTGTAGATCGAGGTGGCGACGACCGTCTGATCCAGCGCCGCCAGGAACATCGCAAGGATCAGCCCGGACAGGATCACCAGGATCTGCCGGTGCGAATACTCGCCTGCCGCCAGATCGCCGTCCGGCGGCGGCGGGATGGCCGAGTCGGGCCGCTGCGCAAGAGCGCCGGCCATTCGCATGCTCCTTCAGGTGGTCCTCGATGAGCGCCCCGGCGGGCGAGCACTTACTTGCGGGTACCAACTACTTGTCCAGAGTAGGCACTCCCCGCGCACAGCGCACTGTCGGGGACCACACAGTGAGGTTGGCCACCCTGCCTCGGCCGCCCGCTCAGTGATACAGCTGGCGGATGCGCGCGGCCTTTCACGAAGAGCAAGGTGACGTCTCGGTGTTGCGTATCGGCGAACAACCGGAGCCCGTGCTCAAAGCAGACGAGGTGCTGATCCGGGTGCGGGCGACGTCACTGGACCGGGTCGATCTCTACTACCGCGAGGGCTCCCACGGCATGTCCATCCGCGGCGCTCACATCGGTGGCCGCGACGTGGCGGGCACCATCGAGGCCATCGGGCCGCTGGCCACCCGGCATGCCCCGTTCCTGACCGGGGGGGACGTCGTCGGCGTCGCGGTGCAGGCGGCCCATGCCGAGCTGGTAGCCGTCCCTGCCGAGCTGGTCTTCCCGCTGCCGGCCGGATGCTCCTACCAGGAAGCTGCGGCCATCCCGACGGCCGGACGCACCGCTTACGACGGGCTGATCAACCGCGGGCAGCTGCAAGCCGGCGAGACCGCGCTGATCGTCGCCGGCGGCAGCGGGGTCGGCAGCTTCGGCATCCAGATCGCCCGCGCCGCGGGGGCGCTGGTGGTCACGACGGTCGGCAGCGAGTGGAAGATCGAGCGCGCCCTGGCACTCGGAGCGGCCGGCGTCATCAATCACCATGCCGAGGACAGCTTCCGCAGCGCCGGATCGTTCACCGGGGGACGGCCGATCGACGTGGTGCTCGATCCGGTCGGGGCAGCCACCTTCAGGTCCGCCGTCGACATGCTCGGCTACGGCGGTCGTTACGTCACCACGGGCGTCACCGTCGGCCATCGCGCCGACCTGCACCTGGGCAAGGTCTTCACCCAGGGGCTCACCGTGACCGGGGTCGGGCGCCCGAACAACCTCCGGATCCGCGAGACGATGCTGCGGCTGCTGACGCTCGTGGCCCGCGGTGCGGTGAAGCCGATCGTGCACGCCGCGATGCCCCTCGAGGAGATCGCCGCCGCGCACGAGCTGCTCGCCAACGGTGCGGTCTTCGGAAAGCTCGTGCTGACCCTCTGACCGCACCTCTGTAGCCTGCTGTCACCGCAGGGCAGAGGAGTGAGCATGCACGATCTGGTGATTCGCGGCGGCACGGTCGTGGACGGGACGGGCAGCGCGCCGCAGCGGGCCGACGTCGCCATCGACGACGGACGGATCACCGCGGTCGGCGCGCCGGGCGCAGTGGGTGACGGCGCCCGGGTCATCGAGGCGGACGGGCGGATCGTCACCCCCGGATTCGTGGACATCCATTGCCATTACGACGGCCAGGCGACCTGGGATCCTGTGCTGGAACCCTCGTCGCTGCACGGCATCACGACGGTGATCGTGGGTAACTGCGGGGTGGGCTTCGCCCCGGTGACGCAGGACAAGCGCGATTGGCTCATCGAGCTCATGGAAGGCGTCGAGGACATCCCGGGCGCCGCATTGAGCGAGGGGATCTGCTGGGGTTGGGAGAGCTTCCCGGAGTACCTCGACGTGCTCGACGCCATCCCGCGCGCCATCGACATCGGTACCCAGGTTCCGCACGGTGCGCTGCGCAGCTACGTGATGGGTGATCGCGGCGCGAGCGATGCGGCCGCCACCGACGACGAGATCGCCCGCATGGGCCGCCTCGTCGCCGAGGCCGTCGACGCGGGGGCGCTCGGCTTCTCGACCAACCGGCTCGAAGGGCACCGGTCGCGTAGCGGCATCCCGGTGCCCGGAACGTACGCCCGCGAGAACGAGCTGGCCGGGATCATCGGCGCGATGGGGCGCCTGGGCAGCGGCACGGTCGAGTGGGTGCCCAACGGCGGCGTGGGCGGCTTCCAGGCGGGGCTCGGTGGCCAGTTCGACATGATGCGGCGGATGTGCGAAGACAGCGGGCGGCCGACCATCTTCCAGGTCAACCAGCGCCACCAGAAGCCCGACCGCTGGCGACACGAACTCGACCGCGTGGCCGCGATGGTCGATGCCGGGCTACCCGCCGTCCCGCAAGTGCATGGGCGCGGCTTCTGCCTCCTGTTCGGCTTCGACACCTCCTTCCATCCGTTCAAGTTCGCGCCCACCTGGGCACCGCTCGCGGCGCTGGCGTTCGACGAGCGGATCGAGCAGCTGCGCCGGCCAGCGGTGCGGGCGCAGCTGATCGCGGAGATGAACGAGATCGGCGATCCCACGCAGGGCTTTCTCGCGTACGACATGGTCTTCTCGATGGGCGATCCGCCGCAGTACGAGCCGTCCAGCGACGAGTCGATGGCCGCGATCGCCGCCGCAGAAGGCCGCGATGTGCTCGAGGTCATCTACGAGCACATGCTGGCCGGCGACGGCCGCAACCTGCTCAGCCTGCAGATCGTCAACTACGCCGAGCACAACCTCGACGCGATGGCACAGATGCTGGCCCACCCGCTCTCCGTGCTCGGCGGCTCCGACGGCGGCGCGCATTGCGCCACGGCGTCCGACGCCAGCATGCCGAGCTTCATGCTCACCCACTGGGTACGTGACCGCTCGGCCGGGCGGCTGCCGCTGGAACTGGTGGTGAAGAAGATGACGAGCGCGACAGCGAACGTCTACGGTCTCGCCGACCGCGGCGTCATCGCGCCCGGCAAGAAGGCCGACCTGAATGTCATCGACCTCGAAGGGCTGCGGCTGCACCTGCCGCAGATGCGCTACGACCTGCCGGCCGGCGGCAAGCGCCTGGTGCAGACCGCCGACGGCTACGACGCCACGGTGGTATCGGGCGCGGTCATCCGGCGCGACGGGGTCGACACCGGCGCCCGGCCGGGCAAGCTCGTTCGCGGCGCTCAGAGCTAGCGGCCTGGTTTTCGGCGAGCGAGCGGGTATCGGTATCGCGACGACAGCGGAGGTAGGCACATGAGCATTGCCGGACTGCGATCCATCGATCACCTGGTGATCGCCACCACCGACATCCCCGGCACTGTCTCGTGGTACCGGGACGTCCTCGGTTTCGAGCAGGAGTGGGAGGAGGTCGTCGAGGGGCCCGAGTTCGAGGCGCTCGTCGGCGCACCGGGCGCCCGCACTCACGCCGTCGGAGGCGTCGTCTGCGGCACTCGCGTCGAGTTCAATCACGCCAGCTGGAACTCTGCTGAACCGCGGTCGCAAGGCACCGGCCTGTCGATCTTCTCCTGCGCCGTCGATAACGCGCACCAGGCCTTCGAGGACTGCAAGGCCAAAGGAGTGACGTTCGCCATGGGCGGCGCGGTGCACGACGCCGCCGGCTGCCAGATCTTCTTCGTCGAGGCGCCCGACAAGCAGGTGATCGAGTTCGTCGAGTTCACCAAAGACGCTGACACGCCCTGGAACACCTACGGTGCTCGATGACCGAGCTGGGCATCGGCTTCCCGTCGATGTTCCCGGACGTCACCGGTGAGCAACTGCTGGGCTGGGCGCAGCGGGCTGACGTCGCCGGCTTCTCGAGCCTGAGCTCCGGCGAGCGGGTGGCGTTCGGCAACCACGACCTGCTGCTGACGATGGCGGCAGCCGGTGCCGTCACACGACGGATCCGGCTGATGACGACCGTGCTGGCGGCACCGCTGCACAACGCGACGATGCTCGCCAAGCAGGCGGCGTCCCTCGACCGGATGACCGGCGGGCGGTTCGTGCTGGGCGTCGGCATCAGCGAGCGACCGGACGACTTCGCCGCCACCGGCATTCCTTATGCCGGGCGCGCAGCGGTGTTCGAGGAGCAGCTGACGGCGCTCCGGCGGATCTGGCGAGGGGAACAGCCGTACCCGGGCGTGCCGCCGGTCGGCCCCGAACCGGCGACTCCCGGCGGCCCGCGGCTGCTGGTGGGTGCCTTCGCGCCGAAAGCGCTCGAGCGGGCGGGTCGGCTGGCCGACGGGCTCATCTCCTTCCACTTCACGCCGGAACCGTCGGTGCAGCGGGAAACCTACGATCGCGTCGTCCACGCCTGGCAGGTAGCGGCCCGCCCCGGACGCCCGTACTGGGTCGCCGGCACCTACTTCGCGCTCGGCCCCGACGCGCCGGCCAAGGCCGAGCAGTGGCTGCGCAATTACTACGGCTACCTGCCGAAGCAGACCCAGGACTGGTTCGTGCAGTCGGTGACGACGACGTCGCCGGACGCCATCCGCAAGGCCATTGACGGTTTCGCCGAGGCGGGCGCCGACGAGATCTACTTCAGCCCGATGATCCCGGATCTCGACCAGGTCGACCGCCTGGCCGAGCTCTTGTAGCCGGAGAACGCATCGTCAGCAGCAGCTCACATCCAGGCGGGCCGGGTGCCGATGACGCGTTCCTCGGCGAGCGCGGCGATGTCGGCGTCGGTCAGGCCGAGCCCGCGCAGGACATCCTCGTTGTCCTGGCCGAGCGTCGGAGCGGCCCGCCAGAACAGCGGGCGCGGCATGCCCGAGAACGTCATCGGCAGCCCGACGTAGTCCAGCGGTCCGGTGACCGGATGCTCCATCTTCTGAAACCAGCCGCGGGCGTCGATCTGAGGAAGCCAGTTGAGCCGGCGCGCATCGATGGTGGGTGCTGCCGGAACCCCATGCGCCGCAAGATGTTCTACGGCCTCGAGCATCGGGCGGTCGCGTAACCAATCGGTGAGAGCAGCATCGATTTCATCATGGGCGCCACGCCGGCCGGCCGCCGTGGCGAGCTTGCCGTCGGCCGCCCAGCCCGGACGTCCGAGCGCGGCCTGCAGTGCCTCCCACTGGGCGTCGGTCTCCACGGCCAGGACGACGTAGGAATCCTCGTCGGCGCACGGATAGACACCTTGCGGAGCCGCGGCGAACGAGCGGTTTCCGGCGCGTTCGAGCAGCACCCCGTTCGCCGTCCACTCGATGGTCTGCTCCGCGGCGATGTTCAGCGCTGCCTCCGCCAGCGGGACTTCTACCAGCAGCCCCTCACCGGTTTCCCGCCGGTGCTCCAGCGCGGCGAGCAGCGCGACGATCGCGTGCAGCCCGCCAAGGACGTCGCACACGCCGCGGGGCACGAGCGGACCGTCGTCGGGGAAGCCGGTGAGCCAGGCGAGACCAGAGTTCTGCTCGACGGTCATGGCGAAGCCGCCGCGGTCACGCCACGGCCCATCCAGCCCGAACGCCGGCATCCGGACGATGACCACGTCCGGCTGCGCGGAGCGCATGTCCTGCTCGCTGAGACCGAAGCCGTCGAGCACGCGCGGAGAGAAGTTGTCGACCACGATGTCGGCGCCCTCGACCAGGCGCCGCGCGAGGGCCGCACCCTCCGGCCGGCTCAGGTCGAGCGTGACGTCGCGCAGGCCCACGTTGGCACCGTGGGTGACCGCTGACCACTCGAACATCTGCGGGTCGCCGAGCTTGACGCCGCCCGCGAACCGCATGCCGTCCGGCCGCTGGATCGATTCGACCTTCACCACGTCGGCGCCCATCGCCGCCAGGTACGACGCCACGAACGGGCCCGCCCAGAACGCGACGAAGGCGACCACCCGCAGGCCTTGCAGCGGACGCGCCGGGTTCGCCGCCGGCGGCGCCCCGTGCGGTGCCACCACCGGGTCGGCGAACTCGCCGGCCACCTCGCCGGCGTGCTCGTCCAGCCGCGGCGAGGCCGCCGGCTCGGGCGAGGGGTAAGCGCCCAGCAGGTAGGGCCTCCTGGGCTGCTGGAAGCCGCCGGGATGGTGCTGGAACACGCCGCGCTCGACGTACTGCTCCATGTCGAGAACGGTGTGGCCGTTGCCCACGGGTGTCACCGGGATCCTCAGTAGCGACGCGAGTTCCACGATCTCGGCGACCGAGCGGCTCGTCGTCCACTCGGCGATCGCGGCGCGGATTTCCTTGTGCCGCGGCATGCGCACGGCCGCATGCGACAGCGAGGGGTCGTCGCCCCACTCGGGATGACCGATCATCGCGCTGAAATCGGCCCACTGCTGACGGGTGATCGTGCAGAACCCGACCCAGCCGTCCGCCGCCGGTTCGATCGAGGGGATCTCGATGGAGCGACCGTAAAGCCTGTCTTCCATCTGGGCGAAGATCGGCTGATACGGCGTGAACGACAGGATCATCGTCTCGAGCATCGAGACATCGATGTGCTGGCCGCGACCGCTGCGCCGGGCGGCGAGCACCGCGAGCGCGGCGGCCGAGGCGGCCGCCGAGCCGGCCACGTACTCGCCCGCGTTTCCCCCGACGCCCACCGGCGGGCTGCCGGGGATGCCGCGCGACGCCAACGACCCGCACCACGCCTGCAACGTGAATTCGGTGGCGGCGCGGGTGCTCCACGGGCCGCCGCGACCGAACGCGGAGAGCGAGACCAGCGAGGTCGCCGGGTTGCGGATGTGGAGGGCGTCGGGGCCCAACCCGAGTGCCTCGACCTCGCCCGGTGCGAACGCTTCGATGACGAGGTCGGCCTTGCCCGCGGCGCGCAGGGCCAGGTCGCGCCCATCCGCGGTCGAGAGGTCGGCGACGGCGCTGCGGTGCCCGGAGTGCAGGTACTGAAACAGCGGCGCGCCGGCGATCGGATCCACCGGGCTGCCCGACGCGGAACGGGCGCGCAGCGGGTCGCCGCCGGGGGGCTCGAGCTTGATGACGTCGGCACCGGCGTCGGAGAGCAGTTTGGCGCAGTAGCCCCCGGCGATACCGGTCGACAGGTCGACAACACGCATCTTCAGGGGCCTGATCGCGGCACGGGAGCCGGAGCGTCTCACGAACGCACCTTGCCACGCGCCCCTGCTGCCCCCGCGCAGCGGGCGGGTCTACGATTCGGGACCATGCCCGTCATCGAGCAGACACGTACGTGGGCGGCCGTCGAGGAACGCCTCGCGTCCGAAACCGACCCGACGCTGATCCACAACCTCGAACTGGTGCTCGCGCACATGAAGGCCGAGGCCGCCGGCGACCTCGACGGCCTGCTCGTGACGCTCGCCGACGGCGCCAGCTACCACGCGTACGGCGCGCCGCCGGAATCGAGCCCGACGGGCAAGGCCGAGGTGCGCCGCTTCTACGAGGACTTCATCGCCTCCGGTGCCACCAGGCTGCAGCTCGACATCGACCGCCTGGTCGTCGACAAGCACTGCGTCCTCACCGAGGGCGTGATGCGGATGGCCTACCCCGGCTCGACACTCGCGGCCCGCGGCATCCCGGTCGACGACGAGTCGGCGTACTACCTCTACGAGGCACGGATGGCCACGCTGTGGCCGTTCGATGCCGAGGGGCTGATCATCGGCGAGGACACCTACACGGGCGGCAACGGCTTCGAGGGCATCGCCGGCCGCAAGCTCGCGCCAGAGGACATCGTTTAGCTACAGCGGGCCGGCGTGCGCCGCTGGGAACGGGATGACCTGACTGCCGCTGCGGCGCAGGCTCTGGTACTGGCGGTCGGCGAAGCGCCACTTCCCGTCGCCGGGGTCGCGGCGGTAGGTGTCGTGGTAGATCCCGTGAATCGTGCTCCAGCCGCCGCTGGTCGCGTCTTGCCTCAACTCGGACATGTACATCCGGCCCGTCGCCGAATTCTCATCGACGACGCGGACGGTTGCGTTGAGAATCACGAACTGGAAGAACTCGAACCGTTCGATCGAGCCGGCGATGAACGGGCCGATACCGCCGCGGCCGGGATAGTCGAGCGGCGGGGCAGGAGCCAGATTCAGCCGCACGTTGGAGTCGGCCGTGAAGAGGTCGTCGACCTCATCCCAGGCACGGCGGCTGACCACGTCGGCGTACTCGTTCTGCAGCCGGGTTATCGCGATATACGCGAGGGCGTCGCTGTCGAGGTACGCGACGGTGTTGCTGTCCAGGCTGTTACTCATGCCCACACCCAACCAGACCGGCTCGGGCGCCTCGTCATGGTGGTGGGACGCTGCCGCTCACTTCACGTCCCGAGGAGAACCTGATGTCCGACATCATCGCCCGCGAACTCGAACCCGGCATTCACAGCATCACGCTGAACCGGCCGCACCGCCGCAATTCGCTGAGCATGCCGCTGCTCACCGAGCTGCACGGGGTCATCGACGACCTGTCGGCCGACCCGGCCGCGCGCGCTGTGGTGCTTGAGGGCGCCGGCCCGGCGTGGTGCGCCGGCGCTGACATGAAGGGCTCCGAGGGCGACGAGGACCTTTCGGGCCACCCGCTGGGACGGCTGATGGCCGCCTCGCAGGGCGCGACCCCGCGCATGTTCATGGCGCAGGAGCTGATGGCGGGCCTGTTCGAGAAAATCCACCGGGTACGGCTGCCGATCATCGCCGCCATCAATGGCCCGGCGCACGGCGGCGGCTTTGCCCTTTCGCTCGCATGCGACATCCGGATCGCCACCCCGGCCGCCAGCTTCGGCGCCGTCTTCATCAAGCGCGGGGTTTCGGCCTGCGACATGGGAACCAGCTACCTGCTCCCCCGCTTCGTCGGCGCCTCCCGCTCCGCCGAGCTGCTCCTGACCGGGCGCGTCTTCGACGCGGCCGAGGCCGAGCGCATCGGGCTGGTACTCGATGTCGTGGAGCCCGACCAGCTTCTCGAGCGCGCCATGGTCACCGCCCGCCAGATCGCTGCGAACGCACCGCTGGCCGTCTGGATGACGAAAGAGACCATGTGGCAGACGATCGACGCCCCCAGCTTCCGGCACGCGCTCGACCTGGAAAACCGCACTCAGATCATGTGCACGTCGACCGGCGAGCTGCACGAGGCGTTCACGGCCTTCGTCGAGCGCCGTGAGCCTTCCTGGAGCCCTCTCTAGACCGCCGCCAGGTCGACCCCCACGGGGCGTAGCTCGATCAGCGCGTCACGCTCGCCGTCGAACCGGGCGTACGCCCACTCCCGCACCTGAGCCTGATGGGCGAACAGCACGATCTGCCGCTCATCGGACAGGCGATGCAGCAGCTCGAGCATCCGCCGGGTGCGCTCCGGATCGGCATGCACCGTGACGTCATCGAGCAGCAACGGGCAGGTGTCGTGCCCTGCGGTGAGCCGGGCGGCGAGCGCGACCCGCAGCAGCAGGTAGATCTGCTCGGCCGTGCCGTGGCTGAGCAATGCGGCCCGGCGAAAGTCACGGTCAGGCCCGCAGACCTCGACGGCGAGCGTGGCGGGATCCATCCGGACGTCGACGTAGCGCTCCTCGGTCAGCCTCGGCAACCACGCGCGCAGCAGCCCGGTCAGCTCCGGAACGACCTCGCGGTGCACCTGCTCCTGGGCGCGCCGCAGGAACTCAATCGCCTGGCCCAACGTCTGGTCGAGCTCCCGCACGCGGGCGAGCTCCCGCTGCGCCGCGGCGAGCGCTTCCTCGGCTTCGGCCGTCGGCGGCAGGGCGCTCTCCCGCTCCTCTCGGACGGCCTCGGCCCGGCTCGCCCGCAAAGCCGCCTCGTGATGGCGCCGGCGCGCGCTATCCGCCAGCTCCTGACGCTCGGCGCACTCCAGCCGCAGCTCAGCGAGCTCCGCCGATTCCGCGGGAGTGTGAGGCGCTGGCACCCGCCGGAACGCGCTCGTGGCGCTCCATCCCGACAACGCAGCGACCGCGGCACCGAGAACTCCCAGCGCGACGGATCCGATCAGGACGGCTGCCACCAGTAAGCCGGCAGCCGCGAAGGCCAAGCCGGCAGCGGCGCGAAGGCTGCCACGCGGCGAAGGGGCCGGCGCCTGCGCACGCGCTGCTCGCAGCTCAGCGGCGCGCAAGGCGTTCGCGGAGGCGGCGGCCAAGCCGGCGGCCTGCTCGACACGGACGTGGGCAGCAGCGATGTCGGCCTCGAGCTCCGCTTGCTGCTCGGCCAGCTCGGCGAATTCCGTCCGCAACCCGCGCACGACCGCCAAGCGCTGCTGTGCGGCGGCCACGGCATCAAGCGCGCGCCGGAGCGGCTTGACCGCCGAGGCGGTGTCACGGCCGACCGCCTCGCGCCGGCACGCTTCGAGCCGGTTGATGGCGACCGCGGCGGTGCCGGACGCACCAGCGGTCGACGCGACCCTCTGCAGCGAGTTCTGCAGTCCCTCCGCCGCGTCAAGCACCCGAAGCACCTCGGCCTGACCGACGCACGCGGTCGCGCGAAACGCGGTACGCGTGAGCCCCAGCCAGGCGGACGCGTCGGGGCTCCCGTCGACCATGATCTCGCAGCTCACATCCCGAGCCAGCAGCGCGTCGGTAGCGCGGCAATCGACCTTGCCGGAAAGATCTTGGCGGAGCTCGATGTGCCTCCCGTCATCGAGGTGAAGCCGGCACGAGACCGCCCAGGCGGCGCCGGACCAGGGCTGATGCGCATCGATGAACTGCTGCTCATCAGCCCCCGGGCGGCCGCGGGCCCGGCGGCGCCCGCACAGCGCCGCGAACGTGGCCGCGTGCCAGCTCGACTTGCCCGACTCGTTGCCGCCGACGATGACGGTGAAGCCAGGGGCGAGCCCCAGCGTCTGACCCGTGAGCGGGCCAAAACCGTGAGCGGTGACCGACTCGATCCGCATCAGCCCGCCACCACTTCCTCGAGCCGGCCGTCGAGAGCGCGCAGCCCCGCCTCCAGCACCCGCCGCTGCTGATCCGCCGGCAACTCGCTGGCGAGCACGTCGCGGATGAAGTAGCCGCGCACCGTCGCCTCGCCGGCCAGGGCCGCCAGGTCGTAACCCACCGAAATCTGCAGCGGCCGCACCACCAACGCCTCGAGATGGCGCCCGAGCCCGGTGAGATCCAACGTGCTGAGATCGACTCCCGGTGCCGACTCGCCGCTGACCGTCAGCCGGACGATTCCCCGCAGCGGCTGCAACGCCGCGTGGACCTGCTCGCGTATCTGATCGGCGTGGGACGCTCCCTCGACGCGCACCTGGACCTCATGCCAGGGGCTCTCGACCACGGGATGCACCTGCCGGGACACGGCACCGTCTTCGGCGATGCTCACCAGCACCGCTCCGCGCTCGCCCCGCTCCCCGAAGGCCAGCGGCTCGGGATTGCCGGGGTAGGTGTGCCACGGCCCGTGCGCAGGGCGATGGAAGTGACCGACGAGCGCGTGAGCCAGCCCGCATCCGGCTACCTGCTCGGCCGTGAACGGCGCGTGGGGCACCTTGCCGGACCCCTGACGGGCGAACCCGCCGCGCTCCGAGCCGTGGAACAGGGCCACCGAAACGCCACCACGATCCACCCGAAAACGGTCGAGGAACCCGTCGGTATTCGCCGGCGCCCGGTGGGCAGCCCCCCAGACGGTGAACCCGTCCGCCAACGTCAAGGGTGCCAGCCGATCCTCCCGGAACACCACGACCTGATGCGGCCATTCGACCCGGTGGTACAGGCTCGCCGGGCCGTACCAGTCATGATTTCCCGGAGCGAGCAGCACCGGGCACGCCACCTCGGCGAACACGGTGCGCAGGAACTCGCCGGTATCAGGCCCGGAGCGCTCGTGCTCGTACAGATCACCCGCAAAGCACAGCGCATCGACCCGCAGCTGCCCCGCGAGTTCGGCGATACGACGCACCGCCTCGCGCAGCGCCCGGCGCCTGGCCCGCGCCACCGCGGGCTCGGCCCACATGAACGGCGCATCCAGATGCACGTCCGCAGCGACCAGCAACCGGATCGTGTCCATGGCCCAACCGTCGCATCCCGGTCCGACAAAATGCGTCAACGGCCTACCCTGACCCGATGACAGTGCGCGTGACGGGCCTCGACCATGTGGTGTTGCGAGTGCAGGACGTGGAGCGCTCGCTGGCGTTCTACCAGGGGGTTCTCGGTCTGGAGGGGGTCCGCGTCGAGGAGTGGCGACGCGGCGAAACCTTCTTTCCCTCGGTCAGGGTGAGCGACGACGTCATCATCGATCTGCTCGCCGCACCCGCTGAGCACGCCGGCGCCGAGAACGTCGACCACATCTGCCTGGTCGTGGAACCGATCGACTGGAACGCGGTCGTCGCGCAAGCAACGTTTGACGTGGTCGACGGCCCAGACACCCGATTCGGCGCTCACGGTGACGGGCAATCGTTGTACGTGCGCGATCCAGACCGCAACGTCGTCGAACTGCGTTACTACCCGAACTGACAGCCGGTTAGCGTGAGCACATGGCCACCCCGACGAGCGTCCGGCTCACCACCCTCGCCGCCGGCGGGGGCTGCGCCTGCAAGATCCCGCCCGGCGAACTCGAGGAGGCCGTCCGCGGGCTGGCGGGGCAGACCGGCGCGGGCCTGCTCGTCGGGCTGGACACCGGTGACGACGCGGCGGTCTCAATCGTCGCGCCCGGCCTGGCCGTCGTGGTCACCGCCGACTTCTTCACCCCGGTCGTCGACGATCCCTACGACTGGGGCCGTATCGCTGCTGCCAACGCGCTTTCCGACGTCTACGCGATGGGCGGCCGGCCGGTACTCGCCGTCAACCTGCTCTCATGGCCGCGGGACAAGCTGGCCTTCAGCGTCGCGCGTGAGGTGCTGCGCGGCGGTCTCGACATCGCCGTGGCGGCCGGCTGCATCGTCGGCGGCGGCCACAGCATCGACGACCCGGAGCCGAAGTACGGGATGGCCGTCACCGGCGTCGCCGACCCGCAGCGGCTGCTGCGCAATGACGCCGGACGCCCTGGAATGCCGCTCACCCTGACCAAGCCGCTCGGCCTCGGCGTCATGAACAACCGGCACAAGGCGAGCGGCGAGCGCTTCGAGGAAGCCATCACGGTGATGACGACGCTGAACGCCGCCGCGTCCGCCGCCGCGCTCGACGCGGGCGCTACGACGGCCACCGACATCACGGGCTTCGGGCTGCTCGGGCACCTGCACAAGCTGGCCCGCGCGAGCGGCTGCGCGGCGGTGATCGACGCCGCCGCCGTCCCCTACCTCGACGGCGCGCGCAGGTTCGCCGCCGAGGGTTCGATCCCGGGCGGCAGCAAGCGCAACCTCGATTGGGTACGCCCCCACCTCGACGCCGACGGCGTTGCCGAGATCGAGCTCCTGCTGCTCGCCGACGCGCAGACCAGCGGCGGGCTCCTGGTGGGTGCCGAGCTGGCCGGCCATCCGGTGATCGGCGAGCTCACCGACGGCCCGGCTGGGCAGATCACCATCCGCTGAGGCCAGCATCCCCCGGGCCCGCAGACAATCCGGTGCCCAGCCGGCGGTGAGTCATGTTTCGCTGAGGCACACGATCCGGTGCATGCCACTGACGGCAGGCGGCTACAACGAATTGTCTGCCCATCAGCGACAAGCCGATGCCGCTAAGGGCATCGCATTGTCTGCGCCGCCGCCTCAAGGGTCTGACTCCCTCTCACGCGAATTCTTCGCGATCCGGACGCAGAATGGACTCATGCCCGCCACTCACGAGGTCATCAACCAGCCACCTCCGCTGGTCGACTACGACGTCTTCAGCGCAGACCGGACCCTCGGCGAGGCCGTGAACCGTTACGGAGCCGGCTGGGCGACCGATCAGCTGAAAGCGCTGGGAACGCTGGCCGGAAGCGCACAGGCGCAGCTCTGGGCTGACGAGGCCAACCGCTACCCGCCCGTCCTGCGCACCCACGACCGCTACGGCCACCGGGTCGACGAGGTCGACTACCACCCGAGCTACCACCAGCTGCTGGGCACCGCGATCGAGCACGGCCTGCATGCCGCGCCGTGGGCCGACGACCGCCCGGGCGCTCACGTGGTGCGTGCTGCCGGGTTCTACGTGTGGTCGCAGACCGATGCCGGCCATGGCTGCCCGGTGTCGATGACGTACGCGGCGGTCCCCGCTCTCCACGCCCCGGGCGTCGACCCGCAGATCACCGCCGCGTGGCTGCCGCGCCTCACCAGCCAGACGTACGACAGCGACCTGCACTCCGGCAAGAGCTCAGCAATTGCCGGCATGGCGATGACCGAAAAGCAGGGCGGCTCCGACGTTCGCGCCGGCACCACCCGGGCGGTACCGGCCGGCGATCCGGGCAGCTACGTCCTCACCGGGCACAAGTGGTTCTGCTCCGCGCCGATGAGCGACCTCTTCCTGGTGCTGGCGCAGGCGCCCGGCGGGCTCTCCTGCTTCGCCGTGCCGCGCCTGCTCCCCGACGGCACGCGCAATCCCTTTCTGCTGCAGCGCTTGAAGGACAAGCTCGGCAACCGTTCGAACGCCTCGAGCGAGGTGGAATTCGACGGCACGCTCGCGTGGCTGGTCGGGCCCGAGGGCCGCGGGGTCGCCACGATCACCCAAATGGTCAACGCCACCAGGCTCGATTGCGTCATCGGCTCCGCCTGCGGCATGAGGCAGGGCGTGGCCCAGGCGATTCATCACGCGAGCCATCGCAGCGCGTTCGGACGCACCCTCGTCGACCAGCCGCTCATGGCGAACGTGCTCGCTGACCTCGCAATCGAATCCCAGGCCGCGACGCTGCTGGCAATGCGCCTCGCCCACGCGGTCGATGCCGGGGAGACCGCACTGCGCCGGCTCGGCACGGCCGTCGCCAAGTACCACGTCTGCAAGACGGCACCCCGCCATGCCGCGGAGGCGCTGGAGTGCCTCGGAGGGGCCGGATACGTCGAGGAATCCGGGCTTCCGCGGCTCTACCGGGAAGCTCCGCTGAACGGGATCTGGGAGGGCAGCGGCAACGTCAACGCCCTCGATGTGCTGCGCGCGATGTCGCGGGAACCGCAGAGCCTCGAGGCGCTGCGCACCGAGGCCAGCAGTGCTGCCGGGGCTGACCGCCGGCTCGACGCGGCGGTGGCCGGCCTGGAGAAGGCCCTCGTCGACGTCGACGAGAACGGCGCCCGGCGCCTGGTCGAGCGGATGTGCCAGGTCTTCGCCGGGTCGTTGCTGGTGCGCCACGCGACCCCGGCGATCGCCGATGCCTACTGCGCGACCCGGCTCGGCGGCGACTGGGGGCAGGCGTACGGCACGCTGCCGGCGGGCGTCGACACCCGGGCGATCATTGCCCAGGCGGCTGCGCAGCTTTGAGCCGTTCGCGCTGCGGGACGACCGTGTACTTCGGGTCGCGCGCCGAGGCCTGACCCGCCTCGAAGACGGCAAAGCGCTCGCAGCACGCGCCGGCCAGTAGCGCGGTGCCGGCCAGCGCGCTGCCGATCCGCGACCGCCGGGTCAGGGCAGCCAGCATCCCGCCGCCGACGAGCAGCGTCTCGGCCGCCCGGGCGAAGCGTCCGGCCCGTCCCTGGGAAAAGGTCTCCCCGGCCAGGCCGGCGGCCCGCTCCATCCGGAAGACCGCACCGACCTCACCCGCCGTCGAGGCGATCGCCAGCCGGCGCGCCGGCCCGGATTCCTCCAGCGGCGCGAAAAGTCCCACGCCGGCACCGCTTGCCAGGGCACCGGCAGCGAACGCGGCGGTGATCGTCCCGCCGGCCTCCTTCCAGGCCGGAGTCGCGGTGTCGGCAATCAGCACGCCGGTGTACGTCGCGAGCGCCGGGGCGAGCCCAGCGGCGGCCCACCCCGCGGGTCCGGCGAGAGTGCCCAGCAGCCGCTTGAAGCGGCGCGGCAACGGCAGTTCCTCAGCGAATTCCCCGGCAGCGGCAAGCCCCGCCGCCGGGCCGTACAGCGAGAGCAGCCAGGTACCCATCGACATCGGCGACGTGGGCTTCGCGACCCGCAGCATCATGAAGAAACGCTCCGGGCGGCCGAGGTCGTGGATGAGCGCGTACGCACTTCCCGTCAGGGCCCCGAACGCCGACAGGCGGGTGAGCCGGCGCAGCGCCGGCCGTCCCGTCACCGCGGCGCCGGCGGCGAGCGCCGAGGAACCGGCCGCGACTCCGCCGAGGAAGAAGTACGCCGGGATGTCGGCGGTCCACGGCGCGGCCTTGACGATGGGACGCCCGTAGTACGAGGTGAACACGGCTTGCGGGACCACCGCGTTCGGATCAGCGCGGCGCCGCCGGCGGTGCAGCCCCGGCTCGCTCACGTGCGCCGCCCTATGAACGCGACAACGGCACTGGCAGCGAACATCAGCGCGGCACCGGCCGTCTGACGCCACAGCGCGACCACATCGCGGGTCGGAACCACCGGATCGGGCGGCAGCCCGTACACCTCCGGCTCGTCGAGCAGCAGGAAGAAGGCGCCCGCGCCGCCGACACCATCTCCCGGATCCTCCCCGTAGAGGCGTGCCCCCTGCTCGCCGCGCCCGTGCAATTCCTCGACCCGCCCGGCGGCCCGTTCACGCAGCTCGTCGAGCGGGCCGAACTGGATGGACTGCGTCGGGCAGGCCTGCGCGCACGCCGGGGTCTGGTCGTTCTGCAGCCGGTCGTAGCACAGCGTGCACTTCCAGGCGCGGCCGTCTTCCTCGCGCCGGTCGATGACCCCGAACGGGCAGGCGGGAACGCAATAGCCACAGCCGTTGCAGATGTCCTCCTGCACGACGACCGTGCCGAACTCGGTGCGAAACAGCGCCCCCGTCGGGCAGACGTCGAGGCATCCCGCGTGGGTGCAGTGCTTGCAGACGTCCGACGACATCAGCCACCGCAGGCCGTCCGCCCCCTCGCCCGGATCGGCAGCCGGCACCGCCTGCTCGATGAATGCCACGTGCCGCCAGGTGGACGCTGCGAGACCGCCGGTGTTGTCGTAGGAAGAGCCGAGCAGGTTCAGCCCGTCCTCAGGAAGCGAGTTCCACTGCTTGCAGGCCACCTCGCAGGCCTTGCAGCCGATGCACAGCGACGTATCAGTCAGAAAGCCCATGCGGGGCGGGTGATCCAGCCACCCGCTCGCGCCTGCGGGATCGCTCATCGGGTACCCGTTTCCCTGGTCACGCCGGCCCGCCGCTGATAGTCCTCCACCAGCGAGCGCAGTGCGGGTCCGCGCGGGCGCCGGCCGGGGATGATGTCGGCCGTTACTGCCTTGGTCTCCATGATGTGCACGTTCGCATCAAGCGCCGAGTGCAGCAGATCGTTCGCCGAATCGCCTGGCACCAAACCGTTTCCGCCCCAGTGATACGGCAGCCCGATCTGGTGGACGACGCGGCCGTCCACGGTGAGCGGCGCCATCCGCGGCGTGACGAGCACGCGGGCTTCGATGGCGCTGCGGGCCGTCACCAGCGTCGCCCACCCCGCATGCTCGAGCCCGCGCAGCTCAGCGAGCTGCGGCGATACCTCCACGAACATCTCCGGCATCAATTCCGACAGGAAGGGCAGGGTGCGGCTCATTCCCCCGGCGGTGTGGTGCTCGGTCAGCCGGAAGGTCGTCAGCACGAACGGGTAAACCTCGCTACCGGGCTCACTTCCGCTGGGATTGAAGGGGTTCTCGGCCCGCACGTGCAGCTCGCGCGTCGGGTTGGACTGCACGCCGTACATCGGGTTGTCGATGGGCGATTCCTGCGGCTCGTAGTGCGTCGGCAACGGGCCGTCGACCAGCCCGCTCGGCGCGTAGAGCCAGCCGCGGCCGTCGGCCTGCATGATGAACGGATCGGTGCCGGAGATCGCATCCTGCGCCCGGGCGCCTGCCGCCGGCACGTAGTCGGGGGGCTTCGTGACTTCGAAATCGGGCACGTCGTCACCCGTCCACTGGCCGGCCTCAGCATCCCACCAGACATACTTCTTGCGTTCGCTCCACGGCCGGCCCGCGGGGTCGGCGGACGCGCGGTTGTAGAGCAATCGCCGGTTGTTCGGCCACGCCCAGGCCCACTGCGGGGCGACGGCGTTCTGCTCACGGGCCGGCGTGCGCCGCGCTGTCTGGTTGACCCCGTCGGCGTACGCCCCCACGAAGATCCAGCAGCCACTGGCCGTCGTACCGTCCTGCTTCAACTCGGTGAACGCCGAGAGTGGACGGCGGTCATCCACCGTGAAGCCGTTGATCTCAGCGAGGACCGCCTCAGCGCTCGGCTCGGCGAACTCCCCCTCAGTCGGGTAGTCCCACGTGAGATCCAGCAATGGCCGATCACGCTCATCCGTGGAGGCGGCGACGCGCTGGCGCAGCAGCCGCCCGAGGTGGTAGGCGAAGTGCAGATCGCTGCGGCAATCACCCGGCGGTTCCACGGCTTTGGTATGCCATTGCAGCAGTCTTTGGGTGTTGGTGAAGGCGCCGTCCTTCTCCACGTAGGCCGCCGCAGGCAGGAAGAACACCTCGGTGCCGATGTCCTTGCTCTGCCACTCGCCCTCGACGATCTCCGGCCCGTCCTTCCAGAACGACGCCGAATCGATCATCACGTTGTCGCGGACCACCAGCCACTCGAGATTGGCCAGCCCCTTGCGTTGCATCCGGCCGTTCGCCGTGCCGACCGCGGGGTTCTCGCCCCACAGGAAGTAGCCGCGCACCTTGCCGTCGATCATGTCCAGCACCGACTGGTTGTTGCCGTGATCGCCGGTGATCTTGGGGAGGTAGTCGAAGCAGAAGTCGTTCTCGGCCGTCGCCGCATCGCCCCACCAGGCCTTCAGCAGGCTGACGGTGTAGGCGCGCATGTTGCCCCAGAAGCCGGTGGCCGCGCCGTTGTCGGCGATGAACTCGTCCAGCGTCGGGTGCGCGGTGGCCTCCGGCGCGGGGATGTAGCCCGGAAGGTTGTTGAACAGCGTCGAGATGTCGGTGGAACCCTGAATGCTCGCGTGTCCCCGCAGCGCCATGATCCCGCCACCCGGACGGCCCATGTTTCCCAGCAGGAGCTGCAGAATCGAGGCCGCGCGGATGATCTGGACACCCTTGGTCTGGTGGGTCCAGCCGACCGCGTACGCGAACGCCGTGGTGCGTTCGCGGCCGGAGTTGCGGGTGATTTCCTCGGCCACCCGCAGGAAGGTCGCGGGCGGGATCCCGCAGACCCGCTCGACCATCTCCGGCGTGTAGCGCGCGAAGTGCCGCTTGAGCACCTGGAAGACGCAGCGCGGGTGTTCGAGCGTCGGATCCGACTCGATCTCGGCGGCCTCGCCGCCGCGCTGCTGCGCCGACGAGACGCCCCGGTTACCCGCTGCTGCGGAGGTCGCCGCCCCCTCGTACTGCCAGCTCTCCTGGTCATAGTGACGGCCCTCGGCGTCGTAGCCGCTGAACAGGCCCCCGAGATCCTCACTGTCCTGGAAGTCCCCGCGAAGGATGGTCGGCGCGTTGGTGTACGCGACGACGTACTCGCGAAACTCCAGGCCCCGGCTCAGCACGTAGTTGATCAGCCCGCCGAGGAACGCGATGTCGCTCCCGGAACGAAGGCGCACGTGGATGTCGGCCATCGCGCTGGTACGCGTGAAGCGCGGATCGACGTGAATCACCGTGGCGCCGCGGGCCTTGGCCTCCATGACCCACTGAAAACCGACCGGATGGCACTCGGCCATGTTGGAGCCCTCGATGACGATGCAGTCGCTGTTGGCGAGGTCCTGCTGGAAGTTGCTGGCACCGCCGCGACCGAACGAAGTCCCCAGACCGGGGACCGTGGAGCTGTGTCAAATACGCGCCTGGTTCTCGATCTGCACCGCGCCCATCGCGGTGTAGAGCTTGCGCATGAGGTAGTTCTCTTCGTTGTCCAGGGTCGCGCCGCCGAGCGAGGCAATGCCCATGCACCGACGGGTGCGGCGCTCCTTTCCCGGCTCGCCGACGAACTCCTGCCAGCTCTCGGCGCGCGTCTTCATCACCCGGTCGGCGATCATCTCCATCGCCGTGTCGAGGTCGAGGTCTTCCCATTCGGTGGCGTGCGGAGGCCGGTAGCGCACCTTTGTCACCCGCGACGGGCTGGTGACGAGCTGGGTGCTCGCGCTGCCTTTCGGGCAGAGCCGGCCGCGGCTGATCGGCGAGTCCGGATCGCCCTCGATCTGGGTGATCGTGCCGCCGCTCACGTACACCCGCTGGGCGCAGCCGACCGCGCAGTACGGGCAGATGCTCGGGACGACCTTGTCAGCGGTGGCCGTGCGCGGGGTGAGGGCCGCCGACCGCGGCGACTGCGCTGCGCGGCCCCGGCCGCTGAGGTCGCCGCCGACCGCCTGGCGGACCACGGGCCAGCCGAGCAGCGCCTCGCGCGCCCTGCCCGCGACCGACTTGCCCGCGCCGCTCACGTCCGCCACCCTTCCGAACTTCCCGCGCCTGGCCCCACCACACTTTCCCAGCGCTGCGAGTCGGTGCTCGCAGCGGGTCCTACGGCTCCAGGGGCGCCTCGTAGGCCGCCAGCACTGCCGACAGCCGGCTGATGGCCGCCTTGACATCCTCGGCGCTGCCGCCGGCCTGGCCAGCGGCCAGGCCCACGAGGAACGCGGTCAGCGGCGCCGCGGGGCGAGCCACCCCATGCGCCACCTCGCGCGTGAAGTCGAGCAGCACGTCACGTTGCATGGCATCACGGTCGATACCGAGCGCGGCCCCGGCTTCAGCGAGCCATGCGTCCAGCGGGTTCATCCAGTAACTCCTTCGCGGCCACGAGGTCGGCGGGCTCGTCGCAGTCAAACCATTCCGGACGCCCGCCGGCGCCCTCCAGCCTGGCAGGTGTCAGTGGCCGAAGCTGCGCGTGCAGCGAACGGCCGGTCTGGTCGCCGGCGAGCGCCTCGCGCAGCAGCTCACTCGGCCAGCAGCTGAGCAGCCACTGCAGGCGGCCGGCAGAGTCAACCATGACGGCTCCCGCTGGGCGCGCCGCGGCGAGCAGCCGCCCGACGGCCTCGCCCGTGACGAACGGCAGGTCGCCCGCGAGCACCACCGCGAGCGGCGCCGTGACGATGCTGAGCCCGCAGGCGAGCGCGGCGGCGGGGCCACCGCCGGCAGGCTGCTCGCACGTCCACACGACTGCTCGCCCGGTCGGCCTGGCGGGTCCGACCACGATGGTCCGCCTGGCATCGGCGACCGCGTCCAGCGCCCGGTCGAGCAGGCTGACGCCGCCAACGGGCAGGGCGGTCTTGTCACCGCCGCCCATCCGGCGGCTGCCTCCCCCGGCGAGCACGACCGCGTCGTAGACCGCGACGTCACCCTCGCCGCCCGGCGGTGTCATCCTCCGATGGCGGACATCGGACGCGGCGGCTGCAGGAAGCTCGGATCGTTGATGCCGTGCCCGGCGCGCTTGCCCCGCATCGCGATCACCCAGCGGGCCGCGATCTCCTCGTCGCTGGCGCCGCTTCGCAGGGGAGTGCGCAGATCGGACTCGGTACGGGCGAACAGGCAATCACGGATCTGGCCATCGGCGGTCAGGCGCACCCGATCGCAGTTCGCGCAGAAGGGGGCCGTCACGCTCGCGATGATCCCCACCCGCTGCGGGCCGCCGTCGACGAAGAACGTCTCGGCGGGGGCGCTGCCGCGCCCTGGCTCGGCATCCAGGGTGTGCCGGCCAAGGATGCCGGCGCGGATCTCGTCCGCCGTCACCATCACCGACCGGTCCCAGCCGTGCTGGGCGTCGAGCGGCATCTGCTCGATGAACCGCAGCTCGTAGCCGGCCTTCAGGGCGAACTCGAGCAAGTCGGGTGCCTCGTCGTCGTTCACTCCGCGCATCAGCACCGCGTTGACCTTGACCGGGGTAAGGCCCGCGTGCACCGCGGCCTCGAGCCCGCGCAGCACGTCATCGAGCCGGTCGCGCCGGGTGAGCTGCTCGAACCGGTCGGGTCGAAGGGTGTCGAGGCTGACGTTGACCCGGTCGAGCCCGGCGGCCGCCAGGGCGGGAGCGAGCCGATGCAGGCTCAGCCCGTTCGTCGTCAACGAGATCTCAGGGCGTGGTTCGAGCGCGGCGATGCGCTCGATGAGACCGGCCAGTCCTGGACGCAGCGTCGGCTCGCCGCCGGTCAGCCGGATCTGATCGACGCCGAGACGCGTGACCGCGACGCGCACCAGGCGCACCACCTCGTCGTCGGTGAGCAACTCGGGTGCGGGAATCCACGGCAGCCCCTCGGCGGGCATGCAGTACGTGCAGCGCAAGTTGCAGCGATCGGTCAGCGAGATACGCAGATCGGTGGCCACGCGGCCGAAGGTGTCGGCGAGCGGCAAGAAGCGCACTTGCTCCAAAGGTCCGGCCGCCATCCGTCCACTCTAGGTACCCGAGTGCCTCTTCGTCACAAAGTGGTCGAGCCCGGGGAAACTGCGACGCACCTTCACGGGCACGCCCAGTGGTATTTCGCGGCCAGCGAGATGGAGCCGCCCGAGCTCGGCCACGGCAACCGCAGGTGCCACCGCTCCTGTCCGTCACTTACCCGGGTGTAACGCCCCGGAGTCCATTTCGGCGCGGTGTCAAGTCGCAAAACGGTGTACAAGCAACGTGATCGCGTTGGCTGTTTCATTCGCGGTTCATTCGCGACGTCCGGTGCTCTCAGTGAAAGGCTCGCCGACATGACTACGCCCAGCGCCCGGCCCAGCTCGTCGATCCAGTTCGGGGTCGACATCGGAGGCACCGGAATCAAAGGCGCTCCGGTCGACCTGGCGACGGGTCAGCTGACCGCCGAGCGCTTACGACTGGCGACCCCGCATCCGGCCACGCCTGACGCGGTCGGCACGGTGGTCGGGCAGGTCGTCAGCCACTTCGGCTGGACAGGCCCGATCGGCGCGGCCTTCCCGGCGGCGATCAAGGGCGGGGTCGCGATGACGGCCGCCAACGTCGACAAGAAGTGGATGGGCACCAACATCGAGCAGGCGCTCGAAGCAGCCACCGGCGCCCGGGTGGCTGCGGTGAACGACGCCGATGCCGCGGGCGTGGCGGAGATGGTCTACGGCGCCGGTCGCGGCCAGCACGGGGTCGTCATCATGACCACCTTCGGCACCGGCATCGGCACCGCCGTGTTCCTGCACGGTCAGCTGCTGCCGAACACCGAGCTCGGCCATCTCGAGATCAACGGCCACGACGCGGAAAAGGCCGCCTCCGAGATCGCGCGCGAGAAGAAGGGCCTGAGCTGGGCGAAGTGGGCCAAGCGGGTCGACCGTTACCTCAAAGAGCTCGAGGATCTCTTCTGGCCGGACATCATCATCATCGGCGGCGGAGCCAGCCGGAAGGCTGACAAGTTCATCCCCCTGCTGACCGTGCGCACGAAGGTGGTCCCGGCCGCGTTGCAGAACGACGCGGGCATCGTGGGAGCCGCCGTCGTGGCGGGCTCGGTGGACGTCACCCGTAGCGACGTCCGGCACGTGACGAAGGCAGCGCCGGCCAAGCGAGCCGCCGCGAAGAAGGCACCCGCGAAGAAGGCACCCGCCAAGCGGATGCCGGCCAAGCGGAGCCCCGCAAGATCGGCAGCCACCGCCCCCGTGGCCGCCCCCGTCAAGGCGCCGGCGAAAGGCGCGGCCAAGGCGCCCGCTGCCAAGCGCGCCCCGATCAAACGGGCCGCTGCGAAAGCGGCTGCCAAGCGCGTCCCCGCCAAGAAGGCGACCTCTTGACCCTCTGAGGGGTGAATCAGGCACCGGCCGGGGGTGTCACGCAGACGCGCGAAGGTCTTCATGGCAAGGTTGTGCTCTCACGTGAACCATTCAGGAGGCCACCGTGCGCGAGTTGCGTGCTGTCCGCGTTTCGGATGACGGCAAGGAGATCTTGCTGACCGAGACCACTGGCATGCAGCACGCCGCCACGTCGTCTGATCCGGGCTTCCTCCTCCAGGCCGATGACAGATTGCGAGCCATGCTTCGCCCACGCCCGAGCACCACGGAGACCCGTCCCGAAAGCGCGCTGACGCCTCGCGAGATCCAGGCCCGGCTACGGGCCGGCGATACGGCTGAGGAGGTGGCCGAAGCCGCGGGCATCCCGGTAGCCCGGGTCGCGCGCTACGAGGCGCCCATCGCCGCCGAGCGCGTGCGAATCGTCGACGAGGTGCGCCGCGCGACCGCGCCCGGCCCCCACCGCGTCAGCCCCGGGCGTCAGCTCGGAGCGGTCGTCGACGATCGCCTCGCCGACGACGGGCTCGACCCGGTGCTCGCGCAGTGGCTCGCCCGCCGCCGGGTCGACGGCACCTGGCTGGTCACGGTCGACCTCGCCGACCACCATGCCGAGTGGAGCTGGGACGGGGCAGCCCGGCGCGTACGAGCCCATGACAGTGGCGCCCAGCGCCTGCTGAGCCCCTCGCGCAGCAGTGCCGAGTCGCTGATCGCCGTCGCACAGGCCACGGGCGTCACCATCGAGTCCACTCCCCCTGCTCCGCCCGCTCCCCCGCAAGAGCCGCCCGCGCCGCTGGCGCCCGCTCGCGCCGTCGGCGAGTCGACGTTGCCCGACACCGCACCGAGCCGGCCCGCCTCCCCCCGTTCGGGCCTGGTCGTCCTTCCAGGCGAGGGTGCGAGCACCCACGCGCCGGCGCAGCCCAGGGCGCAGGCGCCCACCGCGCCGGCGCTGGACGACATCCCGGGCACGACGGCCGCGCCCAGGCCCCAGGCGCCGGGGTGGACCCCAGGCGACAATGAGGTGCCCGGGTCCGGGAGCATCGAAGTTCGCCAGCAGACCCTGGAGCCCTCGGCTTCAGCAGGTGACGAGGTCGATGAGCGCCGTTCGGTGCCCGCCGAAAGGCCGGCACGCCAGCCCGGCAAGTCCGCTAAGCGCCGCAGCGCGGTGCCGGCGTGGGACGACATCGTCTTTGGCGCCCGACGTTCGTAACAAGCTGGTTTCGATCGCAAGACGTTCCATGTCTGTGAGCGTTCTCGCGTCCCGGAAAGGCTTGAATGCCGATAGAGCAGGCATAGTGAGGATTGATGCGTGCGACTGACGGCCCGGAAGGAATGCGGGCGACCGACTGTTGGAGGTAGGCGTGACAGGTACCGTTCCCGCACCGACTGCCGTTCTGACCGCTACCGACCGCTGTGACCGCTGCGGCGCCCAGGCATATGTACGCGTTGTCCTTCCCGGCGGTGGAGATCTCATGTTCTGCCGCCACCACGCCCGCGCGCACGGCGACAAGCTCGGAGAGGTCGCCGTCGAGATTCATGACGAGTCCGACCAGCTCGACCTGTCCCCGTCCCGGGGCTGACCCGCAGCTTCCTCAAGCACCCGCCCGCGCGCTTTCCGGCGCCGGCGGGTGTTTGATTTTTCGCTCCGGGGGGCGTGCTCGCGAGACTCGCCGCACACCCGCGCCGCGACATCGCCTCGGCGCGGAGTGGTCATGACCAGCACGTGGTCGCAACGTCGGTCACACTGGGGCGTCATGATTATGCCCATGGTGCGGCGCCACCGCCGGCTGTACACCATGGCGACCCTGCGTCGAACGCTCGTACGAGCGTGGCACGACCGGGTCCTCGGACTCGCTGCGGAAGCCGGCTTCTGGCAGCTGCTTTCCCTCCCGCCGCTGCTGCTCGCCGTGCTCGGCACTGTCGGGTACCTGGCCGCGCTGACCGGCCACACCGCAGTGGACAGCATCGAGCACAGCATCCTGCAGGCCGCGGGGCACTTCTTGACCGACTCGACGGTGCAGAACACCGTCAGACCCACGATCGACGACATCCTGCGCAAAGGCCGGCCTGATGTCATCTCGATCGGCTTCATCACCTCGCTGTGGTCCGGCTCATCGGCCATGGCCACGTACGTGAACACCATCACAATCGCTTACGGCGAACGGCACGAGCGCGGCGCCGTCAAGAGCCGCTTGCTGGCGCTGCGGCTCTACATCCTGCAGGTGATCTCCGCGGTGATCCTGCTCCCAGCGCTGGTGCTCGGCCCGACGGTCATCGATCGGCTGCTCGGCAAGCACACCACGCCCTGGGTACACCACGCGGTGACCCTCGTTTACTGGCCGATCGCCGCTGTGGTCTCGCTGATCATCCTGGCCACGCTTTACCACATGTCAGTGCCGCACCGGCGCCGATGGCGTTCGGCCCTTCCCGGCGCGGTCTTCGCCCTCATCATCTGGTATCTGGGCAGCTGGGCGCTGCGCTCGTACATCAAATTCGTCTTCACGCGCACCATTGCGTACGGGGCCCTCGCCGCTCCCGTAGCCGTGCTGCTCTTCCTGTACGTCACAGCGTTGGCGGTGCTGCTGGGCGCCGAGCTGAATGCCACCCTCGACCTCAAGCGCGAGGAGCTGGACGGGGAGGACCTGGCGCGCGCCGCCGCCCGCGAGGCGGCGGCCGGGACGTCGAAGGCACCGGACGCCAACGGGCTCCGCGACGAGCCGGTGCCCAAGCCGCTCAGCCCCGTGCGATTCGACAAACCCGCTGGTCAGACTCGGAGATTGCCTCCCAGCAGGGCCGGCTAGTACACCCAGACGTGGGCACCGATCGGCGCCTGGTCGCTGCTCCAGATCCAGTCGATGGCCGCGTTGCTGAGGCGCGTGCAACCATGGCTGGCCGGGTAGCCGGGCACGTACGGCGCGCCGTGTATCGCGATGCCGCCGTTGAAGTACTTGGGTCGCCACAGGTCACCGAGCGGGCCCGGGTCGTTACCGTCGACCTGACGGAAGATCGTGAACTGTCCGGACGGGGTCAGCGCCGTGTAGGTCTGGCCCCCCAGCACGTAGGGCTGACCGCTGCCGGTCGAGGTGTTGATGATCGCGGCGACCTTGCCGTCGTTCACGATGAGCAGGAGTTGGCGGGTCTTGTCGATCTCGAGCCAGTGACCTGAGGTGCTTCGCGGCTGAATCGTCACCCCCGCCTCGAGGGCCTTCATGGTCTGCGGACCAGCTACCCCGTCACGCTCCAGCCCACCGGCCTTCTGGAACGCGAGCACGGCCTGCTGGGTGGTGTCCCCGTAGAAGCCGTCCGAACCGCTCAGCCAGAAGCCCAGCTCGGTCAGGCGCTTCTGCAGCGCCACCACCTGCGGGCCCTTGTCGCCGAGCTGCATCCCGACGTGCGGCGGCTGGGCCGGTGTCGGGCTCGCCGATGCGGGAGCGGCCGAGGGGGACAGTGTCGGTGTCGGTGTCGGTGTCGGTGCCGGTGTCGGTGCCGGTGAAGCCGTCGCAGCAGCCGTCGTGGGCGCCGGTGACGAGGAGGCAGGGGCAGCGGCAGCACCACCGCCGGATCCGGCGGAGCCGCAGGCCGTCACGCCCAGCGCGAGCGCCAGCACCGCCGCCGACAGCGCGGCGCGGCAACCCAGCCTGGCAGGCACCGAGGGAGCTCCTTCCGCGCGGCGATAGCGGGCGATACGGGTCAGCCGCGGTCTGCTTGGCAGCCCTGCCCCGCGGCGACCCATTCACAACGAGGTACGGGCATCTATCGGCGCGCTTCTGCAAAGCTAATGCGCGAACGGGTGAACGTCGGCCGGTCGTCAGAGCCCGAACTCGGCGCGCAGCGCAGCGCCGTGCTGATCAAGCGTCGGCGCCGGCGCCGGACGCAGCTCGGGATATCCGTCGAGTTTCATGGGATTGCCGGGCATCGGCAGCCCGCCGACGTCGATGACCAGCTCACGCGCCTCCGCCTGCTCGGATGAGAGCGCTTCGGCGACGCTCGACACCGGCCCGCAGGGAACCCCCGCGGCGCCGAGGAGCTCCAGCCAGGACTGCGCCGTACGCGTGAGCAGCGCCGATTCGAGCTCTTTTTTCAGCGCCTCGCGGTGATCGTGGCGCAGCGCATTGGTGACAAACAGCGGGTTGGTCACCAGATCCGGGCGCTCGACGGTAGCGGCGAGAGCGGCGAAAAGGCCGTCGTTCGCCGCGCAGATCACCAGCGGCCCGTCGCTTGCGCGGAACGTGTCGAACGGGGCGATCGCGTAGTGCGCGTTGCCGATCCGGGGCGGCGCCTGACCGGACGCGAGGAACGCCAGCGCCGCGCCTTCCAGGAGCGACACCGTGGCGTCGTGCATCGCGATGTCGATGCGACTGCCCCGGCCCGCCTGCCCCGCTTCCTGCGCCGCACCCGAAGCCGAATCGCGCCCACGCAGCGCCGCCAGGATGGCCCCGAAGGCGTAGAGCCCTGCCGACAGATCGCTGATCGGCAGGCCGGGCTTGGTGGGCTCGCCGTCGGGTGCCCCCGTGATCGACATGAGCCCGCTCGAGCCTTGGATCACCGAGTCGTAGGCAGGACGCAGCCGCCAAGGCCCGGTCTGGCCAAACCCGGAAATGCTGGCATAGACCAGCCCCGGGTAGCGCACGGCGAGCGTCTCGTACCCGAGCCCGAGCCGGTCCATCACCCCGGGCCGGAAGTTCTCCACCAGAACGTCGGCCTGACCCAGCATGGTGTGCAGCAGCTCGAGGTCGGCCGCGCTGCGCAAGTCGAGCGCGATCGATTCCTTGCCCCGATTGACCCGGGCGAAATAGAGCGAGTTCGCGCCGATGAACGGACCGTAAGCGCGGCTGTCATCTCCCCGGCCCGGCCTCTCGACCTTGACCACCCGTGCCCCGAGATCGGCCATCAGCATCGTGGCGAAAGGACCGGCCAGTACCCGGCTGAGATCGACCACGAGGATGCCCGCCAACGGTCCCGACCCACCCATTCGGTCAACTTACTGTCAACGCTGCGCGCCGCTGCCCGACGCCAACCGGCCTTCATAGCCTCAGGGCCTACGCTGCGTAGATGCAACTCGATCCCAAGCGGGCGGGCGCGCGAGGCTCGGATTCTGCCCCCCAGCACGCCGGGGACGCGTCATCCGCGGGTGGGCAAACCCCACCGGCGAGCCACGACCTCCCGACGGCAAGCAGGCTCGAGCAGTGGATGGCGACGGGTTGGGCGGGTGCGCCGTCCGGCCTGGCGGCCGGCCCCGAACCGGCTGCGGCACCCGCCCGCGAGCGCCGCAGCAAGCTCGCGACGCTCTTCCCGGACGACACCCTCGTCATCCCCAGCGGGCTGCTGAAGGTCCGAGCCAACGACACCGATTACCCGTTCCGGCCGAACAGCGATTTCGTCTGGCTGACCGGCTGCGCCGAGCCCGACGCGGTGCTGATCGTGCACCCCGGAGGCGAGGGCGTGCTCTTTGTCGCCGACCGCGCGAGCCGCAATACCTCGGCCTTCTACACCGACCGCCGCTATGGCGAGCTATGGGTCGGGCCCCGGCGCGGGGTGAGGGAGACGGCGGCAGCGCTCGACATCGCCTGCCGTCCCCTGGAAGAGCTTGAGGGTGCGCTCGACGGGCTGGCCCCGGGCAAGACCCGGGTGATACGCGGCATCGACTCGCGGGTCGACCGCAACGTGCGCCCGGCAGGCGACAAGGCGCGGGAGTCGGCGCTTGCGGTCGCGAGCAGCGAGCTGCGCCTGGTGAAGGACCCGTTCGAGGTCGGTGAACTCGAGCGGGCGATCGAAGCGACCGGGCGCGGCTTCGCCGAGTGCATTCGGGAGCTGCCGGTCGCGTACGCGATGGATCGCGGCGAGCGCTGGATCGAGGGCACCTTCTGGCGGCGCGCCCGGCTCGAGGGCAACGACGTGGGCTACGGATCCATCGTGGCCACCGGCCCTCACGCGACCACGCTGCATTGGGTACGCAACGACGGCCGCGTGCAACCGGGCGATCTGGCCTTGCTCGACATGGGGGTGGAGGTCGACAGCTTCTACACCGCTGACCTGACCCGCACGCTGCCGATCGACGGCCGCTTCCGCGAGGTCCAGCGCCGGGTCTACGACGTGGTGCTGGCGGCTCAGCAGGCGGGCATCGAGGCGACGAAACCCGGCGCGGACTTTCTCGATCCGCACCGGGCGGCCATGGCGGTCATCGCGGAGGCGCTGGAGCGCTGGGGCATCCTCGGGGTGCCGGCGGCGGAGTCGCTGCAGGAAAACGTCGGGCTGCATCGGCGCTACACCCTGCACAGCACCTCGCACATGCTCGGCCTGGACGTGCATGACTGCGCCCACGCGCGGGCCGAGAGCTACCAGCGAGGACCGCTGGCGGAGGGCATGGTGCTCACGGTCGAGCCGGGCTTGTACTTCCAGGCGGACGACGAGACCGTTCCGCCGGAGTTCCGCGGGATCGGCGTGCGCATCGAGGACGACGTCCTGGTGACCGCGAGCGGATGCCGGGTGCTGTCGGACGCGCTGCCGCGCGCGGCGGACGACGTGGAGGAATGGGTACGCGAGCTGCAGAGCTGAGCGCACCCACCGCGTGACCGCTCTCACGCCGCTGCCCGGCCGTGCTGGTCTCGCCGGCGAAACCGGGCGACGGCGCGTAACCGCTCCTCGGGACCAGCCGCGCGCTGGCGGGCCCGCAGGAGCCTGACCGCGCAGCGTTGATCGACCCGAATCGGCGCCAGGGCGAACGCCCGACCGACGGCGCCGGCCACCGGGAGCAGTCGACCGAACATCAGCGTGCCGGCCGGGGTGAGCCGCGCCGCCGGCCAGGTGAGGCTCGTCACCTGCTGCTCGGACCACAGATCGCGCAGCACCACGCCGTCGGCGTGCAGCGCGTCAAGGCGAAAGACCGATGCAGGATGCGCCGGCCACTGCGCGAGCGGTCCGACCCGCAAGCACAGCGCTGGGCTCAGCGATTCGCTCACGTACCGGGACAGGAGGCCTCCGTCGAACAGGGCGGCGTCGAGCACCACCGGGTCGGTCGAGGCCACCAGCCCCAGCAGCTGCTCACGCTCGGCGCCGAGCACCCCGAGCGTCATCA
Organism: uncultured Actinomycetota bacterium; assembly: GCA_963765845.1. Taxonomy (GTDB): domain Bacteria; phylum Actinomycetota; class Actinomycetes; order Frankiales; family Frankiaceae; genus DATAZK01. Next base: position 46,207 of record CAVXYJ010000030.1, read on the forward strand.
GCAGCAACCGCGCGTAACGCTCCAGCAGCTCCCCGGCGGGCCGCTCCCGGGCCCACCGCACCGCAGGGTGCACGAGCCACGCCGCGAGCAGCGCATCGTCGGGCAGATCGAGCACCTCATCGAGCTGGCGAAGCCAGCGCCGGGTCGATCCCGTCGCGGGAAGGCGGCGCACGAGTCGCCTGGCGCCGCGGAAATCGCCGGCGTCTTCCGCCGCCCGCGCCGCGACCCGCAGCACCTCCGCCTCCTCATGAGAAGGCAGTACGCGCCGCGACGGCGAGGTCAAGTGTCTGGAATGGGTGGGCACGACGCGAGCCTGCCGGGTCAGCCGGAAGTCGGCAGACCACGCAGTCAAACCTGTGGACGGCCGTCAGCGATCCACAACGAGCAGGCCGCCCGGCTCGTACCGTCGTCCGTGTGACACGGATCGTGGTCGACGGCGCCAACGTCGTCGGCTCGCGCCCGGACGGCTGGTGGCGGGACAGGCCGGGCGCCGCTGCCCGGCTCGCGGCAGCGCTTCAGGCCTTGGCTGACGCCGATCCTGACACCGAGATCGTGCTCGTGCTCGAAGGCGCGGCGCGGGCCGGTCATCAGGCAGGCACCACCGGGCGCCTGGTCGTGGCTCACGCTCCCGCGAGTGGTGACGAGGAGATCGTCCGGCAGGCGTCCGGAGCCGATCTCGTGGTGACGTCCGATCGGGAGCTGCGCCGCAGGATTGCCCCCGTTCCCGCCGAGGGGCCTGGCTGGCTGCGGCGCCGGTTGGAGCTCTAGCCCGCGCACGAACGGCCGGTCTTCGCCGGTCGTCACGGTGGATCCAGGAGGCGAGCAGGTCACCCGCGGCCTGCTTGCCGATGTCGCCGGGTTGACGCGATCCGTCGGCTTACGCATCCCGGGCGGCGGGCTCACCTGCGTCGTGGGCATCGGGGCTGCGCTGTGGGACCGGCTCTGCGGCGATCTGCTCTTCGATCTACGCGCATCGAGCTGCCCTTCCAGGAGTCGCTGACCTTCGTCGTGCAGACCTCCGAAGCCGTGGTGGCCATCTCGCCGACCCCCAAGCAGGCCGCGACGCTACTGCGCGGCGGCCTGCTTGGCCCGGGCCTTCAGGTCCTTCTTGTAGGCCCGCACGCGCCCGAGCGAGGCGTCGTCGACGATGTCGGCGACCGACTTGTAGCTGCCCTTGACCCCGAAATCACCGGCGGCCTCGCGCCATCCCTTGGCCGTGATGCCTCGCTGTTTCCCCAGCAACGCCAGGAAGATCTGCGCTTTCTGCTTCCCGAAACCAGGAAGCGCAGCCAGCCGCCGGAGCACGTCCTGCCCGTCCTTCGCCTGGGCCCAGACCGCTGCGCCATCGCCGTCGTAATCGTCGGTGATGATCTGGCACAGCGTCTGCACGCGGGCGGCCATGGACCTCGGGAAGCGGTGAATCGCCGGCGGCGCGGCGCACAGCGCGGCGAACGCCTCGGGCTCGTAGCGGGCGATCTCCGCCGCATCCAGGCAGCCGCCGAGCCGTTCTTTGAGGACCAGCGGCCCCGAGAACGCCTTCTCCAGAGGAATTTGCTGGTCCAGCAGCATGCCGATGAGCAACGCCAGCGGATCTTCGTCCAGGAGGGCATCGGCCTCGGGCACCCTGGCCAGGTACATCGCCATGATTTCAGGCTAGCGGAGCATCCCCTGGGCGGCCCGGGCAACGGGCAAACCACTCCCCCTGGTCCGCGGCGGCGAACCCGGTGCCCGATATTGTGGCGCGCCGACCCGCGGATGACACCTGCAATCCGTATCCTCGGCGCCGTGACGGAGCGTGGGGCGCGGCTGGACGGGGAACGGCGTCTCCTACAGGTGAGCGACGTCCTGCGCGCCATCCAAGACCAGTTCCACACGGCGTTTCCGCGCCGGATCTGGGTCTGCGGCACCCTTCGCGGCCTGCGCCCCGGCCTGCCCGACCCCGAGTCGGCCGACGGCCGGGCGCTCGACACGTTCGTGCTGGTCGAAGAGGTCGATGAGGACCTGCGCACTCTCCCGTGCGAGCTGACGCCCGAGGCCCGACTGGCCATCGACGACACGCTGCGCCGCCTGCACGACGTGGCTGTCGACGACCTGCTGGTCGATGGTCATTTCGTACGCGCGGGCGGCCTGCTCAGCTACGACCCCGCGCGCCACTGCGCGATCTTCGAGGTCACGGCGCTCGATCCGCAGCCCACCGCGGTCTGGCTCGCCGAACGCCGCGAGCAGGTGCGCAGCGCCGCGTCCTCCGCCCGGCTTGCGGAGCATCAGCGTGACCTGCGGGTTCCGACGGCCCCGTCGTCGATCGCGCTGGTGGCGGCCTGCGGCGATCCGGCGCTCGAGGCATCCCGGCAGCTGCTCACCGAGTGCGGCTTCGAGGTCGAGATCAAGGTCTACGCCCCGACGATCGCCGGATCGGCCGCCGGCGACCAGCTCGCAAACGGCCTGCGTGAAGCCGCGCTTGCCGGGCACGATCTCGTGCTGCTACTGCGCCAGGACGGACGGCCGCTGAGCCTCGCCCCGTTCGACTCCGAGGCCGTCGTGCGGGCAGTGGCCGGCTGCGCCACTCCGGTGCTCTCCGGCCTGGGATCGCCCGAGGAGCCGGCGGCCGTCGAGGAGGTTTCCCACCAGGCGTACCCGACCGCCTACGAGGCGACCGTCTCGGTCATACGCCGGCTGCAGCGGGCGCACGACCTCGTCGAGGACACCGTGCTCGACGTCGCTGACGCCGGAGATGAGGCCCTGCGACGCGCCGCCCGGCGGCTCGAGCAGACCCGCCACGGGCTGGCCGAGGACTTCCGGCAGGCCAGCGCGCGCACCATGAGCATCCGCGCCCGCCGGCTGCTCCGGATTCGGCTCCTTGCCGCGGTCATCGCCGTCGCAGTGATCGCCGGCGCCGCGGTCACCCAGATCTGGCCGATTCTTGCTGCCCTGGTCGTGCCTTTGGGCCTCGCCGTGGCCGCTCCGCGATTGCGCACGAAGAGGAGGAGGCCGGTGACGGTCACCCAGTTCAATTTCTCCGAGGCGCTGGCGCAGCTGGCCGACATCGGCCGCCAGCTGGGCGAGGTGTCTGACCCGGATGACGTGATGGCCCTCGAGTCCGAGGCCGACGCGCTGGCCGCGCACTGCCGCGCACTGCTGCGACCATCCCGCCGGCTGCGGGCCGGCGCGGCGCCGCACCGATCCGACCCGGTCTTCCCGCCGGCCGTCACCGCGGACGGCGGCATCATCGCCGCGCCGGGCGAGTCCGCGCCCACCGACGTCCTCGACGGCGCGCCCGGCCAGCCCGAGGAGCCCAGCCAGACGCTCGTCTTACCGTCCGATCCGGTGCGTTTGCAGCAGTACTGATCCCGCAGCCGCCGGAGCTGCTGGCAGCATGACGATGTGAGCAGCCCGTACCGGAGCGTGCTGCAAACGCCCGGCGCGCTCCGGTTCGCCGTTCCCGGGTTCGTCGGCCGGTTCCCGATGGCGATGATGACCATCGCCATCCTCCTCGTCGTGCGCCACCGCACCGGCTCCTACGGGCTCGGCGGGGCCGCCAGCGCGGCTCACACGCTCACCCAAGCCGCCATGACCCCGCTGGTCGGCCGCCTCGTCGACCGGTACGGGCAATCGACGGTCATCCCTCGGCTGCTCGCGGTCTTCCTCGGCGGGATCGCCGTCCTGACGGTGGCCGCTGCCACGCACGCTCCCGTCTGGCTGCTCTTTGCCGGCGCGGTCATCGCCGGCGCCGGGCAGCTCCCGTATCCCTCGCTGGTGCGGTCCCGCTGGACCCACCTGCTGGCCTCGCACGCCCAGCTCTCGACCGCACTCGCGCTGGAAAGTGCTGCAGATGAAGCGATTTTCATCATCGGTCCGGTCGTCGTCACCGCGCTTTCGGTCTGGGATCCACTCGCGTCCCCGCTCCTCGCGGGGGCGCTCGCCCTGTGCGGCACGCTGGTCTTCGTCGGCGCCCGCAGCAGCGAGCCGCCGCGCTTCGCCGCCGAGTCCGGGTCCGGCGCCTGGCGTATCCCGGCGATGTGGGTGCTGATCGTCAGCAGCGTGCTCATCGGTGTGGTGTTCGGCAGCGTCGAAGTATCGGTGATCGCATTCGCGCAGCGCCGCGGATCGGGCGGGCTCGCGGGTCTGCTACTCGGTGTCGTCGCCTTCGGGAGCATGGTCGCGGGCCTGTGGTACGGGGCACGCCGGTGGCGGCTGGACATCGCCGTCCGCTACCGGGTTTCGCTGATGACGCTGGCCGCCGGCGGGCTGCCCGCAATCGCCGCGATGACCCTCTGGCAGCTGGCCCCCGCCGCCCTGCTGATCGGCGTCTCCATCGCGCCTACCCTGATCGCCAGCAGCAGCCTGGTGGCACGCGTCGTGCCGGCCAACAGCCGCACCGAAGGGTTCACCTGGCAGGCGACCGGGATCAACGTGGGCGTCGCGGCCGGCGCAGCGCTCGGCGGCCTGCTGATCGACGCGTTTTCGGTGCGCACCGCGTTCGTGGTCGGCCCGGTCGCCGCCGGGCTCGGCGCACTGGTGGCATTCGCCGGTTCCCGGCTGCTGGCTCCCGTTCCGGAGCTGCCCGCCGACGCGAACCCCGCTTCAGCCGGTTCGCCAGCCTGAGCGCTAGACCGCCCGCTGGATAGACGGCGGCGCGGAAGCCAGCCGGCGCGTCAGGGCCGCCGGCGAGAGCCGTGCGGCGTAGCGGCCCGCGGCCACCACGTCGACGGCCAGCGGAAGGCCGAAGCAGCGCGAAAGCGGCTCTCCCGTCAGGACTTCTTCGATCGGACCAGCCGCTTCGACGGCCCCGCCGCGCAGCAGCAGGACGTGGGTGATTCCCGGCGGGATCTCCTCCACGTGGTGGCTCACCATGATCAGGATTGGCCCACCCGGGTCGGCCATGACCCGGGTCAGCCGGCGCAGCAGTGCCTCGCGGGCGCCAAGGTCGAGGCCGGCGGCCGGTTCGTCCAGCAGCAGCAGCTCGGGGTCGGTCATCAGCGCCCGGGCGATCTGCACCCGCTTGCGCTCACCTTCCGACAGGGTGCCGTACGCCCGCTCGGCGATCCGCCGACAGCCCAGCTGCTCGAGGATGCGCAACGCGCGCTCATCGTCCGCCGGGTCGTAGTACTCGCTGCCGCGCCCGATGACGGCATACCCGGCCGTGACGACGGCGTCACGCACCAGCTCGCCGGCCGGCATCCGCTCGCCCACCGACGAGCTCGCCAGGCCGATGCGGGGCCGAAGCTCGTAGACGTCGACGTTCGACTGCGGGCCGAGCCGCTCACCGAGCACCTCAACCTCGCCCGAGGTGGGGCTCAGCGTCGTCGCCGCGACCTGCAGCAGGGTCGTCTTGCCCGCGCCGTTCGAGCCCAGCACGGCCCAGCTCTCGCCGTCTCGTACCGTCCAGTCCACACCGGTCAGGAGCGTGGACGTGCCCCGGCGCACCGTGACGTCCCGAAGGACCAGAACCGGTTCCGCCATGCCTGGGACGTTATGCCCGGACTCGTGCGGCGCCGGGGCGCGACTCGCGGACGACCCGAATGACCCCGACGCGCGATCGGCGACGTCAGTCGGACTTGCCGCGCCGCCTGATCTTTCGTCCGAGCCAGACCAGCGGGTCATAGGAGTTGTCGACGACACGCTCCTTCAACGGAATGATCGCGTTGTCGGTGATCTTGATGTGCTCGGGGCACACCTCGGTGCAGCACTTGGTGATGTTGCAGAACCCGATCCCAGCCTTTTCACGGAGCAGGTCGCGCCGGTCGTTCGTGTCGAGCGGATGCATCTCCAGCTCGGCGTACTTGATGAACATGCGGGGCCCGGCGAACTTCTCCTTGTTCTCGTCGTGGTCGCGGATGACGTGGCACACCGTCTGGCACAGGAAGCACTCGATGCACTTGTGGAACTCCTGCACCCGGTCGATGTCGACCTGCTGCATCCGGTACGTGCCGTCCTTCTCGCGCGGGCGCGGGGCAAAAGCCGGTACGCGCGAGGCCATCTCGTAGTTGAACGAGACATCCGTGACCAGATCCCGGATGACCGGGAAGGTCCGCAGCGGGGTGACGGTGATGGTTTCCGCCGGGTCGAAGGTCGACAGCCGGCTCATGCAGGCGAGCCGCGGCTTGCCGTTGATCTCCATGCTGCAGGAGCCGCACTTGCCGGCCTTGCAGTTCCAGCGCACTGCGAGATCGCCCGCCTGGGTCTGCTGGATGCGGTGGATGGCGTCGAGGACGACCTCGCCCTCCTCCACCGGCACGGTGTAATCGGCGAGGTCTCCCCCGGACGCGTCCCCGCGCCACACCCGCATGGACAGGTCGTATCCCATCAGGAACCCGCCTTCGTATCGGCTGCTGCAGGAGGCGTTTCGAACAGCACCCGCAGGTCATCAGGCATCTGCGGCAGCGGTTCGGCGTGCAATTGCAGCTCGCCGCCGCGCAGCCGCAACACGTGGTTGATCTTCCCGAACTCGGGATCGGGACCCGGGTAGTCATCCCGGGTGTGACCACCGCGGCTCTCGTGGCGCGCCAGCGCAGCCGTCGCGATGCACTCCGAGACGCGGATCATGTTGCGCAGATCGACCGCGAGATGCCAGCCGGGGTTGAACTGGCGGTGGCCCTCGACGCCGACCGCGGCGGCCTCCTCGCGCAGCAGCGCCAGCTCCTCCAGTGCCCGCTCGAGTTCCTCCTCGGTGCGGATGATCCCGACGAGCCCGTTCATGGTGGCCTGCAGCTTCGCGTGCACCGTGTACGGGTTGTTGGCCGGATCGCGCTCGAACGGCGCCAGCGACTCCGCCGCCACGGTCGACACCTGCTTGTCATCGACCTTCGGCCGCTTGGCCGGGCTCAGCGCGTGGGCATACTCCGCGGCTGACGCCCCTGCCCGCCGGCCGAAGACGATCAGGTCACTGAGCGAGTTACCGCCGAGTCGATTGGAGCCATGCAGTCCCGCTGCGCACTCGCCGGCCGCGAACAGCCCAGGAAGGGTGGTAGCCGCAGAGTCGGCGTCGACCCGAATGCCGCCCATCGCGTAATGGCAGGTCGGACCGACCTCCATCGGCTCAGCCGTGATGTCTACGTCAGCGAGCTCCTTGAACTGGTGGTACATCGAGGGCAGCCGGCGTTCGATGTACTCCGCCGGCCGGCGCGAGGCGATGTCGAGGAAGACGCCGCCGTGGGGGGATCCCCGGCCGGCCTTGATCTCGGAGTTGATCGCCCGCGCGACCTCATCACGCGGCAGCAGCTCGGGTGGACGCCGCGCGGTCGCCTTGTCGGTGTACCAGCGGTCGCCCTCCTCCTCCGTGTCGGCGGTCTCGGACGCGAAGACCTCGGGGATGTAGTCGAACATGAAGCGCTTGCCTTCGCTGTTGCGAAGGACACCACCGTCACCGCGGACGCCCTCGGTGACCAGGATCCCCTTCACCGACGGCGGCCAGACCATGCCCGTCGGGTGGAACTGGACGAACTCCATGTCCATCAGGTCGGCGCCGGCCTCGATCGCCAGCGACTGGCCATCGCCGGTGTACTCCCAGGAGTTCGACGTGACCTTGTAGGACTTCCCGGTGCCTCCGGTGGCGAGCACCACCGAAGGTGCCGAGAACTGCACGAACGTTCCGGACTCGCGCCAGTACGCGTACGCACCCGCGATCCGGCTGCCGGCCACCCCGCCCTCGGTGAGCAGGCGCAGCACCGTGCACTCCATGAAGACGTCGATGCGCAGCGAGACCGCACGGTTCTGCAGGGTGCGGATCATCTCCAGGCCGGTGCGGTCACCGACGTGAGCGAGGCGGGCGAAGCGGTGGCCGCCGAAGTCGCGCTGCAGGATCCGGCCGTCCGGAGTGCGGTCGAACGCCGCACCCCACTCCTCGAGCTCCATGACGCGGTCGGGCGCCTCCTGGGCATGCAGCTGAGCCATGCGCCAGTTGTTGAGCATCTTGCCGCCGCGCATGGTGTCGCGGAAATGCACCCGCCAGTTGTCGTCGGACCACACGTTGCCCATGGCGGCAGCAACACCGCCTTCGGCCATGACCGTGTGGGCCTTGCCGAGCAGGCTCTTGCACACGATCGCCGTGCGAGCCCCGCTCTGGTGTGCCTCGATCGCGGCACGCAGGCCGGCACCGCCGGCGCCGATCACGATGACGTCGTACTCGTGCACCTCGGCGGCTGTGGCATGAATCGGCGCGGTATGCACGCTCGAACTAGTGGCTTCGCTCATCAAGAGATCCAGTGGTAGTCGGTGAAGGTCCCGTTCGAGACGAGCCAGATGTAGAGATCAGCGAGGCCGATCCAGACCAGGCTCAGCCACGCCAGCAGCATGTGCCGGGCGTTGAGCTTGCTCACGAACCTCCAGTAGCGGTAGCGCATCGGATGCTTGCTGAACGTCTTCAGCTGGCCGCCGATGATGTGGCGGCAGGAGTGGCACGAGAGCGTGTAGATCCAGATCAGCGCGACGTTGATGGCGAGCACCGCGGTGCCGACCCCGATGAAGAAGTGGCCACCGAGGTCAAAGGACCGTCCGAGGTCGTAGGTCAGCAGCACGGCGAACAGAAAGGCGATGTAGAAGAAGTAGCGGTGGATGTTCTGGATGAGCAGCGGGAAGCGGCTCTCCCCGGTGTACTTCTTGTGGCCGTCGGGCACGGCGCAGGCCGGCGGCGAAAGCCAGAACGCCCGGTAGTAGGCCTTGCGGTAGTAGTAGCAGGTGAAGCGGAAGCCGAGCGGGAAGATCAGGATCAGGAACGCCGGCGAGAAGTGCCACCAGCCGCCGAGGAACTCCGGCGTGTAGTGGTCGACGCACTTGTTCGTCAGACACGGGGAGTAGAACGGCGACAGGTACGAGAAGGCGAAGTAGTGAGCGTTTCGGAACGCCGCGACCGTGCCGTAGACGATGAATGCCATCAGCCCCAGGAACTGCACCAGCGGCGGCACCCACCAGCGGTCGGTGCGATAGGTGCGGGCTTTGACCGCTGCCCGGACTCGGCTGCGCTCGGGCGGCGGGGCGCCCGGCACTCGTCCTCGCTGAGGGGTCGTCAGGGCCATGGGTCTCCGTTCCTCGAGCGATCCGCCGCCATGGGAGATCGAGCGGGCGGCCCGCACCAGTCTCTGCCGCCCAACAGTTCATATCGTGTCAGGTGGGCTCGGGGCGGCAGCTGCGTGGTCTGTTCAGCGGTGCAAACCAGGATTTGTCCTCCCTGTGCAGGTCCATCGAACGTATGCGGCGGTAGCCGGTCGATGAACGTGGTCGGAATCACATCCCGCGCGCGCCGCCCGTTCAGCCCAATCGGCTCCGCAACGCTCCCCCGAGATCCCCGCGCTCGTCCACGGCGATGTCCGCGAGGCCGAGCCAGGCGGCGAGCTCGGCCAGTTCCGCGGCGAGTTCCGTCGCGACAGCCGCCGGCTCGATACCGGGTTCGGCGAACGCCCCCTTCACGTGCAGGGTGGGGACACCGCGCGCCCGGTCGGCCTTCAGATCGACGCGGGCCACGAGGGTGTCGCCCAGCAGGAACGGCAGCACGTAATAGCCGTAGACCCGCTTGACCGCCGGGACATAGATCTCGATGCGGTAGTCGAAGTCGAACAGGCGCGCGGCCCGGCTGCGTTCCCACACGACCGGATCGAACGGCGTGAGCAATGCCCGCGCGTCGATCCGACGCGGAACGACCAGACCCGGCCGCACGTATGCCGGCTGCGTCCACCCTTCGACTGAAACCTGCACCAACTCGCCCGAGGCCACCAGTTCAGCCACGACCGGACGGGCCACCGGCACCGTCATCCGGAAGTAGTCGGCGAGATCCCCCAAGGTGGCGACGCCCAGCGCGGCGGCCGCGTGCGTGATCAGCTGAGCACGGGCCTCGTCCTCGGGCGGCGTGGGAGCGTCGAGAACGGCCGCTGGGAGCACGCGCTCAGGCACGTCGTACATCCGCTCGAAGGACGAGCGGCGCGCCGAGACATGCAGCTGGCCGGTGACGAAAAGCCATTCCAGCGCGCGCTTCTCCTGCGACCAGTCCCACATCGCACCGGGCTTCTTCACATAGTCGCTGCTCAGAGCACTTGCGGGAAGTGGACCTTCTTCCATGACCCGGCGTAAGACCCTTGCCACTAACTCCGGCTGTTCGCGCGCGATCCGCGATGGGCCGCCCCAGATGCCCTCGTGGTTACGGGCCCTCGCCTTGCGCCACCGAAGGAGTGGCTCATAACTGACCGGCATCAACGACGCCTCATGCGCCCACGTCTCGAAGAAATGCCGGTCGCCCCTTGTACCTGCAGCCGGCCAGGCGAGCGCGTCGAGCGTCGCACGGTCATACGCTCCGAGCCGGCTGAACAGCGGCAGGTAATGGCTTCGCACCAGCACACTGACGGAGTCGATCTGCAGCAGGTGCAGGCGATTTACGGCCGCGCGCACGCGGCGGGCCGTGGGCTGGGCCGGCCGGGGCCGTCCGAATCCCTGGGCAGCCAGGGCGACCCGGCGGGCCTGCGGACGCGACAGCGCACCGGTGGATCGCACAGCGCCGATCGTGCCGCACGCGGTCCCACTCCGTATTCGCCGGGCTCGCGGTACCAGTCGCGGGCATGATCGTGAATCAGGCGGGTTCGATGCCCCAGGCGAGCTCGACGGAAGTGCCCGGATCGAGCCGGATCAGCCCCTCCCCAGTGGCCAGGGCGTTCGGGGGGCAGGTCATCGGTTCCACGGCGAGTCCCCGCCGCCGCGCCCCGGGCGAGAGCGTGTCGCCGGTGAAGACCTGCAGGTAGTCGAATCCGGGGCCGGCCCACAGGTGCGCGCCGCCGACCGACACCCGCGCGAGCTCACCGACGCCGCGCTGGATGTCGGTGAACGCGTCATCGAGCACGCTGTCACCGATCAGGCGGGCGGCCCGAAAGTCCCACGCAGTTCCGGCGACCGGCTCGCGTCCAACCGGGATGCCGCCGTTCAGGACGAGCCGCGACTGCGCGGGAATCATCAGCTCCAACGCATCGACGAGGCCGTCCCCCGCCGCCAGGTACGGATGGAAACCGAGGCCGAACGGTGCGGTCCGGGGCGAGTCGTTGCGCACGGTCGTCGTCACCGTCAGGCCGCCCGCGCTCAGCCGGTAGTCGATCCGGCACGTCAGCCGGAACGGGTAGCCCGGCTGCGGCAGGAGGGTGTGGGTCGCGGTCGCCGCCGCTTCCCCCGCGCGTTGCACATCCCATGATGCCCAGCGCACCAGCCCGTGGATCGCATTGCCGGCCGAAGCTTCGGACAGCGGCAACTGGCGGGTCTCCCCCTCGTCCTCCCAGCGGCCGCCCTCGAGGCGGTTCGGCCACGGGAAGAGCACCTGGCCCCGTCCCCCACCGGCGAGCGCGCTCTCGGGATAGCCGTCGAGCACGGCCCGGCCGTCGGCCTCGTAGCTGCGCAGGCCGCCGCCGTTCTCGACGATCACCGCCCGCTGCTCGCCGTGGCGCAGTTCGACCTGCCGGCCGCTGGGATCCGGGACAATCATCGGCTTACCTCCTCGTAGACCCCCACCACCTGGCGCGCCGCGGCCGGCCAGGAGAACCGGGCGCGTACCTGGTCCAGCCCGTTCGCCGAACGGGTCGCCCGCTCCCGGGCCGCATGCGGGCCGGTGGTCGACTGCGCCAGTGCCAGCGCCAGGGACGCCTCGTCGTCCGGGGTGACCAGCCAGCCGTTCGGCGCGCCCGCCACGTCGTTCACGAACGACAGCGGGCCGCCTGACGCCGCTGCGATGACGGGAAGGCCGCACGCCATCGCCTCGATGAACACCTGGCCGAACGCCTCGCCGACAGAAGGCGAGACGAAGACGTCAGCGCAGCCCAGGCCCGTCGGCAGCTCCTCATGCCCGTGCCAGCCGGTGAAGAAGACGCCGTCGATGCCCTCGGCACGTACGACCGAGACCGGGTGCTCACCCTCGAATTCGCCCGGGAAACCTCCCCAGACCAGCAGCGGTGCGCGCACCCCGTGCTCGCGGCGCGCCCGGCCGTACGCGCGCAGCAGCAGGGGCAGGCGCTTCTGCTCGGTGAAACGCCCGACGAAGATCAGCACCGGCACGTCGGGGTCGGCGAACGCGGCGAGGTCGGCCTGGGTGTAACGCACCGAGCCGGACACCCCCGACTCGTCCCAACCCCGCGGCGCCTCGACCAGCCAGCTGCGCAGCAAGCTCAGGCGCTGCTCGCACGACGGGTACTGCGGGTGGAAACGCTGCTGGTCGACGCCCGGAGCCTCGATCGTGATGCGCTCGGCGGCCACGCCGAACAGGGCCAAAGCCCGGGTCTTGTCCGTCGGCGAATCGACGATCACCCATGCCGCGTGCGCCGCCCAGGCCCGCATCCGAGCGGCCCACTGCTGCGCGTACGTCCAGCGCGCGGCTGCCGGGTCGGAACGCTCGATCGCCTCGAGCATGTTCATCTCGGTCCCGTGCAGCGTCACGACGACGGGAACCTCCGGCCGCAGCCGGTGCACCGCTTCGCTCACCGGGGTCAGGTGGTGCAGGTGCGCGACGCGCGCTGCGTCCAGGCCGCCTTCCAGCAGGGCCCGCGACCATGCCGCAACCTGGCGTTCGAAGTCGTCGTCGTCCACGCTCGCGTAGACCCGGTCGGGCGCACCCTCGCGATCCTCGTAAGACGGATGCAGCGGCACCGCCGCCGCGAACGGATCGCCGCCGGCCCTCCAGGCGTCCATGGCTGGCGTGTAATCCACGGCCGTCACGGGCAAGGGGGCGAAGAATTCGGGCGCGTAGCCGTCATCGCCCGCAGCACCGAGCGAACCGGTGACGAGTGAGAGCGGCCAACCAGCACGGACGATCTCGGGAGCGAGGTAGCGCACCACCTGCGCGGAACCCCCGCGCGGCCAGAACTGAAGCGCCATGACGACGTCGGCTTTCACGGCGGCTTCAGAGGCTGGCACATCGGCGATGATCGCAGCAAGGCGCACTGCGAGAAGTCAGCGCCGCACAACAACCCGGAGGCTTCGCCGATGCAGATCCCGCAGCGGCCCGAAATCAGCTGCCCATGGTGCGGCGGCGCGATCGCGCTGAGCCGGTTCGCGCCGTCGGACGAGGAGTACGGGATCGAGGTCGCGGTCTGCCCCGGGTGCGGGCGACGCGTGCCGCTGCCGCTGCCGCTGACGTCCTGAACGCGCACGCCGGGCGCCCTATCCTGGACCGCATGGCAAGGCGGCTTTCCCAGGAGGAGCTGGCCCTTGTCGTCAAGCGGGCGGCGGAGTTGCACCTCGCCGGCACCGGGCAGGCCGACGCGATGCTCGACGAGCAAGCCGTCCTCGACGTGCTGCAGGAGGCCGGGGTCTCGAAAGACGCCGCCGGGCAGGCGCTGTCGGAGTGGCGGCGAGGCAGCCTGGCTCACGGTGTCACGCTCACCGCGCCGACGCCGCGTTCAAGGATGGATCCCACCGCCGCGGTCGCCCGGCGGTTGCCGATCCCGTCCGAGCGCGTGTCTGACGTCCTTGACGCGGCGCTGAGCCGTCACCTGTTCATGCGCGGCCGGCGCAGCGAGCACAATCCGCTCAGTGGCGAGTGGGTGCCGCGCCGGGGGATGCTGGCCGATCTGCGCCGCGGGCTGGACTTCCGCGGCTCGCTGCTGCTGAAGGACCTCAACCGGATCCGCGTTGACGTGCTCCCGGCCGGACCGGATGACAGCAAGGTCACGCTGACGGCCGACATCAGCAGCTACCGCAGCCGGCTGCTGAGCTTCCTGGTCGGGGTGCCGGCGGTGGCTGCCCTCGGCCTCGGCATCGGCGGCCTGGCGGAAAGCTCGCTCGAACTCGGCCTGATCGGTACCCCGCTGGCCGCCCTGACCGCCGGAGGCGGCTACCAGGGAGCTGCACATCTGCTCGGCCAGCAGCGCGAGAAGACCCGGGAAACCCTCGACATCTTTCTCGACCGGCTGGCCTGACGCCCGATTAATTCTGTCGCACCCGGACGTCAGGATTGAGACCGTGGAGAAACCCGCCCAGCCCGTCCATGCCGTCCCATCCCCCATAGCCCGTTCCGGCGGCAGGTCGCGCACCATCCCAGAACGCCCCGGCGCCGGCTTGAAGGAGTTCAGGTGAATAGTTCGACGGCAGTGCTCGTCGACGATGTGTGGAAAGCGTTCGGCAAGCCACCCAAGGCGGTGCAGGCCCTGCGCGGCATCAGTCTCGAGGTCGCGCGCGGCGAGGTCCTCGGCCTGCTGGGGCCCAACGGCTCGGGTAAGACGACGGCGGTCCGCGTGCTGACCACGCTGATCCAGCCCGACCGGGGCCGCGCCGAGATCGAGGGCATCGATGTGGTGCGCTCCCCCGCCGAGGTGCGCAAGGTGATCGGCCTCGCCGGTCAGTTCGCGGCGGTGGATGAGAACCTCACGGGCCGCGAAAACGTCGAGATGGTGGGCCGGCTGTACCACCTGGGCACCAAGCAGGCCCGCCAGCGGGCGGGTGACGTGCTCGAGCGGCTGCGCTTGTCCGACGCCGCCGACCGGCCGGTGCGCACGTACTCCGGCGGCATGCGGCGCCGCCTCGACCTCGGCGCCAGCCTGGTGGCCCAGCCGAAGGTGCTGCTGCTCGATGAGCCCACAACGGGCCTCGATCCCCGCAGCCGGGCCGAGCTCTGGGACTTCATCCGCGATCTGGTCAGCGACGGCGCGTCCGTACTGCTGACCACCCAGTACCTCGAGGAGGCCGATCAGCTGGCCGACGGCATCGTCGTGCTCGACCACGGCAGCGTCATCGCGCGAGGCACCAGCCAGCAGTTGAAAGACTCGATCGGCGGCGATGTGCTCGCCGTCCAGGTGGCGCCCGAGCAGGTTGATCAGGCAATCTGCGCGCTGGCGGGCCTGGGCCACGGCGAGGCCTACCGCGATGACGAGGCCGGCTCGCTCGCGGTTCCGGCCGGCCAAGAGGGTCCGGCCCTGCTCACCGAGCTGGTCCGTCGCCTGGATTCGGCCGCGATTGCGATCCTGGCCCTGGAACTGCGCCGGCCCAGCCTGGACGACGTCTTCCTGCACCTCACCGGCCGGCCGGCGAGCGACGACCCGGCCGCACCCCCTGGGCCCGGCGCCGAGGGAGAGCAGCCAGCCGCCGACAGCACCGTGAAGGAGCCCGTATGAGCATGCCGTGGGTGGTGCAGGACTCGGCCGTCCTCGCCAAGCGTTACCTGCTTCGCTACGTGAGGGTGCCCGCCTTCATCGTCTTCTCCGCCATCCAGCCGGTGATGTTCGTCCTGCTGTTCCGCTACGTCTTCGGCGGCGCGATCAAGGTGCCGAACGGCAGCTACGTCGACTACCTGCTGCCCGGCATCATCGTGCAGACGGCGAGCTTCACCTGCTTCGGCACGGCGATCGGCCTGGCTGACGACCTGAAGAACGGCCTCGTCGAGCGCTTCCGCTCGCTGCCGATGAGCCGCTCCGCGGTGCTGCTCGGGCGGCTCGGGGCCGACACCGTTCACAGCGTCTTCAGCGTGCTGCTGATGATCGCGGTGGGCTACGCGGTCGGCTTCCGGATCCACACCAGCTTCTTCGCCGCGCTGCTGCTCGTTGCCATTGCCACCGCGTTCGGCGTCGCGATCTGCACGATCGCCGCGTTCATCGGGCTGACGATCCGGGATCCGGAGACGGTGCAGTCGGCGGGGCTGATCTGGCTGTTCCCGCTCACGTTCGCGAGCGCGGCGTTCGTGCCGGTGGCGTCGATGCCGGGATGGCTGCAGGCGTTCGCGAAGGTCAATCCCGTCACGGTGATCTGCAACGTGCTGCGCGATCTCACACTGGGCGGCCCGACAACGGTGCATTTCCTGCAATCGGTCGGGTGGATCGCCGGGATCTCGGTCGTCTTCGTGCCGCTCGCCGCCCGGGCCTACCGCCGGGCGGTGTGATGTCGACTATCCGGCGCCTTGCGCACCCGCCGGCCCGGCACACGCGAGGAAGGGCATGTTTCCCTTCCTAGACGATCTTGGATCCGTTAGGTGCAATGGAGCCATGTCCGCCGCTGCACCCGAGAGCCTGGGAGGGATCCCCGGAGGCGCTCCGCCGGCCGATCCGCACCCAGCTGCCTTCCCGGAGCTGCCCCCGGACCCCGGCACCGAGCCCGCCGAGCGCCCCCACGTCCACCGCAAGGTCAGCGGCGGCTGGTTGCGGGCGGCCGTCTTCGGCGCCATGGACGGCCTGGTGACCAACGCCAGCCTGATCGCCGGGGTCGGCGGCGGCGGGGCCTCGCACCATTTCCTGCTCGTCGGCGGGCTGGCCGGGCTCATCGCCGGAGCCTTCAGCATGGCAGCCGGCGAGTGGACGAGCGTCCACGCGCAGAACGGGATGGTCGCCCGCGAGCTGGCCTCCGAGCGGCGCGAACTGCTGCGGCGTCCCGACGCCGAGAAGGCCGAGCTCGCTGAGATGCTCGAACGTCACGGCCTGACCCCGCAGACGGCACGCGCTGCCGCCCACGAGATCGCCGCCGACACCGACCTTGCGTTGCGTTTCCACGCCCGCGAGGAGCTGGGCGTCGATCCCGACGAGCTGCCCTCGGCGCGCGTCGCGGCCGGGTCGAGCTTCCTGGCTTTCGCGTTCGGCGCGCTGATCCCGCTGCTGCCGATCCTGTTCGGCTCCACGAGGCTCTGGCTGGCGCTGGTGTGCGCGGCGGCGGCGGCCGTGGTGGGCGGCTCGCTGGTCTCGCGTCTCACCAACGAGCGGCCGCTACGCGGAGCGCTCACCCAGCTGCTGATGGTCGCGGCGGCCACCGGCGCCACGTACGGCCTCGGTCATCTCATCGGTTCAGCGGTCCACTGAACGCGGACGGCGCCGCCCGTCTGCCACCAGCCCTTTACCCTCTGTTGACGTGAGGACGCGGACCGACGAAGCGCTACGGGCCCGGCTTGACCGCGAGCAGTCCGAGCAGCGGCTGCCGTCGGTGGTCGCGGGGCTGATCCGCGGCGGCGCGCTGGTGTGGTCGGGCGGGGCGGGCAGCGTCGGCGATGAAGCCTGCGACGTGCAGTATCGCTGCGGGTCGATCACCAAGACGTTCGTCGCCGTCCAGGTGATGCGCCTTCGGGACGAGGGGCGCCTGGACCTCACCGATCCGCTCGAGCGCCACCTGCCCGGCGCCTTCGACGGCGTCACCATCGCCCAACTGCTCTCCCACTCGGCAGGGCTGCGGGCCGAGACGGCGGGGCCCTGGTGGGAGCGCACCGCCGGCGGCGACTTCGACGATCTGGTCGCCGAGTCGCTGCACCCCTCTGACGGCTTCGCAGCTGCGGCCGGCTCGAGTCCGGCCCGCCTCACCCGGCCGGGACAGCGCTTTCACTACTCCAACGTCGGATTCGCGCTGCTGGGCGAGCTCGTCTCGCGGCTGCGCGCCATGCCGTGGGCACAGGCCCTCCAGCAGGACGTGCTCGACCCGCTGGGCCTGCGCCGCACCACGCTGCGCCCGCAGCCGCCGCATGCCATCGGGTACGCCGTCCACCCGTTCGCTGACGTGCTGCTGCTCGAACCCGAGCACGACGCCGCTGCGATGGCTCCGGCCGGCCAACTGTGGACGACCGTCACCGATCTGGCGCGCTGGACAGCGTTCCTGCGCGACGGCGGCGACCTGCTGTCACCGGCGACCCTGCGGGAGATGCGCGAACCGCAGTCGCTCGACGACCGGCGCGCAGCCCCCTGGACCGGCGCCCACGGGCTGGGCCTGCAGATCTGGAACGCCGACGGGGCCCGAAGTTTCGGCCACGGCGGCTCGATGCCGGGCTTTCTCGCGATCATGCGGATGGCTCCGGACTCCGGGGACGGTGCCGTGGTGATGGCGAACGCCACCTCGGGCCTGCGCCCCGGGCTCGCCGAAGAGCTCTCCCGCATCCTGGCCGAGCACGAGCCGCCGCCGGTGATCGCCTGGACGCCCGCGCCGCCTCCGGAAGGGACACTGCCCGCACTGGGCCGCTGGTTCTGGGGCACCTCGGCGTTCACGCTGCGCGCCATCGGATCGGCCGAGCTGTCCCTCGAGCCCGAGTCGGCCGGCGGCCGATCCGCCCGCTTCCACCCGAACGACGACGGTAGCTGGACCGGCCAGGACGGCTACTTCGCGGGGGAGACGCTCCGCATCCGTTGGGACGGGACCGGCGACGCCGGCGGCGCGGCCCACCGGGAGCCGGTGGCACTGGACCTCGCGTCGTTCCTGTTCACGAGAACACCCTACGACCCGCGGTCGGACCTCCCGGGAGGCGTCGACCCTCGCGGATGGCACGTTCCGGACGAGCCCGAGGCGCTCACCTGACGTCGAGGTAGCGCAGCGCTGCCTGAACGCGCGGACGCTTGTCGGGATCAGCCGGCGCCTGAGCGGTAGGTGGTCCAGAGCAGACCCGACATCGCCCGCTGGCCGAGCGCATCCGGATGGAAGTAGTCGTACGGGCTCAGCTGCGAGAGCTGGAACCGGTAGCGCCAGAGCGAGCCGCCGTCCCAGCGACACCCCGCATACTGCTTGCAGACCGAGGCGAGCGCGGCGTTGTACTTGCTGATCTGAATCGTGACGAAAGCCCGTCGCAGCATGTCCGCGCGCGCCGTCGAGGTCGGGTTGCTCAACATCGACGGGCAGATCCGGCCGAGCCGCCAGATCATCTGCGCCCTCGGACTGGTGTGGGCGACCTGCCAGACCCGGTAGATGTTCGGGATCGACGACAGGACGATGCGGGCGCCCGGCCGGCTGCCGAAGAACATCGCGAACGCCGACTCGATCGAATTGGTGAAGCTCCCGACAGGGGTCATCGCCCCGACCGTCGCGGTGCAGGCATCGTTCGCGCCGATGAGAACGGTGACGACGTCAGCCTTCTGCCAGATCGCCAGCCCCATCTGAGAAGGCAGATCCGCGGCCTTGGCACCCACCTCGGCGTCGTTGTGGGAGTGACCCGACAGGCCCTGGTTCGTGGGCAGCAGGCGCTGGTAAAGACTCTGCGAGACGGGATCGCTCCCGGTGGAGTAGGACACCGATGGGCAGTCGCTGAAAAAGCCGCACGCGTCGAACCCGCGGGCAATCGAATCACCGGTCGAGGCAAGCGAGAGCACCTGCACGGGCGTGCAGCTCGTGAGCGTCGTGATGGCCCCCAGGACCAGCGCTGCGAGCAGCGCAACGCCGCGTCGCGCTGACCGGGGCGCGAGTTTGGTGAAACGGCGGGGAGACACCGACTCTCCTTCTTGCATCTGACGGTGATGCACTGCAATCGTCCTTCATTTGTGAGCGGATAGCACGCAACGCCGCGAGGTCGCACCCGATCGGGTGAACGCGATCGACGCCCCGCGAATGGGAAAAGCTCCTCCGGTACGCGATGGACCGCGAAGTCAGACGTATCGCCTGAACACGTGTAGCTCAGCGGATGCATAGCCATATCGCCGATTCCTACACCTACCCCCCAGCTCTCGAGCCCCGGCTGAGGGCCGGCCCATGGCAGCCTGAGGAGGATGAACGGCCCGCAGCTCGACGAGTTCGCGAGCCTCATGCTGCGCGACGCGCACCGGCTGCGTCGTCGCCTCGCACAAGCCACCGACGAGCGCGCCCGCGCGGCCGTCGCTGATGCCGTGGCGCAGGCCCAGGCCCGGGTCGCGGCGCGGCGGGCGGCCGTTCCCGCCGTCTCCTATCCGGCGCAGCTGCCGATCGCGTCACGCGTCGATGACGTCCGTGCCGCCATCCGCGATCACCAGGTCGTGGTCGTCGCCGGCGAGACCGGCTCGGGAAAGACCACCCAGCTTCCCAAGATCTGCCTGGAGCTCGGGCTGCGGCGTGCGCGGCATGATCGGCCACACCCAGCCGCGCCGGATCGCGGCGCGCAGCGTGGCCGAGCGGATCGCCGAGGAGCTCGGCGGCGAGCTCGGCGATGCCGTCGGCTACCAGGTGCGGTTCACCGACCAGGCTCAGCGACCGCACGCTCGTCAAGGTGATGACCGACGGCATCCTGCTCGCCGAGATCGCAGCGCGACCGGCTGCTGCGCCGCTACGACACGATCATCATCGACGAGGCCCACGAGCGCAGCCTCAACATCGACTTCCTGCTCGGCTACCTCAGCGCAGCTGCTGCCCCGGCGGCCCGACCTCAAGGTGATCATCACCTCGGCGACGATCGACACCGAGCGCTTCGCCGCCCACTTCAGCGCAGCCGGCCGGACCGTCCCGATCATCGAGGTCTCGGGCCGCACGCTATCCGGTCGAGGTGCGCTACCGCCCGCTGAAGCGACGAGGACGAGCCGGCGAGCGTCGACCGAGACCAGACCGAGGCATCGTCGACGCGGTGCGCGAGCTGTCGGCCGAGGGGCCGGGCGACATCCTGGTCTTCCTGCTCCGGCGAGCGGGAGATCCGCGACGCCGCCGACGCGCCTGCGACCGCGGCACGGGCGCGTCCCGGCTGGCCGACGAGGTCTGCCGCTCTACGCGCGGCTGTCGGCGGCCGAGCAGCACCGGGTCTTCGCGCCGCATCCCGGGCGGCGGGTCGTGCTCGCCACCAACGTCGCCGAGACGTCGCTGACCGTGCCGGGCATTCGCTACGTCGTCGACACCGGCAACGCCCGGATCTCCCGCTACAGCTTTCGCACCAAGGTCCAGCGGCTGCCGATCGAGCCGATGTCGCCAGGCGTCGGCGCACCAGCGCGCGGGCCGGTGCGGACGGCTCGAGGACGGCATCTGCATCCGGCTCTACTCCGAGGAGGACTACGACAGCGACCGCGAGTTCACCGATCCGGAGATCCTGCGCACGAACCTGGCGTCGCGTGCATCCTGCAGATGGCCGCGCTCGGGCTCGGGGACCTCGGCGATCGAGGACTTCCCGTTCGTCGATCCGCCCGACCGGCGCGGCGTTCGCGACGGCGTGGCGCTGCTCGAGGAGCTGGGCGCGCTCACCCGGCCGGCCGAGGGCGGCCACGCCAAGCTGACGGCGATCGGGCGCCGGCTCGCCCGCCTGCCGATCGACCCGCGGCTCGGCCGGATGGTGCTCGAGGCCGGACGGCTCGGGCTGCGTGCGCGAGGTGCTCGTCATCGCTGCCGCGCTGTCGATCCAGGACCCGCGCGAGCGCCCGGCCGACGCCAGCAGGCCGCCGACCAGCCGCACGCCCGCTTCGCCGATCCGAGTCCGACTTCCTCGCGCTGCTCAACCTGTGGCGCCACCTGCCGAGCAGCAGCGCGAGCCAGCTCGTCCAGCGCGTTCCGGCGGATGTGCCGCCGCGGAGTTCCTGAACTACCTGCGGGTGCGCGAGTGGCAGGACCTGGTGAGCCAGCTGCGCACCGCGGCGGTGCGGACTTGAGCTGGCCGGGCGCGGGCGCCGAAGCCTCGACGGGCCCGCGGCCGATCCCGACACGGATGCACCAGGCGCTGCTGGCCGGGTTGCTCTCGCACATCGGGATGCGCGACCGGGCGAGGCGCCGGGACTACCTCGGTGCGCGCGGTACCAGGTTCGCGATCTTCCCGGGCTCCGCGCTGGTGCAAGAAACCGCCGCGCCTGGGCGATGGCCGCCGAGCTCGTCGAGACCTCACGGCTCGTGGGCCCGGAGGTGGCCCGTATCGAGCCCGAGTGGGCCGAGCCGCTCGCCGAGCACCTGGTCAAGCGCACGTACAGCGAGCCGCACTGGGAGAAGCGGCGCGGCGGTGATGGCCTACGAGCGGGTCACGCTGTACGGCGCTCCCGCTCGTCACCGACCGCAAGATCGGCTACGGGAAGATCGACCCGGCGCTGTCCCGCGAGCTGTTCATCCGCCACGCGCTGGTGGAGGGCGAGTGGCGAACCCACCACGCGTTCTTCGCCGCGAACCAGCGGCTGCTCGACGAGGTCGGCGCAGCTCGAGCATCGCGTCCGGCGCAGCGACCTCGTGCGTGGACGACGAGACGCTCTTCGACTTCTACGACCGGCGGATCGGCCCGGACGTGGTCTCCGGCAGCCATTTCGACAGCTGGTGGAAGCGCGAGCGGCGGCGTGATCCGGAGCTGCTGACGCTGACCCCGGAGGCATTGCGCGCGCAGGAGCACGGGGTCGATGAGCAGGCCTACCCCGACGAGGTGGAGCGAGGGGCGGCCCGCTTCCCGGTGAGCTACGCGTTCGAACCCGGCACCGAGCAGGACGGGGTGACCGTCCACGTGCCGCTCGCGCTGCTGCCTCAGGTGGCCGCCGGCGGGCCGGACGAGCTCGGCTGGCAGGTGCCCGGGCGCCGCCAGGAGCTCATCGTCGCGCTGCTGCGCTCGTTACCGAAGGCGTTGCGGCGCCATTTCACCCCGCCGACCACCGTCGCGGCCGAGGTGCTTGCCGAGCTCGATCCGGGCGAACCGCTGCTCGACGCACTCGAACGCGCGCTGCGCCGGCGCACGGGGGTCGCCGTTGCACGCGACGCCTGGCAGCTCGACAAGCTGCCCCCCGATCTGCGGCCGACCTTCGCGGTGCAGGACGACGGCGGCAAGGTCGTGGCGACGGGCAAGGACCTCAGCGAGCTGCGCACCCGACTCGCCCCCGCGGTGCAGGCAGCGGTGGCCCGGGCCGGCGGCGGGCTTGAACGCACCGGGCTGAGCAGCTGGCCGGGCGGCGCCCTGCCGCGCACCGTCACGCAGGAGGTCGCGAACGGGGTGCTCACCGCGTTTCCCGCGCTGGTCGACGCTGGCGGCGCTGTGGACGTGCAGATCCTGGCCTCCGAGCCGGAACAGGAGATGGCGATGTGGGCCGGTACGCGCCGGCTGCTGATGCTCACCACGCCGTCGCCCGTGAAGGCGATCACCGCGCGGCTCGGCACGCGCGCCAAGCTCGTGCTTGCCGCCTACCCGTACGCGAACGTCTCGGCGCTACTGGCCGATTGCCACAGCGCTGCCGTCGATCAGCTCATGACGAAGGCCGGCGGCCCGGCGTGGGACGAGCCCGGCTGGAACCGCCTGCAGTCTCAGGTTCGCGACGGCGTGGCCGCGGCGACGGGCGCCGCCGCCGGCCAGGTCGAGGAGATCGTCGCCGGCGCGGCTGACGTACTGGCAGTGCTCGCCAGGCCGGCGCCGGCCGCGGTCCGCGAGGCGCACGCCGACGTGCGAACCCAGCTGGATGCCCTGGTCGGCGCCGGGTTCGTGACGCGCGCGGGCGTGGACCGGCTCCCGGACCTCAAGCGCTACGTGCGGGCGATGAAGCGCCGGCTCGAGCAGGTCGCCGCGGACCCCGTGCGCGACCGGGTCCGGATGCGCGAGGTCCACCAGCTGCAGGCCGCCGCCGCGAAGGCACCGCCGCCGCTCGCGCACGAGGTCCGCTGGCTGATCGAGGAGTTGCGGGTGAGCCTGTTCGCGCAGGCGCTCGGCACCCGCCGGTCCGTTTCGGTGCAGCGTCTCTGGCGGCTGCTCGACGCCTGACTCCCGGGGAACCGGCAGGCCTAAGCAACGCCGGCGAGCTCGCCGGCTTCCGGCATCGGCTCCAGGAGGCGTTCGGCAGCCATTTCGGCGGTGGAACGCGCCCACGTGCCCGTCGTGAGCAGGCCCAGCGCCAGCACGGCCAGCGCGCAGCCGGTGAGGATCCACCAGCCGGCGTGGCTGGCGCTGGCGAAGCCGGCGCGAAAGCTCCCGACGACCTTGGCGGTAGCGGCCGAACCGATCACCGCGACCCCGAGCGATGCGCCGATCTGGCGGCTGGTCGACGCGAAGGCCGCGGCCACCCCCGCCTGCTCGCGCGGCAGGCCCGAGACGGCCGTATTCGTAATCGGGGCATTCACGACCCCGAAGCCGAAGCCGAAGATCGCGTACGCCGAGAACAGCCAGGGAAGCGCCGTGTTTGCTTCGAGCCGGGTCAGCATCAGCGACGAGACGGTCATGGCGACTCCGGCCGCGACCAGCGGCGCGCGGGGTCCCCGGCTCCCGACGAGCCGGCCCGAAATCGGCGCGAAGATCAGCGTCATACCCGCCATCGGGAGCGTGTACAGGCCGGCGCGCAGCGCCGAAAGGCCGCGAACATCCTGCAAATACAGGGTATTCAGGAACAGGAAGCCGCCGAGCGAGACGAAGGCGAACACCGCGATGGCGGTCGCACCGCTGAAGGGGGCGCTGCGAAACAGCCGGACCTCGATCAGTGGCTGGTGGCGGCGGCGCTCGTAGCCGATCAGTCCTGCCAGGCCGGCGGCGGCAAAGGCGTACAACCCGAGGATCTGTGCCGAGCGGTAGCCGGCCGACGGGCCCTCGATGATCGCGTACGTCAAGCTCGCCAGGACGGCGATGACGAGCACCTGGCCGACCGGATCGACGCGACGCGGGTGCGGCGCCCTGGACTCGGGCACGAATCGCGCCGCGAGCACCACCGCCGCGAGGCCCACGGGGATGTTGATCCAGAAGATCGCCCGCCAGCCGATCGACCCGACCAGCCCGCCGCCGATGACGGGACCCAGCGCCAGGCTGATCCCGATCACTCCTCCCCAGACGCCGATGGCCCGCGCGCGCTCGCGGGGATCGGTGAACGTGTTCGTGATGATCGACATGGCGACCGGGTTGAGCATCGAGCCGCCGACGGCCTGCAGCATCCGGAACGCCACCAGCCAGCCCAGCCCCGGCGCGATGCTGCACAGCAGTGACCCGAGCGTGAAGAGCACCAGCCCGATCTGAAAGACGCGGCGCCGGCCCAGCCGGTCGGCTGTCGAACCGGCCAGCATCAGCAAGCTCGCCAGCACCACGGTGTACGCATCGAGAGTCCACTGGAGCCCGGAGACCGATGCGTGCAGGTCGCTCTTGATCGCCGGCAGCGCGATGTTCACGATCGTGACGTCCAGCCCCACGATGAACAGGCTCAGGCAGCAGATCCCGAGCACGAGCAAGCGCCGTCGAGCCGATAGCTCGGGCATGCGCTCCCTCAATCCTTGCTATCTGGCAACCTTTCAGAGAGTACAACCTTGTGCGCCGAATCCTGCTGACCCGGCAGGATGCTCACCGTGGACTTGGCCGGGCCGGCGCCCGGCTGCTTGCGGCGCTCGACCCGTCAGTCATGGGCTGGGCCGGGCGCGACTTCTACCTCGACCCGGACCACCGCGACCACACCCGGGAAGCGGCGCTGTTCGATCGCTCCGGCAATCCCGGCCCGACCGTCTGGTGGGGCGGGCAGATCGTCGGGGGCTGGGCCCAGCGCAAGGACGGCGAGGTCGCTGTAGCGCTGACTGACATTGGCCGTGGAGGCGCCGCAGACGTCGAAAGCGAGGCCGCGCGGACCGCCGAGAGTCTCGGCGAGGTCCGCGTCACGCCCCGCTTTCGTACGCCGTTGGAACGGTCGCTGGTCAGCTGACCGGCTAGCCGGCGGCCCGGGTGGGTGCCTGGCGACGGGTGGCATTGCCCTGCGGGCGGCCACTGCTGCCGTACGCGGGACGCCGGCCCCGCGAGGAGTAACCGGAACGGCCGCTGCTCGGACGCCCGGAGCCGGCTGACGTAGACGTACGCACCGGGACCGGAGCGGGCGGCGGTACGGGCTCACCAGAGGTGGCAATCTCCTGCACGGCCTCGTGTCCGGAAGCGACCCGATGGCTCACCGGATTGACTCCCGCCTCGTCGTGCATGCTCGCCAGCAGCCGCACCTGGCCCGGCTCCACGAGCGAAAGCACGGTGCCGCTCGCGCCCGCTCGCGCGGTGCGTCCGGAGCGGTGCAGGTAGTCCTTCGAGTCGTTCGGCGGATCGAAATGCACCACCAGGTCGACGTCGTCGACGTGGATTCCACGAGCGGCGACGTCGGTGGCCACCAGCACCCGCGGGTGACCGGCGGCAAAGCCGGCGAGCGCCCGCTGGCGCTGGTTCTGGTTCAGGTTTCCGTGGATCGCGGCCGCCGGCGCTCCCGCCCGGCTGAGCTGCTGTGCCAGCCGGTCGGCCCCGTGCTTGGTGCGCACGAAGAACAGCGTGCGGGCCGGGCGGCTCGCGATCTCCGCGGCGATGGCGACCTTGTCGGCGCCGGGCGTGACGAAGACACGGTGATCGGCGAGCTCCACCGGAGCGTTGGCCGACGCGACGGCATGAATACCGGGGTCGGTCAGGTAACGGGTCACCAGCTTGTCGACCCCGCGGTCGAGCGTGGCGGAGAACAGCATCCGCTGCCCACCCGGCACGGTCTCATCGAGCAGCTGGGTGACGGCTGGCAGGAAGCCGAGGTCAGCCATGTGGTCGGCCTCGTCCAGCACGGTGATGACGACCCGATCGAGACGGACGGCGCCGCGCTCGAGCAGGTCGATCAGGCGACCGGGAGTGGCGACCACGAGGTCGACCCCGCGGCGCAGCGCGTCGATCTGCTTCCCCATCGGCGCACCGCCGTAGACGGTGGTCAGGCGGACCCCGACGGCGTGGCCGAGGGGCGCCAGTACGTCCGCGACCTGGCGCGCGAGCTCGCGGGTGGGAACGAGCACCAGCCCGCGCGGGGAACGCTCGACGCGCTCGCCGACCGTGTCGGCCAGGCGGGCAAGCATGGGAAGGCCGAACCCGAGCGTCTTGCCGGACCCGGTCTGCGCACGGCCCAGAACGTCACGACCGGCAAGGGCGTCGGGCAGCGTGCGGGCCTGGATGGCGAACGGGGCGACCATTCCCCGGCGGGTGAGCGCCGTGACGAGCGTCTCCGGCAAGCCCAGCTCGGCGAAGGTCATGTCAGCCGCGGGTGCCGGCGCCGAAAGGGCGGCCGTCAGTGCGAGATCGAGCTCGGACGGCTGCTGGCGGCGCGGGCTCGGGGACGGCGAGCGCCCGGCAGGCCGGCGGCCCGGCGCGGAACGCCTGCGGTTGTTGGAGAAGGACGGGTTGTTGTGGGACACGGCCGCCCGAGGGCGACGAACGTGTTCAGGCAAGGAGAAACTCCATCAGCGGTTGTAGGCCGCGACATGCTTGGAGACGGTCGGCATCTGCTGGCTCGTGGCCAGCGGGGAAGCGAACTCTCGGAACAAGCGACCTCGCGGGCCACTCGCCCGCGGGAGCGGCGGAAAAACGTCCCGCCACGTGCAAGGCTACCAGCGATCGCGCTGCACCCGGCGCCGGGCCCCACTACGTCGCCGTCATGCAGGACGCGCATCCCGTAGCGCGTCCCGGGAAAAGGCCGCAGATGTGCCGGCCCGGTAGCGTTGACGGCGATGACTTTCCCGTCGCCTGACATCCGGCCAGCCACCCGCCCTGCGGCACCCCTGCTACTCGGTGGGCTGATGGCCGCCTGGCTCGGGGCGTGGCTCGCCGGCCGGGCCGCCAGCGACGATCTGCTGGCCGGGGCGCAGCGCGGCGACGCGCCGCACACCGTGCGCGGCCTGCCCGACGAGGCGGGCCCGGTCCCGCTGTCGCGCATGCTGCCCCTGCTACGCCGCAGCGCGCCCGCTGACGTTTCGCTGCGACTTCCGGTGCCCGGTGATCCTGACGGGCTGGCCGGCCTCATGCTGTCGCGGGCCCTGCGCGGCGGGGAAGCCGTCGCAGTGCAGCCCCACGACCCCGCCGGCCACGGGTGGCTGCTCGTCCCCGAGGTGGACGTGCGCGGCAGCTCGCTCGAGCCGCTGGTGACCGTCGAGTGGGAGCTGACTCCCATCATCGGGCGGCTGTCCGCCGGCGCGGCGAACGCTGACACCTTGCGCGAAGGCGAGCGCGTCCTGTCCGAGAGCGTCACTGCCGCGGCGCAGGTCATCGCCGAGATCGGTCAGGTGGGTCGGCTCAGCCCGGAGATCGTCACGGCGATCCAGTCGTTGCGCAAGCGCAGCGGGCTCAAGCTGCCGCTGCCGCCCGGATCCCCGCCCGAGGCGATCCGGGTGCTCACCACCGCCCAGCGGCTCGAAGCGGTGGTCGAACTCGCCGCGGCCGAGCAGCCGCTGAGCGCGGCCGCCGACGCCCGCCGGATGGACGCGTTACGAGAGGTGTCGCGAGCGGTACGGGACGCGTTCCGGCTCGCCTTCGCCGCCTGCGCCGCGGGCGACACCTGGCGCTGAGCTCAGCCGCCCAGCCGAGCCGGGAAGCCGCCGGTCGCTACCGGACCCCAGCGCTCGATCGTCATACGTAGCAGGCTTTTTCCTTGCCGCTTCATCGCCGTCCGGTAGTCGTCCCAGTCCGGGTGCTCGCCGGAGATGCTGCGGTAGTACTCGACGAGGCCGTCGAGCGCGTCAGGCATGTCGATCACCTCGGCGACCCCGTCGAGCTGGATCCACGGGCCGCCGAAGTCGTCGGAGAGGATGCACGCCGAGACAGTCGGGTTGCGCCGCGCGTTCACGGTCTTGGCCCGCTCGGGATAGGTGGAGATCACCAGCCGGCCCTCGCCGTCGACCCCGCACGTGACCGGGCTGAGCTGGGGTGAGCCGTCGCCCCGTGTCGTCAGCAGCAAGCAGTGGTGGCGCGGGCGGACGAAATCCAGCATCTGCTCGCGTCCGACGCGGTCGGCGGTGGCGATCTTAGGCATGTCGACAAGTTTGCCCGCCTTCCCGTGTTGAATCACGGGCGACCGTGAAGGAGCCGCCCATGACCCGCGACATCCGCGTTGCCGTGCTCGGCGGCGGTTCCTGGGGGACGACCGTGGCGTCGCTCGCGGCGGCCCGTACCGAGACGGTGCTGTGGGCCCGCCGCCAGAGCACCGTCGACGCCATCAACGAGCGGCACGAGAACCCCAACTATCTCCAAGGGCTGGCCCTGCACCCCCGGCTGACCGCCACCACGTCACTGAAGGACGCGGTCTACGACGCCGACGTCATCGTCGTCGGGGTGCCGTCGCAGTCGTTTCGCGACACCCTGACCGACATCGCCGGCTACCTGCGTCCGTGGATCCCCCTGGTGAGCCTGTCGAAAGGACTCGAACGCCGCACGCACATGCGCATGACCCAGGTGATCGAAGACGTATTGCCGGGCCATCCGTCCGGCGTGCTGTCGGGGCCCAACCTGGCCCGCGAGGTCCTGCAGGGCTTTGCCGCGGCCGCGGTCATCGCGATGCCCGATCATCACTTGGCCGAATCGCTGCAACGCGTCTTCGCCAGCAACGTTTTCCGTGTCTACACCAACACCGACGTGGTCGGCTGCGAGCTCGGTGGGGCGCTGAAGAACGTCATCGCCATTGCCGCCGGCATGGCCGAGGGCCTCGGGGTCGGTGACAACACGCGGGCCATGGTCATCACGCGCGGCCTGGCAGAGATGACCCGGCTCGGCGTGGCGATGGGCGGCGATCCACGCACCTTCGCCGGCCTGACGGGGCTCGGAGACCTGATGGCGACCTGCCTTTCGCCGCTGTCACGCAACCGGCGCGTCGGCGAGGAGATCGCTCGCGGCCGGACCGTCGAGGAGATCACCACCCAGCTCGGCATGGTCGCCGAAGGCACCAAGAGCGCTCAGAGCGTCGTCGAGATCGCCGGCCAGCACGGGGTGGACGTTCCGGTCGCGCAGGAGGTCGCCGCGGTCGTTCGCGGCGAGCGCACCGCCCAGCAGGCCTACCGCGGGCTCGGCAAGGTGCGTCCGACCTCGGAGCTTCATGGGGTCGCCTGACCGCCGACCGCTGAACATCATCAGACGGTGACCAGCTCCGGCCGGGCCTCGACATCCGCGTGACCGGGAAGCTGCCAGCTCGGACGCCGGGCCGGGATGAGGGTCGCGGCAACGGCGCCAAGCCCCAGCACGATCGTCCCGACCAGAAGCGCGGGGCGCAGCCCGGCCACGAACGCGGTCTTCGAACCGAAGCTGCCGGCGGCGCTGAAGACCGACCCCAGCACGGCGACGCCCATGGTGCCGCCGAGCTCGCGGAAGGAATTGTTGGCGCCGCTGGCCACGCCCTGCTCGTCGACCGAGACGCTGCCGAACACCACGGTCGCGACCGGCACGAAGAAAAGGCCCATGCCGACTCCGGAGAGCACGAACGCGGGGATGAGCGAGCCGTAGGTGACCGAGGTGCTGGTCAGGATCGCGATCCAGGCGAGACCGGCCGTCTGCAGGGCGAGCCCGGCGGCGAGCAGGGGCTTGCCTCCGATCCGGTCCGACAGCGGCCCGGCGATGGGCGCCACGAGTACCGGCATGGCGGTCCAGGGCAGCGTGCGAAGCCCGGCCGCGAGCGGCGAGTAGCCCATGGCCGTCTGCAGGAACTGCGAGAGCAGGAAGACGCTGCCGAACATCCCGAAGCTCATCAGCAGCGCAGCGGCATTGACGGCGCTGAATGCCCGGCTGCGAAACAGGCGCAGCGGGAGCATCGGGGCAGCGGCCCGATCTTCCCGGGCCAGGAAGGCGGCGACGAGGGCAGCGCCGACGGAAAGGGCCGTGAGCACCTGGGTGCTCGTCCAGCCGTGGCCGTTGCCCCGCACGATCCCGAAGACGATGCCGAACAGGCCGCTGCTGATCAGCAGCAGGCCGGGCAGGTCGAGATGCTGGGTGGGGCCGGCCTGCTCGGCGAGTACCCGGCGGGCGGCGGGGATGAGCAGCAGGCCGATCGGCACATTGAGCCAGAAGATGAACTCCCAGCTGGCGCCCTGCGTCACCGCGCCGCCGACCACCGGGCCGAGCGCGACGGCAAGGCCGGACGCCGCGCCCCAGACGCCGAGGGCCGCGCCGCGGCGATGCGCGGGCACCGACCCCGACAGCAGGGTCAGCGACAGCGGCATGACCGCCGCGCCGCCGATGCCCTGCAGCGCCCGGGCGAGGATCAGCATCTCGGCGTCGGTCGAGAGGGCGGCCGCCGCCGAAGCGAGCGTGAAGAGCGTGAGGCCGGCCAGGAAGACCCGGCGGCGGCCGAGCCGGTCTCCGAGCGCCGCGGCCGGCAGCAGCAGCACCGCGAAGGTCAGGGTGTACGCGTTCACGGTCCATTCCAGGCCTTCCAGCCCGGCGTGGAGGTGTTCGCGAATCGACGGCAGTGCCGTCGTGACGACGAGGTTGTCGAGCGCCACCATGAACGCCGCCACCGAGGTGACGACGATCGTCGCCGCAGCGCCGGACCGACTCCTGAAATCACGGGTGAGAGCCATCGGACGTTCTCCTGTCGAAGATTGGCTAGTGACTAGCCACTTACTGAGCTGAGCTGGCGGAGATACGGGCTGGTCAGAGGGTGGGTTGGGGCTGGCGGAGGGGCGGCGGTCAGCCCGTCGCGGCGGCACCGAGCAGGCGCTCGGCAAGATCTGCGGGGCAGTCGACGCCGAGCCCCATCGCAGCCGCGACGTTCAGCAGCATGCCGATCGCCATGAAGTCACGCGACTGCTCGGCGGACATGCCGGTCAGCACGATGGCCTCGTCCCAGAGCCGGCCGAAGCCGCGCCGGGTGGCCTCACGCACATCAGCGTCGTCGCAGGCAGCGGCGTACGCGTGGAGCTGGAGCTGGAGAAAGGTCTCGTCGCGCAGGAGCTGGACGTAGGCGTCGCCCAGCTTCTCCTTCGCCTCCATCCCGGTGTAGCCCTCCGCCGCCTCGCGAAACGCCTGCCGGACGCGCTCGAAAGTGCGCTCGACAGCGGCGACGAACAGCTCCTTCTTCGTGGGATAGAGCCGGAAGAGATAGGGCTGGCTGATGCCGGCCCGGCGAGCGATGGCATCGGTGCTGGTGCCGTCGAGGCCACCGGACGCGAACTCGATGAGGGCCGCCCGAAGAATGTCCTCGCGACGCTCTTCGGCAGTGCTCCGGCTTGCCACGAAAGGGAGGTTAGTGACTACTCACAACTGTGTCAATATCCGACCCGTCGCCGTACCTGTCGCGCTGCGCTAGCGTGCTCGCGTGGCCGCCTCACTTGATCCGGATCGTTGCGAGTGGGATGTCATCGTCATCGGCGGCGCCCCGCCCGGTGAGAACGCCGCTCAGTACGCCACCCAGGACTCCGGGCTCGAAGCGGTGATCGTCGAGGAGCAGCTCGTGGGCGGCGAGTGCTCGTACTGGGCATGCATGCCCAGCAAGGGCCTGCTGCGCCCGGTCGAGGTACTCGACATCGGGCGCCACCTCCCCGGCGTCAAGCAAGCGCTGCTCGGCCGCGAGCTGGACGTGAACGCCGTCCTGGCCCGCCGCGACGCGATCGTGAACCGGCTCGATGACGCCTCCCAGGTTCAGTGGTGCCTCACCACCGGCATCGACGTCATCCGCGGCCACGGCAGCCTGGCCGGCACGAAAACCGTCGAGGTCACCAGGCCCGACGGCAGTACCCGCACGATCACGGCACGGCATGCGGTCGTGCTGGACACCGGATCCTCGGCGGCGGTTCCGGACATCGAGGGATTGCGCGCCGCCCGGCCCTGGATCTCGCGCGACGTGACCAGCATCCACACCATTCCGCAGCGTGTCGTGATCATCGGCGGCGGCGTCGTCGCCTGCGAGGCGGCGACGTGGCTGATCGGGCTCGGCGTCGAGGAGCTCACGATCGTGCAGGGCGGGCCGCGGGTGCTGGCCAGAAACGAGCCGTTCGCCGGCGAACTGGTCGCCGGCTACCTGCGGTCGGCGGGCGTGCGGGTCGAGCTCAACGTCCGGCTGGCGGGCGTGTCCCGGCCGCACGTCAACGACGCGGGCTACGGGGTGCCTCACGGCGGTGAGGTCACCGTGACCCTGGACGACGGAACGGTCATCGTCGCCGACGAGATCATCGTCGCGGCCGGACGCCGTCCCAACAGCACCGGCATCGGGCTGAACACCGTCGGGCTCGCGGAAGGCGGCTTCGTCGCCGTCGACGATCACATGACCGTCAACGGGGTGCCGGGCGAGTGGCTCTACGCGATCGGTGACCTGAACGGCCGGGCGCTGCTGACGCACATGGGCAAGTACCAGGCCCGGGTCGCGGGCGACGTCATTGCCGCGCGGGCCACCGGCGCTGCCCTGGACACCGGCGCCTTCAGCCGCCACGCCGACCTCGCCGACCAGGGCCGCGTGCCCCAGGTGACCTTCACCAATCCCGAGGTGGGTTCGGTCGGGCTCACCGAGCGCGGTGCGCGCGAGGCCGGTATTGCCGTCGAAACGGTCGAGTACGACCTCGCCTCGCTGGCGGGCACCTACCTCATGCGCGAGGACTACGTGGGCCGCGCCAAGCTGGTCATCGACCGGTCGTCGGACACCATCGTCGGCGCCACGTTCGTCGGATCGCAGATCGCCGATCTCGTGCACGCGGCGACAGTGGCCATGATCGGCAAGGTGCCGATCGCCGCGCTCTGGCATGCGGTGCCGAGCTACCCCACGGCGAGCGAGATCTGGCTGCGGCTGCTGGAGACCCTGGGCCGCCAGCGCCACAAAGCCTCGCATTCCGCAACGGTGCAGCGATCCGGGAGCACCTCCGCGGCCGAGGATTGAGCCGGCCGGCTCCACCCGACCGGCGGCTGGCTCGCGCGTGCCCGGGCGGGAGCGCGCGTTAGGCCATCTGGGCGGGCTCGAAGGCGGATAGGTCGCCGATGATGAAGAGGTGATTGATCCGACGGCGCCGTGAATGCCATCGGGCCACCGCGCCGGCCACGGCGCCGGCCTCGGTGGCGGCGCCCACGAGTGGCGATGCTGCTCGTGCTGGCGTTGCTGGCGCCGCTCACTGCCCTGGCCGCGTTGACCGGAAGTTCGGCGTTGAGCAGCCGGACCCAGCAAGAGGTTTCAGCCCGGGTTCAGCGCGACGCCGACGCGCTCGGATCGCTGATGGCAGCCAGAGCTCAGGTGACCAACGAGTACGTCCCGTCATTAGCGCTCGCCGAGGCTGCCCAGTTCAAGGTCACCACCTCACAGATCGAGCAGCTCTTCGGCATCGACTACCCGGCCATGCTGCGCGCGGCCCGCCTGCAGGTGGATCGCGACCCCGCGTTGCGCTCCACCCCCGTACTGGTCGCTGACCTGACCCGGCTGGGCCGGCTGCGCCCCTCCATCGGCGCCGGGCGGGGTGACCCCGCAACGATCAGGCCCTTCTTCGAGAAATTCACCGCGGACGTCGACAACGCCTGGCGGGCGCGGTTCGAGACTTTGAAGCGGGACGTTCAGGCCCTGTCCGGCCGCACCGGGCTGGTGGCCGGCCGCGTCGACGCGCTCTCCGCCTCGTTCGCCGTGCAAACTGCTGCGATGCATCGCGCCCGGGAATCCAACACCGTCGTGAACGGGCCGGGGACCGCCACCAGCGCGCAACCGTTGATCGAGGCGAACGGCGCATTCATCGCCGATACAACGGGTTTCCCGGCCAATCTCGGCCCCCGCGCAGCTGCCGCCTGGAACACCTGGCTGCATGACCCGCAAGCGCAGGCGTGGGAGAAAACCATCGAGCAGACCGTGAACGCCGCCCTGGCCGGACGCCGTTCACCGCTCGCGACGGACCCGCAGGCGTACGGGATCGCGTTCACCAAGGAACCGCAGTGGCTTAACGATCTGACCGCCGTCATTCAAGGCGCCTCGGCGGACATGAGCGACGTAGCCCGCAGCGAAGCGCTCTCCGCCGCCCGCAGCTACCGCAATGAGGTCGCGATCTTCGTCCTGAGCGTCCTCATCGCCGCAGGGGCGACGATCCTGCTGGCGCGAGCGGTCATCCGGCCGCTGCAACGCTTGGCGTCAGCAGCGCGCCGGGTCGCTGGGGGTGACTTCGCGGGGCAGTCCGTTGCACCCGGCGGTCCTCGGGAGGTCGCCGACACGATCCTCGCGGTCGATGAGATGACGAGCGTGTTCGGAGCCGTCGAAGCATTCACCGTCACACTGGCGCAGGATCCGTCCGCCCCGTCACTCGATGTCCCGCTCCCCGGACGAACCGGCCAGGCACTGCAGACCACCCTCAACCGGCTCCGCGAATCGGTCCGTCACACCGAACGCCAGCGCGTCATCCTGCACCAGCTGGCTACCCACGACTCGCTCACCGGTCTGCTCAACCGGGAAGCAGCACGCTCCGCGGTCACCCGCGAACTGTCGCGAGCCCGTCGCGAATCCACCGCGGTCATGCTGCTCTACGTCGACCTGGACAACTTGAAGATCATCAATGACACCTACGGGCACTCTGTCGGAGACGACGCCGTTCGCCTCACCGGACAGGCGCTGCGGGCCGCCGCCCGCGCCCCCGACATCGTGGCCCGCGTGGGCGGAGATGAGTTCCTCGTCGCCGGCTCGGCAACCGGCCGCGACGAGGTTCAGGCCGTGGCCGATCGCCTGGGCGAGACGGTTGCTGCCACCATCCTCTGCGCCGGCGATGCGGTCGTCCCGCTGAGTTGCAGCATCGGCGTGTGCCGCGCAGAACCGGGCGACGACTTCGATTCGCTGGTGCGCAAGGCGGATCAGGCCCTGTACCAGGCGAAGGCGCGGGGACGTGGCTGCAGCGCCTGGCACGAGGCTCCGGTGGCGTCGGTAAGCGGGTGACACCGACCGATCGCCGCAACGACGGTTAGGCCCCCACACCCGCCCGGATGGTCTGGCGCAGCGAGCTCATGGTCGCGAGCACGGCGCTCGGCTCATACCCGCAGTGCGCCATGCAGTTGTTGCAGCGCGGGTCCTTCCCACGCCCGAAGCTGTCCCAGTCGGTGGTGTCCAGCAGCTCCTGCCACGACTGGGCGTACCCGTCGTCGAGCAGGTAGCACGGCTTCTGCCAACCGAGCAGCGAGTAGGAGGGAATGCCCCAGGGCTTGCAGTCGAAATCGGCCTTGCCCTCGAGGAAATCAAGGAACAGCGGTGAGTGGTTCAGCCGCCACTTCTTGCGCCGCTTGTCATCGAACGCCTTCTTGAACAGCTCCCGGGTCTGCTGCACGCCGAGGAAGTGATCCTGATCCGGCGCCTTGGAGTAGGCGTAGCCCGGCGAGATCTGCATGTTGTCGACGCCGAGTTCGTCGTTGAGGTAGTCGAGCACCTCGATGACCGTCTGGGGCGTATCGGTGTTGAAGAACGTGGTGTTCGTCGCGACCCGAAAGCCCGCCGCCTGAGCCTGCTTGACGGCAGCCACGGCCTCGTCGAAGACGCCGTCCTTGCATACCGACTCGTCGTGACGCTCGCGCAGGCCGTCGATGTGGATGACCCACGTGAAGTCGCGATGGGGGGTGAACCGGTGCAGATGCTTGGGCAGCAAGACGGCGTTGGTGCACAGCAGCACCATCCGCTTGTCGGCGATCAGCGCGTCGACGAGCTCATCGATCTGCGGATGCATCAGCGGCTCGCCGCCCGCGATCGAGACCACCGGCGCGCCGCACTCCCGTACGGCATTCATGGCCTGCTCCACCGGCATGCGCTGCTTGAGCAGGCTGGCCGGCTGCTGGATCTTTCCGCAGCCGGCGCACGCCAGGTTGCACGCGAACAGCGGCTCGAGCTCGAGCACCAGCGGGAACTTCTTCGCCCGGTGCAGCTTCTGCTTGAGCAAATACGACCCGATGCGAAGGTTCTGCCTCATCGGCATAGCCACGTCAGGTCACCTCCTTTGGCAGGGCGAATCGGATGTCTTCGGTGACGGTGTCGCGCTCGTGCACCCTGATGGGTCCCAAGCCTGACAGGCAATGCACGAGCTCGTCGACCAGCCCCGGCGGCGCCGAAGCTCCAGCGGTCAACCCGATGCGACGGACTCCGCGCAGCTGGTCCAGATCGAGCTCGCTGGCATCGTCGACGAGCAGCGCCGGGACGCCGGCGCGCTCGGCTACCTCGACGAGCCGAGCCGAGTTCGACGAGTTCTGCGACCCCACGACGATAACTAGGTCGACATCGACCGCGATCTCGCGGACGGCCTTCTGCCGGTTGGTGGTGGCGTAGCAGATGTCATCGGTCGGCGGCGCGACGATCGCGGGAAAACGTTCGCGCAGCGCCAGCGCCACGTGCTCGGCCTCGTCGACGGCGAGCGTGGTCTGCACCACGTACGCGACCCGGGACTCGTCCTGCACGCTGATGGAGCGCGCCTCGTCCAGACCGTTGATGACCACGACCCGGTCAGCTGCCTCGCCGACGGTCCCGACCACTTCCTCGTGGTCGTCGTGGCCGAGCAGGAAGACGGTTCGACCCTGATCGGCGTGACGGCGCACCTCCTGGTGCACCTTGGCCACCAGCGGGCACGTCGCATCGATGAAGCGCAGGCCGCGGCTGACCGCGTCGGAACGCACCTCGGGAGCCACGCCGTGGGCCGCGAAGATGACCCGGGCACCGTCGGGCACCTCATCCAGCTCCTGCACGAAGACCGCACCGCGCTGCTGAAGATCCTGGACGACGTGTGCGTTGTGCACGATCTGGCGACGCACGTAGATCGGTGCGCCGAAGCGCTCGAGGGCAGCGGCCACGGTGTCGATCGCGCGCTCGACCCCGGCGCAGAACGAGCGGGGGACGCGAGCAGGAGCTCCCGCGAATCGGCAGCGAAGGCCCATCGCTGCAGCAGCGGCGCGATGCGCCGCAGGGTGCGCAGTGCCGAGATGCCGCGCTTGAGGATGCCGGGGTGAAGCAGCGGCGCCTGCGCTGTGTCAGTCACGCAACGCACGGCGGCGAGGGGCACGCCGGCGGCTGCTGCAGCCGCGGCGATCGGCGCGCTCTCCATGTCGACGGCGAGCGCGCCGGACTCCAGGAGCCGCTGCCGTTCGGCGGATGTGGTGGCCGGCTTCGATCCGCTGAGTGTCACGAGCGGACCGACGTGCACCCGGACCCCGGCCCGCCGCAGGAGGGCGGCGAGCAGCGGCGCCGAGGGGCACGCGTACACCTCGGTCTCACTGCGCACCTCGCTCGCGACCACGACATCGCCGGGGAGCACCTGCGGCGCGATGCCGCCGGCGACGCCCAGAACGGCGACCGGCCCGTCGCCGATACCGGCGCGGGCGGCGGACTTCGCCGCGCGGGTCACGCCCATACCGGTACGGATCACCGCGGCCCCGGGAAGCACCCCGCGGACAGCGGCGCGCTCGGCGCGCAACGGGGTGAACACCGTGAGCCGACCGGGCGGATTCGTCTTCGGATCATCCACTGTGCGCTCCGCCGGCCCGGCAGTACCGGCCGAGCGCCGACACCGGAAACACGTGCCGGTACAGGTGATAGTTGATGTAGAAGTCGCCCGGGAACCCGGTGCCGGTGAACTGCGGCTCGTCCCACGTCCCGGCGGGCGTCTGCTGAGCCACCAGCCACTCGATCGCGCGGTCGATGCTTGCCGAGTCGGCCTGCGCGGCCAGCAACGCGAGCAGCGCCCAGGCCGTCTGCGACGCCGTCGACTCGCCGCGGCCGGCCCAGGCAGGGTCGTCGTAGGAGCGCAGGTCCTCGCCCCAGCCGCCGTCCTCGTTCTGGTGTGCCATCAGCCAGCGGGTGGCCCGCACGATCGCCGGCGATGATGCCGCGACGCCGGCGGCGATCAGAGCGGGCACCACCGCACCGATCCCGTAGACGTAGTTGCAGCCCCAGCGTCCGAACCAGGAACCGTCCGGCTCCTGCTCGCGCAGCAGCCAGCTGACCCCGCGCCGGCAGGCGGGGCTGTCGGCGCGCCCCTCGGCGGCCAGCGCCTCGACGACGTGCGCGGTGACGTCCGCCGAGGGCGGGTCGATCACCGCGCCGAAGTCGCAGAACGGCAGCTTGTACGCGAGCTCGCGGGTGTTGTCGGCGTCGAACGCTCCCCAGCCGCCGTCCCGGCACTGCATCCCGACCATCCAGTCCATGCCCCGGCGGATGGCGCCACCGTCGCTGCCGGCCGGCGGCAGGGCGCGGCGCAGCGCGAGCAGGACCTCGGCGGTGTCGTCGGTGTCGGGGTAGCCGTCGTTGTCGAACTCGAAGGCCCAGCCGCCCGGCGCCAGCGTCGGCCGCCGCACCGACCAGTCGCCGGTCACCCGGATCTCCTCGGACTCCAGCCAGCGAGCCGCGCGCTGCACCATGGGATCCTCGGCAGGCACGCCGGCGTCGAGCAGCGCCGTTGAGCGCCAGCGCGGTGTCCCACACCGGCGACTGGCAGGCCTCCAGCCGGCGCAGCGTGCCGGCGGGCGTCTGCTCGCGAACCAGGAATCCCTCGAGACCTGGATACCCGCGGCCATCACCGGGGTGTCGAGCGGGTAGCCCGCTCAGCTGCAGCGCGAGCAGCGAGTAGACCCACGGCGGCTGGATGCCGCCCCAGCCGCCGTCGGCCTCCTGCCGGGCGACGATCCAATCGGCGGCGCGGCGCATCGCCACCTGGCGAAGCCGGCGCACCGGCCGCTTCGCGTAGCCGTGCAGCACCCGGTCGAGCCGCTGGAAGAAGCCGCCCCAGGACCGGGCCGGCAGCAACGGCGGAATGGGCTCGCCGGTGCGCAGCTCGTCGATGCCCACCGGGAGCGTCCGCTGCGGCCGCAAGGTGGTGACGATGGTGAGCGGGACGATCGTCTGCCGAGCCCAGCACGCCCAGTCGTAGACGTTGAGCGGAAACCACCGCGGCAGGAAGATGATCTCCGGCGGCAGGTTCGGCAGCTCGTCCCACGACCACAGCCCGAACAGCGCCAGCCAGATCCGGGTGAAGACGCGCGGGCGCTCGACCCCGCCCGCCGCGAGGATCCACCCGGCCGCCTTGGCGATGATGCGGCGCGTCAGCGTCGTCCCCGGCCAGCCGCAGCGCGATGTACGCCTCGATCGTCGTGGACAGGTCGCCAGGGCCGCCGTAGAAGTTGGCCCACGTGCCGTCGTCGCGCTGCTGGGAGCGGATCCACGCGGCGGCCTGCTCGGTCTCCTCCGGGGTGCGGATGCCGAGGAACTCGCGCAGCAGGAGGTCCTCCGCGTCCATCGTCACGTTGGTCTCGAGCTCGCCCTTCCACCAGCCGGCCTCGTGCTGCTCTTCGCGCAGGTAGGCGATGGCGCGCGCGAGCGCCGCCGCTGCCGCGTGACGTGATTCGCCCTCCAGCTCGGACGGCCCCTGGGGTAGCCGCTCGGACGCGACGCTCATGCAGCCCGCTCGAAGGCCGTTTGCGGCAGGCCGGCCCTAGGACGGACATGGCGTGAAGTAACCCTGGGTGATGACGAGCCGGGCACGAGGGGCCCCGATACTGCGCGTAGCGCAAGTAAACGCACCGAAGCTGGGTTCATCGGCTGCGACCTCCGATTCCTCATCACTTGGGGTCATTCTGCCCAGTCTGCCGTGTAGTACTGGGATGCGCCCCGCTGACGCGCAGCCCCGGCAAAAAGGCAGAACGACCTAGGAGGCTCCGTTGCCGTCCCCATTGTTGTGGATTTCTCCCCCGCAGCGCGGATCTACCACACTTGGCGCGCAAGAAGATGCCGAAAACTGACGTTCCTCAGCCCGGGAACGCGACGCCGGCGGAGCGAGAATGGCTGGACGCCCGCATTCGTGCGCTCGGCGCGGCCCGGGCGAAACGGGAGAACTTCCCGGTGGCGAGCCGGATGCTGCGCGCCGAGCGGCGCCGGCAACTGCTCGACGTGTACGTGCTCGCGCGTTTGATCGACGACGTCGGCGATGAGGCACCCGGCGACCGGCTGGCGCTGCTCGATCTGATCGACGACGATCTGCGCCGGGTCGGCGACGGCCGGCCGGCCCTCGCCCCCGTCGCGGCGCTGGTGCCGCTCGCCCGCGAGCGGGGGCTGCCCGTCCAGCCGTTTCACGACCTGGTGGCGGCCAACCGGATGGACCAGCGGGTCACGCGTTACCCGGATTTCGCAGCCCTTCGCGGCTACTGCCGGCTGTCGGCAGAGCCTGTCGGACGCCTGGTGCTGGCCCTCTGGGACCTCGGGGACCAGCGCCGGATCCCCCTGTCCGACGACGTGTGCACCGGACTGCAGATCGCCGAGCACCTCCAGGACGTGGGCGAGGACCTGGCGGCCGGGCGCATCTACCTGCCGCAGGACGCGCTCGCGCGGCACGGGGTGACACCGGACCTGCTGGCAGCGGCATCAGCGGCATCAGCGGCATCAGCGGCATCAGCGGCACGGCTCTCGGCGGCCGAGCGGGCCCGGGTCGAGTCGCTGCTGGCGGAGGTCGCCGAGCGGGCGCGGACCCTGCTCGGCGCCGGTGTCCCCCTCACCCGCCTGACCCCGGGGCTCGCGCGCGTGGCAATTGCCGGCTTCACCGCAGGTGGACTCGCGGCTCTGGACGCCGTCCGGGCCGCTGGCGCTGACGCGATTCGCGTCACGCCCCGGCCGAACAAGCGCAGGGTGCTGTGGCACACGATGCGGACGCTGCTGACGGCCGGGATCCGTGGCTGACCACGTCGTGGTCGTCGGCGGCGGCCTCGCCGGGCTGGCCGCCGGGCTCGAGATGGCCGAAGCAGGCTGGCGGGTCACAGTGCTCGAGGCGCGCCCCCGGCTGGGCGGCGCCACGGCCTCCTTCTCCCGCGACGGCGTGACGATCGATACCGGGCAGCACGTCTTCCTGCGCTGCTGCACGGCCTACCGGGGCTTTCTTTCCCGGCTCGGGGTCGAGCACCTGACCGACCTGCAGCCGCGCCTTGACGTGGCCGTACTGCACGGCGACGGCGCCGACGTACGCACGGCGCGGCTGCGCCGAAGCCGGCTGCCGCTCCCGCCGCCGCTGCACCTGGCCGGCGGCCTGCTGCGCTATGACGCGATGCCGCTGGGCCAGCGTTTGCGCAGCGTGCCGGCCGTGCTCGCACTCGCCCGGCTCGATCAGCAGGATCGCGCCGTCGACGCACGCTCGTTCGGCGACTGGCTCGACGCTCACGGTCAGCGCGGGCTCAGCCTGCCGGCGCTGTGGGAGCTGCTGACCGTCGCCACGCTGAACGCTCACCCGCGCGACGCGAGCCTGGCGCTCGCCGCCAAGGTCGTGCGCACCGGCCTGCTGGAGACCGCCGGCGGCGCCGACATCGGCTACAGCCGGGTGCCGCTCGGCGAGCTGCATGGGGTTGCCGCGCGCGCCAAGCTCGAATCGCTCGGGGCCGTCGTGCGCACCGGATGCCGGGTGCGCGGCCTCAGGCAGCCGACCTCGGGGTCAAGGGGCTGGCACCTCGGGACCGATGACGGTGAGATGGCCGCCGATGCCGTCGTCCTCGCCGTCCCGCATGACGCCGTCGCCGATCTCGCACCGGCCGAGGCAGGCCTCGACCCGGCCGGCCTGCGCGCGCTGGGCAGCAGTCCGATCGTGAACGTCCATGTGTTCTATGACCGGCTCGTGATGGCGGAGCCGTTCGCCGCGGCCATCAACTCCCCCGTCCAGTGGGTCTTCGACCGGACGGCGGCAGCCGGCGTACGCACCGGCCAGTACCTCGCGATCTCGCTGTCGGCCGCCGCTGCCTGGCAGCAGCGCAAGGCGGCCGAGATCGAGGAGGTGTTCGTCACGGAGCTGGCGCGGCTGCTGCCGCGGGCCGAGCCCCGATTCGTCCAGCGCGTGCTCGTCACCCGCGAGCCGCATGCCACGTTTGCCCAGCTGCCGGGGCAGCTGGCCCGCCGCCCGCCGAACCGGACGGCATTGCCCGGGCTGGTCGTCGCAGGCGCCTGGACCCGCACCGGCTGGCCGGCGACCATGGAGAGCGCGGTGCGCAGCGGCCAGGCGGCGGCGCGTGAGTTGTCGGCGGCATGAGAGCCAGCTCATGACAGAATTGCTCGCGGATGTCGCTGGGGGGACCGGCTGGCT
Organism: uncultured Actinomycetota bacterium; assembly: GCA_963765845.1. Taxonomy (GTDB): domain Bacteria; phylum Actinomycetota; class Actinomycetes; order Frankiales; family Frankiaceae; genus DATAZK01. The sequence continues at coordinate 88,483 of CAVXYJ010000030.1, forward strand.
CGCGGACGGAGGTCGATGACGGCGAACGAGTCGACGTTGGATGAGGCCTACGCCGAGTGCAAACGCATCACCCACCAGCAGGCCCGCAACTTCTCCTATGGAATACGGCTGCTACCTGCGCAGAAGCGGTCGTCGCTGTCCGCGGTCTACGCCTTTGCCCGGCGCGCCGACGACATCGGCGATGACCCCGACCTGCCCCAGGACGTCAAACTCCACCGCCTTGCCGCGCTGCGCGGGCAGCTTGATGACCTCGGGGCAGCGAACGGCGACCCGGTCATCCGGGCGCTCGAGGACACCGCCAAGCGCTTCCCGCTCCCGATCGAGGCGCTCCAGGAGCTCATCGACGGCATCGAGATGGACGTCCGCGGAACCACCTACGCCACGTTCGACGACCTGGTGCTTCTATTGCCGCCGGGTGGCCGGCACCGTGGGGCGGCTCTGCCTGGCCATCTTCGGCGGCACGAGCCATCCGGACGCGCCGGGTCTTGCCGACCGGCTCGGCGTCGCGTTGCAGCAGACGAACATCCTGCGCGACGTCCGCGAAGACCTGGGCAACGGCCGGGTTTACCTCCCGAAGGAGGATCTGGATCGGTTTGGCGTCACGCTCGAACTCGACGAGCAGGGAAATCTGCGGGGGCCCGCAGCACCGTTCGAGGCGATGATCCGCGCTGACACGGCCCGCGCCGAGCAGTGGTACAGCGAGGGGTTCGCGCTGCTGGACCTGCTCGACCGGCGCAGCTTCGCCTGCTGCGCCGCCATGGCCGGCATCTACCACCGGCTCAACGGCGTCATCGCCGACCATCCGTCGGCCGTCCGCTCGCAGCGGCTCTCGCTGTCAGGCGCCGACAAGGCCAAGGTCGCGGCCCGCAGCCTGGCGGGACGCCGGCCATGACGCTCTACGCACCGCAAACGACCGGCGCCGACGGCCTCCCCCGGGTGCTCGGCGAGCTGCGCGAGGTCACCGAGCCGGCCATCCGTGATGCCGTCTCCCGGCTGCATGTCGGCCTGGAACGGGTCGAGTCCTACCACCGGGGCTGGACGACCGTCGACGGTCAACCGGCGGGACGACCCACGGGCAAGGCGTTGCGCCCGGCGCTGGCCATGCTCTCCGTGCGCGCCGTCGAGGGCCCCGACGAGTTCGGCATCGCCGCCGCAGTGGCGGTCGAACTCGTACATGACTTCTCCTTGCTGCACGACGATCTGATGGACGGCGACACCCGTCGTCGCCACCGCCCGACGGCATGGGTTGCCTACGGGGCGGGCGCCGCGATCATCTCCGGTGATGCGCTGCTGGCGCTGGCGATCGAGCAGCTGCTCGAATCCGGCAGCGCCACCACCCTCGAGGCCCTGCGGTTCATGAACCGGCGGGTGACCGAGCTGATCGAAGGGCAGGCGCTGGACCTGGAGTTCGAGACGCGCCGCGACGTCACCCTGGACGACTGCCGGCGCATGGCGGCGGGCAAGACCGCGTCGCTGCTCGAGTGCGCGTCGGCGCTCGGCGCGATTCTCGCCGGTGCGCCGGAAGCTGAGGTCGCGCTGCTGCGCGGCTTCGGCCGCGAACTCGGGATGGCGTTTCAACTTGTCGATGACGCGATCGGCATCTGGGGAGACTCCGAGGTCACCGGCAAGCCGGTGCTCGGTGATCTGCGTTCCCGCAAGAAGACGCTGCCCATCACCGCCGCCCTCGAGTCCGGCCTGAAAGGGCTCGACTCCCTGAAGTCGGTGATGTTCGGCGACGGCCCGGAGCCGCCGGAGGAGCTGCTCGAGGCCGCCGCGAACGAGCTCAGCGAAACCGGGTTCCACACGTGGGTGCTGGACGAGGCGCGCCGCCACCTGGCCGCCGCGGAGCAACACGTGGAGTCGCTCGGCGCGCCGCAACTGGTGAAGTCAGACCTCCTGGAACTCGCCCACTTCACGACGTTCCGCCAGCTCTGAATGCCCGTCGCGGACCCGGCCTGACGGTTCAGCCGACCGATCGATGTCACGCGCCGCGCCGGCTGGAGGGGCCTTTCCGATGGGGGCTATCCCCGCGGCATCAGGGGGGCTCGGATCGAGCCGGAGGATGAGCTCACGCCGGCTGCAGACCGATGTCTTGGCGAGATGGACTTGAGGTGATCGTGGACGGTGTAGCTCGACAGGAACAGCTCGGCGGCGATGTCGCCGGTTGATCGACCGGCCGTGGCCAGGGTGCAGATCTCGCGTTCACAGCTGGTGAGGCCGTATCCGGCGGCCCGGCTGCTCAACGCTCCGACGACGGCGTCACCCCAGCTTCCTTACGGAGGCCGGGGTGACGGGGACGTGCAGGATCAAGATCGAGATCGTGTGCCCACCTGGAGACACAATGCCCACGATGAGCCGCTGGGCATCGTCATGACCACCCGGGACTTTCGGCGACCACAGCCCAGGACGAACCCGTGACCATTCCCATCGCCATCATGAGCACCCGCTCGTGCTGCCGCACTGCTCGCAGACATAGCAGCTACCCGCCGCCCGCATGGTGATGCCGCAGGTGAAGCAGAGCGGAGCGTCGACGGCCGTCTGGATGTCGATCTGACCGCCGGAAGCTCCACTTCCGGCCGCGATCCGAGGCTCGGGAGGTGCCGCCTCGACGGGTGCCGCGATCTGCAGACTCTCGATATCCGGATCGGTCTCGAGCTCCGCAGCGCCATACTTCGCTGCCGTCTGGGCCGCGCGCTCCTCGGCCGTGAAGATGCCCAGCTCGGCCCGGCGCTCGTAGGGCAGGTAATCCAGGGCGAGCCGGCGGAACAGGTAGTCCATCACCGACTGGGCGAGCCGGACGTCGGGATCGTCGGTGAGGCCCGCTGGGTCGAAGCGCATGTTGATGAACTTCGAGACGTAGGCGTCGAGCGGAACCCCGTACTGCAACGCGATCGAGACCGCGACGGAGAAGGCATCCATCACGCCGGCCAGGGTCGAGCCCTGCTTCGACATCTTGATGAAGACTTCGCCCAGCCCGTTGTCCGGGTAGGAGCCCGCCGTGAGGTAACCCTCGGCGCCTCCGACGGCAAACGAGATCGTCTGCGACGGCCGCTTCTTCGGAAGCCGCTTGCGGACCGGACGGATCTCGACGTGGGCATCGGCTTTCGCGTCAGCCCCCGCCCGGCTGCCCTTCAAGTCGCTGAGCGGCTGCCCGACCTTGCAATTGTCCCGGTAGATGGCGAGCGCCTTGAGCCCGAGCTTCCAGCCCTCGAAGTAGATGTTCTCGACCTCTTCGACAGTGGCCGACGCCGGCATGTTCACCGTCTTGCTGATGGCCCCCGACAGGAACGGCTGGGCCGCAGCCATCATCCGCACGTGGCCCATCGGGCCGATCGACCGCTCGCCGAGCGCACAGTCGAAGACCTCGTAGTGCTCCGGGCGCAAACCGGGAGCATCCACCACATGGCCGTGCTCCTTGATGTGCTCGACGATCGCCTCTTTGGTCTCCTCCGCGTAGCCCAGCGAGGTGAGCGCCCGAGGAACGGTGTGGTTGACGATCTGCATGCTGGCGCCGCCGACGAGCTTCTTGACCTTGACCAGCGCCAGATCGGGCTCGATGCCGGTGGTGTCGCAGTCCATCATCAAGCCGATCGTGCCGGTGGGAGCGAGCACCGAGGCCTGGGAATTACGCCAGCCGCTACGCTCCCCCATCCGCAGGCCCTGCTGCCACTGCTTGGCCGCCAAGGCCAGCAACCGCGCGTCATCCGCGCCGATCGGGCGGACCGCGTCGTTCGCCGCAGCGTGCTTGCGCATCACCCGGGTGTGGGCAGCGGCGTTACGGCTGTAGCCCTCGTACGGACCTACCGCCGCCGCCAGCTCGGCGCTGCGCCGATAGGCCGTGCCGGTCATCAGTGACGTGATGCCGGCAGCGAGGGCGCGCCCGCCCTCGGAGTCGTAGGCGTGGCCCGTAGCCATGAGCAACGCGCCCAGGTTGGCGTAGCCGATACCGAGCTGGCGGAACGCCCGGGTGGTCTGCCCGATCGCCTCCGTGGGGAAGTCGGCGAAGCAGATCGAGATGTCCATCGCCGTGATGATCAGCTCGACGGCGCGCACGAAGTGCTCTCCGTCGAAGGTCCCGTCCTCGCGCAGGAACTTCATCAGGTTGAGCGAGGCCAGGTTGCACGAGGAGTTGTCCAGGTGCACGTACTCCGAGCAGGGGTTGCTCGCGGTGATACGGCCCGACTCCGGGCAGGTGTGCCAGTCGTTGATGGTGTCGTCGTACTGGACGCCGGGATCGGCGCACGCCCATGCGGCCTGCCCTATGGTCCTCCACAGCTCGCGCGCCTGCACCGTCTCGATGACGGAACCGTCGAGTCGCGCCCGCAGCTGATGCTCGCCATCGCTTTCGACGGCACGCATGAACTCGTCGCTGACGCGCACGGAGTTGTTGGCGTTCTGGTACTGCACCGACACGATGTCGGTTCCGCCGAGATCCATGTCGAAGCCCGCATCGCGAAGCGCGCGGATCTTGTCCTCCTCGCGCGCCTTGGTCTCGACGAACTCCAGGATGTCGGGGTGGTCGACATCAAGCACGACCATCTTCGCAGCGCGACGGGTGGCGCCGCCCGACTTGATCGTGCCGGCAGACGCGTCAGCCCCACGCATGAAACTGACCGGGCCGGACGCGGTGCCCCCGGAGGACAGCAGCTCCTTCGAGGACCGGATCCGGGAGAGGTTGACCCCCGAGCCGGAACCGCCCTTGAAGATCAGGCCTTCCTCGCGATACCAGTTGAGAATCGACTCCATCTGGTCGTCCACGGAGAGGATGAAGCACGCGCTGACCTGCTGCGGAGCGGTGGTACCGACGTTGAACCAGACCGGGGAATTGAAGCTGAACATCTGGTGCAGGAGCATGTAGGTCAGCTCGTGCTCGAAGGCCTCAGCATCCTCGGTGGCGGCGAAGTACCCGTTGGCCTCGCCCGCCCGCCGGTAGGCCCCGACCACGCGATCGATCAGCTGCCGCAGTGAGCTCTCACGCTCGGGTGATCCGACCGCCCCGCGGAAATATTTGCTGGTGACGATATTCGCCGCGTTAACCGACCACGAATCCGGAAACTCGACTCCGCGCTGCTCGAAATTCACCGTCCCGTCACGCCAATTGGTCATCACGACATCGCGACGCTCCCAGTTCACCTGCTCGTACGGGTGAGTCCCCACAGCGGAGAAGACGCGCCCGATTCGGAGCCCGCGGTGTGGAGCCGGGGATGCCTGAATCGTGTCGGAAACGGTTTCAGTCATACAGTCCTGCCTTTCGTGTTTAGCAACAACCGGGGACGGCCGGATGTGCCGGGAATTGGCGGAAGTCTGGTCTGCCGCGGCGACTGGATCAGGTCACAGCAGAGGCGGCGAGCGAGGGTGGCGGTGGATGGGATGAACTCGCTCGATCAGCGTCGTTTTCGCTGACATCAACGGCAGCCGCGACGGCTTCCGGCGCATGATCGCGACGAAGCGCGGCAATCTCCTGGTCAAAATCCTCGAGCGAATCGAACGCCCGGTAGACGGACGCGAATCTGAGGTAGGCGACCTCGTCCAATTCACGAAGTGGCCCGAGAATCGCACGGCCCACATCGTCGGAACTGACCTCGGCGCGGCCGGCCGCCCGCACGTTTTCCTCGACCCGCTGGGCGAGCAACGCGAGCGCGTCTTCATCGACGGGACGCCCCTGGCAAGCCTTGCGAACGCCGGCGATCACCTTCTCGCGACCGAAAGGCTCGGTGGCCCCGCTGCGCTTGACCACCAAGAGGGTGGCCGCTTCCAGTGTGGTGAAGCGACGACCGCAGACACCACACGAGCGCCGGCGCCTGATCGCCGCGCCACCGTCGGCCTCCCGGCTGTCGACAACGCGGCTGTCGGAGGTCTGGCAGAACGGACAGCGCATGACCCCGGGCCACCTTTCCGCTTCACCGGACCCATGAAGGCGCCGGTCGATTTCTGGCTGCTGGCCAGCGGGGCTGTGGACACCCCTGTGGGTAACCGGCCCAAATCTGTGGGCAACCTGTTGAACAACCTGTGGACGACTTACATGGGTGTAACTACCAGATGTTGTGTCCCGGACAGTAGGGCTACACCGCGGGTCGAGCAAGCCTGATAGCGGCGTGTCGCATCGGCGAGTCGCAACAGTTTTGCTCTGCGTAGATGTCCTGGCACGGAGCGTTAAGGGACGCCCCGGCCTACGGCAGCCGCAGCCGCTGGCCGACGGCGAGCTCTGAGCTGGAAAGGTGGTTGATCGACTTGAGCTCTCCCACCACATCGCGAGGATCGGAGCCCGGCAACGCCCGAACCGCGATGGTCCACAGCGAATCGCCAGGCTGCACGACGACCGTCGATGCCTGCGCGGGCAGCGCAGCCGGGCCCGCGCTCGCGCGCCCCAGGCCGAACGCCGCGTAGACGGCCACCACGACGAGCACCAGCACCAGCACGCGGCCGCGCCGGGTCAACCGCAGCTGTGACGGCACAGCCGCCGGGCGGGACGCCGACGGCGCCCGAGAGGAAGCCGGGCGCACCCGGGTGCGGGCCCGGCCCGGCACCGGCCGCTCGATCCGGCGGGCCCGGCGCGAAACCGGGGGATCCGCCGCCGGCACACCCGCCTGGAACCGGCGCCTCATGGGCGACGGCGGCAGGGCAGCCGGGGCAGCCGGGGCAGCCGGCGCAGCCGGGGCGGTGACCGCCGCCACCCGGCTCACGCGCGGGACGGGCGCCGGCCGCGACCGATCCACCGACGCTCGAGCAGCCTTCGGGCGGCCCGAAAACCGCGCCGGGCGCCTCACGCCGACGACGAATCCCGGGCTCCAACTGGAAACCACCGAAGCAGTCATCTCACACCTCCACCACGTCTCTGGTGCTCACCAGGACGGCGACCACCGTCGAACCCGTGTTCGACTTTCGTGTTGTAGCGCGACCGTACGACAAAAACGCGACACGGTCGAACGTGTGTTTGAAAGAGGGCCGAAAACCGGCTACGGTCGAACTCATCGAACGAGCGAGTAGCCCGTCCCCCGGGCTAGCGAGGAGCAGCAGATGGCAAAGCAGGGTGCAAGCGGCAGCGGAGGTCGACCGAGTTCCGAGGGCCGTTCCGAGGGCCGCCGCCAGAGCGCCCCGAAAGCGGCCGGCGCTGGCGCGGTCACGCCAGCGCGGCGGTCCACCCGCCGGCGCAGCGCGGGCAACGTCCGGGACTTTCCTGACGGGCCACCGGACGAGACGGGCCTGACGCCGCGCCAGCGCAAAGTGCTGGAGGTCATCCGCGAGGCCGTCGACCGTCGGGGCTACCCCCCGAGCGTCAGAGAGATCGGCGAGTCCGTGGGGTTGACCAGCACGAGCAGCGTCGCCCACCAGCTGAAAACCTTGGAATCAAAGGGTTTCCTGCGGCGGGATCCCAACCGGCCGCGTGCCGTCGAGGTGCTCCTGCCGGGTGTTGATACTGAGTCGGGTCCGTTGACGTCACATCCGACCCCGGCCTACGTGCCCATGGTGGGGCGCATTGCCGCCGGCGGCCCGGTGCTCGCCGAGCAGGCCGTCGAGGAAATCTTCCCCCTCCCCCGCGAGCTGGTGGGCGAAGGCACGCTGTTCCTGCTGCGGGTAACCGGTGAGTCGATGATCGAGGCGGCGATCTGCGACGGCGACTGGGTCGTGGTACGCCAGCAGCCGGTCGCAGAGAACGGCGACATCGTCGCGGCCATGCTCGACAACGAGGCGACGGTGAAGACCTACCGAGCCAAGGACGGGCACGTCTGGCTAATGCCGGCCAATCCCCATTACGAGCCGATTATCGGCGATGACGCGGTGGTGCTAGGGCGCGTTGTCGCCGTGCTGCGCAAGGTCTGATTCAGGGCTGAAGCCGTTCACGCCGGCGACCGCCGGGCTCGAGGGCGTGAACTGCTTCAGCACAGAGGCCAGGCCTGCAGGGACGCGCGCGCGCAGCAGAGTCCCGTCAGCGGTGTGATCGGACGCCAGCACTTCACCGATCTCGTGGACGCGAGCGACAAGGTCGCCGCGGGCATACGGGACGAGCGCCTGGATCTCCACGGGTGGGTGAGGCGCGCGCGCCTCGATCTCGGTGACCAGGTCGCCCAGGCCTTGGCCGGTGCGGGCCGAGACGACGATGGCGTGCGGCAGCGCGCCCCGCAGCCGGCTAAGCGTCACGGGGTCGGCCGCGTCAGCCTTGTTGATCACGACGCAACTCTGGCAGCGACCCTGCGCCGATCTCGTCGAGCACCTCACGTACGGCGGCGATCTGGCGACTCCGGATCGGAATCGGCGCCGTCGACGACGTGCATCAGCAGGTCGGCCTCGGCGACCTCCTCCAAGGTCGAACGGAACGCATCGATGAGTTGGTGCGGGAGGTGGCGGACGAAACCGACGGTATCGGTGAGGGTGTACGGCGCGGCCGTCCGGAGGCACCGCGCGTCGCACCGTCGGGTCAAGGGTGGCGAACAGCGCGTCTTCCACGAGCACCCCGGCGCCCGTCAGCCGGTTCAGCAGAGAGGACTTGCCCGCGTTGGTGTAGCCGACGATGGCTACCGACGGCACCGCTGCGCGATGGCGACCGGCGCGTTTGGTGGAGCGGACGGTCGACATCCCGGCGAGATCGCGACGTAGCCGCGACATTCGTGAGCGGATCCGGCGCCGGTCGGTCTCGATCTTGGTCTCACCGGGGCCCCGGGTACCGATTCCAGCGCCGGCGCGGGTCATCGACTCACCCCAGCCGCGCAGCCGCGGCAACAGGTACGACAGCTGCGCCAGCTCTACCTGCGCCTTGCCTTCGCGGGACGTGGCGTGCTGGGCGAAGATGTCGAGGATCAACGCGGTGCGATCGATGACCTTGACCTTCACGATCTGCTCGAGCTGACGGAGCTGGCCAGGGGCCAGCTCCCCGTCGCAGACGACGGTGTCAGCCCCGGTCGATACCACGACGTCACGCAGCTCGCGCGCCTTGCCCGAGCCCACGTACGTGGCCGCGTCAGGCTTGGCGCGCCGCTGGACCAAGCCTTCCAGGACCTGCGAGCCCGCCGTCTCGGCCAGCGACGCCAGCTCGGCCAAGGAGTTCTCGGCGTCCGCTTGCGTGCCGGGATCCCAGACCCCGATGAGCACCACACGCTCGAGCCTGAGCTGGCGGTACTCGACCTCCGTGACGTCCTCGAGCTCGGTCGCCAGACCGGCGACGCGCCGCAGCGCCTGGCGCTCCTCGAGGTCGAATCCCTCACCCTCGGCTTCGAACCAGGGAGCAGCTTCGAGGTCAGCGGGGGTCGGTTCGTCGGAGGCAGGCCTGGTCATGTGAGCGGGGGCACGTGCGGGGGCAGCAGTCATCGTCTCCAGTTCAACGCCAGAACGCGGCTGCGTCATCCTGATTTCGCCGCGACGGCCAGCGCCTGCACGCGCTCCACCAGCTCGGTGAGCTCCGCCGAGTCCAGGGCGGCCAGCGCGGGAGCCACCATCCGGTCGGTGAGTTCCTCCGCAGCCCGCCGGCGGGCCATCAGCTCCTCGGTGACGTCCGGAAGCGGGTCAGCCCATCCCACCGACTGCGGCCGGTAGAACTCGGTAGCGCTCGCCGCCGCCGCTTGCACCGGGGTCAGCCCGCTGGCCAGCACCGCCAGACCGTGAACCCCGCCCCGGTGCTCGCGCAGCACGTGCAGCAGGTGAGCGGTCAACGCCGGCAGGTCCGGCGGTCTCGGCGCCGCCCGCCAGCCGGCGAACAGGGGCAGGCAAGCGCCGTCAGCGGCATCGACGACGCGGCCGAGCAGTTGCGTCGTGCGCTCGAGCCCCGTCGCGGCGGCGAAGCGCTTGCGACCCCACCGCCAGCAGCACCCGGAGAATTCCGCAAGGGCGGCATGCGGGGTCATCACGGCCCTGCCTGCCTGCCACATCGACTCCACCAGCGGCGCGGGAAAGAACGTCATCGCGCTGGCCACGACCTCGGGCCTGGCATCGCCCAGCGCCCCGCCGCGGCCGAGGTAGTAGAACGCCATGCCCTCGAATCCCAGCTCGCTGCCATAGGCGTAGGTGGACCGCGAAGCCATGAACCACCCGCCGAGCAGCCCGACGGGACCGGCCAGGCCCGACGCCGCATCGAGGGAATTCAGCCCCACCACCGTCCCGCGGCCACGATGTTCGCCGGGCCGTGCAGCACGACGGACGCGCCCTGCCAGACGATCCGAAGCCGCCCGCCCGGGACGTCGACCGCCGTGTCGGCGGACTGCTCGCCGCGCGCCACCGCATCGGCGACCGCCACGGCGCACGCGCCGGTCCCGCACGACAGCGTCTCCCCGGAGCCGCGCTCGTGCACCCGCATGGTCAGCGCGTCAGGGGTGCGCGCGTACACCTCGACGTTCACCCCCTGCGGGAAGCGTCTGGCGTCGTAGCCCGGTGCCGCAACCATGTCCAGCGCCGCCGGATCAGCGACCGGGCACACCAGATGCGGATTGCCCATCGAGACCGACATGCCCTGGTAGCGGATACCGCCGATGGCTGCCGTGGAGGGAGCGGGGTCGATCAGCGCGGGTCCCATGTCGACCGCGATGTCAGCACCTGGATCCGCCGGGACCTCGACGCGCCGGACCCCGCCGCGAGTGGACAGCAGCAGCGTGCCGGGTGGCGCCCAGCCGGCCGCGACCAGGTAGCGGGCGTACACGCGGGCGCCGTTGCCGCACATCTCGGCGATGCTGCCGTCCGCGTTCACGTAGTCCATGAACCAGGTGCCAGGCTCTCCCGGCACCACCCGCAGGCACCCGTCCGCGCCGATGCCGAAGCGCCGGTCGCAGAGGCGGCGTACCAGGTCGGGAGTCAAGCGCAGCCGATCGTCCCGGTCGGGAAGCAGCACGAAGTCGTTGCCGGTGCCCTCGCCCTTGGCGAAGGCCAACCCGCTTCCGGGCGTGGACGCCAGCGCCGCCAGCTCAGGCAGGGCCTCCACGCTCATGACCTGGAAGGCTACTGCGGCTCTGGCCGAGCGGCCGAGCGGGCCAGCGGGATGCGCGCCAGCGCCCCGGCAGAGGTCGGAGTCCAGCCGCCCCCGCGCGCCAGCATCGACCGGGCACGGCCGGCCTCCTGTGGCCCGCAGAACAAGAACCCGTGCGCCCGGTCGCAGCCGAGCTCGCACAGCCGGGCGCCTTCGGTCCAGGACTCCACCCCTTCGGCGACGACGTAAAGGTCACGGGCGTGGGCAAGCTGTACCACCGAGGCGACGATCGAGTCCTCATCCAGGTCGACGCCGAGCCCGCGGACGAACCGGCGGTCCAGCTTCACCGCGTCGACCGGCATGTCCTGGAATCGGGCGAGCGAGGAGTACCAGGTACCGAAATCGTCGACGGCCAGCGCGCAGCCCACCTCGCGCAGCTCGACCAGCAGCGCCGCCGCCGCCGACCCCACGTCACCGAGAGAGGACTCGCTGAACTCCAGGCCCAGGGAGCGCGGTGGCAGCTGGTGACGCTCGAAGAGTTCGCGCACGAAGTCGACGAAGCCGGCCGCGGCGAGCTGGACGGCAGGAACGTTGGCCCACAGCTGGCAGAGGCCGACCGTGGGATGCGGGGGAAGCAGCTCCCAGCCGGCACGCTCGGCCGCGCACTGCTCGAGCACCCAGGTGGAGAGCGGAAGCAGCAGGCCTGCTTTGTGGGCGACGTCGAGGAAGGTGGCGGGCGCAAGCAGCCCGCGGCGCGGGTGCGCCCAGCGCATCAGGGCTTCCATCCCGACGACCCCGCCGGAGGCGAGGTCGATCTCGGGCTGAAAGTGCAGGACGATCTCGCCGCGCTCATGCGCACCGCGCAACTCATCGGCCAGATCCAGATCCAGCATCACGCTCATGGCTCGCCCTCAATCCCCCCGGACCGCGGCCGGCGTATCGGACGACCTCACGCGGTCACCATGCCGGCTACTGCCCTGTTCCCAGCACCTATCGGTGCCCGGCTGCCGCGATGAGCCGTTCGGCTGCATCCGCCTGGGCCGAGCGGAGCATCGCGGCGGACCGTATGACCGCCGGGTCGGCAGGCGGTAGCCATTGGATACGCGGATCGCGCCGAAACCACGATCGCTGCCTGCGGATGAAGCGGCGCGTTGACCGCACCGTCTCTGCCTTGGCGGACTCTTCGCTTGGCAGCACCCCGTCGAACCATCCGAGGACCTGAGCGTAACCGAGCGCTCGCGCTGCGGTACGTCCTTCGCGCAAGCCCTCGGCAGCCAGCGCCCTGACCTCCTCCACAAAGCCGGCATCCCACATTCGCTGGGTACGTTCCGCCACCCTGGCGTCCAGATCCAGGCGATCCACCCCGACGAACACCACGTCATACACCGCCTGCGGCGCGGGCAGCTGGGCCGAGAAACTGCCGGTCAAGGCCACCACCTCAAGCGCCCGAACCAGCCGCCGGCCGTTACCGGGCAGGATCGCCGCCGCCGCTGCGGGGTCGCTGGCGGCCAGCCGAGCATGCAGCACCGCCGGTCCGTGCGCGGCGAGATCAGCTTCGAGCTCGGCGCGCAGCCTCGGGTCCGTGCCCGGGAAGTCCATCGCGTCGAGCGCCGCGCGGATGTACAGGCCACTGCCTCCCACCAGCACCGGTATGCGACCCGCGGCCAGCAGCCGGTCGATTTCTGCACGGGCGAGACGCTGGTAGGTCGCCACGTCCGCCGCGTGCCGGGGATGCCAGATGTCGAGCAGATGGTGCGCGACACCCTGACGCTCGGCAAGGGTCAGCTTGGCGGTGCCGATGTCCATCCCTGCATACAGCTGCATCGAATCGGCGTTGACGACCTCTGCGCCGAACCGCTGGGCGAGGGTCACCGCGAGATCGCTCTTGCCCGCCGCGGTAGGTCCGACGACGGCGATGACCGGCGGCACCCGTCAGTCCCGGCGGTCCGGCGCAGACCAGGTCGCGACCAGGTAACCCACCCCGTACGGGGCGTCGTCATAGCTGACGTCGGGGCGCCAGGTGGTGCCGGCCAGCAGCCGGGATGCTGCCCGCCAGGCCGGGACACCGGCAGCGAGCAGCTGGTATCCGAGGTCGAGGTCGAGCCGCCCGAGCCGGTCGGGATCGCCGGCCGCGAGCGCAGCACCTACCTCGGCGTCGAAACCGGCGGCCCGGTCGTCCAGCCAGCCGGGGGCCTTCTCGGTACGCCGCGCCGAACCGTCCCCCATCACCAGGAGCCCGTCGCCGGGGCCGAGACCGGCGAAGCCATCCGGGAGCGCCGCCCGGGCGTCACACGTCAAGCCGATGGCCTTCCCGGTCCACGACGCCTGCTGCAGTAGCCAGGCGCCGACCGCCAGCGAGAGCGGCAGCGGCCCGGACGCGCGATCGGCGTTCGGCTCGCCGGGGAGCCGAACGCCGAGGCCGACGCCATAGCCGGCAAAGCTGCCCGCCGCGCCCGGCCCGTAGCAGGCGGGCGTGTCGCCGGCGCCGAGCAGCACAATCCGCGAGATCGCCGACCCGGCGAGCCAGCGCGCGGCGGCGATCGCGGGGGCGCGCACGGTCACCGGTTCTCCCGCCCCGACCTCGCTGACCAGCAGCGGAGGGTGTGGGCAGAACGCGACAGCCGCTGGATGCCGGGCGCTCACGCCGGCGCGCCGACGCGGGGCAGGCCCAGGCCGACCGTCTCCGCCCCCGGCGCCGTCGCCCGCGGGGTGACGGGCTGGCGCCCCGCTGCCCAGGCGTCGCCAGCGGCGGTCCGTCGCACCGGTCCGAGGGGGCCGTCGGCCAGCAGGTGATGCGGCGCACCGCGGGTGATGACGGTCCGGACGAGGTCGCCCGGGCGCGGCGGCGCCTCGTGGGCGTCGCCGGCATTCAGGTGCACCAGGCGTCCGTCGCGCGCCCGTCCTGACATCCGGCCCGTACCGGCGTCCTTGCGACCCTCGCCCTCGGCGAGCAGCACCTCGACCTCCCGGCCCACCAGCGCCCGGTTCGCCTCCCAGGCGAGCGCATCCTGCAGCTCGACCAGGCGACCGTAACGATCGGCCACGGTGGGCGCGTCGACCTGGTCGGGCAGGTCAGCGGCTGGGGTGCCCGGACGCTTGGAGTACTGGAAGGTGAACGCGCCGGCGAAGCGAGCAGCTCGAACGACGTCCAGCGTCGCTTCGAAATCAGCCTCGGATTCGCCCGGAAAGCCGACGATGATGTCGGTCGTGATGGCGGCGTCGGGGATCGCGGTGCGCACCCGCTCGATGATTCCGAGGTAGCGCTCGGCGCGGTAGCTGCGGCGCATCCGGCGCAGCACGTCGTCCGAGCCGGACTGCAGCGGCATGTGCAGCGACGGGCAGACGTTCGGGGTCTGCGCCATCGCCGCGATGACGTCGTCGGTGAAGTCGCGGGGATGCGGTGAGGTGAACCGCACGCGTTCGAGCCCCTCGATGCGGCCCATGGAACGCAGCAGCGCGGCGAAGGCGCCGGGATCGCCGAAGCTGCGGCCGTAGGAGTTGACGTTCTGGCCGAGCAGGGTGATCTCCAGGACGCCCTGCTCGACCAGTGCGCGGGCTTCGGCCAGCACATCACCTGGCCGGCGGTCGCGCTCCCGGCCGCGAAGGCTCGGCACGATGCAGAAGGTGCAGGTGTTGTCGCAGCCGACGCTGATGCTCACCCAGGCGCTGGCCGCGCTGTCACGACGGGCGGGAAGCACGCTCGGGAAGACTTCCAGGGCCTCGTGGATCTCGACCTGCGCCTCGGCGTTGTGCCGGGCGCGTTCGAGCAGCGCCGGCAGGCTCGCCAGGTTGTGGGTGCCGAACACAACGTCGATCCACGGCGCGCGCTTGACCAGCGACCCGCGATCCTTCTGGGCCAGGCACCCGCCGACCGCGATCTGCATTCCCGGGTGCGCGTCCTTTACCGGGCGCAGGTGACCGAGATTGCCGTAGAGCCGGTTGTCGGCGTTCTCCCGCACCGCACACGTGTTGAAGACGATCAGGTCGGGGGCCTCGCCGGCGGCGGCCACGTAACCGGCCTCCTCGAGCAGCCCCGAGATCCGCTCGGAATCATGCGCGTTCATCTGGCACCCGTAGGTGCGGACCTCGTACGTGCGAGGTTTCGGAGGCGCGCTCACTGGATCGAGACTACGGCCGCACGCTAGCCGGGTACTGCCGGGCGGCACCCTGCCGGGGGAAACGCTGGAGACCTCAGCGGGCGATTTCGCTCGCCCGGGTTTCCCGCACCACCGTGACGCGGATCTGACCCGGATACGTGAGCTCTTCCTCGATCTGTTTCGCCAGATCCCGCGCCAGCACCTGGGCGCCGATGTCGTCCACCGCGTCAGGCACGACCATGACCCGCACCTCGCGGCCCGCCTGCATGGCAAAGACCTTCTCGACGCCGGGCAGCCCGGCAGCGAGCTGCTCGATGCGTTCGAGCCGCTTGACGTAGGACTCCAGGCTCTCCCGGCGCGCTCCGGGACGCCCGCCGCTGATCTGGTCGGCCGCCTGGGTGAGCACGGCGCCGATGGTGCGGGGCTCCACCTCGTTGTGATGCGCCTCGATGGCGTGCACGACATCCTCGTGCTCGCCGTAGCGGCGGGCGATCTCGGCGCCGATCAAGGCATGACTGCCCTCGACCTCGTGGGTCAGCGCCTTGCCGAGGTCGTGCAGGAGGGTTCCGCGCTTGGCAAGGTCAGGCGGCAGTCTGAGCTCGGCGGCCATGATGCCGGCCAGGTGAGCGGACTCGATCAGGTGGCCGAGCACGTTCTGCCCGTAACTGGTGCGGTAGCGCAGCCGCCCGAGCAGCGTGATCACCTCGGGATGCATCTCGGCGATGCCGACCTCGACCAGCGCGTCCTCTCCCGAACGAACGCACAGTGCCTCGACCGCGACCTTGGCCCGCTCGTACTCCTCCTCGATGCGCTGCGGATGGATCCGGCCGTCGAGCACGAGGGCCTCGAGCGTGACGCGCCCGACCTCGCGGCGAACGGGATCGAAGCACGAGAGCAGGACAGCCTCCGGGGTGTCGTCGATGACGACGTTGACCCCGGTGACTGCTTCGTACGCGCGGATGTTGCGGCCTTCGCGGCCGATGATCCGGCCCTTCATGTCGTCGCTAGGAAGGTGCAGCACGGAGACGACCGACTCCGCGGTCTGCTCGCTCGCGACCCGCTGGATGGCGAGGGTGACGATGCGGCGCGCCCGATCCTCGCCTTCGCTGCGGGCCTTCGCCTCGATGTCGCGCACGATCAGCGCCGCGTCACGCTTGGCCTGGGCCTGGGCGTCCTTGACCAGCTCGGCACGGGCCTCGGCGGAGGTCAGTCCGGCCACCTGCTCAAGCACCCGGTGCCGCTCCTCCTCGAGGTCGGCAAGCTCGGCCTTGCGGCGCGCGATGTCGGCTTCGGTACGGGCGAGCTCGTGCTCGCGGGCGACCACCTCGTGCGCTTCCTGCTCGAGCCGCTCCGAGCGCTCCTCCAGCCGTACCTCCCGGCTCACCAGGCGCTGCTCACGCTGATCGAGCTCAGTGCGGGCGGCCGCCACTTCTTGCAGCTCAGCGTCGGCGGCCTTCGCGGCGGCCTGGCTTGCATCGCGCTCGGCGCGGGCCCGCAGCTCGGCAATCTCCACGGCTAGCTCAGCGCGCAGTGCCTCCTCGTCCTCACGCACACGGGTGCGAGCCCGCTCCGCCTCGACCCGGGCCCGCTCCCGCGCCTCGTCCATCTCACGGCTGACCAGCTCCGCTGCCTGCCGGCGAGCCTCAGCGAGAGCCTGCTCGCGCATCAGCTCGATCTTGGCGTCGTCGAGCCCTGACGCGGGCTGGCCGCTCGGGCCAACCGGGGTCGCCGTGCCCGATTCCACCCGGCGTTGGACGCGAACCAGCGTCAGGCCGAGGCCACCCAGGGCGAGAAGGACCAGCACGAGGAGTACGGCGACAAACACGTTCATATGTGTCCTCCTCCTGTCGCCGCGGGCGAAGGCCCGACGGCGACCAGCGTGAGGAGGATTGCGGTGCGCGGAACACGGTCGCCTTCACCACCGTCCACACGCGCGCCGAGCGCAGATGACGGCTGCCGCCCCCACCCCCTGCCGCGGCCTCCCTTCTTCTCCCTTGCCAATGGCTGCAGCAACCGGCTTTCGACCGAACTATTTCGCCCCGCAGCGAAGCCGCGGTGATCCTCCTGCCTGCCGGGAGGCTAGGACTCGCATCCTTGATCGTCAAGGATGGCAGGCCCGGCGGACCTCGCTCTCGCCGTCACGCCGGAATCGACATTCACCTGTCGAACAGCGCGGGTGCGCCTTCCTCGTCGAACGGCGACAGCTCGCCGTCCTCGTCGCTCGCCGGGTCCGAGAGCACCTCTGCGACCACCTCACTGGCCAGCGAACCGCTGAATCCCCGGCGCAGCAGCAAGCCCATCAGCCGCCGGCGGCGGACCTCGGGGGCGAGCCGTGCGAGCCCGGGGGCGCGGCGCGTGGCGAGCGCCAGCGCCGTCGCCCGCTCGTCCTGCTCGTCGACTTCCGCCGCCGCCAGATCGATGACTTCGGGCGCCACTCCCCGCTGGCGTAGCTCCGTCCGAAGGCTCCGGGTGCCCCGCCGGCGAACCCCGACCCCCGTGCGCACATATGCCTGCGCGTAAGCCGTGTCGTCCACCAGGCCGACCTGAGCCAACCGGTCGAGAACAGCGGCCACCGCCGCTTCGGGCGCGCCCGCCTGCGACAGCTTGCGCTCGAGCTCGGCGCGGGTGCGCGGCTGCTGAGCCAGCAGGTTCAGGCAGCGCTCCCGAACCGCCGACTCCAACTCCTGCGGCGACGAGGGGACGAGGGGACGGGGACGCGATCGGCCGGCCACGTCACCCCACTCCTCGCGTGATGACCCGCACTGGCGTTCGAAGCGTCACCGGTCAGAAGTCCACCGGGGCCGAGGCCACGGGATCGACCAGATTGATCGGCTCCGCATCGAGGACCGGACCGATCCCGAGCTTCTCTTTGATCTTCTTTTCGATCTCATTAGCGAGGTCAGGATTGTCACGCAGGAAACCTCGCGCATTCTCCTTACCTTGGCCGAGCTGCTCGCCCTCGTAGGTGTACCAAGCGCCGGCCTTGCGGACGATGCCGTGCTCCACACCCATGTCGATCAATCCGCCTTCGCGGCTGATGCCCGAGCCGAAGATCATGTCGAACTCCGCCACTCGGAAGGGCGGACTCACCTTGTTCTTGACCACCTTGACCTTGACCCGGCTGCCGATGGCCTCCGTACCGTCCTTCAACGTTTCGATTCGCCTCACGTCCAAGCGCACGGAGGCGTAGAACTTCAGCGCCTTGCCACCCGTCGTGGTCTCGGGCGAGCCGAACATGACCCCGATCTTTTCCCGCAGCTGGTTGATGAAGATCGCGGTGGTGCCGGAGGTGCTCAAGGCCCCGGTGATCTTCCGGAGCGCCTGGCTCATGAGCCGCGCCTGCAGACCCACGTGGCTATCACCCATCTCGCCCTCGATCTCGGCGCGCGGCACGAGCGCGGCCACGGAGTCGATCACGATGATGTCGAGCGCCCCGGAGCGGATCAGCATGTCAGCGATCTCCAACGCCTGCTCCCCGGTGTCGGGCTGGGACACCAGCAGCGCATCGGTGTCGACACCGAGCTTCTTCGCGTACTCCGGGTCCATCGCGTGCTCGGCGTCGATGAAGCCGGCGATTCCGCCGGCGGCCTGCGCGCTGGCCACGGCATGGAGCGCCAGGCTCGTCTTACCGCTGGACTCCGGACCGTAGATCTCGATGACCCTCCCGCGCGGGAGGCCACCGATACCGAGGGCGACATCGAGGGAGATGGAACCGGTCGGGATGACCTGGATCGGCGGCCGCACGTTATCGCCGAGCCGCATCACCGACCCCTTGCCGAAGGACTTCTCTATCTGGGCAAGCGCATTCGCGAGCGCCTTTTCACGGTCGAGGCCTGCCATCGAAAGCTCCTCCGGGTAGTGCGATGACGGTGTGGATACGTCGGAACAAGCGGGACGCTAGGCGACCCCTGCGACAAAACCGTGCGTGCTGCGCGATCTGTGGAAAATGCCGGTCGAAACCGGTGACGCCGACTGTAGGCGAACACGCGTTCGAGATCTGACCGACACGCCGACGCGGTTCACCGATGACCACGGCCTGATCGGCAGGCTCACCGAACGTGCGCCGGTACCTCGAACTCCTCGCACACGGCACGCCAGACGCCCTTGGTGTCATCACCGTCGGCCAGGGCCTGCGCGACGGTCCGGCTGCCGAGGCCGGCAATCACATGGTCACGGGCCAGTGACTCGGCGTACGACGAACCGAACTGCTCGCCCATCCGGGCCCAGAAGTCGGTCAGTCGCATCCTCCACAGGTACAGCGGCCCGCGCTTTTTGTCACCCCCTCGCGGCAGACTCATGAGGTGACTTCGGATGCACTCGAGCAGCTGTCGCCGGCCACCCGGGCCTGGTTCACGGCTGCCTTCTCCGCGCCTACCCCCGCCCAGCAGGGTGCCTGGGCGGCGATCGGCGGAGGTCGTCACGTGCTCGTCGTCGCTCCCACCGGTTCAGGCAAGACGCTCGCCGCCTTCTTATGGGCGCTTGATCGGCTCGCGAGCACGCCGCCTCCGGCCGAGAAGCTGGCGCGTTGCCGGGTGCTCTACGTCAGCCCGCTGAAGGCGCTGGCAGTCGACATCGAGCGCAATCTGCGCTCGCCGCTCGCCGGGATCCGCCATGCCGCCACCCGGCTCGGCCTGCCCGAGCCGGCCATACGCGTCGGCGTCCGCTCCGGCGACACGCCCGCCGATGAGCGGCGGCGTCTTGCTACCGCCCCGCCCGACATCCTGATCACCACACCGGAGTCGCTCTTCCTACTGCTGACCAGTCAGGCCCGGGAGGCGCTGCGCGGGGTCGAGACGGTGATCGTCGATGAGATCCACGCCGTGGCCGGCACCAAGCGCGGCGCTCATCTCGCCGTCTGCCTGGAGCGCCTCGACGCGCTGCTCGAAAGGCCCGCGCAGCGCATCGGCCTTTCCGCCACGGTGCGTCCGGCCTCGGAGGTGGCGCGCTTCCTCGGCGGGCAGCAGCCGGTCGACATCGTCTCTCCCGCGGGCAGCAAGACCGTCGAGCTGCGGGTCGAGGTCACGGTCGAGGACATGGCGGCGATCGGTGAGCTCAGCGCGCCGGCGCCGGAAGGGCCGGGGGCAGCTGCCGACGGCGCATCGGCAGCATCGGCAGCATCGCGCAGCTCTATCTGGCCGAGTATCGAACGGCGCGTCCTGGAGCTGGTTCGCGGCGCGAAAAGCACCATCGTCTTCGCCAATTCACGCCGGCTGGCCGAGAGGCTGTGCAGCCGGCTGAACGAACTGGCCGACGCCGACGCCGTGGAGCAGGCGAGCGACCACGACCCCAGCGAGACCTCGGCCCGGCACCCGCCCCTCGTGCGCTATCCGGCCGAGCTCGGGGGGCAGGCCGGCATCAGCGGGTTCAGCGCGTTCACTGAGGTCGCCCGGCCGCACCACGGGACATGAGCCGCGAGCAGCGCCCCGAGGTGGAAGAGGCGCTGAAGTCGGGCCGGCTGCCGCGCCTGGTCGCCACCTGCTGCCTGGAGCTCGGCATCGACATGGGCGCGATCGATCTCGTCGTGCAGGTGGAGTCGCCGCCGTAGGTGGCCAGCGGGCTGCAGCGGGTCGGTCGCGCCGGGCACCAGGTGGGCCGCCATCGCGCGGCGTGATCTTCCCCAAGTACCGCGGGCGACCTGCTGCCCTGCGCCGTCGTCGCCGAGCGGATGCGCGAAGGGCCGATCGAGGCACTCGCGATCACCGCGCAACCCGCTCGACGTGCTCGCGCAGCAGATCGTGGCGATGGTCGCGATGGACGACTGGACGGTCGACGGGCTGCTCGAGCTGGTGCGCCGGCCGGCGCCGTTCGCCAGCCTGACCCGCCGGGCTTCGAGGGCGTGCTCGACATGCTGGCCGGCCGCTACCCGTCCGACGCGTTCGCCGAGCTGCGGCCGCGCCTCGTCTGGGACCGGGTCGGCGGCACGTACGGCGCGCCAGGGCGCGCAGCGGCTGGCCGTCACCACCGGCGGCACCATTCCCGACCGCGGCCTGTTCGGCGTCTTCCTGGCGCGGCGCCGACGGCGGCCCGGCGCGGGTCGGCGAACTCGACGAGGAGATGGTCTTCGAGAGGCGCGTCGGCGACGTCTTCCTGCTCGGCGCGTCGTCCTGGCGCATCGAGGAGATCACCGCACGACCGGGTGCTCGTCTCGCCGGCGCCGGGCAGCCCGGACGCATGCCGTTCTGGCAAGGCAATGCCCCGCGACGGCCCGTCGAGCTGGGCCGCGCGTTGGGCGCGTTCGCGCGTAGAACTGGTCGGGCGCTCGACCCGCCCGCCCGGGAATCAATATACTGAGCCTTCCACCGACAGGTTCCTGGACGAGTTTGTGTGGTATATGGAAGCCTTCAAAAGACAAAGGGAAAGAGGCGTTCCTGACTATCTCCGCTTATCTCGTTTCAGCTCCAGTCGACAGGTGCGACGAGGATGCATCTTTTGAAAAATATTTGTTTTGTCTGCATTACAAATGCAGGAAAAAATGGGCACGCGTTACAAACGCACGCCAGCAGATAGGCCATCCCGGCCTTGGCTGCTGAGCCGAGAAACCAGCAAAACGATTGTCATTGCGGGGAGTTCCGAAAGGGACGACACGGCAATCTTGTATAAAACACAAAACCTGCTATCAGATCGCTTCGTCTCCCGATCAATCGGGATCCCAGCGATAGGGACGGCTTGGTGTGGAGGTAGCAAAGAAATGAACAGAAAAAACCAGTTTAACTTTGAGCAGGACGGATAAAATTCGGACGACGTGAGAGTCTGCAGGAATAGATTGATCTTTTACGATAGCAGATTCTCACGTCCAGCTTGCAGCTGGCCTCAGAATTTAACTTCAATTATTATGATTGCGGCAGGCAGGAACATGCCCTACTTTTTTACCTACCGATACAGTTATTCAAAGAATTTAATACTTTAGCCGATTACTGTTTGTTATTAACAATAAAGTCTAAAATTTTAAACATGAAAAAATATACTTTACTCCTGGCAGGCTTCCTGCTGACTTTTTCCCCTGTTTTTTCGCAGGTGATCATCCGCCGTGATACCACCATTGAAAACATGGTTCAGGAAATATCCCGCGCACGGATCAAACAGGATATTGCGAAACTCGTCAGTTTCCGCACCCGGCATACACTGAGCACTCAGACAAACTCGAAAGAAGGGGTCGGTGCCGCCTGGAACTGGGTGAAAGCCGAAATGGAAAAATCCATCCCGGCATCGCATGGCCGGCTGTCGGTAAGTTTCGATCACTATACGCTGGGGCCCAAAGACCGGCGTATCACCAGGAATGTAAGTTTAAGAAATGTGGTGGCCGTG
>CAVXYJ010000031.1:0-145261 GCA_963765845.1 uncultured Actinomycetota bacterium
ATCACGACCCCGTAGCGCGCCGCCGCGTTCTCCACACACACATAACCCTCGCGCACATCGGTGAGGACGAGCGCCGGCTCACGGTCAGTGGGCAGGCCGTAGCCACCGCCTCCGGCGGACAGCGATCCAATCAACTCGCCCTCGGCTAGCGTCACTGCCCCAACGGCTTCAGGTCGTCGTTCCAGGCGGCCCTGTCCATCGACCACATAGGCCTCCGGCCCCGCTGGCGACTCGCCCCCTCGCACTCCCAGGGGCCGGTTGTGAACTCCCTCGAAGCTGTAATAGACGTCCATCTCGCCGGCGAGCGGGCCGAATTCACAGTGATTACCGGGCGCACCCCTGCTGCGCCCAGGCCCTTCGGAGTCAAGCCGCACCTCGGACCGGGTGATGATGATGGGGTACTTCTGCTCGTCGACTTCCACCGAGTCTCGGTAGAGCAGGCCGGCGGCCGGGAAACCCACGAAGGACAACCACCCATCGGAGTCGGCCGTGGCAGGACCGCCCGCCGTTCCCGCGAACATTTGATTGATGTATGGCCTACCGGAGCGCACGTCGACGCCGGAGATCACGCCGATGTACGGCGCGCCGCCGAACGAGGCCTGCGCCGAGCCGGCACCTTCCATCGTCTCGGCGACCGTGGACATGATCGCCGCCCAGATCCGGACACCTACCTCACCGGTGGCCAGTGAACAGGACGCCGGGTGTCTCGGTATGCCCGCAACGCAGTTTTCCCGCAGCATGACATCGAACCGGCGGAAGCTTCCCTCGTTCAGCGGCACGTCGACGCCGTTCTGCATCGAGTTCAGCACCATGAGCATGGCGGCCACGCCGCTGTTCTTAGCCGTAGCCTCCGTGAGGTTCAGGCCCAGCGGCACGCAGTCAGGATTGTCCCGAAGATCGATACTCACCCGGCCGTCCTCCGGTTGGATCTCCAGGGTCACGGAGAGGTCGAGGCCATCTTCAAGCCCCGGGAAAGGATCGAGCGTGGTGGCCCCCGTGAACTTCCCGACCGGCATCGCCGTGATCGCTTGTCGCGCCTGGCCTTCGCTGTAGTCAAGCCACGCCGACACGAACTCGCGGATTCGCTGCTTTCCGAACTGGGCGCACAGAGCCTGTACCCGGCGTTCAGCGATTCTTCCGGCGGCCACCGTCGCCAAGTAATCGCCGTACCACACCTCTGGAACACGAATGCGTCGGCGACACATGCGCACGATGTCGTCGACGTCGCTGTAATTCCGCTGGATGCGCACGCACGGAAAGATCAGCGCGCCTTCCTGGTAAACGTCGCGTGCTGTCGGCATGTACGTGGTCGGGACAGAATTGCCGATATCGGCTTGATGCGCCTTGGCGATGGCGGTGAACATGTGCTCACCGTCCACGAAGACCGGCACCAGCAACGAGTGGTCTGCAGCGTGCGTGTTGCCGTCATAGGGATCGTTGTGCAAGAAGGCGTCGCCCGCGGCCAAGTCCGGGTGGTGGCTGACCATTGAGCGGGTCAGCAGCCCCGAGCCGTAGACGTGAACTGGCAAACCCTCTGCCGAGAAGGCGAGCCGGTCCTGGCTATCCACGATGCAGCAGGAGAAATCCCGGGCCAGGGCCATCATCGAAGATCTGCCGACTCGCAGCAGGGTGTTTTGCATCTCGCGGACGATGCCGTCGAACCGCGATGAGAGAACGGCGAGGTCCGTCGGGTCATAAGTGACCTGCGAGCTCTGGACTTCCGGCATGTCAGTTCACCTCGACGAGGTAGTGAGTGGAGGCGACCGTCGCGGTAGCGCCCGGCGGCAGGACCAAAGTCGTCGCAGGCTCTTCGACGATCGCCGGTCCTTGGATCGACCTGCCGGCGGCGAGAGTCTCTCCCCCATGGACGTCGCAGTCCACCAGCTGTCCGCCGATCCACGCCTTCCGGGTGCGCGTTGGGCCAGGTTCCGCAGCCGTTCGAGCGAACAGGTCAGGCTTCGGACGATGGATACGCGCGTCGCACCGCCAGGTGATGATCTCGACCGGATGCCCGGGCTGGGCGACCGCGAAAACAGACTCGTGTAGTTCGTCGAACCGCTGCTGCAGGTCCAGTACGTCGGCGGCCACAGCGAAGCTCGTGCGGCCGCCTAGCGGAAGCGTCAACTCCCACAATTGGTCCGCGTACCGGGCCTCGCAGTAGACCTCGCAGGTCGTGTTCTGCGTCGCACCGTTGCGGCGAGCAAACGCGTCCACGCGCTCACGAAGCTCCCGCAGCGTGCCGTTGACCGCCTCAAAGTCGAAACCATCCGTCCGCGTCGTGCGACTCTTCGAGAACGTGGCGACGACATCCGAGTACTGCCCTCCGACCGCGCTGAGGCCAGCCGCCAGGTACGGAACCATGACGTGGGTGACACCGATCGCCTTCGCGATCGGCGCGATGTTCAGACCGGCAGCGCCGCCGCCAGCGACGATCACGCTGCGGCGAGGATCGAGGCCCTGGCCGATCATGGTTTCAAAGAGGAAGGAACGAATGTTCTCGGTGAAGACGGTCATGACCGCATCCGCGGCCTGCTGAACATCGAGCCCGAGCGGCGACGCGACGTCACGTCGAACTGCGTCGTGGGCGAGCGCCGTGTCCAGCCGCATTCGCCCGCCCAGGAAGTATTCAGGGTCGAGATAGCCGAGTACGACAGCTGCGTCTGTCACCGTGGCCCGACGACCGCCCCGCCCGTAGCAAGCCGGTCCGGGCACTGCGCCGGCGCTGATCGGCCCCACCTTGAGGAGGCCACCCGCATCAACGGCGGCCACCGAACCACCGCCGGCACCGACCGACCGTGTCTCGACGGCGGGCAACCCGGTGAGGTGACCGGTCCAGCGCGGGCCGAGCCACTTCTCCCGGCTGTACACAACGGCGCCATCACGCGTGGGACTGATGTCGAACGACGTTCCGCCTGCGTCGATCACGACCATTTCCTTGTCGTCTGCGACGCGGGTGGGCTTCGCATAGGCGAGGCCCGCAACCGGCGCGAGCGCCGGACCTGAGTCGACAGCGTGCAGCGGCTGCTCGCACATCTCGTCCATCCGGAGCACCCCGCCCGACAAGTGGGTGACCATGAGTGGGTCCGTCGCACAGCCGAGCTCGCGCAGTCGCCGGTCAACGTCTTGCAGATGCGCGCGCATGAGCGGCTTCAGCGACGCATCGATGACCGTTGCAGATGCTCGGCGATATTCCCGGACAATCGCATTGATTTGATGGGACAGGGTGTATTCGACACCCGGAAGATGTCTTTCTAGGACCTGCCCGACGTACAGTTCATGGTCCGGGTTCGCGACTGACCACAACAAGCAAACGCCAACAGCTTCGACTTCAAGCTCGCGGAGGCGCTCGACTATTGCGAGCAGATTCGACTGATCGAGCGGTACCCGCACCGTCCCATCAGCCAGAATCCGTTCCCTCACAACGAAAGTCAGCGACCGGGGAACGTAAGGCGCCGGATACGGCATCGCGATATTCAGCGGATTTTCTTTCCCGCCTTCGCGGTACAGCAAGATGTCGCGGTGGCCCTCCGTCGTGATGAAGGCCGTGCGCGCCGTCTGGCCTTGAAGCACCGCATTCGTCGCTCGCGTCGTCGAATAGACAAAACTTGTGGTCTCCGCCAAAAGCGACGCGACCGTCCGGCCCTGGGCTTCGGCAGCGAGGGCTATGGCGTCCTTGATCCCCTCAAACATATTGTCCGGGGTGGTCGGAGCCTTGTACAGCCCCAGGATTCTATTCTCATCCGCCAGCGTCAGGTCACTGAACGTTCCCCCAGTGTCCATCGTTATCGAAAAAGGCATGGTGTACGCCGAACTCCATTCCGATGAGCAGGTGCAAGGCCGGTCACAGGCGTCGAGAGACTAGTCGCCACGAGCGTGGACCTTAACTCAAGCGACTGTTTAGATCCTGCTCTCGCCGAACAGTTGCCGGGTTGCCGCAAGGAAGGGCGCTTGGTCGTGCCCGACGCCATGAGCGGCAGCGTCCAGCCAGCAGACACGCCCGGTCGATGGGCCGGCGGGAAGACCAGCCTGGGGGAACTTGCGTCGTTGTTGTCAGCCACTGCGGCGCCGGCGCCGGCTGCACACTCGGCGGCATCTCGGCGAGTTCGCAGTCTTCGGCCTGGCAGTCACGCTGTACGCGGCGAACCAGCGCTCGCCGGCCCCAACTCCTACCCGGTCAGGCGGGTCGGAAATGATCTTGTGGTCGGGGTGACAGGATTTGAACCTGCGGCCTCTTCGTCCCGAACGAAGCGCGCTACCAAGCTGCGCCACACCCCGTGGCCCCTGCGGAGTCTAGCGTGCCGCCGTCAAAGTCAGCAGGCTCGCTTCCGGACGGCAGGCGAAGCGGATCGGCGCGTAAGGCGACGTACCGAGTCCGGCTGACACGTGCAGCCAGGCCTCGTTGCCACTGGCGCCGTAACGCGAGAGCCCCCGGGCCCGGGCGCGGTCGATGCCGCAGTTCGTCACCAGGGGCCCGAAGCCCGGCAGGCACACCTGGCCGCCGTGGGTGTGACCGGCCAGGAGCAGCTCGACGCCGTCCGCGGTGTAGGCGTCGATGACGCGCGGCTGAGGCGCGTGCGCGATCCCGAGGCGAAGGTCGGCCTTCGGATCGGCCGGGCCCCTCACCTCCTCGAGCCGGTCACGTCCGAGGTACGGGTCGTCGACCCCGCGCACGTCGATCACCCGGCCGGCGACCTTCAGGTCGGCGCGCACGTTCGTCAGGTCCCACCATCCCGCCGAGACCAGCTGGCCGGCGAAGTGCGCCCAGTCGATCGGCGCCCCCTTCGGCTCGCTGCGGCTGCCGGTGACGTAGCGCACCGGGTTCTTGAACGTGGGCTGGTAGTAGTCGTTGTTACCGGGCACGAAGATCCCCGGGCGATCGAGCAGCGGCGCCAGCGCCCGCAGCACGGACGGTCCCGCCTCGTCGTCGGAGAGCACGTCTCCGGTCAGCACCACCAGATCGGGCAGCAGCCGGCCGAGGTCGCGTATCCACTCCTGCTTCGCGTGCTGGCGATCGAGCATGTGCAGGTCCGACAGATGAAGGACCCGCAACGCCGGCGCACCCTTCGCCAGCACCGGAACCTCGATACGGCGCAGGGTGAACGCGTTGCGCTCGTAACCGAC
Source organism: uncultured Actinomycetota bacterium (assembly GCA_963765845.1). GTDB lineage: Bacteria > Actinomycetota > Actinomycetes > Frankiales > Frankiaceae > DATAZK01. The sequence continues at coordinate 5,122 of CAVXYJ010000031.1, forward strand.
GCCGTACGCGAGCGCGCCGGCACCCGCGACCGCGACGGCACCGAGCACCCTGGCCGTTCCCATCCGACCAGTCTGCCTGCCGGCCTCGGCTAGCGCTTCGGGACGCGCAGCTTCGACGCCTTCGTGGGCTTCGCCACCGGCGGCTTGGCCACCGGTTTCTTGGCCACCGGTTTCTTGGTGGCGGGTGCCTTCGTCGGCGGAGGCGGGGCCGGGCCGCTCGAGGTGATGATGGTGACCCCTGAGCCCTGTGGAGCCTGGTAGCCACCCGCCGGCGTCGTGGAAGCCACCGTGCCCGGTGGGTAGGTACTGGGCGCGCTCGCGCCCAGAATCGGGGTGAACCCGGCGGCCGTCAACGCGGCGGTCGCCGAGGCGACGTCCATTCCGGCCACATTCGGCACGAGCGCGCTCACGCCCTGCTCGACGGAATAGTCCGGTGGCGGGAAGTTGACGACCGGAAGGTTCAAGTTGATGACGGCCTGGCGCATCGTCGCCGCCCAGACCCTGGTGGGTAAGTCACCGCCGTAGACCATTCCTTGCTGCACCCCGCCGACCACCGTGCCGTCGGGAACGGTGCTCACCGTCTGGCCGGGAGCGATGTAGCCCGGGTACTCCATCGGGTAGAGCGTGGGGTTGCGGCCGTCGCCGACCCACACTGCGGCTGCCAGCTGCGGGATGTAGCCGTCGAACCAGGCGTCGTAGTGCTGGTCGGTGGTACCGGTCTTGCCGGCCGCCGGACGCCCGATCTGGCCGTTGGCCGAAGCGGTGCCCCCGGTGATGACCCCCTCGAGCAGGCTGGTCACCGTGTTGGCGACCCCCGCCTTGAGCACCTGCTGGCATTTCGGCGGCCCGGTGTAGGAGACGGGCTTACCGCCCACCGTCATCGACAGCACCGGCTTCGGGTAGCAGCGCAGCCCTTGTGCCGCGACCGTGGCGTAGGCGGTCGCCATATCGAGCGGACTCACTTCTTTGGAGCCGAGGGTGAGCGAGCCGACCAGGGCGCCGTTGCCCTTCAAAGCCGGCGACCGCACTCCGAGGCGCAGTGCCATGTCACGCACCGCCGGGACGCCGACCTTCTTCTCCAACTGCACGAAGTAGGTGTTCACCGAGCCTGACGTGGCGTTGACCATGTTGCAGGTGCAGGCTTCACTGTCGCCCGCATTGGAGTAACCCACTCCCGGGGGTGCCGTCACACCCGGCGTATCGGAGATGCAATTCGCGCCCGGGTTCAACGGGTTCCCGTACGGGAAATTCGCCAGGTACACGCAGGGGGGCGAGTTGAACGTGGTGGCCGTTGACAGGCCCTTTTCCAGCGCGGTGGAGAGGGTGAAAATCTTGAACGTCGAGCCCGCCTGGAAGGAGGGCGCAATCGCGTAATTGAACTTGGTGTGAACCCGGTCCTTGCTTTCCACGTGCTTGCCGTTGACCGTGCCGTAGACCGGCAGATGGTCAGTGGTGTCGCCGTAGGTCCGGTTGATCGCCATGGCAAGTACCTCGCCGGTGCCCGGCTGCATGACGACCTCTGCGGTGGCGATACGCCCGCCTGGAGGCACCACGGTGTCGACCGCCTGCTGGGCTGCGGCCTGAACCTGAGGATCGAACGAAGTCTTGATGCTGAGCCCGCCCTCGAAGAGCCGGCGCTGGCGATCCTCGTACGTGGCGCCGAACTTCGGGTCGTTGAGCAACGTCGTGCGCACGTAGTCGCAGAAGAAGGCGGCGCTGCCGGCCGGCTCGCAGGCGTCGGCCGCCCGCTTGTACGCGTTGCTCAGGCCCAGCGGGAAGATCTTGGCGTACTTCCCCGTGGCCGGGGTGAGGTACTTGGCCACCACCATTTGCGAGAGGACGAGGTTGCGACGGTCGATCGCCGCTTTCGGGTGCAGCTTGGGGTCATAGGCCGTCGGGGCTGTTCACGATCCCGGCCAGGGTCGCCGATTGCACGACGTTCAGCTGCTTCGCGTGGATCCCGAAGTAGTGTTCCGCGGCCGCCTCTACGCCATATGCGCCATCGCCGAAGTTCGCGATGTTGAGATAGTTGGTGAGAATTTGATCTTTCGTGAGCTTGCGCTCGAGGGCTAAGGCGTACCGGGCCTCGCGTAGCTTGCGCTGTACCGAACGGTCGGTCGCGGCCTTCCGCTCCGCCGGGGTCGTCGCCGCGTCGAGCAGCACGTTCTTCACGTACTGCTGGGTCAGAGTGGATCCGCCCTGGCTGATGCTGCCGTTTTCCTGATTGGTGAGAGCGGCCCGGATGATGCCCTTGTAGTCGATCCCGTGGTGCTCGTAGAACCGCCGGTCCTCGATCGCCACAATGGCGTGACGCATCGAAACCGGAATGTCGGCGAAGGAAATCGAGACCCGGTCCTGAGGACCGTGCAGCGTGGCAATCGGCTTGCCGTTACGGTCCAGAATCACCGAGCGCTGCGGCAGCGGAGGTATCACGAGCTGCGTCGGAAGGTTGTCGAAGAAGTCAGCGCTCGCCTTCGCACCGATGCCGACGCCCCCGATGAGCGGCAGCGCGAGCACGGCCATCAGCAGGCCGGCGATCACCGAAAGCACCAGGATCGCCAGCAGCTTGGACGGCCGGTGATGGCGGACATGCTCGGACATACCCGGCAGTGCGGCCAGGCCCGGCTTCTCGCTGCTCGGGGGAGTGAGAGGTTTGCTCACGGGCTGTGAAGGCTCTTTCCGGAAGTGGCGGGCGGGCGCCATGGCGGGCAGAAGACGGGGGGTCGGGGGGCTGTGCGGGAGCTCTACAGGCCGGTTCCGGCCTCGACCGGTCATGGATATATACGTCCCGGATAGTCTCACGAAAGGCCGCCAAGCGAAGCTTCTGAGTCGCCTGCGGGCGAACTCACAAGCACGTCCCAGGTTCGTATGCATCAACGCAAGCCCAATTCACGCGGGCACTGACGCTGGAATATGGCCCACAAGGGCTAGGTCGCGAATCGTCACTTCTGGTCTGTCGCACCCCGTTAGAGATTCATAGCTTGAACACTGTCGGTGACAGGTCCGCCGACACGCCGCTTTCCAGAGCTCCCTGGACCCGGGCTCATACGCAGGAAGCACCCATCCCGAATCATGACGATCGCCGCTCTGTCACCAGCCACCTCCCGCTCCGGACTCATGGTGGGAAATCGCACCGAGAGCGACTGGACCACCCGCGCGGCCTGCCGCGACACCGATCCGGACGAGCTCTTCGTCCAGGGCGCGGCTCAGAACCGGGCGAAGACCCGCTGCTTCGGATGTGTCGTTCGCACCGAGTGCCTGGCCGATGCCCTCGACAACCGCGTCGAGTTCGGGGTCTGGGGAGGGATGACGGAGCGTGAGCGTCGTGCCCTGCTTCGCCGGCGCCCGGATGTCCTCTCCTGGCGCACCCTGCTCGAGACGGCGCGCGCCGAGGCCCTCGGCCGGGTCGCTGGCTGAAGAGGGCTAGCGAGCGTTTCGTAGTGCCCGCGAGCCATCCGCCAGCTCCGTAGCGACAGCTCGGAGCCCCTCGAGATCGTGAACGTCGCCTGCGAGCGCCGTGATCTCGGCTTGAGGCACCTCCGGATGCGCTCTCGTGAAGCGCTCGGCGAGGTGCCTTTGCCGCGCGGCCATGGCCACACGCTCGGCGTGAACGCGCAGCACCGAGGCCGCCAGCGGATCGGAGGCCGACGCCTCGAGCTCCTCGGCGGCGGCCAGCGCGCGCTCGGCGGGCAGCTCCGGGGCCTTGCTGCGGGTCACCCGGTTCAGCACGAGCCCGGCCAGCGGCATCTTGTCAGTGGCCAGCCGCTCGACGAAGTACGACGCCTCGCGCAGCGCGTCCGGCTCGGGCGCTGCCACGACAACGAACGCCGTGCCGGGCGCGGCGAGCAGCCGGTAGGTCTCCTCGGCGCGCTGGCGGAACCCGCCGAACATCGTGTCCAGCGCGGCGACGAACGGCTCACGTCCTGCAGCATCTGCGCCCCGAGCATCTTGGTGAACATCCGCGCGAAAGTCAGGAAACCCGCCGACAGCACCTTCATATATGCCCGGCCACCTGCCCTCGCCGGGACCACGAGCAGGCGCAGCAGCCGGCCGTCCAGGAATCGGGCGAGCCGCTCTGCGGGGCGTCGAGGAAATCCAGCGCCGAGCGCGTCGGCGGGGTGTCGACGACGACCAGGTCCCACTTGCCGGTGTCCTTCAGCTGGCCCAGCTTCTCCATCGCCATGTACTCCTGCGTGCCCGCGAACGACGACGACAGCGACTGGTAGAAGGGGTTCTCCAGGATCTTCTCGGCGCGCTCCGGGTCGGCGTGCTCCAGGACGATCTCGTCGAACGTCCGCTTCATGTCGAGCATCATCGCGTGCAGCCGGCCCCCTCCGGTCTCGTCGACCCCCTTCACCCGGCGCGGGGTGTTGTCCAGCTCGGTCAGGCCCATGGACTGGGCGAGCCGGCGGGCCGGGTCGATGGTGAGCACGACCACGGACCGCCCGCGCTCGGCCGCCCGCAGGGCCAGCGCGGCCGCCGTGGTGGTCTTGCCGACCCCGCCGGAGCCGCAGCAGACGACGATGCGGCGCCGGTGTCCAGCAGCGGTCGTCGATCGTCCAACCGGGGGACGCTCTTGGGTCAGCTCATCCGACCATCCCCTGCGCGCGCATGCACGTCGGCGAGCTGGTAGAGCCCGCCCAGGTCAACCGAATCGGGCAGCAGCGGCAGCTCGACGACCGGCAGCCCGAGCGCCGCCAGGTCCTCGCGCTCCCGCGATTCCAGAGCGACCCGCTCGGCGTGCTCGGCGGTCTCCTCGGCCATCGCCGCCACCTGGCTGTACTTCACCTTGTACGGCGCCCGCTTCAGCCCGGCGGCGAGCAGGCTCGCGTCGAGCTGTCCCGGTCGCGCCGCCTTCTGCGCCGCGGCATCGAGCAGCGAGGTGCGCGCCATGTTGACCACGACGCCGCCCACCGGCAGGCCGGCGGCGCCCAGCTCGGCGGCCGCTCGACGGTCTCCTGAACCGGCATCTCCTCGAGCATCGTCACGAAGTGCACGGCGGTCTGCGGCGACTTCAGCAGCGCCACGACGCTCTCGGCCTGGCCGCGGATCGGCCCGATCCGGGCCAGCTCCGGCCACCTCGGCGTTGACGTTCAGGAAGCGGGTGATCCGGCCGGTCGGCGGCGCGTCCATCACCACCGCGTCGTAGACAGCTCGTGGCGGTCGCGCTTGGCATGCGCGTGACGGCCTCCTTGACCTTCCCGGTCAGCAGCACGTCGCGCAGACCCGGGGCGATGGTGGTGGCGAAGTCGACGACGCCGAAACGTTTGAGCGCGCGGCCCGGCCCGCTTCATCCCGTAGAACAGCTCGAGGTAGTCCAGCAGCGCGTCCTCGGGGTCGATCGCCAGCGCGTACACCTCACCGCCGCCGGGAGCCGAGCGCGACCTTGCGCTCCTCGTACGGCAGCGGCGGGCAGTCGAAAAGCTGGGCGATGCCCTGCCGGCCCTCGACCTCGATGAGCAGGACGCGACGGCCCCCGGCTGGCCAGCGCGATCGCCAGGGCGCCGGCGACGGTCGGTCTTGCCGGTGCCGCCCTTGCCGGTGACCACGTGCAGGCGGACATCCCGGAAGGGATGCGCCTTGGGGCGCTCCACGATCACGACGCTACCCGCGCGCAGCGGGAGGCGAACCGCGTGCTGGCGTGCCTCGCGTCACCCGCCCGGGGTCCCGCAGGCGCGCGGGTCTCCTAGGCTGGGTCCATGCAGAAGTGGGAGTACGTGACGGTCCCGCTGCTTTCGCACGCCACGAAGCAGATCCTGGACAACTGGGGCGATCAGGGCTACGAGCTGGTCACCGTCCTGCCCGGGCCTACCGGCGAGCAGCTGGTCGCGTACCTCAAGCGACCGCTCGAGGGTCAGTGAGCGCCTCGCAACGCTTGCAGGAGCTGGGGATCGCACTCCCCCCGGTCGTCGCCCCGCTCGCGGCCTACCTGCCCGCCGTTTCCGACGGTTCGCTGGTGTGGAGCAGTGGCCAGCTGCCGATGGTCGACGGGAAGCTGCTGCGCACCGGGCTGGTCGGCGCCGCGAACGGCGGTGACGAGATCGTCGACCCGGCCGACGCCGCCGAGCTCGCCCGGATCTGCGCGCTGAACGCCATCGCAGCCGTGGCATCCGTCGGCCGGACCGCGGGGTATCGACGGGATCGCCCGGATCGTGAAGATCGTCGGATTCGTCGCCAGCGCCCCGGGATTCACCGGTCAGCCGGGGGTCGTGGATGGTGCCAGCCGGTTACTCGCCGACGTCTTCGGTGAGGGCGGGCGCAGCGCGCGAAGCGCCGTCGGTGTCGCGGCGCTGCCGCTCGGGTCCCCGGTCGAGGTGGAGATCGTTGCGGCGCTCGCAGCAGAAAGTGTCTGAACTCACGATTATCCTGCGGTCATGACCGAAGCGGCTGGTGGGCGCCTCCCGCCCGCGATGCTGGCCGGCTTCCGTGACCGCGCGGGCGCGCCGATTCCGCCCACCCGCGATGCGGCCACGATCGTCCTGCTGCGCGACAGCGATCGCGGGCTGGAGGCGTACCTGCTGCGCAGGGTCGCATCCATGGCCTTCGCGGCGGGCATGCACGTCTTCCCCGGCGGGCGCGTCGACCCGGCTGACACGGCGGCCCATGCGCGCTGGTTCGGCACGAGTCCGCAGGACTGGTCGCGGGTGCTGAGCGCCGATCCACCGCTCGGGCACGGCTTGGTCTGCGCCGCGGTGCGCGAGACCTTCGAGGAATCGGGCGTGCTGCTGGCCGGCGCCGGGCCCGATGACGTGGTCGACGTGTCCGCTCCGGAGTGGGAGGCGGAGCGCGTCGCCCTCCTCGATCGGCGAGAGAGCCTGTCCGGGCTCCTGGAACGCCGCGGCCTCGGCCTGCGCGCGGATCTGCTCCGCCCGTGGGCCCACTGGATCACCCCGGAACTGGAGCCCAAGCGCTACGACACCCGCTTCTTCGTCGCCGCTCTTCCCACCGGCCAGCACGCCCGTGACGTCGGCGGCGAGGCCGACGCCACGATGTGGCTCACCCCGAGCGAGGCGGTCGCCCGTTTCCACCGCGACGAGCTCGCGATGCTCCCACCCACCATTGCCACCCTGCGCGAGCTGGCCGAGTACGCCACCACCGCCGAGGCCCTCGCTGCAGCCGACACCCGTGACATCGCCCCAGTGCTCCCGCGCGTTGTCATCGACGGCGATCAAGTGGAGCTGCTGCTTCCGCATGAGAAGGGGTACGACTCGTGACCGAAACACCTGCCGGTGGGCCCGCCGTCCTGCGCACCGTGACCCCCACCGCGTCGGTGATGCTGGCGCCCAACCCGAGCCCGATGACCCTTGAGGGCACCAATACCTGGATGCTTCGCGGGGGCGACGCCGGCGATACCGGGGGGTACGTCGTCATCGATGCCGGCCCGCCCGACGAGTCCCACCTCGCGCGGGTCGCCGCCGTCGGCCCGATCGAGCTGATCCTGCTGACCCACGGCCACCCGGACCACAGCGGCGGATCGGCGCGGCTCGCCGAGCTGACCGGAGCCCCGGTGCTCGCGCTCGACCGCCGGTTCGGGGAGCCGCTGCAGGCCGGCGACTACTTCCACCAGTGCGGGGTGCACCTCGAGGTGATCGGCACGCCCGGGCACTCCGCCGATTCGCTGTCCTTCTACCTGCCGGACGACAACGCCGTGCTCACCGGCGACACCATCCTCGGGCGCGGCACGACGGTCGTCGCCTGGCCGGACGGGCAGCTCGGCCCCTACCTGGAGAGCCTGCAGGCGCTGCGCGAGTACGGCGAGGCGACGGTGCTGCCCGGCCATGGCCCGGAGCTACCGAGCGCCGGCCGGGTCGCCGAGGAGTACCTGGCTCACCGGGCCGAGCGGCTGTCGCAGGTCGCGAAGGCCGTGGCCAACGGGGCGCGCACCCCGCGCGAGGTCGTCGAGATCGTCTACCTGGACGTGCCTGAGGTGCTGTGGGCCGCCGCCGAGCTGTCGGTGCACGCCCAGCTCGACCACCTCGTCAAGCAGACGCCTTCGCTGGCCGACCAGCTTGACCTCACCCCCACCCCAGCGAACGAGATCGCCGCGCGTATGGCCGAGGCCAGCCTGGTACGCACCGGCGAGCCTCCCGGCTGAGCGTGATGACCTCGCCGCCAACGGGCAGCTTGCCGACGGCGTCCACTGCACCGTTGCGCTGCCCCGCCTGCGCGACCCCGACGGTCGCCGGGGCGCGCTTTTGCCACGTCTGCGGCATGCCGCTGACGACCGAACGCATCGACGAGTCAGCCGAGCGCCGGGTCGTCACCGTGCTGTTCGGTGATCTCTCCGACTTCACCGCCTGGGCCGAGGACCTCGATCCCGAGCGCGTCGGTGAAGTCACCGACCGGGTGCTGGCGGCGCTGGCCCGGGTCGTGATCGAGGTCGGGGGTCACGTCGACAAGCTGACCGGCGACGGCATCATGGCCGTCTTCGGTGCCCCTACTGCGCACGAGGACGACGCCGAGCGGGCGGTACGCGCGGCCGTCAACATGCAACACGAGGTCAGCCGGCTGATCGCCGACGAGCTCGGCGGCGGGCGCCGGCTCGGGCTACGGGTCGGGCTGAACACCGGTGAGGTGCTGGCCGGTGTGCAGGCAGCACTCTCGTACACAGTGGTCGGCGACACGGTGAACACCGCCTCGCGGCTGTCCGACGCCGCCTCGGTCGGCTCGATCTTCGCGGGCCGCGACACCGCCGTGGCGACGATGACCCTGGCCTCGTGGCGCGCCCTGCAACCCCTGCGGCTCAAGGGGAAACGCGAGCCGGTGGCCGCGTACGAGCTGGTGGCGCTGCGCCCGACGACCGCGGGGCAGCTGGGGCTCGGCGACGAGGCGCCCTTCGTCGGCCGCGAGACCGAGGTCGCCCGCCTGGTGGGCGCCAGCCTCGACGTCACCGAGAGCGGGAGCCCGGCGACGATCTATGTCAGCGGCGAGGCCGGAGTCGGCAAGACCCGCACCGTCGGCGAGCTGATCCGCTTCGCGGGAGAGCTGCCGGACGGGCGGGTGCTGCTCGGGCGGGCCATGCCCTACGGGGAAGGCCGCCACCTGGCACCGCTGGTCGAGCTCGTGCGCACCGCCTGCGGAATCACCGACGAGGACGAGCCCGAGGCCGCGGTGGAGCGCGTCCACCGCACGCTGGCGCGCCTGGACAACCTGGCGCCGTCGCTCTGGGTCCCCGGCGCACTCGCCGACCGGCTGCTTCAGCTGCTCGGGATCGAGCACGAGTCGGAGGCCGGCGCGGCGCACGACGGCAGCCCGGCCGATCCGCACGGACGCGACGGCGTCCTGGACGCGACCGCCACCCTGCTGCGAGCGCTGGCCATCGAGGGTCCGCTGCTGGTCGTCATCGACGACCTGCAGTGGGCGAGCGAGGAGTTGCTCGACGCGATCGGCGAGGTCGCCAAGCGGCTGCGGGGTCCGATCCTGCTGGTCCTGATCGGGCGCGACCCGGCAACGATCGCGGATCGTCCCGTCCCCGCGCCAGGTCACGCTTGACCCGCTGGACGAGAGACGGCCCACCGGCTGCTGCGCGCGTATCTCGGCGGCAGTGACCTGGCCGATCCCCTGCGGTCGGCCATGCTCGGCCGCGCCCAGGGCAACCCGTACTTCCTCGCCGAGCTGCTCCACCTGCTCGTCGACCGCGGTCTGCTGCAGCGTGAGGGCGACTCCTGGGTCGCCTCCGGTCCGCTGCCTGCCGACGCGCTTCCGGCGGCGGTGCAGTCCGTGCTGGCCGCCCGCATCGACCGTCTCGAGCCAGCCGCCAAGTCGGTGCTACGTGCCGCCTCCGTACTCGGCCTGCGGTTCGCCGCCGAGGCGCTGGGCGTCGTCGATCAGCGCAGCGACGATGAGGTGCAGGCCGCTTGCACGAGCTGACTGCGCGCCAGCTGTTCGTCCGCCGGGCAGCAAGGGCGAGATCTGGTGGACCTTCACCCACCCGATGGCGCGCGATGTCGCGTACGGAAGCTTGCCGAAGGCCGACCGGGCACGCCGCCACGCCCGCGCTGCGCTGTGGGCCGCCGAGCGCGGCGCCAGGGTCCGCAGCGCCCAGGTCGACCCGTTCGTCGGCGCCCAGGCGGAGCAGGCATTGCAGCTCGCCGAGTCCATGGGTCTGCCGGCCGACGACCCGGTGCGCGAGGTGCGGTTCGTCGGCTATGCCGCGCTGGTACGCCTGGGGCAGCAGGCCCGCTCGCGCGATGAGTACCGCGGCTCGGCGGAACTGCTCGCCCGCGCAGCCCGGCTGGGCGAGGCCGATCAGCCCGAGGACCTCGTGATCTCGCGCCGGATGACCGCGGCCACCGCGTTGGCGTCGCTGCGCCGGCTCGACGAGGCGGAGGCCGAGATCGGGCCGGCCGTCGAGGGTGCCACTGGAGAGTTGCGGCTCGCGGTGCTGGTCGTGCTCGGCGAGCTACGCCAAAAGCAGGGCCGTGACGCGGAAGCCGTCGAAACCCTGACGATAGCGCTGACCGAGGCGAGAGCCGCCGGCCATCAGCGGTGGATGTCATCGGCGGTCCGTCAGCTGGGGCTGGTCGACTACTACGCGGGCCGGCTCCGGCGGGCGGAGGAACGGTTCAGTCACGCGCTGGAGCTCGCCCAGCTGGCCGGCGATGGCCGGGGCGCCGCCTGGGCGCTCGAGCATCTGGCCTGGTCAGCGACGACCCGCGGGGATTACGCAGCCGCCGACCAGGCACTGGCTGACGCCGCCGAGCTGTTCGGCGAGCTCGATGACACGGGAGGGCTCGCCTGGTGCGCTGGCACCGAAGCTCTCGTTCGGGTCCTGCAAGGCCGGTTGGCCGATGGTCGCGCGACGGCCCGGGCGCTGATCCCGCTGGCCGAGTCGCTCGCCGAGAACTGGGGCGTCGCGATGTGCCGCACCATCGACGCGCTCGCCGCCGCGGAGCTGGGTGACGTCCAGGCCGCGCAGCAGGAGGCGAAACTCGCGACGCAGGCACTCACCGAGAGCGGCGACAACTGGGGACGCTCGTTCGCGCTGATAGCCAGCGCCGCCGCGGCCCGCGCCGCCGGGAATCCGACGGAGGCGTTACGCCTGTTCGAAGCCGCGCTCGAAAGCGCCGACGCCGGCGAGCACGCTCTGAACACGGCCTTCGCCTACACCGGCGCCGGACTCGCGCACCTGGAAATGGGCAACGTCGACGAGGCGGCGATGAAGGCCCGGCAGGCTCTCGGCGTCCTGGTGCGCCTCGACCTCGAGCCCCATGCCGCTCTCGGGGTCGCGGTACTCGACGCGCAGGTCCGGCGCGCCCGCGGCGAACCCGACGAGGCCGTGCGCCGGCTACGCGAGGTGCTGGCAGCCGCACCGGGGAGCACCCTGCTCTTCCCGCGCCGCCAGGCACTCGCCCACCTCGCCGGGTCGCTGGTCGACGCCGGACGCCCGCAGGAGGCGCTCGACGTGGCGCGAGAGGCGGTAGCGACCCCCGCCGAGGACGTTCGCAGCCGCGTTCTGGCGTTCCGGGCGCTCGGGACGGCCCTGCACGCCACCGGTGACGACGTGCTGGCCGAGGACGCCTACCAGCAAGCGCTGGACATCGCCGTCGCCACGCAATCGCGCAGCGAGGAGGCGCAGACCCGCAGGCTCATCGCGGCGCTCGCCGACGCGACGAGCGGTGGGGCGAGTGCAGGCGGCGAACCGAGCGAGACCGAGAGGTCAGCGGGCTCGGCGCGCTAGCCGATCGCGGTCGAGCAGGATCACGGCCCGGCTGTCCAGACGCAGCCAGCCGCGCGTGGCGAAGTCGGCGAGCGACTTGTTGACCGTCTCGCGGGAGGCGCCGACGAGCTGGGCCAGCTCCTCCTGGGTGAGCCCGTGCTCGACCCGCACGGCGCCGGATGTGCCGGGAACGCCGAACCGGTCGGCCAGATCGAGCAGTTGCTTGGCCACCCGGCCGGGCACGTCGGTGAAGACGAGATCGCCCATGGCCTCATTGGTACGCCGCAGCCGGCGGGCCAGTACCCGCAGCAGGAGCTCGGCGGCTTCCGGGCGGTCGGTGAGCCACGGCTTGAGCGCGGAATGCTCGAGCGAGGCGAGTTCGACGTCGGTGAGCGCGGTGGCCGTCGCCGTGCGAGGCCCGGGGTCGAACAGCGAGAGCTCGCCAAAGATATCGCCGGGGCCAAGGACGGCGAGCAGGTTCTCACGTCCATCGGTCGAGCGGCGGCTGATCTTCACCTTGCCGGCGAGGATGAGAAACACCCGGTCACCGGGCTCGCCCTCTTCGAAGACAACAGAGCTTCGCCGCTCAGGACGGCGGGACAGGCGCTCAGCAAGGGCTCCGCGCGCCTCGTCGGTCAGGCCCGCGAAGACCGGCATGCGTCCCAGCAGGTCTTCCACGCCAGTCAGCATGCCAGCACGGATCTCGGATACTCCACAGAACCCCCAGTGAGTTCGCCAGTATATTGGTATATGTCCTGTTTTCTAATGAATCAAGATTCGCGATCAGTCGGTTGCGCGTGCCCGACGGGATGTCTAGACCGGCAGGGCGCTCAGGCAATCGAGCGGATGCTCACGGTAGCGGGCGATGAGTTCCTCGCTGGCGGTGGCGATGCGCCGGTGCAGCGCTTGCCGGTACTCGGAAAGGTCGCGCTCAGCGCGCTCGAGGTCGATCTCGAGCTGCTTTTGCTCCTCGGGGCTGGTCGCATCGTGAACCGCCTCCCACAACCGTTCGAGATCGGGCAGCGGCGGGATGTCGTCAATCGGCACGACCCGCACCAGGGCGGAGCGGCCCCGGCCGATCCGCACCGACGACAGCACCGGCTTCAGCGCGCTCGCGTCGATGGTACGGACACCCTCGACCATCCGCACGGTGTCCAGCCTGGCCTGGATGATGCGCCGCCAGTATGAGACCCGGTCCTCTTCGGCGGCCAGGGCGGCGCGGTATGCCCGCAGGCCCTTGAGACTGAGATGGGAAAGTTCCGCGGCGCGTCGGGGAGCGATCGCACGTGCCGCCGCGCGGGCGGCCGCCCGCGCCGCCCGAGACTCGGCCTGCAGGCGCCGTTTTTCCTCGCGCGCGGAATCCTCCAGCTGATCGAACACGGGCCCTCTCCTCGCGCGTAGCTCGCGTCGTCCCGACCGGGGCACGTCCAGGGCGGCGACTTACCTATGAGGTCGGAGCGATTGGCCGATCCCTTGAGCCCCGTACGCTGCTGCTGTGACGGACCGGGACGAGTCGGCGCTGGCCCTGACCCGCCGTGCCCGGCGCATCGTCCGCACGCTCGGCGTCCTGCACCCCGACGCGCGATGCGCGCTGGACTTCACCACGCCGCTAGAACTGCTGGTGGCCACGATTCTTTCGGCTCAGACGACCGACAAACGCGTCAACGAGAACACCCCGAGACTCTTCCGGCGCTACCCCGACGCAGCGGCTTACGCAGGGGCCGAAAGGCCCGAGCTCGAGGGCCTATTGCGGCCCCTGGGGTTCTTTCGCGCGAAGGCCCAATCACTCATCGGACTCGGGGCCGCGCTCACGGAGCGTCACGAAGGTCAGGTGCCCCGCCGGCTCGACGACCTCGTCAAGCTTCCGGGGGTCGGGCGCAAGACGGCGAACGTCGTCCTCGGCCATGCGTTCGGGGTCCCCGGCATCACCGTCGACACCCACGTCGGACGGTTGGCTCGCCGGATGATGTTCACCAGGCAGGAGGACCCGGTGAAGGTCGAGTCCGAGCTGGCCGCGCTGATACCCCGCAAGGAGTGGACGATCATGAGCGACCGGTTGATCTTCCACGGCCGGCGGGTCTGCCATTCCCGCAAGCCGGCCTGCGGCGCCTGCGGAGTGAGCCGCGACTGCCCGTCATTCGGGCTCGGGCCAGTCGATCATGAGCTGGCCCTGCGGCTCGTCAAGCGCGATGTGGAGGAAGTCCCCTGAGCACGCCGAAACCCGATGCCGTCGTGCGGTCGCTGCCCGAGAGCCTGACCCGCCTCGCCGCCGAGGCCCGCCTGGTCAGGGCAGAAGAGATCAGCCGCTTCCTGCCCCCCGAGACCGGCGGCCGGCCCGCGGCCGTGCTGATGCTCTTCGCCGAGGGTCCAGCGGGCCCTGACGTCCTGCTCATCCAGCGAGCCGCGACGCTGCGCTCGCACGCCGGGCAGCCCGCCTTCCCCGGGGGCGCACTCGACCCCGAGGACGGCGGGGCCATCGGCGCGGCGCTGCGCGAGGCCCAGGAGGAGGTCGGGATCGACCCCGCATCGGTCGAGATCGTCGCCGAGCTGCCGGAGCTCTTCATTCCCGTGACCGGCTTCGTGGTGACCCCGGTGCTGGCCTGGTGGCGGGAGCCGCACCCGGTGGAGGCGGTCGACGTCCAGGAGGTGGCGGCCGTCGCCCGCGTACCCGTCGCCGAACTGGCCGATCCCGCCAGCCGCCAGCGGGTGCGTCACCCCTCCGGATGGGTAGGGCCCGCGTTCAACGTGCGGGGGATGCTGGTGTGGGGCTTCACGGCAGGTCTGCTGGACCGGCTGCTGCGCCTCGGCGGGTGGGAGCAGCCCTGGACCCCGGGCGTCGTCAACGAATTGCCGCAGCCGGCCGAGGACGACCGTGTTTGACCTCCTGGACTGGATGCTGCTGCTCGCCGTGGTGGCGTTCGGGATCTCGGGCTACCGCCAGGGCTTCATCGTCGGCGTGATGTCGTTCATCGGATTCCTCGGCGGCGCGATTCTCGGGGCCAAGCTCGCCCCCTCGATCAGCAGTCTCATCGGCAACGGCAAGCGCTCCCCGGTCACCGGCATCGTCGTGGTGTTCCTGGGCGCGGCGCTCGGGCAGCTGGTCGCGTCCGCGCTGGCCGCGGCCGGACGCACCCGGATCCGTTGGCGTCCGGCCCAAACCGTCGACTCGGTCGGCGGAGCCATCGTCTCCGGGATCTCCGTGTTGCTGGTGGCCTGGCTGATGGCGACGGCGGTGAACCGGTCGCCGTACGAATCGCTGCGCCGGCAAGTGCACGGCAGTGCCATCATCCAGGCGGTCGACTCGCTGGTGCCCGACAGCGCCCGGCAGCTGTTCGCGAATTTCCTGCGGCTGGTGGAGCAGCAAGGCTTCCCCCAGGTCTTCGCCGGGCTCGGCGGCGACACGATCGTCCCGACCCGCCCGCCCGATCCCGCGCTCGCGAGCAGCCCGGTGGTAGCGCTGGTGCGCCCGAGCATCCTGAAGGTCAGCGGCGACGCGCCGTCGTGCCAAAAGGCCATAGAGGGCAGCGGTTTCGTGTACGCGCCCCAGCACGTGATGACCAACGCCCACGTCGTCGCAGGCGTCCCCCATCCCACCGTCGACGTGAACGGCACTCAACTCGCCGCCACCACCGTGCTCTTCGATCCCAAGCGTGACGTCGCCGTGCTGTACGTGCCGAGCCTGCGGCTGCGGTCCCTCGCGTTCTCGACCCGAAGCGGGTCGGCCGGGGACCCGGCCATCGTGATCGGCTACCCGGAGAACGGCCCCTTCACCGCCGTAT
This sequence comes from uncultured Actinomycetota bacterium, assembly GCA_963765845.1. GTDB lineage: Bacteria > Actinomycetota > Actinomycetes > Frankiales > Frankiaceae > DATAZK01. The sequence goes on from CAVXYJ010000031.1 coordinate 20,560, forward strand.
CCGCACGAATCCGTGATCGCATCACGGCGCGTGGCGTCGACATCTACTCGCAGTCCACCGTCGATCGTGAGATCTACGGCCTTCGCGCGTCGGTGCGGCCCGGCAATTCCGGGGGACCGCTGCTCACGCCGAGCGGTCAGGTGTACGGCGTCGTTTTCGCTGCGGCCACCGACAGTCCGGACACCGGGTACGCCCTCACCGCCGGCGAGGTCGCCTCGGACGCCCAGGCCGGGCAGGCGGCGACGAGCGCGGTCAGCACGCGGGGTTGCGACTGACCGTCGCATATCAGGACAACTCGCTTGCTCAATGGTTGCAAAAGTAAGCGCCCCGGGTAAATTGAGGACAGTCGTTGAGGGAGCCCTGATGGCCACGAGCTTGTCCGCCAGTCGCGTCGTCGCGGGCGATCCCGCCTCGGCCCTGCTCCTCATCAGCGGGCCGGCGGCCGCGAGCTTCCTGCCCGAGGCCATCCTCACCGAGACCCGCCCGGGGCAGGTGTCCGGAGTGCTTCGGCTCACTGCCGACCGCGAGTTCGCCATCGAGGTGACCACCGCGGCGCCGCGCCGCACCCCCACCGCCTACATCTCCGAGTTCCGCCTCCTCATCGAGGGAATGCCCTCCACGGTGGGCGCCCTGCACGTGACCTCCGCCGGTCCCGGACGCTCCAACGTGGTCTTCTCGCTCACCGCCGAGGAGCCGATCCCCGAGGAGCTGGCGAGCGCGTTCGCGACCATCGCCGCCCGCTTCTTCGACGGCCTCGAGCGTGCCGCGCAGGAGCAGAACCCGGCCGCTTAAACGTGCGGGCGGGTGAGCCGAATCTCCTGCGGTTGCTGGCCTTGCGCGAGGCTGCGAGCTGCCACGGCCAGACCGGTGACGTCGATGCCGTGCGGTACTGCTCGAAGATCCCAGGCTTCGAGTTCGCGCGCCGCCCGGTCGTACAGGGCCCTCGCCCCGGCGGCATTGCCGCGCCCGGCATGCGTGACGCCGACGGCGAGTTGCGCGAGCGCGCGCCAGAGCGGGCGTTCACTTTCCGGGGCACGCTTCCAGCCGGCTTCCAGTAGCTCGTGTGCCTGGAACGGGCGGCCGGCGGCCAGCAGCCGCTGCGCGTGCACCAGCAGCGCCGCCGGTTCGGCATCCAGGAGGGCTGGATCAAGCTCCTGCAGTGCCGACGGCGAGCCGCGCGGGAGCGGGCGTCCGAGAGCGTCGCGGGGGCGAGCACTGAACGGGCGCCCGGCACGGTCGCGGTCGCGGGGCGCACCGGTCACGCGGATCAGCCCAGCCAGCTCAAGAGCTCGGCGTTGAAAGCGTCCGGGGCCTCCTCGTGCGGAAAGTGGCCCACGCCGGGGAGCGTTCGCCACGCGTAGGGCGCAGCGACGTACTCACCGGATCCCCGGGCCGTCGCCGCAAGCACACAGGTGTCGCGCATGCCCTGCAATTGCAGGGTCGGCACCGTCACCAGTTCGCGCATGTCGTGCAGCATCCGCCAGCCGTCGGGGCGAAACATCGAGCGAAAGATCCAGCGAAAGTACTCCAGCGCGCTGTGGGCGACCCCGGGTATCTGCATGGCCTGCCGAACGCGGGCCTCGGTCTGCGGATCGGGAAACCCGGGCCCGCTCCAGCGCCTCATCAGATCGGCGACGAGGGCCGCGTCGCCTCGAACCAGCTCGCGTTCGGGCCTCCAGGGCAGCTGAAAGCCCAGCAGGTAGCCGCTGGCGCGCAGCTGGCCTCCCAGATCGGCGAAGATCGCTTGCCGCATGCGCAGCGGATGCGGTGCGCCCACCACGACGAGGCGGCCCACGACATCCGGGTGCAGCACCGCCGTCGCCCACGCCAGGAAACCGCCACAGTCCTGCCCCACCAGCACCGCCTGGCGCTCGCCGAGCGCCCGGATGAGACCGGCGAGGTCGGACGCGAGCGTGAAGATGTCGTAGCCGCGCGGGGGCTTGTCACTGGCCCCGTAACCCCGTAGATCACAGGCGACCGCGCGATATCCCGCCCCGGCGAGCGCGGTCAGCTGATGGCGCCAGGACCACCAGAACTCCGGGAACCCGTGCACCAGCAGGACCAGCGGCCCGGTGCCGACCTCCGCAACGTGCAGCCGCGTGCCGTTCGTCGAGACGTCCCGGTGTGTCCACGGGCCGGGCACCAGGACGCTCGTGGGCTCGACGGACATGACCGCGATGGGCTAGTGGCTCTCGATCTTGGTGGTCGGGACGACGGTCGGGTGCTTGATCCAGGCGACGTCGTCCTTCACGGTCTGGATCGCCCGCTTGGGCGGACCGACCTTCTTCAGCCGCGCCACCGCGAAAAGACTCAGCAGGCCGGCGACGATCAGATAGGCCGCCGTGACGATCAGGAACGAGTACGCGCGTCCGATGCCGGTAGCGTGCAGGCCCTCCCCCGCGGCGATCGTGATCGCGAAAAACGCGAAGAATCCGAGAAATCCGGCCAGTGCGAGGAACGCAGCCCCGAGCCCGGCGCTCGTGGCAGCGGCCTTCACCTCGGTCTTGGCCAGCTCCACTTCCTGACGGATCAGCAGGGACACGTCCCGGGACGCCGTCGCGACGAGTTCGCCGATCGTTTCCTCGCCAGAAGCCGACCCGCCACGGCCGTTGCTGGAACTCGCGGCCGCTGGCCGGGTGTGCGCCGATATCGCCACCGGGTTCTCCTTCGAGGTTGGTGCTCGTCCCGCCATGATGATCCATTCCGCGGCGCCGCGTGATGCCGATCGTGCGGTCATGAATCGTCTGCCCGCAGGCCACCGATCTCACACTGCACGCCGGAGGCTACGCGGGCCGAGCGCCGGATGATGTTCGTGGGTAGCGTCGCCGGTCGTGCCTGCCGACACGAGTGCGAACGCCGCGGGATCAGAGCACGACGCCTTCGCGGCGATAGCCCGGATCCCGCAAGTGGCCGCGGCCGCTGCCAACGCGCGCGCCGCCGTCGACCGGCTCCTGACCTCGCGGGTCCTGCGTCGTCAGAGCGCTGAGGTCTCCGTCGAGGCCGCGCTGCGCTCCGCGCGCGCCTCCGCGGCGCTCGACGGCGTCGACATCCCACTGGAGCAGTTGCGCGCCGAGGGCAGCGCCGACCCGGTCGTCCAAGGCGCGCTGCGCGTCAGTGCGCAGCTGGGCGGCTTACGCGACACGTTCATCCGCGCGCCGAGGCAGGTGCTCGCGCGCCTGCATGTGCTCGCCGCCGCCGACCTGACCACCCCGGAGTTGCTGGGACGGCCGCGAGGCGGGCAGGACGCTGCGGCCACGGCCCGGCGCCTCGGAGCACTCGCGCAGCTCCTCGCGCAGCCGACGAAGGCGCCGGCTGCGGTCGTTTCCGCTGTGGTGCACGGGGAACTGCTGGCGCTGGCGCCTTTCCACGAGGCCAACGGGGTCGTGGCGCGGGGAGCGGCCCGTCTGGTGCTGCTCGCGCGCGGGCTGGATCCCAAAGCACTCACCGCACCCGACGTGGGGCACGTCGAGCTGCGCGAGGAGTACCTGACGGCGGCAACCGGCTACGCCACCGGCGGCGCCGACGGGCTGGCCAGGTGGGTCGCACACTGCTGCCACGCGATCGAACTCGGGGCGCGCGATTCGCTGGCGATCTGCGAGGCGCTCGCCCGCGGCTGAGCCGACCCCTAGCACACCCGGCCTGTGGACGGAGCGCTCCGTCCACAGCCAAAGTGGGCGAGAGTGCGCGCGTGACTTCCCAGCCCGGCTCCCCGCGCCCCACCCCTTCCGCCCGCCCGCTCGTCGTGACGTCCGAGCCTGCCTTGCTCGAGGAACTGCTGCGGCTGTGCGCCGCCGCGGGCATCCCACCGGTCGTCGCCGCCGACCCGGCGGCGCTGCAACGCGCGTGGGAGGGCGCCTCCGTCGTCTTGCTCGGCGCCGAGCTCGCCGAGACCGCCGCCCGAATGCCCCGGCGCTCTCGCGTGGTCGTCGTCGGCTCGGCGAGTGATCGGCTGTGGATGCTCGCGCAGGAGGTGGGAGCTGACCATGTGGCGGTGCTCCCGTCGGCCGCCGGATGGCTGGTCGGGCTGCTGGGCGAGCGGCGCGAAGCGGCCGCAGATCGGGCGCCGGTGCTTTGCGTCATCGGGGGCCAGGGCGGTGCCGGCGCCACCACGCTCGCGGCGGCCCTGGCGCGTACCAGCGCAGCCCGGGGGCTAGCCACCCTGCTCGTCGACGCCGATCCGTTCGGAGGAGGAGTCGACCTCGCACTCGGGCTGGAATCCGCGGCGGGTGACAGATGGGCACAGCTGCTCGCCGAGCGGGCGATGGTCGGCGGGTTCCTCGACCGGCTGCCCGCACGGCTAGGTCTTCACGTCCTGGCCCCTGATCGCGATCAGCCCGCGGCGCTGAGCGCTGACCTCGTGTCGCGGGTGCTGGACGAGGGGCGCCGGCAGTGCGAGCTGGTGGTGGTCGACCTGCCGAGAGCGATCGATCCGGCGTCGACGGCCGCGCTCGCGGTGGCCCGCCGGGTCTACCTGGTCGTCCCGGCGCAGGTACGCGCCGTCGCCGCAGCAGCCCAGCTCGCCGGGGCGCTTCGGCCCGCCGCCGCCGATGTGCAGGCTGTCGTACGAGGTCCGGCGCCGAGCGGCCTGTCCGTGCCCGCCATCACGCGCTCGCTCGCCATCCCCCTCGCCGGCGCGGTCCGCGCCGAGCCCGGGCTGGTTCGCGACTACGAGCGGGGGGTGCCGCCCGGGCAGCCCCGCGGCCCGCTCGCCCGGCTCTGCGCGCACCTGCTCGATCAGCTCGACGCCGCCCCGCAGCGAACCGCCGCATGACCGTGCCCGCCGGGCCGCTCGCCGGTTTGCTGCGGGATCCGGAAGTGACCGATGTACTCGTCAACGGGCCTGCCCAGGTGTGGGCTGATCGCGGGCACGGCCTGGTGCGCGAGCCACTCTCCTTCTCCAGCGACGACGAAGTGCGGCGGCTCGCCGTCCGGCTCGCATCAGCAGCCGGACGGCGGCTCGACACCGGAAGCCCCTTCGTCGACGCCCGGCTCGCCGGCGGTGTGCGGCTGCATGCCGCCCTGCCCCCGGTCGCCGTCTCGGGCGTGCACCTTTCGCTGCGCATCCACCGGGCCAGCCCGCTCGACCTGCCGGCACTGGTAGCTGGGGCGAGCCTGCACCCGGCACTCGAGGAAGTGCTCGATGCGCTGATCGCGGCCCGGCTGGCATTCGTCATCTCCGGCGGGGCGGGGACGGGTAAGACCACGTTGCTCGGTGCGCTGCTCGCGCGCGCCGACCCCGGCGAGCGGATCCTCGTCGTCGAGGACACCGCCGAACTGACGGTCGAGCATCCCCACGTGGTGCGGCTGCAAGCCCGGCCGCCCAACGTCGAAGGCGCCGGCGAGATCACCCTTCGGGAACTGGTCCGCCAGGCGCTGCGGATGCGTCCCGACCGCGTCATCGTCGGCGAGGTCAGGGGCGCGGAACTGCTCGACATGCTGCTCGCGGGAAACACCGGTCACGACGGTGGTCTCACAACGCTGCATGCGAACGGAGTTGCGGACGTGCCCGCCCGGGTCGAGGCGCTCGCCATGCTCGCCGGCCTGCCGCGCGCCGCGGCGCACAGCCTGCTGGCGTCAGCGCTGCGGGTCGCCGTGCATCTGCGCCGCGCGCGTGACGGCTCCCGGCGGGTCACGGAGATCGCCGTGCTGCAACGCGGCGCAGAGCTGGTGCAGGCGGTCACGGCACTGTCCTGGGACGGCGCCTCGGCGGACGTCCAGCGGGGCCCCGGCGCGCCGCTCCTTCGCGACCTGCTGGATCGTCGCGACCTTCCGCTGCCGGCCGCGCTGGCGCCGCCATGATCGCCGGCGCCGATCCACAGCTCGCCCTGCCCGCTGCCGGCCTGGCCGCCGGGGCCGCCTGGCTGGCGACCGGCGCCCGGCCTGCGGCCCACCGGCTCGTACCACGCGGTGCCCGGCCCCGGGCGGGCCTTCGGGAGCTCACCGGCACGCGCAGCCGCGCGGCCGGCGCGGTCGCGGCAGCGATCGTGCTCGCGGTGCTGACCGGTCCGGTGCCCGCCATCGTGGGCTGCCTGACCGGCTACGCGCTGATGCGACGGGCCCGCGCGGCCCGCCGCCGGCGACTCGCCCGGGCAGCTCGCGTGGCCGACCTGGCGGCGCTGCGAGCGCTCGCGGCAGAGCTCGGCAGCGGTCTGCCACCAGCCGCGGCATTGCACCTGGCCGCCGGAGCCGCGGAGCCGGCCGACGGGTTGCGCGGACGGATGCTCGCCGCTGCCGCTGCCGATGCGTCGGGCGGCGATCCCGCGGCCGTGCTCCGCGGTGAGTCGGCGCCGGGCACGCCCGCGGCGGCGCTGGCGGCCGCCTGGTCGGTGTGCCAGCGCAGCGGAAGCAGCCTGGCCGGGCCGGTGCATCGCATCGCGGACGGCGCGATGGCCGATCTGCGGGTCGAGCGGGAGGCCGACGCAGCGCTCGCGTCGGCGCGGGCGAGTGCCCGCTTGCTGGCCGTGCTGCCGCTCGCCGGGGCCGTCCTGGGTCAGCTGTCAGGGTCCGGAGCGCTTCGGGTGCTGCTCACCACTGGCGCGGGGCAGGCGTGCCTCGTCCTCGGAACGGTGCTCGACCTCGCGGGCCTCACCTGGCTCGACCGGCTCGCGGACGCCGCCGGTGCGTGACGCGGGGCTGGCGTCCGGTGGGCTCCTGCTGCTGGCGTCGCTGGCACTGGTAGCCCCGTCGACCGGGGAGCGCGCTGCATCCCGGCTAAGGCACCTCGCCGCCAGCAGCGGGCAGGCGGCTCCGGCTCGTCGCCGGGCGAGCCGCTGGAGATCGTCAGGTCCCGGGCTCGCCAGCGCGCTGGCCGGCGCGGCTGCGGGGCTGCTGCTGGGATGGCCGGGCGGATGCGCGGCGGGGCCGGCGATCTTCGCGCTCAGCCGCGCCGTGCTGCGGCGTCTGGCGGATCGGGCCGACCGACCCATACCGGTCCGGGTGAGCGCGTTCGCGACCGAGCTCGTGGCGGCGTGCCTGGACGCCGGTGCCACTCCTGCCGCAGCGCTGCAGGCCGCGGGAGCCCACGTCGCAGATCCGCTCGGCTCGGCGCTGACCGGCGCCGCCGACGCGCTCTCCGGCGGCGACACGGCCCAGGAAGCGCTTCCTGAGGATGGCGCCCTGTCGCCGCTGGCAGCGGTCTTCCGGCGCAGCTCGCAGACCGGCAGCGCGATGAGCGACCAGCTGATCGGGGTGGCCGCGCAGTTGCGCGCCGACGAGCAGTTCGATCGGCTGGCCAAGGCGCAGCGCGTTGGCGTCCTGTCCGCCCTCCCGCTGGGCCTCTGCCTGCTGCCGGCCTTCTTGCTGCTGGCCGTCGTTCCGGCGGTGCTCGGACTCGGCGCCGGCTTGCTCCCGTAGGACGCCGTGCGCTGAGGTCAAGCGGTTCACGGGGGGCTGGGGAGAGCGCCGCGCGATTCACCGGCACCAGATTCCAGCCGCCCGCACCGCGCATTCCGGGAAGCCTCATCGCATCGGACCAGCCAGGGAGGACACGTGATCAATCTTTCGAGTGCGGTGGCCCGCCGCCGGCGAGCACCGGCGCGCGACGAGGCGGGCATGTCGACGGCGGAGTATGCGGTGGGCACGCTGGCCGCCTGCGGGTTCGCCGGGGTGCTGTGGGTCGTCGTGCACAGCGGCGAGGTGCACGGCCTGCTGCAGTCGGTGGTGTCGCGTGCGCTCAACCTCGCGCCGTGAGGCTGGCGCGGCGCCGGCGAGGCGAGTCCGGTTCGGCCACGGCCGAGCTGGCCCTGGCGCTCCCGGCGCTGATGCTGATCATCGCTGTCGGCATCTGGATGCAATCAGCCGTGGCGTTGCAGGCGCGCTGTCAGGATGCGGCCCGGGCGGGGGCACGGGCGGCCGCCCGCGGCGATCCCGACGCCGTGATCCGCGGAGCGCTCGGGGCCGTGTTGCCGGCCGGCGCGCGGGTCGCCATCAGCCGGTCCAGCCGTCAGGTGACGGTCTCGGTGCAGGCCTCGGTGCCGGTCCCCGGCGGGCTGTCGTCGCTCGTGTCCGCACCCTCCGTCACGGGTTCCGCCACAGCCGGCGCCGAGCAGGCGCCATGAGGGCAGCCGCCGGCGAGGGCGAGCGCGGTTCGGCGACGGTCCTGGTAATCGCCGGTGTCATGGCCAGTTGCGCCATAGCCGGCCTGTGGCTGGCGTCCGGACGGGCTGCGCTGGCTCGACAACGTGCCGAGACCGCAGCTGACCTCGCCGCGCTTGCCGGCGCCCAGGCACTCGCCGGTTCGCCAGCGGCTGTCTGCACCGACGCCGGGGCGGTCGCCGCGGCTAACGGCGGGCGCCTGGTCGCCTGCGCTGTCGACGGGCAAGCGGTGGTGGTAGCGGTCAGTGTCAGCCGGCCGATGGCCGCGCGAGCCGTGGCGCGGGCCGGGCCGCCGGGAGTTCAGTGACCACCGAGCGCCGCCAGCACCTCGGCCAGCAGCCGCGAGGCGCCGGCCTTGTCCAGCGGGTCGTTGCCGTTGCCGCACTTGGGCGACTGCACGCAGGACGGGCAGCCGCGAGCGGCACTCGCACGCGGCGATCGCTCGCGGGTGGCGTCCAGCCAGCCGCCGCCGCGTGGAAGCCGCGCTCGGCGAAGCCCGCGCCGCCCGGGTGCCCGTCGTAGACGAAGACGGTCGTCTGCCCGGTGTCCGGATGCAGGGCGGTGGAGACGCCGCCGATGTCCCAGCGGTCGCAGGTCGCCAACAGCGGCAGCAGGCCGATCGCGGCGTGCTCGGCGGCGTGCACGGCGCCGGGAACGTCGGCCTGCGGGAGTCCGGCCGCGCGTGAGCATGGCTGCCGGGACGAGGTCCACCAGACCGCGCGGGTGCGCAGCGTGCGCGCGGCGGCAGGTCGAGCGGTTCCTCGCCGAGCACCTCGCCGGTGGCGATCCGCCGGCGCAGGTAGGCGACCACCTGGCTGGTGACCTCGACGGTGCCGAAGCAGACGGTGCAGCTCGCCGGCCGGCGTCGCCGCAGGTCCTGCGACGATCGCGATGTCGGTCACCTGCGAGCGCGCGGTGGTGGTCCAGTCGACGTCCGCAGCCTGCACCAGGGCGACATCCGTCGGCCACGTCCAGCGTCCGTACGACGGTACGACTCGCCCTGGTGCAGGTACAGCGCCCCGGGTGCACCGTGCGTGTGGGCGCTCCCGCGGTCGACCGTGCCGAGCAGCCGGCCGGTCGCCGCCTCGACCACGGCCACCGGCGCGCCGCCGGTCGCCGCGCAGGTCGGCCAGGTCGACGGCCCGCTCCCGGGTCGGTCCAGAACCAGCCGCCCGGGTCGCCGGCGCAGCAGCCCGCGGCGCCGAGATCGGCTACCAGCCCGCGCGCTGGCCGGGCCGAACAGGTCGCAGGTCGGCCGTCGGTCAGCGGCAGCTCGGCGGCGGCCGCAGCCAGGTGCGGGTGCCAGCACGTAGGGGTTGTCCGGGTCGAGCACGGTCGCCTCGACCGGGCGGTCCGAACAGCGCCTCGGGGTGGTGCACCAGATAGGTGTCCAGCGGGTCGTCGCGGGCGACGAGCACGGCCAGCGCCTCGCGCCGTGCCGGCCCGGCCCGGCCGGCCTGCTGCCACAGCGAGGCCCGCGTGCCCGGGTAGCCGGCCAGCAGCACCGCGTCGAGCCCGGCGACGTCGACCCCGAGCTCCAGCGCGGTCGTGGTGGCCAGCCCGAGCGACCGCGCCGGCGCGCAGCCGCGCCTCCAGCGCGCGGCGCTCCTCGCGGCAGGTAGCCCGCCCGGTACGCCGCCACCCGTCCGGCCAGCCCGAGTCGGTCGACCTCGGCCAGCAGCTCGCCGGGCCGTGCAGCGCCACCGTCTCGGCGCCGCGCCGGGAGCGGACGAAGGCCAGCGTGCGCACCCCGGCCACCACCAGGTCGGCCAGCAGGTCGGCGGTCTCCGCGGTCGCGGTGCGGCGCACCGGGGCGCCACGCTCGCCGCGCGCGTCGGTCAGCGGCGGCTCCCACAGCGCGAAGGTCGACGCGCCGCCGCGCGGCGAGCCGTCCTCGGTCACCGCGCTCACGGGCAGGCCGGTCAGCCGCGCCGGCCGACGCGGCCGGGTCCGGCGACCGTCGCGGAGGCGAGCACGAAGACCGGCTCGGCCCGGTAGCGGGCGCAGCCACCCGGCGCAGCCGGCGCAGCACCGCGGCGACGTGCGAGCCGAACACGCCGCGGTAGACGTGGCACTCGTCGACCACGACGTACGCGCAGCGCGCGCAGGAACGAGGCCCACGGGCTCGTGCGCCGGGCAGCAGCGCGCGGTGCAGCATGTCCGGGTTGGTCAGCACGTAGTCGGCGTGCGCCCGCACCCAGTCCCGCTCCTCGCTCGGGGTGTCCCCGTCGTAGGCGCCGCGCGCATCCCGGGCAGCGTCGAGCGCCGCGCACCGGCGCAGCTGGTCGGCGGCCAGCGCCTTGGTCGGGGCGAGGTACAGCGCGGCGCGCCGCGGCCGTCGGGCGGCCGACCCTGAGCACCGCGGTCAGGGCGGGCAGCAGGTAGGCCAGCGACTTGCCGGAGGCGGTGCCCGGTGGCGACGACGACGAGCTGGCCGGCGCAGGGCGCGCTCGGCGGCCTGCGCCTGGTGCCGCCACGGCGGGTCGATGCCCGCCGGCCGCACGGCGGCTCGACCAGCCGCGGGTCGACCCAGTCGCGGCCAGGCGGCGTGCACCGCGGCGCGCTCGGGCATGTACTCGGTGTGCGTGAGCCGGTCGGCGCGCTGCGCGGCGCCGCAAGCGGCCAGCCCCGCACCAGCGTCGGCCGGTCGCGGCGGCCCGCGGCCGCCGAACGGCGGCGATTCGTGCCCATCGGGCCCGAGTATCGACGACTGGCATGACGGCAGTGTGCCGGCATCGTGCACCCCGCCGTGGCGTGGTTGAATGCCATACTGACAGCTGGGCAACCGCACGCGCGGACCGCACGCAGCCGCGTGACCCGAGTGCACGACCTGCTCGACGCGAGCACGCTGGAGGATCCGTGGACCTCAGCCCTGTCGACCCGCGAGGGGACGGACGACCGTCGTCGAGGTCGGCGGCGAGATCGACGTCTACACCGCGCCGAAGCTGCGCGAGCAGCTCGATCGACCTGGTCGCAGTGGCGCACTACCACCTGGTCGTCGACATGGAGGGCGTCGACTTCCTCGACTCCACCGGGCTCGGCGTGCTGGTCGGTGGGCTCAAGCGGGTGCGTGCCCACGAGGCTCGCTGCGCCTGGTCTGCACCCAGGAGCGGATCCTGAAGATCTTCCGGATCACCGGTCTGACCAAGGTCTTCCCGATCCACGCGTCGGTGGCCGAAGCCCTGGCGGCCGGCGACGCCCGCAGTCGGTTGGCCGCAGCCTAACCCTCCGAGCCCACGGCTTGCGGTCGCTATGCCCACGGTCGAGCTCCACCTTCAGCCGCGGTGCCCGCGCACGTGCGCACCGCGCGGCTGGTCGCCGTCGCGCTAGCCCGCCGCCGGGGTGGCACGAGGCCGCCCTCGACGAGGTCCGGCTGGCCGTCGGCGAGGCCTGCTGCGCGGGCGGTGCAGCGTGCACCAGTCGGAGGGCTGCCCGAGCCGATCACGTGCTGGTGTCCGCGATGACAACGACGTCCTCGAGCATCACCGTGCTGGACCGCGGGCCCGCAGGCGCGCCGCTCACCGGCGCGGCTCCCGGCGACGCTGACGGCGACGGGCGGCGGGCGCCAGCGACGTCGTCGCCGAGGAGGCGGCCGAGCTCCTGGAATCGGCCGCGAGTCTCGGCTCGGGCAGCTGGCCCACCTGGAGCGGCGAGCGTCAACGTCACCAGCCTGCCCGCCGGCTGGGCCTCGCGATGATCGCCGGCCTGGTCGACGACATGTCAGTCGAGGCCTCGCGGGTCCGGCGGCACCGTCGTGACCATGGGCTGGCCGATCGTCAACACCTAGCGGGCCGCTTCGACCGGCCGACGTTTTCCGGTAGAGCCGAAGCACGGGCCGAACGTTGCGCTGGCGTAGCACTTCATCCATTCCGCGGCCAAGCGATTATGGCCGCTGCTCGCATGTCCATACAAGGCCCGGTATCGACCGGGGCCCTGGCGTGCATCCGATGGCGGCCTTCCAGCCGCGTTGTGGCGTGCGCGCCAACCATCGTCAAGGAGGACGAATGTCCGGCCCGCCCTCGCCGCAGAGCGGTGCGCGACTCTTGTCACTGACCGGGGGTCACAGCGCTTACGTCGGCGCTGATCGGTCGTCATCGCCATCTCGGCGCTGGGGGTCGCGGCTGTGCTCGTGCGCGAGGTCCTCGCCGCTACGCGGGACACCGCGAACATGCAGGAGATCGCGCTCGGCGGTCCAGGAGGGCGCGCACGGCGTACCTGCGCCGCCAGTTCCGAGACCCTCGCGTCTTCGTCGTCGTGGTCTTCCTGCTGTCTGCTCGTGCTTGCCCGGCCGACAGCACGGCCTCCGGATCGGCCGCTCGATCTTCTTCCTCGTCGGCGCGGTGTTCTCCGTCACGATCGGGTACATCGGGCATGTGGTCTGGCCGTCCGCGGCAACGTCCGGGTCGCCGCCGCCGCCGCAGAACGACGGCGAGACGCGCGCCATGCGGATCGCGTTCCGCACCGGCGGGGCGGTCGGCATGTTCACCGTCGGGCTCGGCCTGCTCGGCGCCTCCGTCGTGGTGCTCATCTCCAAGGCGACGCCCCGCAGGTGCTGGAGGGCTTCGGCTTCGGTGCCGCGCTGCTGGCGATGTTCATGCGGGTCGGCGGCGGCATCTTCACCAAGGCCGCCGACGTCGGCGCCGACCTGGTCGGCAAGGTCGAGGCGGGCATCCCGGAGGACGACCCGCGCAACGCCGCGACCATCGCCGACAACGTCGGTGACAACGTCGGCGACTGCGCCGGCATGGCCGCCGACCTGTTCGAGTCCTACGCCGTCACCCTGGTCGCCGCGCTGATCCTGGGCAAGGCCGCCTTCGGCGACAAGGGCCTGGTCTTCCCGCTGCTCATCCCGATGATCGGCGTCATCACCGCCGTCATCGGCATCTTCGCGACCAACGCCGCGCGCGGGCGACCGCAGCGGCCTGACCGCGATCAACCGCGGCTTCTTCATCTCGCGCGGGGTCTCGGCGGTGGGCGCCGCGATCGTCTGCTTCACCTTCCTGCCCAGCAAGTTCAGCAAGCTCGTCGGCTCCTCCGACCGGACGCCACAGCGGCAACCCGCAGCTGATCGCGTTCGTCGCCGTGCTCATCGGCATCGTGCTCGCCGGCGGCGATCCAGCTGCTGACCGGCTACTTCACCGAGACACCGGCGCAAGCCGGTGCGCAGACATCGTCAAGATCGTCGCTGACCGGCGCCGGCCACCGTCATCCTGTCCGGCATCAGCGTCGGCCTCGAGTCCGCTGTCTACTCCGCGCTGCTCATCGGCGGGGCCGTCTTCGGCGCCTACCTGCTCGGTATCGGGATCGGTGCCGGTGTCCCTGTTCGCCGTCGCGCTGGCCGGCACCGGGCTGCTGACCACGGTCGGCGTCATCGTCTCGATGGACACCTTCGGCCCGGTCAGTGACAACGCCCAGGGCATCGCGGAGATGTGCGGCGACATCGACGAGGAGGGCGCCCGCGTCCTGACCGACCTCGACGCGGTCGGCAACACGACCAAGGCCATCACCAAGGGCATCGCGATCGCGACGGCAGTGCTGGCCGCGACCGCGCTGTTCGGCTCGTTCACCGACGACGGTGCGCACGAGGCCTGGCGAAGGCCGGAGCGGCGACCGTCACGCGGGCTCGACATCTCCTAGTCCGAACGCCCTCGTCGGCCTGATCATCGGCGCCGCGGTGGTCTTCCTGTTCAGCGGTCTGGCCATCAGCGCGGTGTCCCGGGCGGCCGGACGCGTGGTGTTCGAGGTCCGCGAGCAGTTCCGCACCAAGCCCGGGATCATGGACGGCTCCGAGCTGCCCGACTACGGGCGGGTCGTCGACATCTGTACCCGGGACTCGCTGCGGGAGCTGGTCACCCCGGGACTGCTCGCGGTGCTGGCGCCGATCGCGGTCGGCTTCGGGCTCGGCTACGCCCCGCTCGGCGCCTACCTCGGCCGGCGCGATCGCCGGCGGCGTGCTGATGGCGGTGTTCCTGTCCAACTCCGGTGGGGCCTGGGACAACGCCAAGAAGATGGTCGAGGACGGCGCCTACGGCGGCAAGGGATCGGCGGTCGCACGAGGCGACCGTCATCGGTGACACCGTCGGTGACCCGTTCAAGGACACCGCGGGCCCGGCAATCAACCCGCTGATCAAGGTGATGAACCTGGTCTCGCTGCTGATCGCGCCGGCCGTCGTCAAGTTCTCGGTCGGCAAGGACCAGAGCAACCCCATCCGCATCGCTATCGCCCTGGTGGCGCTGGCGATCCTGGTGGGAGTCATCTGGAACAGCAAGCGCCGCAGCAGCGCGCTCATGGAGACTGGTGGTCCGGCTGCACCCGGCGCGACCCCGACGACCCCGAGTCCGGAGTCCGTTCCGGTCTAACCCTCTGCGCAGCGAAGGGGACCGTTATCCGATCGGATAGCGGTCCCCTTCGTGCTTCGCTGAGCCCATGCACAGCTATCGAGCCCGCGTGGCCTGGTCCGGGTCGACCGGCACGGGTTACGACGGTTATGACCGCCGCCACGCCGGTGTCAGCAGAGCCGGCTACGTCGTACCGCTTTCAGCCGACGCCGCGTTCCTCGGGGACCCGGCCTGCCTGAACCCCGAGGAGTTGCTGGTCCTAGCGGCCGCGTCGTGCCAGCTGCTGTCCTTCCTGGCTGTGGCGGCGCGGGCGCGGCTCGACGTGATCGACTACCGCGACGAAGGTGCAGGCGAGATGCCCGCTGATGCGTTGACACGGATCACGCTGCGCCCGCAGATCACCGTTTCCGCTGACTCGGAGCGTCCCGTCACGCAGGCCCGCATCCTTCATCTTTGCCAGGTCGCTCACCGCGAGTGCTACGTCTCCAACAGCCTGCGCACACCCGTTGTGGTCGAGCCGACCGTTACGATTTGTCCTGGTACCGGCCAGCCGGCGACCCACCTCAACCCGGAATAGTCACCCCCGCCCCGTACATTGACGCCGCAGAGGCCTCGGATTTCCATATCCGCCTCCCGGCCTACACCGCCGCCATGTCCGCCACTAGCACCGTCCGATCACCGGCCGAGCGCAGAATCGAGGAAGCCGTGCCGCCGCGCGCAAAGTCCACGCCGACCGATGGCGCCACCGGCAGCTCTGCCGGTACCGGTGGAGTGCGCCTGGTCATCGTGGAGTCGCCGGCCAAGGCACGCACCATCGCCGGCTATCTCGGCGACGGCTACCTCGTCGAATCGAGCATCGGTCACATCCGTGACCTGCCGCGCAACGCCGCCGATATCCCTGCGGCGGTCAAGGCGCAGCCCTGGTCGCGACTCGGGGTCGACGTCGACAACGGGTTCGAGCCGCTGTACATCGTCACAGCTGACAAGAAGGCGCAGGTCGCCAAGCTCAAGTCACTGCTGAAGGACGCCACCGAGCTCTATCTCGCGACGGACGAGGACCGCGAGGGCGAGGCTATCGCCTGGCACCTGCTCCAGACGCTGAAGCCGCGCGTACCGGTACGCCGCATGGTCTTCCACGAGATCACCCCGCAGGCGATCCGCCAGGCGGTCGACAACCCGCGCGAGATCGACGAGCGGCTGGTCGACGCGCAGGAGACGCGGCGCATCCTTGACCGGCTCTACGGCTATGAGGTCTCGCCGGTCCTGTGGAAAAAGGTCATGCCGAAGCTTTCGGCAGGCCGGGTGCAGAGCGTCGCCACCCGCATCCTGGTGGAGCGCGAGAAAGCCCGCATGAAGTTCCGGGCGGCCGGCTACTGGGACATCGACGGCATCTTCACCGCCGCCTCGGACGAGACCATCCCGCTTCCGGCGACCCTCGTCTCGGTGGGCGGAGCACGCATCGCCACCGGCCGCGATTTCGATTCGACCGGCAATCTCACCACCTCCAGCGTCCGCCAGCTCGACGAGACGGCCGCACGGGCGCTCGTAGCTGGCCTTTCCGCAGCCGGATTTGCGGTCACCGGGGTCGAGGAGCGCCCCTACCGGCGCTCGCCGTACGCCCCGTTCATGACCAGCACGCTGCAGCAGGAGGCCGGCCGCAAGCTGCGCTTCTCCAGCCAGCGCACGATGCAGATCGCCCAGCGGCTGTACGAGAACGGCTACATCACCTACATGCGTACCGATTCGACTTCGCTGTCGGAGACGGCGATCGCAGCGGCCCGCGCCCAGGCCCACCAGCTGTATGGCCCCGAGTACGTCCCGGAGAAGCCGCGCAGCTACACCCGCAAGGTCAAGAACGCCCAGGAAGCCCACGAGGCGATCCGTCCTGCCGGCGATTCCTTCCGCACTCCCGGGCAGCTCGGTGGCCAGCTCAACGGCGACGAGTTCCGCCTCTACGAGCTGATCTGGCAGCGCACGGTGGCCAGCCAGATGGCTGACGCGACCGGGACGAGCGCGACGGTCCGGCTCGCGGCACGGGTCGGTTCCGGTCCCGACGAGGGTAGCGACGCGGTCTTTCAGGCCTCCGGCAAAGTCATCACGTTCCCCGGGTTCCTGCGCGCCTACGTCGAGGGCAGCGACGACCCGGACGCCGAACTCGAGGACCGCGAGCGCCGCTTGCCGCCGGTGCGCGAGGGTGACCGGCTGACCACGCGCGAGCTAGCGCCGCGCGGGCACACCACCTCTCCGCCGGCCCGGTTCACCGAGGCCAGCCTGGTGAAGACGATGGAGGAACTCGGGATCGGGCGCCCGAGTACGTACGCGACCATTCTCGCCACGATCGTCGACCGTGGTTACGCCTGGCGCAAAGGCAGCGCCCTGGTGCCGACGTGGATCGCCTTCGCCGTGGTCAACCTTCTCGAGGCGCACTTCGCGCGACTGGTCGACTACCAGTTCACCAGCAGCGTGGAAGACGACCTGGACGAGATCGCCGCGGGCTCGCGAGACCGCGGCGAGTGGCTCACCCGCTTCTACTTCGGTAGTCCAGAGGGACGCGAGGGCGGCGTGGCCCGGGCCGGCGGCCTCAAGCGCATGGTCGAGAGCCGGCTCGCTGACATCGATGCCCGCGAGGTCAACTCGATCCCGATCGGCGAGGGCCCCGACGGCCAGCCGATCATGGTGCGAGTCGGGCGCTACGGGCCGTACCTGTCGGTCGGCAGCGGCGAGGACACCGCCCGGGCGAGCGTCCCGGAGGATCTCGCGCCTGACGAGCTGACCGTCGAGCGTGCCCTGGAACTGCTCGCCCAGCCGAGCGGCGACCGCGAGCTCGGCATCGACCCCAGCACCGGCGAGCCGGTGACGCTCAAGATCGGGCGCTACGGCCCCTACATCGAACGGGGTGTGCCCGCCGAGGCGGCGCCGGCCGGCGCGAAGAACGGCAAGGCCAAGGCCGCGTCCGCAGCGGCCCCCACCCGGGCGAGCCTGTTCAAGGACATGGACCCGGCGACGGTCACGCTGGAAGAGGTCCTTCCCCTGCTGACCCTGCCGCGCACCCTGGGCACCGACCCCGACAAGGGCGAGCCGATCACGGCGCAGAACGGGCGTTACGGCCCGTATGTCAAGCGCGGCAGCGAATCCCGCTCGCTCGCGGCCGAGTCGCAGCTGCTGACGGTCACCCTGGACGAGGCGCTGGCGCTGCTGGCCCAGCCGAAGCTGCGGGGGCGGGCGGCCGCGGCGCCGCCGCTGCGCGAGCTCGGGGACGACCCGGTCAGCAAGCAAGCCGATGGTGATCCGCGAGGGCCGGTTCGGGCCGTACGTCACCGACGGCGAGACGAACGCCAGCCTGCGCAAGGGCGATTCGATCGAGGAGATCACCGCCGCCCGAGCCAGCGAGCTGCTGGCCGATCGGCGCGCCCGCGGTCCGGCGCCCGCGAAGGCGCGCCGTAGCACTCGTGCGCCGGCCAAGAAGGCGACGAAAGCGGCCCGCGCGCGCAAGCCGTGAGCGGGTACTTCATCGCCTTCGAGGGCGGCGAGGGCACGGGCAAGACGACGCAGCTGAGGGTGCTGGCCGACGCGCTTGGCGAGCGGGGCTACGACGTGGTCGTCACGCACGAGCCGGGAGACTCCCCGGTCGGGGCCCGGCTGCGCGATCTGCTGCTCGATCCGGCGACTGTCGTCACGGCGCAGACCGAGGCGCTGCTGTACGCGGCCGACCGCGCCGAGCACGTCGCCCACGTCGTGGCTCCGGCACTGGCCCGCGGAGCGATCGTCATCACCGACCGCTACCTCGATTCCTCGATCGCGTATCAGGGCTTCGGCCGTGGTCTCGACCTCGACGGAAGTCATCCGGACCTCACGCTGGGCGACCGGCGGCCTGCTGCCGCACCTGACGCTGGTGCTCGATCTGCCCGTCGAGGACGGGCTGCGCCGGGCGCACGGGCGAGCGGGCGGGCTGACCGGCTGGAGGCCGAAGCCGTCGACTTTCACGAGCGCGTCCGAACTGGTTTCCTACAGCTGGCGAGGCCGATCCGGCCGGCGCTACGCCGTCATCGCGGCGGCGGGTGGTCCCGACCAGGTGGCAGCGGCGGTACGCGGCGCGGTCTTCGGGCTGCTTGGTGTTCTGAGCCGGCATGCCGCGAGGAGGGGGCATGACCGACTCGCCAGTGGCAACCCTCGGCGGAGTGTGGGCGGGCCTGACCGGCCAGCATCACGTCGTCGGTGAGCTTGCCGAGGCGGCCAGCGGTCACGGCATGAGCCAGAGCTGGCTGATCACCGGGCCGGCGGGTTCGGGCCGGTCGGTCGTCGCGCTCGCGCTTCGCCGCCGCGCTCCAGTGCCAGACGCGTACCGGCTGCGGCCACTGCCCCGGCTGCGAGGCGGTGCTCGCCCGGATCCATGCCGATCTCGTGATCGTCTCCCCGGAAGGCCTCTCGATCGGCATCGACGACGCCAAGCGAACTCGTCCGCAAGGCGTCCACCCGCCCGACCGTCGGCCACTGGCGGGTCGTGATCGTCGAGGATGCCGACCGCTCACCGAACGAGGCCGAGAACACGTTCCTGAAGACGCTCGAGGAGCCCGCCCGAGCGCACCGTCATCCTGCTGTGCGCGCCGTCGCCGTCCGACATGCTGCTGACCACGGCGTCGCGGTGCCGCAAGGTGCGCCTGCGGGTGCCCTCGAGCGCCGATCTCACCGCCGCCCTGGTCGGCGCGAGGGGATGGATCCGGCCATCGCCGCGTTCGCTGCCCGCGCCGCGCAGGGCCATCTCGGACGCGCCCGCCGGCTCGCGACGGACGAGCCGCCCGCTCCCGGCGCGCTGACGTGCTGCGGCTGCCCACCCGTCTTGGCGGCGTCGCCGACGCGCTCGCCGCCGCCGCCGATCTGTACGAGGCCGCCGGTGGAGGAGTCCGGCGCCTCGTTCGCCGATCGCGACGTCGCCGAGCTGGCGTCGCTGGAAGCCGTACTGTCCGGCGCGCCGGGCGGGGAGCAAGCCGGCCGGCGGTCGGGCGGCGTCCGGGCGGTCAAGGTCCGCGGGGCCGCGGGCGCGGTCAAAGACCTGCAGAGGCGCGCAGAAATCGCGGGCCAGCCGCGGGATCCGTGACGTTCTCGACCATGCCCTGATCGATCTGGCGGCCTGGTACCGCGACGTGCTCGTCATCCAGCTGGGAGCCCAGGTCGAGGCGATTCACGACGATCAGCGCACCGCGATGCAAGCTGCCGCCCGCAGCAGCCGGCCGGAGCAGACGCTCGCCCGGATCGAGGCGGTGCTGGCCTGCCGGCGGTCGCTGATCGAGTACACCGGCGTCGCGCCGCAGCTCGCCGATCGAGTCGCTCGCGTGGGCTGCGGTACCGCCGGTTGCCAGCATCCGGGCGGCTGACCCGGCGACGCTGCCGCGGACTACGCTGCCGCCGGAGGTGAGCCACGTGACCCGGATGTGCGCGGTCGTCGTTCGACCGGAACGGGAAGCTGTACTACCTGGATCCCGGCGACGTACGAGCCCGAAGGTGGGCGACAAGGTGCTGGTGCCGACCGACGAGGGTCCCGAGGTGGCCGAGTGCGTCTGGGCACCGGAGTGGGTCGGCGAGGCCGGTCGGCGGCCTGCCCGTGCTGCGCCGGCTGGCCACCGAGGAGGACCTGGACCGCGACCGCCGATGCGCCGCAAGCGGCGCGCCGCAGGCGCGGGTGGCGGCCAAGCGGCTGTCGCGCGAGCTCGGCCTGGCGATGAAGATCGTCGCCGTCGACTACGTCACCACCGCCAACCGCTACACCGTCTACTTCACCGCGCGCCGCACCGGGTGGACTTCCGCGCAGCTGGTCCGCGACATGTCCGCACCCTCGGCCGGGCGCCCGGGTCGAGCTGCGCCAGCTCATCCGCGCGCGACGAGGCCCGGGTGCAGGGCGGGATCGGTCCGTGCGGGCGCGACCTGTGCTGCTCGACGTTCCTGAAGGACTTCGAGCCGGTCAGCGTCCGGATGGCCAAGGACCAGGACCTGCCGCTGAACCCGCTGCAGATCAGCGGCGCCTGCGGCAAGCTGATGTGCTGCCTGAAGTACGAGCACCCGCTTTACGCACAGTTCAAGGCGACCGCACCCGCTGTCGGTGAGACGGTCGACACCGAGGAGGGACGCGGCCGCGTCGTCGAATCACGACGTGCCGCGCGATCAGGTGGTCGTGCGCCTGGACAACGGCGGGCGCCGCACCTCCTGTTCCCGGGCCTCCGTCTGCGGTTCCCGGCACGCCCACGAGCAACCTTGATCAGGGGTCGAAGCGGTAGCCCATCCCACGCAGGGTGGTGAGTACCTTGCGGGTCGGCGGGTGCTTTTCGATCTTTGCCCGCACCCGGCGGATGTGCTCGGTGACGGTCGCTGGGTCCTGGAAACGCGTGCCCCAGACGTTCTCGAGCAGTTCCTCGCGGCTGAACACCTCGCGGGGATGGCGCGCCAGGAAGGCGAAAAGCTCGTACTCACGGGCGGTCAGTTCGATCTTCTCGCCGCCGATGCGGATCTCCCGCGCCCGCGGGTCGATCGTGAGGTCGCCGTACATGATCGGCTCGGCGCCGACGGGCCGGCGTTCCTCGCCGCCGGGGCGGCGTCGCAGCCGGGCACGGACCCGGGCGACGAGTTCCCTGAGCGAGTAAGGCTTCAGCACGTAGTCATCGGCGCCGAGTTCGAGCCCGACGACGCGGTCGACCTCCTCGCCGCGGCCGGTCAGCATGATGACCGGAACGTCGCTGAGCTGCCGTAGCCGCGAGAGCACGGCAAAACCGTCCAGCCGCGGCAGGCCGATGTCGAGCACCACAAGATCGATCGCCGGGTTGGACTGAAATAGATGCAGCGCCAGCTCGCCGTCCGCGGCTTCGATCACCCGGTAGCCGTAGCGCTCGAGGCTGCGAGCCAGCGCGAGCCTCGAGCCCTCATCGTCCTCAGCGACGAGGAGGGTCGCCGACTGGGCGTTAGCGGAGCCGTGCCTCGCCTCCTGCGCAGCCGTGCCCCCGGTGGTCATGGGGGAGAAGCGTAGCGGGGCGCGACCGACGGGGTGAGGCGGGTTCGGTCCCCGTCAAACCGGGCAACCGTCCGGGCCGCAGGCGCTCGCCTCTGAGCCGTCTCCGCCGACGGTCAGCAACGTCGCCGCCGGGTGGCTTTCCGCCCACGCCTGCTCCAGCACCTGGAGCAGGGCGGCCGGTGGCTGAGCCCCGGAAACCCCGTATTTACGGTCGATCACGAAGAACGGCACCCCGCTGATCCCGTACGCGGCCGCTTCCTGCTCGTCGAAGCGGACGGCGGAGAGGTAGGCCTGGCTCTCGAGCGCCGCGCGTACCTCGTCGGCGTCGAGGCCGGCATCGGCGGCGAGTCTGACGAGGGTGTCACGATCGGCGACGGCCTCACCCTCCGTGAAGTACGCCCGCAGCAGCCGCTCCTTGACCGCGTCCCCCACCCCGCGCAGCCCGGCGAGGTGGATGACCTGGTGCGCATCGACGGTGTTGGCGCGGACGGCGCGTTCGAAATGCAGGTCCAGTCCCTCCGCAGCAGCGGCCGCGGTCATCGCGTCGAGCATCTGCTGCGCCCGGGCGACGTCCATGCCGTACTTGCGCGCCAGCCGGCCCGCGTAGTCGCCCTCGTGCCGCACACCGCTGGCGGCGTTCGGATCGAGCTCGAAGGCCTTCCACTCGACCTCGACGCTCTCGCGGTGCGGGAACTGCACGAGCGCCGCCTCGAACCGCCGCTTGCCGATGTAGCACCACGGGCAGACGACATCGGACCAGATCTCGACCTTCACCAAACCTCCAACAGGATCGGATGACCAGCCGTCGGGTCACCGCCCCGCCGGATACCGCTGGGCCTGGGACGCACCGTCCCAGGCCCAGCAACCCGTACCGACGGGTTTGTCGCGCGAGAAGCTACCGAACGCCGCCCTCCTCATGCGTCACCCGAGCCGGGAAATGGAATCCGCAGGACTCGCAGAACCGCGCCTGCGGTTCGTGCGGCACGCCGCACAAGGCGCAGTAGTGCGATACCGCAGCAGCGCCGGGCTCGACCGAGGCCGGAGCCGATGGTGCCGGCCCCATCCCGACCGGCTGCTGCGTGCCAAACGGCACGCCGACCGCTGGCTGCTCGTCCGAAGCCCCGGATGTGGGCGGATAGCCGTTCAGCGGACCGGCAAACGGCGGTACCGCCATAGGCTGCGGCCCTACCGGCCGACGACCGCGTCGCCTGCGAACCACGAACATCCCTCCTGCTCCGCCGAGCAGAACGAGGGCGCCCACCCCGATGAGGACGAACATCAGCGTGTTACGGGAGCTGCTGGTCTTCTCATTGGGGAAGTTCGTCGTGGCCAAGCGCAGGTACTGCTGCGCCATCGCGTGGTCCGGCTCGAGCGCCAGAACCTGGTTGAACTCTTTGGCGGATGCGTGGTAACGGCCGGCGAAATAGTCGGTCAGCCCGGCGCGGTAGGTCTCGTCGGTTGTGTTCAGAGTGTTGGAGACGCTGTGACTGGACAGCAACTCATGAATCGCACTCGTCGCCGTGATGAAGTTGAACGCCTGCGCTTCCGCGCCCGGCGACCAGCTCACCGTGCCGACAACCCGGCCCTGCGAATCCACGACCGGGCCACCCGACATGCCGGGGCTGGTCGCGGCGGAAATCTCGGTGAACGGAACGCCGTTCACCGTCCGGGATCCGCTGATCGTGCCGTCCTTCATCGACGGTTCGTTACTGGTATCCACAGAGTCGGTCACCGAGCCCGGGTATCCCAGCGCCACCACAAGCGAGCCCGTCGCAGCGGTCGTTGGCGCTACCAGCAACGCCGGCATGGGCGTGTCGGTCTGCACCTTCAGCAGCGCCACGTCACCTTGATCGAACGGCTTGAAGTCCGTCACGGTGGCCTGGGTCGCCTTCGACACCTGGATGCCCGCGGCGGCCTTGGTCGGGTAGACCCCGACGACCCGGTCCGGCAGCGAGCCGCTGTCACTGCCCTCGACCCTCCAGTTCGAGTAGCCGTAGCGGATGAGCGAGGCGGCCGATGACGCGGGGACGTAGCCCTTATCGACCGCTGCAAGCACCGCCGCCTGGATGATCAGGCCCTTCCCGCCGTAGGCCATCGACTGGTTGTCGACGCAGTGGCCGGCGGTGACGACATAACCATCAGGGTTCGCGATGAACCCCGTGCACGTAGTCGTCACCCTGAACTTAGGAGCGCTGCTGCCGTCGGACGAGAGCAGCGGCTGCAGCGGGCCGTTCATCAGCCAGCCGGTCCACTGCGTTTGGATGAAAACGACACTCGGCTCGGCAATAGCTTCCGCCTGCTGCGCCGGTGTCGCCTGGGGCACGGCGGGGGCCTGGGCCAACGCCGCCCCACTGGAGAGGAACATCATGGACAAAGCCGCCGTGAGCCCGAGTGCCCCGCGTACCGGTCCCATGTGCCGATCGGTGAACTTCATGATAGGCCTCCTTCACCAACCACAGCCAACAGTCCACTCCATTTCGTCACCCTGTGTAAGGGCAGAAGGTCACACGGTTGGGCTGA
Organism: uncultured Actinomycetota bacterium; assembly: GCA_963765845.1. Classification (GTDB taxonomy): domain Bacteria; phylum Actinomycetota; class Actinomycetes; order Frankiales; family Frankiaceae; genus DATAZK01. The sequence continues at coordinate 44,510 of CAVXYJ010000031.1, forward strand.
TTCCACCGTTATGCTGCCCCCCGGCTCGGGTCGCGCGGCGTCAGAAGATCTATTCTCCCGAGGCGTCTCAGGGCCTCTTCCCGACTCGACCTGCCCAGCCGGCGGGTGGATTAGCTGGGGCACGCCCGCCGCGGATCGTCGAATGGCGGACACGCTGCGTGACGTTCCCGTCCCAGCCTTCCAACCAGATCAGCGGCCGCGGGAACCGTGGCCGGCCCCTCACCGACTCCCGCCTGCACGCGAGGCGATCGTCCTCGTGCCGACGCCTGTGGCATCCTTGATGAGCGCCGCGCGGTGTCACAGCAGTGACACCGCAGCGGGTGCCACACCCCGTGTCACGGCTTTCGCTGGCACTGGATGGCTCCCGTTGGCGTTGAAAGCCACCTGTTCTGCGCGAGTTCCTACTCGCGCGGGTACGGGGGTGCCGCCGGAGTAGCTCAGTGGCAGAGCAATCGCCTCGTAAGCGATAGGTCGCGGGTTCAATCCCCGCCTCCGGCTCAACACGGCTTGACCCCAGCCGGCAGCGGTCCGAATCGTGCAGCGGCGATGATCCGGTGAGCAGCGACCGATGATCGCAGGAGGCAGCGTGAGCGAACCAACCATCGACCCGGCCCGACGTGCCCGGGGATTCGAGATGTTCACGGAGGTGAGCGGGTTCCCGGCGCCGCAGGTCCACGGGCCGTTCATGGAGGTGATGGTCGACCAGGTCTTCGCGGAGGTGTGGAACCGGCCGGGCCTCACCCGCAAGGAGCGCCGCTGGATCTCGCTGACCTGCGTTGCGGCCGCCGGCATCGGTGATGCACTTACGGTCCACGTCGGCGGAGCCCTCACGTCCGGTGACATCAGCATTGACGAGCTGCGGGAGTTCGTCACCCACTTCGCGGCCTACGCCGGCTATCCCAAGGCGTCCCTGCTGCACGCGACGGTGGAACGCGTCTGGAGTCAGCGCCAGCAGAGCAGTTGAGAAGCCCACTCACCTCGACCGAGCGCGTGGCGCGTTGACGTGTCCATCCGCCCAGCTGCCGCAATGTGGGATCCCGCCGACCAGTGCCCAAAGCGCAAGCGGCATGATCGTCCCGACCCCGGGGAGGCCACGTGACGTCGATCGACGCCCAGGCAGCAGCGGCACTCGTCACAGCCGCCGTCGCCCAGGCTCAGACCCGTGGCATCACGATCAGCGTCGCGGTCGTGGACGAGGCGGGAAGCCTGATGGCGTTTCAGCGCATGACCCCGGCGCCGCGCTTCAGCGCTGACTTCGCCGTCGCCAAGGCACGCACCTCGGCGACGTTCTCGGTGCCCACCTCCAGCCTGGAGGAGTTGTACAAGGACCGGCCGGCCTTCGCCCACAGCTTTGTCGCGCAGGGCAATTACTTCCTCGGCCGCGGCGGCATCCCCATCTTCCAGGACGGCGAGCGCGTGGGCGCCATCGGTGTGAGCGGTGCCGACGCCCACGGCGAGGAGGACATCGCGCTTCAGGTCATCAACAGCGCTGGTGGCTTCGAACCTGCCTGATCCCATTCCCCGCGGCGCCACCCCAGCAGAAGGGCTTCACCATGACCGAAACCCCCATTCCCGGCGAGATTCCCGGCGTCGTCGGCGGCTCAGTCCCCGAGCACGGATTCGACTCGCTCATCGAGGAGGTGCGCCGCCCGACCGGCGCTCCCCGCGGCGAGGTCGAAGGAGCATTCGTGAAGTACCAGGCGGTCTCCGCGGAAGCGGCCCGCAGCGGCGACTGGGACACGTGGGCCGACCAGTTCACCGACGACGCGATCTACGTCGAGCACCACTACGGGATCATGCGCGGGCAGTCGGCCATCCGAACCTGGATCAAGTCGGTGATGACGGGTCCCGCAGCGAACATGGACTTCCCCGTGATGCATTACGCGATCGAGGCCGACGTCGTCTACAGCTACATCCTCAACCGCTTCCTGCCCCAGGACGGCGCGACCCCCTTCCAGTTCCCGGTCGTGACGATCTTGTGTTACGCGGGCGACGGGCGCTGGTGCTACGAGGAGGACGTCTACAACCCGATGGAAGGCGCCCGCATGATGACGGCGGTGCAGGCAGCTGCCGGGAGCTGAGCCACCCGGCGCCCGAGAGTCAGGACGAGGTCACCGAGAAGTCGATCCCGCTCGCTACCAACCGCTTGCGTAGCACCGGGCCCATCGCGACCGCGGTCGTCACCATCCCCGCGGTGTCGGGAAGGTCGTCGAACGCGAGGCAGAGTGCCGACTCCGCCAGCATCTTCGACGTCTCGCCGTAGCCCGGATCGCCCCCGCTGACCTGCGTCTCGACCCGGTGACCGCCGCCCTCACCGACGAACCGGACCCGAAACCACGCCTTCTCGATCTGCTCCGGTGACGGCCCTTCGCCGGCCGGCAGCAGCTTGAGCAGCAGCGGACGCGCCGGAGGCAGCTGGGCGACCGCGACGAAGACACCTATCCCGCCTGCTGTAGCCGCCGCCACGGCCGGGTTCTTGAACGCCGCCAGGTGGCTGTAGCTGAATTCCGGGCCATAGCGTTCGAGGACCGCGGCCGAGCGCACGACGATCTGCGGGTCGATCGTAGGCATCGGCAGCACCCAGCGCCCGATCCGGCGGTCGTATCCCGGCCGGCCGGCGATCGCCCGGACCCGGCGGCCACCGGGGAGCGCGGGTTCGGCCGCCCGGCGTTCCTTGTGCGCGGCACTCGCCTGACGCAGCCGTGACATCGCCCCGACGCTGGAAGCGAAGGTTCCGCCGGAAGGCCGGCCGCCCGCGGTGACGTAACCGTGTACCTCGAGCGGCACCTGCTCGGGCAGCTGCTCGACGGTGAACTGGACGCCGAGGTCATGCGGGATCGAGTCGAAACCGCAGGCGTGCACGATCCGGGCACCGCTGCGCTCGGCCGTCGCGTGATGCGCGAGATACATCCGGTCGACGAATTCGGGCTCGCCGGTGAGGTCGACGTAATCGGTGCCGGCCGCCGCGCACGCCGCCACCAGCGGCTCGCCGTGCTGCAGATAAGGCCCGACGGTCGTGATCAGCACCCGGGCCGATCCGGCCACCGCGCGCACCGACCCGGCATCGGTGACGTCGACCTCGAGGATGGCCGGCTCGCCGGCGCCCGAACCGAGCCGGTCGCGTACCGCCTCGAGCTTGCCCCGGTTGCGTCCGGCCAGCGCCCAGCGCAGGCCCGGCGGGGCGTGCTCGGCCAGATACTCGGCGGTCAGCCCACCGGTGAATCCGGAGGCACCGACAACCACCAGGTCGTAAGTGCGATCAGTGGTACTTGTCGAGGAGGCCATGGGCCGACACCGTAGTCAGTCGGCCCCGTAGTCAGCCGACCCCGTAGTCAGCCGACCCGGCCTCCGCAAGCTCACTGGGCGACGAATACCCCCCGCCCGGCCCAGTTACCGGTCGCCGCGCCGGCCCTGGCCGGGCGACTGGTGATCGTCGAGCCGTTCCAGCTCATCCCGTACAGCCAGCCCGAGTGGCTCGAAGCGACCCACAGGCGCCCGTTGGCGACCCACATGCCTCCGGCGCTGGTGAAGTTCATCAGACCGTTCACGTTGACGACCGTGACCCGGACCGGGCTGACGACACCACCGGTGTCCTGCCCGCTGACGGACGACGCCTGGGTCCCGGGGGAGAAAGCCCGCCGGTACAGCCGCGGGTCGCCGGTCATCGTGTAGTAGATCGACCGGTTCGCGTAGAACATCGCCGTGATCTTCGGGATGTCCGCGTAGAAGTTGGTCACCACGCCCTGGTAGGTGTTGGCGGAGCCGGTGGGCGATCCCGTGAGCACGGAGTCCCACGCCGGATCGTTGTACGGATCGATCAACGTCTCCGGACCGAAGACGCCCCCGCGATAGGTCCGGTAGTAGAACTTCCCGTCGGACTTGCCGTAGTAGACGCGCCCGTTGAGCGTGAACGTCCCGCGCACGGCGCTCCAGTTGATCCCGCCGCTGTTGGGGGCCGCAATCGGCCTGCCGGCGCCGGTGGCCGGGTTGAAGCTGTTCTCCGACAGCGTCGTCACGCTCGGGCTCGAGAAGCTGCCCGCCTTGATGATCTTGACTCCCCGGCCCACGTTGTTCCCGGCCGGAGCGGTGCCGCCGGCGTACGGGAAGAACGCCAGCTGGTCATGCGCGTAGGTGCCCGCGCCGACGCAGCTGCTACCGGCGCCGGGGCCGATGCAGTTGGTGTCGCTCCCGAACCACACGCCGGTCTTGGTCCCGTAGATCACGGCGGTGCCGTGACCCCGCGGGCTGCGGCCCGGGTTCCAGGCGAGCGGCTCACCGTTCGCGGGATCGAGCGCCGCGATACCGGCCCGCGGGACGGCGCCGCTCTTCGCGCTGTCGTTGCCGTACGGGTTGTTGAACCAACGCTGGTGACCGCCGACGTACACCGCCGCGGAGGTGACCGCCACGGAGTACAGCGAGTCCTTGCCGGTGAACTGGGTCCACACCGGCGAGACGTTCGTGCCGCTCTGCGAGGCGTTGAAGCGGCTGGCCGAGTCACAGGCCTGGAACGTGCCGCCGGTGTATCCGCCGGTGTCGACGACGACGAAGAAACTGCCGTCGGGTGACCAGGCAACCTGCGAGACGTAGGAGTCGAACGCCGAACCGTCGCAGCGGTTGTGGTAGGCCAGCGTCTTCCAGTTGGGATCGACGGTGGGAACCGCGGTCCACAGCCGGATGCTGACGATCTGGTCACGCGCGTAAGCGGTCGTCCTGGCGTATTCATCGTTGTAGACGGTGTTGAAGTTGCCGATCACCATCAGCCTCGAGCCGTCCGGCGACACCGCCATGCTGATGGCACCTACCTGACCCTGGACGTGGCCGTTCTGCACTCCCCAGTTGTGGTGGCCGGCGAGGCGAACGTGCAGGTAGTTGTCGACCGCGCCGGTCGTGGCGTTGACGGAGGCCAGGCCGAACCGCAGGACACCGTTCACGTGAGCGAAGTAGCCGCCGATCAGCAGGCGGTTACCTACCAGCTGCAGACTGTTGATGGTGCCGTCCACCTTCACCCGGAACGTGCGGCTCATCACCTTCTTGGCGAGGTTGTAAGCGACCACGCTGGTCGTGACCCCACCCGCCGTGGTGAACTTGCCCGCCGCGTAGAAGCCGACACCTCCCACCGGCTCGATCGCGTCGACCTCGCCGTTGACGGTCGTCGCGGGCAGCGCGTTGGACACGGCACCATTCGGCGCCCCCCACGCGGCCAGGAACGGCCGCGCGGCGCCATTGACCTGAGTGAACGAGCCGCCGGCAACCATGAAGTTGCCGACCTGGGCAACGGCCTTGACCGCGGTTCCGAAGCCGCCGGGCGGCGGGGTCGGACCGCTGAAGTTCGGGGTGCCGTTCATGGGCGTCACGCTGGCGATCGTCCCGGAATCCACCGGGGGATTCGACGGCGGAGTGCAGGCGGCGGCGAGCGCTGCTACTAACGCGACTGCCGTGGAAAGCGCGGCAATTCGACGTGGTGGACGCATCGTTCAACACCCCAAAGCAATGGATACCGGTATCGGTCGCGTTCCCGTAGAACGGTACGAAGGTCTCGCGGTTCCTACGCCAGATTCCCGCAAAATCACCCGTCCGCCGCGGGAACCGTATCCAGAAATCGCTCCGGCAGGCCAACAGCCCGAGGCGGCTGTGGAGTTGCTGGTAAACGGCCGGGTAGTTCAGCAGCCGACCCCGATGGTGTGCCTCATCGGCATGCCTACGAGTTCCCCCTATTGTTCCCCCTACTCGCCATGACTGGGGCCGGGCCTGCTCCGGTCCCTTGACGGCGGCACGTTCTCGCGCCGCAGGCCGTTCGGGGTGGCGACGTACCGCCTCACGTATGCGCAGCCGAAGGGGCCCGCCGTTGCCACTGCTGGAAGACCAGGCGTCGGGCGACGACCCGCCGACCGGCGAAGGCCCGACGGCGTTCGTGCTCGGCGGAGGCGGGCTGCTCGGCGCCGCCGAGGTGGGGATGCTGCAGGCGCTGACCGAGGAGGGGGTCGTGCCTGACCTGGTGCTCGGCACGTCGGTCGGCGCGTTGAACGGCGCCGCGATCGCCGCTGCGCCCACCGCCGGAGCGGTAGGGCGGCTCACTGACCTGTGGTCAGCGCTCGGCACCGAAGGCGTCTTCGCCAGCTCCGTGCTCGGCCAGGTGCGAACGCTGGCTCGCTCCCGCACGTACCTGCATGCCAATACCCGGCTGCGGGCGCTGCTCGAAGAGCAGTCGCCGGGGCAGCTCATCGAGGACCTGGCCGTCCCGTTCCAATGCGTTGCGGTCAGCATCGAGACGGCCCGGGAACGCTGGTTCGACAAGGGCCCGGTCAGCGATGCCGTCCTCGCCTCGTGCGCTGTCCCGGGCCTGCTTCCACCCGTTCTGATCGACGGGGAGCACTACCTCGACGGCGGCCTGGTCGACAGCCTTCCGCTCGGGCGGGCTGTGAGGCTGGGCGCGCGCCGGATCTTCGTCCTTCACGTCGGGCGCATCGAGCGGCCGCTGCAGGCTCCGAAGTGGCCGTGGGAGGTGGGACTGATCGCGTTCGAGGTGGCGCGCCGGCATCGCTTCGTGACCGATCTGGCGAGCGTGCCGCCGGGGGTCCTGGTGCACGTCCTGCCGGCGGGCGACGAGGGGACGCCGCTGGCCACCCTGCGCTATCGCGACAGCCGCAGCGTCCGCACGCGGATCGAGCGCGCCCACGACGCGACGGCCCGCTATCTCGCCGCCATGCGCGTCGGCGGCGAGCCGGACCCCGCCGGGTGAAGGCCCTGCCGGTACCCCCGTGGATCGTCCGCCGCTTCCTGATCGCCCCGCTCATGCCCCTGCTGGCGCTGATGGCACTCGCGCTGCTGCCTGTCGTGACCGCCGGCCAAGCCATCTGCGCTGCCGTGGTCGTGGGCGTTCGCCGGCGGCGGGTGCGCTGGCGCCTGCCGCGCGTGTGGGCGTTCGGGGTCGTGTACCTCTTCGGGGAAACGGCGTGCCTGCTGGCGTGCCTGGCGCTGTGGATCGGGTCCGGCTGCGGGGCCCGGATGGACACCGAACGGCAGCTGCGCTGGCACCTGGGGCTGCTGCGCCGCTTCCTCGCCGCTCTCGTGGCGGTCGCCGGCTTCGTGTTCCGCTTCCGGCTCGAGATCGAGGAACCGCTCGCGCACCCTGACGACGCCTCGCGGATGGCATCGCCGCGGCCGCTGCTCGTGCTCGCCCGGCACGCGGGGCCGGGCGCCTCGTTCGTCCTCGTCCACCTCCTGCTCACGCGCTACGAGCGCCGACCGCGGATCGTGCTGAAGGCGCAGCTTCGGCTCGACCCCTCGTTCGACGTGCTGATAAGCCGGGTCGGTGGGCGTTTCATCGCGCCGGGCAAGGGCCGGCCGGGCGAGGCCGCGCGGGTCATCGCCGAGGTGGCGGCGAACCTGCAGGATCGGGACGCGCTCCTGCTCTACCCCGAAGGCGGCGACTGGACCCCGACCCGCCACCGGCTTGCCGTCGCCGGCCTGCGGCGCCGCGGCCGTGGAGCGCAAGCGGCGCAAGCGGCCCGCATGACCCACGTGTTACCGCCCAAGCCGGCCGGCACCCTCGCCGCCCTGCGCGCGGCGCCCGGCGCTGACGTCGTCGTCTTCACCCATACGGGCCATGACGAACTGCTCGACATCGTCAGCATCTGGAACGCGCTGCCTCTTCGGGTCCAGCTGCGCCTGGTCTGGTGGCGCGAGCCTGCTGCGCAACTTCCCGACGGCGACGATTCCCGCGAGGATTGGCTGCAGGGCGTGTGGAGCCGGATCGACGCCTGGGTCGGCGAGCAGATCGAACTCGCTCGGCTCACCCAGCCCCGGGAAGACCCCGCAACCGACCATCCCCGCTAGCGTTCAGCCGGTGAGGGTGCCGCCGCCGGGCTGGAGCGCGGTTACGAGCCGGATACTCACCCGAGCGTTCGGACTCCCGGCGCCGCTGACCCGTGACGTCAGTATCCGGCGCGACGTGGCGGTGCAGATGGACGACGGCGTCATCCTGCTGGCCGACCACTACGCGCCGCGTCCGCTCCGCCTCGGAACCGACGCACCGCCGGTGGTGCTGATCCGCAGCCCGTACGGACGCCGCGGGGTGCTGGCGGCGCTCTATGGCCGGGTCCTTGCCGAGCGGGGCTTCCAGGTCTTCCTGCAAAGCTGCCGCGGCACTGCCGACTCGGGCGGCACATTCGTGCCGCAGGCCAACGAGCAGCGTGACGGCGTCGCGACGGTTCGCTGGCTGCGCAATCAGCCGTGGTGCGACGGGACGATCGCCACCGCCGGCATGAGCTACCTCGGCTACACCCAGTACGCGACCGCGACGGCGCCCGGCGCTGACATCGCCGCGATGGCGCTGTCGGTCACGATGGCCGATCTCGGCGAGCCGACGTTCGCGAGCGGCAGCTTCACCCTCGCCGGCAGCCTGGGCTGGGCGCGGATGATGAGCTTGCGCTCCCGCCGCGGTGGTTCGCTGCGCCTCGCGAGCAGCCGTCGCGATCTCGACCGGGCGCTCGACGCCCTACCACTCGCCTCCGGGGATCGCCTCGCCAGTGGCCGCACGATCGGCTGGTATCAGGACTGGCTCGCCAATCCCTCGCCCGACACCGACTACTGGCGCCGGCAGTCGCATCGTGACGCGGTCGGTGAGCTCACCACTCCGGCGTCGATGCTGACCGGCTGGGGCGATCTGTTCCTGCCGTGGATGCTGCGTGACTACGCGGTTCTGGTCGCCGCCGGCAACCCGCCGGAGCTGACCATCGGGCCGTGGTCACACTCGTCGGTCGGCCACGGCCGGGCCATTCCCCGCACGACCATCACCTTCCTGCGCGAGCGCCTGCTGGCAGATCCGCCGAGCCGCACGCTGCCGGTCCGCGTCTTCGTCACCGGCGAGGGCGGAGGCTGGCGTGATCTTCCGGCCTGGCCGCCGGCCACCTGCGAGCGGCAGTGGCAGCTGAGCGGCGCTGGGCTGCTACGGGCGGATCCACGCCGGAAGCCGGCCGCCGATGACCGCGCGTCCTTCACCTACGACCCGGCAGATCCGACCCCCTCCGTCGCGGGACCGACGCTCGTGGCTCGCCGCGCGGTCGTCGACAACGCCGAGCACGAGCAGCGCGCCGACGTCCTCACCTACACCAGCGCCGCGCTGCCCGAACCCCTCGAGGTAGCCGGGACCGTCGTCGTGCGTATCGACGTGACCGCTGACAACGGCCACCACGATCTTTTCGCGCGGCTGTGCGACGTCGACGAGCAGGGCCGCTCGTGGAACGTCTGCGACCGGATGACCCGGCTGACGCCTGACCACCCCCCTGCCGCGCCCGGTGGCGACGGCCGCCGGACCGTCTGCCTCGAACTCTGGCCCTGCGCACACCGGTTCGCCCCCGGACATCGGCTGCGCGTTCAGGTGAGCGCCGGCGCCCATCCCCGCTACGCGCGCAATCTCGGCACCGGCGAGCCGCTGGCCACCGGGACCTCCCTGCGAGCCGCCACGATCACCGTCCACCATTCCGGCAGCCACGTGAGCCTGCCGGTCACCGGCCCGGCGGCGCCCGCACGGCAGCGCGAAAAGCACGAGCGCGGATTCCACGCATTCCCGCAAGTCCAAGAAATGATCGTCAAGTTTCGAGGTCGCCTGATTGGAGCTTGGAGCAATCCGGCACCTCATCCGTGACCATCAACAAGGCATCGCCGCGAGAACTGCTGGCCGCGCCGTCGCCGGCCGCGCCCGGGCCGGATAACAAGTCCCGATCAGCCTTGGATGGCCGCCTCGGCGGCCGCCGCCTGCTCGCGCTCGTGCTCCAGCAGCCGCTCGCGGCTCGCTTGGATCTCAGCCTCGGCCTCGGCCCGTCCCGCCCAGTCGGCGCCCTCGACGGACTTGCCCGGCTCGAGATCCTTGTAGACCTCGAAGAAGTGCTGGATCTCGAGCCGTTCGAACTCCGGCACGTGGCGGATGTCGCGGATGTGCTCGCGCCGGATGTCGGAGACCGGGATGCACAGGACCTTCTCGTCGGGACCCTTCTCGTCGGTCATCCGGAACATGCCGATCGCCCTGCACAGGATCAGGCATCCCGGGAAGGTCGCTTCATCGAGCAGCACCAGCGCGTCCAACGGGTCGCCGTCGCCGCCGAGCGTGCCCTCGATGAAGCCGTAGTCCGACGGGTAGCGGGTCGCGGTGAACAGCATGCGGTCCAGCCGAAGCCGCCCGGTCTCGTGATCCATCTCGTACTTGTTGCGCGTGCCGCGCGGGATCTCGATGAACACGTCGAACTCCACGCGGACCTCCATTTGGCGTCAACCGGCGCCTGCGGCGACCGGGCTCGCCCCTAGTCTCCCGTACGTGCCAGGTGCCGCAAACACCGTGAAGCACGGTGTCGCCACGCTGGCAGGCTGCGGCTGCCGCTGAGGTCGGACGTACCCTCAGCCCATGGCTGGCGAGCTCGTCGACTGGGACCTCGCGACCTCCACGGGACGGCGGCTGTCGCGACCGGGGCCCGCCCTGGAGCCGGCCGCCGCCGACATGGTGGTCGCCGAGCTGCGCGTGCTGGCGGCGCAGGCCGAGGAACACGTCGTCGACTACACCAAGCTCGAGCCGTCGGGACCGGATGCGCCGGTCGCCGTCATCGACCGCAATGACTGGATCGGCGCCAACGTGGCCGGGCTACGGGTCATGGCACGTCCGCTCTTGCGCAAGCTCGAGGACAAGCAGACCGGGCGGCTCGCCGGAGCAGCCGGCCGGAGGGTGTCGGGCGTGCAGGTCGGCGGGCTGCTGGCCTACCTGTCCAGCAAGGTCCTCGGGCAGTACGAGGTTTTCGGCCCCGGCCAGTCGCCGGCGTCCGGCGGGCGGCTGTTGCTCGTGGCTCCCAACATCGCCGACGTCGAGCGCCGGCTTGACGTGCCGCCGCGCGACTTCCGGCTCTGGGTCTGCCTGCACGAGCAGACCCACCGGGTGCAGTTCACGGCCGTGCCCTGGCTGCGCGCGCACCTGGAGAGCGAGCTGGCCTCGTTCGCCGACGTCACCGACCTCGACCCGAGCGCCCTCGCCGCACGGCTGCGCGCCGCCGCCGGCACCGTGCGCCGGCGCGAGGGGGCGAGCATCCTCGAGCTACTCCAGACGCCCGAGCAGCGGGTCGTACTCGACCGGCTGCAAGCGCTGATGACCCTGCTCGAAGGCCATGCCGATCAGGTCATGGACGCGGTAGGGCCGGACGTCGTGCCGAGCGTGCGGGCCATCCGTGACCGTTTCGAACGGCGCCGGGACGGCGGCTCCCCGCTGGACCGGGTCGTGCGTCGGCTGCTCGGGCTGGACATGAAGCTGCAGCAGTACCGCCAGGGCGGCGCCTTCGTACGGGCTGTCGTCGCGAAGGTCGGGGTCGCCGGGTTCAACACCGTGTGGGAGTCCCCGCAGACGCTGCCGACCCGCGGGGAACTCGCCGACCCCGAGGCATGGCTGACCCGGGTGCTCGGGCTGACGCCCGCCGCCTGAGCACGTCATGGCAGCGCCTCCGGCGTCGGTGAGCGCCGTCCGCGTGGCGGTCCGCCGGGCTCTCGCCGACCTGCCGGAAGGCGAACGCGTGCTGGTCGCGGGATCGGGAGGCGGCGACTCGACCGCGCTCGCGGTCGCCACGGCCTTCCTCGCCCCGCGTCTCGGCCTGAAGGCCGGCTTCGCGTGCGCGGACCAGCACTGGAGCGAGGAATCGGCGCGCCTGGCCCGTTCGGCGACGGACGTGGCCGCCGGGCTCGGACTCGACCCGGCACTGGTCATCGAGGCGCCCGCAGACCGCACCGAGCGCGCCGCCCGCGACGCCCGCCGCGGCGCGTTGCTCGACCTGGCCCGTCAGCAGGGCGCAGCAGCAATCCTGCTCGGCCACACCCTGGATGACCAGGCGGAGACCGTCCTGCTGCGGCTCGCCCGCGGAAGCGGCGCACGCTCGCTCGCGGCGATGCGAACGCGCGACGGCCTGTGGCGCCGGCCGCTGCTGGGATTGCGCCGCGAACTCGTGCGCGCCAGCTGCGCCGAAGCCGGGGTGCCGACCTGGGACGACCCGTCGAACGCTGATCCCGCGTTCGCCCGCAGCCGGGTGCGCGCGCAGGTGCTCCCGCTGCTGGAAAGCACCCTCGGCCCGGGCATCGCCGAGTCGCTGGCGCGCAGCGCCGACCTGCTGCGAGCCGATGCCGATGCCCTGGATGCGCTGGCCGTGGGCTACCTGAACGGCTGCCGCGTGGCGACGAGCGGGTCGCTGGCCGTCGACGGGCTCGGCGCGCTCGCGGCGGCGGTGCGTTCGCGGGTCCTGCGATCAGCCGCGCTCGAAGCCGGCTGCCCGCCGACCGACCTGAGCGCTGCTCACGTGGCGGCGCTCGACACCTTGGTGACGGCCTGGCGGGGGCAAGGACCGCTCAGCCTGCCCGGTGGTGTGAAAGCTGAACGGCGCGATGGGACGATTACCTTGAGTGCACCGACCGGCGCCCGCGGAGGTAGCAGATTTTCCAGCGGCCGGGTATCCGAGAGCTAAGCGAGGCAGATGCGGTCATGACCGAGCTCATCGCGGCAGCCACGGACCACACGACCGGTGGCGCGCGGCCGCCGCACCCGGACATCGCCGAGGTCCTGGTCACCGAGGAGGCGATCGCCCAGAAGGTCGCGGAGCTCGCAGCGGTGATCGACGCCGACTACGCCGGCCAGAGCGTGCTGCTCGTGGGCGTGCTCAAGGGCGCCGCGATGATCATGGCCGATCTGTCACGCGCGCTGAGCATCGACGCGACGCTCGAGTTCATGGCGGTGAGCTCGTACGGCTCATCGACCAGCTCATCAGGAGTCGTGCGGATCCTCAAGGACCTCGACAGGTCCGTCGAGGGCGTGCACGTCCTGGTGGTCGAGGACATCATCGACTCCGGTCTCACCCTGTCGTGGTTGATCCGCAACCTGCGCAGCCGAAACCCCGCATCTGTCGAGGTCGTCACCCTGCTGCGCAAGCCCGAAGCGCTGAAAGTGGCGGTCGAGGTGCGTTACGTCGGCTTCGACATCCCGAGCGCTTTCGTCGTCGGGTACGGCCTGGACTACCGCGAGCGCTACCGGACGCTGCCGTATGTCGGCACTCTCACGCCGGAGGCCGTTGAACGCGGCCGGTGACGCTGCTCACCTCCGGAAGGTCCGATACGCTGGCGGAACACCGCTCCCAGCCGATTCGTTCCATGTGGGTGGCGGGGTTGTGATCGCTTCCAGTTTGTGAAGCTCAAGGCTGTGATCCCGCGACAAGGTGGGCGTTACGCTATCGGGCACGCTTGAAGCACGCGCCCTGCCGGGCAGACGAGAGGTCAGGAGGAAGGGCGCCGCGCCCGGGCGCCCTACAGGGATTGAACCGCAAGCGACTCATCCGCGGCTGGGTGCCTTGGGCACTGCTCGCGCTTCTCGTGCTGCTTTTCGTCAGCAATGTGTTCAGCGGGACCAGCGCCTACAAGACCAAAGATCTGAACTTCATCCAGCACCAGATCGATTCCAAGACGCCTGTGGTGGCCTCGGCCACGATCAAGGACAGCAAACAAATCATCCAGATCACGCTGAAGGACGGCAGCAAGTACCAGGCCTCCTTCGCCACGCAGCAGGCGCTGCCGCTCGCGACCGACCTCAACAAGCACAACATCAACTACAGCGTCACCGTCGACCACGGCAACGTCCTGCTCTCGGTCGCGCTGAACTTCCTGCCGATCCTGCTCGTCGTCGGGCTGCTGCTGTTCTTCATGAACTCGATGCAGGGCGGCGGAAGCCGGGTCATGAACTTCGGGAAGTCCAAGGCCAAGCTGGTCAGCAAGGACACGCCCAAGACCACCTTCGCCGACGTCGCCGGTGCCAACGAAGCGATCGAGGAGCTCTACGAGATCAAGGAGTTCCTCTCCAACCCGGCCAAGTTCCAGGCGGTCGGCGCCAAGATCCCGAAGGGCGTGCTGCTCTACGGCCCTCCCGGCACGGGCAAGACCTTGCTCGCGCGAGCCGTCGCCGGCGAGGCCGGTGTGCCGTTCTACTCGATCTCCGGCTCCGACTTCGTCGAGATGTTCGTCGGTGTCGGTGCGAGCCGGGTCAGAGACCTGTTCGAGCAGGCCAAGACGAACGCGCCGGCCATCATCTTCGTCGACGAGATCGACGCCGTCGGCCGCCACCGCGGCGCGGGCCTCGGCGGTGGGCACGACGAGCGCGAGCAGACGCTGAACCAGCTGCTGGTGGAGATGGACGGCTTCGACGCCAAGACCGGCGTCATCCTGATCGCGGCCACCAACCGTCCCGACATCCTCGACCCGGCTCTGCTGCGCCCCGGACGTTTCGACCGCCAGATCGTCGTCGACCGGCCCGACCTCGAGGGACGCAAGGGCATCCTCGCCGTCCACGCCAAGGGCAAGCCGATCGCCGCCGATGTCGACCTCGCCGTGATCGCCCGCCGCACTCCCGGCTTCACCGGTGCCGACCTGGCCAACGTTCTGAACGAGGCGGCGCTGCTGACGGCTCGCCAGGACAAGCAGCTGGTCGACATGGCAGCCCTCGAAGAGAGCATCGACCGCGTCGTCGCCGGTCCCGAGCGCAAGACCCGGGCCATGAGCGAGTCCGAGAAGAAGATCATCGCTTACCACGAGGGCGGCCACGCGCTCGTCGCGCACGCATTGCCGAACACCGACCCGGTGCACAAGGTGACGATCCTGCCCCGTGGCCGCGCCCTGGGCTACACGATGCAGCTGCCCGAAGAGGACAAGTACCTGCAGACCCGCTCGGAGATGCTCGACCAGCTGGCGGTCCTGCTCGGCGGCCGCACGGCGGAGGAGCTCGTCTTCCACGAGCCGACCACCGGGGCGTCCAACGACATCGAGAAGGCGACCGCGATCAGCCGCGCGATGGTCACCCAGTACGGGATGAGCGACTCGCTCGGCGCGCTGAAGTTCGGCCAGGACTCCGGCGAGGTCTTCCTCGGCCGCGACATGGGCCACCAGCGTGACTACTCCGAGGAGGTCGCGGCGCGCATCGACGAGGAGGTCCGCCGGCTCATCGAGGCGGCCCACGACGAGGCGTTCGAGGTGCTGGTGCAGTACCGCGACGTGCTCGATGACCTGGTGCTGCGGCTGATGGACCAGGAGACGCTGTCCAAGGACGAGGTGCTCGACGTCTTCTCCCCGGTGCGCAAGCGTGCGAGTCGCGGGTCGTGGAACGGCACCGGCCGGCGGCGTCCGTCCAACCGTCCTCCGGTGCTCACCAGGCAGGAGACGGCAGCCCTCGCGGCGAGCGGCGCCACCGTGCCGGCCACCAACGGGACCAACGGCACCGCCCACAGCCACCGGCCGACGCTGACCAAGGAGCCCTCGGGCGAGAGTTCCACCTGACATCCGTTTTCGCCGGCGCCACTGGACGCGCGTCGAATATCGACGCCGGGACACCGGCGCCGGTCTGGTTCGCGCGGGCTGCGATCGGCCTTCTCTGGCACGATCAGTGACAGCAATCCGCACGCGCTCCCCCGGAGGAATTTGTGACCAACGCGGCGCCCAAGCCGGCGGCGAAGGCTCCGTTCGACAGCGCGCGCGCCGAGGCGGCCATCCGCGAGTTGCTGCTCGCGATCGGTGAGGATCCCGAACGTGAAGGCCTGCTCAAGACCCCCGGGCGGGTGGCCCGGGCGTACAAGGAGTCGTTCGAGGGTCTGCAGCAGGACCCCAGCGAGGTCCTCACCACCATCTTCGACGAGGGTCACGACGAGATGGTGCTGGTGCGCGACATCAGCTTCGCCTCGTTCTGCGAGCACCATTTGCTGCCGTTCATGGGGACGGCGTCGGTGGGCTACATCCCGAACGAGTCCGGCCAGATCACCGGGCTCTCCAAGCTGGCGCGCCTGGTTGAAGTCTTCGCCCGCCGGCCCCAGGTCCAGGAGCGGTTGACCACCCAGATCGCCGACGCACTCGAAAGTTGCCTGTCGCCCAAAGGCGTCATCGTGGTGGTCCAGGCCGAGCACCTGTGCATGTCGATCCGGGGAGTACGCAAGCCCGGCTCGTTGACGGTGACGTCCGCGGTGCGGGGCCAGTTCCGGACGTCGGTGGCAACCCGCAGCGAGGCCATGAGCCTCATCCTGTCCTCACGCTGAATGGTGAGGATGCTGGTCATGACGGCCGGGTGATCAAGGGACGTATGAAGACGCCAGAGACGAGCAGCCCAGGGAGGTCCGAGACGGCCAGAGCATGGGCCTCCCCCGCACCCGCCGGTCAGGGGGGACCCTCGAAGCCGGAATCCCGGTCGGGGACGAGCCCGCCCGAGCAGACCCCTGCGCTGTCCTACTTCACCCGGCGCCACCGCAGGGTGCCGGCGCTGGCTGCGTTTCTGACTTTCCTGGCAGGCGTGCTCGACATCCTCTCGGCGATCACGCCGGGCCTCTGGTCGCGAGCGCGCGGGGTGAACCACATCCTGCCGGGAGCTCTCGCGCACAGCGCTGCCGCGCTCACGCTCGTGGTCGGGATCCTGCTGATGCTGCTCGCCAGGGCGCTGCGGAGGCGCAAGCGCCGGGCCTGGCGGGCGACGGTCGTCCTGCTGGCGGCCTCGACCGTGTCGCACGTGGTGAAGGGCCCCGACATCGCCTCGTCGGCCGTCGCCTTCGCGCTCCTGGTGACGCTCGTGCTCTACCGTCGCGACTTCTACGCCAAGGGCGATCCGACCACCCGCTGGAGGGCCGTCTGGTACGGCATCGGCCTGTTGGCCGGCAGCATCGTCCTCGGGTTGATCCTGCTGCAGCTGCGCACCGACCGGATGCTCGACCCTCACCCGTTCTCGGCGCAGATCGAGCATGTGCTGAGGGGGCTGATCGGCATCGACGGGCCGATCCGCTTCACCTCGGACGGTACCGACGACCTCGTCGCCAGGGTCCTCGGAGGTCTCGGCCTCTTCACTGCCCTGACCATCGTTTACCTGGCGCTGCGCCCACCCGAGCCGCGGTCGATGCTCACCGCCGACGACGAGACGCGGATGCGGGCGCTGCTCGACGGGCAGCACGGCGGTCGCGACTCCCTCGGTTACTTCGCCCTGCGCCGCGACAAGAGCGTCGTCTGGTCACCGTCCGGAAAGGCCGCGATCGCGTACCGGGTGCTCTCGGGTGTGTTGCTGGCCAGCGGTGATCCGCTCGGCGACCCGGAGGCCTGGCCGGGTGCGATCAAGGCGTTCATGCAGCTCGCCGACGAGCACGCCTGGACCCCCGCGGTAATCGGGTGCAGCGAAGCCGGAGGCACCGCCTACTCGCGCGTCGGCGGCTTGTCGGCGCTCGAATTCGGCGACGAGGCCGTCGTCGAGCTGTGCGACTTCTCCCTCGAGGGCCGGGCGATGCGCAACGTGCGTCAGGCGTGCGGGCGCCCGGAGCGCGCCGGGTACACCGTGCGGGTGTGCCGGTCGGGCGAGATCACCGGGCCGGAGCGGGCTCAGCTGCGTGAGCAGGCCGCGGCGTGGCGCGGCAGCGAGACCGAGCGCGGCTTCTCGATGGCCCTCGGACGCTTCGGCGACCCGGCCGACGCGAGCTGCGCGGCGGTGATGGCCTTCGACGCCGACGACAAGCTGCGCGGCTTCCTGCACTTCGTGCCCTGGGGTGACGACGGGCTCTCGCTCGACCTGATGCGCCGCGACCGCGACGCCGAGAACGGCATCAACGAGTTCCTGATCGTCTCGGCACTGCGCGAGGCGCCAAGACTCGGTGTGACGAAGGTGTCGCTGAATTTCGCCGTCTTTCGCTCCGCCCTGGAGCGCGGCGAGAAGCTGGGTGCGGGGCCGATCCTCAAAGCCTGGCGCGGCTTGCTGGTGTTCATGTCGCGCTGGTTCCAGATCGATTCGCTGTACCGCTTCAACGCGAAGTTCCGCCCGATCTGGGAGCCCCGCTTCGTCTGCTATCCAAGCGGACGCGACCTGCCCCGCATCGCGATCGCGATGCTGGAAGCCGAGGCGTTCATCGTGTGGCCCAAGCCGGGGCTGCGGCGGTCGTCGGGCGCCGTACTCCCGTCCTCGAGCCAGGCGCAGTAGAACGTGACCTTCCCACCTGGCGTACTGGGCGTCCCACCGGCAGGTCGCACGCTGGTGATGGGCGTCATCAACGTCACGCCTGACTCCTTTTCCGACGGCGGGGTGTACGCCGATCCACGCGAGGCCAGCGGCGCCGGGGTCGCGATGCTCGCGGCCGGGGCCGATCTGATCGACGTGGGCGGCGAGTCGACCCGGCCCGGGGCGGCCCGCGTCACCCCGCAGGAGGAGTTGCGCCGCGTCCTTCCGGTCGTCCGCGAGCTCGCCGCCGCGGGAGCGCTGGTGAGCGTCGACACGAGCCGCGCCGCCGTGGCCGCCGCCGCGCTCGACGCCGGGGCGTGCCTGGTCAACGACGTCACCGGAGGCAGCGACCCCGAGATGTTCGGGTTGGTCGCCCAGCGGCGCGTGCCGTACGTGCTGATGCATGGGCGCGGGCCCAGTTCGGACATGCAAGCTCGCGCCCGGTACACCGACGTCGTGGCCGAGGTCTACGCCGAGCTGGAGCAACGGCTGGCCGCCGCCGAGGCCGCCGGCATCTCCACCGACGCGCTGATCCTGGATCCCGGTATCGGCTTTGCCAAGAACGGGGAGCACAACTGGGCGCTCCTGGCCTCGCTCGACCGCCTGCAACGGCTCGGACGCCCGCTCCTGGTCGGCACCAGCCGCAAGTCGTTCCTCGGCCACCTGCTCGCCGATCCGGCGGGCCACCCCCGGCCGGTCGACCGGCGCGACGCGGCCACGGTCGCCACGACCGCGCTGGCGGCCGAGCACGGCGCGTGGGCGGTGCGCGTTCATGCCGTACGCGCCAGCGCGGACGCCGTTCGGGTGGCGGCATCGTGGCGGCGGGTACGCGAGGGGCTCCATGGCTGAGATCCGGTTGCGCGGCCTGCGGGTTCGCGGCTTTCACGGCGTGCTGGACCACGAGCGTCGCGACGGCCAGGACTTCCTCGTCGACGCGACGCTGGAGGTCGCCGACCCCGCACGCGACGACTTGGCGCTCACCGCGGACTACGGCGCGCTGGCCGAGCGGCTCGCCGCCGTCGTCGCCGGGGAACCGGTCGACCTCATCGAGACGCTCGCGCAGCGGCTGCTCGCCGTGTGCCAGAGCATTCCCGGGGTGCGGCACTGCACGGTGCGTGTCCACAAGCCGCAGGCGCCGATCCCCCTCGCGTTCGACGACGTCTCGGTGACGGTGCGATCCGACGCTGGCAACCCCATCGCTGCGCTGGGCCTGGGCTCGAACATCGGCGACCGGCTGGCCCACCTGCAGGCCGCGGTGGATCTGCTCGCTCCGCTTGCGGTGTCGCCGGTGTACGAGACCGCGCCGGTCGGCGGACCCGAGCAGGGTCCCTACCTGAACGCGGTCGTGCTGGTGGCGGCGATCGATCCGATGCGGCTGCTGCGGCAAGCGCAGGCCGTCGAAGCTGCCCGTGACCGGGTGCGCGCCGAACGCTGGGGGCCGCGCACGCTGGACGTCGACCTGCTCGACGTCGGCGGGCTGGTACTGGACACGCCCGAGCTGACCCTGCCGCATCCCCGCGCGGCCTACCGGACGTTCGTGATGGCGCCGTGGCTGGACGTGGCGCCGCAGGCAATCATCCCCGGCCACGGCCGGGTCGCTGACCTGCTGCAACGGGTCGGGCTGGGCGGGGTGCGGCGCACCGGCGATCGACTCGCGCTGTGAACCCGACCCGTCCACGCGGCCTCGTGATCGCCGGCGCGCTCGCCCTGGTCGTGAGCTACCTGCTGATGCGCGTCTACTACCTGACCTCGATCGGCACTGCGCTGCCACGAACCCCGGCGCTGTCGGTCGCCATCGTCGCGCTCGTCGAGGCCGAACTGGGCCGGGGCGTACGCGCCCGCCTTGCCGGCAGGCCGGGCACCAAGGCGATCATGCCGATCGCGGTGGCCCGCTTGGCTGCACTGGCCCGGGCCAGCAGTATTGCCGCAGCGGTGGTGGTCGGCGCCTGGGCCGGGGTACTGCTGTACACCGCTCCGCGTGGTAACCAGCCCTCCGTCGCCGGAGCTGACACCATCACCGCTTCATTGGGGATCGCCTCGGGTGCGGCGCTGCTCGCCGCCGCCCTCTGGCTGGAACAGGGTTGCCGCCAGCGGCGCGGCTAAACACCCCGAGCGTCACACTCGAATACCACCTGCCGGCCGTTACCCTGAGGAGACCCAACGGCCCCGGCCCGACCGCCCCCTGGCACCTACTGGTCCTCATCCACCAACGACACGCGCCGAAGGAAGTCCGTGCTCCCAGCGACCGATCAGTCTGACCGGCCCGAAGCCTCGACTGTGACGTTCGAGAAGGTGTCCGCCGAATCCACTGCGCCCTCGCCGCCCTCGCCGCCCTCGCCGACCCCGCCTGCCCCACCGCGGCGCGCGGCGTTACCCCCCCGCAGCCCGGCGCGCCGTCGATTCGCCCGGCTGCGCCGCCGGCGCCACCCGGTCGTGCGGGCGCTGCAGGTACTGGCCCTGGTCGTGCTGATGCTCATCGGCATCGTGGGCTACTCGGTGGGCGGCTACCTCACCCGTCCCGGCAACGACAGCGTCGCCGCGCGCGTCGCCGAGTGGGGACGCGACCACCACCTGGGCTCGCTGGTCACCTGGCTCGAGCAGGTGCAGTACTCGCAGAACAAGCCCAAGACCGGCGGCACGGTCAAGGGCGGGATCCCGACAGCGGCCGGCGACCAGACGCCCGTGAAGCAGAAACCGCCGGGCATCGCGCACTCGAAGCTGCCGGGGCCGCCGATCCTGCTGGCCGGCCAGGGGCTGCCGAACGAGGGCAAGTGGCAGACGGTCGTGGTGAACAAGGGATACCCGGCGGTGCAGATCGCCTACGTGCGGCCGGACGCGATCCACACCTCTTACTACGCAGCCCTCATGTGGCTCGACCCCAAGCTGCTCTCCGGCCGACTGCACGAGGGGTACGCAGACCCGGGCGGTACCTGGCCGACCCCGACGTACATCACCCCTCAGCTGGCCAAGACCGTCGCCGTGGCGTTCCCCGGCGGCTTCCGCACCGCGAACATCAGCGTCGGCAACCGCGGCGGCTATTACGACGACGGCCGTGTCGCCGAACCGCTGCGCGTCGGCGCCGCATCGCTCGTGATCTTCAAGAACGGCACCGCGACCGTCGGGCAGTGGGGGCGCGACGTGAGCATGGGCCCCAACGTGCAGAGCGTCCGGCAGAACCTCGACCTGCTGGTCGACAACGGCAAGGTTGACCCGACCTGCTCCAGCGGCAGTACCCCCAAGTGGGGCTACACGCTGGGCAACGACTCCTACGTGCCGCGCACCGCGATCGGTGTCCGCGCTGACGGCACCCTGATCTTCGTTAACAGCCCGGCCGTCTCGGTGTGCTCGCTCGGCCAGTTGCTGACGTCCGCCGGTGTCGTGCGCGGCATGGAGCTCGACATCAACCCGGAATGGAGCATCGGCTACTACTTCACCCACGACAACGGCCAGGTGCAGAGCCACGTCTCGCGCCCGACCCAGATGCAGGGTCCCGACCACTACTTCTCGCCTCAGAGTCGCGACTTCGTCGCCTTCTACCTGCGATCCTGACCGAGAAGGACGCCCGTTGCGCCTAGACTCGGCATCCGTGCTCGAGCAGCGGCCGTCGTTCGCGCGCTCCTACCCGGTTGTTGGCGCATGAGCATGACGGTGACCCCGGCGAAGGACCCGGTTCCGGCGGAGGCGAGCGCCCCTCCCCCGAGCTTCGCGCTCGGGCTGCTGAAGGCTTTGCGGCCAAAGCAGTGGATCAAGAGCGTGCTCGTCCCCGCGGCGCCCGCGGCCGCCGGTGTCCTCACCCATGGCACCGTCCTGTGGCACACGATCGTCGCCGTCGTGACCTTCAGCCTCTGCGCCTCCGGCGGCTACCTGATCAACGACGCGGCGGACGTCGAGTCCGACCGGCGCCATCCGAAGAAGCGCTACCGCCCGATAGCGGCCGGCGTCATCCCGGTGATGTTCGCGCGGGTGCTCGGCATCGTGCTGGTGGCCGCCAGCGTCACGGCCGGCGGGGTGCTCGCGTCGTGGAAGCTCGCCGTGGTGCTCGCCGGCTACGTGCTGCTCACCTTCTCGTACTCGACCTGGCTCAAGCACGTTCCGGTGCTGGAAATGATGCTGGTGGCGGCCGGCTTCCTGCTCCGCCCGATCGCCGGGGCAGCAGCTGCTGACGTGAAGGTCAGCCAATGGTTCCTCATCGTCGCGTCGTTCGGATCGCTCTACATGGTCGCGGGCAAGCGCACCGCCGAAGCCACCGAATTCGGCGAGGACGCCGCCGCCCACCGGCGGATCCTGGAGGCCTACCCGATCGCGTACCTGCGCCAGACGCGCGAGCTCTCGGCGGCCGTCACCCTGCTCGCCTACTGCCTATGGGCGTTCGAGCGCGTCGACCTGCACAACGGTCCCTGGTCGCAGCTGTCGATCGTGCCGGTCACGTTCGGGCTGCTGCGCTACCAGTTGCTGCTCGAACGCGGTCACGGCGGTGCCCCGGAAGAAGCCGTACTCGGTGACCCGCCGCTGCTGATCACCGGGCTGGCCTGGATCCTCACTTTCGTGCTGGGCGTTTATCTCAAATGACCCAGCAGCTGCTGACGGGCTGGGGGATGACCGCCGCCACCCGCGCCGAGGTCGTGCGTCCCACCACGGCGGATGAGGCAAGCGCCGCGCTCGCCGCCGGTCGCGCGGCCACTCGTGGGGTGATCGCCCGGGGGCTCGGACGCGCGTACGGCGATGCCGCCCAGAACGCCGGCGGGACGGTACTCGACCTCACCGGGCTGAACCGGGTTCATCGCTTCGAGGAGGGTGACCCGGCGACCGGACGGGAGGCGACGATCACCGTCGACGCCGGGATCTCGCTCGACGCCCTGATGCGGCTGCTGGTCCCGCTCGGCTACTTCGTCCCGGTGACCCCGGGCACGCGCTACGTGACGGTCGGCGGCGCGATCGGCAGCGACATCCACGGCAAGGGCCATCACCTGGAGGGCTCGTTCTGCCAGCACGTCGAGGAGATGACGCTCCTGCTGGGCTCGGGGCAGACCCGGGTGCTGCGTCCGGACTCACCGGATTCGGCAGGCGCCTTCTGGGCGACCGCCGGCGGGATGGGGCTGACCGGCATCGTGCTGGCGGCGACGGTCCGGCTGCGTGCCATCGCCTCCGCGTACCTGCGGGTCGACACCGAGCGCGCCGCCAATCTCGACGACTGCATGCAACGGATGTCCGAGCACGACGCCGAGTACCGCTACTCGGCGGCCTGGATCGATTCGCTGTCGACCGGCGGCGCGATGGGCCGGGCCGTGCTCACGCGCGGCGATTTCGCCTCCGTCGAGGAGCTACCGGCCACGCACCGCAAAGCCCCCCTCGCGTACGGACCCTCGCCCAAACTCGCCGCGCCGCCGTGGGTGCCGGAGGGCCTGCTTCGCACCAGCACGGTGCGCGCGTTCAACGAGGTCTGGTTCCGCAAGGCCCCGCGCCGGCACACCGGCTACGAGAGCATCCCGCACTTCTTCCACCCGCTCGACGGCGTGCTCGAGTGGAACCGGATCTACGGGCGTTCGGGCTTCATCCAGTACCAGTTCGCCGTGCCGCTCGGGGCCGAGGAGACGGTACGCGAGTCGCTGGGGCGGCTGGCCACGGCGCGGTGCCCGTCGTTCCTGACGGTGCTGAAGCGCTTCGGACCGGGCAACCCGGGGCCGCTGTCGTTCCCGATGCCTGGCTGGACCCTCACCGTCGACGTCCCCGCCGCGCTGGCGGGCCTCGGCCCGCTGCTTGACGGGCTGGACCAGCGGGTCGTCGCTGCCGGCGGGCGCGTCTACCTTTCCAAGGACAGCCGGCTGCGGCCCGATCTGCTGGCGGCCATGTACCCGCGCCTTCCCGAATGGCGGACCGAACGGGCCGCCCTCGACCCGGACGGCGTGCTGCACAGCGATCTCTCTCGAAGGTTGGGGCTCACATGAACGATGCGCTCGGCGGGGTCCAGACCGCACTCGTGCTCGGCGGGACGTCGGAGCTTGCGCTGGCGACCCTCGCCGCGCTCGACCTGCGTCCGGGCGCGAAAGTGGCGCTGGCCGGCCGCGACGAGGAGGCGATGAAGCAGATCCGGGTGCCGACCTCGGGCGGCGGATCCGCCGAGGTGACCACGCTGGCGTGGGATGCCGCGCACGCAGCGACCGGTCCCCAGGTCGTCGCCGCCGCAGCCGAGGCGCTCGGCGACATCGACATCGTGCTGGTCGCCGCGGGGATGCTGGGCGATCAGGCGCGGGCCGAATCCGACATCGCGCACGCCGTCGACATCCTCTCGGTGAATCTGGTCGGCGTCGCCGCGGCGCTCCTGCCGGCCGCCGAGCGGCTGCGTAGCCAGGGGCACGGGACGATCGTCGTGTTCTCCTCGGTTGCCGGCCTTCGCGGCCGGCGCGCCAACTACGTCTACGGAGCGTCGAAAGCCGGCCTCGACGCGCTCGCGGAGGGTGTCCAGTCGAGCCTGGCCGGCTCCGGCGCCCACCTGCTGGTCGTGCGGCCGGGCTTCGTCCACACCAAGATGACCAGCCACCTGGAAAGCGCGCCGTTCGCCACCACCCCGGACGTCGTTGGCACCGCCGTGGCCGACGCCATCCGCAAGGGCCGCGAGGCCGTCCACGTCCCACGCCTGCTCGGCCCGGTCTTCGCCGGCTTCCGCCTGCTCCCCCGCCCCGTCTTCCGTCGCCTCCCGGGCTAACCGCCCGGCCCTCCCCCGCGGCCACCCCTCCGCCGAACTGGGAACGCGGGGTTATGACGCCTGGATAACCCCCGCTTCTGGGTACAGCGCATGTCGGACCTGCGCCACGATCCATTCCGGACGGCGGTGGAGGTCGGCCCAGGTGAAGCGCAGAATCGTCCACCCGTCCAGCGCAAGGGCGTTGGCTCGGCTCCGGTCTCGGTACAGGGCCTCGGGAGCGTCGTGATACATCCGACCATCCGCCTCGACCGCCACTTTGACGCTGGGCCACGCCAGGTCCAGGCGCGCATAGACCCGTCCACCGCTCTCGAAGATCTCCAACTGCAGGGTCTGCGGAGCAAGACCCGCTCGCACCAGCAGCAGTCGCAGCAGCGTCTCGAAGGGCGACTCAGCCCGCGCGTCAGCCAAGGCCATGGCCGCCCGCAGTCGCGGGGACATACGCGGTGCGCCGGGATCGGGGCGCCATCCTGCCTTCAATGCGCTGTCCAGCAGGCAGACGAGCTCGTCCAACTCGAGGACGGACGCCATGTCCCTCACCGTGCGCGCAAGCGTCGTCACCGGGAGGCCGTCCTTGGTGGTCTTCTCGCCCGGCCGTAATCCGGAGCGCAGCGCGAGGCCGGTGCATCGGTTGTACGAGCGTCCGGCCGGCAGAATCAGGTGCGGGGACTCGGTGGGCGTCCACACCGGAAGCCCCCATAGCTGCAGTAACCGCCCTGCGGTCACCCGGCAGGCGACAGCGTCGGGACGGACCAGAAGCGCAGCCCGGACAGAGGCTCGAAAAGGGTCGGCGACGTCCGGCGCCACGTAGACACCACGCGTGGGGTGCCCCCAACCGTTCGCCGTGAGGGTGCGCAGCTGATCTCGCGCGAGGCCGGCGGCGAGCGCCTGCGCGGTTGTCATGGCGCCTTCCTGACGGCGAAGCACGATCGACAGACCGGGTGGCAACGGCGGAGACGTCCTCACCCGCACAGCCTGCCGTCATCGCGTCATCCGCTGCGCGAGTTATCCACAGGCCCCCGGAACTGAGTTCGCGGGGTTATCCGGCCGCCATAACCCCGCGAACTGGGTACGGCGCGACGGGAGGGGACGCCGGGTCGCAGCCGGGAGATCTACGGCGCCCAGCCGTCGGTGAAGCCCCGCATCCCGGAGGGCACGTGCTCGCCGAGGACGAACTGCTCCAGCACCCCGTGGCCGACCTGGCCGTCGAGCGTGGCGCGGACGATGTTCTGCAGGTGCAGGCTGGACACGTCAAGGGGGTCGAAGTCGGCGAGGGCGATGTCCTCGCGGCCGACCTCGAGCTCGCCGTGGGCGCTGCCGTGCGACCAGTGCGGGTGGCTGTAGCCGATGCCGCGCATGCGGAACGTGTAGAGCTTCTCCAGTTCGATACGCACCTCGCGGCCGTCAGGTGCGTTCGCGGTGAAGGTCGCGCTGCTCATCTCGCGGCGTCCGGGCTCCCACTTGATGTCATACGCGAGGCCGGACAGGTGCGTCGCCGGGTCGTAACCGCAGGCCGGCGCGCCGGGCTCGAGCAGCGGGACGATCATGGCCGCCTCCAGCCAACGGTCGCCGTGGGTGCGCTCGTGCAGCGCCATGTGGGTGCAGAAGTCGTCGAAGTGCAGCGGCAGCCAGTGCCAGAAGACCTGCGGCAGGCGCTGCTCACGCTGGGTCGGGAGCTGCTGGCCGACCGGACGCATGCCCCACGACCGGTCCCGAGTGGCGACGGTCTGGGCCGGGTCGACGTCGATGGTGGTGCCGTCGATCCAGATCGTTCCCTCCCAGCTGCCCCACTGGGTCAGCCGGGTGTGGTCCATTCCGAGGACGCCATCAGCTCCGACGAGGCGCTGGCGCGGTTCTTCGATGGCGACGGTGCGGGCCCGGAACGTGAGGTCGGCACCCAGGCCCTGGGCATTGCGGTCGGCGACCAGGCGCACCGTGCGCATCGGTTCCGCAACCTCGACGCGTATGGGCCCCACCGCCGTCGAGCGGTCCAGCGGCATGAATCCGGACGCGTAGAGCGAGTGCTCGACACCCTCATACACGACGCTGAACGCCGCGTCGACGACGCCGCGCACGGGGTAGTGACCCATCGCCCCGCCGATGAAGAACGAACCGTCCTTGGCCTGGCCGTTGAACCAGTAGCGGTCGTAGTGGTTCGGGTCTGCGGAAGCGGGGTGGGCGATCGGGTCGGCGGAAGGGTGGATCGGGAAGTCGTCGAACGGCGTGAGCATCTCGGGGGTGTACCTCTCGGTCGAAACGCTGGCGGGCGCCTGCGATCCTCTCCCAGCTCAATCTGTCACCGGCGACGGGGTCTGGGAACCTTCCCCTTGATGGACGCTGCGGCGCAAGGCCGCATGCACACCGGCGACGGTGAGCGTTCCGAGCGCCGCCCCGTTCCCGTCCACCACTCGCACCTGGCCACCGTCGTCGGTGAGCAGCGCCGCCATCGCGTCTTGCAGCGTGCCCGACAGCGGGACCTCGGGACCCCCGACAGCGAGGACCGGTTCGAGATCGGTGGGGTCGATGGGGGTGACGGAGAGCCGGCGCAGCCCTCGCTGGCCTCCGACGAAGTCGGCGACGAACGGGGTGGCGGGCGAGCCCAGCAACTCCGCCGGGCTGCCGTACTGCTCAAGGTGCCCGCCCTGCCGGAAGATCGCTATCCGGTCGGCGAGCCGGACGGCTTCGTCGAGGTCGTGCGTGACGAACACGATCGTCTTGCGCACCTCGCGCTGCACCCGTAAGAACTCGTCCTGCAGCCGGGTGCGGGCGATGGGATCGATCGCCGAGAACGGCTCGTCCATCAGCAGCACGGGCGGGTCGGCACCGAGCGCCCGGGCCACGCCGACGCGCTGGCGCTGACCACCCGACAGCTGCGCCGGGTAGCGCTTGGCGAAGGTCTTCGGGTCGAGTCCGACGAGTTCGAGCAGCTCGATCGCCCGCGCGTGCTGACGTTTCTTGTCCCAGCCGAGCAGCCGCGGCACCGTGGCCACGTTCGCCTCGACATTCAGATGCGGGAACAGGCCCACGTTCTGGATGACGTAGCCGATCCTCCTGCGCAACTGGACCGGATTGACCTGGGTGACGTCGTCCTCGCCGAGCAGGATGCGGCCGGACGTCGGCTCGATCAGCCGATTGATCATTTTCAGGGTGGTGGTCTTGCCACAGCCGCTGGGCCCGACGAGCGCCACCAGTTGCCCCGCGGGAATCTGCATCGACAGCGCGTGGACGGCCGCAGTGCCGCCGGCGGGACCCGGATAGGTCTTGGTGACCTCATCCAGAGTGATCCCGACGTTCACACTACTGTCCACGCTGTGACCTCTCTCGCCGCGGGGAGCTGCCTGGCCGATAGCCACGCCTGGATCTGCGGCGATTATCTGCGAACCTATAGCGGCGTCATCCAGCACGCCCTCTACCAGCACATCAGCTTGACCGCTACAGCGCTCGGCATCGCGATGCTCATCGCGATCCCGCTCACCGCGCTGGCGATCTGGAAGCGCCCGTTGCGCGCGGGGATCATGGCAGCACTCGGCGTCATCTACACGATCCCCTCGCTCGCCCTTTTCGTGCTCCTGCAGCCCTACCTGGGCATCGGGCACGCCACCCCGGTGGTGATCGCGCTCGTTGCCTATGCCCAGCTGCTGCTGATCCGCAACGTGCTGGTCGGCTTTGACGGTGTCCCCGAAGAATCGGTCGAGGCAGCCCGCGGGCTGGGGTACGGGCCTGTCCAGCTGGTCCTGAAGGTCCGGCTGCCGCTCGCGCTTCCGGCGATCCTCGCGGGCCTACGCGTGACGACGGTGTCGACAATCGCCCTGCTGACCATCGGAGGCCTGATCAACCAGGGCGGCCTCGGAACCCTGTTGAACGACGGATTCCAGCGCGACATCTACGCCCAGATCCTGGTCTCGCTCGTGCTGATCGTTGCCCTGGCCATCATCGCCGACCTGCTGCTGCTGCTCGTCCAGCGGCTGCTCACCCCGTGGCAAAGGGCCCGGCCATGAGCCTCATCGGCCAGGGTTTCCGCTGGCTGAACGATCTCGAGAGCTACCGAGGACCCGACGGCGTGATCCACCTGGCCGCCTCGCATCTGGAGGTGACGGCGGCGGCGATGGCGCTCGCCGCCGCGGTCAGCCTGCCGATCGGCATCACCCTCGGCCACTTCCGTCGCGGGGGCCCGCTGGTGACCCTGCTTGCCAACGCCACCCGCGCCGTGCCGACGCTCGGACTGCTCTACCTGCTCGCCGAATTCCCGACGTTCGGCGTTTCGAAAAAGACTGCGATCATCTCGCTGGCCATATTCGCCATTCCTCCCATGTTGACGAATGCCTGGGCCGGAGTATCGACGGTGGAGCCCGAAGCCGTCGACGCGGCCCGGGGGCTCGGGATGAGCCGATGGGCCGTCCTGCGGCACGTCGAATTGCCGCTTTCGGTGCCGCTGATCTTTGCCGGGGTCCGCAGCTCCACCCTGCAGACCTTCGCGACCGCGACCATCGCGTCCTACGTCGGTACCGACACGCTGGGCAAGCTGATCCAACTGGGGCAGGCGGCCGGGAAAGTCGGGCAGGGAGAGGTGCTCGGGGCGGCCGTGGTGATCGGTGTGCTGGCCATCGTGCTGGACATCCTGCTGGCCATCATTCAGCGCCGGCTCACCCCTTCGCCGCTACGTTCGCGAGGGATCACATTTCGGCGTCAAAGGGCATCTTTGCCCGAGATTGGGGTCGGCGTCGGTTAGCGTTACGGCCTTGATCGCGCCAATTCTGCCGTCGGTACGGGCGACGCGGGCGCCGAACACCCCTCCAGGAGACTCTCAGATGTCCAGTTCGTCCCGGGTCGTGAAGGCGTGCGCGCTGGCAGCGATCATCGCCGCCGCTCCGCTACTGGGAGCCTGCAGCGACAGCAAGAAGAGCACCGGCACCGCGGTCACCGCGCCGAGCAACGTGCCTGCCAAGGCCAACGTCTGCAAGCCGGTCGCCGGCACCGCGCTCGTCGTGCTCGCTGACGACAAGCACTCGCAGGCCAGTGACAACATCATCCCGGCCGTGAACAAGAGCGTTGACCAGGCGCCTCTCACCGACGCGCTGAACGCGGTGAGCAAGGTGCTGAACCAGGACGCCCTCACCGGGCTCAACCGCCAGACCAGCGCCAATCAGAAGCCGACGTCGGTCGCTGCCGCTTTCGTGGCCGCGCAGAAGCTGGGCGACGGCCTGTCCGGCGGTTCCGGCAAGATCGTCATCGGGACGCAGAACTTCGCCGAGTCCGAGACCCTGGGTGAGGTCTACAAGGACGTGCTCACCAAGGCCGGCTACACCGCCTCGGTGCAGACCGTCGGCAGCCGCGACCTGCTCGAGCCCGCCCTGGAGAAGAACCAGATCCAGGTCGTGCCCGAGTACGCCGCCAGCCTGAACAGCTTCCTGGCCAAGAAGCAGGGGGTGGCCGACACGTCCAGCGCCGACATCACCAAGACCGTCGCCTCGCTGAAGACGCTCGCTGACAAGGCTGGGTTCGTCGTTCTCGACCCCGCGACGGCCACGGACGAGAACGCGTTCGCCGTGACCAAGGCGACGGCCGACAAGTACCACCTGACCTCGATGTCGGACGTGGCCTCCAAGTGCGGCACCACCGGCATCACCTTCGGCGCCGGCGCGAACTGCCCGCAGAACGTCTTCTGCGCCGACGCCATCAAGAAGACCTACGGCATCACCATCGACCTCAAGCCCCTCGACTACGACGGTGCGCTCACCCGCGGCGCGCTCAAGCAGGGCCGGATCCTGATCGGTGAGGTCTTCTCCGCCGACGCTGACCTGATCAAGGCCGGTAGCTGACCCCGTCGAGGCAGGCCGGCCGGCGGCCGCCGGCTGACGCTCCGGCTTGGCTGGGCGGCCGCCGTCCTGTCAAGGGTGCTGTGACTAACCGCACAGCCGGTAGATCGGCTGTCATCAAGGGGTAACACCAACGAGCGAAACCGGGTTAGCCTGCTTTCTGTACGTCCGGTACCCCTGGAGGACTGGAACGGCTGTGATGACTTCCTCTTGCGACGATGGCGCACGCCCAGCGCCCGGTGACGTCCGCGTCGGAGTGATCGGCGCCGGTCGCGTCGGTGCCGTCCTCGCCGCCGCGCTCTGTCACGCCGGCCATCACGTCGTCGGTGTCAGCGCCCGTTCGGCAGCGAGCCGGCAGCGCGCCGCCGATCTGCTGCCCGGTATACCGGTGCTGGAACCGCCTGAGGTCGCCCGGGCGAGCACGCTGGTCATCCTCGCGCTTCCGGACGACGTCCTCGGCGACCCGGCCGGCCCCGTGCTCGACCTCATCGCCTGCGGGGCGCTGCAGGCCCGCCAGGTCGTCGTCCACACCTCCGGACGACACGGGCTGAGCGTGCTGGGACCGGTTGCCCGTGCCGGTGCCATCACCCTGGCCGTGCATCCCGCGCAGACGTTCGGTGGCACGGCGGCGGATCTGCTCCGGCTGCCCGGTGTCGCGTACGGGGTCACCGCCCTCGGCCGCCACTGGCCGGTCGCCGAATGGCTGGTAGCCGAGCTGGGCGGCACCCCCGTCGCGGTTCCCGAGGAGCTGCGCCCCCTCTGGCACGCGGGTCTGGCTCACGGCGCCAACCACCTGGTCACCCTGGTGTCGTCGGCACTCGACATCGTGCGCGCCACCGGCGCGAGTGATCCTTCGGCGGTGCTGCGCCCGCTGCTGTCGGCCGCGCTCGAGCGCACGCTCGAGCAGGGCGACGCGGCGCTGACCGGGCCCGTCGCCCGGGGTGACGCTGATGCCGTCGCCGGGCACCTGAGGGCGATCGAGGAGCACGCTCCCACGCAGGCACCGCTCTATCGCGGGCTGGCGCTGGCCACCGCTGACCGGCTGGAAGATCCGGCGCCCGAGCTCTGGGCAGTCTTGCGCGGCGGCCACCAACAGCCTGCCCAGACCCCCCAGGTCGTGAACCGTCCCGCCCGCGTGCGGCGCACACGGTGACGACCCTCAGCGCCTCCTCGAAACGGCGCTCACCCATCGCCCAGCTGCCAGTCGCGCAAAGTCGCGAGGAACTGGCACGCGAACGCGCGAAGCTGCGCGAACCCATCGGCCTCGTCATGACAATGGGGGCGCTGCACGAAGGTCACGCCTCGCTCATCCGCGAAGCAGCCACGTTCGGCAGCGTGATGGTGACGATCTTCGTCAATCCGCTGCAGTTCGGGGCGGGTGAGGACCTGGACCGCTACCCGCGCACGCTCGGCGCCGATCTCGAAGTGTGCGCCCGCGCCGGAGCCAGCCTGGTCTTCGCGCCCACTCCTGACGTCGTCTACCCCGGCGGTTCGCCGCTGGTCCGCATCGATCCGGGACGGGGCGGCGAGATGCTCGAAGGCGCCAGCCGGCCCGGCCACTTCGCCGGTGTGCTGACGGTCGTCCACAAGATGCTGAACCTCACCCGTCCCGACCACGCGTACTTCGGGGAGAAGGACTTCCAGCAGCTCACGCTCATCCGGCAGATGGTTACCGACCTCGACATGCCGGTGACGATCGTCGGGCTGCCCACCTGGCGCGACGACGACGGCCTGGCCATGTCGAGCCGCAATCGCTATCTCAGCGCGCAGCAGCGGCCCACGGCGCTGGCGCTCTCCGCGGCCCTGGCGGCCGGTAGCGCGGTGGCCGCTCTCGGACGGGAGGCCGTCCTGAGCGCCGCGCGCCGGGTGCTCACCGCGCAACCCGAGCTCACCGTCGACCGGCTCGACCTCGTCGATCCCACTACGCTTGAGGACGTGACCACCGGGCCCGCGCGGCTGCTGGTCGCCGGGATCCTCGCGGGCCCGGCAGGCCCGATCCGGCTCATTGACAACACTGCTCTCACGCTCGGGGTGGCCTAGATGCAGCGCACGATGCTGAAGTCGAAGATCCACCGCGCCACCGTCACCCAGGCCGATCTGCACTACGTCGGATCGGTCACCGTCGACGAGGACCTGATGGAGGCGGCCGACCTCTTGCCCGGGCGAGCAGGTGGCGATCGTCGACATCACCAACGGCGCGCGCCTGGAGACCTACGTCATCGCCGGCCCGCGCGGCAGCGGCGTGCATCGGCATCAACGGCGCGGCGGCCCGGCTGGTCCACCCCGGCGACCTGGTGATCCTGATCGCCTACGGCGATCATGGACGACCGCCGAGGCCCGCACGCTACGTGCCGCGGGTCGTGTTCGTCGACGCCGACAACCGGATCAGCGGCCACCGGGGACGACCCGGCCGAGCCGCTGCCCGGGCTGGTGCGCGGCGACACCCTGGCGGCACGCGAATGCCGCACCAGCCGCGTCCGGCTGGTGAACCGGCTCGCCGGCGGCTCGTCGCGCCCGCGCCGGGCTGGACCCGCCGACGGCCGACGTCGTCGTCGTCGGCTCGGGAGTCGCCGGGCTGGCAGCCGCGCTTCACTGCGCGCACGCCGGGCTGTCGGTCATGGTCGTCACCAAGGCGCTGCTGGACGCCGGCTCCACGCGCTGGGCGCAGGGCGGGATCGCCGCCGCGCTCGGCCCGGGCGACACCCCGAGCAGCACCTGCGCGACACGCTCGTCGGCCGGCGTCGGGCATGTGCGACGAGGCGGCGGTCGCGGCTGCTGGTCACCGAGGGCCCGGCGCGGGTACGCGAGCTCGCGGCGCTCGGCGCCGCGTTCGACCGGGCCGACGACGGGCCGACTTCGCGCTGACCCGGGAGGGCGGTCACCACCGTAACCGCATCGTGCACGCCGGCGGCGACGCGACCGGCGCTGGAGGTGCGAGCGCGCGCTCTCGCCGCCGTGCGTGCCGATCCCGGCATCGAGGTGATCGAGCACGCGCTGGTACTCGATCTGCTACGGGCGCCCGCGGCTGATGGCGGTCCGGTCCCGTCGCGGCGCTGACGCTGCACGTGCATCGGCGAGGGCAGCGCGACGGGGTGGGCGCGGTGCTGGCGCGCGCCGTCATCCTGGCTACCGGCGGGCTCGGGCAGATGTTCGCCAGCACCACCAACCCTCCCGTCTCCACCGGTGACGGGGTGGCCCTGGCGCTTGCGCGCCGGGGCTGAGGTCGGCTGACCTCGAGTTCGTCCAGTTCCACCCGACGGCGCTGTGGCTCGGCGACGCGGCACGCGGCCAGCAGCCGCTGATCAGCGAGGCGGTGCGCGGCGAGGGCGCCGTGCTGGTCGACGCGAACGGCGCGCGGGTCATGCCCGAGGACGGCCATCCGCTGGCGCGATCTCGCCCCGCGCGACGTCGTCGCCAAGGCAGATGTCACGCGTCGATGTCGCACCACGGCACCGACCATCTGTTCCTCGACGCCCGCGGGCTCGGCGCCGAGGTCTTGTTGACGCGCTTCCCGACGATCGTGGCCACCTGCCGCCGGCACGGCATCGACCCGGTGGCCGACCCGATCCCGGTCGCCCCGGCGGCGCACTACGCCTCGGGCGGCGTGCGTACCGATGCTCGCGGCCGGGTCGCGAGCCCGCAGGGTCCGATCCCGGGCTTGTACGCGTGCGGCGAGGTCGCCTGCACCGGCGTTCACGGCGCCAACCGGCTCGCGTCCAACAGCTGCTGGAAGGGCTCGTCTTCGCGGCCCGCATCGGGCAAGCGCTCGCGGGCCCGTTGCCGCAGCGGCGCGAGCCCGCCGAACCCGAGGGTCGGCGCGGCGTGCTGCCTGCAGGCACGTTGCGCGACCTGACGACGGCGATGACCGACGGCGCGGGCGTGCTGCGCAGCGCGGCCAGCCTCGAGGCGGCCACCAAATCCCTGGGAGAGCTGGGACGGCGGCCGAGCGACACCGCGAGCACCGAGACGTGGGAGGCGACCAACGCCCACCTCGTCGCCAGCGCACTCGTCGCCGCTGCGACCGTGCGCCGCGAGACCCGGGGCTGCCACTGGCGCGAGGATTTCCCTGATGCCGACGAGGCCTTCCGCGGTCACCTCGTCACTCACCTCACCGGTGACGGCGCGCTCTCGACCGAATACCGGCCGGTGACCTCATGACCACGCTGAACGACGCTGGACTCGACCCGGCGCTGGTCACCGACGTCGTCGATCGGGCGCTGGCAGAGGACCTCGGGGCAGGCGATCCGAGCGCTTCCGCGGTCGACGTGACGAGCGCCGCGACGATCCCCGCCGACTTGCAGGGAATCGCCGACGTACGCACCCGGGCGGCCGGGGTGGTGGCCGGCCTCGAGGTCGCCGCGCTGGTGTTTGAGCGCGCGGGCGCAAAGGTGACGATCGTCGCTGCCGACGGCGATCGCGTGCAGCCCGGCGACGTCGTGCTGACCGCCGAAGGTCCGGTACGGCGGCTGCTGACCGTCGAACGCACGATGCTCAACCTGCTGTGCCACCTGTCGGGCATCGCGACCGCTGACCGCGCGCTGGGTCGATGCCGTGGAGGGCACCGGCGCGCGCATCCGCGACACCCGCAAGACGACGCCGGGCCTGCGCGCCCTGGAGAAGTACGCGGTGCGCTGCGGCGGCGGGGTCAATCACCGGATGGCGCCTGTGGGACGCCGCGCTGGTCAAGGACAACCACGTGGCCGCAGCCGGCGGGGTCGCCGCCGCGTTTCGGGCGGTGCGTGAGACGTTCCCCGGGACAACGGTCGAGGTCGAGTGCGACACGGTCGCTCAGGTGCAGGAGGCCCTCGCGGCCGGGGCCGATCTGATCCTGCTGGACAACATGTCGCTGGCCGACCTGCGAGCGTGCGTCGAGCTCGCCCCACCAACCACCCTGCTCGAAGCATCCGGTGGGCTCACTGTCGACACGGCGCACGACGTCGCAGCAACGGGCGTCGCCTACCTGGCGGTGGGCGCGCTCACACACTCGGCGCCGATCCTGGATCTCGGCATGGACCTGCGCGCCGCCGTCGCGGGGGCCTGATGCTGCTCACCGTCGACATCGGCAACACCAACACCGTGCTGGGCGTCTTCGCGGGCGACAAGCTCGTCGACTCCTGGCGGCTACGCACCGACGCCCGCGCCACGTCCGACGAGCTGGCGCTCCTGTATCGCGGGCTACTGGAAGGCGTCCCCGTCGACGGCATTTCCGTCTGCTCGACGGTGCCCTCGCAGCTTCGCGAGGTGCGGCGGATGTGCGAGCGCTGGTACCCCGGCCTGGATCACATCGTGGTCGAGCCCGGAATCCGCACCGGCGTCCCGATCCTGATGGACAACCCGAAGGAGGTGGGGGCCGACCGCATCATGAACACGCTGGCCGCCCACCACCTTTACGGCGGTCCGTGCATCGTCGTGGATTTCGGCACCTCCACGAATTTCGACGTCGTCAGCGAGCGCGGTGAATTCCTCGGCGGAGCGCTCGCTCCCGGTATCGAGATCTCGCTCGACGCGCTCGCTTCGCGGGCGGCGCAGCTGCGCAAGGTCGAGCTCGTCGAGCCGCGGTCGCCGATCGGAAAGTCGACCGTCGAGGCGCTGCAGAGCGGGATGGTCTACGGGGTTGCGGGCCAGGTCGACGGCCTGGTCCGGCGGATCGCCGCCGAATTGGGCGCGCCGCCGACCGTCATCGCCACCGGTGGCCTGGCCCCCCTCGTGGTGGCCGTCAGCGAGACCCTCGACCACCACGAGCCCGACCTCACGCTCATCGGGCTGCGCCTGGTCTACGAGCGCAACACCTGAATATGTCCGAGCTGGGCAGCCGGCTGAAAAGGGCGCTACCTGTTTCCGCACTCAAGGCCCACGGGCCATATCGCTACCTCGCTGGGCCGCGGGAGGTCATCAGGAAGGGTCGCGGCGCTATTGCCGTCCGCCCACGCACGAACGGCGGGTCGGCCCTGGTAGGTCACCGTGCTGGTGCGGTTGAGGATCTGCTCGCTGGGCTTGCCCACTGGGTGTAGCGTTGCCAACACGTAACGTGCACGTGCCGTCAAGATCCCGCGGTAAGAGTCATCCGGATCGCCAGCATTGGCCGCAGCGCTATTCGGTCGGTGACCTGGAATTGGCGGTCAATGTCTCCACCACCCAGCTGATGACCCACGGCTTTCCGGAAATCGTCGCGGACATCCTGCGTCGCACCGGGACCGACCCGCGTGCCGTCATCTTG
This sequence comes from uncultured Actinomycetota bacterium, assembly GCA_963765845.1. GTDB lineage: Bacteria > Actinomycetota > Actinomycetes > Frankiales > Frankiaceae > DATAZK01. The sequence continues at coordinate 81,253 of CAVXYJ010000031.1, forward strand.
GAGATGACCGAGAACATTTTCATCGACGACAACGAACGAGCCAAAACCATCCTTCAAGACACCGATGCCGGGTTCGACAACTACGACGACATGCTGCGCGCCATGGTCAACGGCCTCACCGAACCCGACCAAGAGCTTGTGCTTGGCGCCGTGGACGCCTCACGGCATCGCCGAGCCAAGCCTCCGGCAGAATGCCGTTGAAACGATACCGACCATTCCGATGCGCGTTGAAGAGGCCATGACCGATGTTCTCCCTGGAGCGGTTGAGGGAGGAGTTCGATGCTGCAGCTTCGGGCCCCGATGCCGCCGACCGGCTCTGCGTGCGCTGCGTGGAACTGTTGGACTTTGATGGAGCGGCAATCGCCCTGCTGCCGCAGGGCACGGTGTGGGGAACATTCGGCGCGAGCGGGGAACTGAGCCGCCGTGTCGCTGAGCTGCAATTCACCTTCGGTGAAGGTCCCTGTGTGGATGCGGTACGCAACGGCGAGCCGGTCCTGGCCGACCTTAGCCAGGCGGGTGAGTCGCGCTGGCCGGCGTTTACCGATGCGGTACTCGATCTCGGGGTGCGGTCGATGATCGCGCTGCCGGTGTCCGTCAACGGATCCATAGTCGGCGCGTTGGACCTGTTTCGGCTCGGGACTGGATCGTGGGATCAGGGCGCACTCGATGGCGCGCTGATAGCGGCTCAGGTCGCCGGGCTACCCGCAGGCCGCCTGATGCGCGACACTGTGGATTGGGAGCAGGCCAGCGACGGCACCGACGTACAGAAAGCTGCCGGATGGGAGCGGGTCGAGGTCTACCAGGCGACTGGAATGATCATGGGGCAGTTGGACGTGGAACCGGGTGAGGCACTGATGCGACTACGTGGCTACGCCTTCGCCCACGGCATGACCGCAAGCGATGTGGCGTGGACCATCATCGAGCGGCGCCTCAGACTCGATGACACCACCACCGGCGGCTCGGCCAACGTGACCGGTCGCCCGAGGTGAGGAACGGCCGGGAGACCGACATCACCCAAACCTTCGTGTCCTTGGCAAGCAGCCTGGCCAACGGCAATGATGTCGTCGACCTGCTCAGCGAGCTCACCACCGACTGCGTCCGGCTCCTGGATGTGGCCTCGGCCGGGCTGCTGCTGGCCGACCGCAGAGGCGTGCTGCACGTGATGGCCGGATCCTCAGAGACGACCCGAAACCTTGAGTTGTTTCAGCTGCAACGAGACCAGGGACCCTGCCTGGACTGCTACCGCACGGGACAAGCCGTCATCGTCGAAGACCTGAAAGCTGACGCCCCAAAGTGGCCGCAGTTCGCGCAGGCGGCAATCGAAGCCGGCTTCAGATCAGTTCACGCACTGCCGATGCGGCTACGCGACGATGTGCTGGGCGCGCTGAATCTGTTCGGAACCACCGTCGGCGCATTGGGCAAGAATGACCTGCGGCTGGGCCAGGCGCTTGCCGACGTCGCAAGCGTCGCGCTCGTGCAAGCCACGGCAGCCGCCGACAAAGAGACGCTCAATCGCCAACTGCAAGGAGCGCTCGACAGCCGGATCGTCGTCGAACAAGCCAAAGGAATCCTCTGCGAACGCGCCGACCTTGACATGCAAGAGGCCTTTCGCCAACTCCGGCGCTTTAGCCGTGACCACAATCGGCGGCTCAGCGAGGTGGCGAAAGCCCTCGTCACCCGGACGTTGACCCCCGAACAACTGATCGGCCATGCCCAGCAGCGTGAGGGCCGACCGCGCGTTCGCTAGCGTGCCCCGAATGATTTGTGCTCAGACCGAGCGTCATGCGTCACTGGAACGAATTTCGTCGTAGCCGGCGGTTCACGCCGGCAGTGACCACGCGGCCAACGCCCAGGTCGCCATTGGCTCCCCTGTTCACCGGCCAGGAGGCCGAACTGGTCGGCGAGCATGGGGCGGGCGTAGTAGAAGCCCTGGGCGGATTCGCATCCGACCCGGGCGACGACCACAGCCTGCTGCTCGGTTTCCACGCCTTCGGCCGTGACGCTGAGCCCGAGTGCATGGGCCAGGTCGGTGACGGCAGCGAGAAAGACCGTCCCGGCCGGGTCTTCGACGAGGTCGACGAGGAAGCTCTGGTCGATTTTCAGGACGTCGACGGGAAACTTGCGGAGCCGGCTCAGCGAGGAATAGCCCGTGCCGAAGTCGTCGAGGGCGATCCTGACGCCGAGTCCCTTGAGATCGTGCAGCGCGGCACCGACGAAAGCGCTGTCGTCGATGAAAATGTCTTCCGTCACCTCCAACGTCAAGGAGCTCGGATCTGTGGTGGTGGCGGTCAGGATCGAGGCAACGAAATCGGGAAAATCCTTCGTCAGGAGCTGGGTGGCGGAGACGTTGACAGCGAGGTCGAGCCGCCCGGGGAACGTCGCCTGCAGCTTGCGGTGGTCGCGGCAAGCCCGCTCGAGCACCCACGCACCGACCTCGGTGATCAGACCGATGTCTTCGGCGATGGTTATCAGCTTCGGCGGCGGGATCGCCCCGTGGACGGGGTGCGTCCAGCGCAGCAGTGCCTCGACTCCGGTAGCCACCCCGTCGACGCTTCTCACGATGGGCTGGTAGTGCAGCTTGAGTTGGTCCTGGCCGATCGCCGTCCGTAGGTCTCGTTCCAGATCGCGTCGCTCGGCGGCACGGCCGACCTCGCGCAAGTCGATGATCTGATGGCGGGCACCGCCCTTGCGTTTGGCCTGATACATCGCCGCGTCAGCCGTGGTGATGAGCTGTTCGGTCAGCTCCTGCCCGCAGCCCGCGAACGCGATGCCGACGCTGGCCGTGATGCTGATCATGATGCCGGCCGCGTCGAACGGGGTCCGGAATGCCTGATTAATCCTGCTGGCCAGCACCTCCACGTAGGAAGCCTCTTGCAGGTCCTCGCACAGGATCACGAACTCGTCCCCCGCGACCCGGGCCAGCGTGTCACCCGGGCGCAGCAACCCGGAAAGGCGCTCGGCCACGGCAATGAGCAGCCCGTCCCCGACCTCATGGCCATAGGTGTCATTGACGAGCTTGAACCGGTCGAGGTCGGCGAACAGGACAGCGGCGTCGGTGCGGGAACGTTCCGCCCGCTGTGACGCGTGCTCCAGCCGCTGTGACAGCGCCATCCGGTTCGGCAACCCGGTCAGGAAGTCACGACAGGCACTCTGCTCGTAATGGGCGGCCATCGCGCGCGCATCAGCCCGACCCTGCACGCTCGTCAGGTACGCGGCGGCAACGTCGGCGAGGGTCTGGGCGGCAGCCATGTCAGCGTCGCTGAGGTGTCCCACCGCCTCGCGGTACAGATCCAGCGCCCCGAGCCGCTTGTCGTCCTGACGCAGGGGAAAGGTGAACACCGCCCCCAGCCCTTCGGCCAGCGCCGCCGGGCCGAACCGGGGAAACCGAAGATCCGCCCGCAGATCCGGGACGGCCACCGCCTGACCTGACTCGTACGCCACCAGGCACGGACCCTCGAAGATGTCAGTCTGCAGGCTCTCATAACGCATCGCAGCGTCGTCGGACGCGGCGAGATACCGCGGCTTCGTATCAGGCGCAATGATCGTGACGCCCGCGGACGTCACGGGCAGTACCTCGACAATCACCTCAACCAGATGATCCAAGATGCCCTGAATCGGAAAATCCGTTCCGAGCGTTCGAGCGAATTCGCTCAGTACCTGCGCAAGCCTCTTTTGCTGCACCATCCGGACCCCACAGGCGTCAACTGGCCGCTGGGTCTCGACGGCGTGCACATTAAGTGTTCGTTAGATTACACCCAGTATGTAAGCGGGACCACTCCCCCGGGGAGTGAACAGTCGCGCAGGACCTCGGCGCGGGGCGGTCCGGGTCTTCAGGCAAGGAGGGCGACGCGCGGACCGGTCGCGTTGTGGCTGTGTTTCCAGCTGGCGAGCCACGGGGTCAACTCCGCGGCGGGCAAGGGTCTGCAGAGGTAGTAGCCCTGGCCCGTGGTGCATCCCATTTCGGCGAGGGCGGAAAGGATCGCGGGGTCGTCGATGCCTTCGGCAACGCTCTCCAATCCGAGGCGGCCGGCAAGCTCTACCGCAGTCCGCACGATCACTTCGTCCTTGTGCTGGTAGAGCATGTGGGCGACGAAAGTCTGGTCGATCTTGATTTCCTGGACCGGCAGGTCGCGCAGGTAGGCGAGGCTGGTGTAGCCGGTGCCGAAGTCATCGATGCTGAGCGCGACGCCGAGGTCGTGAAGTCGGTTGATCACATCCTGGGCGCGCACCGGATCGGCGATGATCGCGCTCTCGGTGATCTCGAGTTTCAGCAGGTGCGCCGCCAGCCCGACCGACGTCAGGATGCCTTCGAGTTTCTGGGGCAGATTGATATCGATGAGGCAGCGCGCGGAAATGTTCACCGAGACGATGAGCGGGTCGCCGGCGTCTGCCCAATTTCTCGCATCCTGCACCGCGCGGCAGAGTACCCATTGCGTGAGTTCGTGAATGAATCCGGTGCTTTCGGCCAGGGGAAGGAATTCGCCGGCGGCAGCATCCCCTCGGTGGGATGCTGCCAGCGCACCAACGCCTCCACGCCTGTGATCCGTGAGCTGGCGATGTTCATCAGCGGTTGGTAGTGGAGCACGAGTTCGTCCCGGCTGGCAGCATGGCGAAGGTCGGCCAGGAGGTGCAGCTTGCGCGGATTGTGATCGCCGAGGCCGTGGTCGTAGACACCCATCTCCTCGTGATTGGTCTTGGCCAGGTTCATGGCGATGTTGACGCGTTGCAGGAGAAGCTGGCTGGTCCCCCCGTCCTGCGGGTAGCGAACCAGGCCGGCGGTTGCTTCCACTGCCAAGGCACCGTCGTCGATGATGAACTCGCTGGAGACCGTCGCCTGCACCCGGCTCAGGGCCGCGCTCAACTCGCTCCTGGCCGAGGGGCCGCTACCGGCCGCCGTGATCATCACGGCAAATTCATCGGCGCCGAACCGAGCCAGGGCCTCACCGGACGCCAACGCCTCCCGCAGGCGAGCGCCTACCTGCTTGAGGAGTTGGTCTCCGGTCTCGTGACCCAGAACGTTGTTGACCTCCTTGAACCGGTCCAAGTTCACCAGGACCAGGCCCACACTCGAGCCCGCCTCTTTCGCGGTGACCAGCGCCCGGTCCAGGATGCGGGTGAACAGCTGCCGGTTCGGCAGCCCGGTCAAGGCATCGTGCGTCGACTGGTGAGCGTTGCGGAGCACTTGCCGGCGCTGTTCACGAGCGGACAGCTTTCGTAGCCAGCTGAACATGGCAATCAGCAGCAGGCCCACGCCGACGGCCAGCGATGTCGCCCAGCGGGTGATCTTCTCGACATGCATCAGCCGGAGTCCGGCTGCGACGTCCATCTGCCGACTTGATCGGGCCTGCGCGTACACCCGGTCTTGCACGTCCACGAACGCCGGGGTAACGAGGCTGGCCTCGAGCTGTGCCGCGCCTACCGGGTCATGGCCGTCAACGGCTCGAAACAGCTGGTAGGTCACCTGAGCGTAGCGATCGTTGCGCCTGAGGATGTCTGCGGCGACTTCCCGTTCGGCGGCTGGTCCCCGGGCTGTAATCGTGGCCATGGCCCCCTCGATGGCCGTCTTCGCCTGGCTGAACGCGTAGGAGGTGTTCGCGTCGGGTGCCAGCTGATACTGGCTCGCCGCTGACCCTTCGGCCTCGACCCAATAGCGTGCCGTGGTGTAGGCGTCGTAGAGCAAGAACGCACGCTGCGAACTGCGGGCAGCAGCACCCGTCGCGACGCCGGACCACGTCGCCGCACCGGACAACCCGATCAAGGCTACGGCGAGGCAGATGGACCCGACCGTCTGAAGGCGCCTCGCGGCCGACCCGCCGGCGTCCCGTTGCTGCCGTCGCAGCCGCCGGGCAGCGCTGCGCGAGACCGTAGCGTCCACACCATCCCGCTCGCCGGGACGCCGGCGGGCTTCCAGCAGCCTGACGACCCGATCGGCCAGCACGGCAAGCAGTTCCAGCGCCTGGGCGTCGAACGTCCGCGGCTCCCGGTCGATGACGCACAACGCGCCGAGCGGCAGTCCGTCCGGGCCGATCAAGGGCACGCCGGCGAACGCACGCGCGCCCGGTTCCCCGGTGACCAGTGGGTTGTTGGCATAGCGGGGATGCTCACGCGCATCAGTGATGACGAGCGGAGCGCCGGCCGCGACCGCATCCGAGGTGAACGACCACGCCCGGGGAGTCTGCTTCAGCGCGCCGAGCCCCACGGTTGCTTTGAACCACTGCCGGTCGGCGTCGACCAACACCACAGCGGCCATGGGAGTGCCGCACGCGTGTGCCGCCAGGGCAGCCAGCCTGTCCAGGACCGGGTCGGGCGCGGTGTCCAGGATTTCGTGGGAACGCAGCGCGGCAAGCCGCTCGTCCTCGGCGAAATGGAGCCTGGCCCTTCCCATGAATCCTTCCCACCATGCTCGTTGAACGCGAGTTCGGGCCACCAAGGCGCCCGCCTATCCAGACCGGTCAGGTCCGGCGGCGCACCAGCGGGCAGCTAGTGGGGCGCGGCTGCTGTCAACGCCGGCAACGAGTCAGCCGGGCGGAATCGGACATCGGGCGACCCGCCCCAGCTTGCACCGATACCCCGCATGCTCAGGACGTCGACACCTGCGCAGCCGGACTCAAGGGCTAAGCCCGGTAGAGCTGGGCAAGTGGGCACCGCGTGCGTACCGGACGTCACACTCCCAGGACGCACCATTTCCGATTCTGGGCCCGTTATCTCTTTGACACCAAGGCCCATAGTCACTTCGAGACAGCCCTGGTTCGTCGCACCGTGGCACCTGCCGCACGTCGTGCAGCCTTCTTGAGTGATCGACTTCGCCTCCGCCCTTTGGGGTGACGGCCGTCGGTTCCGACCTCGCCGCTGCGCGCATCCGCGTTCGCCGGCTCGGTTGATCTGCGCCATGACGTTTGCGGAGCACCATGAAGCGCCACCTCGTCCTCATCGGAGTGTTAGCCACCGCGGCGGCGGTGAGCGCCGGCTGCTCCGGACTCGAAACGGGCTACGCAGGAACGGCGACCTGGGGCAGCCCGTTGGCCCATCAGGCCGCTCACTACCCGCACATCATCGTCGAGGACGACACCACCTCGTCGTGGCCCATCAGGCAGGCAGTCAGCAGCTGGCGGGTTCCGGTCACCTTCGGCACGTGCGCTCCTGCCACCAACTGCGTGCGCTTCACCGAAGTCGGTTCGCTGGGCGGCAATCGGGTCGGCCTGACCTGGCGTCCGGTGGCCACCGGGCCCGAAACGGTGACGATCCAGCTCGCCACCAGCCCCAAGATGGACGGCTGGCAAACGCTGGAGGTTGTGACGCACGAATTCGGACACGCTCTGGGCCTTGGCCACGACGATGTGGGTGTCATGCACGCTGCCATCAGCGGCGCCTACCCGACACCCCATGCCGCGGAATTAGCGCGCGTCCGGTCGATCTACCTGAGCTGAGCGCCGCCGCGCCTGCCCTTCCAGCCTTGGCCCCGTAGCCGCTCCCGGCCGACCGAGATTGCGGCAGGTAATTGTGGCGAGATCGAAAACGTCACCGAGCTGGCTCGCCATCCCATCAATAACGCTCTAGAGTTACCCCGTAGCTGCCGGTATGGCTCTAGTCCCAGGTCAGCGCTGACGCGCTGCCGGTTTCGGCCTATTTCTTATTTATCCGCCAATATCCGCCAATTCGCCTTTTTCGCATGTTGTCCACCCGTGGAGGTGCCGCATGGCACGCATGAGATTGGTTCGCGGAACAGCCACTGCAGGCCCCCTCCCCACCGTGCGCGCAACCGTGTCCGCCCGCCACCCGGAGTGGCGTCCCATCCTCATGATCATGGGGGCGCTGCTCATCGCGTTCTCGATGATCGGGATCCTGGCACCTTCCTCGGCGCAGGCCGCAAGCGTCGGCATCGACCAGTGCAACAACAGACTTTCCGGCCCTCTCGGCGCCGAGAACACCATCACCTGCACCGCGACCGTGGACAACTACGTCGTCAACGGGGTCACGAGTTCCCGGACCTCGGTCTCACTCGTATGCACGCTGAATCCCTGCACCGGCACGGCCCCCTCATCCACCTCGACCGATGTCGTGACGACTGTGACGCAATGCAATGGATCAGCGACGCAGTCAGCCGCCGTGGTCATCTGTCACGTCGTCGTCCGAAATCACATCAGTCCCTCCACCTCGGCGGTCACACCGGCAACCTTGAATCAGTGCGTTGGCTCGGGTACCGGTGGTGGAACGCTGACCACCGGCTGCCTCCCGGCCAGCACCACCGATGCCACTGTCACCCAGTGCAACGGATCGGTCACTGGTGGTGGCGGCGAGATCACGTGTTCCATGACCACGGATTCCACCGTGACGGCAGCACTTCCGGTCACCGTCAACCAGTGCAACGGGACCGCCACCGGGGGAGGCTCGTTCCTCACCTGCACCGCCAGTCTCAGCAATGACACCGACGTCACCAATGCTCCGTTCGGAGGGCCAACCACAGCACCCACGACCACTCCACCCGCCACGGCGACTCCCACCGCGGCGGGAACGCTCGTGACACCGACACCCACGACACCGTCCGCAACCCTGCCGGGGGGCGCGGCGCCGACGACTCAGCAGGTGCTGCTCGTTCCCGTCGGCGGTGTCGGGACCGGCGGCGGAAGCACTTCCCGATTCCAGCACGCCGGGCTCCTGCTCGTCGGAGCGAGCCTGTTCATCGCGGCCGGATTGAGCGCCGGTCTTCATCGACGCTCCACCCGCGGCCGCTGAGCGAGCCCGGCTGCGCGTGTTTCGCCGGTCACTCATCGCTCGCCACCGTGGCCTCATCGCCATGGTGGCTACCGGCGTTCTCGCACTAGGCGGGGCAACGGCCATCGCGGCGGTGGTGACGACTCAGCACCACGCCCCCGAGCCGGCCTTGTCTGCACCACCATCGCCCGCAGCCATCGTGCGACCGGCCAGCCCGACCACCCCTGCGGCGACGGCGACCACCGTCGGCCCGGTGCTGGCGGCCTCCATCCCGCTGGCCATGACGATCCCTGCCATCGACGTGCAGTCCCCGCTGCTGCAGCTAGGTCGCACCGCTGACGGCGCCATGGAGGTACCCCCACCGGGCCCGACCTACAACACAGCGGGTTGGTACAAGTACTCCCCCACACCGGGAGCCCTGGGGCCGGCCGTGATCGCCGGTCACGTCGACTCGGCGGCCGAAGGCCCCTCGGTCTTCTACCGGCTCGGTGCCCTGCACCGGGGCGATGCGGTGCGCATCTCACGCGCCGACAGCAGCGTCGCCATCTTCACGGTCACGGACGTGCGTCGCTACCACAAGTCGGCCTTCCCCACGCAACTCGTTTACGGCAATACCAACCGCGCGGCCCTCCGGCTCATCACGTGCGGAGGCCCGTTCGACGCCAGCACCGGCAGCTACCTGGACAACGTCGTCGTCCTTGCATCGTTGACGTCTTCGCTGCCGCCGCACGGCCCCGCCGCCGCCCGTGCAGGGACGTGAGCGCCAGCGCTCATTCACTGTGCCGAGCGACTCCGGTTGCGCGCGGCAGGCATGCCGGGATGATCGGCTCGTCGAGGAGCAGCTCGAGCGACGCGGCTTGGCAGGATTGAGCCAAGTCCCTATTCAGGCCGGGCGATCGCCGGTTGGCTGGTAGTGCTTGCCTGCGGCTGGGGGCTCGGCGGATTCCACGACATCAGATCAGGACGAACGGCCTGGCCGTGCATGGTGCCGCCGTCGCCGACCCACTCCCAGTGCCACGCCTCGTTGACGCCGTCCGGGTGGTTCCAACCCCAGGCGCCGGCGTGGGCAACGAGCCACCGGTAGCCGATCGAGTTCCAGTTCAGGCTGCCGTCCTGGTCGGCGAAGTCGGCCGCTTTGCCCCAGCCGTGGTTCGAGTATCCCGGGGTAGCCGCGTTGGCGCAGATGCCGACCGCGCACCAGTAGCTACGCCAATAGACCTGGTTCGCGTAGTCGCGATAGCACTGCACCGGCGTCAGATCGACACCGTCGGCCTTGGCCGCGGCAACCATCGCGGCAAAGCTGCCCGCAGCGGGCTTGTACAGCTGGCAGATGGAGCTGTAGGAGTACAGCTGGGAGGACGGAAGGTAGCCATTGCTGTAGCCGAGGATCGCAGTCGGCCGATTCGCCCCATTGATCGGCGAGCTCGAGCTGCTGGCACCCGTCTGACATCCGGTGAGCACGACCGCGCACGCGACGAGCGCGGTCAGCAAGAACCACAAGCGCGACAATCGCATCCGAGATGGCAGCCGGGCACGCCGGGCCGCACCGACAGACGACATGGATCCTCCACGACAACCCTCGAAAACAGCGACTCGTGCCGCAGCCGTCGATCCCGGCCCCCTTCGGAGGCCCTTCGGGGTGCATCGGACGCGCCGGCGAGATCATGAAAGCTGAATACGGAATTCTTTTCCGCGACTGCCCGCCCACCAGACAATTCGGCTTAATACCTCCGTAATAGGTGGGAGGGCGATGTGAGATCACCGGAATCATCCGCAAGGGAAATGACATGCGGTTCCCAAGGCCGGCGCAACGCACGACAACAAGCGCCTGCTGGCTCTCGCCACTATCCCGGGTCACCTCTAATCTGCCGAAAGGTCGCAATCAGGACGGGGCAAGGATGCGCTGGCGAACTCGCTCGAGCAGGCCCGCCCGGGGCAAGGCGGCCCGACGCGGATTCGTGACCGCGGCCTTCGCGGCAGGACTCGTCCTGGCTTCGAGTTCCCCCGCGCGGCTCGGCGCCTCCTCCCTGCCGATTCGGATGGCCGCAGCGACGCTGCCGGGCACCACGCAGTGGATCGCCAACCAGAGCGTCGAGACGGACGCGACGGGGTGGTCCGGCCTGTACAACGCCCGCTCGGTGACCAGCCGGGTCACCCCCGGATTCGACGGCAGCTTCAGCCTTCGGTCGGTGAACAAGGCGGCGACCGAAGGCGCCAACGGCTTCAGCGACAAGCCCCGCTGGCTCCCCGGCACCGGCACCGCCGCCACCGTGGCCGGCACCGTCTACACCGGCAGCGTGTGGGTGAAAGCCGACACGGTCGGGGAGAAGATCACGCTGTTCCTACGCGAACTCAACGCCGCCGGCGCCGGAGTCAACCAGCCCCCGTACAAAGCCGGCGTCACCGTCACCGCCACCACGACCAACTGGTTCAACATCACTGAGGCCTACCCCGCAGTCGCCGGCGGCGACGCCATCAGGTTCATCGTCTGCGGCTCGAAGGTGCCCGCCCACGCAGGATTTGACGCCGACCTGATGAGCCTCACCAGCCCGGGTGTCGTGACGGGCCACAAGGTGAAGCCGGGCGCGCCGACGAACGTCCTGGCGACGGCGATCAGCCAGACCAAGGTCAACCTCAGCTGGACAGCGGCAACCGACAACGTCGTCGTGACCGGCTACACCATCCTGCGCGATGGCCAGAGCATCGGGACTACGACAGGCACGACCTACGCCGATACGGGGCTGAGCCCTGACACGGCGTACAGCTACTCGATTGTCGCCACCGACGTCGCGGGTAATGCGGGGCCCGCTGGGACGGCGAGCACGCGCACGCCACCGGCGCTCGGCGCCCCGACCGACCTGAGAGGGTCAGGTTCGTCCGGAACGGAAGTGGACCTGACGTGGACCGCGGCACCGGGCGCCACCGGCTACACGATTGTGCGCGACGGCGTCACCATCGGGAGCTCGACAGCAACGCAGTTCACCGACACCGGAATCGCGGTGAATTCGACATACTCCTACGTCGTCATCGCGACAGACAGCATCGGAGGCACTGCCCCGAGCGCAAGCCTGCCCGTCACCACCGGGGACGGAACCCAGCCGCCGCTGCCCCCTCCGCCGCTGACACTGTGTGGCAACCCGGCTCCCGCGTCGCCCATCCCGATCCAGCACGTGATCGTGGTCATGCTGGAGAACCACAGCTACCGGCAGGTGGTCGGTGCCGCCTCCGCTCCCTACGAGACGAGCCTCGCCGCGTCCTGCGGAAGCGCCACAGCCATGTTCGGGGCCACGCACACGTCGGCGGCCAACTACCTGGCGGCCTCGGCCGGCGAATTCCCCGCCAACAGCGCGGCAGGTTGCGGGAGGATCAGGGGCTGCGCCGATGCCTCGGACAACCTCTACCACCAGCTCGACGAGGCCGGTCTGACGTGGCGCAGCTACCAGGAGTCCATGCCCACTGCCTGCTCGCCCGCGATGAACCGCAATTACAAGATCGGGCACAACCCCGCGCTGTTCTACAGCGATCTCCCGCACCTGGAATGCCAGGCCAACGATCTCCCGGTCGCCAGCGTCTCCGCCCACTCGGGGGCCCTGTGGAACGACCTTCAAGCCCAGTCGCTGCCGAGCCTGAGTTGGGTGACCCCGAACAAGCTCAATGACGGCGACACCGGCACCGAAGCGGCGTCGCTCGCGAGGGCGGACAGCTGGCTGGCAGGCTTTCTCGCGACCGTTCAGCAGTCAGCGAGCTACCAGGCCGGCAACACGCTGGTCCTCGTCTCCTATGACGAGGGCTCCGCAAGCGACCGCAGGACCGGCGAAGACTGCACCAACCGGGCGCTTGATCTGCCCGTGAGCAATGGCGTCAGTGCACACCAGGACTCGTGCCACATTCCGCTCTTCGTGGTCTACCCGTACACCGCGACGGGCACGTCGGACGCCACCTTCTTCGACCTGTACTCGGTCACCAAGACGGTCGAGGACCTGTTCGCCCTGCCGTACCTGGCGCACGCCGGCGATACCCAGACCACGAGCCTGGCCGGGCACTTCGGTATCAGCTGACGACGGCAAACCGCAGCTAACCGAGCACGATCGGCCAGGCAGCGAAGGCTGCGTGCTAGACAACGGGAATCGCCGGATCGGGAATCGCCGGCCCGCCCAGCTCGGGCTGAAAGCGGAGGGCCGAACATGGATTTCGCCGAGCGATACGGCAGCTGGGCGTGCATCGCCGGCGCCTCGATGGGCATCGGCCGGGCGTTCTCGATGGAGGTCGCCGCCGCGCTCTTCGACCAGCTCGCCGACGGGCCCGTCTGCTTCTCGCGGCCGGCTGACGCGGTCATCGCGCGCGGCTCGCTGAACCTGCCGCGCGATGAGGTCACGCGGATCTGGCGCGAGGCGCAGGAGACCTCGACCCGGCTCCCGGATCGGCAGGCGCTATGACAGGCCTGCGGGTCGTGCAGTGGACCACCGGAAAGACCGGCAGCGCAGCGGTACGCGGCATCGTCGGGCATCCGGCGCTGGAACTCGTGGGCTGCTACGCCTTCTCGCCGGACAAGGTCGGACGCGACGCCGGGACGCTGGCGGGCCTGCCACCGATCGGCGTGCTGGCCACCGACGACGTCGATGCGTTGCTGGCGCTGCGGCCGGACTGCGTCACGTATCTGCCCTATCGCCCGAACTTCGAGCACGTGGCGCGGATCCTCGCGTCGGGTGTCAACGTCGTCACGACGATGTACATGCTCGCCGGCGAGGGCTACGGCGCCGACGTCCATCAGCGCATCGTGGACGCCGCCGAGCGCGGGCGGTCCTCGCTCTACGCGACTGGGGTCTACCCCGGGCACGCACCGATGGTCGCGCTCGCGGCGAGCGCCATGTGCAACCGCATCGACCGGCTCTCCATCCTGGAATCGCTCGACATGAGCGGCTACGCGAACGAGCAGATGTTTCGCGCGATGAGCATCGACCTGCCCGTCGACGATCCCCAGGCGCCCGCGATGATCGAGGCCAACTGCGGCTCGTTCAAGGAGCAGATCCGGGTGCTCGCCCGGGCACTCGGAGTCGAGATCGACGAGATCGGGTTCGAGGCCGAATTCGGAGCGGCGAACGCCACGAAGGACTTCGGCTTCATGACGATCGGCGCCGGCCGGATCGCGGGCTTCAAGGGTGTGCTGTCGGGGATGCGCGGCGGCCGCTCGGTGATCGAGTGCCGTTTCGTGTGGAAGGTCGGCAGCGACATGACCCCGAACTGGCCCGTCGAGGACGGCTATGTCCTGGAAATCGAGGGCGACCCCAGCGTTCGGGTTCGCCTGGAGCCGATGGGACCGCACTTCGACGGAGCCACCACGACGGCGATGCCCGCCGTGAATGCGATCCCGGCCGTCGTCGCAGCGCCGCCGGGCATCGTCAACCACGGCGAATTGCCTTTCGTGACAGGACATCTGGCATGACGAGCACCGGCAGGGCGAGCGGCAAGGTCGCCGTCACCGCGGGCGCCGGGGGCGGTCAGGGCGAGGCCGCCCCGTCGAAATGTCGACGGGAACGCCAGGGCAGACGGCGTGTCCTGAAGGACACGCCGGGTTTGAGGATCGGCTGGGTCATTCCCGTTGCAGATTCGACGGCCCGTGGCATCGCCCGCGGCACCGCCGACGCCGGGTAATACGTTGTTGCCCGTGTCAGAGCTGGCCGGTCTCGTCGTGCTCGACGCTTCGACGTCCCTCGCCGGCGCCTACTGCGCGAAGCTCTTCGCCGACGCCGGCGCGAGCGTCACGCTGCTGGAACCAGCGGACGGCGCGGCGCGGCGACGCTGGAGCTGGGACCGTGGGCTCCCGGCCGGCGAAGACGGCGCGCTCTTCCGCTACCTGCGCCACGGCCAGCGTTCGGTCGCGGCCGCCTCGCACGACCTGCTCGCCGGCGCCGACATCGTCCTCACGTCAGGACGCCACCCCGCTCGGGACCGCTCGCGATATCGCGGCCGCGCACCCGGACCTGGTGGTCGTTTCGCTCACGCCGTACGGGCTGACCGGTCCGTACGCCGACCGGCCAGCCACCGAATTCACCGTCCAGGCCGACGCGGGGCCATCGCGATCCGCGGCACGGCCGACCGGCCCCCGTTCCAGATGGGCGGGCGGATCGTCGAGTGGGTCGCCGGCGCGTACGCCGCCGTGGCAGCTCTCGCATCGGCCCGCCGGCTCGCGCGCACCGGCGCACGGCGACCTGCTGGACCTCTCGCTCTGCGAGGTCGCCAACCTCACCGGCAACAACTTCTCCGACCTGTTCCGAACCTCGCCGGGCGACCGCCGCTGACCAGGCCCGCGCGAACCGTCGAGCTCCCGTCCATCGAACCGACCGCCGATGGCTGGGTGGGGTTCAACACCAACACCCGCGAGCAGTTCGACTCCTTCTGCCTGCTGATCGAGCGCCCCGACCTGCTCGAGGCCGACTGGTGGAAGCTCGCGACGCGCCAGGAACGCGCCGACGAGTGGAACGCGCTCGTCCGCGAGTGGACCACCCAGCACTCGACGGCCGAGATCGTCGAGCGAGCCGCCCTGCTGCGCATCCCCGTCGCGCCGGTCTCGGACGGGCCGGCCGTCCTCGAGCTCGAGCAGGCGCTGGCGCGAGGTGTCTTCCTCGACGACCCGACCGGCACGTTCCGATGCCGCGGCGGCCCTGGAGCATCGACGGCGAGCCGGCCCCGCCGCCGCAGCCGGCGCCTGCGATCGGGCAGCACGATCACGAGCCGCTCCCCAGGCATCGACCCGCGACCCACGACGCCGGCAACGAGGACCGCCCCCCTGGACGGGATCACCGTGGTCGACCTGACGGCATGGTGGGCTGGCCCGTCAGCGACCGGGCATGCTCGCGGCGCTCGGCGCCGACGTCATCCACGTCGAGTCGGCCCGCCGCATCGACGGCATGCGGATGGCGGGCGGCATGTTCTTCGGCCGCGAGCAGTGGTGGGAGTACAGCGCGTTCTTCCTGCAGGCGAACACCAACAAGTCGGACGTCACGCTCGACCTCGGTACGCCGCAGGGGCGCGACGCTCGTGCTGCGCCTGGTCGAGCAGGCCGACCTCGTGATCGAGAATTACACCCCGCGGGTGCTCGAGAGCTTCGACCTCGGCTGGGACGTCATCCACGCCGCCAACCCCCGGGCGGTGATGGTGCGGATGCCCGCGTTCGGCCTGACCGGGCCGTGGCGCGACCGGCCGGGCTTCGCCCAGACCATGGAGCAGATCACCGGGCTGGCCTGGCTGACCGGGTTCGCCGACGACCAGCCGCGCATCCAGCGTGGCCCCTGCGACCCCAACGGCGGCCTGCACGCCGCGTTCGCCGCGCTCGTCGGCCTGGCGCGGCGCGACCGCACCGGGAGGGGTGCCTGGTCGAGGCGCCGATGTTCGAGGCCGCGCTCAGCGTCGCCGCCGAGCCGGTGCTGGAGTGGACCGCATACGGCAACCGCATCGCCCGCGACGGCAACCGCGGCCCCGCGGCCGCACCGCAGGGCCTGTACGCCTGCGCGGGGCACCGAGCAGTGGCTGGCGCTGGCCGTCGCCACGGACGAGCAGTGGCGAGGCCCTGCCGACGGTGATCGGCCGCCCGCGACCTCGCCGACGACCCCGCGCTCGCCGACCGGGCGGGCCGGCGGCGCCGACCACGACCGCCTGGACGCGGCGATCGCGGCGTGGGCCGCGCCCCTCGACCTGGCAGAGGCGGTCGAGGCGCTCGTGGCCGCGGGCGTGCCCGCGGCACCCGCCACCGACCCGCGACGGCGCCGGACCATCCGCACCTGACCGCACGGGGCTACTACGAGCTGGTGGCGCACCCGGTGGTCGGCGAGCATGCCGTCCCCGGGCTGCCATGGCGGTCGCGGCCGGCGTCGAGCGCTGGATCCGCCGGCCCGCGCCCATGCTCGGCGAGCACAACCGCGAGGTGCTCGGCGGCTGGCTCGGCTGCACCGACGAGGAGCTCGACGCCCTGGAGGCCGAGGGCGTCATCGGAACCTGGCCCCAGGGGGCTCTGAGCGCGAGCCCGAGAGGCAAGACGGAGGCGACCATGGCCACCGACCTGTTCGACCGCATGAAGCGTCATCGACGTCGACACCCATCTGACCGAGCCGCCCGACGCGTGGACCGCGCGAGCTTCCCGCCAGCCGCTGCACGACGAGGTGCCCCACATCGAGCGCATCGACGGCCGCGACACCTGGATGGCCGGCGGCGAGCGGCTGGGCGCCCCGGGCTTCTACTCGATGGCCGGCCACGACGGCATGATGCCCGCCTCGATCCCGGAGACCTTCGACGACATCGACCCCGCCATGTACGACGCCAAGGCCCGGCTCGCGTTCCTCGACCGCGAGGGCATCGACGCCGAGGTGCTCTACCCGAACGTCGGCGGGTTCGGGAACGGCTACTTCCTCCGCCTGGGCGACCGCGAGCTCGTCGTCCAGTGCGTGCGGGCCTACAACGACTTCCTCACCGACTGGACCTCGGCCGACCCCGAGCGGCTGGTCCCCATCACCGCCCTGCCCGTTCTGGGACCTCGACCTCGCGCATGGCCGAGATGGCGCGCTGCCTCGACAACGGCCACCGGGCGGTCAACTTCTGCAACCAGCCCCAGGACTACGGCATGCCGCCGCTGGCCCACCCGCACTGGGACCCGATCTGGGCCGCCGCCCAGGAGGCCGGCGTGCCGGTGAACTTCCACGTCGGCGGCGGCTCGATGGGCACGCAGTTCGAGGACGCGGCCGGCATGGGCTGGATGACGAACTTCGCCAAGGTCAGCTCGCTCATCTTCATGGACAACATGCGCTGCATCGCCGATCTCATCTTCGGCGGCGTCTGCCACCGCTTCCCCGACCTGAAGTTGGTGTCGGTCGAGTCCGGGGTCGGCTGGCTGCCGGCGGCCCTGGAGACCTTCGACTGGCAGTGGCGCAACGGCGGCCCCACGATCGAGCACCCCGAGTACGACCTGCTGCCGAGCGAGTACTTCCGGCGCCAGATCTACGGCTGCTTCTGGTTCGAGGAGCAGGCGGCGCTCGACGCCATCGCCCAGTACCCGGACAACATCATGTTCGAGACGGACTACCCGCACCCGACCTGCCAGCACCCCGGGCCGCGGACGCCGGCGCAACGTCCCCGCGAGCTACGCCGAGCGGGTGTTCGCCGAGCTTCCCGACGACGTCACCGAGAAGGTGCTCACGGCACCGCGGCCGGGCTGTACGGCCTCGCATGACGATCCCGTCGATCACGCCGCCCGACCTCGGCACCCGCTTCCTCGTCACCGAGGTCCGGGGGCGGGTCCTGCACCTGCGCATCGAACCGCGTCGAGCGCCGCAACTCCTTCACCCAGGACATGTACCGCGGCCTCAAGCGCGCGGCGATCTGGGCCGACCTGCAGCCCGAGCTCGACGCCGTCTGCCTCACCGGCACCGACAAGCTGGTTCGGCGCCGGCGGCGACATGGCCGGCAACGCCGAGGACCCGGGGCGCTCGCGACCGAGTGGGACCCGACCGACCACTTCCCGTTCCGCCACATCGAGCGCTGCTCGAAGCTGTGGGTCGCCATGGTCAACGGCCTGTGCATGGCCGGGGGCATGGACCTGGTGCTGCACTGCGACGTCGTGGTGGCCTCCGACCTGGCCCGCTTCCGGGTTCCGGAGCTCTTGCGCGGCATTCCCGACCCGTTCATGTCGGCGCGCCTCGCCGCGGCCGTCGGGATCGCCCGGGCCCGCTACCTGTTCTTCACCGCCGAAGAGATCAGCGCTGAGGAGGCCGCCGTCATGGGCATCGTCGGCAAGGTCGTGCCCCACGACCAGCTCGAAGCCGAGACCGAGCGCGTCCTCGCCGCGATCGCCAAGACCGGGCCGCTGGCGCGCACGGCCATCAAGCGCGACCTCAACCGGCGGCTGCCCGGGCACGACACCGACCTGATGCGCCGCTCCATCAGCACCCCGGAGATGGTGGAAGGGATGCGGGCGTTCGTCGAGAAGCGCGAGGTGAACTGGCCCCGATAGCCTCGCTCTCGTGACGGACGAGCAGCAGGACCTGCCGGAACAGTTACGGATCCGGCGCGAGAAGCTCGAGCGCATCCGCGCGTCCGGCATCGACCCGTATCCGGCCGGCTACCCGCGTACAACATCCCTGGCCGAGCTGCGCGCCCGCTTCCCGGATCTGCCGCCTGACACCGCGACCGGGGAGATCGTCGGGGTCACCGGCCGCGTCGTGCTCAATCGCAACACCGGCAAGCTGATCTTCGCGACCCTCCAGGAGAGTGGGCAGCGGCTGCAGGTGATGCTCACGGCTGACGCGACCGGCCTCGACGCGCTGGCGGCCTGGAAGGGCGACATCGACCTCGGCGACCACGTCGGAGTCACCGGCGAGGTGGTGACCACCCGGCGAGGCGAGCTCACCGTGCGCGCGTCGAGCTGGGCGCTGACGAGCAAGGCGCTGCGCCCGTTGCCCGACAAGCACAAGGGCCTGGCCGACCTCGAAGCCCGGGTACGCCAGCGCTACGTCGACCTGATCGTCAACCCCGAGGCGCGCGCGTTCGTCCTCGCCCGCGACACCGTTCTCGCTGCCCTGCGCGCCGGGCTGCGCGGGCGGGGATATGTCGAGGTCGAAACCCCCGTCCTGGCTGCGCTTCATGGCGGCGCCGCAGCCCGGCCGTTCGCCACCCGCTCCAATGCCCTCGGCGTTGATCTCTACCTGCGGATCGCGCTCGAGCTCTATCTCAAGCGGCTGGTGGTCGGCGGCATCGAGCAGGTTTACGAGATCGGCCGCAATTTCCGTAACGAGGGCGTCGACACCTCGCACAATCCCGAATTCACCATGCTGGAGTTCTACGCCACCTATACCGACTACGACGTGATGGCGGCGGTCACCGAGCAGCTCGTGCTCGAGTCCGCGGATGCCCTCGGCGGCCGGATCGTCTCGGACGGCCGGGGCGGGGAAATCGACCTCGGCAAGCCCTGGCGTCAGGTCACCGTGCACGATGCGGTCTCCTCGGCGCTCGGCGAGCACGTCACCATCGACACCCCGGTCGCGCAGCTGCGCCGGCTCGCGGAGGCGGCCCATGTCGCGCTCAAGCCCGAGTGGAACGGCGGTCACGTGCTGCTCGAGCTCTACGAGCAGCTGGTGGAGGGCCAGACCGTCGAGCCCACGTTCTACCGGGACTTTCCGGTGGAGGTGTCGCCGCTGGTCCGCCAGCACCGCGCCGACCCCCGTCTCACCGAACGCTGGGACCTCGTCGTCCTCGGCCGTGAACTCGGCACCGGCTACACCGAGCTGGTCGATCCGGTCGAGCAGCGGGCGCGGCTGACGGAGCAGTCGCTGCTCGCCGCGGGGGGCGACCCGGAGGCCATGCAACTCGACACCGATTTCCTGCGCGCCCTCGAGCACGCCATGCCTCCGACCGGCGGCGTCGGGGTCGGGATTGAACGACTACTGATGGTGCTGACGGGAGCCACCAGCATTCGTGAGGTGCTCGCCTTTCCGCTCACCCGAGACGAGTGATTCGGTAGAGTTACCGTCGGTAACCAAAATTTCGTTACGCGCTCGCGAACGCACGCAGGAAGAGTTGTTCACCGATGGCCCAGCGCACCCAGGTCCTGCTCGTCGACGACATCGATGGCTCGTCCGCCGATGAGACCGTGATCTTCGGGCTTGACGGGGCCGCCTACGAGATCGATCTGTCGGCCGCGAATGCTGCGCTGCTGCGCAAGAGCCTGGCCGACTACCTCGCTCACGGACGCCGGACGGCGCTGGCGCGCACGACCCGCCGCCGCCCCACCGCCAAGCCCGCCGCCGCGGCCGCGGGGAGCACCATCGACGCGGCAGTGGTCCGTACCTGGGCCCGGGACAACGGCTACGCCGTCAACGATCGTGGCCGGATCGCCGCCGAGATCGTCGAGGCGTACCGGTCCCTGCGCTGAGAGGGGCTTTGGACTGCCCTCCGCTGTGAGCGAAAGCTTGCCGCTACCCCCATCCGGGGAACAGTGAAGGCGCGAAATGAGGTTGAGTGGGGAAGGACCTGTTACAGCAGGCCCGCCTCAGCGCTATGTAGGACCCTGTCACCGCCGATGGGGGCTTCGCGAGACCTTGCGAGGGCAAGCACGGGGCTAGCATGCGAGCAGGCCGTCGGCAGCACGAGCTGGCGGGGCGGTTGCCTCGCTCGAAGGAGCAACAACATGTTCGAGAGGTTCACCGACAGGGCCCGGCGGGTCGTCGTCCTGGCGCAAGAAGAAGCCCGGATGCTCAACCACAACTACATCGGCACCGAGCACATCCTGCTCGGGCTAATCCACGAGGGCGAGGGCGTCGCCGCGAAGGCGCTCGAGTCGCTCGGCATTTCGCTGGAGGCTGTTCGCAGCCAGGTCGAGGAGATCATCGGCCAGGGCCAGCAGGCTCCCAGCGGCCACATTCCTTTCACGCCGCGAGCCAAGAAGGTGCTCGAGCTGTCGTTGCGCGAGGCGCTGCAGCTCGGTCACAACTACATCGGCACCGAGCACATCCTGCTGGGTCTGATCCGCGAGGGCGAGGGCGTCGCCGCCCAGGTGCTCGTGAAGCTGGGCGCCGACCTCGGCCGCGTGCGCCAGCAGGTCATCCAGCTGCTCTCGGGCTACCAGGGCAAGGGCGAGCCGGCGGCGGCCGGTGGCCCGTCGGCGGAGGGCGCCCCGTCCAGCTCGCTGGTGCTCGACCAGTTCGGACGCAACCTCACCACCGCCGCCCGCGAGGGCAAGCTCGACCCGGTCATCGGGCGCGAAAAGGAAATCGAGCGCGTGATGCAGGTCCTCTCGCGGCGCACCAAGAACAACCCGGTGCTGATCGGGGAGCCCGGCGTCGGCAAGACCGCTGTCGTCGAGGGCCTGGCCCAGGCGATCGTCAAGGGCGAGGTGCCCGAGACTCTCAAGGACAAGCACCTCTACACGCTCGACCTGGGCGCACTCGTGGCCGGCAGCCGCTACCGCGGTGACTTCGAGGAGCGCCTGAAGAAAGTTCTCAAAGAGATCCGCACCCGCGGCGACATCATCCTGTTCATCGACGAGTTGCACACCCTCGTCGGAGCGGGCGCGGCGGAAGGCGCGATCGACGCGGCGAGCATCCTCAAGCCGATGCTGGCCCGCGGCGAGCTGCAGACCATCGGTGCCACCACGCTCGACGAGTACCGCAAGCACCTGGAGAAAGACGCCGCGCTCGAGCGCCGCTTCCAGCCCATCCAGGTGCCGGAGCCGACCGTCGCGCACACCATCGAGATCCTCAAGGGCCTGCGCGACCGCTACGAGGCTCACCACCGCATCTCCATCACCGACGGCGCGCTGGTCGCCGCGGCCAACCTGGCTGACCGCTACATCAGCGACCGCTTCCTGCCCGACAAGGCGATCGACCTGATCGACGAGGCGGGCTCCCGGATGCGCATCCGCCGGATGACCGCGCCGCCGGACCTTCGCGAGTTCGACGAGAAGATCGCCGGCGTGCGCAAGGAGAAGGAGTCCGCGATAGACGCGCAGGACTTCGAGAAGGCCGCGTCGCTGCGTGATCGGGAGAAGACCCTGCTGACCGAGAAGGCCC
This sequence comes from uncultured Actinomycetota bacterium, assembly GCA_963765845.1. Taxonomy (GTDB): domain Bacteria; phylum Actinomycetota; class Actinomycetes; order Frankiales; family Frankiaceae; genus DATAZK01. Next base: position 103,518 of record CAVXYJ010000031.1, read on the forward strand.
AGCGGGAGAAGGAGTGGAAGGCCGGCGACATGGACGTCATCGCCGAGGTCGATGACGAGCAGATCGCCGAGGTGCTGGCCATCTGGACCGGTATCCCCGTCTTCAAGCTCACCGAAGAGGAGACCAGTCGGCTCCTGCGCATGGAGGACGAGCTGCACAAGCGCGTCATCGGCCAGGCGCAGGCGGTCAAGGCGGTCTCCCAGGCCATCCGGCGTACCCGGGCCGGCCTGAAGGACCCGAAACGTCCCGGTGGCTCGTTCATCTTCGCCGGCCCGTCCGGTGTCGGTAAGACCGAGCTGTCCAAGACGCTGGCAGCGTTCCTGTTCGGTGACGAGGACGCGCTCATCCACCTCGACATGTCCGAGTACATGGAAAAGCACACGGTCTCCCGGCTGGTGGGTTCACCACCCGGATATGTGGGCTACGAGGAGGGCGGCCAGCTCACCGAGCGGGTCCGGCGCAAGCCGTTCTCAGTGGTCTTGTTCGACGAGGTCGAGAAGGCTCACCCCGACGTCTTCAACACGCTGCTGCAGATCCTGGAAGATGGCCGCCTGACCGACTCCCAGGGCCGTCAGGTGGACTTCAAGAACACCGTGATCATCATGACCTCGAACCTGGGTACCCGCGACATCTCCAAGGGTCCCGGAATCGGGTTCACGACCGGCGGTGCGGCGATCGACTACGACCGGATGAAGGCCAAGGTTCAGGACGAGCTCAAGCAGCACTTCCGTCCCGAGTTCCTCAACCGGATCGACGACATCATCGTCTTCCACCAGCTGACCAAGGACGAGATCGTCGAGATCGTCGACCTCATGCTGGCCCGGGTCGATATCGCGCTGAAGAACAAGGACATGGGCCTCGAGCTCACCCCGGCCGCCAAGGCGCTGCTCGCCGACAAGGGTTACGACCCGACGCTCGGCGCCCGGCCGCTACGGCGCACCATCCAGCGGGAGCTCGAAGACATCATGAGCGAGAAGATCCTGTTCGGCGAGCTCTCGCCGGGCGAGATCGTGGTCGTCGACTGTGAGGGCGAGGGCGACGAGCGCAAGCTCACGTTCCGCGGCGAGACCAAGCCGCCGGCGCTGCCCGACACCCCGCCGGTCGACCTCGTCAAGTAAGAAAGCAAAGAAACGCCTTCCCGAGCAGATCGCGGCTCGGCTGAGCGCAGCGACGCCGAGCGCGGGGCTGCGACCAACCTCGATGTCCGCATCGCAGTGATCCCCACTCTGAGTCTTCGGTCTCAGGGTGGGTTTTACTGTTTACGGGAAGGATCGCGCCTATGACCGCGGCCGTAGTGATCGGTGTCGGCTCCGCTGTCCCGGAGCCGATGGACCAGGCCGGCCTGTGGAACGACTTCTTTCGCGCCCACTACCGCGCTGACCCCGTCGCCGAGCGGATCTTCGCCTCGTCCGCGATCACCATGCGCCACGGTGTCGCGGATCCACGGCTCGTCGACGTCTCGTCCTGGTCGACCGGACGCCGCATGGCCCGATTCGTCGACGAGGCCCCCCGGCTCGGCAAGGCGGCGCTGAGCACTGCGCTCGGCGCGGCCGACCTCGATCCGGTCGATGTCGGCATGTTCACCGTCGCGTCCTGCACCGGCTACAGCACCCCCGGTCTCGACCTCGTCCTCGCCCGTGACCTCGGGATGGACCCGACCGTGCAGCGCCTCATGGTCGGGCACATGGGGTGCTATGCGGCGCTGCCGGCGCTGGGGGCCGTGGCGGACTTCGTCGTGGCCCGCGCCCGCCCGGCCGTGCTGCTCTGCGTCGAACTCACGTCGCTGCACATCCAGCCGGCGACCGAGGACGTCTCGCAGATGGTCGCCCACGCGCTATTTTCCGACGCCGCAGCCGCAGTCGTGCTGACGCCGTCGGACGTCGCCTCGCCCGCAGGTGCAGGGCTGAGCTTCGTCGACATGGTCGCCGTCGCCGACCACTCCACGGCCGACCACATGACCTGGGACATCACCGACCTGGGCTTCCGCATGGGCCTGTCGCCGCAGGTGCCGTCGGTTCTCGCGCGGCATGTGGGCACGGTCGTCCGCGACCGGCTGCTCGCTCCCCACGGGCTGACCCCGGCCGACGTCACCGGCTGGGCCGTGCACCCCGGCGGCCGGCGCATCCTCGAGGTCGTCGAGGAGCAGCTGCACCTGCCGCCGGCGGCGATGGCCCCCTCGTACGCCATCCTCGACGCCAACGGCAATTGCTCGTCGGCGACCGTACTGATGGTCCTCGAGCAGCTCCCTGCCGAGCCCGGACCGGTCGTGGCAATGGCGTTCGGGCCGGGCCTGACGCTCTACGCGGCGCTCCTGCAGCGTTCCTGACCCCGAGCGGGTGGCTACGCCGGCAGCGCGTAGCCACCGGGCACGGGCACCACCAGTCCATCCTCGACCAGACTCGCCAGCGCTCGCTCGCGCTGCTGGTGGTCGGGCCAGGTCGCCTCCAGCGCCGCCGCGTCGACCGCCGCCTGCGCGTCCCGCAGCACGGCGAGCAGCCGGCCCCGCACCTGACGGTCGGTGCCCTCGTATCCCTGCGACGGCCGGATGCGGACGCCGGCTTCCTCAGCGGTCGGAGCCCCTGCGGCGAGCCACCGGCAGCTCGACGCCAGCGGGCACGCGGCGCAGCGCGGCCCGCGGCTGACGCACACCAGCGCTCCGAGCTCCATCAGCGCCACAGAGGTGATGACGGCCTGCCGCGGATCGTCCGGAAGCAGCGCGGTGACGTGTGCCTGCGCGATGGACTCAGCGGCCGGGAGGCCGAGGGCCCACCGCGTCACCACACGCCGGACGTTGGTATCGACCACGGCGATGCGGGCGCCGTACGCGAAAGCCGCGACGGCCGCAGCCGTGTAGCTGCCAACTCCCGGCAGCGCGCGCAGTTCCGGCGGAGTGCTGGGCACCTCGCCCCCATGACGCTCGACGCATGCCACCGCCGCGGCATGCAGCCGCAGCGCCCGCCGCGGGTAACCGAGGCGACCCCACTCACGTACCGCCTCACCGGCCGGGGAGGACGACAACGCCGCAGGGCTCGGCCAGCGTCCGATCCAACGCTCGTATGCCGGCAGGACCCGGGCCACCGGAGTCTGCTGCAGCATGACCTCGCTGACCAGGACCTCCCACGGCGAGACTCCGGGCCGTCGCCAGGGAAGGTCGCGGGCCTCGCGGGCGTACCAGTCGCGAAGGCCCGACAGGGGGCCCACCGCGACGTTCGGCACTCCCTGCACCCTGCCACAGACCGGCGGCCGGCTCGCCGTCCGATCACTGGCGGCGCAGCCGCCGGACGTCTCAAGGTGAGCACGCGATCCTCCGATGTCTCCCAGCAAGGGGGGCGCGTGGACCTGGGGCTGAACGTGACCGGATTCGATATGCCGTTCCTCGGTCAGTCAGCGAGCTGAAATGAGCGTGGAACCCTTGGTCACCCCGTCCCCGCGCGCGGCGCCGGAGGCCGGCGAAGTCGGAGTCCTGGTCGCGGGCGGCTCGGCGCTCACCCGCCGCGGGGTACGCACGATCCTGTCCGCGGACCCCCGCTTCGTCGTGCTCGGCGAGGCGCGTACGCGCGCGGACCTGCTGAGCCAGGCGGCCCGGCTGCGTCCGACCGCGGTAGTGCTCGATCCTGATCTCCCGAACGGGGTGCTGCCGGCACTCGCCGAGCTGATGGCGTCGCACCCGGTACCGGTGGTGATCTATGGCGAGGAGCAGCTGACCGGCCCGGAAACGCAGGCCGAGCTACGCGCCGCCGGAGCGGTCGATGTCGTCGTGCGCCCCCCGCAGCCAGCCCCCGCCGGCGCCGGTCACGCCACGGGCTCGGAACGCAATCCCGCCTACGGTGACGCCCTGCGGGCCTGCCTGCTCCTCGCCTCGCGCATCCGGGTCATCCGCCATCCCCGCGGCCGGCTGATGCGACGCCTGCCCACCCCGCGCAGCGCGGTACCGCTGATCATCGTCGGCGCCTCGACCGGCGGGCCGAGCGCTCTGGGCGCGCTGCTGTCGAGCCTGCCGCGGGGCCTGGCCGCCGCCGTCGTGGTCGTGCAGCACATGCCCGCCAGTTTCCTCTCCGGGCTCGCCGGGTGGCTGGACACCTGCTGCCCGATGCCGGTCCAGCTGGGGTTGGACGGCGACCTGCTGCGCGCCGGCGAGGTGGTGATCTGCCCCGGCGATGTCGACTCGATCATCGAAGCCGCCGACCCACCCGCCGCGGGCCGCCTGCGCTGCGCAGCCCCGTTGCCCGGCGCCCATCACATCCCGTCCATCGACCGCGCGTTCAGCAGCGGCGCCTCCAACCTCGGGCCCCGCGCCGTCGGGGTGCTGCTGACGGGGATGGGACGCGACGGGGCAAGCGGCATGGCCGCGCTGCGCGCCGCGGGTGCCGCGACCATCGCCCAGGACGAGAGCACGTCAGCCATCTACGGCATGCCACGGGCCGCCATAGCCGCCGGCGTAGTCGACCACATCCTTCCGCTCCCCCAGATCGCTGCAGCACTGGAGGATCTCGTCGAGCCCGCAGCGACTGACGACCTCACGGCGAGCGACATGAACCGGCGGGGGGTGCCGCGGTGAGCACCGCAGCCCACGTCGACAACGCAGCTGCGCTGCACGATGTGGCCCGCCTGGTGCGCTCGGCGTGCGGCCTGGTCATCGACCAGACCCGCCGCGGGGTCCTGGCCACGCTCGTGCGCGGACGCTGCGACCAGCTCGGGATCGATGGGCCACCGGCGTACCTGGCCCGCATCCAGCAGGACCGCGCCGAGCTGCAGGTCCTGATCGAAGGGCTCACGATCGGTGAGACGTACTTCGCCCGCAACCCGCCGCAGATCCGTGCGCTCGCCGAACTGGTGCTGCCCTCGCTGCTCGCCCGAGGAGATCGACGCATCCGCATCTGGTGCGCCGGCTGCTCCACCGGCGAGGAGCCCTACACCATCGCGCTGCTGCTGGCGAAGCTGCTGCCGGCGGGCGGTGCGGGCTGGGACGTGCGGGTGATCGGCACCGACATCAACACCGCGGCCCTGGCGGCGGCACGGGAGGGCAGGTACGGACCCCGCGCCGTAAGCCTGCTGGACGACGAGGATCTGCTGCGCTACTTCGAACGTGAAGGCAACGGCTGGCGAGTCGGCGAGCACCTGCGCAGCCTGGTCGAGTTCCGCCAGCACAACCTCACCTGCGATCCCCCGCCGCAGGCGCGGCTCGATCTCGTGCTCTGCCGCAACGTGCTGATCTACTTCGATCGGCGCCAGATGCTCGCCGTCGTCGACCGCATGCACTCCTCGCTCATCCCCGGCGGATGGCTGGTGCTCGGGCACAGCGAGACGCTGTGGCGCCTTTACGACGGCTTCGATCTAGTACGCCACGACGACGCGTTCCTGTACCGGCGACGCGCCCCGGAGCCGGTCGCCGTGCGCCGGCCCCCGCCGCTGCGCCGGCCGCTGGCCGCGCCGCGCACTCGCCCCGATCCGCTCGCGGAGGTACGCGACGCAATCGGAGCCGGTGCCTACGCCGCAGCCGCCGAGCTCGCCGCACGCCACGCGGTCGAGCAGCCCCTGTCGGCCCCGCTGCACTACTTGCACGGGCTGGCCCTGGTCGAGATCGGTGAGGATGCGCAGGCGCTCATCGCGCTGCGCCGCGCCGCCTACCTCGACCCGGCGTCGGGCTTCGCCCAGTTCCTGCTTGCGGTCGTGCTCGGACGCCTCGGCCATGGAGCCGAGGCGGCGCGCGCGTACGGAGCCGCCGCGCAGGCGCTGTCGCGGCGCGTCCCGCACGAACGAGCGACCGAGCTCGGCGGCCGCCGCGTCCAAGACCTCGCCGCCATGTGCCAGCAGCTGGCCCGCAGCGCCCTGAACAACCCGCTGGAGCCCAGCGAGATCGTCTCGAGGTGACGCACATGCGCGTACTTGCCTTCCACGCCGACGGCGAGCGATATCTCGTCCGGCTCGACGCCGTACGAGCCGTCGTACGACTGCGCGGGCTGCGGCGGCTTCCCGGATCCGTCGGCGCGCTCTCGGGCGTGCTCGATGTCCAGGAGACTCCTGTCGCGATCTACGAGACGCGCCCGCACACCGGCCACCACGCCGGCGCGAGGGAAAAGACCGGCGACGTGCTGGTGCTCGCCGCCGGCTGGCCGGAGCACGCCGTCGGCGTCGCCTGCGACGGCGTGGACGGCCTGCTCGAACTCGACGACGACGATGGTGCGCCGGACGCGCTCGGGCCGCGCCCTTGCCCGCTCCCGGACTACGTCGAGGGGCTGCTGCGGGTCGAGGGATCGATGCTGCCGCTGGTGGACGCGATGGGCCTCGCCGAGGCCTCGACGCCCGGCCGCTAGCGAAGCGGCTTAGACGTAACGCTCGAGGATGCTCGACTCGGCAAGGCGCGAAAGTCCCTCGCGGACCGAGCGGGCGCGGGTCTCGCCGACCCCCTCAACCGCCTGCAGATCATCGATCGAGGCCGCAAGCAGCTTCTGCAGGCTGCCGAAGTGGTCGACCAGCCGGTCGACCACCAGCCGGGGGAGGCGCGGCACCTTGGCCAGCAGCCGGTAGCCCCGCGGGTTCACCGGGGTCTCGAGCACATCGGCTCCGCCGGGGTAGCCCATGATCCGGGCGAGCACCGTCATGTCCAGCAGGTCGGTCGCGTTGACCCCGGAGAACTCGGCCAGCACCGTGTCGGCCGTGCGTGCCCGCCGCCCGCCGGAGGGCAGGTAATCGCGCACGATGAGCTCGCGCTCCTGCTCGACGCCCGCCATCAGCTCCTCGAGCTGCAACGAGAGCAGCCGGCCGTCGCTGCCGAGCTCGATCACGTAGCCACCGATCTCCTCGGAAATCCGCAGCACCATCTCCAGCCGCTGCGAAACCGCGACGGCATCACGCACCGTGACGAGATCCTCGATCTCCAGCGCCGAGAGCGTGCCCGCGACCTCGTCGAGACGCAGCTTGTAACGCTCGAGCGTGGCCAGAGCCTGATTAGCCCGCGAGAGAATTGCCGCGGAATCATCCAGGACGTATCGCCGTCCCTGCACGTAAAGCGCAATGATGCGCATCGACTGGCTTACCGAGATCACGGGATATCCGGTCTGCTTGGCGACCCGCTCTGCGGTGCGGTGACGGGTGCCCTGCTCGTCGGTGAAGATCGTCGGATCCGGCACCAGGTGCACGTTGGCCCGCTGGATTCGGGTGCCGTCGGTCGAGAGCACGACCGCACCGTCCATCTTGGACAGCTCGCGCAGCCGCGTCGCCGAAAACTCCACGTCAAGCTCGAAGCCACCGGTCGACAGCGACTCCACGGTGCGGTCGAAACCGAGCACGATCAGGCCGCCGGTATTCCCCCGCAGGATGCGCTCCAGCCCGTCACGAAGCTGTGTGCCCGGTGCCATGGCAGCCAGTACGGACCGCAGGACATCCTCGCCGGCGGCGGCAGCCATCGGTCTCCCTCGCAAATGGTGATCTGTGTTCGATCTTAAGGTGCCGACTGTCGGAAATAGGCCAAAAACCGCCGCGTACGGAGGCGAAGCAGGCCGGAAAAGCATCACGATTTGACAACAACGACCGAATGGCGACCCGGCGGCCCACCGGGGCGGCTGTCAGGCACGCCGAAAGGCTTTATCCCGACCTACGCCGACCTACGCCGGCCGAAGCGCCAGGAGCTGAGCCTGCAACCGATCGGGGTCGAACGAGCGCGCCTCGTCATCGGGCCCGTGGCCACGGGTGCGGGGCGGGTCAGCGAGGAATCGGCGCAGCGCCGCCACAACACCCTGCAGATCGGCGGCCTCGGCAACGGTCATCGACGGGGGCGCGGTGCCGTAGCCGACCGGCACGATGGCCCGCCGGAACCCCAGCCGCGCGGCCGCCTGCAGCCGGCGCTCGATCCCCTGGCATGGCCGCACATCGCCGGCCAGCCCGACCTCACCCAACGCGACCAGATCCGCCGGGAGCGGGAGCTGTTTCGCGGCGCTCAGCACGGCGAGCGCTGCCGCGAGATCGGCCGACGGCTCGGCGATGCGCACGCCGCCGACCGTCGACGCGTACACGTCGTTCGTCGCAAGAGTGACGTTCAGGCGGGTCTCGAGCACCGCCAGCACCATCGACAGCCGCGCCGGATCGAGCCCCGAAACGGCACGACGCGGATGCGCCCCCGCCGGCGGGGCCACGAGCGCCTGGACCTCGGCGACGAGCGGCCGGCGTCCCTCCAGCGTGACCGTCACGCAGGTACCGGGCGGGGCAACCGGCTGCGCACCGGGGAGTCCGTGAGCGCGGGACAGGAACAGCCCGCTCGGATCAGGCAAGTCAGCGAGGCCATCGCCGTCCAGCCGGAAGCAGCCCACCTCGTCCGTCGGCCCGAAGCGGTTCTTCACGGCGCGCACCATACGCAGCGGCGTGGTGCGCTCGCCCTCGACGGAGAGCACGACGTCGACGAGATGCTCGAGGGTGCGCGGGCCGGCAACGGCGCCGTCCTTGGTCACGTGACCGACCACAAGGGTCGCGATCCCCCGGGACTTGGCGACCGATACCAGCGCAGCCGCTACCTCGCGCACCTGGGTGACGCCGCCGGGGGTGCCGTCGGCCTCGGCCACCGAGATCGTCTGTACCGAATCGACCACGAGCAGGCTCGGCTGCACCTGCTCGACATGGGTGATGAGCGCACCGAAATCGGTCTCGGCTGCCAGATAGAGGGTCTCGGCGAGCGCATCGATGCGTGCGGCTCGGCTCTGCACCTGGGCAGCTGTCTCCTCCCCCGTCACCACGAGGACGCGCCTGCCGCTGCGCGCCGCCTGCGCCGCGACCACCAGCAGCAGGGTGGACTTGCCGACGCCGGGCTCGCCGGCCAGCAGCACGACCGCGCCCGGCACCAGCCCGCCGCCCAGCACCCGGTCGAACTCCGACAGCCCGGACGGCCACGAACGCGCCGTACCCGCCGGGACCTCGGTGATCGGCAAGGCGGCCGCCGCGACCGGACGCGCCACCGACCCGGCATGCACGCCGAAACCTCCGGAGGCCGCGCGCGCCGTCAGCTCCTCTACCGTGCCCCACGCCTGGCAGGAAGCGCAGCGCCCGAGCCACTTCACGGACTCAGCAGAACACTCCGTGCAGCGATAGCGGGATGTGGCGGTGCGGGCGGCCATGAACGCAACCTAAGGCCGCCCCCCGACAGAACCTGGCTGAAAACGCCCTCCCGGGCAGGGGGCTGCGGAAAACCCTCAGGGGGTCGCGGAGGAGGACGGCGTCGGGGTCGGCGACGGCCCGGGCAGCCCCGGGGTCGCCGCCTCGATGGGAACCGCGATCGTGAGCTCGCCGGCCTGCGCGAAGGTCAGGGTCACCTCGACGGTCTGACCCACTCGCAGCAGGCTCTTGGCCCCGACGAGCTCCGGCACGGAGCCGTCGCCTTCGTTGTAGAAGATCTGCCCGTTGGCCGAGATCGCGTTGTTCGAGGGGACGTAGCCGCCCGAGGTGCTGGGCGAGCTGATGCTCAGCAGCTTGTCTCCGGTGGTGCCGCCGTTGAAGATCGCGAGGTAGAGCGGCAGGTTGTCACCCGAGGAAGCCGGGCCGACGAAAAAGATGTTGCGCAGGCTCAGAACACCCTTCGCCGCGGTGACGCTGGTGAGCGTGGTGCGCTCACGCGATGTCTCCGCTTGATACCCCGCAGCACACGCAGTGAGCGAGATGGCCGCAAGGAGCGCCACGCAGGCGATCCGCCGCCCGGGACGGCTGGTGGCGGTCACGTGGAACGGCCTCCTCGGCATGCAGGGGTCGAGCGATAACGAAGCTTCCCAGAAACTAGTCCACGCCCGCGGGCTCAGGCCAAAGCCCGGCCGCGTGCGACTAACAACACCACATCTACCAGTGCCACGAGCATGGTGGCACGAAACGGCGCGCGAGATCCGGGGCGGCGCCCGAGGAGGCTCCCGATAGCGACGAGCGCACCTGCTGCCACCAGCGCCAGCACGACCAGGACGTCCGATGTCGCTGATCCCGGCAGGCCGGGGCCGAACGCAAGCACCACGGACGCGGTCAGCAGCAGCGTTGCGGACAGAAACCGGGAAGTCGCCGGCCCGAGGCGATGCGGCAGGCCTCGCACCCCCGTCGCCAGATCGTCAGCCAGATCGGGAAGCGTGTTCGCGAAATGGGCCCCGGCCCCGAGCAGGGCGCCCGCCAGCGGGGCCCACCAGGGGGGCAGTGGAGCGCCCGGAAGACCGAGCACGACGAAGACGGGCAGCAGCCCGAACGCGATCGTGTACGGGACCACGGACCATGCGGTGGCCTTCAGCCGCAGGTCATAGGCCCAGGCCAAGGCGACGGCGGCACAGTGCACGATCGTCGCTCGCCATCCGGAAAGTAGCGACAGCGGCACCACCGCAACCACGGCGACGCCAGCAGCCCAGCGCACGACTGCGGGCGAGATGTCGCCGCGAGCGACCGGTTTGTCGCGGCGGCCGGCGGCTGCGTCACGGTCGCGGTCGACGTAGTCGTTGCACCAGCCCACCGACAGCTGTCCCGCCGCTACCGCCGCCGCGACCGCCGCTACCCCCCACGCTGTGCGGCCGGCGCTCGCGGCGAGCGCGGCGGACAGGGTGGTGACGGCAGCCGCGGGCTCGGGATGCGAGGACGCCAGCAACAGCCCGACGCGCTGGCTACCCGACATCCGCTGAGCTTGTCACCCCGGCCGGGTCAGAAGTGCAGCTCAGCCAGCGGGCCCTCGAGCCGGTCGCCGGTGTGGAACACCTTCGGCGCCGTCGTGAGCGTGCCGTCACCGGCCACCAGCAGCAGGGTCGGCGCGGTCTTCGACGCGTCATAGACCCGTGCCAGCACGCCGTTCGCGTCGCGCACGCCCGTCGGATCGCCGCGGCCGTCGTCCACCGCATTGGCCAGCGTGACCGACGTCGTGTCCTTGCCCTGCGAGACGATCACGATGTAGGGCGCGGGGGGCACCTCGTTCGCTTGACCGACGATGTCGCGGATCTGCGCCACGCACTTGCATCCCGCCGGAACGAGGACGAAGACCGCGGGGCGGATGGCTCGCGTGCTGATCGGCTGGCCGTCGGTGAGCAGTTGCACATCCGGCAGCAGGCCCTTGACCGTGCCCGGCGCCTGCTTCGGGCTGGCGAGCGAGCTGATCGGCGCGGCGCGCTGCCGATCCTGGGTCACCGGCGCGAAGACGCTCAGCAGCAGGCCCGTCGTCGCGATGACCAGCAGGACGGCCGTGAAGATCGGGCTCGGCAGCCCGCCGCGCGCCCACCCGGGAGTGACGCGATGGCGCCACCGCCGACGCCGTTCCAAGCGACGAGCGGCTTCCAGTTCGCGCCGGTAGGCGGCGACTTCGGCGTCGAGTTCACGGAGATCGTCAGGGACGACAACGCGCAGCAAATCATCGCTCGCATCGAAGCGGCCCGGGAAGCCGTCATCGTCGTCAGCGTGCGCCACGCTCCCATGGTGCTCCGAAGAAGGCGATTGGGGCACCCCCGGAACGGCAAACTTCCCAAGTTCGCGGGCACGGACGTCGGTGATCGCGTCGCAGCTGGCGATCTCGCAGGCTCACCCGTCCGGCCCATCGCCAGGCTGCGGCACGCTCTGCCCCTGCTGTCAAGTCTGTGACCTGCGCAGATAGACCTGTTATCCTGATGGCAGGCGGAAGGGACAGCACACTTATGGCGTTCACTGTCGGTGAAACTGTGGTTTACCCACATCACGGTGCAGCACTGATCGAAGCAATTGAAACCCGCGTCATCAAAGGCCAGGAGCGCAGCTATCTCGTGCTCAAGGTCGCTCAGGGTGATCTGACGGTTCGGGTCCCTGCAGACAATGTTGAGCTGGTCGGCGTTCGCGACGTCGTCGGCCAGGACGGCCTCGAGCGCGTCTTCGAGGTGCTGCGCGCGCCGCACACCGAGGAACCGACGAACTGGTCGCGCCGTTACAAGGCGAACATCGAGAAGCTTGCTTCCGGCGATGTCAACAAGGTGGCTGAGGTCGTTCGCGATCTGTGGCGCCGTGACCGCGAGCGCGGGCTGTCGGCCGGGGAGAAGCGCATGCTCTCCAAGGCCCGTCAGATCCTCGTCAGCGAGCTCGCGCTCGCCGAGGGCACCAACGAGGACAAGGCCGAGGCCATACTCGACGAGGTGCTCGCCAGCTGACCGTCGCCGCGCTGGTGCCGGCTGCTGGAAGCGGTGTTCGGCTCGGCCCGGGAGATCCGAAAGCACTACGGCTGCTAGCCGGGCGTAGCTTGCTCTTTCATGCTGTCTCGCGGCTTCGCGCCGCCGCATCGGTCGAGACCGTGGTCGTCGCGGTACCGGCGGGATGCGAGCAGCAGATCGCGCAGGAGCTCTCCGTCGTGACCGTCACCGGCGGGGCTACCCGGCAGGACTCGGTGCGGGCGGCGCTCGAGATCTTGCCGGACGAGGTCGACGTCGTGCTGGTACATGACGCGGCCCGCCCGCTGGCCCCGGTCTCGCTCATCGACGCGGTCGCCGCCGCCGTACGCGGCGGAGCGCCCGCCGTCGTTCCGGGCATGCCGGTCGACGACACCGTCAAGCGCGTCGGCGCCGACGGCATCGTGCACGAGACGCCGCCCCGCGAGTCGCTGCGGGCGATTCAGACCCCGCAGGGCTTCCGGCGTTCCGTGCTCGAACGTGCCCATGCCCAGGGCGTCACTTCCGCCATCACCGACGACGCCGGACTGGTCGAGTTGCTCGGCGAGCCCGTGCTCGTGATCGCGGGAGCCGCCGACGCATTCAAAATCACCAGACCGGACGACCTGGCGCGCGCCGAAGCCGTGCTGGCCGCGCAGGCGGGAGCGCCGTGACCGCACTTGCCCGGGTCGGCGTCGGCGTCGACGTCCATCCCTTCGAGGAAGGCCGGCCCTGCTGGGTGGGCGGGTTGCTCTGGCCCGACGTTCCCGGGCTGGCCGGCCACTCCGACGGTGATGTCGTGGCCCACGCCGCCTGCGATGCGCTGCTGTCAGCGGCCGGCCTCGGCGATCTCGGCAGCGTCTTCGGCACCTGCGACCCGCGCTGGGCCGGGGCCGCCGGCGTCACGCTGTTACGCGAAACGATGCGCCTGCTGGCGGAAGCCGGTTGGCAGGTGGCCAACGTCGCGGTTCAGCTCATCGGCACCCAGCCGCGGCTCGGCTCCCGGCGGGTGGAGGCCGAACGCGTGCTGTCAGAAGCCGCTGGTGCCCCCGTCACGATCTCAGCGACGACCACCGACGGGCTCGGCTTCACCGGACGCGGCGAGGGGCTCGCAGCCGTCGCCACGGCGCTCGTCGCTGCGGCCCCGGCCGCCGAGTAGCTCTCCCTCTCGCAGCACTGCCGCGCCCGATCCGGCACCATGGAGTACGTGACGGATCCGCTGCTCGCGAGCCTGGCTGCCGCCGTCGCCGCCGCACCGGACGACCTCCCGCTTCGCCTGCACTACGGCGAGCTGCTGCTGCGCGCCGGCCGGACCGTCGAGGCCCTCACCGAAGCCGCCACGGTCGTGCGGGCCGATCCGGGTAACGCCGCCGCCCAGCAGTTGATGGCAGCCGCGACGGCAGCCCTGGGCCCCGCCCCGGCGGCGGCTGTCGAGCCGGAGAGGGCGGACCCGATCCCCACCCCCGGCTTGCCCGAGGGTGCGCCGGATGGCATCGATACCCCGTTCGACTGGTCGGAGGCCGAAAAAGCCTTCGAGGGCGTCGTGCCCCCGATGTTCGTCGACGGCGACGGCGACGGCGATGACGCGGGCAGCGCTGGACCGCTCGACCCGGGTGACGTGCAGCAGGCAGGCGTCCGGCTCGCCGATGTGGCAGGAATGCAGCAGGTCAAGCAACGGCTGGAAAGCGCGTTCCTGATGCCGATGCGCAACCCCGAGCTACGCCGGCTCTACGGCAAGAGCCTGCGCGGTGGGCTGCTGCTCTACGGGCCTCCCGGCTGCGGAAAGACGTTCATCGCCCGGGCGGTCGCCGGCGAGCTCGGCGCCCGGTTCTATCCCGTCAGCCTCGTTGACGTGCTCGACATGTACATCGGAGAAAGCGAGCGCAAGCTGCGCGCCATCTTCGACACCGCCCGCCGTAATGCGCCGTGTGTGCTCTTCCTCGACGAGGTCGACGCGATCGGCCACAAGCGCACCGACCTTCGGGGCAGCGGGCTGCGCAGCGTCGTGCAAGCACTGCTCTCGGAGCTCGACGGTGCCGAGGGGAGCAACGACGGCATCTTCGTGCTGGCCGCGACGAACCACCCGTGGGACGTCGACAGCGCGCTGCGCCGGCCCGGACGCTTCGACCGGATGCTGCTGGTGCTGCCGCCCGACGAAGCCGCCCGGCGCGCGGTGCTGCGGCTGCACCTGCGGTCGCGTCCGGTGGAGAACGTCGACCTCAAACCGCTCGCCAAGCGCACCGAGGGCTACTCCGGGGCCGATCTCGCCCACGTCTGCGAGACCGCCGCCGAGCGTGCGATGACCGACAGCATCCGCAGCGGCCACGTCCGGGGCATTCGCCAAGGCGATCTGCAGGCGGCAATCGCCGAGGTCCGCCCGTCGACCGGCCCGTGGCTCGAGGTCGCGCGCAACGTCGCACAGTTCGCCAATGAGAGCGGGACGTACGACGACCTGCTGGCCTACCTGAAGAAACGCCGCCTGGTGTGAGTGACGACGCGAGCTTCGCGAGCGCGCTTCAACGCGCCAAGGCTGCCCTCGATCTGCGGCGGCCCGACGAAGCCCTGCGCCATCTCGATCGCGCCCTGGCAGCCGCGCCCCACGACGATCGCCTGTGGTGCCTGCGGGCTCAAGCGATGCTTCAGCTCGAACGTCCCGATGACGCGCTCGAGGCCTCCCGACGCGCGGCCGGGCTCGATCCCACCGAGGAGTGGTCCCATCGCCTGGCGAGCGTGGCGCTGGTCAACCTGAGCCGTCCCGCCGAAGCCGTGACCGAAGCCCGCGAAGCGGTACGGCTCGCCCCCCACCTGCCGATCGTTCGCGTCCAGCTCGCGCAGGCCATGGCCAATCTGCCGGAGCTGCGGCGGGCAGCCTACGACGAGGCGCTGGCCGCCGTCACCCTCGATCCCACCGAGCCCGAGTGCCATCTGGTCGTCGCCGACACCGCCCGCAAGCTCGGGTGGACGCGCCAAGCCGAAGCCGCCTACCGGCAGGTGCTCGCCATGGACCCAGGCAATGCGGCGGCGATGAACAACCTCGCCGTCCTGCGGCTGCAGCAGGGACGCACGGGCGAGGCGCTGTCGGGGTTCACCGCAGCAGCGGCGCACGACCCGAGGATGGCCGTGGCGCGCCGCAACGTCGAGGTCACCGCCTGGAAGCTGCTGCAGCGCGTGACGCTGGCGTTGTGGGTCACCACCTGGGTGGCCTCGGCCCTCACCGACGGGCGCGGGCAGTCGGGCGGCGATCTGTCGCTGGGAGGGGTGCCGTCGTCGGGCACGCTGGCCCCGATCTTCGGCGCGCTGATCATTACGGCGCTGAGCGTGCAGTCCTGGAAAGCGATTCCCGCAACGGCACGCCCCTTTGTCGTACGGCTGCCGGCCCGCCGCCCGTGGATGCTCGCGAGCCTGCTGTTCGCCGCCGCCGGCGGCCTGTGCCTGGCGCTCGAAGCGGTTCTCGGAGCGTCGTTCAGGCGCGGAGGCGGGGCCGTCGGCGCGTTCGCCGCCGCACTGATCGCCGCGATCTGCGCCGTCGTCGGGGGCTCGCGGGCACATGCCCTGACGACCCGCTGGCGGCGGCGCTGACGCACTCGTGAGGCCGCTCAGCCGCCGTTTCCGGGTAGCACGACCGTGCACGGGACGGGCAGCGGACGTGCGGGGTCCAGCGCGTTCATGGTGAACGCGAGCGCCCGCCGGTCGTAACTGATCGCCAGGTGATCGCCCAGGTCGAGCGGGCATCCGTCCTGCAGCTTGACGTCATGCACGTTCGGCCCGGGGGCGAGGAACGCGCTCGTGTACGGGGTGACGACGTCGTCGTACCGCGTCTCGATGACGGTGTAGTGCACGCCGGGCTCGGTCTCGTGACCCGCGTTCAGCTTCGCGAGAAAGGGTGAGCCGGCCAGCTGCTCGCTACAGGCCGCGCAACCCGGAACCGGGCCGCTGACGCCGAACGCCGACCCCAGCGTCGCGAGCCCGAAGAGCGTCGTGCCGTGGTTGCTCGGGGCGAGCCCGACCAGCGTGTCCACTTTCGCCGCGCCTGCGAGAAAGCGGACGTAGTAGCGCGCCATCATGCCGCCCTGCGAGTGGCCGACGATGTCGACCTTGCCGGCGCCGGTCGCCGCCAGCACCTTGTCAACAAAATCCGAAAGCTGCCGGGCCGACGTCGCGATGGGGCCCGTCGCCTGAATCGGGTTACCCGGCGACGAGCCTCCGTAGTTCAGCGCGTAAACGCAATAGCCGGCGTTTGCCAGCAGCGGGGAGAGCGCCTCCCACGAATCGGTCATGTTGCCGAACGTCCCGTGCACCAGCACCACTGGATACGGGTGCGCCGCACTCGGCCGGCAGGACCAGTTGTTGGCCCCCAGCGGGGGCTGCCCGTAGTGCGTCAGCGTGTAGGCGATCCCCGCGGCGAAGGAGTAGTTCACCGGGTAGGCGGCGCGGGCCGCAGTGCACGCGCTGAGCGTGAACGCGGCAGTGACGACAGTGACGGCAGTGACCACTGCGGTGCGCGCAGCGGAAAGACGCGACATGGCAAGCGTTCCCTTCAGAGGGGTGAAAACACGCCGGACCGTAACCCGACCTCCGGCGGGGCTCACCGTTCTGCATTGCCCGCTGTGGATCCTTGTTCGTCGCCCACAAGCCACATTCCTGTGGGGCCCGAGCGAAGGTGGCGCTCGGTAAGATCACCGACGTGGGGCTCGTGCTGTATGACACACGCACCCGGCGGGTGCGGCCCTTCGAGCCGATCACCGCTGGGCATGTCGGCATTTACCTGTGCGGCCCCACCGTCCAGTCCTCGCCTCACGTCGGTCACCTGCGCGGCGCCGTGGTCGTCGACGTGCTGCGGCGCTGGCTCCTGGACAGCGGCTACGACGTCACGCTGGTACGCAATGTCACCGACATCGACGACAAGATCATCAGCAATGCGGCGGCAGCGGGGCAATCCCCGTTCGCGCTCGCGGAGCGCTTCACCCGTGAGTTCAACCGGGCCTACGACATGGTGGGCGTCCTCCCGCCGACCATCGAGCCGCGGGCGACCGGGCACGTGCCGGAGATGATCGAGCTGATGCAGCGCCTGATCGACCGTGGCCACGCCTACGCAGCCGGGGGAAGTGTCTGGTTTTCGGTCGCGTCCTTCCCCGGCTACGGCGGGCTTTCGGGCCAGAAGCCGGACGCGATGCAGGCCAGCGCCGAGAACGAGGGCGGCAAGCGCGATCCCCGCGACTTCGCGCTCTGGAAAGCTGAGAAGCCGGGCGAGCCCACCTGGCCGACTCCGTGGGGTCCGGGCCGGCCGGGCTGGCACCTCGAGTGCTCGTCGATGGCCGCGAAGTACCTGGGCTCGCAATTCGACATCCATGGAGGCGGGCTGGATCTGGTGTTCCCGCACCACGAGAACGAGCGACGCGCAGACCGACTGTGGGCTGGACTTCGAGCGCGACGCCGAGATGGCTCGCTTCTGGATGCACCACGGGCTGCTGAACGTCAGCGGCGGCGAGAAGATGTCGAAGTCGCTCGGCAACACCTTCCTGGTCGAGGACGTGCTTGGCCAGACGCGTCCGCAAGCGTTGCGCTACTACCTGCTCGCCGCGCATTATCGGTCGGCGCTCGAGTACGGCGCTGACCGGCTGGCCGAGTCGTCCGCGGCCTACGAGGGACTCGAGGGATTCGTGCTCCGCAACAGCGGGCTTTCGGCCGAGAGACCACCCGATGACGATCCGCTCTGGCAGGCGTTCTGCGACGCCATGAACGACGACCTTTCGACCCCCCGCGCGCTCGCGGTCGTGCACGAGGCGGTGAAGGCCGGGCACCACGCAGCTGACCCGACGCATGAGTACGCGCTGGTGCGCCGCATGCTGGAGGTGCTCGGGCTCGATCCGGTCACGCAGTGGCCTTCGGGTGACGGCGGCAACCTGCGGCAGGTCGTCGACCAGCTGGTTTCCGGTGCTCTGGAGCGGCGCGCCGAGGCCCGTCGCGCGAAGAACTGGGCGAGCTCCGACGCGATCCGCGACGAGCTCGCCGCCGCCGGCATCGCCGTCGAGGACACCCCGCAGGGACAGCGCTGGGAGCTGGCCCGCTGATGGCAGGCGGCGCGTCGAAGGGCACCGGAGGGTACGGACGCCGAAAGCTGGCGGGCAAGGGTCCGACCCCGCCCGCGTCAGACCGTCCCGGCCATCCCGCGCAGCGCCGGGCGGCAGCCGCGGCCAGACGCTCACCAGGCCAATCGAGCGGCTCGCGGCGCGGTGCCGGCAAGGCCGGCGACGAGGTCGTCGTCGGGCGCAACCCGGTGGTCGAGGCACTGCGGGCAGCGGTTCCGGCGACCCGGCTGCTGATCGTTGCTGGACCCGGCGACGCGCGTATCGCCGAGGCCCGCCGGCTGGCCGCTTTGCAGGCGATCCCCATCGCCGACGTTCCGCCCGGTGAGCTCGAACGCCTCGCCGGCGGGGCCCCTCACCAAGGCATCGGGCTGGCTGTCCCGCCCTACGAGTACGCCCATCCCGACGACCTGATCCCGGCGTCCGGGAGCGTCAGGCCGGCGCTCATCGTCGCGCTGGACGGCGTCACCGACCCCCGCAACCTCGGTTCCGTGGTCCGCTCCGCGGCGGCGTTCGGGGCCCACGGGGTGGTCGTTCCCGAGCGGCGGGCAGCCGGTGTGAGCGCCTCGGCGTGGAAGGCGAGCGCCGGCGCGCTGGCCCGGATGCGCGTCGCGCGCGCCACGAACCTCGCGCGGACCCTGATCGCCTACGACAAGGCGGGGCTGACCGTCATCGGCCTGGCCGCCGACGGGCCGATCGTGCTGAGCGCGCTCAACGCAGCAACCGACCCATTAGTGCTGGTCATCGGCTCGGAAGGGCGCGGGCTTTCGCGTCTGGTGGCGGAGACGTGCCGGGTGCGGGTGCGCATTCCGATGGCCGGTCCGGTCGAATCGCTGAATGCCGGAGTCGCGGCGGGCGTGGCGCTCGCGGAGATCGCCCGGCGCCGGGGCTGACCGAAGGCTCGCGGCTGCACATCGTGTGTCGATGAGTCGCGGCAACCCGCAGACTGACGTCGTCGACGCGCTCTCTGACCTCGAGATCGAGGTGCTGCGGAGGTACGTGGAGGGGCGCAGCTACGTCGAGATCGGCGGGCATCTGCGCGAGCGCGCGGTGGCCGCAGGCGCCTAGCGGGAGTGTCGCAGGCAGCCGCCATGCTGCTCGCGTGACCCATTGGGTGATCTATGACGACGGTTCCGCCATCGCGTGCGAGGCCGACCACTTCGCGTTCGAGACGGCGTATCTCAAGCTCACCCGCTGGACCGTGGTGCTGCTGCGACCGCGGGAAGTGGTGGTGCGGCGGCTTCCGCTGCGCGGCGTCCGCCCAATCCGCGGAGTGTTGACCGACTGCTGACTAGCATTCCTGGCATGTGCGGTCGCTACGCATCGATGCGTGACACCGCCGACCTGGTCCTGCTCACGGGAGCGGCCGACCAGACCGGGCCCGCCGAGGACGACGGCCCCGACCCGGTGAAGTCGGCCAACGTCGCTCCTACTGATCGGGTACGCGTGCTGTTCTCGCTGGACGGGCAGCGCGTGCTTCGACGCCACGTCTGGGGATTGATCCCACCCTGGTCGAAGGGACCGCAGGGCGCTGCGCGGATGATCAACGCCCGGGTCGAGACCGTCGCGCAGAAACCGTCGTATCGCCGGGCCGTGCGCACGTCGCGCTGCTTGCTGCCGGCCGATGCCTGGTATGAGTGGCTGGCCGACGAGCAGGGGCGGATTGCGCACCTGGTGAAGCGTTCGGACGAGCGTCCGCTCTGGCTGGCGGGCGTCTGGGCACGGTGGCACCCGGCGGACGGCGGCCCGCCCGTCGCCAGCGCGTCGGTGCTGACGGGACCGGCACCGCGGCAGCTGGCCTGGCTACACGACCGGGCACCGCTGGTGGTCCCCGATCCGTTCATGGATGAATGGCTGGCCAGTGACGGTGGCGACGCGCAGGGCGTGCTCGACACGTTGTGCAGCGTGGGCTATCCGCCGCTGGACTGGTACCGCGTCGGACGCGGGCTCGGCCAGGTGCGCGACAAGGGAGCGCACCTGATGGTGCCGGTCCGGGGCGGCGAGAGCCCGACCCCGGCCGAACCCGCCGTGTTGTTTTGATCGGATGTGAACTGCGCCACTCGGCGCTGACTTTCTCGGGCTGAGACCGCGTCTGGCGTCCCTACGATGGGAGGTCCGCCCCCGTAGCTCAGTGGCTAGAGCAGCCGCCTTGTAAGCGGCAGGTCGTCCGTTCGATCCGGACCGGGGGCTCCATCAAGCCTCCGTCCCCGCGGCTAACTTGACACGACCGTGATAAGTTAGCCCGCAATGACGTCCCCGACCATCCAGCAGGCGAGCGAGACCACCGGCTGGTCGCCCCGCATGCTGCGTTACCTCGAGAGCAGCGGGCTGATCCGGCCCATGCGCACGCAAGGTGGTCACCGGGTCTACGCACCCGTCCAGATCCAGCGCTTGCGCGATCTTCGGAAGATCGTGGAGCGCTTCGACATCGGCCTCACCGATGTCGCGTTCGAACTGCGCCAGCGCACCGAGCCGGAGCTCGCCCAAGCCCTGGATGCCTGGTTCGGCGCCGTGCACCGGGTCGCCGCACCCGAGCGCGCGTCCTTGTATCGCAGGCTCGCCGACGAGATGGAGCCGCTCCCCGACTCCGATCAGTACGACCATTCCCAGCCCCGTGACCACCGTGATGCCCGAAGTCCGCTCCGATCCGACCAGCCGCTCGATCCCTCTCAAGGAGAAGCCCTGATGCGCGACACCACACCCGTTCCCGTAGCCGAGCTGACGGCCGACTCGGCGGGGAGCGTGAGCGACTTCAAGGTCGCCGATCTCTCGCTCGCCGCGTTCGGCCGCAAGGAGATCCAGCTGGCCGAGCACGAGATGCCCGGACTGATGGCGCTGCGCGAGGAATACGCCAAGGCGCAGCCGCTGGCCGGCAAGCGCGTCGCCGGCAGCCTGCACATGACCATCCAGACGGCGGTCCTCATCGAGACGCTGACCGCGCTCGGCGCCGATGTGCGCTGGGTGAGCTGCAACATCTTCTCGACCCAGGACCACGCGGCGGCGGCCATCGTCGTTGGCCCGAACGGCACCCCGCAGGACCCGCAGGGCGTACCCGTCTACGCCTGGAAGGGCGAGACCCTCGAGGAGTACTGGTGGTGCACCGACCGGATGCTGACCTGGCCGAACGGCAAGGGGCCGGACGCCATCGTCGATGACGGCGGCGACGCGACCCTGCTCGTGCACATGGGCGTGGAGTTCGAGGCCGCCGGGGCCGTCCCGCAGCCCGACGAGAACGACCCCGAGGAGTACGGCGTCATCCTGGAGACCCTGCGCCGCTCGATCGGAGACGACCCCACCCGCTTCACCCGTATCAGCCAGGACATCAAGGGCGTCACCGAAGAGACCACTACCGGCGTGCACCGGCTGTACGAGTTCGAGCGCGGCGGCACGCTGCTCTTCCCGGCGATCAACGTCAACGACTCGGTCACCAAGTCCAAGTTCGACAACAAGTACGGCGTGCGCCACTCCCTGATCGACGGCATCAACCGCGGCACCGACGTCATGATCGGCGGCAAGGTCGCAGTCGTCTGCGGCTACGGCGACGTGGGTAAGGGCTCCGCCGAGTCGCTGCGCGGCCAGGGCGCCCGGGTGCTCGTCACCGAGATCGACCCGATCTGCGCGTTACAGGCGGCGATGGACGGCCTGCAGGTCGTCAGGCTCGACGACGTCGTCGGCACTGCCGACATCTTCATCACCACGACCGGCAACAAGGACATCATCACCGCCGCTCACATGGCGAAGATGAAGCACCAGGCGATCGTGGGCAACATCGGCCACTTCGACAACGAGATCGACATGGCAGGCCTGGCCAGGACCCCCGGCATCGAGCGGGTCAGGGTCAAGCCGCAGGTCGACGAGTGGGTCTACCCCGACGGCCACTCGATCATCGTGCTGTCCGAAGGTCGGCTGCTGAACCTCGGCAACGCCACCGGTCACCCAAGCTTCGTGATGTCGACCTCGTTCACCAACCAGGTCATCGCCCAGATCGAGGTGCTCACCAAGACCGATCAGTACGAGAAGAAGGTCTACACGCTGCCCAAGCACCTCGACGAGAAGGTCGCCAGACTCCACCTCGACGCGCTGGGCGCGACATTGACGACGCTCACAAAATCACAGGCTGATTACATCGGGGTCGATGTGGCTGGCCCGTACAAGAGCGAGCACTACCGTTACTGATCTGTCCCGACAAATGTGAACGTGAAGGCCCGGACCGATCTCGGCCCGGGCCTTCACGGCATGTGAAAATATCGCTCGGATCACTCATGAAAGCTGGACTCATGGCGCCTGCCGACCCGTTACTACAGGGATGAGCTCAAGAACGGACGTTCCGGCGCAGCCGGCGAATACCGCCGGCCCGCGTGAGGCAATCATCGACGTCGCTGCCCAACGCTTCGCTCATCAGGGTTTTCACGGCGTCTCGATGCGCGACATCGCCAAGGCCCACAGCTCATCCGTGGCTGCCCTGTACAACCACTTCGCAAGCAAGAACGAGCTGCTACTGGCTATCGGCGAGCGATTCTTCTCAGTAGTCACTGATCACCTTCGGGCAACGGCGGCAGGTCCCGGCGATGGGCTGACCCGCGTGCTTTCCATGGTTCAGGTCACCTTCACCGACGCGTGCGCCTACCGGGATGAGTTCCTGACCATCTCGCGGGACAATCACCACGTTGCCATGACCCCGGAGCTCGCCCCACTCGTCGGCGCCCGCAATGAATGCATCGCCAGCTGGAACGAGGTCCTCTCCGACGGAATGCGCGACGGCTCGATCCATCCCGGGCTCAATCGAAGCTCGATCATCACGATCCTGTTTTCGGCAATCGCCGGCATCTTCGACGGCTACCGCACCGGATCCGGGGCGACGGTCACGCAGGAGGGCTTCAGCTGCCTGACCGAACTGCTCACGGGTGGCCTCAAGCCGAGGTGATGACGCGCGTCGGCTCATCCGCTCCGCCGCAATCGGTCCGGCGGCCCCCTTCGGCCGCGAAGATCTCGCTCACCGTGCCCTGGCGCGCGATCATGACCAGGCCCGCCACCAGCAGCGGCAACGCCACCACGAAGGCCGCCAGCGCACCCCCCGATGGGACCGGCTCCCCGAAGATCACCAGTCCCGCGACCGCGGGCAGCAAAGCCGCGAAAGCGCTGGTCACCGGGACGGCAACGACCGCTGCACCCGCCTGCAAGGCACGCGAGAGCAGGCTCAGCGAGAGCAGCGCGGCCACCGCCAGCAGGTAAGGCGCCGGAGTCAGCAACTGGTGCCAGAGGTCGTGGTCGCGCAGCGAGAGGCTCAGTTGGCGAGTGCAGAGCGTCGTCATGGCGTACGCGATGCCTGAGGCGCCGGCCAGCAACGCGGTCGTCACCCCGCCTGGGGGCCGGCGACCGGCGGCGACCGCCCCCAGCGCCGTCACCGCGACGATGGCCACCATCACGAACTGCTCCCCGAGTCGTGCCTGCCGGCCGACGCCGTGACGCGAAGCGGCGAAAGCAACCGTCAACAAGACGCCGCCGCTCAGGATGGACGCGATGCCGACGACGCCGAGCCGAGACAGGCGCTCGTTGACGATGCGGCTCGCCAGCAAACCGAGCACCACCATGTCGAAAAGCAGCAGCGGAGTGACGAAGGCGGCCGGCGCGAGCGCCAGGGCGATCGCCTCGAAGCCGAAGCCGCCGAGATCCGCGGCTACCCCAGCAAGCCAGAGCTTGTTGCGAACCAGCCGGGCGAGCAGGCCCAGCCCGAGACCGGTGCCGGTCTCGGTCCGGCGCGCAGCCAGCGCCTGGACGAGCGGTCCCGTGCCGTAACAGGTGGCCGCCGCGAGCGCGCTGAGCAAGCCCGGGATGAGGTTCCCGGCGTGGCCCACGTACCCACCATGACAGCTACGACTGGCAGCGAGCGAGGGCTGGTCACGGCAATGACGGGGGCTCTCCGGCCATCGAGGTACGTCGATCGGTGCCGACGACCGCCGCGGCCACCACGATGGCCAGCAGCGCGGAGGGAGTCAGCGCCGCGATGACCGCCGCGTGGCCGGAACGCACTGGCGAAGCGTGGCAGCCTTTGGCAGGCTGGCCCAAAGAGCACCGGGCACTGGCAGCCAGCGGGTCACGAGAACCCGCGCCCGGCCAACGGATCAGATGGAGAACCCGCATGACCACCGACGCCCCGGACACGACCCCCGTCCCCCCGCCGCACGAGCCCGACACGGCTGCGTGGTCGTTCGAGACCAAGCAGGTCCATGCGGGCGCGACGCCTGACCCGACGACCAACGCGCGGGCGACGCCGATCTACCAGACGACCTCGTTCACGTTCCGCGACACCCAGCACGCGGCCGACCTCTTCGGCCTCGCCGAGCCCGGCAACATCTACACCCGGATCATGAATCCGACGCAGGACGTGCTCGAGCAGCGCGTCGCCGCACTCGAGGGCGGCGTTGCCGCGGTCGCGGTCGCGAGCGGCCAGGCGGCGGAGACGCTGACCTTCCTGACCCTGGCGAGCGCCGGTGACCACATCGTCTCCAGCGCCTCGCTCTACGGCGGCACCTACAACCTGCTGCACTACACGTTGCCCAAGCTCGGTATCGACGTCACGTTCGTCGAGGACCCGGACAACCTCGAGGAGTGGCGGGCGGCGGTCAAGGACCGCACCCGGCTGTTCTACGCCGAGACGCTCGGCAACCCGCGCAGCAACGTCCTCGACATCCGCGGCGTCGCCGACGTGGCCCACGAGGCCGGCGTGCCGCTGGTGGTCGACAACACGGTGCCGACCCCGTTCCTGCTGCGCCCGATCGAGCACGGCGCCGACATCGTGCTGCACAGCGCGACGAAGTTCCTGGGTGGTCACGGCACCACCATCGGCGGGATCGTCGTCGACGGCGGCACCTTCGACTTCGGCGCGCATGCTGCCCACCACCCGAGCTTCCACGAGCCCGACCCGAGCTACCACGGCTTGCAGTACTGGCCCGCGCTCGGTCCCGGCTCGTTCGCCGCCAAGCTGCGGGTGCAGTACCTGCGCGACATGGGCCCGGCGATCTCCCCGTTCTCGTCGTTCCTGCTGATCCAGGGGATCGAGACGCTCTCGCTGCGGATGGAGCGGCACACCTCCAACGCGCAGGCGCTGGCAGCGTGGCTCTTCGAACGCGACGAGGTCGAGGTCGTGCACTACGCCGGGCTGCCGTCCAGCCCGTGGCACGCCGCCGCCCAGCGCTACCTGCCCGGGGGTGCGGGCGCGATCGTGTCGTTCGAGCTGCGCGGAGGAATCGAGGCCGGCAAGCGCTTCGTTGACGCGGTCGAGCTGTTCAGCCACCTCGCCAACATCGGCGACGTGCGCAGCCTGATCATCCATCCGGCGAGCACCACCCACTCGCAGCTCGCCGATGACGAGCAGCTGGCTTCCGGCGTCACCCCCGGGCTGATCCGGCTATCGGTCGGGATCGAGGGCCTGGAGGACCTGAAGGCCGACCTCGAAGCCGGGTTCCGCGCGTCCAAGGAGCTCTAGCTGCCGGTGGCGACCCAACCCGCGGCAGCGTCAGGCCCTCCCGCGAGCGGAGCCTGGCGCGAGGGCGACCCCGTCGGTCGCCGGCAGTTCGTCGATGTCGGGCCGCTGCGGCTCGAGCGCGGCGGCATGCTGGCGGCGGTCCGGGTGGCCTACGAGAGCTGGGGCACCCCGGCCGTGGGCGACGACGGATCGGTGAGCAACGCCGTCCTGGTGATGCACGCACTCACCGGCGATTCACACGTGTCAGGAGGGGTCGAGCCCGGTCACCCGACCCCGGGATGGTGGAACGAGCTGATCGGGCCGGGCAAGCTGATCGATCCCGCCCGCCACTGGATCATCTGTCCCAACGTGCTCGGCGGCTGCCAGGGCACCACGGGTCCCTCCTCACCTGGCCCGGGCGGCGCGCCGTGGGGCAGCCGGTGGCCACGCACCACCGTCCGCGATCAAGTCAGCGTGGAGCGCCGGCTGGCCGACCTGCTCGGCATCAGCCGCTGGCACGTCGTGCTCGGCGGTTCGATGGGCGGGATGCGAGCCCTCGAGTGGGCGGTGTCGGCACCGGATCGAGTGGAGCGGCTCGGGGTCGTCGCGTCGACGGGCGAGGCGAGCGCGGATCAGATCGGCTTCTCGGCAACGCAGCTCGCGGCGATCCGGGCGGATCCCGCCTGGGCCGGCGGCGACTACTACGACGCGCCCCCGGGGCACGGCCCCCATGCCGGGCTCGGGGTCGCCCGCCGGATTGCCCATCTCACCTATCGCAGTGCCGACGAGCTGGACACGCGATTCGGGCGCGCGGCACAGGACGCCATCGATCCTCTTGACGGCGGCCGCTGGCAGGTGGAGTCCTACCTCGACCACCACGGCGACAAGCTCACCCACCGCTTCGATGCGGGCAGCTACGTCGCCCTCACCGAGGCGATGAACGGGCACGAACTCGGGCGTGGGCGCGGCGGCCTCGATGCGGCACTCGCGATGATCACCGCCCGTACGGTCGTGGCCGGGATCGACAGCGACCGGCTGTATCCCCTCGAGCAGCAAGAGCGGCTCGTCGCGGGGATTTCCGGCGCGGGCGCGCTACAGGTGGTGCACTCCCCTCACGGGCACGACGGTTTCCTGATCGAGAGCGAGCGGCTCACCGAGATGCTCGCCCCGCTCGTTGACTAGTCGCGCCTGATCAGGCCGGAAGGTTCTGGCGGATCAGATCAGCGATCAAGCCATAGCCCGCCGTGTGCGGGTGGATGTCGTGGAACTGGCAGTAGAACGTCAGCTCGCAGGCCTTGGCGACGGCGACCGGCACCGTCCCGTACGGCGCGAGTGTCGTCGTCTGGGTGAACGGCACGTACGCGTCGGTCGCGGCCGTGACGTCGATGAATGTCGCCCCGACGGCGTCGTACTCGGCCTTGAGCGCCGGATTGATCAACGCCTTGAACGCCGTCACTGAAAGCGCCGCGAGCGTACGGCCCGTGGCGGCCTTGGAGACATACTGGCCGAGGATGACGTCCGGATAGGTGAGCCCGACGATCGGCACGTCAGGCCCGGCCGCGGCGCGCAGGCGGGTCAGCAGCATATGAAGGTTGGCCTTCACGGTCGCGAGCGCCTTGGTGACGCACGAGACGACAGCCTTCGTATCGGTGGCGCGCGCGCAGCTGGTGATGTCGTTGCCGCCGATGACGACCGTGATGACGCCGACGTCGGCCTTGTGTGCGGCAATGAACGAGGTCGCCGCATCCGCCTGGGTCTGCCGGGGATAGCCGGCGGCAGCGGGACCGAGCCGATCAGGCCGGCACCCGACGTCCTTCAGCAGCGTCGTGGTGGTCGCACCGGCGCACGCGAAATTGACGAGAGTGAGCTTCTTGGCGTGGACCGTCGCCCTGGCGGCCAGCTGGTAGGCAAAGCCGTTCGGGTTCGTACGCCCGGGGTGACCGTTGGCGGCCGGTTGGTAGCCGGCGCCGTAGCTGTCGCCGAGCGAGACGTAAAAGGCGTGCCCGGCTCCTGGCGTCGACGGCAGCGTCGCGCCGGCCGGCGACGAGCTCCCGCAGGCTGCCAGCACGCCCGGG
Source organism: uncultured Actinomycetota bacterium (assembly GCA_963765845.1). Classification (GTDB taxonomy): domain Bacteria; phylum Actinomycetota; class Actinomycetes; order Frankiales; family Frankiaceae; genus DATAZK01. The sequence goes on from CAVXYJ010000031.1 coordinate 131,245, forward strand.
ATGAGCAGCATCAGTGCGGCCGTGAGGACGACGCGGGAACGGCCGGCGCGACGCGGCTGGGGCGACGCAGATCGGGAGGTCACGGCGGCGAACGTTACGCGGCGGGGTACTTGGGGGTTAATACAGTGCTGGCGCACACCCGGCGCCGTTCAGCGAGATCGCAGCCACATGAGGTTTCATCAGGGGAGCCGCCCGGGCGGCCAGTTCGAGTAGTAGCAAGGGCGGCCCGCATGACTGACCACGGCGATTGGTGGAGCCCACGGGGCTTGCCCTCCGCCGGTGCGCCCGATAGCTGGCGCACGTCTGCGATGATCGACCTCAGCCCTTACCCACCCCACCCTCGCGCCCGCGACCCGCGGCCCAGACGGGTGCTGGCGGGGGTGCTCGCCGGTGCCGCAGCGCTGGCGGTCGCCATCGCCGGCGGGGGCGTCTTCATCGACCATCACAGCGGGCCGCCGACGGCCGGGCTGCCCGGCATCATCCCGCCGGCCGCGAACACGTCCGCCACGAACCCGGCGCCGTCCACCCCGGCCCCGCGCCAGAACCCCGGTCCCGCGCTGGTGCTGAGCGTCCCGCAGGTCGCCGGGCTGATCGAGCCGGGGGTGGTCGTCATCGATTCCCAGCTGGGCTACCAGAACGCTGAGGCCGCCGGCACCGGCATGGTCCTGAGCCCGGCGGGTGAGATCCTCACCAACAACCACGTGATCGACGGAGCGACGTACATCACCGTCACCGTTTCCAGCACCCAGCAGCGCTACGTCGCGCACGTCGTCGGCACCGACGCCAGCCAGGACGTCGCGGTGCTCCAGCTCGTCGGGGCCAGCGGCCTGGCGACCATTCCGCTGGGCAATTCCGACACCGTGACGGCGGGACAATCCGTCGTCGCCATCGGCAACGCCGGTGGTTCCGGCACCCTCAGCGTGGTCACCGGAAGCGTGACCGACACCAACCGTTCGATCACCGCCAGCGATCAGAGCGGATCCAACTCCGAGCAGCTGTCCGGGATGATCGAGGTCCAGGCGCCGATCATGGCCGGCGACTCGGGGGGGCCGCTGGCCAACCGGGCCGGCAAGGTCATCGGCATGGACACGGCCGCCTCGGCGTCCAAGTACCGCAGTGGCCGGCCCACGTTCGGGTTCGCCATCCCGATCAACCGCGCGCTGTCCATCGCCGCCCAGCTGAACAAGAACGCCGGGGCCCAGAGCGGCGGCCGGGGCTACCTCGGCATCCAGGTCCAGGCCGTCGATCCGGCGGCGAACTCCGGCGGCGCCCGGGTGATCTCGACGAACGCCAACTCCCCCGCTGCCGTCGCCGGCATCCAGCCGGGCGACATCATCACGTCACTGAACGGCGAGCCGGTCACCTCGGCCGACGGCCTGACCGCGAGCCTCGCGCAGTCCAAGCCCGGCCAGCTGGTCACCGTCGGGTGGAGCGACGAGTACGGCGAGGGTCACACCGCTCAGGTGACCCTCACCAGCGGCCCGGCCGACTAGTCAGGACGGGAAGAGCACCGCCCGGGCCTGCGCGTCGAGCGCGGCCTCGTCGGCGGCAAGCACGTAGCCGGCGCTCACGGCCGCGCGCGTCGCGTTCTCGAATTGCGTGACGTACCGCGCCTTGGTGCCGTACAGCGCCGTCAGCCGCGCCGGCGAGAATGCGCGACTGCTGCCGAACAAGGCGCACAGCACCTTGCTTCCGGGAGCCGCCTCACCGGACTGCACCGCCACCGGTACGTCCATCGGCGGCGTGCGCACTCCTGCGATCGCGATCCCGAGCGCGTCGCGGCGCAGGACCGGACCGACGTGGTCCAGCCGAGGGGCGGTGGGCGGCGCCTGCCCGGTTCGCACCCAGCGCCCGAGGGCGCTGATCGCCGCCCGCACCACGAACTCCTGGGGGCCGGCATTGATCCGTGGGTCGCAGTGCAGCTCCTGCAACGCCGGGCCCGCCACGAACGCGTCACCATGGGCGGTGCCCGCGACCTCCCACACGTGCACATCACTGCTGTCGGGCTGCTCGGCCTGGTCATACCGCAGCACCGCGAGGTCGCTCTCGGTCTCGAAGACGAGCACGGGGACCCCGGCGTTGGCGCGGATCCGGTAGGCGCCGTCGACGATCGTCCCGGTGTCGCCGCTGCCGGAGAGCGGGGCCGCGCCGCCGCCCCGGCTGTGGATGAAAAAGCCGTCGAACTCGCGCGTGAGGGGCTGCACGCCGTCGACGTAGGTCGTCAGCCGCGCAGCGGACTGCGACTCGCCGATAGCGATGACCCGCTGCGGGCGTAGTCCGTCGAGAACATCCACCGTGCCCGGGGTACGCAGCGCGCGGGCGACCTGGGTGAACATGTCGTAGGAGTAGGCGTCGCCGGGGTGATGCAGCGAGCCATAGCGCACCGGGTCGGTCCGGCGCAGCCCGGAGACGTGCACGCCCGGCAGCAGCTGGCTGGCGACGTCACCCAGAGCGGACCCGTCGATGCCCGCCTGCTGCGCCGAGACCCCGACGTAGGCGTACCCGCTCCGGTCGAATTCCGCGGCGGCGTAGGCGTAGTCCGGATCGGTGTCGGAGCCGGCGCTCACGTTCAGCCACTCGACCACGACAGTGCCGTTGAAGCGTCTCGGATCCCGCGGAAGCCGTACGACGATCCTGGTGCGGTAGCTCGCCTGCGTGTCCGGGTGCAGGGTCCAGTCGCCGGAGGCGGGGGTGGCGCTCGCCGTGTAGGAGGTGGCGGTACCGCTGGCGAAGTACTCGCTTTCGACCAGATCGGGCGTGACCTGCGGCTTGCCGGGGGTCAGCAGGTTGATGCCCTCGCCGCCGGTGATCGGACCGCTGAAGGTGGCCGCCGGGCCGGGCGCGTGGCCACCCAGCGGCGTCGAGCGGCCCGACGGGGCGGGCGCGCTGCCGCTGCAGGAGGCGGTCAGGGACACGCTGACGAGGACGGCGGTGGCCACGCTGGCCAGAGCGGCGAGCCTGCTGGCCATGTACGGAGCGTAGCGGCGGTCGGCCGCGCGAACAGCCGATTCAGCACCACATGAGCAAACCGGGGACAATGTGCCCATGACGACCCCTTTGTCGCGAGTGGGTCGCTACGCGGGCAGCCACCTGGCCGAGACGAGTCTCGCCATGCCGGCCACCACCCTGGTCGTCGCGCTTCGCCGGCGGGCCCGCCGCAAGGCCAGCAACCAGGCCTGGCGCTACCGCACCCACCACGAGGCGTCCGCCGACAGCGCCCGCATCGTCAGCTCGAACTACCAGGCGGATCTGTCGGCGCAGGCCGAGAGCGCTCGCCGCAAGGAGGAGCAGCGTTCGGATCAGTTCTGACCGCTCAGTTCAGCCCGAGCACCGCCTTGTAGTCCCCGTCGCGCGGGGCGATGAACAGGCCCTCCGCCTCCGACAACAGCGTCTCACCGAGATGGCAGGTCCCCTTGATGAGGCGCTTGCGGCCGTCCTCCCGGTCCGGCCAGGCCTTGATGCGCAGCGGCTGGTGCAGCGGGGTCGGCCGGCGGTAGTGGACTGTCAGCCGGCCGGTGAACCCCGTCGTCTGCTGGGCGAATCCGAGCAACTCGTCGAACATCGCCGCGACCAGCCCGCCATGGACGTGACCGGGCGGGCCCTCGTAGGCGGCACCGAACGTCACCCATCCGGTGACGTGTTGGCCGCCCGGCTGCTCGACGAATTCGGTGACCATCGGCGGCGCCAGCGGGTTGGAGCGGCCGGAGAGCGGGCTGTGCTCGACGAAGTCGCGAGGTTCGAGGCCGGATTCACTGACCTCCCAGGGCCCGGCGCGCTCGCGCATCTGCTCGAGCCGGTCGGCGAAATCTGCTGCGGCATCGGCGGCAACGGCCGAGTCCTCCGCCGGCGGACGTACGAGCGCCAGGCGGTTGATGATGCGCCGCAGCTCGTCGGCCAGCCGCCGGGCTTCGGCCAGGGTGCGCGCCGGGTCCGGATCATTCAGTTCGTACGAGGCAGCCATAGCCGGTGACGTTAATGGGCGAATCCGCACTCTCCTCGGGCAGGATCCGGGTGTGACTGCCGTGCTGCTCACCCCCGACGAGCTTCGGCGACGCAGTGACCTGCGGCGCATGAAGGGTTTCGCCGGAAGCCTGCTCATCGTCGCCGTCATCACCTACGCGCTGACCCGCCACCACGGCGGCGCGCTCGGCTTCGTCAACACCGGCGCTGAGGCGGCGATGGTGGGCGGGCTTGCCGACTGGTTCGCCGTGACGGCGCTCTTCCGCTCCCCGCTCGGGCTGCCGATCCCGCACACGGCGATCATCCCGACGCGCAAGGACGCCTTGGGCCGCAGCCTGGAGTCGTTCGTCGCGTCCAACTTCCTGTCCGAAGCCGTGGTGCGCGACAAGGTGATCCGCGCCCGGGTGGCAGCCCGGATCGGCACCTGGCTCTCCGACCCGGCGCATGCGGCCCGGGTGGGAAACGAGTTGGCGACGGCCACCCGCGCCGCGATCCGCGTGCTGCGCGACGAGGACGTCACCGCCGTCCTGGAAGCGGCCGTGCTGCGCCGGGTGGCTGCCCTGCCATGGGCGCCGCCGCTCGGGCGGCTCCTGGGCCAGATCGTGGAGGACGGGACCCACCATCGCCTGGTCGATCTGGCCATCGACGAGGCACACGGCTGGCTGCTCGTCAACCGCGACGCCGTCATCTCGATCGTGGCCGAGCAGGCCCCGTCGTGGTCACCGAAATTCCTCGATGATGCCGTCGCCGCGCGCGCTTACCGGGAACTGCTGCGCTTCGTCCGCGAGGTGCAAGCCGACCCGGCGCATCCGCTGCGGCTCGCGCTCGACAGCCTGCTCGCCAGATTCGCGGACGATCTGCGCAACGATCCGTACACCATCCACCGGGTCGAGCTGGTCAAGGAACGGCTGCTGAACCATCCCGACGTGCGCGAAGGTGTCGCCTCCGTCTGGTCGACGGCGCGGCGGCTGCTGCTGGAAGCGATCGACGACGAGCACGGCGAGTTGCGCCGGCGCACCACGGCCGGGCTGGCCGATCTGGGTCGCCGTGTCGCCGGCGACACGGTCCTGCAGACGAAGATCGACGGCTACCTGGCCGACGCGGCCGCACACGCGGCGGGCGCGTACAGCAGCGAGGTCGCCACCGTCATCTCCGACACCATCGCCCGCTGGGACGCCGCGGAGGCATCACGCCGCATCGAGCTTCAGGTCGGCCGTGACCTGCAGTTCATCCGCATCAACGGCACGGTCGTCGGCGCGCTCGCGGGGCTGGCGATCCACACGATCACCGTCCTGGCCGGTTAGTCCGCGGCCGATCCGCCGATCCGCCTACCCACCTATCCACCTATCCACCAGGGGCTCGCGTAAGCGACGCTGCGTCCGAGCGATCTGTACGCCCGCGGGACGCCCCAGCCCGCCGGCGAGTGCGGATCGCTGACCCGCAGGACGATCCACGGCTCGTCCGGATCGACGGGGACGTCCAGTGTCAGCAGCCTCGCGCCCGGCTCCACCCGCGCCACCTCCTCGACCACCGGCGTGGCCGATGCCCAGCGCAGCAGCTGCACCGAGAGCTCCATCCCCCGCGCGCGCGGCCCGAGGTCGAGATCGACCACCAACGGCGCCGTTCCCCTCGCCACGGGCTGCCGCAGCCGCTGCCCCATGAACACGCCGCCGAGCGTCGCCGCCAGCCGCAGGCCCTTGATGCGCGCAGCGAACGAGCGGCGGCCGGCCATCGCGTCACGAACCCCGGCGCGGCTCAGTTCCTTGACGTACAGGCCGGTGCGGCCCTTACCGTCCGGATGGCCCCAGTCCTTGCCGTGCTCGTCGGTGACACCGATGAGCCCCGGCCGCCAACCCGCGTCCAGGCACTGGATGAGGGGAGAGATCCCGCCGGGTTCGAGGGCGAGCAGGTAGTCGTCGGTCTTGTTGAACATCTCCAGGCCGACCATCCGCGGCGCGAGCGCGATGCGCAGCGTGAAATCGCCAAAACGCAGCACGGTGCCGCGCGATCCCGGGTGATTGAACGACGTGAGCGCGTCAGCGCTGGCCGGCGACTCCAGCCAGTCGTAGAAGCGGCGCAGGTCGCGGGCGGTTGGCAGCACGGGCGCAACCCAGGTGGGGCTGTCCCAGACGTTGATGTGGCCCAGCAGCGGGTGCGACCACTCAAATCCCCGGATCGCCACGAACTCGCCGTCGCGGTTGGACGCCGACGCCAGCTGCGCGAGTTCGGACCAGCCCTCCTCGTCCAGGCCCCCGCCCCACGGGCCGGGAAGGTTGGTGTGATCGGTGATGGCGGCAGCGTCGAGCCCGGCGGCGCGCATCGAATCGAAGGCGAGCCTCGGGTCCCCCCGACCGTCCGAGAGCCGGGTGTGGTTGTGCAGGTCGGCGTGGACCAGCGCGTATCCCGGCAGCAGCGGCGAGACGCGGCGGGTGCCGTACGCGTCGACCGCGTCCGAGTCCAACAGCCCGGTCACGACTTGCCGAACGGGGCGCGCATACGCCCAGTTTCGCAGGGCAGGGCAGGGCAGCCTGCGCAGCGCAGCGCTGATCGTCGTCGTCGGCCGGGTCGCCGACGCACACCGCGCCCCGGGGGCTCTACCCCCGACCGCGCCTACCCCTGAACGCGCCTACCCCGTGGTAGTAATGACACAGGTGTAACTCCGGCTCACACCAGGGAGGTGTCGCGTGGTCAATCCCGCAGCCAGCATGGGCCCGAGCGCTGAGCCAGCAGTACCGTTGGTGCCGGCAGCGCCCACCGGGCTCACCCCGGCGTCCCCCGGTCCGGCCGACGCCGACGAGCTGACCCCGCGCGAGGCGCAGATCCTCGATTTCGAGCGCCAGTGGTGGCGGCTCGCCGGGGCGAAGGAGCAGGCGGTCGCCGACCGTTTCGGGCTCTCGTCCACCCGCTACTACCAGTTGCTGAACGGGCTCATCGACCGCCCGGCGGCGTTGCGCGCCGATCCGATGCTGGTCAAGCGGCTGCAGCGGCTCCGGCTCCAGCGTGAACGAGCGCGCTCGGCCCGGCGCCTGGGACGCTCGGTCTAGCGGAGAGATGCGGGGCACCCGCGTCCCCGCCGCGGCGATCCTGATGCTGCGGCTGCTGCTGCCCGCGTGTCTGGTCGCGGCCACGTGCGTCGCTGCCTTCGGGCTGTTTCACGTCGTGAGCCGGCCGGCAAACCAACCAGCATCCGAGCAAGCCCCGTCGCTGCGCCTGGGAGCCGGGAGGACAGTGACCACCGCCCCACCCACACCCGCGGCGCCACCCAAGCCGACGCCGCGCCCGACCCCGCTGGCCCCGCTGACCGCGCCGGTCGCCGTCTTCAACGCGTCGGGCGTCACGGGCCTGGCCGGCCGGACGGCGACGGCGCTTCGGTTGCGCGGCGTGAATGTCGCCTCGATAGGCAACCTGAGCGCGGCGCGCAGGCCGGCCATCGGACCGGCGGTCTACTACCCACCCGGTATCCGTAGCCAGGCGCAGACCCTGGCCCGCCTCAGCGGGGCGGCGACGATAGCGCCCGCGCCCGCCGGGCTCGGTGCAGCGGGCACACTCGTTCTCGTGCTCACCGATTCCGAATCCGCGCTCGCCCGCTATGTCCCGTGAGCTTCCCCAGCCGACGACGCCCGCGGGTCGCGAGGGGCTAGCCGCCGTCCTGGCGAACCCGCAGACCTCGCTGGCCGCGCTGGACTACGACGGCACGCTGTCCACCATCGTCCAGCGGCCGGAAGACGCGGTCCCGGCCCCAGGTGCGCTGGAAGCGGTCGGCCAGCTCGCCGAGCGCGTCGGCGCCGTCGTGCTCATCACCGGACGTCCCGCCGGGCAGCTGCTCGAGCTCACCGGCCTTCGCCGCCATCCCGCCCGGCACTCGCTGACCGTGCTTGCTCAGTACGGACTCGAGCGATGGGACGGCAGCTCCGATCAGCTGTCGTCCCCGTCCGCGCTGCCGGGAGTCGAGAGTGCCCGCCGTGAACTCGCCGCCCTGCTCCACGATCCCGCGCTGCCACCAGGGGTCTCCGTCGAGGACAAGGGTCAGGCGCTGGTGGTGCACACCCGGCTCACCCACGATCCGAACGGCGTGCTGGACGCCCTGCGCCCGCGCCTTTCCGCCATCGCCGAGGGAGCCGGGCTCGAGCCCCATCCCGCCCGCAACGCGCTCGAGCTGCGACCGCCCGGCTTCGAGAAGGGCGGGGCGCTCCTGCGCTTCAGCCGGGAGCGCCGGTCGAAGGCGGTCATGTTCATCGGCGACGACCTCGGTGACCTTCCGGCCTTCGACACGCTCGACCTGCTGCGCCGTGACGGGGTGCCGGGAATCGGCATCGTGAGCGACTCGGCCGAGGTGACCGGCCTGCGCGAGCGGGCCGACCTGCTGCTGGACGGCCCCCCGGGGGTCGTGACGTTCCTGCGCCAGCTCGCTGAGCGCTTGGGCTGACCTCAGAGCGAGTCAGAGCGAGTCAGAGCGCGTCAGAGCGCGTCGAGCTGCGCGCTGAACCAGCGCGACGGCGGCACGGCGACGGACGCCTCGGCAAGGCGTTCGCAGCGCGCCGCCCGCTGCGCCGGCGGCATGCGCAGCGCGTCCCACATCGCCTCGCTGGTCTGGATGACGTCGAAGGGATTGACCACGAGAGCGTCGCCGCCCAGCTCGGCCACCGCGCCCGCCTCCCGGGAGAGCACGAGGGCCAGGTCGCGCTGCGAGAGCACCGGACCTTCCTTGGCCACCAGGTTCATCCCGTCGCGCACCGGATTCACGACCAGCACGTCAGCAAGCGCGTACGCGGCGAGCGAGCGCGGGAAGTCGTCGCTCACCTCAAGGCGCACCGGCTCCCAGCCCGGGCGTCCGAACTCCTCGCTGATCTCCGACGCGATCCGCTGCACCGCGGCGGTGTACTCGCGGTACTCGGGCAGGTCGTGGCGGCTCGGGTAGGCGAACGCCAGGTGCGTGACCTCGCCGCGGATTTCGGGATGTGCCCGCAGCAGCTCGCGGTACGCCTGCAGGCCGCGCACGATGTTCTTGGACAGCTCGGTGCGGTCGATGCGCAGCAGCAGGCGCCGGCCGTCGACCTGCTCGGTCAGCAGCTCCATCCGGCTCACGACGTCGGCGGCCTTCGCGCGGCGGCGCAGCTCAGGTCCGTCAACGCCGAGCGGGTTCACGGAGACGGTGGTCGTGCGGCCCTCGAAGCTCACCTCGTCGCCCGCCACGGATGCGCCGAGCACCGCCTCGCAGCAGGCCAGGAACGCCTCGGCCCAGCGCTTGGGTGAAAGCCGAGCAGGTCGGCGCCGAGCATGCCGCGCAGGATCTGGTGGGAAACGCCATCGGGGAGCATCCGGAAGTAGTCGGGGCGGGCCCAGGGCGTGTGCGAGAAGTGCGAGATCCGCAGCTGCGGGCGAAGCTCGCGCAGCATGCGCGGCGCGAGCACCAGGTGGTAGTCCTGGATGAGGACCTTGGCGTCCGGCGCCGCGTCTTGCGCCAGCGCATGCGCGAAGCTCGCGCAGTACTGCTCGTACGCCGCCCAGTCACCCGCCCAGACGCGGCCGAACGTCGGAGCGCTGGCCGTGTCGAAGAGCAGGTGCGCGATGAACCAGAGGGTGCGGTTGGCGACCGCGTTGTAGGCCCGGTCGAAGATCACCCGATCCAGGTCGAGCATGCGCACGATCTGCTCACCGCCGCCGGAGCCGCTGGAGGCCCGGATCCGTCCGTCCGGCGAGGCCCGCACGGCGGCCCGGTCGCCGTCCGTCAGCGCGGCGCACACCCACGTGATGAGTTGCTCGTGGCCTTCGAGCGCGCTGATCATGCCGCCGCCGCCGCGTCTTGCGGTCAGCTCACCGCGCTCGTCGGCGACGTAGGACAGTGGGCCGCGGTTCGACGCGACCAGGACCGCCGCATCGCCCCTGTCTCCCATGAGTACGCAGCGTAGATCCCCAAGCGGCGGCACGGCGCTCACAGCTCGAACGCGACCCCGCCGGCCAAGCAGCTTCGCACCCATGATCATGGTCCCAGCCGGTTGACAGGCCCCAAACCTTGATCATGGGTGTGTCGATCTTGTAAGGGCGGATCGGACGGCAGAGGCCCACCCGAGGCCGAGAGCCCTATCCTCGATGACCACGTTGCCGGCTGCCTCTGCCAGCGCGCGCACCGGCGCCGACCGGGCACCGTTGGATACCAGGTGAAACCGCCCGACGTGCGCAGCCATAGCGAGGTCGCTGGCGCTGTCGCCGATCGCGATGGCCTGCTCGGGCCGCAGCCCGCGCCGGGCGAGGTCGTAGGCGACCGCGCGGCCCTTGTCGATCCCGTCCGGCACCAGGTGGTAGACGTGCAGCTGCTGCACGTCGAGGCCCGGGGTCGGACGGGGCGGCAGCAAGCCGTTGTCGTGCAGGCGCACCCAGCCGGCATCGTGATCGGCGAACCAGCCGTTCACCTGGGCGACGTCGACCTGCCCGCGCAGCATCACGTCGAGCTCATGCCCGAGGTGCCAGGGGTCGTGGAACTCGAGCTTGCGGGCGTACTCGCGCAACATCCCCTCCACGAGCGCGTCGGGAATCGCGTCGTACTGCTCGGGCATGGCTCCGCGTAGCAGGTGCCGGCCGCGCCCGACCTCCCCTTCGGACCGCCAGGCGACCATCGCGCCGAGCTCCGCGATGTAGCCGTCCGCGCCGAAGATCCCCGACGCCTCGAGCAATTGTGGCTGCGAACGACCGCTGACAAGAACCAGCGCCACGCGGGATTCCAGCAGGTCAGCGAGCGCCCTGGCCGGCTCGAGGGAGACCGCTTCGTCCTCGGCGCGAAAGAAGCAGCCTCCAGGACCGACCATCGTCCCGTCGAGGTCGGAGTAGATCGCGCGGATATCAGCCGGGAACAATCCCGTGTGAGGAGGTGTCACGGTCAGCTAGCATGACTGCTGTAGGACACAACTGAATGTGTTGCTCATCCGAGGGGCAGAGGGACCGGCCCGCTGAAGCCCCGGCAACCACCTTTCCGGCGATCACCGCGTCACGCGGAACGCGCCGGAAGGCAGGTGCCAATGCCGGCCCGCCAGACAGGCGGGAACGATGAGGAGGAAGGCCTCTTTCCCATGACCACCCTGCATCGACGCGCCAGTAGCTGCTGCCGCAAATCCGGCTACTCAGCCTGAGATGCCGCAACTGTGCGGCGCACCTCCCGCTCGGCCCAGTCCACGCCTGCGCGGAGTGCTTCGGCCCGCTGGAGGTCGGCTACGACTTCGACCGGCTCGCGCCGCGTCACCCGCGCAGACGATCGAGGCGGGCCCGCAGCCGACTCTGGCGCTACGCCGGGCTGCTGCCGGTGCGGGCCGACGTCGCACCCGGGTCAGCCTCGGCGCCGGGCTGGACCCCGCTGGTGCCGGGCGGACCGGCTCGCCGCGCGAGCTCGGCGTGACGGCGGCTGTGGGTCAAGGACGACTCCGTCAACCCGACCCACTCGTTCAAGGACCGCGTCGTCGCGGTCGCCCTCGCCGCCGCGCGCGAGCTTCGGCTTCGACCACCGTCGTCCTGCGCCTCCACCGGCAACCTGGCCAACGCGGTCGCCGCCGCACGCCGCCCGCGCCGGCCTGCGCTCGCTGCGTGTTCATCCCGCACGACCTGGAGCAGGGCAAGATCGTCACGACCGCGGTCTACGGCGGCGACACTGGTGGCGATCAGGGCAACTACGACGACGTCAACCGGCTGTGCACCGAGATCGCGCGACAAGTATCAGGACTGGGCCTTCGTCAACGTCAACCTGCGGCCGTACTACGCGGAGGGCTCCAAGACGCTCGGGTTACGAGGTCGCCGAGCAGCTCGGCTGGCGGCTGCCGGAGCAGGTCGTCGTGCCGATCGCCTCCGGCTCGCATGCTGACCAAGGTCGACAAGGCGTTCCGCGAGCTGCGCGAGGCTGGGGCTGATCGACGATCCGATGCCGCAAGATCTTCGGGGCCCAGGCGGCCGGGCTGCTCGCCGGTGGTCGCACGGCTCTGCACGGCCGGCCACGACGTGGTCCGCCCGTGCAAGCCGAACACGATCGCCAAGTCGCTCGCCATCGGCAACCCGGCCGACGGCCCCTACGTCGCTGGACGTCGCCCGCCGCACCGGCGGGGCGATGCGCGACGTGACCGACGCGGCAGGTCGTGGAGGGCATCCGGCTGCTCGCCCGACCGAGGGGGTCTTCGCCGAGACGGCCGGCGGGGTCACCGTCGCCACCCTGCAGCGCTGCTGCGTGAGCGGCGCATCGACCCGGGTCGCCGAGACCGTGCTGCTCAACACCGGCGACGGCCTGAAGACCATCGACGCGGTGGCCGCACCAGCGGCCTCGACGGCCACATCCCCCCGAACCTAGGACGCGTTCGAGGCCGCCCTCATACGAGCGTGCCCGGCCGCTCAGCTAGCCCTGGTTCGGCGGCGGCTGCCAGAACGGCGATGCGATGATCTGCGTCGAGCCGTCGTTGGGCGCCGGGTCGTCGTGGGAGTGGTCGTGGGAGTGGTCGTGCCCGGCATGCTCTTCGGTCGGTTCGTTATAGCCCCCGTGCCCGTAGCCCTGCGGTTGCCCGTAGTCCTGCTGGCCGTACGCGGGCTGCTCATAAGCAGGCTGGCCGTAGGCGGGCCCGCCGTAGGCAGGCTGGCCGTAAGCAGGCTGCTGACCGCCGTAGGCAGGCTGGTCGTACGAAGGCTGCTGCCCGTAGCCGGGATGACCGAAGCCCGGGGGCGGGGCGTACGGCGGCTGCTGGTTGTACTGCCCGGCGAACTGCGGGCTGTACGCCGGCTGTTGGACGTTGCGTCTTCCGCTGGACTGCAGGGCCCGCACGGTGACGGCCAGGATCACGATCGCCGATCCGCCGAGGGCGGTCCAGGCACCAACGCCGACGTTGCGGACCGGCAGTCTGTCACTCGCCTTCGCCACCTCCGTGATGTAGAGCAACGACCACGGGACGAGCAGGGCGGGGATGATCGCGATCAGGCCGGCCTTGCCCGGCAGCACCCCAAGGATCAGCATCAGCCCGGCGGCCACCACCAGCGGGATGCCCCACAGCAGCGTGTGCGGCCCGACCCCGGTCCACACATGAACGTTGTTGAGCGCTTGCCCGTTGACCTTCTTCCAGGTGTCCAGCTTGAGATTCAGGCTCCCGCCGAGGCCGTCCGAAGTCTTGCCGGAAACCCACGGAAGCAGGCTCGCGCCAGCAACCGCGCCGGCCCCGAAGCCCGTCACACCGCCGATGGCCCGGCCGAAACGCACGACTGCCAGCGCGAGCAGGGCGCAGATGACCGCGGCCCCGACCGAGATCGCGGCTCCGGCCCATTGCGGCACCGAGGGTTTGAGCAGGTCGGAAAGCCCAGCCGCCAGCAGCATGATTCGTGCCCTTCCCGTCGGCGTGTCGGGAGAAAGGTAGCGTGCCCGGCCTCGGTTCGGCATCTGACGCACTGTCTTGCACTCGACAGGGTCGAGTGCTAATAATGGCCTAGCACTCGCAGCTGTCGAGTGCCAGGTCGTCTGGGCGAGGCCGATGGCGTCTACCAAGGCGTGATCGACCGTCCGTCGCGGGCGTTCAGGACGGCCATTAACGGGACTTGACCACTGGACCCGTCCATCTGCTGGAGGGACAACCACATGCCGAAAATCATCGCGTTCGACGAGGAGGCCCGTCGCGGCCTCGAGCGCGGGCATGAACCAGCTCGCCGACGCCGTCAAGGTGACGCTCGGCCCCAAGGGCCGCAACGTCGTGCTGGAGAAGAAGTGGGGCGCCCCCACGATCACCAACGACGGTGTCTCCATCGCCAAGGAGATCGAGCTCGAGGACCCCTTCGAGAAGATCGGCGCCGAGCTCGTCAAAGAGGTCGCCAAGAAGACCGACGACGTCGCCGGTGACGGCACGACCACCGCGACGGTGCTCGCCCAGGCCCTCGTGCAAGGAAGGCCTGCGCAACGTCGCCGCCGGCGCCAACCCGATGGCCCTGAAGAAGGGCATCGAGCGGCCGTCGAGCGCGTCTCCGAGGAGCTGTCCAAGCTCGCCAAGGACGTTGAAGACGAAGGAGCAGATCAGCAAGACCGGGACCGAACGAAGTAGACGGCATAACA
>CAVXYJ010000032.1:0-237943 GCA_963765845.1 uncultured Actinomycetota bacterium
CTATGTTTTTGCTGCTTCATTACGTATTGCTCCGGTTGCCATTGACACCGATGCAATTCCACAGGAAGTTATTGATAAAGAAATGGAAATTGCAAAAGAAAAATTCCGGTCAGGAAGGTAAACCTGAAGCAATGCTCGAAAAAATTGCACAAGGTTCACTTAACAAATGGTACAAAGAGGTAACTCTATTGAACCAGATCTATGTAAAAGATGGAAAAATTTCAATTAAAGATTTCCTGAAACAAAACGACAGCAAGCTTACCGTTACTGCATTCGAACGCTATACGCTGAATGCATAACTAAAAGCCGAAGAAGATAACAGAGCCACTCAAGTTTTTGGGTGGCCCAAAGAGAAGCCGCGGGAGAACAGGCCGGCTAACTCGTTGGGGTCGTACCGCGCGGTGGGCAGCCCGGAGCATCGGGTGGGACCGTCCGCCGCGAACGTCCCGAGCACGAGCGCACCGCCGGGGGCAACAGACTCTGCTGCCAGCGCGACATATCGCTCCCGATCGGCAGCCTCAACGAGGAAGTGGAACACGGCGCGGTCGTGCCAGGCGTCGTAGGTTCGCTGCGGCTGCCAGGACAGGAGGTCTTCGGTCACAAAGGACACTCGCGCGGCGCGCTCCCCAGCCGGTCGCGGGCAATCGCGAGGGCAGCTGCGGACACGTCAAGCACGGTCACATCGCGGCGCCCAGCATCCACGAGCGCGCCGGCAAGCGGTGAGCTGCCGGCCCCTACGTCGATGACCGAACCGGCCCGCACAGCGAATCTGTCCAGCAGCCGCAACGAGACGTCCGGCGCGGCCTGATACCAGCTCAGTTCGGCATCAGGCCGACTCGCGTAAGCACCATCCCAGTAGGCGCCGCGGGCACCCGGCCCGTTCACGGCTTACCAAAGAAGCATTCGACGTCAGATGCGACGGCGCCGCCCGGGCGCACGACCCGCATCGTCTCGGTCAGCATCGCCGTGGGGTCGGGGCGTGGTGCAGCACCATGTTCGCCTTCGCCTCAGGGCTGTGCACGACACGCACTCTGACACACCATCGCGCCCGGCACACGAGGTCATCGGCAGGGGCGTTGATCTAGGCATGAACAGCACCAGGACAGCCACCAGGACAGCCACCAGGGCCGACGTCCTCGCGGACCCTGCCGCGTTCTCCATGCGATGGCACTTGCCGCGTTGAAGCGTGCCTGCTCTACCCGTGCACCCGTAAGGTCATAGGGACGTGTGGAGGAATGCCATGCGAGAGGGTCACGACCACCCGGTCGACGCCGAACGCGTTGCCGCCGCCCGCCGCGGGCTGGTGACTGTCGACGACGCCGGCCGGCTGGCCGGGCTGCTGGGCCTCCTGCAAGACCCGGTCAGGCAACGCATCCTGTTTGCGCTCTCGAGCGCCGCAGAACTCTGTGTCGGTGACGTGGCGATCGCCCTCGACACCACCGACGACACCGTCTCCTATGCGCTGAGGATGCTGCGCATGAGCGGGCTCGTCAGCTTCCGCAAGCAGGGCCGCACCGTCTTTTACCGCCTCAGCGACCGCTTTCCCCATCAGCTGGTGGAGCACTGCCTGCGCCAGCTGCTGACCATCGCAGCGCCGGAGGAGGGTGGTGAGGATCGATATGGTGCGTGGTGAGGTCTTCAGTGATGAGTTGTGGGCTGTGATCGGGCCGGTGCTTCGTGCGGGGATGGTCGTCGCGGTCGTCCGTGGAAGGATCATCGGCGGGCGTTGGAGGGGATCGCTGGCGGTTTCGGACCGGGGCGCCGTGGCGTGATGTGCCGGCCGTTCGGGCCGTGGCAGTCGCTTGGTACCGGCATCGACGCTGGTCGCAGGACGGAACTATGAGCGGATGTCGCAGCTGCCGCGCGGCGAGTTCGGTTGAGGACGCTGATGTGTTGCGTGATGTGAGACTCGACCAGCATCGAGCGCATCAGCACGCCGCAGGTGGCCGGTCACGAGTTCGACCTCACAGGGGGCTCGATCGAAGCAAGAATCTGCCGGCGAGCCAGTGATCAGCGCTGGGTGGTCGCGGGGCGGAGGACCACGAAGATCACGCCTGACCGAGCGTGGTGCGATCACGGTGCTGTGTCGGCTGGTCAAGACGGTGACAATCAAGCTGCTGCCGTTGGCGCGTATCAAGAGCAGGAAACCAGCCGGTTCAGGTTGCTGGCGGACAAGGCTACTCACACCGTCAACGAGAAAATCTTACGTGCAGGAATATCCGCACACATCGAGCGGCGCGACAGATCGCCGACGCAAGCACAGGGCTCACGAGGCGGACGGACGAGTTGAGAATCTAGAGAACGAACAGTGAGGAGGTTAAGGTAAAAGTGGGGGTGTGGAGGTAGAAAATAGATATATGGGGAGTAGGGAGGAAAAGAAGGAGAAGCCTAGTCATGCGTGCAATCCATGCCATCGGTCATGCCCTTGCCATTGCCGGATCGATGACGTGGGAAGTGCTCTGGGCCCTCATCCTGGGCTTCGCGCTGTCGGCCGCCGTGCAGGCCGTGATCCGCAAGGACGAGATCACCCGGCTGTTGCCCGACGACAAGCCCAAGACATTGCTGATCGCGAGTGGCCTGGGCGCCGCCTCATCATCCTGCTCGTACGCCTCAGTGGCCCTGGCCCGCTCGCTTTTTCGCAAGGGCGCCAACTTCACTGCCGCCATGGCCTTCGAGATTGCCAGCACGAACCTGGTGATCGAGCTGGGCATCATCCTGGCCATCCTCATCGGCTGGCAGTTCACCCTCGCCGAGTTCATCGGTGGCCCTTTGATGATCATTCTGTTGGCGCTCGCCTTTCGGCTGTGGGTCCGCGACAAGGTTGTCGAGGCGGCACGGGAAGAGGCCGACAAAGGCCACGCCGGTTCCATGGAAGGCCATGCCGCCATGGACATGAGCGTCCAAGAGCAAGGCTCCATCTGGCGGCGGCTACGGAGCACGGCCGGGTTCACCAGCACCAGCGAGTACTTCGTCATGGACTGGGCAGCCGTCTACAAGGACATCTTCGGTGGCCTGCTGATCGCCGGCGCCTTCGCCGCCTGGGTACCCGAATCGTTCCTGCGGGCTTTCTTCTTCGAAGGCCACAGTCTGCTGGCCAAGGTCTGGGGTCCGCTGATCGGCCCGCTGGTAGCCGTCATTTCCTTCGTCTGCTCGATCGGCAACGTCCCGCTGGCGGCCGTGCTGTGGAACGGCGGCATCAGCTTCGGCGGCGTCATCTCCTTCATCTTCGCCGACTTGATCATCATCCCGATCATCTTGATCTACCGGAAGTACTACGGCACCAAGATGGCGCTGCGCCTGACCGGCATCTTCTACCTCGTGATGGTGCTCGCCGGATATGTCATCGAGCTGATCTTCCAGCCACTCGGCCTGGTCCCGGCTACCCGCAACGCCAAGGTGACTGAGGCCGCCATCACCTGGAACTACACAACATTCCTGAACATCGCATTCCTGTTGCTGGCAGCGGTCTTGATCATCCGTTTCGTCCGATCGGGCGGGGTACCCATGCTCAAGATGATGGGAGGCAGTCCCGACACCGGCCACAACCACCACGGCGGCGCCGTGCACCACGAGGGGACCGGGTGATGCCAGCCACGCAGCTCAAGAGCCTGTCCGGCTCACTACCCCGGCCGGCGCCGGCGGTGGGATAGTCGTCGCCGTGGAGGTAGAGCTGCTGGTGGTGCGCGAATGCCCGAACGAGGCTGCCGCCGGCGCGGCGCTGCAGGAGGCGGCGCGGCAGGCTGGAATGACTGAGCTCGCGGTGAAGGTCACCGTCGTTGACAACGACCGGGAGGCGCAGCGTCGCGGCTTCGTCGGCTCGCCGACGTTCCTGCTCAACGGGGTCGATCCGTTCGCCGTGCCAGGCGCGCAACCGGGTATCACCTGCCGGGTCTACCCGACCGCAGCCGGCCCCTCAGGTGTTCCCGACGTAGCGCAGCTTCGCGATGCACTGCTTAGCCACGGTCTTTCGTAGCCGGCGAAACTTTCCCGGGCCCGGACGGCGATCCCGTGCTCGCGCCGCCCGGCTCAGCCACTCGCACGCGTCGAACCGGCGCAGCCGCAGGCTGTTGGTGACCACGAACACCGAGCTGAACGCCATCGCGGCCCCGGCGATCAGCGGGTTGAGCAGCCCGGCGGCGGCCAGCGGCATCGCCGCGACGTTGTAGGCGAACGCCCAGAACAGGTTGCCCTTGATCGTGGCCAGGGTGCGCCGGGACAGCCGGATCGCGTCGGCGGCGGCGCGCAGGTCGCCGCGCACCAGGGTCAGGTCGCTGGCCTCGATCGCCACGTCGGTGCCGGTCCCCATCGCCAGGCCCAGGTCGGCCTGGGCGAGCGCGGCGGCGTCGTTCACCCCGTCGCCGACCATCGCGACCACGTGCCCGGCCGCCTGCAGCCGCCTTGACCACGTCCACCTTCTGCGGCGGGCAGCACGTCGGCCGCGGACATGCCGTCGATGCCGACCTCGCGGCGACCGCGCGGGCGGTGCGAGCGTTGTCGCCGGTCAGCAGCACGGGCGTCAGCCCGAGCCCGCGCAGTGCCGGACCGCCTCGCGCTGGTCGGCTTGACGGTGTCGGCGACGACGAGCAGGCCGCGCACCTGCCCGTCCCAGCCGGCGAACACCGGCGTCCGCCCCGCGGCTTCCGCGGCGTCATGCGCGCCGTCAAGCTCGCTGGGGACGGTCAGCGACCAGGCTGGTCGACCAGCTGCCGGCCCGGCCGACGACCGCGGCGTGGCCGTCGACGACGCCCGTGCACCCCGAGCCCGGTGCGTGCTGGCGAACGACTCGACCGCGGGCAGGCCAGGCCGCGGTCCGCCGCGGCCGCGGCCGCGATGGCCCGGGCGATCGGGTGCTCGGAGGCGTGCTCCAGGGCGCCGGCGAGGCGCAGCAGCTCGCCGCGGTCTTCGCCGGCCGCCGGCATGCACGTCGACCAGAGCTCATCGCGCCGGTCGTGACCGTGCCGGTCTTGTCCAGCACGACCGTGTCGACCCGGCGGGTGGACTCCAGCACCTCGCGGACCCTTGATGAGGATGCCGAGCTGCGCGCCGCGGCCGGTGCCGACCAGCAGCGCGGTCGGGGTGGCCAGGCCGAGCGCGCACGGGCAGGCGATGATCAGCACCGCGACCGCGGCGGTGAAGGCCTGCGTGGCGGCAGCGCCGGTCGCGCAGCCAGCAGCGCAAGGTCGCCAGCGCGAGGGCGATGACGACCGGGACGAACACGGCCGCGACCCGGTCGGCCAGCCGCTGCACCGGGGCCTTGCCGGTCTGCGCGGCCTCGACCAGCCGGGCGATCTGCGCGAGCGCGGTGTCCGCGCCCGACCCGGGTGGCCCGCACGACGAGCCGTCCGCCGGCGTTCACGGTCGCGCCGGCCACCGCGTCGCCCGGGCCGACCTCGACCGGGACCGACTCGCCGGTGAGCAGGCTGGCGTCCACCGCGGACGTGCCCTCCTCGACCACGCCGTCGGTGGCGATCTTCTCGCCGGGCCGGACCACGAACCGGTCGCCGACGGCCAGCTGCTCGACCGGGAACGCGCGACCTCGACCCCGTCCGCGCAGCACGGCGACATCCTTGGCGCCGAGGTCGAGCAGGGCCCGCAGCGCGGCACCGGAGCGCCGCTTGGCGCGGGCCTCGAAGTACCGGCCGAGCAGGATGAACGTGGTGACGCCGGCGGCGACCTCGAGGTAGATGCTCCGGCCGTGCGCCTCGCGCGGACGGCATCAGCTCGAAGTGCATCTGCATGCCGGGCTCGCCGGCGCCGCCCCAGGAACAGCGCCTACAGCGACCAGCCAGGAACGCGGCGATGACCCCGACCGAGATCAGCGTGTCCATCGTCGCCGCGCCGTGGCGGGCGTTGAGTCCAGGCGGCCCGGTGGAACGGCCAGGCGCCCCAGACCACGACCGGGGCGGCCAGCAGCCAGCGACAGCCACTGCCAGAACGCGGAACTGCAGCGCCGGGACCATGGCCAGCAGCGACCACCGGCATGGTCAGCACGGCGGAGACGAGCAGCCGCTGGCGCAGGCTTGCCGCGTCGCCGTCCTGGCCTGTCAGCGCCGTCATCTCCCTGCCCTGCGGCCGCCGGCGGCTCGGGAAGCCGGGCGGTGTAGCCGGTGGCCTCGACCGTGGCGACCAGGTCCTGCGGAACGAGCGACGCCTGGATCGAAGGCCACTGACGCCGTTCTCCGTGGCGAAGTTCACCGTGGCAGTGACACCATCCAGCCGGTTGAGCTTCTTCTCGATGCGGGCAGCGCAGGAGGCGCAGGTCATCCCGCCAACGGCGAGCTCGATCTGCGTACTCGCAGCCGCCGCGGCTGGTGCCTGTGGACTGATGTCAGTACTCATGGTGTTGGACCCTCGCAGTGTGCGAACCAATCGCGTCAGGCGGCGACGTCGTAGCCGGCGTCGTCGATGGCAGTACGGATGGCTGCGTCGTCGGCGTCACCGACGACGGTGACCGTCTTCGATTGCAGGTCGACGTCGACCTTGGCGACACCGGCGACCTTGGTCACCTCGCTGGTGATCGCGTTCACGCAGTGCTGACAGCTGATCGCCGGCACGGAGTACGCCAGAGTGGTCATCGTTGATTCCT
Organism: uncultured Actinomycetota bacterium; assembly: GCA_963765845.1. GTDB lineage: Bacteria > Actinomycetota > Actinomycetes > Frankiales > Frankiaceae > DATAZK01. Next base: position 6,587 of record CAVXYJ010000032.1, read on the forward strand.
TTCGAGCTAGGAGCGCACGAGCCGGCGGACCGCGTCGGCGGCTTCGGTGATCTTTTCGTCTGCGTCCGGGCCGCCGGCGGTGATCGCCTCCTGCACGCAGTGGTGCAGGTGCCCTTCGAGCAGGTTCAGCGCGACTGCTTCAAGTGCCTTCGTCGCCGCGGAGATCTGGGTGAGGATGTCGATGCAGTAGGTGTCGTCATCGACCATTCGCTGCAGGCCGCGGATCTGGCCTTCGATGCGCCGCAGCCGCTTCTGAAGCCCGGCCTTGTCCTCGCTGTAACCGCGCATCAGTGCCCCTTTCGGCTACTCCCAAGATACCCCCCAGTGGTATCTTGCGGAGAGTCTAAGGTCCCAGCGAGTGAAGCCAGTGGACCTAGCGGAGCTCGATTGGTTGGACCCGGGTTTCACCCGCTGCTACCGGACCACTGACAAAGACGGGGCTCGAAGCTCGTCGGATAGTCGCCTACTTCACCGTCGATCACCTTGTCGATGGTGACGACAACTGGATCCGTCGACCAACCCGCAGCCGCCCCTCCGTGGGCGGCGAAGCGGACGCCCGTCGACCTCGGGGCTGACGAGCAGCGCCCGGTGGCACGATCGCTGGTGTGGCCGCCGATGACGCGATGGATGTCGATACCTGGTTTGCCGAACGAGGGCTGCGGCTGGACGTTCACGAGGTCGACATGACCGGCATGGAGAGGATCCGGCCCGGTATCGAGGATGAGCCGCCTAGGTTCCATCTCACGCTCATCGGCTTGGGCGGACATCTGCACCGGGCTGGGTATGCGAGCGGCAACAACCTCGCCGAGGCCAAGGCTGAGGCCCGCCAGCGGTACCTACACGAGCAGTCCCTCCCGCCGCCCGCCGCACTGCGCTGGAGCACCCCGGTGCTCACCACGGTGGCCGCGGACGGCTCCTGGGAGCCGACAGTGGAGCTGATCAACCTCACCGACAGCGCCATCACGGTCTCCGGCCCGATGATGGCAGAAGCGCTACTGCTGCGGCCCGACGGATCGCAAGTCGCCAGCCGGCAGCAGCAGCCATGGCCCATGCCAGCCGTGCTGATGCGGCACCATTTGGAGCCGAGAGGATTGACGCTGATCCCGATAGCGCTCAGCCTCATGCGTGACGAGAAGGCCGCCCTCCCGCCGGGCCGCTACCGGCTCACCGAAGTGTGGTGGGGCGAGCTGACCGCGCCCGACGTGGACGTGGAGTTCCGCGCGAGTTGATGGGGACGGGTCCCCGACTTGGCGCTCAGGAAGCCCGTGCCCGCCAACTCGCTGACAGTGTCCTGCTCGACGGTGCCGACCTGACGCGGCCGATGGTGCGCTAGAACGTGGGAGCGTCGATCAGGGAGACGTTCGACCTCGCTACGGGGCTGCGCGAGTCGTCAGTGGCTTGCGCTCAGATGTCCGCTGAGATTGCCGTGCATGTGCTGGCTGGCGCTGTTCAGCCCGACGAGGGTCACCGTCTTTCCCCGGTGGGCGTATTTGGCCACAACCTGGTCAAGAGCAGCAACGGTGGAGGCGTCCCAGATGTGGGAATCGGAGAGGTCTATCACCACGTTCGGTGGATCGTTTTCGTAGTCGAAATGGTCGGCGAGGTCGCTGCTGGAGGCGAAGAACAGCTCGCCTCCGACCCGGTAGACGGTCTCGGTGCCATCGGGGTCGGTAACCGCCGTCACCTGCGCGAACCCGGCTACCCGGCGGGCGAACAGCAGCGCCGCGAGCACCACACCGGCTAGGACCCCTTCCGCAAGGTTGCCAGTGGCGACGGTCACGACCACGGTGACCACCATGACCGCGGTCTCACTACGCGGCATGCGACGCAGCCGTTGAAGCCGAATGCTGTGCCAGTCAAACGTACTGACCGAGACCAGGATCATCACCGCGACCAGGGCGGCCATCGGAATGCGCGAGACGACCGGGCCGCAGGCGACGACGAGGATCAGCAAGAAGACGCCGGCAAGAAAGGTCGACAGCCGGCTGCGAGCACCGGCCTTGACGTTGATCATCGTTTGGCCGATCATCGCGCAGCCCCCCATGCCACCGAACAAGCCCGTGACGATGTTGGCGATGCCCTGGCCCCATGACTCGCGGCCCTTGTTCGAACCGGTGTCGGTCAGGTCATCCACCAAGCGGGCGGTCAGCAATGACTCCAGCAGCCCGACAAGCGCCATCGTGACGGCCGGCGCAGCGATGATGCTCAGAGTGTGCAGCGAGTACGGCACATGAGGCAGCCCAAGATGCGGAAGCGAGTTCGGCAGCCTGCCCTTATCCCCCACCGTGGGCACGGCCAGTCCGGCGGCGACGGTGACGATCGTCAGCAGCGCGATCGCAACCAGCGGAGCCGGCACAGCCCTGGTCAGTCGAGGGAAGAAGAGCATGACAGCGAGGCCGGCGAGCACCAGCGGATACACCGCCCAGGACACGCCGTGCAGATTGGGCAGCTGCGCCAGGAAGAGCAAGATGCCAAGAGCGTTGACGAACCCGGTCATCACGCTGCGTGGCACGAACCGCATCAGATTGGCGACGCCGAGCACGCCGAACACCACTTGCACGGCTCCGGCCAGCAAGACCGCCGCGACCAGATAGTCCACGCCGTACTTGAGCGCGAGTGGAGCGACGACGAGGGCCACCGATCCCGTCGCCGCAGAAATCATCGCGGGGCGACCACCGACGATCGAGAGGACAACCGCCATCGTGAAGGAAGCGTAGAGCCCGACCCGGGGATCTACGTGAGCCACCACGGAGAAGGAGATCGCCTCCGGGATCAAGGCGATTCCCACCACCAACGCAGCCAGCACCTCGATGCGTACGCGATTCGCCGACCAGCGCGGTGGACGAGGCCACTCTTGCAGCCGATCCAGCCGGCGGGGCGAAGCAGCACGCAGCGTGCTGCCGAGCGCAGAAGTCATGAGGTCGCAATCAATAGGGCGTTGGAGAACGCATGCGAGGCGCAAGGAGAACGAGAAAGGGCGGGCGCCGGTAGACCTCGACGGCAAGCCCAAACCCTACCGTTACGGCACAGTAGGGATGTGGAGCAGCGGACGTGACGCCACCCACAGTAAGAGCAAGAGGTGAGCGGGTGCCCCAGCGCGCACGACGGGTCCGGCGCACGCGCGAACAACTCTAACCTCTCGTAAGGGTCAGGCGACGGGCCCATGTCGCGTGACGGTAGAGTCGCACTGGCACCTCTGACGCTGCCCGGGAGTCCTCGATGCCCCAAGGATTGATGCAGATCGGTGCAGTGGCCGAGCTCACCGGTCTGTCGCTGCGAACCATCCGCTACTACGAAGAAGTCGGGCTGGTCGTGCCGTCCGCACGCAGCCAAGGCGGCTTCCGACTGTACTCAGCCAGCGACGTCGAGCGGCTGCAGGTCATCATGCACATGAAGCCGCTGGATTTCACCCTTGATGACATGCGCGATCTGCTGCGGCTACTCGAGGAACTCGACGGCAACAACGACGAGCGGCAGATAGCCGGCTTCCTGGAGCGGCTCGCGATGTTCCGCGCCGCCGCAGACGCCCGGGTGGCACACCTGCGTGAGCAACTCGAGGTCGCCGAGTCCTTCGCCGGGCAACTGCGACGCGAACTGACCCGCGGGCGGCGACGTGTCGCGGCCCGCCGGCGATGAGCGACAACGTGCCTACCGGGCAGGGCACGGACGTTCTCGCCGAGGCGGGACGCCGACGCACCTTCGCGGTAATCAGCCATCCCGACGCGGGCAAATCGACCCTCACCGAGGCGCTGGCCCTGCACGCGAGAGTCATCAGCGAGGCGGGCGCGGTGCACGGCAAGGCGGGGCGCCGCGGGGTCACGAGCGACTGGATGACGATGGAACGCGACCGCGGCATCTCCATCAGCTCAGCCGCATTGCAGTTCGGCTACGACGATGCCGTCATCAACCTTCTTGACACGCCCGGTCACGCCGACTTCAGCGAGGACACCTACCGGGTACTCGCCGCCGTCGATTCAGCCGTCATGCTCCTGGATGCCGCAAAAGGCCTCGAGCCCCAGACCCTCAAACTGTTCGACGTCTGCCGCTACCGCCGAATCCCCGTCATCACTTTCGTCAACAAATGGGACCGCCCCGGCCGCGAGCCCCTTGAGCTCCTCGATGAGATCGAGCAGCGAATCGGTTTGCGGCCAACTCCGTTGACCTGGCCGGTAGGAATCGCCGGAGACTTCCACGGCGTGATCGATCGCCGCAGCGGTGTCTACACCCGATTCACCCGGACGGCCGGCGGGGCCACCATGGCGCCCGAGGAGATCGTCCGCCCGCAGGATGGCGCGGGCGTCCAGGAGCCGGCGTGGGACGCCGCCATGGAGGAACTCGCGCTGCTGCGTGAGATCGAGGCGGACCTGCACCTGCCCTCGTTTCTTTCCGGAGACTCCACACCGGTGCTCTTCGGATCGGCCCTGTCCAATTTCGGGGTCCGGCTGCTGCTCGACACCATTACCGAACTCGCACCAGCACCCACACCTCGAGCCAGCGCCGCAGGCAGCCGGCGACCGGTCAATGCACCGTTCGCGGGTCAAGTCTTCAAGGTCCAGGCCAACATGGACCCCGCCCATCGCGATCGCATCGCATTCGTCAGGGTCTGCTCCGGCCGTTTCGAGCGGGGGATGATCGTCACCCACGCCGCCACCGGCAGGCCGTTCACCACGAAATATGCTCACACCACCTTCGGGCGCAACCGCCAGGTCGTCGACGTGGCCTACCCCGGCGATGTCATCGGCCTCGTGAACGCGACAGCATTGCAGGTCGGCGACAGCCTCTACGACACTGAGCCGGTCGAGTTCCCGCCCATCCCCAGCTTCGCCCCCGAACACTTCGCGGTCTGCCGCGCCAAAGACTCCGGCAGGTTCAAGCAGTTCCGCCGCGGCATCACCCAACTCGCCGAAGAGGGCGTCATCCAAGTCCTGCGCTCAGACCGACGCGGTGACCAGGCCCCCGTGCTCGCCGCCGTCGGACCCATGCAATTCGAGGTAGCCACACACCGCCTGCATCATGAATTCGGCGCCGAAGCCACTCTCGAACATCTCGGCTACTCGCTGGCCCGACGCACCGTTCGCGCGGACACCGCGATCCTTGAGCGTTCCCGTGACGTCGAAGTGCTCACCCGCGACGGTGACGGCGCCAGGCTGGCCCTCTTCACCGACAAGTGGCGGCTGGCGGCCATCCGCCGCGACCATCCCGGCCTCGTCCTCGAGCCGTTGGTCGCGGACGACTCGTGACCCGCAGCAACCCTTACCCCGCAATCATCGGGCGCGAAGGCGATCATGGTTCATGCGCCGGACAAGCTGCAACTGCAGGAGTTCTGGGTCATCCGTGTGGGGTTGGTACTGGCGTTGCGTGGTAGCAGCCTACGGTGTAGGGGTATTCCAGCGTGGCGTCGTAGTGGTAGATCGTGGTGATCTTGCCGTTCCACGGCACCGAGCTGGTGCGTCCGTGGCAGGCGTCGAGGTCGGCGTCAGTGGGCAGTCTGCCCTTCGCGTCTCGTTCGACGTAGATCCCGTAGCCGTCCAGTGCATAGCCGACGAGGGTGGCGCTGCCAGTAGCGCGGTCGCCGATGCAGGTCGGCACGTCGTGGTAGTGGTAGCGCTCGCGGCCATCGGGGTGACCATTGCAGCTGTCCTGCGTTTCGTGCGCGACGGCGTCGCGGCCGGCGTCGTCGAGGGCGTCGTAGAGGAACACCCCGTCGTCGAGCACGCCGATTGGCCCGAGCCCGACGCACGATGGCGTGGCGGCTGCGGTGGGATCGGCCGGCAGGTGCAGGTCGAGTGAATGCGCGGCGATGTGGTTGGGGTTGGTGTCGTACTGGTAGGCGGGGTCGCTCGCTGAGATCGGAAAGATTCCGGTTGTCAGGTTCTTCGGCAGGTCAGCGGCGATGATCGTGCGGGTGCCGCCTGCGACGCTGACCTGGTACTCAGCAGCCGGCCAACGCACCGCGCCCCGCACGGCTGGCTTGCCGGTCATGTCCCACGTGCCGGCTGCCGAGTTGATCCAGCCACCGGCGTGGCGGGCGCCGCCGCCGCGGAACGAGCTGGTGCAGGAGTCGACGTACCCGACCTGCGGCGTGGAGGAGACCTTCCCATCGCCCAGCGGCAGCGCGCTCGAATCGACCGTCGCCCGCCATACGTTGGTGACTGTGCCGCCGCCCGAGGCCGGAGCCGACGGCGAGATGGCCGGAGACAACGACAGCGGCGGCGACACCGGCGAGGAAGACGCCGGCGTGCCGCTACCGCTCGACGACGAGGCGCACCCGGCCAGCAGGCAGAACAATGCGACGGCCGAGGCCGATGCCGCCGTGCGTGGCCCTAATCCGAGCGCCCGTGGTGCAACCATCGGCGCAAGCTACCAGCCGTAGCAAACACAGCCGGCTCAGACACGGGGTTGCAGTACCGCCGTGAAGATTCTGGCCAGGCTGGAAGCTTCGAGCCGTTGCTCGGGTTTCCATGGCACGAAGAATCGGAAGAAGGGGTAGGCCGATGGCGACCTTGCGGTCTCATGTTCGCATCGAACGTTCAGCCGATGAGGTCTGGCGGGTCGTGAGTGACGCCGACGTGACGGGCCCGGCGATCGCCGGTGGGATCCAGGGGCTCAAAGCCCATCTTGAGCGACGTTGAGCATGGCAGGCGGAAGTAGCTCTCCAGTACGCACGTATGACCTCATCGTCATCGGTGCGGGGAGCGGCAACATGCTCTTCACCCCGGAATTGGCAGGGCTGAAGGCGGCAATCGTCGAGCCTGATCGGTTCGGTGGGACCTGCCTGAACCGAGGCTGTATCCCCTCCAAGATGCTAGTGGTAGCAGCGGATGCGGCCCGGGCGATTGAACACAGCGGAAGGCTCGGCGTTCACGGCCACGTTGACCGCGTCGACTGGTCCGCCATTCGCCAGCGGGTCTTCGGGCGCATCGACCCGCTGCACGACCGAGCGCTCAATTATCGGCGTGCCAGCGGCGTCGACGTCTACACCGGACCTGCTCGCTTCGTCGCCCCCCGCATCATTCAGGTCGGCGCGCAGACGCTCACCGCCGAACGGATCATCGTCGCCGCAGGATCAAGGCCAGCTGTCCCCGCCCTTCCCGGTTTGGACACGATCGCTTATCACACCTCGGACACGATCATGCGGATCGAGCACCTACCGCATTCCCTGACCGTGGTCGGCGGCGGGTTCATCGCCGCCGAGATGGGCCATGTGTTTCAGGCATTCGGTTCGGCGGTGACCATCGTTCAACGTGGTCCACGGCTGCTGATGGCTGAAGACGAGGACGTCTCCCGAACTTTCACCGCGCTGGCGAAGCAACGATTCGATGTGCGCGTCAACGCCCAAGTCGTCTCGGTGGCACCGAGCGCCGCGGGAGTCGCCATCACCATCGACTCCCCCGACGGCCGCAACGTCGTCGAATCGGAAGCGCTGCTCCTCGCGACAGGGCGCCGGCCCAACACGGACCTTCTTGATGCAAACGCAGGCGGGCTCGCGCTGGACGCCCACGGACACCTGGTCACCGACAGCGCCTGCCGGACGACCGTGCCCGGGGTCTGGGCGCTCGGTGACGCGGCAAACCACTTCCAGCTCAAACACATGGCGAACGCCGAAGTGCGCGTCGTCGCCCACAATCTCCTGCATCCCCGCGACATTCGCCAGCTCGACGCCCGTCTTGCTCCCCATGCGGTGTTCAGTGACCCGCAGGTCGCCAGCGTCGGCGTCACGGAAGCCCAAGCGCGGGAACGACGGCTGAACTACATCACGGCGACCAGGAACTACGCGGACGCAGCGTACGGGTGGGCGCTGGAAGACACCACCAGTTTCGTCAAGCTGATCGCCGATCCGCAGACCCGGTTGTTGCTCGGTGCACACATCATCGGCCTGCAGGCCGCCACACTGATTCAGCCGCTCTTGCAAGCCATGGCGCTCGGGCAAACCGTTGATCAGCTCGCGCACGACGTGCTGTACATCCACCCCGCACTGACCGAAGTGGTGGAACAGGCGCTGCTGGCCCTGCCCGCGCCCGGACGAGGCGTTTCCGTAGCGTCATGAGCAAAGCCACACCTCGGGAGGCGCAATGCCGCGCGGAGAGCACGTAGACATCGACATCGCTGACATCTCCCTCGCCGACCCAGCCGGCGGCCAGCTGTCAGCGGCGACATTGACCGGCGTTCACATCCTGGTTTTGATGCGTCATCGCCATTGACTGCCCTGCCAGCAGCACCTGGTCCAGGTGCAACAACTCCTCGACGATCACCGGATCGGCCTGCAACTGGTGGGATTCAGTCCACCGCAGCGGCTAAGTCCCATCGCGCGACACCTCGGCTGGAAGGGCACGATCCTCGGCGACGAAGCACGGGTCCTCTATCGACGCCTCGGGCTAGGGAGGGCGCGCTGGTGGCGGGTGTACTCGCCAGGAACGTTGGCGACGTATGTCCGGCATCCTCGCAAGATCACGAGTCGACCGACCGCGGGAGAGGACACCCATCAACTCGGCGGCGATGCCATCGTCAAAGACGGCCACGTCGTTCGGCTCTGGCGGCCACGCACCCCGAACGACCGGCCACCGGCCACCGAGATGCTCTTGGCGGCGCAAGCCGTTCTGGCCGAGATCCCTGATACGCCGACCTAGCCGAAACCCCGCGCCCTACCCCGCAAGCTGGCGGTCGCCACGCGGGCACGTCATGCGAGCTCTCGGAGAACCGCGACAACGTCCTGCGGTTCCATCCGGTGGCGGTAGTCGGCGTCGACGTGACGGGCCCGTACGGTCCCCTCGGTGTCGATGACGAACGTGGCCGGCACCGGCAGGTTCCACGAGCCGTCGGCATTCTGCTCCGGCAACGGCAGAAACTGCTCGTAGATTTCGCGCAGGGCCTCGCCGAGCGGGAAGTGGATCCGGTACGCGGCAGCGACCGACTGGTCGATGTCGCTCAGGACGTCGAAGCCGAGTTCGAGCTTGTCCGCCAAGGACACCGAACGATCCGGCGCCTGAGGGCTCACCGCAAGCAGGCAGGCACCAGAACCGTTGATCGCTGGAAGGCTCTGCTGCAGCGCCCGCAGCTCCAGATTGCAGATCGGGCACCAGTCCCCGCGATAAAACGAGAGCACCACCGGACCCGCACCGAGTCGATCGCTCAGCCTGACCGGATTGCCGTGGGCGTCAGGCAGCGTGAAATCCGGCGCTTGTTGCCCCACCTCGATGCCCGGGACCATGTGGCGGTCCCGAAGCTCGGCGACCATTTGGTCAATGCGCTCATTGATTTCAGGTGGAACCAGGCCGTCCATCTCAAGCTCGATCTGCTGCCTCAGCGACTCGCCGCCCATGGTTTCCTCTCCCAGTCATGCCGAAACGATCACTCGAACCATCCCATACGCCCGCACAGCCAGCAGGCCACCCACGTCAGTCACATCAATCACGACTGCAGTCGCAACCCCAGTCGGTGGGGCGAAACTTCCCGTTTTCTTCTGTCGAGGGTGGGAATGGCCGTCGCCGGCCAGCGGGTTTCGAGGGTGTCTTTGAACCGGAAGGGGCTTTCATGGGGTTGACGGGTGCGTTGCGCCGGCTGGAGCGGGCGACACGTCCGGAGGATCCACGGTTCGTCGCAGCCTTGCGCCGGCGGTGGGAGGAGTTGCCGGAGTCGGCGCGCACACCCGGTCAGGTGCTGGGGCGCCATGCGCCAGGTTGCGAGGGAACCCACGGGGTTTTCCCGAAGTGCAATTTCGCCTGTACGCCGTGCTACCACTCCCGGGACGCCAATCGTGTCCGCGTGGACGGAGCGCACACCAAGGAGCAGGTCGCGTCTCAGATGGCGCTGCTCGAGCGGGTCCGCGGCCCGCACGCGCACGCGCAGTTGATCGGCGGGGAGGTGACTCTGCTCTCCCCCGAGGATCACGCCGAGATGCTGGCGATCATGCGGGCACACGGTCGCGAGCCCATGAGCATGACGCACGGCGATTTCGACTACGACTACCTCGAGCGGCTGGCAGTGGCACCGGACGGCCGGCGCCGCTTCGCCCGGCTGTCGTTCGCGGCGCACTTCGACATGTTCATGTTCGGTCGTCGCGGCATCGAACGTCCGCCTGATGAGCGCTCTCTCAACCCCTATCGGCGGCAGTTCGCGGAGATGTTCCGGCGGCTTCGTCGCGAGCATGGCGTGCGCTCCTTCCTCGCACACAACATGACGGTGACGCCGGGCAACGTCGACCAGATCGCCGACGTCATCAGCGACTGCCGGGCGATGGGATATGGGATGTTCTCCTTCCAGCCAGCGGCGTTCGTCGGCGACGATCGCCGCTGGCACGAGCAGTACCGGTCCGTCACGCCGGACGCGGTGTGGGCGCAGATCGAACGGGGCGCCGGTACGCGGCTGGACTTCCGCGTCCTCGAGAACGGGGACGTTCGGTGCAACCGCACGGCGTACGGCTGCTACATCGGTGACCGGTGGCTACCGTTCCTCGACGGGACGGATCCCCGGGACCTGGCGGCAAGGGACGCGTTCTTCGCCTATCTCGGCGGGATGGTGTTCGGTGGCACGCCTGCGGCTCTGCTTGCCGCGCGGCTGGCTCGTAAGGCGCTGCGCCGCCCGGGCCTGGTCGTCGTTGCAGTGCGCTGGTTGCTGCGCATGGTGCGCCGCGCCGGCCTGCTGCGGCTGCTGCGCCACGGGGTACGCCCAGTCACGTTCGTGATGCATCAGTTCATGGACGCCGAGCAGGTCGCACCGGCGTGGGAGTTGATGCTCCGCGGCGAGACGGCGAGTGACCCGGGAGTGCGAGCGACGCAGGAGCGGCTCGCGGCATGCCACTACGCGATGGCTCACCCGCAGGACGGCACTCTCGTCCCGGCCTGCGTGCAGCACGCGGTGCTTGACCCCCTCGAGAACGCAGAGCTGCGCCGGCTGCTGCCGCTGGAGCCGGTGCGCAGGAGCCCGGAGCCGGTGGCATGACACGGATCGGCCTGATCACCGGGTCCGGCAGCTACGAGTGGGAAGGGCTGGCTGACCCGTGCAGCCATCATGTGCGCACCGAGTACGGCGAGGCCGACGTGACCGAGGGCCGGCTCGCCGGTGTCGAGATGGTGCACCTGTCCCGGCACGGATCGGCTCACGCTCGGCTGTCCAACCACGTCGACCATCGGGCGAACCTTGCGGCACTGCAGGCATGCGGCGTGGATGCCGTCCTGTCGCTGACGGTCTGCGGTGCGGTGGACTCATCGGTGCCGCTTGGCGGGTTGATCGTGTTCGACGACCTTTATTTTCCGTCGAACCGGCTGCCGGATGGATCGCTGTGTACCTGGCACACCGAGCCGGCCGCTGCCGGTCGTGGGCACTGGATCTTCGATCGTCCGTTCAGCTCGCCATTGCGCAAGGCGCTCATCGCTGCCGCGCGAGACACCGATGCGCAGCTGGTCGATTCGGGGTGCTACGGGCACGTCGACGGGCCGCGGTTCAACAGCCGCGCCGAGATCGCGGCGCTCGCAGCCGCCGGCGTTACGGCAATCAGCCAGACCGCCGGACCGGAAGTGGTGCTGGCCGGAGAGTCGGAGCTGCCGCTGGCGCTGCTCGGCTACGTGACCGACTACGCCAATGGAGTCGCCGACACCTCGGAGCCGGTCGAGGCACTGCTCAGCCGGATAGCCGACAGCCAGCGGGTGTTTGCGACTGTTCTTGACTCCGCCCTTCCGCGCATTGCCGACCCGACCGTTCCCGGCATCGTGCATCGGTTCACCCCATGACCCGGACAGCCTCAGTGCTGGTGATGGCGAAGGCGCCTGGCGCCGGGCAGGCGAAGACCCGGCTCCGTCCGCTGCTCGGCGTCGACGGGTGCGCCGCGCTGCAAGCGGCGCTCATCCGGCGCACGAGCCGGCTCGCCGCATCCGCGGCGCCGACGTACGTCGCGGTCACGCCCGCGGATGCGCAAGCTGAAGTCGGACGGCTGGTGCCGCCGGGCGTGACCGTCATGGCTCAGTCGGAGGGAAACCTTGGCGAGCGGATGAGTGCGTCGGTCAGCGCCGTGTACACCGCCACCGGGGGGCCCGTCGTCGTGGTCGGCACCGACGCGCCGACCCTGACCGCGGACATACTCCGCAAGGCGGCCGCATCCATCGCGCCCGAGGCCGTGGTGCTCGGCCCGGCTCAGGACGGTGGCTACTACCTGATCGGCGTGCCGGGGCCGGCGCCCGCGGTATTCGACATCTCGCCGTCCTTGTGGAGCGGTCCGCAGGTGCTGCAGGCCACGCTTGCCGCGGCAGCGCAGGCCGGATACCGCACGTCGCTGCTCGAGCCACTCCGCGACCTGGACACGCCGGCCGACGCCCACGCGCTGCTCGCCGATCACGCGCTGCCGCCGGCTATCGCTGCGCTGCTCACCTCTGGAGGGAGACCGACATGGCTGACCGCCTGAGCGTATCGATCGTTGTTCCGGTGCTGAACGAAGCGCAACGGCTGCCCGCGCTGCTGAACCGGCTCAGCCGCGACTTCCCCGGCTGTGAGGTGGTCGTCGTCGACGGCGGCAGCACGGACGGCACCACTGATCTGGTCACGCCTCCCGCGCGGTTGGTCCATGCACCCCGTGGACGCGGACGGCAGCTCAATGCCGGAGCCTCCGCAGCCGCCGGTGACGTGCTGTGGTTTCACCACGCCGACACCCTGGTCGAGCCCTCGGCTCTACCTCAGCTGCGGGCGGCGATCGCGGATCCAGCGGTTGTCGGTGGGGGCTGCCGGCTGCGTTTCGACCGAGAGAGCCTCGCTCTGCGCTACGTCGCCTGGACCTCCAACGCCCGCGCCCGGAGGCTGCACTGGGTCTTCGGTGACCAGGCGATGTTCGTGCGCCGCAGCGACTTCGACACCCTAGGCGGTTTCCCGGACCTGCCGCTGATGGAGGACCTCGAACTGTCCCGCAGGCTGGCGCGCATCGGTCGGCTCGCGTTGCTCCCCGCAGCCTCGACGGCGTCCGCTCGCCGGTTCGACACGCACGGCACCTGGCGCCTGCTGGCGTTCATGCAGTGGCTGAAGGTCCTGTACTTCGCCGGGGTCGACCCGGACGAGATCGCCCGCCGCTACGAGGCAGGCCCGTGGCCGCGCCGCCCTGCTTTGCCTTGTCCCGCCGGCGCCCGAAGGACCGCATTGTGAGCACCTTGCCAACAGCGAACGACATCGGCACCCGGCTCGATCGGCTGTCCTGGAGCCGGCAGCACACCGTCATCCTCGTCGCCCTCGGCGCCGGTTGGCTTTTCGATTCGTTCGAGGTGCAGATGTTCTCCTCGGCGGTCGGACCACTCGGCGACCACTTCGGCGCCTCGGTCTTCCAGCGCGACGCGGTGCTCGCGGTATGGCTCAGCGGAATCCTCGTCGGCGCGCTTGCCGGCGGCCGGCTCACCGACCGGTTCGGCCGCCGCCGGCTGTTCCTCGCCACCCTGTTGTGGTACGCCGGGTTCACGGTGCTGACCGGGCTCGCCCCGTCGCTGTCCGCGGTGTACGTGCTGCGCTTGCTCGCCGCGCTCGGTGTCGGCGCGGAGTACGCGATCGTCAACGCCGCCATCGCTGAGCTCATGCCGGCACGGGTGCGCGGCCGCGCCAACGCTCTGGTCATGAACTTCTGGCCGGCCGGGGCGATCCTCGCTGCGCTGCTCGGCTACCTCCTGCTCGACACCCTGGCCCTCAGCGCCGCGACGTCGTGGCGATACATGTTCGTCCTCGGCGGCCTGCTCGCGCTCGTCGTCGTGTTCTTCCGCCGGCGTATCCCCGAATCACCGCGCTGGCTCGTCGCCCGCGGCCGGCTGGAAGAGGCCGAAGCGATCGTCATCCGCCTCGAGGCCGCGGCGGGAGCCGGCTCCACCGCTCCTGTGGCGGCGCCAGATGCGGCACCGACATCGCTGCTCGCCGCATTGCGCGAACTGGTTCGCGACTACCCCGGGCGGCTCGCGCTCGGCGCCGCCCTCGACCTCGCCGAGGCGTTCGGCTACTACGGGCTGTTCGCCCTGCTGTCCGTCGTCGTGCTGCCGCAGATAGACATCTCCAACGCCGACATCCCGTTCTTCTTCATCCTGGGCAACGTGGGCGCGCTCGCCGGCGGGCTCGCGATGAGCACCGTGTTCGACCGGATCGGCCACCGCGTCACCGTCGGTGCGGCGTATGCCGCCGCTGCGATCGGCGTGGGCCTGCTGGCGGCGGCGACCGCGACCGGGAACGCCGCGTGGGTGACCGTCGCGTTCTTCGTGGCAAACGCTGCCGGCACTGCGGCATGGACTTCGGCGTACCCCACGTTCACCGAGCTGTTTCCCACCCATCTGCGCGGGGCCGGCGTCGGCGCATCGGTCGCGGTTGGGCGTATCGGTGCGATCGTGGGGACGCTGGTCCTTCCGAGCTTGGCGACCGCCGCCGGACCGACCGCCTCGTACGTGGTCGTCACCGGTTTCTGGCTGCTGGGGGTCGGCGCGATCGTCGTCTACGCCCGCCGAGGCGGGGTCGAGGCGGCACGACGTCCGCTCGAGGCGGTCACGGCGCCAGGCCCGTCCCGCCTGGTCGCGGTCGCGGCTGCGAAGGCCTGAGCCGTGGTACGCATCGCGGTCTGCGGCGGCCCATACGGCAATCCCTACGCGCTGGAGGCGTTCGTCGCCGATGCCCGCGCGAAGGGTGCCGAGCGGCTGTACTGCCTTGGTGACCTAGGGGGGTTCGGCGCCGAAGTAGATGCGCTGTGGCCGATTCTCACCGACAACGACGTCGTATGCGTCGCCGGTAACTATGACGCCGCGATCGCTCGCGCCGATCCTGATTGCGGCTGCGGCTACCGCGACCCGCGTGACAATGCGTTCGCGCAACTGATCTACGACCACACGCTGGGTACCACCAGCCGGCTGTTCGCCGCGTGGATGGGTCGCCTGCCGACGCAGCGGCGGGAACGCTCGGGGGCTGCGATATGCACCTGGTGCACGGCTCGCCACTCGCGCTCAACGACTTCTGGTGGGAGTCGCTGCCCGCTCAGGAGCACCGCGCGCGGGTCGCCGCCAGCGGAGCGCAGGTCATCTGCTGCACGCACAGCGGCTTACCCTGGCAGCGCCGCGTCGACGGCACTCTCGTGGTCAACGTCGGCGTCCTGGGAAAGCCGGCGAATGACGGGCGCCGCGAGGTCTGGTACGCGTTGCTCGACCTCGAGGACGGCCATGCGCAGGCGCAGTTGATCCGGCTGGACTACGACTGGGCGGCGCAGGCTGCATCGATGCGCGCCGCCCAGTTGCCTGAGCCGTTCGTGGAGACGATTGAGACCGGCTGGTGGACCACCTGCCTGGAGTCGCTGCCGCCGGCGGAGCGGTCCCGCGGCCGCTACCACCTCTACCGCAGCCTCACCCCGACCGGTTTCGCCCCAGCCGCCGGCGGTTGGGGCGACGACGCGGCCGGCCCAGCCGAGTTTGCTGGCGACGAACGGCCGGTCATCCCACTGTTCGGCTCGGCGTACTTCCCGCCCCGGCTGTGGGTGTACACGAACTTTCACTGCAATCTGGCATGCGACTACTGCGCCGTCGCCTCCTCACCGAAGGTCGACCCGCGAGCGCTAACGCTGCCGGCGTTCCTCGCGCTCGTCGATGAGGCGCAGGCCGAGGGATTCACCGAGCTGTACCTCACCGGCGGGGAACCCCTCATGCATCCGGACTTATTGGAGATGCTCCGCTACGCCGCCGACCGGTTGCCGACCGTGCTGCTCACCAACGCGATGCTGCTGCGCGGCCGCAAGCTCGACATGTTCGCCCGGCTCGCTGGTCACCCCAACCTGACCGTGCAGTCCTCGCTCGACGGTGCCCGCGCCGCTACCCACGACGCCCATCGCGGCCGAGGATCGTTCGCCGCCACCGTCTCGGGAATCCGACACCTGCATGACCTTGGGGTTGCGTTCAAGGTGGCGCTGACCGAGACGCCGGAGAACAGCACCGAAATCCCCGCCGTGCGCCGGCTGCTCGCCGACCTCGGGCTACCGGACGGGGCACTCGCCATCCGGCCGCTGCTTCGCCGCGGGGTGTCCGGGGATGGGATCAACATCGGTGCCGAGACCACGGTCCCCGAGCTGACGGTGACCGCCGACGCGCTGGCTTGGCACCCTGCCGGCGCCGACGCCGCCACCAGCCCCGACATGCAGCTGGCCCCGGCGGGGACACCGCTCGCCGAGGGCAAGAGGCTCGTCGTCGAACGATTCTTCGCCGAACGCCTCGCCGACGGCACCATGCCCCAGCCCTACCGATGTGCCGTGTAGGCCGAAAGGAAGCATCGCGAAACCCGACGCTCGTAGCACTCACTCGTCCTCAGCCAGACGGGATGGCGGCGAGGCTGAAACGGGTTCCCTGCAACTGATCGCCCGATTGTGAGGATGAGTCGTGACAGACCAAACCGTGGACGACGAGCTGGCCCGGCTTGACCCCGACCCGATATGGCAATCCGACGGCCTGACGCCCGAAAAGGGTGAGCGCTGGGATCTGCTTGTCATTGGCGGGGGAACGGCAGGGCTGGTCGCCGCCAGGACGGCGCGCGCCTTTGGCGCGAAGGTCCTTCTGGTGGAGAGCGGCCGGACAGGCGGCGATTGTCTGTGGACCGGTTGCGTGCCCAGCAAGGCGTTGCTGAGCGCCGCCCATGCAGCTGCCGATGCTCGGTCTGCTGCGCGCTACGGCGTCGACGTCGGCGACGTCCATCTCGATTTCCCGAGGGTGATGAACCACGTTCGACGCGCGAGGACCGTCATTGAGCCGGTGGATTCTCCGGCCGCCCTGCGCGCGGATGGCGTCCGGGTTGCTCGCGGAAAAGTACGCCTGGCCGGTAAGGAAACTGCTGTCGTTGAAGACGGAACGGTGACGTTTCGGCAAGCGATAGTGGCGACCGGGTCGGCGCCGGTCCTGCCGCAGATCCCCGGCTTGGCCGATGCCGAACCGTTGACGAGCGACAACGTCTGGAGCTTGACGACGCTGCCGGCCCGGCTGCTGGTGCTCGGCGGCGGAAGCATCGGCTGCGAACTGGGCCAAGCCTTCGCCCGCCTCGGTTCAGCCGTCACCATCATCGAGGCCCTCCCCCGGCTGTTGATCCGTGAAGATGCCGACGCCGCATCAGCGCTGGCTGCAGCGCTCGGCGCGGACGGCCTGACCGTGCACACCGGAGTCGCCGTCACCAAGGTCAGCCGAGCCGGTGATTCATGGGCAGCTGAACTGGCCGACAAGAGCACCATCGGCTTCGACCGGATCCTGGTGGCAGTCGGAAGGCGGCCGCGCACTGGAGGGCTTGGCCTTGAGCAAGCGGGAGTCGACACCGATGACCGCGGCTACGTCAAGGTCGACGACCGGCTTCGCACCACGAATCCCCGGATCTGGGCAGCCGGTGACGTGACCGGCCATCCAGCGTTCACTCACCTCGCAGGGGTCCACGGCAGCCTCGCCGCCTCGAACGCCGTGCTCGGCCTGCGCAGAACCGTCAGCCTCAACGCCATCCCTCGGGTGACATTCACCCAGCCCGAAATCGCCGCCGCTGGTGTCAGCACCGACCTTTCCGCCGACACGAAACACACCATCAGAACCATCCGGAACAGCGATGTAGACCGTGCGGTCGCCGAAGGCCAGACCGCCGGCTTCACACGGCTGGTGCTCGATGCCAAGGGACGGGTCATCGGAGCCACCATCGTGGGCCCGCGCGCCGGCGAGTCGCTCGCCGAGGTGGTCCTCGCGATCCATCAGGGACTGCGGGGCCGCGACATCGCAGGTGCGATCCATGCCTACCCGACATACTCCGACGGCGTGTGGAAAGTTGCCATCGAACAGCTGCAGGCCCAACTTCACCAGCCCGCGTGGAAGGCCGTCACATCGATATTGCGCCGGATTCGGCGCCGCCGGCTGCCGTGACGGGGCCGCCATCACGGCGTCATCTGCGGCGGTCCTGAGCTCACTCGCGCCTCAGCGGCCGGGTGAACCACCAGCCGAGCAGCGCCAGGACGTCGAGCCCGTAGCCGACGGGTGCGTGCCCGGCTGCGCTCACTACCTCGCTGGCGACGAGCAAGCCCACGGTGGGAAGCCACGACAACACCCGCACCGTCACGGTGGTCGGACGGCCGGCTGGGGGTGCTGGCGCGCCATACCCCGGCAACGCTGCCGCCACCTCAGCTCCGCTGGGATTCGTCATGACCCGCTTACCGAGGCGAACCGTTGGCACCGTCTCATCGCCGTGATTGGCCTCACGAACCAACTCGCGGGCGGCAGCATCTGTCCAGATGTTGCGCCAGCGGGCTTCGATGCCCCGACGACGCAGGTCACCACGCAGCCGCCGGCAATACGGGCACCCCGGCCGCCAGTAGACCTCGACAGTCGCTGCGCCTCGCGTTGTTTCCATGACAGGGAAACCCGCCACGGGCCCGCAACCGTCCATGCGCCGGGCAAGAGCCGGGCGCGAAGTGGGTCGTTCGGGCTGCGAGCTGGTGCGCATTGCCAGCCGAAGTGGTGCATCGCTTCAGCCGAACCCGCACTTGGGTACTGTGCGGACCGGCTCGCGCCGCCCCTGCTGCCGAACCAGCGTCGAGTCACCGGAATGCAGCGGGGTGCAGTGCGGGTTTCCGTCCTATGGAGGCCGCGGTGATGGAGTCGGCACGCGACGTGCAACGGCGCGAGCTGTACGCGAAACTCATCTTGCCTGAGGTTGCCGCGCTGCTGCGTGTCGCATTGTCGATGACTGCGCAGCCCAGCGACGCGGAGGACCTGGTTCAGGACACCCTGTTGCGGGCGTGGCGCAGCCTTGATTCCTTCGACGGACGCCACCCCCGCGCCTGGCTACTGACGATCATGCGCAACGCCGAGATCAACCGGCACCGGCGCCGGCGCCCACAATTGCTGGACGATCCTGATGCCGAGCCACGGCACGCTGCGGACCAGCCGGCTGGCATGTCGGCCGAGAACGTGGTCATGGACGGTCTCTTCGACGGGGCCGTCGAGTCCGCTCTCACGGCTCTCCCGGATCGCTTCCGCGAGGTGATCGTCCTGGTCGATGTCGAAGGTCTCACCTACGCCGAGGCGGCCGAGGTCTTGAACGTCCCCGAGGGCACCGTCATGAGCCGGCTGCACCGCTCCCGGACCCGCATCCGAACAAGCCTGGCCGAGGCCGGGCTCGCACCGAGGAGACGCAAGTGACCCGCACCCTTTCCATGTGGCGGCGGATGCGCGGATCGGCTGAGATCGCCAGCTGCCGCGAGGTGGGAAATGTCCTGCAGACCTACCTCGACGGCGAGCTCGACGAACTCGCGGCCCGCCGCATCACGCGCCACCTCGCGCTGTGCCGACGGTGCGGCATGGAAGCATCCGCCTACGCGGAAATCAAGGCCTCTCTTGCGCGAAACGGCAAACACGGTATCGACCCTGCTGCCGTCGACCGGCTCCGTGATTTCGGACAGCGCCTGATCGACGATGGCCCGCAGGCATAAGAGCGGGTCATCGCCGGGGCTGAGGTCAGCTGGCCTGCCGAAGGTTCCTGACTTCTAGGCTTCAGTGGCGCTCGTGCTGATACCCGGCATCTCCACGTCCAGCCTCAACGGACCGCGCATCATGAACATCGTCACCCGCTGGTAGGTGAAACCTGGGGCCAGACTCATCTGTGGGATCCGGTCGAGTACCGCATTCAGAACGTGTGCTCCTTCCAGACGCGCCAGTGGAGCGCCGATGCACAGGTGCGGTCCCCAGCCGAAGCCGAGCTGCCGCCGTACTTCGTCCCCGCGGTCGAGGTCGAAGCGCTCCGGATGGGCGTAGAGCGCTTCGTCGTGGTTGGCGGAGGCGTAGCCGAGGGCGACGATCGAGCCTGCGGGGATGGTCACGCCGGCATACTCACAGTCCGCGGCCGGCCGCCGGAACAGGACATTCACCACTGGCCGGTGCCGCAGGCATTCCTCCACCGCATGGGGTACCAGGGAGCGGTCGTCTCGCACGCGTTCGTACGCGCCCGGTGTGCTCAGCAGATCGAAGAACAGGTTGCCCACCATGTGGGTGGTGGTGTCGATACCGCCGGTGATGAGGTCCTTGGACAGATGTAAGAGGATCTTCTCGTCCGATAGCGGCTTGCCGTCGTCGTCGCGGTAATCGACGAGCGCCGTCATGGCGTCATCCGGCCGCTTCGTGCTTGACCGCCGCTGGCGAATCACGTCCAGCAGGTGAGCGTCGAACTGCTCGACCTTCTCGCGGGCCGCCTTTGCCACCTCCGGATCCTGGTGCTGCACCATCTCCACGACCAGATCGGAATAGTCGTGCAAGCGAGAGCGGTCCTGCGGGGGTATGCCGGTCAGGTGTCCGATGACGATCTCGGGCAGCGGCCGGGCCAGCTGGGCCACGAGGTCTGCGGATTCGCTCCCCGCCATGGCGTCGACCAGATCGCGACACGCCTTGTCGACGACCGGCTCCATCGCGCGGATCCGGGAAGGCCGCAACACCGACGCCAGTAGCTTGCGCATCCGAGTGTGTACCGGGGGATTCGACTCGCCGAGCTGCAGCTCGTCAGCAGTGCGGTGATCGTCTTCGAGCGGGCTGAACGGGGCCTGCGGGAAGGTCGCGGTGTCGGTGCTGATGGCCAGAACATCCTCGTGGCGGGCGGCGTAGAACACCCCCGGCAGGACCTCGGAGAACGGGCAGGTGCGGCGCAGCTCATCGAGTATCGGGCCGTCGTTGTCGACCACAGCGGGATCGAACAGGTTGTACGCGATAGTCACCGGGGCTCCTCAGCCGGAAAGTGAGCCGTAGCCCAAAGTAGTGAGATTGCGGGCTCCGTCGCTTCCGACCACGATCATGTCCTCGGCGACATAGCCATGATCGTCGGAGCGCAGCAGCAGCCTGACGCCGAGCACCATGTCCGACTGCACGTGCTGGCGCTCCAACGCGTCGGGATGCAGCCACGCGGCGGCGATCGGGCCCTCATGGCCAAGGCCGATCGAGTAGACCGAGCTGCGCGTCGGATCGGCGCCCACCGCGGTGAGCGCGGCGAGGATGTCCGCGCCCGACGCACCGGGTACACAGGCCTCACGCACGCGCACGAAAGCCCGCTGCCACTCGGATGCCACCGCACGCAGCCCGCTCGGTGGTACGCCGGGCCCACACCACCAGGTACGCGCCAGTGAGCCTTCGTATCCGGTCCACAACACCCCGCCGGCAAGCGCGACGGCGCAGTTCGCCGGCAATGGCTGATCGAGCGTGGCAGTGGCGGGTCGGCCCTGTGCTCCGATGGCGTTGAACGTGCCCTGCTGCGCGAACTGGGATGTGCCCAACTCACACATCCGCGCGAGGTAGGCAGCCTGCAGCTGCTTGCCGGTGGCGCCCGGCCGCAGCTGCGAGATCGCGGCCACGAGGGACGCCTCGGCTGTCGCGGCGGCGATCTGCAGGCAGTCGATCTCGGCCTCGAGTTTCACCCGGCGCACGTCCAGCAACTCCGGCTGGATGCCGACCAGCTGCCCCTCGGGAAAAGCCACGCGCAGGAGCCCGTCGAACAACGGGCTGAGAGCGTCCACACCCACGCGCTTGGCATGTGCGGTGTCGTCCATGCTGCGGATGTGCTCGACCAGGTTCATCGGGTTCCAGGTGACGGCATAGATGTCGTCGGGTTGAAGCTCCTCCGGAATTCCCTCGTAGCTCGCCGAGAACGACAGCAGATGCACCTCTCGCGTCGCGCGCACCACCACGCACGTGGGACCGAAAGGACGGGACAACGATGTCCACAGCCGCCGCGCGCCGGTCGCATAGCGGACGTTGGCCTCGCGACTGAGCACGCAGGCGTCCAGACCGGACCGGTCCATCCAGTCGAATACGCGTTCGGTGCGGGCGCGGCGCAAAGCCGCGAAGTCCACGCGGGTGCGTTCCTCGGTGACGCCGGTTCCGATGTTGGGCGTTCCCACGGCGGTGCTCACGGGCGGCGTCCTCTCACTCAAAGGGGGTGTAACCGTAGGAGGTGAGCTGCTGGTAGCCATCCGCGGTCACCGCGATGATCTCCTCGCTCCGGTAGCCACCAATCCCGTCGCGCCACACGACTGGTTCCAGGACGAACACCATTCCCGCCGCGAGTTCCACCGTGTCGTCGAACGCGAGCCCGAGGTCGGAGCCGATGTACGGGGCCTCGGCGCTGTCACAGCCAACCCCGTGGCCAAGGTAGAAGTGCGCCAAGCCGTACTTGGTCTCGACATTCATCGCCGCCCGCACGAGATCACCACACGTGGCGCCCGGCTTGATCACTTCGCAGACTGATGCGTACAGATCCCGCCAGGTCTGATAACACTCGTACAGCTCGGGCGTTGGCTTGGGATCAAGGCTGCAGATCCAGGTCTTACCGAAGTCCGAGTGGTAGCCGTGCCACGAGATCCCGCTGTCGCAGAGGATGAGATCCCCCTCGCGCAGGAAGCGGTCGTTGCTCGCGAGCGGGAATCCGACATCGCCGTTGGCCGTGTACGTGCCGTCCGCGATCGAGCGCGGCGTGATCGACCAGATGGGATCGATGATGCTGGCCGTGGCGCCCAGCTCGAAGCAGCGGCGCAGAAAGATCCCAGACAGTTCGTTCTGCCGGACACCCGGCACGAGGGCGGCTTCGACGTCGTACATCGCGAGCTCGTTGATGCGTTGCGCCTCGGTCAGGCAGCCGATCTCATCGCGGCTCTTGATCAGCCTGGCAGCAGCTGTCACGGTCGTGGCATCGCCGATCTCGACGCCTGGCAGCAGCGTGCCGATAACGCCGATCATCGGGGAGGTGAACTCGTCGAAACCGATGCGACGGGCTGCGGGCAGCACGTCTCGGATCAACGCCGCAAGCTGCGTGACGCCTTCGGGATACTCGGTCTCGATCGCCGGATGCACGATGTCGTCGTTCTCCGGCCGGAGCTCCTCGGGGAAGGCCGTGCAAACGATGATCGAGCCACTTGCCGGAACGATGACGACTACCGGCTCGAAATGCATTCGCATCGCATCCGCTACCGGTGGCGCCGCGCCGGCATACTCCGCATTCGACGCTCCCAGCAAGACGATGCCGTCAAAGCCTTGGGCCGCCATGGCGTCACGTATCCGCCCGCGGCGGTAGGCGTTCAAGCGTTGCGCGTCGAACCCGGTGGTGAGCATTGCCTCCCTTTCGCGAGCTGTCACGTCGGCCAACAAAGGGTGAGCGATGCACGTACCCGTGTCAAGCGGAGCTGCGTGGAGCCTTGCCGTCACGGCGTCAGCCGGCGGCCACCATCTCGTCGGTCGGCACGCAGTCGACGAGCTGGGGCGACGGGCCCGATGCGAGCGGGTGCAGCCCCGTTTGCACGCGGGCCACAGCCTTGAGCAGCACGCGGCGCATATGAATGATCGCAGCATCGCTGCTGGAAAGATGCTCGCGCGTGCGATCGGTGATCGCACCCATCGATACCTGGGTGACGGTGTCCTCCTGCAACAGGTTGCCGGTGAACCCACTGAAGTGGCCGCGCGCCATAGCCTCGCGATCCTGACCCCAGTTCTCGTCACGACCGCCAGAGAAGCCGCCGAAGTTGTTCACGTCGAACGGCCGGTTGCCAACCACTGCGCGCTGTGCTTGGGGAACCTCGAGGTACAGCCCGTCGTTGATCTCGAAGTTGTTGGCCCAGAACCCGAAAAACATGAGGTGGTGCGTGTCATCGACCGGCGACACGATGAAGATCACGCCATCGGCATCGCGACCCGACGATCCTGGCGATGAGGGCACCAGGCTGACGAACGGCATGATCCATTTGGTGGTGCGCACGTACTTGGTGCCGTCGGCCAGTGGTCGGGTGCCGATCGCGTCGAGCCCGTACGGCTGGTGCGCAACGTCGTAGCGCGGTGCGAGGGCGTCGAGGGTACCGCCGATCGATGATGCCGTGTCGGCGGTGGTGTAGGCCTGCATGTACGCCTTGTGCAGCGTGCCGATGTGCGCCGTGTCGAGCGTGGCTTCGACGCCCTGCAGCCAGTTGCACGCGCATTCCGTGGCGGTGACCCACACGTTGCTCTGCGGCAAGACAGTGAACGGGAGGTGCGGGAACGGCGGCGCGTCGGCGTCACCCAGCCACACCCACACGAGCCCACCCGCGTCGACCGTGGGGTAGCTCCGGCTCGATATTCTGGCCGCGAACGCTTCGGGGTTCGGCGCGTGAGTCGGCGCCTCGGTGACCTGACCCGTGACGTCGATCTTCCAGCCGTGGAAAATGCAGCGCAGGCCGCAGTCCTCATTGCGGGCCAACACCAGGGACGCGTTGCGATGCGGGCACCCCTCATCGAGGAAGCCGATCTCGCCCCGCGAATCGCGGAACGCGACATAGTCGGTGCCGAGCAGCCGCACGCGGCGCGGGGCACCGTCGGCCACCAGCTGAATCGACAGCGCGAAGGGGATCCAGCAGTGCTGGCGCATGAGGACGCCCATCGGCGCGTCACCCTCGATGCGGGTCAGCAGCTCGTTTTGCTCTCTCGTGAGCATTTGTGCCTCCTCGCCGACACCTGCGAAACCCCTGCGGTCCGGCGCCGGTCGTCACATGCTAGGTCGCGTGTCTCGCCACTCCTGCGAGACCCCCTCGCCCAGAACGACCACGTGCCGTGATGCAGCGATGGAGTCCGCCGATGCGCTTAACAGATAGCCCACCTGAACGCGTCGTCTCCCTGCAGGGCGCGGTCGGCAATCTTGGGCACGGTACTCGTGGAGTCGTCGCCCTCGACGGGCTCGCCAGAGGGTGCATTGCCAGCGTTTGTCGCGGCCTCATGTCGCCGGCGTTGGCGAACCACTCGATTCGCGCCAGCAACACAAGCCGAACGTGTTGTGCCGGCACGGTTCTCCGGCTCATCCGCGTCACGAACTCAGCATCCCCGACGTTTCGCGTCTGTCCGGCTGGGTCTGATTCGTCAGCGGCTGCTGAGGATTTCGTAGGCGTCGAAACCCTGCGCATGAACGGCTGCCGGCACGAGTTGCCAAGCGGGATGTTCGGAGTCCTTGAGAGCCCGACCATCAAGCACCCGTTGCCGGTCTTTGCTCGTCATCTGCTCGCTCATGTCAAACGGGTCCTCGATCAAGGCGCAAAGCAGCGCCAGATCGCGTAGGTGCCGCGAGTTGTCACCAGGCAGCGCACAGGCGGCACCTTTCGCGACGACCGCGCCAAGCAATGACGGCCGCGGAACGGTTCCCCGACGCGTTTCGTGTTGCACCTCCACGCGTTCTGTCCGGGCGAGCGCCTGCGTCCCGCCCGGCACCTCGATCGTGCGACCGGGAGGTTCCGTGGACAAGTCAGCGCGCGCACCCACTCCTTCCGGGGCGAGCACGTCGATGACCACCGGCTTTGGTGATGCGGCTCGCTCAAACCGATACGCGACGCCGTCGGCGGCGATCCCGGCCAAAGCGAACCCGAACTCATGCAGCGCGCTGACTACCGAAGCGATCGCCCGCGGGTCGGCTCTGATGTCCGCGATCAGGTCACCGTCCTGGCTGATCTGCGGCGGCACTTCGCCATGCTCCAGTGCGTGCAGGAGCACCATCTGGCCCCCAACGACGGTCCAGCCCACCGAGAGCATCTCGTCGAGGTCGAGCAGCAAGTGCCACAGCCGATCAACTGGAGCGCCCAACGGCGGCAGGACGACCAAGCTCATAGCGGTTCGCGACGGGCTAGCAGCGTGTTGAGCAACCCCAGCCCGGCGACCACGCCTCGGGGTTCAGCCGACTCGAGCAAGTCCGCAGCCAAGACAGCCGAGCCGACCTCGGACCGCCCCTCAAAAGGCCACACGTCGACCGGCAAGCGCACGAGCACGTTGGCGTCCGCCGCCGCGGGCCGCGCGTGCCACATCTTGGCAAACTGCGGCCAATCCCCTTCCTTGACGTAAACCTCGGCCATCGCGTCCAGCACAACCAGGTCCGCACCCGCCGCCGCCGCGCGGGCCGCACCAGCCCACAGCACCGGTAGATCGGACTCCGTGCCGATACGCGATAACGCGGCAGGGTGAACCCGGACCGGAATCCGGCTGCTGCGGCGACGAAGCACGTCTCTCCACCGCCTGGCATCCCCACCCGCGAGCAAGCGCAGCTGCTGCCGGACCTGACTGCGAGCGACCGGTGACAGCCAAGGGGCCGTTCCGCCGTCAAGCAGATCGAGCAATCCCCAGGCCCGCGCGGGTGCCATCGGGCGCCCACCCCGGTGGGGATTCTCGGCCAGCTGCGCGACGGCAGCACCGTCTACGAGCCATTCCCGGCCCAAGCGGCGGCCCGGCAGCGCACCATCACGCAGCATTCGCTGCACCCGCGAGCGATCAACGCCCAGACGGGCCGCAGCTTCTGCCACCGAGACGTGCACCAGAGTCCTTTCACTATCAATCCGCTTGAACGGATAGTTCTCGTAACAGTGTGACCGCCGAAGCGTATCGCGACAACTATCCCGCCAGAAGGGTGGTTCCCGTAACACCGAGCCGGCGAACGCGTGACATGCCCAGTTACGTGGCAGGCGACGGAAGCGCACGCGCCGACATGGAATCCTTGCCATGTGAGCGAGCTTGCCGACGCGGTCCTGCCGCTGATCCGCTCTCGTGCCGACGTGTCGCGGTGGCGCTCCGCCAACCAGCACGGCGAGCAGATGCACGAAGCGGTGGCGATCCTCGAGGCCGCAGCCGTTACTCGGGATCCCACAGACGTGCTCGCGGTTACCCAAAAAGCGATCGCCTCGGCGCTGAAGGTGATCATGCGCGCCGACGACTCCAGCGGGATCATCGGCGACGCGTGTCGAGCCCTGCTGGAGCTGCATCCCCAAGCCGCGGCACGTGCCAGGCCGCCAGTGGCGAAGCTCGTCGACTGGATGATGAAGTTCCAGTTCCACAGCGATTGCGACTACTTCACCCTCGACCCGTTCGCCTACGCTCCCGCACTCGGCGAGCAGGGCATCGCCGCCTACCGGAGCAAGCTCGCCGAGGTCGAGTCTGGGCTGGGTGTCCGGCCGACGGAGCAGACACGGTGGACGTCCCCGCACAGCCACGACTGGTTCACGCTGGACTGGAACGCTCAGCGGCTGGCGGTCTACGACCGGGATGTCGAGGGCATCATCCGCACGCATTCACGGGACCGCAAGGTGGCTGCCTGGCTGCAGGACACCGCAGAGGCGCTGGCAGAGATCGGCGAGTTCGACCTGGCGATCGACTGGGCCAGGCAGGCGGTCGACGTCGGCCCCTGGCATCAGTCGCTAAAAGCCGGCGAGTACTGGTGCGACTTGCTGGCTGAGCACCGTCCGTACCAAGTGCTCTCGGCGCGGCTGGATGTGTTCCGGCGATGGCCCTCATCGAGCACCGCGGACCACTTGTACCGCGATGCAGGCAAGGCGTGGCCGCAGCACCGCGACGAGGTCATGCAGCGACTCGCCGCACGCCCGTCCGACGCCGTGCTGTTCGCCTTGCTCTCGCTCAACGACGTTGCGTACGCCTGGGAGTTGGCCCACTCGCTGAGCCTGCAGGACGATCGCACCTGGAGCGATCTGGTCAAGGCTTACGAGCGGGTCGACCCGCATGCGGTCCTTCCCGTGCTCAACCGACTCGTCCTGACCGAGCTCGTCGAGACAGGGGCTCAGCACTACCAGATCGCCGCACGCCGCTTGAAAAAGATGCGCCAGCTGGCCGCGGGATCCGAATACGCCGCCGAGGTCGACTGGCTCATTGCCGAACTTCGCGAATCAAACCGCCGGCGGCCTCGACTTCAGCACGAGTTCGACCGCGCAGGCTTACCCTGACGCCACACCAACCGGCTCGTCCGCCTGAAACCAGGCGCTGCGTGCTGGTTGCGCCGACCAGCACGGCGCGTGCTATGCACCGTGGAGACGCCTCCTTTGCCGCGCTGCCAGCCGCCACGACACTTTGCGTTCTCGCCCCGGCCACTGCTGCCCATACCGCACGAGCACGGCAGCAAGGTGAGCCGATTCGGTGGAATCGAGCCTGTCGGCCGTGGTGACGATCAAGGTTGCCGCGCGCTGCGGCGGCGTGCTCTGTTCGCAGACGTCGGTCACGCCGATGAAGCGCGACCGAAAGAGGTCGCTGGTGCGCAACCGGCTGCAGCTGGCACGGCACGGTGGCTAGCGTCTCCACCTGCTAGGTCTTCGGTGCGCGCTGGTACTTCGTCTTCTGGTACTCGCGCACCCATTTGCGCGAGCTTTGCCAGGTGCCGTCGGGTGTCTTTTGTGCGCGGAGCCGCCCACGCATTGCCGCGACACGTAGCGCATTCGCGGTCAGCCCGGCCTTCTCGTCGACGAGACTGGCCAGCGGCACGAGCCGGGACGGTCCAGCAACTGCGGGGACGACGAAACGGTGAAGATTGTTCGTGACCGCGCGTGCAATCAACTCCGCGAGCGGACCATAGTCGCCTGCGTCAGCCCGCTGCATCCCCTTGAGGTAGGCAGCGCGCTCGCCCTTGTACACGATCGCGGGCGGATAGCCGAGTCTGACCAGTGCGAGGTTGAGCAGCAGTCGGCCGGCGCGTCCGTTCCCGTCGAGAAACGGGTGAATCCGCTCGAAGTCGTTGTGCAACCGGGCGAGCCGTTCAGGAAAGGGCGTGGAGTCGTCGGTCCTCAGGCCGTTTGCGCTCGTCACCCAGTCGCGCATCAGGTGGTCGACATCAGGGAAGGGCGGCGGCTTCAATCCCTCGGCGAACGGATGGATGTCGTGCCGGCGCCAGTTCCCAGGTCCTTCATCCGGACCGGCGTGCGGATGCGGCGCTACGTCCCAGACCGGCGTCATGGCCTTGTGGTGTACCGAACGGACTTCCTGCATCGTCAGCAGGTCGCCAGTCGTCCACTCGCCCGGCTCGAGTGCCTGCCCGTAGACCCACCGAGCGGCGTCGGCATACCCCTTCACCTCCATGTACTCGCGCAGTTCCTTCGCGCCTACGGCGCGGCCCTCGTCAAGTAGTTTGCGGACCTGGTCGAGAACCAGTGTGTTGCCCTCCAGGGCAGTGGAGTGGTGTGCCTCCTGGTGCCACAGGTCATCCCAAATGTCTTCTGCCTCGGCCGGTGTCGGCAACCCGCCGAAGCGCTTGTTCAGGTCGCTGATGGCCTCATCGAGGCGTGCGTAGATCGTCGAGCGTGATGGACGTCCACCAGGCATGCGGTTGACTGTGCTCCCCAACGGCGGTTCGACATTAGAGGTTGTTCGGTTCAGGGCCAACTAACTGTACCGAACACTTTGCCTGCTGCCGACGGCTCCGGGGGACGGGGAACTTGTTCGGGCTGATGCCAACAAACCGCACCGAACACTTTGACTTGCCGCTCTCGCCCCGGATGCGCCCGGTGAGCCGTGGGTTCGCGAAGCCGGCAGGTGGCTGGAAGACGACTGCTGACCCGTGGGCGAAACCGGACACAGGACGATCGTCCCTAGAAAAAAAAGGCTGCGGAATGGGTGACCGTCGCGAACATGCGTGACCTCCAAGTGCGTCGACAACAGGGGGAACTGCTCAGCTGGCAGCTGGTGGCCGCCCTCCTGGAAAGGTTGCCCGCCGCCGAGGTGTTCGAGACGCATGCTGGCGGCGGCCAATATGACTGCCTCACGGTCAGGCTGGTTCGGGATCCGGAAGTGCCCGAGGGACCGGTCCGTCTTGTGGATGTCAACAGGGAAGGCTCGGTTCATGCTTCCCCTGACGGCTACGGAAGTGGTTCCCCCGTGGTCACTTTTGAGGATCTCGAGCATGGGCTGTCGCTGCTGGAAGCTGCCGAGCTGACTGCGGCTCGGCTGCTGGGTGCGACGGTCATGCCGGCGACTGCCGACGGCACGGCGCATGCCCGTCGGATCCGTGCACTTGCTGCTCTATTGGCCTCCGGAGTCGGGCGATCTGGTGGCCACTGGGAGTGCCGCAGCGGATTTCTGGACACGTCTGGCGACATGGGCTGCAGGATTCGCGAGGAATGGTTCACCGCTTTCCCGGAACTGGCCGTCGAACTCGGAGTGGCCGACCCGGAAGCAGCCACGCAGACCTGGTTCATCCGCCAGGATCACCGTGTTCTCGCAGCACTCCAGCTGGGCTCGGGTCAGCTCCATGTTCCCGGCGACCCAGTCTGTCTCGACGTTGGCGATTGGACGGCGGACGCGCTCGTCGACCGGCTCATCGGCTGCGAAACCTCAGTATCCGCAGGCACACCTGCCCATAATGCCGCCGAACGACGTCAACGCTTCGCCCTCGAAGATGCACGCCGGCTGGCACGCCAGCTGGAGGTCATGGACTGGCCGGTCGACGTCGGCATGCGCACGTCCGCCACCGTCTGCATGCTCGGCGACACCGACCGCCTCATGGTGGCCGTCGGCCCCGGCGAGAACCGAACTGACATTGACACGGCGCTCGCGTGGGGCCTGGCGTTCCAGCAAGACCGAGACCTGTTGCTGGTTCTCCCGGCCGGGACCGAGCACCCGACGCTGAACAGGCTGCCGTGGATAGCCACTCCGGTACGGGTCTTCAGCTACGACGCGGATCTGATCCCCCGCCCCGCGATCGTGCCCGCCCGCGAACAGGTCCTTGCCGACTATCGGCTTCAGCCGGTACGAAACCGCGCCGACCACGCGCTGGGCGTCTGGGAGCCTGCCGTCGAGCCGTTAGTGCATTTCGCGGCAACGCACTGGGCGCTTCGGCCCGCGCACCGGCGCAGCTACCTGGCATGGCATTGCCAGGGGCGCCAGGTGCTGCGGCTACGCCGGACCCGGACCGGCGTCGAAGTTCTTGCCGGAGTTCAGTACAGCAAGCCGACCGTCGCGCAGCCGGCGCCGGTGAGCATCATCGTCGACTCCCCGCTGACCCTTCATGATCGTTCCGTTATCGAGTCTGCCGTGTCGACAGCTGTCCGGGACCGGTTCGTCGGTAGCGACGACACCGACCGTGAGCATGCACTCCCGGCAGCGCTCGCCGCTGCCGGCGCCGCCACGCTGGGACTGCGAGAGCCGCTGCGGCGCGAGTACCCGGCCTGGCGACCTGTCGGCCATCCGGCATACCTCGACTTCCTCGGCCACGACGGCCAGACCCTGCACATCGTGGAAACCAAACTCGGCAACGACCCCATGCTCGTGCTGCAGGCCCTGGACTACTGGACCTGGGTATCCGCTCATCAGCAGCAGATCGGCCTGGATCTCGGTGTCCGCACCGACCACCCGGCACAGATCGACCTCGTCGTGGCCTCACCGAACGGCACGGCGCCCGCGCTCGGCCCGTACACGCTGCCTCAGTTGGAAGCGCTCGACGGCGCGATCCGCTGGCGGATCCACATCGCGACGCAGGACGGGCCCGACGTGTCCGTCAAGACCTTCCGCGCCCGCGCCAACCCCGACCCAGCACTCGCCGGCCGGACGCTCGAACGGCCCCGACAAGCGGCACGGATGCAGACGGATTTGCTTTCCAGCGCCGGTCTCCGGCCCGCGGATTCCCCGATTCTTCGCGACGTGGTCAGCAACGTGCTGCCGGCGGCCGCCGATGCGCTGCACGCGCTTGTTCAGGCGGGCCTCGACCATCGTTACCTGGCACACGTCCGCTCCTCGCAGGCGTTCGCACTGAACCTCTTCGCGCCACTCACGGAGGAAGGCCGCTGCGCGGCCCTCGTACATCTGGGCTTGCCTGCCGTCTCGGCGGATGCAGCAGTCTTCGAATACATCGACCCCGACGATCGACTCGGTGAGGCCACAACGGCCCGCCGGCACCAAACCCAGGTCGACGTCGTGCTCCGCGGACACGACATGGAAGGCAATCGGCTCGCCGCACTGATCGAAGTCAAGCTCACCGAAATCGACTTCGGATGGTGCTCGGGCTACGAGGCTCGGGGCAACGACCGGCAAGACATCTGCCACTCCGCGGGACCGTTCGGCCACAACCCCCAGGCCTGCTTTCAGCTTCGCAACCGCGACCTCGGCCAACCCCGCCAATACGCCCAACACGTCCACGTAGACGGACTGAATCCCTTAGAGGGTGCAGACGACAGCGGAGGCTGTGTGCTGCGCCACGGCCTGAACCAGCCGATGCGCAACGTTGCCCTCGCCAACGTCCTCGCCGAAGGCGGGGAAAGGGTGGTCTACGCACTCTGCGCGCCCGCCGCGCATCCCACGATATGGCGGCGCTGGGGCGAAGCCCGGGCAGTGTTCGGCAACCATAAAGCCGTCGTGCTGGGCAGCCTGCCGGCCGAAGTCCTGCTGCCCCTGCACCCCGACGGCGAGGTCCTCAGGCAGCGCTACCAACTGCTGAACGCATGATCCCGCTGCTCAGGATGTGACCGATGCGGTTATCCCAGCGCCGACGGGCTTTGGCCACGCCGCGATGAGTAGCCGGCGGCCTGATCACCTGATCAGAGCGGTTGTCGGCTCAGGCACATCCGAGGTCGCCCCACGACAGTTTACTGATCATTCTCGTTATCAAGTGAGGAGCTGAACCCCTCATCGACCGTGTCGAGCGCCGACACCCTTGCCAGCAGATAGGTGAGCTCCTCCTGGCGTGCCTGCGAGAGAAGGAACTCGTAGAAGGCTTGGAAGCTCCTGCCTTGATCAGAGCCCGTGATCTCCGATCGGCTTCCTATGAGCTCGGAGAGCAGCTCGCCCTTGGAGCCGTCCCAGGCAGCAGTCTTCTCGCGGGCGGATCGGTCCAGCAGGCGGAAGTTCTCCTCCACTTCGCGAAAGTCGGAAAGCAGCTCCCGCGCGATTGCAGACAGTTGTTGGTAGCGGTCGCGAACACCGGTCGGATCCAGCACTGCGACCTGGCCGGCTTCCACAGCGGCGATCTCGGCGTCCAGCTCCCTGCGACGGCGGCGCAGCTCGGCAAGGCGAAGGTCGGGGTCGGCCTCGGTTCCGTACACGATCTGTCGAAGCAGGTCGACCACCGTGTGCAGACGGGACTCGGTCCCGACGAATTGCCTGCCTTTGAGAGACGTCACCCACGCGTAGGCCTTCTCGAAAGCGGGAGTGACCTCGTAGTGGGCCTCGTCGTCGTGAGGTGGGTAGAACCGTCGCAAGTAGCCCGAGTCAGTTGCCGCCCAATCCTCCAAATACGCGCGGGGCTCCTGGGGAAATCGGACGTCTCCGCTCGGCGTCGAGATCGCATCGTTGAGCGCGTAGAGGTGATCATCGAGCGCGGCGGCGACTTCACTGGCAGCGCTCGCCCCCCGGTTTCCCTCGACAAAGAAATCGCCCAGGAAGCAGGGAAGCCCACCGACAATTTCGGACGATCGCACCGTCGGTGGCGACGCCCAGCATCAGAAAATGCTGTCGCTGGGCGCCGTTGCGCTGCACGCCGTCACCCAGCTGCGGCATTGCCTACGAGCCGCTTGCGGCATCCCCGCCGTTGACCCGGAAACGGACGCCATCAGGCGAGCGCCGGAAGTCGTCCTGCACGCCCGCTCATGAAGTCGGCCCAGCCGTGTTCCGTGATCAGCAAGAGGTCACCGACGAAAACAGGAGCGAGATGGTTGCTGTATCGCCAGCCCGCAAGCCATGAGAATTCGGATGGCCCGAACTCGGGCCACCCGCGTCGCGCCGTAATCGTCATCACCGAATGGCTGGGCGGCTCCCCCAGTTTGCACGCCGGCACCTGCAGTTGCTCCACGATCTGCCTGAGGAACCGGGAGCGCTCCCATTGATCCACGTCGGGTGGCGGTGTCTGCGTGAACCGGACCGTACGAACGATCTTCTGATCGACCGACGGCTCGCAGACCAACACCAGCACCAAGTCGTGCTCAGACAAGACGTCGCCCGCCATCACCTCTGCCAGCAGTTGCCCTGGGTCGCGGTACTCATAGGGGCGTAGCTCCATGGCTCCACAGGATGGCAGGCCGATACCAACGTGGCGGGCGTTATCCACAGCTGCTCGCCTTCCTGTGGATGCGCCATCACTCGCTGGCTTGAGAAGGCGGGCCGGCCTCAATCCCGACACCTCTGGGGAAGGGCCGCTTGGACAGGCTGACTGCCGTCTCCGCAGGCGAGCGCCCTGGACATGGCCCTGCCAATGGGCAGCTGTCCAGACAAACGCGTGGACAGAAATCCGACAAGCCGAGGCCGGTCCTAGAAACTCAGCTGCGAATGACCGCGAACGCGACAAAGCCCCCGCGTGAGCGGGGACTTTGATGCACTTTGCCCTGATTCGGGCGTGGTAGCGGGGGCAGGATTTGAACCTGCGACCTCTGGGTTATGAGCCCAGCGAGCTACCGAGCTGCTCCACCCCGCGTCGGTTCCGCCACGTTACCCAGGCGCAACGTCGAGCGTCAAACGTGATCAACGTGCTCGAGCACACCGAAATGGTGGTTCGGGCGCGTTGGCAGCACCCTGGGGCGCCGCTACGGCGACGGGCTGGGCGTCAGCGGCGGCGAGGCGCTTGGCGACGCGGAGGCCGACGGGCTCGCCGACGCCTTGCCCGAGGGCGAGGCGGACGGCGTCGTCACCTTGCCTGCTGCTACCAGCTTGTTCAGCGTGTCCTGCAGCTGGGTCTGGTACTCGCCGTAAGCGGTGAAGTCTCCGGAGCCGAACGCCTTCTGCGCCTTCTCGAACAGGCTGGCGGCCTGCGCGGCGAGCGCCTGCACCTCAGGCGAAGCACCGACAGTGGGCTGAGTGCCACCGCTTGTAGTCGGCGAAGGAGTCGGTCCGCCGCCACTGCCGGTTGGCGTCGTCGCATTGCCCGCGCCCTGACCGAACAGATTCGTCAGCGCTCCGGTGAGCGTGCGGGCGAAGCCGATCCGGTCCCCGTAGGCGACCGCGATGTCCTGCAGCGTCGGATATCCCTGATCGCTGGTCGCCTGAACGTAGTACGGCTCGATGTAGATGATCCCACCAGCTACCGGCAAGGTAAGCAGGTTGCCGCTGATGGTCTGACTGCCAGCCTGTCTCAGCAGGCTGAGGGCAGACGACACCACTGAATTCGACTCGATGGTGGCCTTGGCCTGCACCGGGCCGTTGATCGTGACGCCCTGCGGAAGCTCCAGAATCCTTATTTCCCCGTAGTTTCCGGGATCGCTCGAGACGTACATGAACGCCGCGAGCTTCGGTGCGCGCTGGGCGTTCAGCGGGCTGGTCAGGTTGAAGTCGGGCTTCGACTGCCCGGGAAGCTGGGCGAACTGGTAGAACGGCGGCTGCTGGGTTCCGGCGTTACCCGGCTCGTCCGGAACCGACCAGAAGTCCTCCTGCGTGTAGAAGCCGACCGGGTCGGTCACGTGGTACTGGCCGATCAGGTCGCGCTGCACCTTGAACAAGTCCTCGGGGTAGCGGAAATGCACGCGCAGCGCCTCGGGAATGCTGGTCTTCACCGTGCCGGGAAACGCCTTCATCCACGTCTTCAGCAACGGGTCACTCGGGTCGAACGCGTAGAGCGTCACGTTGCCGGTGTAGGCGTCGACGGTGGCCTTGACCGAGTTGCGAATGTAGTTGATCTCGTTGTTCGCCTGGGCGGCCCGGTTGCCGCCGGTATTGGCGTCGTTGGTGACGTCGCCCAGACGCGTGCGTTCCGAGTACGGGTACCCGCTCGACGTCGTGTATCCGTCGAGGATCCACACGATCCGGCCCTTGATGACGGCGGGATACGGATCGCCGTCGAGCGTCAGCCAGGGCGCCACTTTCTGCACGCGCGTGCGCGGGTTTCGGGCGTAGAGAATCCGCGAGTTCTTCGTGATGGCACTCGACAGCAGCAGGTTCTTGTCGCCGAACTTCAGCGCAAACAGGAGGCGATTGAACGTCGACCCGACGGACACGCCTCCACTACCGCTGTAATGGTTGGTCTTCTGGTCGTTTCCGGTGGCCGTGTTGGTACCACTCGGCCCGTCGATCTCGGCTTGCTTGGTGTCCACGATGGAGTAGTTCGGCGACTGCTCGCCGAAATAGATGTCGTCCTGAGTGATGTTCAGCGGCCCGGTGACGGGCAGGTCCTTCTCAGCGAATATCGGCCGGCCGGTGTCGTCGACCGTGTTGGCCGGCGCCGCCACGAAGCCCTTGCCATGCGTGTAGTTCAGGTGCAGGTTGATCCAGTTGCGCTGGTTCGACGAGAGCCCGGACTGGTCGAGTTCGCGTACCGAGACGATGTAGTCCTGGGTCTTGCCGTCGACCGTGTAGCGGTCGATGTCGAGGTTGGGCGGGAAACCGTAGTAGGACCGAATCTGCTGCAACTGCTCGAAAGTCTTCGACAGCACGACAGGGTCGAGCAGCCGCGTATTCGGGATGGTGCCCTTGTCGGCACCGATCTGCGTCGCCGTGACGTTCTGGCTCGCCGGATACGTCGAGATCTGAACGTGGTCACTCCCGATGCCGTACGCGGCGCGGGTCGCGGTGATGTTGCGCGCGATGTACGGCTTTTCCTTCACCGACTCGTTCGGACGGACCGAGAAGTACTGGATCAACGTCGGATACAGCCCGCCGATCACGAGCGCGCTGATGACGAGTATCCCGAACGACAGCGCCGGCAGGATCCAGCCGCGCTGGCGAATGTTGTAGATGAACAGCACCGCGCAGAGCAGGCTGATGAACAGCAGGATCGTCTTGGCCGGCAGCACGGCGTGCACGTCGGTGTATGACGCGCCCGTCACCTTGCCCCGCGGGCTGAACGCGAGCCCGAAGCGGTCGAGGTAGTACGCGACGGCCTTCAGCAACACGAAAAGGCCCAGCATCACCGACAGGTGCACCTTGGCTGCCGGGATCACCTTCTCCACCCGGTCCTGGGTCTGCAGCCTGATGCCGCCGAACAGGTAGTGCGTGAGTGCCGCGATCACCAGGGACACGACCACCACCGTGAACGCGAACCCGAGCAGGAACCGCTGGAACGGGTACGTGAACATGAAGTAGCTGATGTCGCGATGAAACTGCGGGTCCTTGATGCCGAAGTGCTGCCCGTTCACCCAGAGCAGGTACGTCCGCCACCGCCCGGACGCGGAAACGCCGGCGAGGATGCCCGCGAGCCCCGCGATGAGGATCAGCAGCCAGGTGTGGAACGGCTCGAGCACCAACCGGTAGCGCTCGAGGTTCTGCTGCTCCAGCGACATCGGACGGATCGCGGGCCGCAGCCGGTACGCGATCACGATCGTGGTCGCCACGGCGATGCCCATGATCAGGCCGAAGATGACGAACAGCACCAGTCGCGTGCCGAGCACCTTCGTGAAGACGCTGCTGAAGTGCACCGAGCGGAAGAAGAGCAGATCGGTGAAAGCGTTGACGAAGACGGCACCGAGGATGACGAGCACGATGATCGTCACGACGATCGGGACCAGGAACCGGGGACGTCGCCGGCGCAACGGATTACGAACCGCCACGAGTGCGCCTCCCAGGGATGCCAGCCGACCGGCCGGGATGGCCAGCGGCCGGTGGCCCGGCGGGCCGGTTACGGGTTGCCGTACGGCCTCAAGGTAGCCGAGGCTGCTCGCTCAGCAGCCTGGCTCGCTCGTGTCGCCGCTGCGAATACCATCCAGGGCGCCGATAGCCTGTGCAAGCGATGTGACCTTCACGAGCCGCAGGCCTGCAGGAACGGCAGCGCTCGCTTCCGCGCAGTTGGCTGCGGGCACCAGGAAAGTCGTGGCGCCCGCCCGGCGGGCTCCGACCAGCTTCTGCTGGATTCCGCCGATGGGATCGACCGTGCCGTTGGCCTGGATTTCGCCGGTGCCGGCGATCGTCTTGCCGCCGGTCAGATTCGCCGGCTCGAGGCGGTCGACGATGCCCAGAGCGAACATCAGCCCGGCACTCGGGCCACCCACCCCGCGCAGGCCGATCTTGACCGTGAACGGGGGCTGGTCGTGCGGCGTCACGCCGATGATCGACTTCGTGGCGTCGTCGGGCGCCGGGACGGTCTTCAGGGTGACCTCTTGCGTCACCCCGGCGCGACGGAACTGGATCGTCACGTTCGATCCGGGCTTCCGCGGACGGATGTCAGCGCGCAGATTCACCGAGTCGAGCAGCTTGTGGCCGTCCACGGCGAGCAGCACGTCACCGTTCTTCAACTTGCCGGACGCGGGCAATCCCTTCCCGGTCGACACGACGGTGACGACCACCGGAACGTGCAGGTAGTGCAGGGCGGCTGTGGTCGCGTTCTCCTGCGACGTGACCATGTCGGCCTGGCCCTGCTTGTTCTGCTCCTGCTGGCTCGCCCCCGTGGGGTTGATCAGCTCCTCGGGCACCACCGCGTTGTGCGACGACAGCCAGTAGCCCACCGCCGAGAAGAGCGTGAGCGTCGGCTGCTCGGAGACGGTCGTCAGCAGCAACTGCCCCGTCACGGGGTAGGTCGTGACCTTCCCCGTGATCGAGATCAGCTCGCTGCCGCCGGACTTTCCGAGCGTGTTCGTCGTCGGCCCGGGCTGCAGCGCCACGAAGGGAACCGGCAGCGTCAGTCCGATCGTCGCCAGCACGATGATCAGCACGGACGTCACCAGCAGGGTGGTCGTCCGCCGGGTCACAGCATCGGAGTCTAGGCAAGCGACACGGCGACCCGATCAGTCAGCGAGCGAAGTACCCCAGCGAACGGTCCCTCTCGCCGTCCGTGCGGCTCGCCGGGATGGCAGACGCGTCGGGCAGGATGCCCGGCACCTCGAAGTCGCTGTTGCCGTCGAACAGGAAGTCGCCGTCGGCGTTCGCGTCCCCGCCGGCTTCCAGCACGGCATCGGCGTGGGGCAGCTCCGCGTGGGGCAGCTCCGCGGGCGGCAGGTCGAGGCTCGACTCCTCGGCCTCGGGGGGCGGCTCGGCAAGGCCAGGCACCTCGACCCGGTAGTAGGTCTTGAACGCGACCGGAACCGGCGTCAGGGCGAACACCGAAGGATCCGTGATGCCGAGGTCGTTACGCAGATGCTCGACGACTCGCACAGCCTCCTCGATGCTCCCGACCCGCCGAAATTCCTCGCCGGCGCCGCTTTCGGCTGCCGAGAAGACCACGTGTTCCATAGCGCTTCCACCCTTAAAGAGACGAGTACTGACCGACAGCACCAGCAGATTCCCCTACCGACTCGGCACGCCGCCGGTGTGTTCTTAAGCGCGAAGACGCAAGATCAGCACGCCGCCACCCATTCGGCGGTGCCGTCGGTGAATGTCTGGTGCTTCCAGATCGGCACCTCATGTTTGAGCCGATCGATCAGCGTCCGGCACGCCTCGAACGCCTCCCCACGGTGCACAGCCGACACCGCCACCACGACCGCAGCGTCACCGATGGCCAGCTCCCCGACCCGGTGAAGGGCAGCGACGGCCACCACCGGCACGCCCGCCGCCACCTCGTGTGCGATCTCGCGCAACTGCTCCAGAGCCGTCGGGTGGGCGGAGTACGCCAGCTGCACGACGCCGCGGCCGCCGTCGTCGTCACGCACCGCTCCGAGGAACAGGCTCACGCCGCCGGCGCTCGGATCGGCGACGAACCGCAGGCACTCGTCGGTGGACAACGGCTCGTCACGAATGTCGAGCAAGAAGCGGACGCCACTGCCATCAGCCACTCCGGCACGGTATGCCAGGCCGCTGTGGGCGGCACCACAGGCTGCGCTGAGGGCGTAGCGCCGGCTGGTGGCCCTTGGCGCGGCAGCGCAGCCGGCTCGGTCACAGCCCCGCGGACTACCGTGGCAGGCATGAGCGGGCAGTTTCCCTTCGGTTTCGGTCCCGGCTCGGGCGGTTCCGGCGGCTCGGGCGGGATTTCGGTGAGGGCGCGCCCTTCTTCCGCGAGCTGGAGAAGCTGCTGTCCTGGCAGGGCGGCCCCATCAACTGGGAGCTCGCCCGTCAGATGGCCGTGCAGGGCGCCTCCAGCGAAAGCCGGCCTCCTGAGCAAGACCCAGCAGGCGGCGGTACGCGAGGCGGGCCGGCTGGCCAACCACTGGCTCGATGACGTGACGACCCTGCCTGGCCTGGCGGGAGCCGCGGAGGAGCTCGCCAGCTGGAGCCGCACCGAGTGGGTCGAGCGCACGTTGCCGGTCTGGCAGACGATCTGCGATCCGGTCGCGTCCAAGGTGGTCGACGCGATGGGCTCGGGGGTCACCGGTGGCCTCGCCAGCCTGGGCAACCTGGCTTGAGCGGCCTTGACGGACTGGAGTTGCCCGACGGGCTCAAGCTCCCGGACGGCGTCGACCTGTCATCGATGCTCGGCGAGTTCGCGGGCCCGCTGACCGGGATGCTGCACCAGATGGGCGGCCTGCTTTTCGGCGCCCAGGTCGGCCAGGCGCTCTCGGCACTGGCGAGTGAGGTCGTCGGCGCCACCGATGTCGGCCTGCCCCTCGGCGCCCCCGCGCTGCTCCCCCACAACGTCAAGATCCTCGCGCGCCGGGCTGGAGATTCCCGAGGACCAGGTGCAGCTCTACGCGGCCGTGCGCGAACTGGCCCACCAGCGCCTCTTCCAGCACGTGCCGTGGCTGCGCGGCCACCTGCTGGGAGCCGTGGAGGAGTACGCCCGCGGCATCACCGTCGATCCCGAGGCGATCGGCCGGGCGGTCTTCTCGATCGACCCGTCGCAGTTCGATCCGAGCTCGCTGGATCCCGAGCGGCTGTCGGAGATGCTCGGCGCCGACGCCTTCGCCAGCCCGCAGACCCCCGAGCAGCAAGCCGCGCTCGCCCGCCTGGAGACGGCGCTCGCGCTCGTCGAAGGATGGGTCGACGAGGTCACCATGTCGGCGGTGGCCGCGCCGCCTTCCCGCAGCCCCGTCGCTGCAGGAGGCCACCCGGCGGCGGCGCGCCAGCGGCGGGCCGGCGGAGCAGACGTTCGCCGCGCTCGTCGGGCTCGAGCTGCGCCCGCGCCGGCTACGTGACGCGGCTGCGCTCTGGCAGGCGCTACGCGAGCAGCGCGGGATCGAGGGTCGGGACGCGATCTGGGCCCACCCGGATCTGCTCCCCAGCTCCGGCGACCTCGACGACCCCGCCGGTTTCGTCGGCCGCCCCGGCGACTCCATGGATCCCCTCGCCGAGATCGCCAAGCTGGCCGGCGACGCGCCCAGGAAGGGGCGGCGGGGAAGCGGGAGCAGGACGCCAAGGACCAGCAAGCCGAGCGGGACGCGCACGACGGCGGTGACGACACCCCGCCAAAGGCGGGCCAGAGCGAGTAACCACGCACTCACCAGGGGTAACGGGTCAACTTTCTTTGTCCACAGCTCCTGGCGCTGGTCAACAGGTCCGGAAGCCAGTTTGTCCACACCCTTGTGAGCAGGCTTTCCACAGCTAAAACGGACGTTCCCCCACCGTGTCCACAGTGTTGTCCACAGGGGATGCCACAGCCCGTTGACGCCCTCACCGGGGCTCCCTAGCGTCATGGATGAGGCCTCGGCCGCGTGGGATCCGGAAGGGGAAGCCGGATCCGATGCGGCCGGGGCCTGATCAATGCCGGGGTTGGTTCGAGGCCGGGTCAGCGGCCTTCGAACGCGGGCTTGCGCCGTTCGCCCTGTGCGGCCGAGGCCCTCCCGCATGTCCGCGGTCGCCATCGTGATCGGCTGCGCCAGCGCCTCCCACTCGATGGCTTCGGCGTACGAGCGTGGCCCGTGCCGCAGCGCCGACTTGGTCAGGCGCACCGCCACCGGCGCCATCGCGGCCACCTTCTCGGCGGTCGCGATGACATCGTCCAGCAGGCTCGCGGCCGGCAGCACTCCGTTGATCAACCCGGCATCGCACCGCCTCGTCAGCGCTGTAGATCCGGCCGGTGTAGAGCATCTCACGCGCCCGGGGCAGCCCCACCGCCTCGGGCAGCAGGTAGGACGCCGCCATGCCCGGGTGCATGCCAAGCGCCGCGAACGGTGCGCCGAAGCGGGCGTTGGGCGAGGCGTACCGCAGGTCGCAGGCCAGCGCGAGGCACAGGCCGGCCCCGATCGCCGGGCCGTTCACGGCCGCGAGCACCGGCACCTCGAGATCACGGATGGACAGCCAGGTCAGGTAGAACGCCCGCATCTTGCTGCGTAGCGCGTCGACCTGCCCACCGCCTGCCTCGATCCACGACAGATCACCTCCGGAGCAGAAGGCGCTGCCTTCCCCGTGACGACGACTGCGCGCAGCGTCCGGTCGCTGGCCAGCTCGCCACCGCGCTCGCCCAAGCGGCCGTCAGTTCCTCGGTCATGGCGTTACGCCGCTCAGGCAGCGCCAGCGTCAGAACGGCGACCCCGTCGGCCGGGCGCTCCACTCGCAGCGGGCCGGGGTCGCAGCAGCTGGCGGAGGCGTGGTTCATCGGGGACAGACGTCCGGTCATTTCGCGACAGATGTGCGGGCAGGTTCTCAGGTCACGCTCGTCGCCCAGCCGATACGTCGCAGGTGGGCGTAATTGCGGTGCTCCGTTCGGCGCAACACATCCTGCCTGAATTCCATCCAATGGCTCTGCGCGGTGTGGGGCCCGGGCGACGACGCACATGAGGAGTACCGCCGTTCAGGAGGCAACACGATGTCCACGCCGCGTCACGTATGGGCCGGCCGCCCCCGTCTTCGAGACCGCCGCACCGACGGGCAGCAGGCAGGAGCGGGGGGCGGGGCGGTGAATGCCTCCGGGCGGCGCTCGCGAGGCAAGGTGATCGCAGCCGTCGCCGCGATAGCCATGTCCGCGGTGACGTTCGGAGGCGGCCACGGCAGCGCAGGCCGCCGCCCCCGCATCACGGCGAAGACGCCGACCGGCTCGGTCATCGTGTTCGGCTGCTCGGACCCGGCCGCGGCCGCCCAGGCCGCCGGTGGTCACGTGACCTCGCAGCTGTCGATCATTCACGGCGTCGCGGCCGACCTCCCCGCCGGTGCCGACGTCGACCGGCTGCACCGTGGCCGCCAACCGCGCGATGCACGTGAGCGGCCGCCCCGAGAGCCAGCGCACGTCGGCGAGGCCGCGCTGGACGCGGTCGTCCGGCCCGGACGAGACGGCGCGCCAGACCCTCGGGCTCACGAAGCAGTCCCCGGACGGCCGCGGGATCACGGTGGCCGTCGTCGACACCGGCGTGGACGACTCCCCCGACCTGTCGGGGCGGGTCATCCACGCGGACGTGACCGGCACCAGCCGCAACAGCAGCCACGACAGACTACGGCCACGGGACGTTCGTCGCCGGCCTGATCGCCGGAAACGGGAAGGCCTCGGGCGGCAAGCCTACGCCGGCGCCGCTCCCGACGCCCGCCTGCTCGACGTCCGGGTGGCGCGGATCGAGCGGCGCACATCGCTGGTCGAACGTGCTGCGCGGGCTGCAGGTCGTCGCCCTCGCGCAGAAGCCGCTCGACATCCGGGTGCTCAACCTCTCGCTGTCGTCCGGCAGCCCGCTGCCCTACCAGTTCGACCCGCTGACCCTGGCCCTCGACGCGCTGTGGCGGACGGCATCGTCGTCGTGGTGCCGGCCGGCAACGCCGGTCCCGGGCCCGGGCACGATCAGCTCACCCGGTAACGACCCGACGCTGCTGACGGTCGGCGCGCTGGACGAGTGCGGTACCGGCTCCGCACGGACGACGTCGTCGCGGCTCGTTCTCCTCGCGAGGACCGGCCGCGCAGGGTGTCGCGAAGCCTGACCTGGTCGCCCCCGGCGCTCACCTCGTCTCGCTGCGGGCGCCCGGCTCCGTGGTCGACCTCGCGAACCCTGGCAGCCGGGTCGGCGAGAGCTACTTCCTCGGCAGCGGAACCTCGATGTCGACGGCCTTGACCAGCGGCGTCGTCGCTGACCTGCTGGACGCCCGCCCCGGCCTGTCACCTGACCAGGTGAAGGCAATCCTGACGGGTTCGCGCCTACACCGCCGCCGGGCTCACCGACCCCACGGCAGCGGGCGCCGGCGGCCTGGACCTGACGGCCGCACTCGCCACCCCGGCTCCGGTCATCGACCCGGCTCCTG
This sequence comes from uncultured Actinomycetota bacterium, assembly GCA_963765845.1. Taxonomy (GTDB): domain Bacteria; phylum Actinomycetota; class Actinomycetes; order Frankiales; family Frankiaceae; genus DATAZK01. The sequence continues at coordinate 50,260 of CAVXYJ010000032.1, forward strand.
ACACCTGGCCCGCCGGCCAGAACCACATCTGGGACAAGTTCAGCGCTGCGATGCTCGCCGGCAACCGCGCTGCCGCCGACAAGTGGTGGAACAAGCTTTCGCCCGCGGCCCGGTCCTGGGTTGCCCGCTCCTGGACCCAGCTGAGCCCGGAAGCTCGCTCCTGGACCATCGCTGCCTGGTCGGCCCGTTCCTGGAGCGGCGCTGACGGCACGGCGCAAGAGTGGCTCGCCCGTTCCTGGTCCGCCCGCTCCTGGTCCGCCCGCTCCTGGACCGCCCGCTCCTGGACGGCGCGTTCATGGTCCGCCCGCTCCTGGTCCGCCCGCTCCTGGACGGCTGATGGATGGCTCGCCCGCTCCTGGACCGCACGGTCCTGGACCGCCGACAACTTCCTCGCCCGCTCCTGGAGCGCCCGCTCCTGGACGGCGCGCTCCTGGACGACCGTCGCCTGGACATGACCGAAACCGCGATCGGAGAGGCTCCGGCCGCTCCGTCGCGTGTCAATCGGGTCGTCGCCTGGACGGCAATGCTCGGCACGGTCAGCGCGGTGGGTGCCTGCTTCGGCTGGTCCCACCGCGCTGTTGCGCCGGTCAAGGTCTCGATGTCGGCACACTGGCTGCCGCTGCTGCTGCTGCTGATCACGTTCGTCGCCGAATTCACGGCGGTGCGCCTTCGCCGCGGTGACGACGTCGAGGCGCTGACCCTGCTCGAAGCCGCGATGGTCGCGGACGTCCTGCTGCTCCCGCCGGCGATGGCCACCATCGTCGCCATCATGGGCCTGGCCGTCGCGTCGCTGGTCGACCCGCGGCGCGCCATGGTGAAGAAGGTTTTCAACCTCGGCGCCCACGCCACCGGGACAGCGCTGCTCGTCACGATGGTCAGTGCCATCGCCCGGCCCGGCGAGGGGCTGTCCGCGACGATGGTCGCGGCGTTGCTCACCGGCACGTTGACGTTCGCCGCGCTCAACCTGTTACTGCTGTCCTGGGTGCTCTCGGCTGCCAGCGGCGCCCCCATCAAGGAGACGATCGCCGATGGGTGGCGGCTGTCACTGGTGATGGCTGTCGGAACCTGCGGGATCGGCGCCGTCGCGGTCGGGGTGGGCGTCAGCGCTCCAGCGCTGCTGCCATTCACGCTTCTGCCGGCCGCCGCCCTGACTTACGCCTACCGGGCCGCCGCCCAGGAAGCGGACGAGCGCGAGCGCACCGAAAAGCTCGTCGCGCTCACCCAGGTGCTAGCCGGCCGCCTCGTCGCCGATGCGCTGATGCTCTCTTTCCTGGAACGGCTGCGGGAGGCATTCAGCGGGGTGAGCGCCCGCATCGTGCTCGAAGGCGACGACGAGAAAGGCGGCGGGGTCGTGCTGGCTGACGACGCCGGCGTCATGGTCACCGAACTCACCGCGTTCGACGCGGCCCTCCTCGCCCTCGCTGAAGCCACTCCTGAACTGGTGAAGGACGGGCTCCCGGCCGGGTGGGGACGCACCCTCATCGCCCCGCTCGAGGCGGAAGGGCGCCGGCTGGGGATCTTGGTGCTGGTCGGGAAGGGCAACCGGCTCAAGGGCCGTGACCTCACCGTGCTCAGCCCGCTGATCGGCGCGCTCGCGGTGGCGCTGCGCGGCTCCGAACACCTGACCCGTCTCATCGAGGAGACCGGCAAGCTGCAGGCGGTCGTCGACCACTCCAGCGACGGCATCCTCGTCATCGACGCCGACAGCCGCGTGCAGGTATGGAGCCCGTCCATGCATGCACTCTCGGGACTACCGGCGGACCTCGCCAGCGGTCGCCCACTTCGAGAGTTGCTCGCCTGCCGTCCCGTCGAGGCCGGCGACGACGCGGGGGCGTCGAGTGCGGACGAGATGGCGGAGAACCCCAATCTGATGGACGTCACGACGCTCGGGCTCACCCCGCAGGCCCCCCGGCGCACCATCGAACTCGCGCTGAGGCGCTCCGACGGCGAGGAGCGCTGGGTGCGCATGTCGCACAACGCGGTCTTCGAGGGCGACAACCTCACGCAGGACGTCGTGCTGGTCTACGACGTCACCCGCGAGCGTCAGGTCGAGCGGCTCAAGAGCGACTTCATCGCGACCGTCTCACACGAGCTACGCACCCCGATCACCCCGATCAAGGGCTACGTCGAGCTGCTGCGCCGGCGCGGCGAGGACATGACCCCGGACCGCCGCCGCGAGATGCTCGACACCGTCGCCGACCGCGTCTCCCATCTCGCCCGGCTGGTGGAGGACCTGCTGCTGGCCTCCGGCGTCTCGGAGCCGTCCGCCGCCGTCGTCATGCAGACCGCCGACCTTTCCGCGCTCACCCGCCGGGCGGTCGACGACTTCCCGGGCGACGCCTCACGGATCACGACCGCAGCGCCGCCGAAGCCGGTACTCGTGCAGGCCGACCCGACCCGCGTCATCCAGGTGCTCTCCAACCTCATCAGCAACGGCCTGAAGTACTCCCCCGAAGACTCGCCCGTCGACGTGGAGTGCCAGCGCAACCCCGACGAGGCGACAGCCTGCGTGCGCGTGGTCGACCACGGCCGCGGCATCCCGGCCGACCAGCTCGACCGCGTCTTCGACAAGTTCCACCGAGTGGAGGATCCGCTACGGATGACCACGAGCGGCACCGGCCTGGGCTTGTTCATCGCCCGCCGGCTCGCCGGCGCCATGGGCGGCACGCTGACGGTCGAATCAACGCTCGGGAAGGGCGCGACGTTCTCCTTCCAGCTGCCGCTGGCCCCGGAGGGCGCGACGTTACCCACGTTGAGCAACCGCCCGGAGATGCCGTTCGGGCTTCCGGGTCCGCGCGCCCGCCCCCGGCAGGGCCCGCCGCGTCCCCGGACCGAGCCGCCGAGCGACACGCAAGGGGAGTTGAGTCACTCGACGTGAGGCCCGGCCGGGCCAAGACGCACTATGGACAGTGTGATCGGTCCCCCTGGTCGTTGCCCCGGTCGTCAACGTGGCTGAAATCCCCCGCCGCGCCGTGACCCGCACGGCCAAGCTCGCGGCACTCCCGCTGGGAGTTGCCGGCCGCGCCACGCTCGGGCTCGGCAAGCGCATCGGCGGCCGCCCGGCGGAGCTGGTCGCCGTCGAACTTCAGCAGCGCACGGCAGCCCAGCTGTTCAAGGTCCTCGGGGAACTCAAGGGCGGGGCCATGAAGTTCGGTCAGGCGCTCTCCGTGCTCGAGGCCGCGCTTCCCGAGGAGGTGGCGGGCCCTACCGGGCCGCGCTGACGAAGCTGCAGGATCCGCTCCGGCGATGCCCGCCCAAAGCGTCTACCAGGTGCTCACGTCCGAGCTCGGAGCCGACTGGCGGACGCACTTTCAGTCGTTCGACGACCATCCTTCCGCAGCCGCGAGCATCGGGCAGGTGCATCACGCGGTGTGGCACGACGGCCGTGAGGTCGCCGTCAAGGTGCAGTACCCGGGCGCCGGGCCGGCTCTGATCTCCGACCTGAACCAGCTCGCCCGTGCCGCCCGGCTCTTCGCCTCGCTCTCGCCGGGCATGGACATCAAGCCGCTGCTGGTAGAGCTGAAGGCACGGGTCAGCGAGGAGCTGGACTACCTGCTGGAGGCCGGGTGGCAGCGCGCGTTCGCCGAGGCCTACGACGGCGACCCGGACATCGTGGTCCCCAAGGTCGTCGCCGGCTCGGGCCGGGTGCTGGTGAGCGAATGGCTCGAAGGCGTTCCGCTGTCGGCGATCATCGGCGACGGCGCCCAGGCCGATCGCGACCGGGCGGGTCAGCTGCTCGTCCGTTTCCTCTACTCGGGCCCGGGCCGGGCCGGGCTGCTGCATGCCGACCCGCATCCGGGAAACTTCCGGCTGCTGCCCGATGGCCGGCTCGGCGTGCTGGACTTCGGCGCCGTCAACCGGCTCCCCGAAGGGCTGCCCGAGCCTGCCGGACGCCTCGCGCGCCTCGCGCTGGCGGGCGACGCGCAGGCGGTCTATGACGGGTTGCGCAAGGAAAAGTTCATCCTGGCGACCGCCAAGCTCGATGCCCAGCCGCTGCTGGATTTCCTGCTGCCGCTGCTCGGCCCCATCGCCGCCCCGGAATTCACCTTCACCCGGGCGTGGCTGCGCAGCGAGGCCAGCCGGATCGGCGATCCACGCAACCCGGCGTCGGCACTCGCCCGGCAGCTGAACCTGCCGCCGTCGTACCTGCTGATCCACCGGGTCACCCTCGGGATGATCGGGGTGCTGTGCCAGCTCGGGGCGACGGCGCCGTTCCGCAGCGAGGTGGAGTACTGGCAGCCCGGGTTCGCCGAACCGGGCACGAAGGCCGCCGTTCATGCCACCCGGGCCAACCGGCCGGGACGCCCGCTGCCCAGTACCGGCATTCACCCGCAGCCGGCTCACAACAAGTAGAGAGCTCCGTAGCCCTCGTCGCGCACGGCGATACCTGCTGCGGCAAGGGCATCGTCCCAGTCGCCGCGGCAGGTGGGATCGGCCGCTTCGCTGCCGTGATCGGCGGTCAGCAGGAAGGCCGTGTGCTCGAACGCGCCGCGGCGATCGAGCGCCTCGATCGCGACCCCGAGCCGCGCGTCGGCGTCGCGCAGGGCGGCTCGGGCCTGCGCCGAATACGGGCCGCCGCCGTGATGGCCGGTATCAGTCGAGCGTGGTGTTCCACCAGAGCAACGCCGGCGGGCCCTGGGGGTCCTCGAGGACCTGGACGACCTGATCGAGCCCGAACGCGTCGACCTGGGTCGACCAGGCGTAATCGGCATCGCCGGCGACGAACTCCTGGGTGGCGTGCGGATCACCCTCTGGCGGTGGGAGCGCGCTGCGCATGCTCCGCGCGCCGTCGGACGGGCCGGCCTGGCGGATGAGCTGCGATGTCGAGTAGCCGGCGCCGCGGTCGATCGGCTCGTTGACGCTCGCCGTCGCGAGCCCGCGACAGGCCTCGAACACCGTGCGGACACCCGGGCGCAACAAGTCGCAGGCGTGGTGCCAGGTGCTCGCGTCGTTCGCCAGATAGCGGACGCCCGTGGCCCGGTCGAAGAAGACATTGCCCAGGATGCCGTGCCGTCCGGGCCCACCCCGCAGAGCGCACTCGTGTGGTTGACCAGCGTGACGCTCGGGAACTCGGCCACCGCTCCCCCGGACAGCGCGCACCCTCGCTCGAGCAAGCGGGCGACGTTGGGCAGCGCTCCGCTGGACGCCAGCTCCAGCAGATCGGTGGAATTGACCCCGTCCCACAGCAGGCCGACGACGTGACGCGCCCCCGGCTCGACGAGATCACTCAACGGCTCGCCATCGGCGCCATCGAACGGGCGGCCGGCGGCATGCGCGAGAGTCGGCCCGATGTCGATCACCCGCGCGGCACGGGGCAGCACTCCCGACCCGGCAACACCAGCCCCGGACAGGATCAGCGGCGCGCGGCTCTGGCCGGCGTCGAGGCTGCCGTGCTCGCCGAGGTGGCCGCCGCGCTCGGGCCAATAGTGGCGCGGAGTGTGGATCACATGCAGGTCAGGGCTGCGGCTCGGGTCAGCGAACGCGGAGGCCAGCCGGCGTACGGCATCGGGATAGCCGTTGCGCTCGTTGGGTGGGCTCTGCTCAGGACGTACCCCGTCTTCGCGGGGAACGCCGTGCATGGGGTGCTGGCAGGTGATCGGCGAGCGACCCGACACGACCTCGAAATCGGCACCCGGCTGATCGTGCGGTGCCCGGGCGGAGCCCGCGGAGTTGGCGACCATCAGGTACTCGCCCTCGCGCCAGGCGACCATGTCGATGATCTCTGCCAGTGCCGGGGCCAGGAGCACGTCGAGGGCGGCGTGGATGCCAGCGCCGGCGGCGGCGCTCCCATCGCCGAGCGTCACCCGTGCTGACGTATCGCGATCGGAGCTAGGCACGCCTGCACGCTAACCCAGCTGTTGATCAGCGTGCTGTTGCACGACCACGCAGGCCAGGCGGCCCTGCTCGGGGGAAATCACGGCGCTCACCGGAGAAATGAGCCGTCAGGCCGCCACCTTGCGAGGGCGGCCCCGGGGACGCTTGCGTGCGACGACGGCACCGAGGACGACCAACTGCCCGCCCCAGACCCCGTACGGCTCGCGCCGATCGATCGCGCCGGACAGGCACTCAGCTGCGCAGCGGGCAGCCTGCACACACCGCCTTGGCGGTCTCGACCTGGTGCGGCAGCTCTGCAAAGAACAGCTCGGGATCATGCTCCCAGCAGGGCAGGTCGAGGCCTTCGTGCTCGATCCGCGCGATCGTGATCGTGTCGAACATCGGTGGTCACCTCCTCTAAGGACGCAAGTGTCGGGATGGGGGTCGGAATGGGGATCGGAATGAGGTAGGACAAAAAAGCCGCGGATCCCGGAGAGGGGATCCGCGGCCTCCGAGTCGGCTGCTGCGTCGGCTAGACGCGCGGTCGCCCTCGAGGCGGGCGGGCGTTCCCCGGGAGGTCCTTGACCCAGGTGCCGCTCATGGCGGCCATCGCAAAGCTGGCAGCGGTGAACACCGGGAGGCCGGCGCGCGAACGCGGGGTCCAATGGACGTGGGTACACGTCACCGTCACAGTGCCACCTCCTTGCGTCATGTCGGAAACGTCGACTCGCTGAAACTAGCGGCGTGGCCGCGAACCACGCAACGTATTTATCGCGGCCCTAGCGCGGCGGCAGCGTTCCCGTCGAACCAGCATCGGACGGGACGGTCTTCAGGATGTCCAGGACGCCCGGGCCGAACCTCTCGAGCTTGGTGGCACCCACCCCCGGTAGCGCGCGCAGCTGCTGCAACGTCGCCGGGCGCTTGCTCGCGATCGCCGCCAGCGTGGCATCGGTGAAGACGCAGAACGCGGGCTGCTTCTGCTCGGCTGCCCGCTCGGAGCGCCACTGCCGCAGTGCCTCCCAGAGCCGGGCATCGACCTGCGGCGGCGGACCGCCCCGCTTCGACCTCGACGCCGCCGCACGCCCGGCTGGCTCGGGCGCGATCCCGGCCAGGAAGCGTGACGGCTTGCGCGGGCGGCGGCCGGCCTCCCGGGCCTTGGCCCACGACAGCGTCAGCTGACTCCTCGCCCGGGTGACCCCGACGTAGAGCAGCCGGCGCTCCTCGTCCAGCCCCTCCTGGGTGACCGCGTAGCTGATCGGCAGCATTCCCTCGACGAGGCTGACCAGGAAGACCGCGTCCCACTCCAGGCCCTTCGCAGCGTGCAGGGACGCCAGCGTGACCCCCTCGACGGTGGGGACGTGCTGCGCCGCAGCTCGCTCGGCCAACTCGGCGGTGAAGCTCGCGAGCGTGGGCCGGGTCGCCGGCGACGCCCCCGGAGTCTCAGCATCGCTTTGCGCTTCCTGCGCCAACCGCACCAGCGCCGCGACATTCTCCCAACGTTCCCGCTGCGCCCCGACCCCGGACGGCGGCTCGTCGGGGCGCCATCCTGCCGTAGCCAGGACAGCGGTGACGGACGCCACCAGATCCGGCGCCGACGCGTCGCCGGGCTCGTCAGCGGCGCGCGCGGCACCCCGCAGCAGCACCATGGCCTCGCGCACCTCCGGACGCTCGAAGAAGCGCTCCCCTCCGCGCAGGATGTACGCCACCTTTTCGCGCGTGAGGGCCTGCTCGTAGGCCTCCGTCTGCGCATTGACCCGCACCAGCACGGCGATCTCGCTCGCCGGGGTGCCCGCGCGAATCAGCTCGGCGATGCGGCCGGCGACCAGCTGCGCCTCTTCCGCCTCGTCTTCGGCGATCAGCCAGCTCGGCTCCGGCCCCGCGGCTGCTTGAGCCTGCAGTGCCCCTGCCGAACCCGCTCGCTTGATGACGGCATTCGCCAGGCTCACCACCTGGGGACTCGACCGGTAATTGCGCACGAGCCGGATGACCTCGGCGTCCTCGTGCCGCTGCCGGAACGTCTGCAGGTAGCTCGACGACGCCCCGGTGAAGGAGTAGATGGTCTGCTCGGGATCGCCGACCACACACAGGCTGCTGCGGCCGCCGAGCCACGCCGAGAGCAGCCGGTGCTGCAGCGGGTTCACATCCTGGAACTCGTCGACGACGAAGTGGCGATAGCGCGCATGCAGCTCGTCAGCGACGAACCGGTGCTCCTCGATCAGCCCTGCCATCAGCAGCAGGAGATCCTCGAAATCGATCATCCCGGCCTGGCGCTTCGCCTCCTCGTACGCGGTGTAGATGCCGGCCGTCGCCGACGCGTCGAGCGGCAGGTCACGGGAAGCCCGGGCAGCCGCCGCTGGATACTGCGCCGGCCCGATCATCGTGGCCTTCGCCCACTCGATCTCCGACGTCACATCGCGCAGCGCCGGCCCCTGCAGGGTCACCCGGGCCGCCCGGGCCGCTTGCGCCACCAACCGCGCTTTGCTGCTGACGAGCTGGGGAAGCGGGCCGCCCATCACCTGGGGCCAGAAGTAGCTCAACTGCCGCAGCGCCGCGGCATGGAACGTGCGCGCCTGCACGCCCTCGGCCCCGAGCTGGCGAAGCCGGGTGCGCAACTCGCCGGCCGCGCGCGCCGTGAACGTCACGGTGAGCACCTGACCGGCAGGCAGCTGCCCCGTCACCACCTGGTACGCGACGCGCCTGGTGATCGCGCGGGTCTTGCCCGTGCCGGCCCCGGCAAGCACGCACACCGGCCCGACCGGCGCCAGGACCACGCGCCGCTGCTCCGGATCGAGACCGTCCAGCACGAGCGCGGGCGAATCACTGCTCGGGTCGCCAGCAGGTGCACTCACGTCTCGCGACGCTAGCCGCTGGCACTGACAGGAAGCAGGCGGCGCGGGCGGTTGTTGATACGTGCGGATTAATAGCTGACCGTCGCCCCTGAGGTGCCCGCCGAGGCACCGCGCTTCAGAAGGAGATAGCCCCCGTGCCGAACCCGACTGCCGCCGGGAGTCTTGCGTCTGTTCCATCCCCCCTTTCACCGTGTACTCGACGCCGTGGTGCGGCTACTGCACCCGACTGAAGCGCCAGCTCAAAGGCGAGGGACTGCGCTTCGCCGAGGTCGACATCGAGCTCGATCGCGAGGCGGAGGAGCTCGTCAAGGCAGCGAACAGAGGCAACGCGACGGTTCCCACGCTCATCTTCGCTGACGGGAGCTCGCTCACGAATCCCACTCTGCGGGACGTGCTGGCCAAACTCGAGACCGCAGCCTGACTGACTCCACGATCAGTTTCGTGACCGAACTCTCATGACCCTCCGGTCGTGTGGGGTGACCATGAGTGATCTTCATAGGTTCACCTGACAGCGTCCTTGGCCCCGTGAGAGGGTCTGGACACTTTCCTGAATACACATAACGACCGGAGTGCAGTGACTATCGCGCCGACCGCCTCCGCAGCGGTGTCGTCGCAGCTCATCGAGACCGTCCTGCGCGCCGCCGCCGGGGTCACCGGAATGCAGCTGATCTTCGTCTCGTCCATCGACGCGCAGACGTTCACGTGGCGAGCCACTCACGGCAAGCTCGACGGCATCGCGGCCGGCGAGAGCCTGCCGCTGAGCGCGACGTTCTGCGCGCGGCTGCTCGCCGGCGCTCCCGCCGCGACAGCTGATGCCGCGCTCGACCCGGCGTACTCCGACGTTCCGCTGCGCGACGCGCTGGCGATCACCTCCTACGTGGGGGTTCCGCTGCGCCGGGCAGGCGTGGTGACCGGAACGTTCGGCGCCTTCGATGCCGAGGTCACCTCCATCGCTGCGGCGCAGGTGAGCGTCCTTGCCGCACTTGCCCGGATGGTGACGGCGGAAGCGGCGCGCGATCCCGAGGTCCGGCTGCGCCGCACCTCCACCGGCTGGGAGGTCGAGGACGGCCAGGGGGCTACGTCGGTGGCCGAGGACCTGACGGTCGCCATGAGCATCGCCGACCTGATCGCCGCAGAAAGCGGCGACCCCGCGCCGCTGCCACGCCCTGCGCGTCCGACCGACGAACCGTCCGAGACCGAGCGCTTGCGCGTCCAGATCAGCCAGCTCGAACACGCGCTGAGCGCACGGGTCGTCATCGAGCAGGCGATCGGCGTGCTGTCACAGCGGTTCTCGGTGGCTCCCCGGGAGGCGTTCGACCGGCTCCGCAGGGCGGCGCGCAGCCGCGGTCAACGGGTGCATGATCTGGCCCTCAACATCGTGCGCTCGGCCCGCGACGAGACGGTCGCGCTGCCCGCCGACCTGGCCTGAAAGGATCAACCCTCCAGCCAGTCGTCGATCAGCCCCCGGGCGATCGACACCGCGGGTGGCAGCCCCAGCTCACGGCTCGCCAGCCCGGATGTCACCGCCTCGCGGGTGAACCAGGCAGCGGCGGCCAGTTCCGACGGCTGCGGGTGCAGCGCACCTACGTCGGCCACCGCCGTGAAGCCGAGCATGAGCGAGGACGGAAACGGCCACGGCTGCGATGCCTGGTAGCGCACATCGCGGACCGACACGCCGACTTCTTCGGCGACCTCGCGTACGACGGCCTGCTCGGCCGATTCGCCCGGTTCGACGAATCCCGCCAGGCACGAGAAGAACGGGTGTGGCCACTGCGCCCCGCGACCCAGCACCGCCTGGCTGCCATCCGGGGATTTCACGAGCACGATCATGGCGGGGTCGACCCGCGGGAAATGCTCGGAACCGTCGTTGGTGCACACCCGCACGGCTCCGGCCATCGAGGGCTCGGTCGCCGACCCGCACCGCGGGCAGTGGGTGTGGCTGCGGTGCCAGGTGAGGACAGCGACGGCGTGCGTGAGCAAGCCCGCGTCGCGAGCGGAAAGCTGCTGGCCCACGTCCCGCAGTCCCGCCTTGCGAAGCGGGGCGTGACCGGCCTCCGCCTCGTGCGTGGAGCGGTCCAGCGCCCAGTACGAGCCGGCCTCGTCGGCGCCGAGCAGGACGGCGTCGGCCGGGGGTTCGTCCGCGCTGGGCGCAGACCAGACCAGGCTCGGCTGCTCGGCCTCCCCGTTCACGGCGACGCGCAGGTCGCCATCGAGCAGCAGCACGTGTCCCCCACTGCGCCAGGCATCGCGCAGCCATTGCGCGTCAGCGCGCGAATCGCTGCAGCGATCGACCGTGCTCCGCGAAAGCGCCGGCTCCTGCACCCTCAGCTACCGGACGCCAGCGGCCTGATCGTCTCCACCGACTCGGTGATGACGGACTTGTCGCCCAGCAGGACCGCGGCGAGCTCGGTCGGAGCGAACTGCTCGGCCACGGCGGCGACTCCCGCCGCGTCCACCGCACCGAGGGCCGCCGAATGCTCGCGCAAGTAGTCGGGCCCGAGATCGCTGCCGGCCAGCATCGAGAGGGTCGACGCCAGCCCCGACGAGGTCGCGGTCGACAGCGCGAGCGTGCCGGCGGCGTAGCGCTTGGCGGCCACCAGCTCGTCCTCACCCAGCGGAAGCAGGGCCACCTTGCCGAGCTCGTAGAGGATCTCGAGCAGCGCCGGTGCGGTGACCTCGGTCGCGACGTCGGCCCCCACGACGAGCCGCGACCCCGCTACGGCGTGCTCGATGGAGCTGCGCGGCGAGTACGTGTAGCCCTTGTCCTCACGAATGTTGTTGACCAGCCGTGAGGAGAAGTAGCCGCCGAACACCACGTTGGCCACCTGCAACGCGGCGTAGTTCGGCGCGGTGCGCGGCAGGGCCGGGCCGCCGAGCCTGATGTTCGTCTGCACCGCACCCGGCCGGTCGACGATGCTCACCCCGCCAGGAACGTGCTTGGGCAGCTTCGGTAGCGGCTTGGCCGCCCGGCCGGACCATCCTGCGAGGGCCGCTTCCACGGCGTCGAGAGCAGCAGCTGGACGCAGATCTCCGACCAGCGTGAGCACCGCTCCCTTGGGTGACACGGCCCGCTCGTGCAAGGCCCGCAGCTGCTTTGCCGTGACGGACTCGAGCGCCGGCGGCGACGGGATCTCGACCGCGTACGGATGCGTACCGTACAGCCGCGCCAGCAGTGCTTCACGCGCCAGGACAGCCGGCTGGCTCCGGGCGATAGCGAGCTCGGCAACGAGCCGTTCCCGCTCCCCCGACACCTCGCGCTTCGGGTAGGACGCCGTCCGGATGACCTCCGTCAGCAGCGCCAGCAGCTGCTTGAGGTTGGGCGCCAGGACGGAGCCGATGAGAGCGAGCCGGTCGTTGTCGACGTTCGCCGCCAAGCCTGCACCGAGCGTTTGCAGCTCGGTGGCGAGCTGGCCGCGATCGCGGGTCTCGGTGCCCGTCAGCATCGTCTCGGCGAGCAGGGTGGCGGCGGCACGGTCGCGACCGGATTTGGCGCCGGCACTCTTGGGGTCGGGTGCCCCGACGGGGATGCGCAGCCGAAGCTCCACCACGGGAACCGAGGCGCGGCGGACGGCAAGCACGCGAAGACCGTTGGGCAGCAGGCGTTCCTGGACCGCAGGAACCTTCAGCGCCCTGGGGGCAGCGACGGCGGGGATCACGCTCACGCCTTTCCTCCCTCAGCCGCTGCGGGCCCGGGGTGCAGCACGAGCAGGCTCCGGGGCTGGACCCGCACGCTGGCGGCGGCGGACGACAGCTGCCCCGCCGTCACCTCGGCGAGCCGGTCGGGCAGGGCGTTCAGCAGTGCCGGATCGCCGTGCAGCAACTCGAAAACGGCCATCGTCAAGGTGCGCCCGAGCACGTCGTCGACCTCGCGGAACAGGCGGGCGGACAGGCGGGCCCGTACGCGGTCGAGCTCCCCGGCCTCCGGGCCGTCGCTGGCCAGCCGGTCGAGCTCCTCGTCCACGACGGCCAGGATGTCGTCGGCGGAACTCGCCGGCGGGTAGTAGCTCTCGAACGTCAGCAGCAGCGGATCACGCTGATCGAAGGGATCGCCGAAGGTGCCGAGGTAGCTCTCGACGCTGGTGACGAGCCGGTCTTTCTGGACCAGCCGCTGCTCCAGCCGGCTGGCATCACCCGAGGTCAGCACTTCAGTGAGCAGCACGTACGGCAGGTACGCGGCGAAGTCGGCGACCGGGTCGGGCACGCGGTAGCCAGCGGCGAGCGCCGGCTGCGGGGCCAGCGGATCAGGCTCGTCATGGCGACGCTCGCTCGTGGGCGGGGGCTCACCGAAATCGGGACGCTGAGGCACCGTACGCGCCGGGACGTCGCCGAAATGCTTCTCGATGAGCGCCGTCGCGCCGGCCACCGTCACGTCACCAGCGACCGTCAGCACGGCATTTCCCGGCGCGTAGTACGCGTCGAAGAAGCTCGATGCATCTTCCAGCGAGGCGGCCTGCAGTTCCTCGAAGGCCCCGTAGCCGTTGTGGGCGTTGGGGAAGCTGGTGTAGGCGACGGCCGGCAGCCGGATCCACGGAAAGCCGCCGTACGGACGGTTCATCACGTTGACCCGGATCTCCTCCTGCACCACAGCGATCTGGTTCTCGAGGTTCTCCTGCGTGAGCTTGGGGGCGCGCATCCGGTCGGCTTCGAGGAACAGCGCGAGCTCGAGCGCCCCGGCCGGCAGCAGCTGGAAGTAGTTGGTGTAGTCAGGATGCGTCGAGCCGTTGAACGTGCCTCCGGCCGCCTGCACGTACTTCGGATGCTCGGCTTTTCCGACGTTCTCCGAGCCCTGGAACATCAGGTGCTCGAAGAGATGGGCGAAGCCGGTGCGGTTCGTCGGCTCGCTGCGAAATCCCACGTCGTAATGGACGGCGACCGCTACGACGGGTGCGCTGCGGTCGGGTGCGATGACCACCCGCAGCCCGTTCGGCAGCGTGAAGCGTTCGACCTGGTAGGACGGCGATGGAGTACGCCTGCCAGCACGCGGCGCGCGGGCAGCGCGGGCGGGGGTGGGGAGAGCTCGCTTGGCAGGTACGCGGCGTGTGGTGGGCGGCACAGTCACAACCTAGACACCGAGGCGCCCGATCGCGCTACGGGGCGTCGCCTCGCGACCACGCGGAACCCGTGCGACTCTCGAACCGTGACCACCGCATTCGTGCTGGCCGGCGGCGGCAGCCTCGGTGCCGTTCAGGTCGGCATGCTCAACGCCCTGCTACGCGCCGGGATCCGACCCGACCGGATCTACGGCTCATCGATGGGGGCGGTCAACGCCGCTGCACTGGCCGCGCAACCCACGGCCGCCGGCGTCGAGCGGCTGGCCGCCGGATGGCAGCACCTCTCCCGGCGCGAGGTCTACCCGGCGGATACCCGGCAGCTGCTGGAAGCGGCGTGGCGCTCGCTCCCGCTGCTGCCCCTGGGACTGCTTCGGGCGGTCGGTGCTCGCAACGGGGCGTACCCGTTCCGCCCGCTGGCGGTACTGGCCGGCGCCGCCGGGCTCGCCGACGCGCTGGTCCCCCGCCGCGCGCGCGAGCGCATGATCGCCGGGCTCGTCCCCCTGACGCAGCTGGAGCTGGCGTCGTTGCCGCTGGAGATCGAAGCAGCGGAGATCACGACCGGCCGCCTGGTGCCGCTCTCGGTCGGCAGTGCGGTGCCGGCGCTGCTCGCGGCCACCGCGCTGGCCGGGATCTTCCCGCCCGAGCACGTCGGGCCATCGACCCTCGTCGACGCAAGTCTGGCCGAGAGCACTGCCGTCGACCGGGCCATCGAGGCCGGCGCCGACGAGGTCTACGTGCTTCCCAGCGGATTCGCCTGCGACCTCGATGACCCCCCGCCGAGCGCGTTCGGCGTCGCGGTGCACGCCTCCACCGTCATGATCGAGCAGCGCCTGATCGCCTCGATGGCCCGCGCCGATCCGCGGGTGTCCGTGTACGCGGTGCCGCCGCTGTGCCCGCTGTCCGTCGTCCCGGTGGACTTCTCGCACACCGTCGAGCTCATCCTGCGCGCCGAGGAAGCCACCCGGCGCTGGCTGCGCGGCGGCCATCGTCCCGTACCCGGGCTTTCCCGGGCGCTCGGTGCCCACGGAGCCGGCGGCGTCCTGGACCTCACCTCCGTAGGGCTCGGGGCCTCTCCGCACTGAGCCCTGGCGCCGGCCCCGACTCAGAGCGGGAGGCGCGCCCCGGTGGTCTCGAGTTCGAGCAGGGTGCGCTTCTGATCGAGCCCGCCGGCGTAGCCCACCAGCGAGCCGTTCGCACCGACGACGCGATGGCAAGGCACGAGGATCGCGAGCGGGTTGTCGTGATTCGCGGCACCGACCGCGCGGGCAGCGCCAGGCGCTCCGATCTCGTCGGCGATCTGGCCGTAGCTGCGAGTGGTGCCGTACTCGATGCGCTGCAACGCGTCCCACACCTTGCGCTGGAACGCCGTGCCGCGGGCGGCCAGCGGCAATGCGAAGACCGTGCGCTCACCGGCGAAGTACTCGCCCAGCTGGCGGCGCGCGGCGGCGAGTACCGGCAGGTCGTCATCGCGTATCCAACCGGCCTGCGGATGCGCCGGCGGGAGCCAGACGCGGTGGAGTGACTTGCCGTCCTCACTGGCGACGAGCAGCTCCCCAAAAGGACCGGAAACCATGGTGTATCGGGGGGTATCGCGGATCATGCTGGTCCTCCTGACCAGAGCTGAAGCACGGCATAGGAACGCCAGGGCGACCACTGGGCGGGGTCGATCGGCCCTGATCCGGACGCTGCGCGGAGCCTGGCCAGCGCCTTGACGATGTCGAGATCGGTGCCGAGCCAGACGTCCGGGTCGCGCAGCGCACGCATCCGGACGTAGCCGGCGGTCCACGGACCGATGCCGCGCACGGCGAGCAGGCGATGCTCGACATCGCCGCGCTCGGCCGAGCCGTCGAGCACCAGCTCACCGACCGCGAGGGCACCGCACAGCTCGATGAGCGCGCGGGCGCGGCCCGCCGGCATGGGCAGCTCCCCCGGATCGGCCTTGGCGAGCTCCCCCGCACGCGCGAACGTGTGAGTGACCGTGCCGCAGGGCACCGGTAGCGCCCGTCCGTACCTCGCCGTCAGGCGGCCGGCGAGGGTCCTTGCCGCCGCGACAGAGATCTGCTGGCCGAGCACGGCCCGGATCGCCAGTTCGGCGCCGTCGACGGTGCCCGGCACCCGCAAGCCGGGTCGGGCGGTCACCGCGCCGGCCAGTGGACCGGATCGCAGTACCGCGTCGACCGCGACGGGATCGGCGTCGAGATCGAGCAGCCGGCGGCAGCGGGCCACCGCGACGGTGAGGTCGCGCAGATCACCGAGCGCGAGGCCGGCCCGGACGTATCCGGCGCCCGGCGGTCCCTCGGACAACCGGACGGTCGCCGTCGAGTGGGGAAGGTCGAGGGCTCGCACGAACGTGGGCGTTGCGGATCCCGTCTCCACGCTTTCGACTCCTGGAACGGCGCGCTGCCCCAGGAAGTTCAACGCGGCGCCGACATCGCAGGGCCGGCGGTAGGCGAGCCGCAGGTTCACGGTGCCCGGCTCGGCGATCTCCCGGGTACGCCGCCGCTGGCGAAGCGCCGTCGGCGTGGTCGCGAAGATCTCCCGGACGGTGTCGTTGAACTGCCGCAGGCTCGCGAATCCAGCCGCGAACGCCACCTCGGTCACGGGAACGTCGGTCGTCTCGAGCAGCAGCCGGGCCGTCTGGGCGCGCTGCGCCCGGGCCACCGCCAGCGGACCCGCCCCGAGCTCGCCGGCAAGCACGCGGGTCAGATGCCTGGGCGTGTAGCCCAACCGGGAAGCGAGCCCGCCGACACCCTCGCGGTCAACGACCCCGTCGCCGATCAGCCGCATCGCGCGGGCCACCAGATCCGCCCGGACGTCCCACTGCGGCGAACCGGGGCTGGCGTCCGGCCGGCAGCGCTTGCAGGCGCGGTATCCGGCGTGCTGCGCGGCTGCGGGACTTGCGTAGAAGCGGACCCCCTCGAAGTGCGGCAGGCGAGCCGGACACGACGGCCGGCAGTAGATACGCGTGCTGCGAACGGCAGTAACGAACCAGCCGTCAAAGCGCGGGTCGCGACTGGAGACGGCGCGGTAGCAGCGCTCTCGATCTGCGACGACGTCGAGCATGCGCCTCAGTCTGCCCCCGCGAGCGGGATCCCACTAGCGGATTTCGGACGCGGCAGTCAGAGCGTCTCGAGGGCCCCCAACTCCTCCCACAGGTAGGCCAGCGCCTCGGCCCCGCGCAGCAGCATCGGGATGACCACGCGCTCGTTGGGCGCGTGGATCCGGTCATCCGGCAGGCCCACGCCGAAGAAGATCACCGGGGCTGCCAGGATCTCCGCCAGGTCGGCTTCCGGACCGCTACCACCTTCGCGGGTGAAGAGCACCTCCTGGCCGAACGCCCGCTCCATCGCGGTCGCGGCGGCCTGCAGCGCGGGGGCGTCGAGTGGCGTGAGGCACGGGCGCACGCCCGGCCCGTCGAACGTGACCGTGGCCTGGATGCCCGCGGGCACGTGTGCCGCGACGTAGCTCTCCATCGCCCGGCGCACATCCTGCGGTTCCTGGTCGGCCACCAGCCGGAAGCTCACCTTCGCGTGCGCGTCGGACGGGATGATCGTCTTGGCTCCTGGGCCGGTGTAGCCGCCCCACATGCCGTTGACCTCCGCGGTCGGACGCGCCCACACCCTCTCCAGAGTGCTGTAGCCCGCCTCGCCGGCCGCCTCCCGCGAGCGGGCCGGCCCAGCAAGCCAGGCCGCCTCGTCGAACGGGAGCCGGCCGAACAGTTCGCGCTCGCGCGCGCCCAGTGGGCGCACCCGATCGTAGAAACCGGGAAGCGTGATCCGCCCGTCAGCGTCGTGCAGGCCGCTGAGCAGGTCCGCCATCACGTGCAGCGGGTTGGGCACCCCGCCGCCGAACGAGCCGCTGTGCAGATCCCCATCGGGCCCGTGCAGATCGACCTGGCAGTCGATGATGCCGCGCATTCCGGTGCACAGGCTCGGCGTCTCGCGATCGAAAACGCTGGTGTCGGAGACCACGACGACATCGCAGCGCAATTGCTCGCGGCGGGCGCGTAGCAGATCGGCGAAGTGCGGGGAGCCGGACTCCTCCTCCCCTTCGATGAGCAGCTTGATCGTCACTGCCGGAGCGATGCGGCGTTGCGCCGCGAGATGCGCCGCCAACCCGTGCAGGTGCATCAGCACCTGGCCCTTGTCGTCGGCGGTGCCTCGCCCCAGCAGGTCGTCGCCTCGGACAGCCGGCTCGAACGGCGGGCTTTCCCACAGCTCGAGCGGATCGACGGGCTGCACGTCGTGGTGACCGTAGACGACGACCACCGGAGCATCCGCCCGCTCGGCCGGCCAGTGCGCGAAGACCGCCGGATGCCCCGCCGTCTCCCAGATCTCGACCTGGGGGAAGCCGGCCTGCCGGGCTCGGCCGGCGAGCCACTCGGCGCTGGAACGCACGTCGGCGGCGTGTCCGGGCTCAGCGCTGATCGACGGGATTCGCAGCCACGGATCAAGGTCGGCGAGCAGCGCGGCACGATCGAGAAAATCTGCCGGCGTTCCCGCCGGCGGCTGGGCGCTCACGAGGCGAGGCTAGCCGCCGGCGGGCCGCCTCCGGGCTCGGAGAGCAGCTCAGCGAGCTCGGCGCGGCTGAGCAGCGGCGGCCGGACGAGGCCCGCATCCCCCTCCCGGACGTACAGGAAACCGGCACTGACCTGCTCCGGCTCGACCCCGGCGATATCGGCCCAGGCCGCCCGGTAGCAGGCCAGCTGAATGGCTGACCCCCCGGCCCCGCCGTCGGCCGGCCGGGCGCCGGTCTTGTAGTCGATGACGTCGTAGCCACCGTCATCGCGCCGGTACACCGCGTCGATCCGTCCGCGTACGAGCACCGGCTCGTTCGGGAGATCGATGGTGAGCTCGAAACCGACCTCGACTGCCACCGGTTCACGCGCCGCCCAACTGCTGGCCAGAAACGCCTCCTGCAGCTCCCCGAGCTCACCGCGCTCGGCTCCCGCCATGGCGATCGACTCATCGCCGGCGCCGGGAAGGTCGTCCGGACCCAGCAAGGCACGCCCGCCTGAGCGTTGCTCGAGCCAGGCATGAAAGCTGGTCCCCCGGCGCGCGGCAGGCGCGGGCGGCGCGGGCAGCGGGCGGGCGAGGCGTGCTGCGTAACCCTGCGGATCGCGGGCGACGTCGACCAGATCGCTCACCGACAGCGTCTGCGGGACCGCCACGTCGCGGCGCTCAGCCGAGCCCTGCTGCTCGCGCCGCAGCAACTGCCCGTCGCGGCGCCAGCTCGCGATGCGCTCGGCTTCGGCTGCGGTCGGCGGGGGCACGGCACGCTCGGCCCCGCCATCGCGCAGCCGCTGGCGAACCGCGGCGGCAGCCCACCGCACATCAGGCGTGACGACGGGCGCCGGGGGCCAGGCGGTGTCGGCGACCCGCTCCTGCGCCAGCAGCGGGTTGCTCTCCTCCGGGCCCGGCTGCGGGGCACCCGGCTCGACGACCCCGGCTCCCTGGGCGCATGCGTCCTCGATCTCGAGGAAAAACTCCGGCAGCGGCGCGAGCACGTTTCGTGCCGTGGCCGACCACCAGAAGCCCGAGCAGAGCAGCACCTTGCGGGCCCGGGTCACAGCGACGTACGCCAGCCGGCGTTCCTCGGCGGCTGCGACCGTTCGGTACGCGTCCTTGAACGCCCGGCACCCCGCCGGCGACGGGTCATCCCAGACCGGAAGGTCGTCGCGATCGCCCCGCAGCTCCCCCGGCAACGCCTCCGCGCGCCACGGCCACGGCGAGGTGCCGCGAGCGCTCGGAAACACTCCCTTCGACAGCCCGGGCACCGAGACCACGTCCCACTCCAGGCCCTTGGCGGCGTGGACGGTCATCAGCTTCACCGCGTCAGCCGCCGAGGGCACGCCGATGTCGTAACCGTCCTCGGCCTTCTCGGCCGCATCGAGGGAAGCCAGGAACGCGCCGAGATCGGTCTGGCCGTCGAGCCCGACGAAATCGGCCGCCACGTCAAGGAACGCGAGCACGTTGGCCCGCCGGCCGCGACGCAGCCTCGCGGGGGTGGCCTCCAGCTCGATGTCGAGCCCGATGGTGCGCTCGACATCGGCGATCAGATCGGGCAGTGGCTGATCGACCCGGCCGCGCAACGCCGCCAGCTCGCGGCGCAGGATCCGAAGCCGGCGGTCGGCCTCGGCGGACAGCGGCGCCGACGCGATGAGCTCCGGTGCGTCGAGCTGGTCGAGGACATCGGCCAGGGCGCCCACCTCGGCCTCGTCGCCTCCCAGGCGCAGGGGCGGCCCGGCCCCGGCGGGATCGCCCGGAACCGAGCCCGGCTCACCGCCCCCGCGCACCAGCGCGGACGCTCGCCGTCCCATGGCATCGAGGTCACGCAAACCGATCCGCCACCGCGGGCCGGTCAGCAGCCGCAGCATCCCGGCGTTGGCCGTGGCGTCATGCAGGACGCGCAGCACCGCGACGATGTCGGCCACCTCGGGAGCGTCGAGCAACCCGCCGAGACCGACGACCTCGACCGGCACACCGGCCCGCTCGAGCGCCTGCCGTAAGAGGCCGAATTGGCTGCGGCGCCGGCACAGCACGGCCGCTTCGTGCCACCCCTCGCACTCGGGTTGCGCGCAGCCGGCGGCGTGCCCCGCGCGGCCATCGACGCAGGCGTCACGGATCCGAGCAGCGACCCACTCCGCCTCCGCCTCGGCGTCGGAGAGCAGCCGGACCCGCACCTGCCCTCCCGCCGGACCCGCCGTTTCCCGGCCCTCGCGGGGCTGGAGCACCGGCGGCTCGACGAGCGCACCGGAGCCCCGCCCGAGCCCCGCCACGACGCGGTTGGCGACCGCGAGAATGGCCCCTCCGCTCCGGAAATTCACCGTGAGCGGGTACACCTGCGCCAGCGCGCCGGACGCCCGCCGGAAGTGCTGCGGAAACCGCAGGATGTTGCCCACGCTCGCACCGCGGAAGCCGTAGATCGACTGCGCGGGGTCGCCCACGGCCGTCACCGGATGCCCGCCGGCAAACAGCCGCTCGAGCAGCTTGCGCTGACCCACCCCGGTGTCCTGGTACTCGTCGAGCAGCACGATCCGGTGAGCCGTGCGCTCAGCCGCTACGACCACGGGGTGGCACGCCAGCCCGGCGGCAAGCGAGATCTGGTCGCCGTAGTCCAGCAGCAACGCCTCCCGCTTGGCGCGTTCGAATGCCTCGACCAACCCGAGCAGCTGCAAGCGTCCGGCGCCCTTCTCCAACGCGCCAGCGGCCTCCCGGCCGGGCCTCGGGAGGGCCGCGATCATCGCCTCCATCCGCCCGTTCGCTGCCCTGACGTCCTCGGGGGTCACCAGGTGCGATGCGAGCTCGTCGGCGAGCTGACGCACCCGCTCGGCGACGCTCGCCGGCGTGAGCTCCAGATCGAGCGGGCCTGCCCAGCGGCGGACGACCGCGAGAGCGAGCTGCCACCGCAATCCCTCCGGCGCGAGCCTGGTCGCCGGCTCGACCCCGATGCGCAGCCCATGGTCAGCAACCAGCCGCGCGCCGTACCCGTTGTAGGTCAGGATGACCGGCTCGCCGTCGAGCACTCCCCCGGCTGACGCGCCGAACGCCGAGCGCAGGCGCTCGAGCCCGCCGCGCACCCGGGCGGCCAGCGACGCCGTCGCCTTGGTGGTGAACGTCAGCCCCAGCACCTCGTCCGGACGCGCTCGGCCCGTCGCGACCAGATGGACGACGCGGGCGGCCATCACCTCGGTCTTGCCCGAGCCCGCCCCGGCCAGGATCAGCCCTGGCTCCAGCGGCGCTCCCACCGCCGCCTGCTGCTGCGCGGTCAGCTTCCAGTCAGCCCTGCCCTCACCCAGCAGCGCCAAAGTGTCCTGCAGGGTCCAGGTCATCGTGGTCAATGCGGTCATCGGAGTCACGCCACCTGGGCGCCTTCGGGCCGAGCCGGGCAGCAGCGCCGGACCGGACACAGCTCACACGTCTCGTTGCGGCGCGCCGGGAACGACTCCGAAGCGATGGCCGAGACCAGCCGCTCCAGCAGATCGTGCACCCAGGTGCGGCCCGTGGAATCCGGCTCGAGCGCCGGCTGCTCACGCACGCTGCCGTTGCGCAAATGCAGGAGCGCGGCGCCTGCCGACCCGGTGAGCTCGGGCTGCTCGTCCTGCCCGGCGGAGGCAGGACGCACCGCGCCGAGCATCACCGCCAGCTGGTAGAGGCCGAGCTGCGGGCTCTCCTGCGCCTGGCTCTTGGTGGCTGCCGCACGGCCGGTCTTGTAGTCCACCACCACCCCGCGGCCTTCGCGGTCGCGCTCCAGCCGGTCTATCTGGCCCCGGATGCGCGCCCGGCCCGCAGCAAGATTCAGCTCGAGGTCGAAGTCGAGCTCCGCCCCGACGACGGTGTGAGGACGCGCCTGGTGCCATTCGAGCAGCTTGGCCAGCGCCTGGCGGGCGGCCACCCGCTCACGGGCGGAATACCACGGCGCCTCCCAGTCGATCTGCGGCCAGTGCACATCGAGCCGCTTCTCGAGTTCGGGGAGGCTGGTGATGCCCGATTCGACGATGTCGCGCGCCAGATCGTGGATCAGGGTGCCGAAGCCTTGTGAGGAGGTGCTGGCGCTCGCGACCCCCGCCCGGCGCACCAGAAACCACCGCAGCGGGCAGGTCTTGATCGCCTCGACCTGGCTCGGTGAGAGGGCGACCGCTGCGCCCTCCGCCAGCAGCGGCAGCTCGCGTTCGGTCCAGGACGCGAGCCCCCACCATCTGCTCGGATCAGCGGCCGGCACGGCAGGAGCCAGCTCGGCGAGCTCCGCCACGGCCGCTTCCCGCAGCGCCGGCGAGGCCTCGGGATCGCTCGCGACGCACCGCAGCTCCGCGACGAGCGCGGGCAGCGACAGGACGCGAGGCGCGATCTCCGTCTGCGCCGGTACCTCGACACCGAGTTCGCTGAGGAAACGCGAGGGGCGCAGCTCGCCGTCATCGCCTCCGCTGACCGCCGTCACGAGCAGCCGGCTCCGGGCCCGGGTGATCGCCACGTAGAAGAGCCGGCGCTCCTCGACCAGCGCCTCGGCCCGCGCCGCGGCCGCGGACTCCTCGGCCGCGAACAGTGTGGGCTCCTGCTCCGCCGACGCCAGCGCGTCAGCCTCGAGCAGGCTGCTGCGCCGGCGCAGATCCGGCCAGGTGCCTTCCTGCACGCCCGCGACGACGACGAGATCCCACTCCAGCCCCTTCGAGCGGTGCGCTGTCAGCAGGCGTACCGCACCGGCTTGCGCACCAGAACCGCGCTGGCTCAAGGGATCCGCCGGAATCTCCTGACGAGCCAACCCGTCGAGGAAGACCTCCAGACCCGCAGCCGGCAGCCGGTCGGTGAAGCGCGCCGCAGCCTCGAACAGGGCCACGACCGCGTCGAGCTGGCGGTCGGCGTGGCGCAGCAGGGCGGCGCTGGCGCCCGCCGGACGGCGCACCGCCTCCACCAACCGCCGGCGCCACCGGCTCGCCGACCACACCGCCCACAGCACCTGCTCCGGGCTCTGCCCGCCCGCCACGGCGCGGCGCACGATCGACAGCAGCGCCGAGATCCGCCGCGGGGCTTCGCCCACGTCATCAGGCACGCCGACCAGCAGCCCACCCCCGGCAGGCTCCAGACACTCCACGATCAGCTCGCCCGAGCGCCGGCTCCCACCCGAGCTGCGCTCGCCGCGATGCAAGGCGCGGCGCAGCCGGCGCACGTCGAGCGCGTCGGCTCCCCCGAGCGGCGAGCTCAGCAACTGCACCGCGACGTCCTCGTCGAGCACGGCGAGCCCGGTGCCCACGCGCAGCAGGGTCAGCAACGGATCGAGCACCGGCTCGCGGATCAGCGGACGCTCGTCGGCTGGGGTCTCGACCGGCACCCCCGCGTCAGCGAGAGCGCGCTGCAGCGGGCTCGCCAGCCGGGTGCTGCGCACCAGGACCGCCATCGAGGACCAGGCCACACCATCGATCAGATGCGCGCGGCGCAGCACGTCGGCCACGGCCGCGGCTTCCTGCGCTGCCGACGGGAACAGCCGAACGGCCACGGCGGGCTCGGACGCCGCAGGGCCCAGAGCCGCCAGCTCGCGGTGCGCGGAGACGGCCGCGGCCGGCAATCCGGGCAGCGGCAAGCGGCGGGCCACCGACCGCGACGCAGCAAGCAGCACCTCGCCCGATCTGCGGCAGCCACCCAGCGCCAGCACCCGCGCAGGGCGCCCGCGCCGGCCGCGAAATCGATCCGGAAAGTTCAGGATCCCGCTGACCTCCGCGCCGCGAAACGCGTAGATCGACTGATCCGGATCGCCGACGACGACGAGCTGCGGCCCCGCGGCCGCGAGCGTCGCCAGCACCTGCTCCTGCGCCGGATCGGTGTCCTGGTACTCGTCGACGACGACCAGCCGAAGGTCTCGCGCAACCTCGGCCAGCACCTCTGGCATCGCCAGCAGCCGCGCCGTACGGCGCACCAGCCCCGAGTAATCCACGGCGCCCTGCCAGTCGAGATTGGCGAGGTAGTCGGCATAGAACGGCGCGAGTGACTGCCAGGCCGGCCGGCCGGTGAGGCTGGCGAGCTGCTCGAGATCGGCCGGTTCGATGCCGCGCTCCTGGCAGCGCGCGAGCAGGCCGCGGACCTCGTCAGCAAACCCGCGGAGGCCGATGATCGGCTGCCACTCGGGCGGCCATCCCGGACCGGGCCGGGGCTCGACGCCCGGCGGATCGGGCCGGAGCAGATCGCGCACCACCACGTCCTGCTCCGGACCGGAAAGCAGCCGGATCGCCGTGCCGGAAAGGGTGGGGTCGTGGCTGCGCAGGACGGCGTAGCACCACGCATGAAACGTCCAGGCCAGCCGGCCGGCGACGGTGATCTTCAACCGCGACGCGAGCCGCAGCCGCAGCTCGTCAGCCGCCCGCCGCGAAAACGTGAGCACCAGCACCTGCTCCGGACGCAGCCCGCCGCGCTGCACGCGATCGGCCACCAGCTCCACGACCGTCGCGGTCTTGCCGGTGCCGGGCCCGGCGAGCACCAGGAGCGGGCCCTCGCGATGGTCGATGACGCGCTGCTGATCTGCATCCGGGATGATCGGCTGGCGCGGCGAGCCAGCCGGACGGACCAACCGGGGGGTCAGGTCATCGCGGGCGGTAGCGGCGGGCACCCCAAGAGTCGACCACGAACCGCTGACAAATTTCCGGCACAGCACGCGTGGCCGCGCCGCCCCGGGGCGCGGTTACTGCGGCCCGCTCCAGCGCGGCGGTCCGGATCGCGGCATGCGGCTGGGCGAGCGGATCAGTAGACCGGCAAGCCCTTGTCGACCTGGGTGGCCCACGCCGTCACGCCGCCCTGCACGTGCTTGGCCGTGCTGAACCCGGCGCCCTTCAAGGTGGCGAGCGCCTCCGCCGAGCGGACCCCGGTCTTGCAGTAGAGGATGATCGGCTTGTCCTGCGGGAGCTCAGAGAGCTTCGCCGGAGGAATCGCCCTTCGGGATCAGCTGCGCGCCGGGGATCCGGACGATCTCCCACTCGGCCGGCTCGCGCACATCCACCAGCAGGAAGTCGTCGCCCGCCGCGCGCATCGCGGCCAGCTCACCGGCCGTGATGGTCGCGTCGCGCGCGGCCTCCTGAGCCTCCTCGGAGACGACGCCGCAGAACGCCTCGTAATCGATCAGCTCGGTGACGGTGGGGTTCTTGCCGCAGATCGCGCACTCGGGGTCCTTGCGCACCTTGATGTCGTGGTAGCTCATCTCGAGTGCGTCATAGACCATGAGGCGCCCGACCAGCGGCTCACCGATGCCGGTCAGCAGCTTGATCGCCTCGTTGACCTGGATCGAGCCGATCGAGGCGCAGAGCACCCCGAGGACGCCGCCCTCGGCGCACGAGGGCACCATGCCCGGCGGCGGGGGCTCGGGGTAGAGGCACCGGTAGCACGGGCCGTGCTCGGCCCAGAAGACGCTGGCCTGGCCGTCAAAACGGTAGATCGAGCCCCAGACGTAAGGCTTGCCGAGCAGCACGCAGGCATCGTTGACGAGGTAGCGCGTAGCGAAGTTGTCGGTGCCGTCGACGATCAGGTCGTACGGCGCGAAGAGCTCCATGACGTTGGAGCTGTCGAGCCGCACCTCGTGGAGGTTGACGGTCACGTACGGGTTGATCTCCGCGACGGAGTTACGCGCCGACTCGGCCTTCGACCGGCCGATGTCGGACAGCCCGTGGATGATCTGGCGCTGCAGGTTCGACTCGTCGACCACGTCGAAATCGACGATGCCGAGCGTGCCGACGCCCGCCGCCGCCAGGTACATCAGCGCGGGACTGCCGAGCCCACCGGCACCGACGACGAGCACCTTCGCGTTCTTCAGCCGCTTCTGCCCGGCCATCGCCACGTCGGGAATGATCAAGTGCCGGGAGTAGCGCCGGACCTCATCGATGCTCAGCTCCGCGGCTGGCTCCACCAGCGGGGGCAGCGTCGAATTCGGCAGTTCAGTGGATGGCACGAGAGCGGGCTCCTCGCCAAGACGGGTGGACCTATCGGGTACGCCGTCCATTCTGCCGGGCCATGAAGCCCTGCCCGAAATGCGGCGCCGTCACCTCACAACCACGCGACCAGGCCAAGGATTCCGGCGAGCACGATCCGGCGCGTGTGGGCTCGGGCACCCAGGGAGGGAGGGACGCCTGCGAGCGCTGACCCTCAGGCCGGCAGGTGCGGCTGAACCGCTTCCAGCACGGCCCGCACGATCGCCTGGCGAGGATCGGACTGAACCGAGGACGACGCCGAGACGGCGATCTCGACGCCGTCGACATCCAGTGCCAGCGAGACCGACGCGGTCGAGTTCGTCGACCTCGAGGTGCTCGAGGCGCCCGATGACCGCGTCCTCGGTGAGTTCCTCGATGGCGTGAAGCGTGGCTTCAGCGACGGCATGGTTCACGCCATTGGCCGTCGTGGTGCCGGGGGCCTCGCCGCGGCACTCTCGCTCGCCGCGGCGCAGCACGATGCTGACCGTGACCTTGCGGCCGGTGCTGGTGACGTTCATGACGGTGACCCGCACGCCGCCGTGACCGTCGAAGCCGCCCGCTTCCGTTCCGGCTGCCGGGGCGAAATCGGCTACCGCTTCGACCATCTGGACCTGGCCGGCGTCGACCCCGAGACCGAAGCGCTCGCGCAGCAACCGTCCGACGGAGGTGGCGACCTCGACCTCGTCGACATCGGCCGCGAGATCCAGCCGCAACAGCCCGGCACCGCCGGCGTCGTCGTCGCCGATATCGGCGGAGCGGATGCCGGGAATGCTGCGCAGCGCGAGCAGGACTTCGTCGATGCTGACGGCAGTGCTGGGGGTCACGAATTCCTTGTCGGCGTGGTGACTACCCGGTCTTGAGCCAGTTGTAGCAATCAGGCGCTGCGCCTCTTGCGCGCGGGCGCTGCCTTCTTCGCTCCCGCTTTCTTGGCGGCCACCTTGGCCGGCTTCTCATCGGCTTCAGCGGCCTGGTCAGCCTCAGCCGCGCCGGAGCCTGCCTTCTTTCCCTTTGCGCCCTTTCCCTTTGCGGCCTCGACGGATGCGCGCAGTGCGGCCATCAGGTCGAGCACTGCCCCGCCGGAGGCTTCCGGTGTGGCCGGTGACACCACCTCGCGGCCCGCAATCTTCGCGTCGATCACCGCCTGCAACGCCTCGCGATAGCCGTCGGTGTACCGGCTCGGATCGAAGTCGCCGGCCAGTGTCTCGATCAGCGAACCGGCCATCGCCAGCTCCTGCGGACGCACCGAGATGTCCTCATCGAGGAAGTCGAAGTCGGGCCTGCGTACCTCGTCGGGCCAGAGCATCGTCTCGAGCACGAACACCCCGTCGCGCACGCGTAAGGTCGCCAGCTGCTCGCGCTGGCGAAGCGCGACTTTCACGAGAGCGACGCGGCCGGATTCCTCGAGGGCGTCGCGTAGCAGCGCGTACGGCTTGGTCCCGGTGCGGTCGGGCTCCAGGTAATACGACTTGGCGAAGTAGATCGGGTCGACCTGCTCCAGCGGGACGAACTGCAAGACGTCGATGGTGCGCGAGCTCGTCAGCGGCAGCCCCGCCAGGTCCTCGTCGGTGAGGACCACCATGTCGCCGCCGCCGAGGTCGTAGCCCTTGGCGATGTCGCCGTAGCTGACCTCCTCGCCGTCGATGGTGCAGACGCGCTTGTACTTGATACGCCCACCGTCCTCCCGGTGGACCTGATGAAAGGAGACGTCACGCTCCTCGGTCGCGGAGTAGAGCTTGACCGGGATCGTCACCAGACCGAAGGAGATGGCGCCCTTCCAGATGGGTCTCACCGCAGGATCATCCCCCGCCGCCGGGGCAAACGCACGCCGATACAGCCGGCGCAGCGCCTCAGCACTTGCCGGCGAAGTCGCAAATGAGCCCGGCCACCTTCGGCGCACCCCAGCCAGTGGTGTAGTCCGAGGACTGGGCGCCGAACGTCAAGGCGGGAACAGCCAGCACGGCAGCGGCAGCTATCGCGCGGGTACGCCGCAGCAACGACCCCCACCTGGGAAAGAAACGGGTAGAACCGCAAGATGGCCCGCCGACCGCCGACCGGCGACGCGATGAGCGGCTGGGACGCCCGGCCGATGCTGGCCACGCCGGGGCCGATACCTGAGGGCCCGCAATGGTGCTACGAGTTCAAGTGGGACGGCGTGCGGGCCCTGGTCAGCATCCGCACACCGCAGCATGGCGGGATCCGTATCCACTCGCGTTCGGGCGCTGACGTCACCCGCGCCTACCCCGAGGTGGCCGGCGTCGCCCGGGACCTTTACGACGACCTCGCCGGCTCCAGCGGGCCCCACGAGGTGCGCCTCGACGGGGAGATCGTCGCGTTCGGGCCCGACGGGCGACCGTCGTTCAGCGCACTCCAGAGCCGCATGGCGGTGAACGACACGGCCCGGGCGCGGCGCCTGGCAGCCTCCACCCCCGCGTCGTTCCTGGCGTTCGACATTCTCACCGCGGGTGGCCAGGACACGATGTACCTGGCGTACGAGCAGCGCCGGGCATTGCTGGAGGCACTCCCGATGGCGGTGCCGCCGTCGCTGTGCGCCCCGCAGGTCTCCGGCTCCGACGTCGCCGCCATCGCCCGGGAGCAAGGGCTCGAGGGCGTGGTCGCCAAGCTGAAGGGCCGCCCGTACGAGCCGGGCCGGCG
This sequence comes from uncultured Actinomycetota bacterium, assembly GCA_963765845.1. Classification (GTDB taxonomy): domain Bacteria; phylum Actinomycetota; class Actinomycetes; order Frankiales; family Frankiaceae; genus DATAZK01. The sequence continues at coordinate 79,068 of CAVXYJ010000032.1, forward strand.
CTCGGCGAGCTGGATCAAGACCGCCTTCCGGCAGCGCCAGGACGTCGTCATCGGAGGGTGGGAGCCGGGCCAGCACGGCCGGGCGAACCAGCTGGGCGCGCTGCTCGTTGGGGTGCACGACGAGACCGGCGCGCTGATCTACGCGGGGCAGGTCGGCACCGGCTTCAGCGCGCGGACGCTCGCCGACCTCCAGCAACGGCTGGCGGCGCTGCACACCGCGCACCCGCCGTTCGCGGATCTGGAAGGGGTTGCGGCGCGTGACCTTCGCCAGGCGCGCTGGGTGCGCCCCGAGATGGTGGCTGTGGTGGAGTTCCGGGAGTGGACCGGCGAGGGGCGTCTGCGCGCCCCCTCGTTCAAGGGCCTGCGTTCCGATATCGCGGCGGAGGCGGTGGTTCGTGACACCTAGCAAAGCGGCACCATCCAGGGTGCCCGTCGACGTCGAGGGCCGCCGCCTCGTGCTGTCCAACCTCGACAAGGTGCTCTACCCGCAGGCGGGTTCAACGGGCTTTTCCAAAGGCCAGGTGCTCGACTACTACACGCGCATCGCACCGTTCCTGCTACCGCACCTCGCCGGCCGGCCACTGACCCGCAAGCGCTACCCCGACGGGGTCGACGGCGCGTTCTTCTTCGAAAAGAACGTCCCCCGCGGGCTCCCCGAGTGGGTGCGAACGGCCCGGCTGCCGAGTCCCGGATCGACCAAGGACCGCGAGGTCATCGATTTCGTGATCGTCGATGAGCTGGCGACCCTCGTCTACGTCGCCAATCTGGCCTCGCTGGAGCTGCACACCCCGATGTGGAAGGTCGACCGCAAGGGAGCCGCGAAGCCGCCGGACCTGCTCGTGATCGACCTCGACCCGGGCCGCCGGCGAGCATCGTCGAATGCTGCCGGGTGGCCGAGCTGGTGCGCGAAGCGAGCGACCGGGAGTGGCATGCGAAGACCAGCGGCTCGAAGGGCATGCAGCTGTACGCGCCGGCGGGCGGCAAGCGTTCCCCGCAGTCCACGTCCGAGGAGATCCGCGCGCTGGCCGAGCAGCTCGAGCGCCGCCATCCCGACCTCGTCGTCAGCCGGATGACGAAGGCGTTGCGGCCGGGAAAGGTCTTCATCGACTGGTCGCAGAACAATCCCGCCAAGACGACGATCAGCGTCTACTCGCTGCGCGCCAGGCCGCGGCCGACCGTGAGCACGCCGATCAGCTGGGACGAGGTCGCCGGCTGCACGCAAGCCGAGCAGCTCGTCTTCGAGGCGTCCGACGTCCTGGAACGCACGTCATCCAGCGGCGACCTCTTCGCCCCGGTTCTGGGATGAGGTGGATGCGGCGCCGGCAGGCAGGGTATTGAGTAGGGCATGGCTCACCACCCAGACGGCATCGACGCCGGCCTGCTGACGGACGAAGTCCTCGCCCGCGAGCTCGCCACCCTGCACGCCACGCGCCACGAGACGTTCCTCGAGGCCACCGATGACGCTCTCACCGCCCATACCAGGCGCATGCTGCTGCTGGAAGGTGAGTACCTACGGCGTTTCCCGGACCGCGACGCGCCGCATCCGCTGCGCACCCGCTCGGGCAGCCGCGCCGCCGCCGGCCAGGACTGAGCACCCCGGCTGCTCGCCGCTGACCGGCCTGGCGGCGAAGTTGTGATTGTCTGACGTCGCCACGTGGAATGCCGCAGGGCACGAGGCGCCTACCGGGGTGCGCCGCAGGCGAGGCCAGAAGGGGGCACGGGGTTGACTACCGATCAGGCGTCCCCACAGCCGGCCGGCATGCACGAGCCGACCAGCCACGGGGCGGCGGACATCCCCGCGAAGGAGCCCGCCCGCCGCGGTCGGCTGCCGCGTCACGCGCGCCGGCGCCAGCTGCTCGGGGCGGCCCGCGAGGTCTTCGTGGCCCAGGGTTACCACTCGGCGGCGATGGACGAGATCGCCGAGCGGGCAGGTGTCAGCAAGCCGGTGCTCTACCAGCATTTCCCCGGCAAGCTCGACCTGTATCTGGCGCTGCTCGACGAGCACACCGCCGAGCTCGGCGCCCGGGTGCGCGAGGCGCTCGAATCGACCTCCGACAACCATGTCCGGGTCAGCCGCTCGGTGCAGGCCTACTTCGATTTCGTGGACGACCCGAACGGCGCCTACCAGCTGGTCTTCGAGTCCGACCTGCGCAACGAACCCGCTGTACGAGCCCGCGTCGAGGGCAGCCTCACCGACTGCGTGAACGCCATCGCCGCCACCATCGCGCGCGATACCGGCTACCGGCCGGAGGACGCCGAGCTGCTCTCGGTCGGCGTGGCCGGTATCGCCGAGGTCGGCGCCCGATGGTGGCTGACGTCCGGTGGGGCCGTCACCAAGGAGCACGCGGTCGACCTCCTGGTGCAGCTGGCCTGGCGGGGACTGTCCGGGGCACCAAAGGTCTGAACCAGGTCTAAGTCAGGTCTGAACCAGGTCTGAACCAGCCCTTCGAGGTCGGGATCGGCCCAGAGCGAAAGAGCGGCAACACGCGGGCGGCGCGGCCGTCGCCACCCGTACTGTGAAATTTCCCTACGACGCGGAGGTTCCTCGGTGGAGGTCAAGATCGGGGTCCAGTACGCGGCCCGCGAGCTGGTTCTGGAAAGCGCGCTCACTCCCGAGGAGGTCGAGCAGGCCGTCACCGACGCCATTCGCTCCGAGCTCGGAGTGCTGTCGCTGCAGGACGAGAAGGGCCGCCGGGTCGTCGTTCCGGTCGCCAAGCTGGCGTACATCGAGATCGCCGAAGCCGAGGGGCGCCGGGTCGGTTTCGGCGCCGCCATGTAGCTACTCCGAGAGCCCCAGCGCGCGCATCCGCTCGGAATGGCCGTCGATGACCCGCTGGAAGAGGCGCCCGAGCTCGGCCAGATCGGACGCGCCGGACGCGAGCAGGGCTACCAGCCCCTCGCGTTCGACCGCGACCCGCTGAGCCTGTGTGAGGGCCTCGCCCACGAGTCGACGGGCCCAGAGCGCGAGGCGCCCACCGAGTCGAGGGTCGGCGGCGATGGCCGCGCGCACCCGGTCGACGGCGAAGGCCGCGTGGCCGACGTCGCCGAGTACCTGGCGCACCAGGTCCCGGGACGGGGGATCGAGATACGCGGACGCCTCCCGGTAGAAATCGCGGGCGATGCCGTCACCCACATAAGCCTTGACCAGACTTTCCAGCCAGTCAGCGGGCGCCGTCAGGTCATGGAAGGTGTCGAGCGCCGCCACGTAGGGTGCCATGGCCTCCTCCGGGTCGACCCCGAGGCCGCCGAGATACTGGCACAGCTGCTGGAAGTGGCCGAACTCGCCGGCGGCAAACGCGGATAACGCCGCCCGATCGCTCATGTTCGGCGCCATCCGGGAGTCCGACGCCATCCGCTCGAATGCCGACAGCTCGCCATAGGCCAGCGCTCCGAGCAAGTCGATCAGCCCGGCCCGGCCGGGATCGTCCACCGCTGCAGCACCGGCCTCGAGGGTCGCGTCGCGCTCGGTCTGCTCCACGACCTGACCTTACGAGGGCGCCGCCACCCGCGGAACGCGTACAGCCGGGACACTCAGGACAAATGCGTGCCGTACGATAGGAGCGCGAGCTTGACATCCCGTCGGGCTTTGCCCGGCGCCCTTTCATGAGTGCCCTTCCGGGACATTGGTCAAGAAGTCGATTTCCCGACGAGCGAGCTGCGAGGCCCGGGCCGAATTGTGAGTGGCTCTGTCCTTGACGGCCGCTCGTAGCCGCAGGAGCTAGTTCTGACTAACCACATGACCCCGTCTGCGCAAAGCGATTCCGTGTCGAGTGACAAGGGCAGTGAAATCTCCCCTGACGTCCCGCTCGTCGAAGCGCCCAACGACCTGGAGTCAGCCGATTCCGCTGATTTCCCCCCCGATTTCGCCTCTTTCGGGGTCAGCGACGCCATCGTGACGGCGCTTTCTGAAGCCGGCATCACCGCGCCGTTCCCGATCCAGGCCTTGACGCTGCCGATCGCCCTCGAAGGCACCGACGTCATCGGTCAGGCGCGCACCGGCACGGGCAAGACGCTCGCCTTCGGCATTCCGGTGCTGGAGCGCGTCACCGCGGGCCGCGCCGCCGAGCCCGAGGGCGTTCGCCCCCTGGCGCTCGCCGTCGTCCCCACCCGCGAGCTGTGCGTTCAGGTCACCGAGGACCTCAAGCGGGCCGGCCGGCTACTCGGCACCCGGGTGCTCGCGGTCTACGGCGGTCGCGCCTACGAGCCGCAGGTCGAGGCCCTGAAGGCGGGTGTCGAGATCGTCGTCGGCACCCCCGGCCGGCTGCTCGACCTCGCTCGCCAGCGCTACCTTGACCTTTCCGGTGTGCGTGCCCTCGTCCTCGATGAGGCCGACGAGATGCTCGACCTGGGATTCCTGCCCGACGTCGAATCCATCCTCGAGCAGGTATCCGCCGACCGCCAGACGATGCTGTTCTCGGCCACCATGCCCGGCCCGGTCGTCGCCCTCGCGCGGCGCTTCCTGACCCGCCCGGTGCACATCCGCGCCGAGATGCCGGATGAGAACCGCACCGTGCCGACCACCCACCAGCATGTCTTCCGGGCCCATGCGCTCGACAAGGCGGAGACGCTCACGCGCGTTCTTCAGGCCAAGGACCGCGGCCTCGCGATGGTCTTCGTGCGCACCAAGCGGACGGCCGACAAGGTCGCCGCCGACCTCTCCGAGCGCGGCTTCGCTGCCGCTGCCGTCCACGGCGACCTCGGTCAGGGAGCGCGCGAACAGGCCCTGCGCGCGTTCCGGGCCGGAAAGATCGACACCCTCGTCGCCACCGACGTCGCGGCCCGCGGGATCGATGTCGCCGGGGTGACCCACGTGATCAACTACCAGTGCCCCGAGGACGAGAAGATCTACCTGCACCGCATCGGACGCACCGGGCGGGCCGGCGAGAAGGGCGTCGCGGTCACGTTCGTCGACTGGGACGACCTGGCGCGCTGGCGGATGGTCAACGAAGCTCTCAAGCTGCCGTTCCCCGACCCGCCGGAGACCTACTCCACGTCCGACCACCTCTACGAGGCGCTCGACATTCCACGCACCGCCAAGGGCTCCCTGCCCCGAGACCAGCGCGTACGCGCTGGTCTGGCCGCCGAGCAGGTCGAGGATCTCGGTGAGACCGGCCGGCGCAGCAAGTCGCCCTCCCGCTCCTCCGGCGGCTCGTCGGCAGGTCGCGGCTCGAGTCGCGACGCCGGACGTCAGGATTCCGGTCGCAGCCCGGATTCCGAGCGGCCGGCCACGAAGCGCCCCCCACGTTCCCGGGTACGCACCCGAGGCGGTTCCGGGACGGCGGCGCTGATCGAATCCGGCGCCGGCGACGCTCCGGCCGGCTCTGCCCAGCCCGGCGGCCAGCGCGGCTCCAGCGCGTCAGGTGAGCAGAACGGTGACGCTCCTGCCCGCCGTCGCCGGCGGCGCGGCGGGCGCGGGCGCGGCAGCGGCACCGGGACCGGCACCGGCGAAAGCAGCGGCACCGGCGAAAGCAGCCGCGGCGATCAGGGCGTGGCGGAAGCCAGCTGATCGTTCAAGCCGGGGTGCCAGGACGCCGATGCCAGGCGAGTGGCGCTCTTCAAGCATGCTGACCCCCACTCCGGAACGGTGAACTGGACCGGAGACGAAGCCAGCGATCTGCTGCAGTGGCTGTCGGAACTGACCGACTGCCCGCCGATCACCCATCCGATGGTGCTGCGTTGCGAGCGCCACGAGGATGACCCGCTGTTCTGCGGCTACGTCCAGGCCGATCCCCGCGAGGGTGTCGCCCGCCGGCGCTGCGTGGCCTGCGCTCAGGTGACCGACCTCGCCGGCAGCGGCGAGCGCTGGACCTTCCCCGACACGCACGAATGCCCGTCGTGCTGCCAGTCACTGGTCGAGCTGGCCGTCGGGGTGAGCGCTGACGAGGAGGGCCACGCCCACTGGCTGGCGCTCGCTTCCCGGTGCGTCGGATGCGGCCGTATCACGGGATTGACGGATGCCGTCCTGCACGGGGAGCCGATCGAGGCGGTCCTGGCCAGCGTCTGAGCCGGCTGGAAGCTGGCAGGCTGGCCGGGTGCGCTTGCTGGTGCTCGCCGACACCCACCTGCCCACGCGTGCGCGCGACCTTCCCCCTGAGGTGTGGGCGGCGGCCGCCCGAGCCGACGTCGTCGCCCACGCAACGCTGGAAGGCGTTCGGGTCACGGTGGTGCACGAAACCGGAGCCGCGAAGGGCCGGGAACGGTGGGCGGACCGCACGTTCCCCGACACCGGCAGCGTCCAGGCCGTGACCTTGCACCGGCTGCCGTGACTAGAGCCGGACCCGCACCCGGGTCCAGGTCCAATCACCGCACGCCGGGCAGTGCAGCCAGGCGGGATAGCGGCCCTTGAGCACCGGCAGGTAAAGGCTGGGGATCGCCAGGCGCAGCGCCTGCCGCAGCGCCAGCACTGAGATCGCATGGCAGCTGGAGCACTCGACCGAGACCGACCCGAACGCGGCCTCACCGGGCTCGTCGACGCTGAACAGCGGGCGCCGGGCCTGGCTGCCCGCCGGCGGCGCGGGCGCCGGCTGCCCTCCCGTCGTCGCGCCCGGCGGCTCGGTGGAACGGGGGCGCAGCCGGTCGAAGCTGGGCTGGGGCCGGCTCATGCCGACACCCGGCGCCGCGACGAGCGAGCGCGGCCGCGAACGTCGACCACCGCCGGTTCATCGAGCGAGACCGTGGCGGGCGGGTCAGCCGGGGTAGCCGGCGCCGGGACGGTCGTGGGCGCATTCACCAGCAGGGCAGCGTGCTCGCGGTAGGCGGCCGAGCCCGCCGAGCGCGACGCGGTCACCAGCACCGACCGGCCGGCGGCAGGAGCTTCGGCAAAGCGGACGGATTTCGGGATCGGCGGCTCGAGCACCGCCAGGCCGTAACGGCCGGCGACGTCGGCCACCACCGACCGCGCGTGCGTGGTGCGGCCGTCGTACAGGGTGGGCAGCACGCCCCGCACCTGCAGACCACGGTTGGTCAGGCGCTGAACATCGAGGATGGTGTCGAGCAACTGCCCGACCCCCCGGTGCGAAAGCGTCTCGCATTGCAGCGGAATCAGCACCTCGTCGGCTGCCGTGAGAGCGTTGATCGTCAGGACGCCGAGAGAGGGCGCGCAGTCGAGCAGGATCTCGTCGTAGCTGGCAGCCAGCTCTTCGAGCGCGCTGCGCAGCACGTACTCGCGGCCGGTGCGCGGTAGCAGCATCGCCTCGGCCCCGGCCAGATCGATGGTCGACGGGAGCAGCGCCGGCCCGTCCTCGGTCGGGGCTATAGCGACCGAAGCGCTGACCCGTCCCAGCAGCACGTCGTGCACCGACAGGTCGAGCGATTCCGGATCCAGGCCCAGCGAGAAGGTCAGGCAGGCCTGCGGATCAAGGTCGACGAGCAGGACCCGGCGACCGAGCTCATGGAGCGCCACCCCCAGGCTCGCGACGGTCGTCGTCTTGGCGACGCCGCCCTTTTGATTGGCAACGGCGATGACCCGGCCCATGGCCCCCATCCTGACCGGCCGAGCCCCCCCGAACAACCGCATGAGGCCATCGCGATGCGTGTCGTTCGCCATGACATCGGAGGGTCATCAGATGTTCACCGGCGTTTCCCAGGTCACCGCCATCCGCCGCCACATGGCACGCTGGAAAGCATGACGAGCCCGGACGCCGACGAGGGGGCCGGCCCCGCGACCGGCCGGGTGGCCAAGGTGCTCCGGATCGCGCCCGATCCCGGGATCTTCGGTCCGCAGAGCGTCAGCTGGCGCGTGCACGCGGATCCGCTGCTCGCCCTCGGGGGCCTGCGCGCGCTGCTCCTGCAAGCCCTCCACCCGCTGGCGATGGCCGGCGTGGCGGCACACTCGCAGTTTCGTGCCGATCCGTGGGGACGCCTGGTACGCACCGCGCGCTACGTCGGCACCGTCACCTACGCCAGCACCGCCGACGCCCACCGGGCGGCCGCGCGCGTGCGCGGCCTGCACCGGACGGTGAGCGGCGTCGAACCGGTGAGCAATCGTCCTTACAGTGCCAGCGATCCGGAGCTGCTCACCTGGGTGCACGTCACCGAGGTCGACTCGTTCCTGACGACGGCCCGCAGGGGCGGCTTGGCGCTCACCGGCGCCGAAGCCGACCGTTACGTCGCCGAGCAGGCCCAGGCGGGTGCGCTGCTCGGCGTCCCGCCCGAGCTCGCGCCCGAGTCCGTGGCGCAGATCGAGGCCTACTACGCGCGCATGCGTCCGGAGCTGACGGTGGGCGCCCAGGCCCGGGAGGCCGCCCGCTTCGTCATGCATCCGCCCATGCCGCGCAAGGTCGCCTTGCTGACCCCGGCCCGCCCCGCCTGGTACGGCCTCGGCGCGCTGGCATTCGCGCTCCTGCCGCGCTGGGCGCGGCGGATGTACCGGCTCCCCGGCCTTGCGATGACCGATATCGCAGCGGCACTGGCGGTGCGCGGGCTGCACACCGGGCTGATGCTGCTACCAGCGGCCCGGCGCGACGGGCCGGCCCTGACCGCCGCCAAGGAACGTCTCGGGCTGAGCTGAACCGCTCAGCGCTGACGGTCGCGCGCGGGCGTGCGCTTGATGATGTTTCCCTCGTGGTCGATCTCCACCAGATCGCGCAGCGGCGGCGCCGGACGCGGTTTGCGGCGGCGCGGGGGCCGGCGCAGCCACCACCACAGCGCCAGCCCTCCTGCCGCGAGCACGACCGCGAGCACGATGAGCAGGGCCGCTCCCACCGGACCACCCGCGCGACTGGGTCCCGCCGCGTCGGTGAGGGCACCGCTGCCTGACAGCGACTGCATCAGGGCGACCAGCGCGGCGGTCCCGTCCCCCGCGGCCGGAAGCGCCGACTGGGCAGATCCCAGCGCGTCCCCGAGCTGTCCCGGGACCGTCGTGCTGGCCCCGTACAGCTTGCCGCCCACCAGCACGACGAAGGTGCCGCCCTTCCCGACTTGCGACGAGAGCAGCGCCGGCAGGGCAGCTGGATCACCTGTCGCCGCCACGTCGGACGCGGGCAGCGCCGCGAAGTAGGTGCCCTTCGGGATGACCGCGAGCACGCGGCTGGCATCGATGTGGGGTCCGACCGCCCCGGGGTCCAGGTACACCGGGCTGTGCTCCAGCGCTGCCACCACCGCCGACAGCGAGGGCCCGGCGGCGAGTGCCGACGCGGGCGTCCACAGCCCGGCCAGCAGGGCGGCAAGGGCCGCGGCGAGAAGGGCCGTGATCGGGCGCCGGACGCGGGCCGCCACTAGAGATGCCCGTTCGGATGCCGGACGAAAGCCGTGATGGAGTCGGCCACCAACTGGACCGCGATCGCGGACAGCAGCAACCCGAAAATGCGCGTCAGCAACGAGATTCCCGTGTCCTTGATCAGCCGGATGAGCAGAACGGAGAAGCGTAAAGACGAGTACAGCACGAGGTGGACGGCAAGGACGCCGGCGATGATCGCCAGCAGGCCGGCGACGCCGTGAGCGCTGCGAACGAAGACGATCGTCGCGACTATCGCCCCCGGTCCGGCCAGCAGCGGCGTGCCGAGCGGGACCAGCGCAACGTTCACGTCGCGCACCTCGGTAGGGGTGTCGGTACGCCCGGTCAGCAACTCCAGCGCGACCAGCAGCAGGAGCAGGCCCCCGGCCCCTTGCAGCGCCGGCAGCGTGATTCCCAGGTAGTTCAAGATCGATTGGCCGAAGACGGCGAAGACACCGATGACGACACCCGCCGTCAGCACGGCCTGCCACGCCAGGCGATGGCGCGCCTTCACGGTGCGGCCGTTGGTGAGAGCAAGGAACACGGGCACGGTGCCGAGCGGATCCATGATCACGGTGAGGGTGACGAAGACCTCGCCGAAGAGCCTGCCGTCGAAGTAGTGGACGGCACTCACCGGGGATCCGTGACGGGCTCGCGTCCGCTCACCCCGGCCAGCAGGCGCTCGAACTGCCGGGGGTCGGTCGTCTCCGCGCCGAGGCCCTGCTCCTTGCGGGCGCCGTGGTAATCGCTGCTGCCGGTGACGACGAGATCGAGCTCGTACGCCAGCCGGCGCAGGGCCGCCCGGTCGCCGGGCGCGTGGTCGGGGTGGTCGACCTCGATTCCGGCCAGCCCCGCCGCCGCCAGCCTCCTGATCTCGGGTTCTGCGACCACGGCCCCGCGCAGCCGGGCGTACGGGTGGGCGAAAACCGTCACCCCGCCGGCCCCGGAGACCTTCGCGACCGCGTCGAAGACGTCCCATCCCTCGCGCGGCACCCGGTAGCGCCCGCCGGCCCAGTCAGGGCCGAACGCGACCTCGACCGAAGGCGCGAGCCCCGATTCGGCCAGCAGGCTCGCGAAGTGCGGACGCCCCACCGTTCCTCGCTTGGCCTGCTGCCGTAACGGCTCCAAAGACAGGTCGTAGCCGTCGTCGTGCAGCATCTGCTGCCACTTGTCCACCCGGTCGACCCGGGCGTTGCGCATCCGCAGGCGCTCGGCTGCCAGCCGGGGCTCTGCAGGGTCGAAGCCGTAGGCGAGCAGGTGCATGCTGATGCGCCGGCCGAGTGCTGGAACGTCGACCATGCAGGAGAGCTCGGCGCCCAGCACGAGCGTGAGGCCGGAGGGTCGTACCGCCGCCGCCTCGGCCCAACCACCGGTGGTGTCGTGATCGGTCAGCGCCAGGACGTCGAGACCGGCCTCGGCAGCCCGGGCAATGACCGCCGACGGGCTGTCGGTGCCATCAGAGGCGGTGGAATGGGTGTGCAGATCGATACGCAGCGCTGGCTCCTGTCCGGCTGCGATCGTACGGGAGCGGCTGGAGCCAGCAGCGGGCCAGCCCGTCAGCCCACGCCGTCCGCCGACGGGTCGAGGCCGTCGCTCAGCGGCAGCGTCGTCGGGGTTCCGCTGGCCCCGGCCTGCGTGATCAGGCGCGCCGCCAGGCTGTCGAGGCGGACGAGCTCCTGGCCCGCGACCACCGGGGTGCCGGCGAGATCGGTACGGAACGAGGCGAGGTCGGGCGCCGCCGGCGTCGGCGTCTGCAGATCGGCCGGGAGCGCCGTCGCCGCTGCGGCGCTCACCAGGTGGGACGTGATGTCCGCGGCAAGGCGCTGGTTCAGCCGGTCAAGCGTGGTGAACCAGCCAATGAACGTGCTGGGGTCGACAGTGCCGGCGCTCGCCGCGGCGAAGAGCACCTGTGCACAGCTCGCTGCGGCTCCGGTGGCGCGCACGGTGACCCGTACCGTCATCGCACCGGAAGCGCCCGCGTCCCCGATGTCCTGGCCCGGCAAGTCGGCGACGACGTCCTGACTCCCAGCAGCAAGCGCGACCCGCTCGACCAGGCTCGTCACCCGAAGGCCCCGCGGGTCCAGCAGGCGCACACCCAGGGTGTACGTGCCGGCGTGCGACGACGTGACCGGGACGGTCACCCGCAGCACGTCAAAGACGCCGTCGCTGTGGCTGTCGGTGTCGGTGTCGGTATCGGTATCGGTGTGGCTATCGGTGTCCATCGGGACGGCCGCCACCGTCGCCGGAGCGCCTGCCGTAACCCCGGTGTCCCGGCAAACCGGACGCGTCGGGGTGGGCGCCGGGGTGGGCGTGGGCTTCGGGGTCAGCGTGGGCTTCGGGGTCAGCGTCGGCTTCGGGGTCAGCGTCGGCTTCGGGGACAGGGCGGCTTCGGAGTCAGCGTGGGCTTCGGGGTCAGCGTCGGCTTCGGGGTCAGCGTCGGCTTCGGGGTCAGGGCCGGCTTCGGGGACAGGGCCGGCTTCGGGGACAGGGCCGGCTTCGGGGACAGGGCCGGCTTCGGGGACAGGGCCGGGGCGGGAGCCGAGCCGCCGAGCAGGTCGGGAGCGGCGCCGGTGACACCCGTGCCGTCGAGGTTGGCCAAGTCGGAGAATCCGCCGGTGTCGCCATAGGCGATGGCATCGCCGAACGGGTCCTCGCCGGCCACGCCGCCGGCGCCGAGCACCAGCGGGTCGGGCACGCCGGCCAGCGCCGGCAGGTCGGCACCCGCCTTCTGATACGCGCGGGCCCAGGCCAGGACAGCGCGCAGGTACGCGGTCGACGGGTTGTACGCCAGGATCGCCGCTCGCAGGTCAGCAGGGTTTGACAGGGCACGGTCGCCGCCGCAGAGATAGCCCGCGGCCGCGAGGGTGGCGTCCCAGATGTTGTTGGGGTCCTTCACGCCATCGCCGTTGCCGTCGAGGCCGAGCTCGGCCCAGGTGGCCGGTACGAACTGCATCGGGCCGACGGCCCGGTCGTACTGGCGATTCTCGTCGTACGCGCCGCCGTCGGTGTCGAGCAGCAGGGCGGTTCCGTTATGGCCATCCAGTACGGGGCCGAGGATCGTGGGGACGACCTCGCCCGTCGCTGTGACCCGGCTGGCGGCGCCCCAGCTGCGGCCGTGGTCGGTCTCGACCTTGCCGATGCCCGCAAGCACCGGCCAGGTGACATGGCAGGACGGAGCTTCGACCGCCAGCGTCGCTGCGGCCTTTCGGTAGGCCGCAAGCACCGTCGAGGGGATGGCGCCGGAGCCGGCCGTGACGGACGCGGCGCCGGGCACGCCGGCGGCGGCGGGATCGGCCTGCGTAGTGGCCGCAGCGCCGGCGCCGCGGGCGGGGAGCGCCTGCGGGCTCTGCGCGGCGGTGAGCTCGCTGGGACCGAGGCCCCGCGTACTGGCACGGCCCGCAACGCTGGGGTGTGTCGCTGCACCCTGAACGGCGGCGGAGGCCGGTAACGTCAGACAAAGGATCGCGGCGAAGGCCATGGTGAGGCGCCGAGCAGGACTTCTGCGGCCGGTCCCGTCCATGAGTTCCATCCTGAAAAGCTGAGCATGAGCTGACACCCAGGACTGAATTGTCCTGGATTTGGCAGCTCGTTACCGCTTCGGTACGGACCTATGAGAGAACCGTAGGCCCGAGTAGCCGCAAACCGCCAGGCATCACCGAAACTGTGGCTGGCAAGTCCGCGAGCGGATCGCCGTCGGCATAGACCTGGAACGGCCGATCAGCATCCATCAGAACCTTACGAACTCTGCTCACGTGCACGCGCGGGTCGTCGATGTGACGCCCTGAGAACACCTTCGGCAGCATGGCAAGGAAGTGCAGTTTGCTGGAGCGTTCCGCCGTGACGAGTTCGAGAAGCCCGTCATCGATCACTGCGGACGGCGCGTAATGCATTCCTCCGCCGTAATACGCGGAATTCGCAGCTGCCACCGACCATCCGACGATCTCTTCCACCGGGCCGTCATCGGCGCTCACCGAGAAGCGGGCGGGGTGCCAACCCGCGAGGGTGCGCAGCGCGGCGTAGGTGTAGACCGCCGATCCACGGATCAGCCGCGTGCGGTTGGCACGCACCTGCACGTCGGAGTCGAAGCCCAGGCTCGCGATCCCCAGGAATGCCCGCGGACCACCCTGCGGCCCCGTGACATAGCCGATGTCTGCTGCTCGCTCGGTCCAGGCGGGAAATTGCCGGGCTGCCGTGACCGGCTCGGTGCTCACGCCGAGACCGCGGACGAAATCATTGCCCCGACCGCCCGGTAGCGCCGCGAAGAGCGCGCCATGCTGGACGCAGGCCCCCGCCACCCGACCGGCCAGCCCGTCACCACCGAACGCGACCGCCGTCCGCTCCTCGGCGGCGGCCCGGGCCGTGAGCTCTTCCGCGTGCTCGATGCTCCTGGTGCGCTCGGACGCCACATCCGCGCCCGCCGAGCGCAGCACCTGCATCACTTCGGGAAGCAGGCGAGCCCCGCGCCCACCGCCCGCCGTGGGATGGACGATGAGCAGCACCCGCCGCGGGGAGGGAGCCGGGGATGCGGTCATGGAAGCAGTTTGCCGGGATTGAGGATCCCGGCCGGATCCAGCCGCTGCTTGACCGCCCGCAGCACGTCGACCCCCAGCTCGCCGATCTCGGCAGCGAGCCAGGGCGCGTGGTCGGTGCCGACGGCGTGATGGTGGGTGATGGTCGCGCCCTGCGCGACGAGCGCCTCGGTGGCCGCCCGTTTCGCCGCGTCCCACTGCCCGAGCGGATCGCGCAGCGAAGCCGGGGCCAGCACGGTGAAGTACAGCGACGCCCCGGCCGGGTAGAGATGCGAGACGTGACAGCCGACCAGCACTCCGGACGAGGCGCCCAGAGACTTGGTGACGGCCTCGCGGACGGCGGCGCGGACGGAACGAAGCGACGCCCACGATGCGGCCGTCTCCAACGTCTCGACCAGCACCCCCGCGTCGAGCAGGTCGTCGCGCAGGTACGGCGCGGAGAAGCGGCCGGACTCCCAGGCCTGGCCAGCGCTCGTACCGACGCCCACGCCACCCGCTGCGCGCACGAGCTGCAATCCCAGCTTGCGGCGGGCGCTGACCAGCTCCTTGTCCCCCTCCCAGCCGAAGATTGCCATCGCCTTGAGCCGGCGGGCCTTCAGGTACGCGCCGGAAAGGCCGCCGCCGTGCCCGGAGAGTGCGAGGTTGGCCATCGTCTCGTCCTCGTCCGAAAGCCGCGACACCTCGGGGGCGAGCTTGTGCTGCTCGAGCCGGCGCAGGGCGTCCACCCCGGCGGTAAAGGACGGGAAGAACCACGCCTCATAGCGCTTGCAGGCCGCAACCGGCACCACCGCCATGGTGACGTCGGTGATGACCCCGAACGTCCCCTCGCTACCGAGGATGAGCTGGCGCAGGTCGGGCCCGGCCGCGCTGCGCGGCGCGCGGCCGAGGCGAAGCGTGCCGGCCGGCGTGACGACGGTCAGCCCGACAACCAGCTCGTCGCTGCGCCCGTAGCCGGTGGACGCCTGACCGGCCGAGCGGGTCGCCGCATAACCGCCGATCGTCGCGAGCTCGTAGGACTGCGGGAAGTGGCCGAGGGTGTAACCGCGCGCGGCCAGCAGCGCCTCGGCCTGCGGACCCCGCAAGCCGGGCTGCAGCGTGGCCGTGTGCGAGACGATGTCAAGATTGATCAGCCGGTCGAGACCTGACAGGTCGAGCGCGATGAGCGCTTCGAAGCCGCCCCGCAGCGGCTCGACCCCGCCGACGACGCTGGTGCCCCCACCGAACGGGACGACCGCGATCCGTTCCTCGGTGCACAGCTGCAGTACTTGCTCGACCTGCGCGGGCCGGGTGACGGAGATGACCGCGTCGGGCGCTCCGGACGCATCGCCGGAGCGGATGCGCACCAGGTCGCGGTAGGACTTGCCGCGGGCGTGCGCCACCCGAGCCTCGGCGTCGTCACTGACGCTCGCGATGGCGGCGAGCCGCTCGCGCAGCTGCGGGCTCAACGCGGAGGGCGCGAGCGCGATCTCCTCCAGGGCCACCGGCGGGCGCGGCGGGACGAGCATCCCGTGGAAGCGCCGGTCGAGAAACGCCCGGACGGGCTCGGTGAGCCCGGGACGGCGCGCCGGATCGCCCCAGCCGTTCCACGGGGTGGCATGGGCCCTGGTGCTCGACGGCTGAACCACGGTTTCTCCCCGAGCAGCTTCGCAGTACGGTGTGACATGTGACGTCGCAACGTAACACGACGATCCTGCGGGCAGCCGCGGAGGAGGTCGCTGCTGTGGGCTTGCGACGCACGTCCCTGACCGACGTCGCCCGCCGGGCGGGCGTGAGCCGGATGACGGTCTACCGGGAGTACGGCGACGCGGCGACGCTGTGGCGCTCGCTGCTCACGGAGGAGATCGGGGCCGTCGTCGCCGCCGCCGATCAGGCGGCCCTCGCGGCGGCCCGCAACGGCAGGGAACGGCTGGTCGCAGCAATCGTCGAGGCCGTCACCCGGCTTGCCGACCATCCATTGGTGACCCGCGTGCTCGAGCTCGACCCTGAGCTGATCCTGCCGTTCGTCGTCGACCGGCTCGGCTCCGGCCAGCAGCTGGCTGCTGAGCGCATCCGCGAGATGCTCGCCAGCGGGATCGCCGACGGGTCCATCCACGCGTGCGACGTCGCCGCCGCCTCTCACCTGCTCCTGCTGCTCGCGCAGTCCTTCGTGTTCTCCGCCCGGGTCGCGCCGGCGGACACCGACGCCGACGCCGTCACCGGCGAGCTGCGCCGGATGCTCGACGGCTACCTGCGCACCTGCCCCGAAGGTGCCCCTCCCCTGCCCCGAATGGAGTCCGCATGACACCACCGGCCCCACGCGCCGCTGCCGGCTACCTCGACGCGCAGCGGCGCCGCCAGGAGCTGGATTCGCTGGCGTCATTGTCATCCGCGCCGCTCGACGTGCTGGTGATCGGCGGCGGCATCACCGGCGCCGGAGTCGCGCTGGACGCAGCGAGCCGCGGCCTTCGGGTCGCGCTGGTGGAAGCGCACGATCTGGCGTTCGGGACCAGCCGCTGGAGCAGCAAGCTCGTCCACGGTGGGCTGCGCTACCTGGCCAGCGGCGACATCGGCATCGCGTACGAGAGCGCCCGGGAGCGTGCCGCACTCATGCGCACGATCGCGCCGCACCTGGCCCGGCCGTTGCCGTTCCTGGTGCCCTACGACGGCGAAACGACCCTGCGCGATCGCGCGATGGTGCAGGCCGGCACCCGCGCTGCCGAGGTGTTGCGGGTGGCGGCGCGCACACGACCGGGCACCCTCCCGGGAGCGCGCCGGGTCGGGGCAGCAGAGGCCCGCCGGTGGGCGCCTGCGGTGCGTCCCGACGTCACGGGCGGGATGCTCTTCTGGGACGGCCAGCTCGAGGACGACTCCCGGCTGGTCGTCGCCGTCGCCCGCACGGCCGCAGCTCTGGGCGCCCGCGTCCTCACCCGGGTGCGCGCGGTCAGCGTGAACGGCGACTCTGCCCGGCTGCGGGACGAGCTCTCCGGAGCCGAGCTCGACGTCACGGCCCGCGCGGTCGTCAATGCCACCGGCGTCTGGGCCGGTGAGCTGGCGGGCGCCCATCCCGACGGCAGCCCCGTCGCTCCGCTGCGCCCTTCCAAGGGCACGCACATCGTCTTGCGCTCGTCCTCGATCGGCGACCCGGGCGCGGCCATGATGTTGGCGGTCCCGGGCGAGCGAAAGCACTTCATCTTCGCCCTGCCCCATCCTGACGGGCTCGCCATCGTCGGGCTCACCGACGACCCGGTCTCCGGGCTCGCCGATGTCCCCGTGCCGGAGGCCTGCGAGATCGACTTCCTGCTCGGCACGCTGTCGCACTGGCTCGCCCGCTCGGTCGGCACCGACGAGGTGGTGGGCTCGTACGCCGGGCTGCGGCCCCTCGTCGCGAGCCGCCCCGAGGATCAGATCTCACGCACCGCCGACCTCTCGCGTCGCCACCTGGTCGCCCGCAGCACCGAGGGCGTCGTCACGGTCGTCGGCGGCAAGCTGACCACCTACCGGCGCATGGCCGAGGACACCGTCGATCTGCTGGCGCTCACCGACGCCGCCTGCCGCACCCGGTCGTTACCGCTGCTCGGAGCCGTACCACGGGCAGAACTCGGCCGGCTGCCGGCCCCTGCGCGCCTGGTCCGCCGCTATGGCAGCGAGGCTCCGGCCGTCGCCGCACTCGCCGACGAGGACGCGCGGCTGGCGGCGCCGCTGGCCCCCGGGATCCGGGTCCTCGGCGCCGAGGTGGTCTGGGCGCTGCGGGCGGAGGGCGCGCTCACCGTCGCCGACGTGCTCGAACGCCGTACCCGCCTCAGCCTCGTGCCCGATGACGCGCAGGCGGCGCTCGGGGCCGTCACCGAACTGTTCGAGCGCTACGGTCCCACATCGATCGCCGGCCTGGCACCCGCCGGCGCCGCCTGATCCTGGTTCGACCGGACGTCCACCGTGCGCTTCACGAGTCGTCCGCTCGGAGCGCCGAAGACGAGGCCCGGATAGTCGTGGGGGCCCTTGGGTAGATCCCGAAGATCGACGAGCAGCATGCGTTCGATCAGCAGCAGGCTCGCGATCGACGGCCAGAAGACGCCGGCGAGCCACACCCCGCGGGCCTCACCCACGTAGCCGACGCGCTCGCTGGTGGCCCCGGGCAGCTCCCACAGCGGGGTGGGATGGTGCGCGGCCGTCACCTTGGCCTCACTTGCCCTATCAGGGCCTTCCCCCGCTTGCAGGGCCGCCGCCGGCAGTCCGGCCAGCCGGGCGGCGAGCCCCACGCCCGGTTCCTCGGCGATGAAGACCGCCTCCGCGGCGCCCCCGAGAGGGGCGGGGCCGCAGCAGGCCACGGCGGTGGCACGCGCACCGGTGCGCTCATCGCCCACCCAGCCGATCGCGCTCACGCACCAGCCGGTCGGGAGCGGCTGCGGCACCCAGATCGGCACGGACGCCGACGCCCGAAGCCGGTCCAGCACCCCCGCCGAGGGCACGGCTGCGGTGAAGAACGGAAGGGTGTCGCCGTCCTCATCGCACTGCCAGGAACTGCTCCAGAGCCCCGGCGGGCGGATCGGGCCGAGACAATGAACACACGACGCGGTGGACGACATGTCGGCTCCTCGTGGCGGATCGTCGCAAGCGTCAGCCCCAGCGGTGCACCGCGTCAATCCCTGCGCGGCCCACGTGATGGACTACTCACCGTGAGCAAAGAAAGGCCGGTCCGCTGCGTGGGCGCGGTGATCACCCGGGACGACGGGCGGGTGCTGCTGATCAAGCGGGGCAACGAGCCCGGGCGCGGGCTGTGGTCACTTCCCGGCGGCCGCGTCGAACCCGGGGAGTCCGATGAGGTGGCAGTCGCGCGGGAGGTGGCCGAGGAGACCGGCCTGACCGTCGCGGTCGGCAACCTCGCCGGGCGCGTCCGCAGGGGGCGCTACGACATCGGCGACTACTTCGCCACCGTCGTCAGCGGGGAGCTGGCCGCAGCTACCGACGCGCTCGACGCCTGCTGGGCCGATCCGCGGGAGCTGCAGACGACGACCGGGCTGGTCGAGGCGCTCGCCTCGTGGGGCGTGACCTTCGCCGGGAGCGACTAACTCTCCCTGAGCTCGGGGCGGCCGGGCTGCTCGCCGCCGCGGGCCTCGACGTACGCGCGCTTGGGCACCATGACCTTGCGCCGGAAGATGCACACCAGCGTGCCGTCCTGGTTGTAGCCCTTGGTCTCGACGTGACGATGCCGCGGTCGTCCTTGGACTTGGACTCGGTCTTGTCCAGCACGAGGGTCTCGCCGTAGATCGTGTCGCCGTGGAAGGTCGGCGCCACGTGCTTGAGCGACTCGACCTCGAGGTTGGCGATCGCCTTGCCGCTGACGTCCGGCACCGACATGCCCGAGCAGCAGCGAGTAGATGTAGTTGCCCACCACGACGTTGCGGCCGAACTGGGTCGTCTCCGCCGCGTAGTGCGCGTCCAGGTGCAGCGGATGGTGGTTCATCGTGAGCAGGCAGAACAGGTGGTCGTCGTACTCGGTGACGGTCTTGCCAGGCCAGTGCTTGTAGACGGCACCGAGCTCGAACTCTTCGTAGATAGCGGCCGAATTGCATGCCCCTCATCTCACCAGATCACGGCTCGAGCAGGACGCTCGAGCGGGCGGGATCGCGAAGATCCGTGCCGTACGCGAGCCAGCGCTCCTCCAGCGCCGCCGCGCCGTGAATCCTCTTGAACGCCGCCTCCTGGGCGGTCAGCGGCAGCAGCGGGAAGAAACGCACCGGCGAGACCGCCCCCTCGAGTACCAGGTCAGCCACCAGCCCACCGGGCTCAGCGACCAGCACCGCCATGGCCGACGAGCCTTCAACGAGCGGCTCGCCCAGCGTCAGGCTGGCACCGGGACCGATGACCACCCCCTCGACCGCCGGCGAACTCGCCAGGATCGCGAGCGATCTCAGCACTCCCGGATGGCTCGCGCCGGGACGCGCCCGAAGGCTCAGCAGCAGCTCGGCGCGCGGCCCGGCAGGATCCACGGTGCCCACCCCGGCGCTGCTCATCGGGTGCATGCTCATCCCGACGGTGGCGTAGCGGATGAGGCCGTCCGGTGCGGGACCGAAGCGCAGCACGTCGATGGTCTCGGTGCCGAGAAACGTGACGGTCCCCTTGCCGGAATGCGGTCCGAGAGCCGCCTCCAGATGAACCATCACGGCAACACGCGAGCTGGTCGGGTCGAAGCGCTGCACGAAGTGATGGTGCCCGCTAGGTTGCGGGTCCATGGGACAGGTACTCGGCAAAGGAGCCAACGCCCCGCTCACCGGCCCGCAGGCCGTCGTGCACGTGTCCTCGGGGACGCTGGTCGATCTGGCCGCGCTGCTGGTGACCGCGGCGGCAAGGTGCGTTCTGATGCGGACTTCGTCTTCTACAACCAGCCGAACGGGCCGGGCGTCCAGCTGCAGCCGCCGTCCACGTTGCAGCTGAACCTGGCCGCCGTCCCACCCGAGATCGAGAAGATCGTCCTCACGGCCAGCCTCGACGGCACCGGACCGGCGACGTTCGGGCAGGCCGGCCAGCTCTCGGTCTCCGTCCGGGACGGCTCCGGCGCCGAGGTCGCCTCCTTCACGCCGACGGGCCTCGGCCCCGAAACGGCCTTGCTGCTCGTCGAGGTCTACCGGCGGCAGGGAGCGTGGAAGGTGCGCGCCGTCGGCCAGGGATACGCGAGCGGGTTGGAAGGGATCGCGACCGACTTCGGGATCACCGTCGATCAGCCGGCGGCTGCGCCTCCTGCCCCGCCGCCCCCGCCGCCCCCGCCGGCTCAGTCGGCTCAGCCGGCACCGGCCGCGGGCGGGATGGTCAACCTGGACAAGGGCCGCGTCTCGCTCTCGAAGGGGCAGAGCGTGTCGCTGGTCAAGACCGGCGCCGCGGCGCTCACCCGGGTGCGGATGGGGCTCGGCTGGGACACCGGCATGGGCGAGGACATCGACCTCGACGCCAGCTGCATCCTCTACGACCGCCGCAACAAGGAGATCGACAAGGTCTGGTTCATGTCGAAGAAGGGCGACAAGGGCCACGTCCAGCACCAGGGCGACAACCTGACCGGTGCCGGTGAGGGTGACGACGAGGTCATCAACGTCGACCTCGCGAACCTGTCCAATGACGTCCAGAGCCTGGTGTTCGTCGTCAACAGCTTCAGCGGCCAGAAGTTCACCGCCGTGCGCAACGCGTTCTGCCGGCTCGTCGATGACCTGTCCAACCAGGAACTCGTCCGCTTCGACCTGTCTGACAGCAAGCCGCATACCGGCCTGGTCATGTGCAAGATCCAGCGCGGTGCCGCCGGCTGGGTCATGACGGCGATCGGCGAGTTCCACGACGGCAAGACCGTCCGCGCTATGGTCGATCCCGCCAAGAGCTACCTGTAGGACGCGCCGCACGCCGCCATTCAGGCCCCATCAAGCGCCAGCCCCCCATCAAGCACAGAGGAGCGCTCATGTCCTTCCTGATAACTCACTTCTTCGAGGGCGGAACCCAGCAGCAGTACGACGCGATCATCGCCAAGGCCCATCCCGCCGATGGCACCCTGCCGCCCGGGCAGCTCCACCACTTCGCCGGACCGACCGAGGGCGGCTTCCTGGTCGTGGCGCTGTGGGACAAGAAGGAATCGAACGATGCCTTCCAGCAGGAACTCTTCACCGTCATCGGGGCGCTCGATACGCCGCCCCCGCCGCCGCAGGAGCGCACCGCCGAGGTCACCAATCAGGTCAGCGCCTGAGCCGACGGGGAACGGCGGCGTAGCTACTGATCAAGAACTGAGCTTGTAGTCCTTCATCAGGCCGCGGCTGATGATGGTCTTCTGGATCTCCGAGGTGCCCTCGCCGATGAGCAGGAACGGCGCCTCGCGCATCAGCCGCTCGATCTCGTACTCCTTGGAGTAGCCGTAGCCGCCGTGGATGCGGAAGGCCTCCTGTGGTGACCTCGTGCGCAGTACTCGGAGGCGAGCAGCTTGGCCATGCCGGCCTCGACGTCGTTGCGCTTGCCGGAGTCCTTCAGCCGGGCGGCGTTGACCATCATCAGGTGCGCGGCCTCGACCTTGGTCGCCATCTCGGCGAGCTTGAACGCGATCGCCTGGTGGTCGGCGATCGGCTTGCCGAACGTCTTGCGCTGCTGGGCGTACGGCGACGGCCAGCTCGAAGGCGCGGATCGCGATGCCGCAGCCGCGGGCCGCGACGTTCACCCGGCCGACCTCGACGCCGTCCATCATCTGGTAGAAGCCCTGCCCCGGCCCGCCTCGCCGCCGAGCATCGCATCGCGCCGGCACGTGGACCCCGTCGAGGACCATCTCGGTGGTCTCGACGCCCTTGTAGCCCATCTTGTCGATCTTGCCGGGGATGGTCAGGCCGGGCCGCTGCTCGCCGAAGCCGGGCTCCTTCTCGACGAGGAACGTGGTCATGTTCTTGTAGACGGACTCGGCGCCCTCGTCGGTCCTTGACCAGCGTGGCGACCACGCCGGCCCGCGCGCCGTTGGTCAGCCACATCTTCTGCCCGTCGACGACGAACTCGTCGCCGTCGAGCACGCCCTGGTCTTGATCGCCGCGACGTCGGAGCCGCAGCCCGGCTCGCTCATCGAGAACGCGCCGCGCACCTCGCCGGTCGCCATCTTCGGCAGCAGGCGCTGCTTCTGCTCCTCGGTGCCGTGCTGATCGATCATGTACGCGACGATGAAGTGGGTGTTGATCACGCCGCTGACGCTCATCCAGCCGCGCGCGATCTGCTCGACCACGAGCGCGTACGTCAGCAGGGACTCACCGAGCCCGCCGTACTCCTCGGGATCATCAGGCCGAACAGGCCCATCTCCTTCATGCCCTCGACGATCGCCTCGGGGAACTCGTCGTTGTGCTCGAGGTCGGTGGCGTGCGGAATGATCTCCTTGTCCACGAAGTCGCGAACCGTGGCCAGGATGTCCTGCTGGATGTCGGTGAGGCCCTCGGTCTGGGCGAGGCGAGCCATGATTATTTTCCCTCCCCCGGCGGCTCGAACTTCTCCGTGCGCTGGCATCCCCGATGCCCGCCCCTTGGCGGCGATGACCTGGGCCATCTTGCGCGACGCCTCGTCGATCATCTCGTCGCCGAGCATCACCGCGCCGCGGGCACCGCCGGCCTCGGAGGTGTAGTACGCGTAGGCGTCGAGGATCAGCTCGGCGTGGTCGTAGTCGTCCTGGTCGCGGCGAGTAGACCTCGTTGGCGGCGTCGATCTGGCCCGGGTGCAGCACCCACTTGCCGTCGAAGCCGAGCGCCGCGGAGCGCGCAGGCCACCCGGCGGAACCCGTCGACGTCCCTGATCTGCAGGTACGGGCCGTCGATCGCCTGCATGCCCTTGGCCCGCGCGGCCATCAGGATCGACATCAGGATGTAGTGGTAGGCGTCGCCGACGTCGTACCCGGCGGCTGCTCCCCCACTACCAGCGACTTCATGTTGATCGAGGCCATGAAGTCGGCCGGCCCGAAGATGATCGTCTCGACCCGGTCGGAAGCGAACGCGATCTCCTTGACGTTGATCAGGCCCAGCGCGTTCTCGATCTGCGCCTCGATACCGATGCGGCCTACCTCGTAGCCCATGGTCTGCTCGATCTGGCGTCAGCAGGAGGTCGAGCCACACGACCTGCTCGGCGGTCTGCACCTTGGGCAGCATGATGCAGTCCAGGTTCGCGCCGGCGCCTTCGACCACGGTGACGACGTCGCGGTAGGTCCACTTCGTGGTCAGGTCGTTGACCCGCACCACCCGGGTCTTGCCGGCCCAGTCGCCCTCGTCCAGCGCCGCGACGATGTTGGCCCGCGCGCCCTGCCTTGGCTCCCGGGGCGACCGAATCTTCGAGATCGAGGAAGACCTGGTCGGCGGGCAGTCCCTGGGCCTTGCCCAGCATCTTGGTGTTGCTGCCGGGAACGGCGAGGCAGGACCGGCGAGCGCGCAGAGGCGGCACTGAATCTCCCTTGATCGAAGCACCGTGAGCTAGTTCTTACGGTGGCATACCCAGTGGGCTCGGAACAGGACCACAGCGAAGATCACATCTCGTCCCCGGTAGTTCCGGTGCTCGGCGGTAGCCTGCAGCCATGCGTCCCGGACCCTCCGCTTGCTCGACGGTGGTGGCCGGCCCGGGGTCAGTCGCGTGAGCTCCGCTCCGGCGCGGGTTTTCTGCGCCCGGCTCGCCGGGCTGCTGGTGTTCGACCCCAACGGCGACCAGGTGGGCCGTGTTCGCGACGCCGTGGTCACGTTGCGGATCGGCCGCTCCCAGCCCCGCGTGCTCGGCCTGGTGGTCGAGGTCGGCGGCGGCGGCGCATCTTCCTGCCGATGACGGATCACCGGCATCGACACCGGGCAGGTCATCTCCACCGGTCATGGTCAACTTGCGCCGGTTCCAGCAGCGGCCCACCGAGACGCTCGTGCTCGGCGAGCTGCTGGACCGCAAGGTGACCCTGCTGGCGGTCGCGGCGCCGCCGAGGCCGACGAGCCGGTGACCATCGAGGATGTCGCGATGGAGCAGACCCGCACCCGCGACTGGGTCGTCCAGAAGGTCTACGTGCGCCGAGCCGGCAAGGGGCTGCGGCGTCGCGGCGATGCGCTCACCGTGGACTGGGACGCGGTCAGCGGGCTGTCCCTGCCGCAGGAGGGGCAGGGCGCGGCGAACCTGCTGGCCACCTTCGAGAAGCTGCGTCCGGCCGACCTTGCCGCGGTGCTGCACGACCTGTCCCCCAAGCGCCGCACTCGAGGTCGCCGCGGCGCTGCGACGACGAGAGGCTCGCCGACGTGCTCGAGGAGCTGCCCGAGGACGACCAGGTGGAGATCCTCGGCAAGCTGGCCGAGGAGCGCGCCGCCGACGTGCTCGAGGCGATGGACCCCGACGACGCCGCGGACCTGCTCGGCGAGCTGCCGCCGGAGGAGGCCGAGAAGCTGCTCGAGCTGATGGAGCCCGAGGAGGCCAAGGACGTCCGACGGCTGCTGTCGTACTCCGAGGACACCGC
This sequence comes from uncultured Actinomycetota bacterium, assembly GCA_963765845.1. GTDB lineage: Bacteria > Actinomycetota > Actinomycetes > Frankiales > Frankiaceae > DATAZK01. The sequence continues at coordinate 103,753 of CAVXYJ010000032.1, forward strand.
CGGCGGCATGATGACCACCGAGCCGGTGATCCTGCCGCCGGACGCCACGGTCGCCGAGGCGCTGGCCCGGGTCCGCCACCCCGAGCTGACTCCGGCGCTGGCCGCCCAGGTCTACGTCTGCCGCCCCCCGCTGGAGACCCCGACCGGGCGCTACGTCGGCATCGCGCACATCCAGCGGCTGCTGCGCGAGCCGCCCTCCACCCTGGTCAGCGCCGTGGTGGACACCGACCTGGAGCCACTGCGGCCCGCAGAGCCACGCTGCAGTCGGTCACCCAGCACCTCGCCGCCTACAACCTGCGTCGCCGTTCCGGTGGTCGACGCCGACGGCCACCTGCTCGGCGCGGTGACCGTCGACGACGTCCTCGACCACCTGCTGCCCGACGACTGGCGCGACGAGTCCGACCCGGACGACCGGGGCGCTTCAGCCATGCCTCCGTGAGCCGCGCTGCCGCGGCGCCGACTGGACCAGCCGCGCAGCATGCGCCGCTCGCTGCTGCCGGCCCCGCGCTACGACCCGGACAGCCTTCGGTCGGTTCGCCGAGACGCATCGCCCGGTTCATGGGCACGGCGCGGTTCCTCGTCATACATGACGGTGTTCGTCATGCGTCTGGCTGCTCTGGAACATCATCGCACCGAGCGTCGCTGCAGTTCGACCCGAGGCTACTCCACTTCACTGCTCCTGACGCTCGGCCTCTCGCTGCAGGCCTCGTACGCCGCCCCGCTCATCCTGCTCGCCCAGAACCGGCAGGCCGACCGGGACCGGGTGCAGGCCGAGCAGGACCGCGCGCAGGACCGAGCGCTCGGTCGCCGACACCGAGTACCTGACCCGGGAGATCGCCGCGCTGCGGGTGGCGCTCGGCGAGGTCGCCACCCGCGACTTCGTCCGCTCCGAGCTGCGCACGCTGCTGGAGGAGATCGAGGAGCGACGTGACCGGACGGGACGACCCGCGGCGAGGACGACGAGGGCACGGCAAGCCGCACGGCCTGACCAGGCGAGCCGACAGCCGAGCTCCCGGCCACGTAGCATGCCGGGCCATGGCTGCCGATGGCCAGCACGACGCGCTGATCGCCCGGATCGACCGGGCGCTGACCAGGCGCGCTGGCGACGTCAACGACCCGGAGATCCACCGCCCGATCACCGAGCTGGGCATGGTCAACGGTCGGATCGGGCGGGTCGAGCCCGGCGGCGTCGTCACGGTGGCGGTCTACCTGACCGTGCCGGGCTGCCCGCTGCGCGACACGATCACCCGCGGCGTGACCGCCGCGGTCCGGCGCGTGGGGGGCGTCGCGAGGTCCGGGTCGAGCTGGACGTGATGAGCGAGGAGCAGCGCACCGACCTGCAGTCCCGGCTGCGCGGCGGCGCGCCGGCGCCGGAGATCCCGTTCGCCAAGCCGGACTCGCTGACCCGGGTGCTAGGCGGTCGCCTCCGGCAAGGGCGGGGTCGGCAAGTCCTCGGTCACGGTCAACCTCGCTGTGGCGATGGCCGCCGCCGGTGTCTCGGTGGGCATCCTCGACGCCGACATCTACGGCCACTCCGTGCCGGCGATGCTCGGGCTGGCTGACAGCCGGCCCACCCGGTGGAGAGCATGATCATGCCGGCCGCGGCGCACGGGGTGCGGGTGATGTCGATCGGCATGTTCAAGGGCCGCGGCGACCAGGCGGTCGACCTGGCGCGGCCCGATGCTGCACCGCGCGCTGCTGCAGATCCTGTCCGACGTCTTCTGGGGCGACCTGGACGTGCTGCTGCTGGACCTGCCGCCCGGCACCGGTGACGTCGCCATCTCGGTCGCGCAGCTGCTGCCCGGCTGCGAGCTCTGCGTGGTCACCACCCCGCAGGAGGCCGCCGCGGAGGTGGCCGAGCGGGCCGGCACGATCGCCGCGCCAGACGCACCAGAAGGTCGCCGGCGTGGTGGAGAACATGGCCTGCCTGCCGTGCCCGCACTGCGGCGAGCACGGATCGAGGTGTTCGGCTCCGGCGGCGGCGCAGCGGGTCGCCGAACGGCTCACCCGAAGCGCTCGGCACCGAGGTCCCGCTGCTCGGTCAGATGCCGCTGGACGTGCGGCTGCGCGAGGGCGGGGACGCCGGCGGCCGCTGGTGGTCGCCGACCCCGATTCCGCGGCCGGCAAGGCGCTGCAGTCGATCGCTGACCGGCTCGGTTCACGCTCGCGCGGGCTCGCCGGCCGCTCGCTCGGCCTGACCCCCACCCGGCACTAGCTCAGCGCTCGGTCGCCGTCACGTCGCGTCGGCGTCGAACCGGACCTGCTTCGGGGCGTCGTCGACCCTGCCCTGGGGTTTGCTGCCGTTCGGCTTGTCGAAGGAGATCACCGGCTCGGCGTCCTTACGCAGGAAGTCCAGCCCGAGGGGATCCTCCTCGTCGCCGAACAGGTGCTTCTCGACGAATGTGCGGGATGCAGGCTGCGCAGGTCGAGGTCGCCGACCTCGGGGCCGAGCTCGGCCTTCAGGTCCTCCTGCATGCTGGTGGCCGTCTGCCGGACCTGGCGCAGGGCCTTGCCCAGGTCGCGGATCATGGTCGGCAAGCGCTCAGGGCCGAAGACGAACAGGCCGACCACGACCAGGATCGCCAGGTGCCAGGCGCTCAAGCCGAACATCAGCCCCGGCTTTCCTGCAAGGTCAGCTGCAGCGTGTAAGTCTGACCGCCGCGCAGGTACGTGATCGAGACGACGTCGCCGACCTTATGCAGCCGGGTGGCCGCGACCAGCCCGTCCACCCCGTCGATCAGCTGCCCCTGCACCTTGGTGATGACGTCGTCGGGCTGCAGCCCGGCCTTGTCGGCCGGCCCGTCGGGCACCACGGAGATGATCTTGGCGCCGTTACTCTTGCCACTGGTGTCGGGCCCGACGGTCACCCCGACGTACGGGTGGGTGGCGTGACCGGTCCTGATGATCTCGTCGGCGATGGACCGCGCGTAGTCGATCGGGATCGCGAAGCCGACGCCGATGTTTCCGCCGGTCGAGCCGGTGTTGCCGGGCGCCGCGGCGATCGCCGAGTTGATCCCGATGACCTGGGCCTTGTCGTCCACGAGCGGACCGCCGGAGTTACCCGGATTGATGGCCGCGTCGGTCTGGATCGCGCCGATCAGCAGGCCGCCCGATGAACCGCCGGTCTCGTCCGGCACGTCGACGTTACGGTCGAGCGCGCTGACGATCCCCGCCGTCACCGTGCTGGACAGCCCCAGCGGAGCGCCGAGCGCGACCACCGGGTCACCCACCACCAGGCTGGACGACTGTCCCAGCGTCGCCGCCGGCAGGTTCGTCGCATCGACCCGCACGACGGCGAGGTCGGTCTTCGGGTCACGCCCGACGATGCGGGCCGGCACCTTCTGCTTGCCCTTGTAGAAGTCGGCGGTGATCGTGCCTCCGTTGGCTGCCACCGCCGCCACGTGGTTGTTGGTGAGGATGTAGCCGTCCGAACGGATGATCACGCCCGAGCCCGTCCCGCTCTCGGTGCTGCCCTCCACGTTCAGCGTGACAACGGACGGCAGCAGTTTCTTGGCGATCTGCGCCACGGACTCCGGATTGGGGTCGACGGGGGTCGGCGAACCTGTCGCGAGCGGCGGACCGGAGGACAGGTCCGACGACGCCCCCTTGTTGACGTGCCCGTGCTCGTACGCGACGCCGGAAATCGCTCCGATCGCGCCTCCGATCAGGGCGGCGATCAGGGCGACGACCAGCAGCGGGGTGCCGCGAAGCGGCGGGCGCCGGCGGGCCGCCGGCTCGGGCGGCGGCAGTACCGGGGCCCCGAACGACGGCAGGGCCCTCTCATACGGAACGGGTGGCAGGTAATCCGGGCCCCGCGGGGGGCTGCCGATGTGGCCCCCCGGATAGGCCGGGAACAAGACGGTGGGCTGCTCGTCCGGAGGGGGCGGGGGCCAGCCCTGCCCGTAGCCGTAGGCCTGTCGCGAGTAATCCGGCGGCGGACCGGCGGCGGGGGGTTGCGCGGGGGCCGGTGCCCACCAGGGTGGGGGCTCGGCTGACTCGGCAGGCTCGGGAGGCTCAGCGCTTTGTGGCTGGTCACCCTCAGCCATTGCGTGGACCTCTCTCCCGCGTCACCCAAGTCACCTGCGTCGAACAAGCCCGCTGCTCATCGGCGGCTTCCTGCTGGTCATACGGTACGGCCACCAGGGTCTCCCCGCGAGTCTCAGGGAACGTACGAGGCATTCATCGCGGCGAAGGCGGGATCGTTCAGCGGAACCGAGGTGGTGACGGCCGGGGTTCGGCTGGTCGACAGCACGTTGGTGGCGGTCCCTGCCGGGGAGTTCGGCTGCACATCAGAGGCAGCGGCATACACCGTCCCCACCCCGAACAGCAGCAGCGACGCTGCCCCGGCAAGCAGCCGCCCACGGCGCTGGGAGAGCGCCCGGCCACGCTCGCGCACCGGAAGAGCGAGCGCAGGTGCCAGCCCGCCGCCGGTCGGCTCGCTGCGGGTGGGCTCCGGAACCGGGGCCACCTTCAGCGCGGTCAGCCGCAGCGCCAGGCTGAGCGGCAACGCCGGCTCGGCCAGGCGACGCAGCCGCGCCTTCAGGCGACGCTGCTGCTCGACGTCGCGCTGGCACTCGGGGCAGCTCGCGAGGTGGGCCAGCGCCACATCGCGAATTTCGGGAGACAGCTGATCGTCGACGAGGGCTGCGCCCAGATCGCCGAGGTGGCCGGCCTGCAGCTGGCTCACCTGGCAGCCAGGGAGGTAGTGACGTCACCGGGCAATTCGCCCGCAAACTCCTCTGCGCGGTCATCACGGTCCGGGGCCCGGTCGGCGAGAGCTGCGCGCAGCATCGCCCGCCCGCGCGAGATCCTGCTGCGGACGGTGCCGAGCTTGATGCCGAGGGTCGCCGCGATCTCCTCGTACGACAGCTGCTCCACATCACAGAGCACGACCGCCGCCCGGAAGTCCGGCGGCAGCGCGGCAAGCGCACGCTCGACGTCGGGGTCGAACAGGTCGGCCATCACGGCCGCCTCGGGGCTCGGGTCACGCCCGGGCAGCCGCTCAGCGTCATCCGGCAGGCCCTCGAAGCGGATGCGTGATGCGCGGCGCATGCGATCGAGGAACAGGTTGGTCGTGATGCGGTGCAGCCAGCCCTCGAACGTGCCCGGTGTGAAACCGTCCAGCGACTTGAAAACCCGGATGAAGACGTCCTGCGTCAGGTCTTCGGCGTCCTGCTGGTTACCGGTGAGCCGGTACGCCAGCCGGTAGACCCGGGCGCCGTGCTCGCGCACGACCTCGTCCCACGTGGGCGGCACCCACGTGGACACCCCCGGACTCACGGCGACGGGAACGGCAGACACGGCACCCCTTCGGACCAGCCGGGACCGGAACGGTCGCCCACCTGGTGCGTACATTGCTCCAGCCGTCATGATCTCTCTTCCACGATGTGCTGTCGCTGCAAGAATGCCGTCGTGAGCTGCCAGTTGCCTGTGAGTCCCAACGCCGGAGCCTTCGCGAAACGTTCCCGGACGGGGGTTCGAACCCCACACCGACGAAGGTCCACTAGGCTTCGCTGACCATGGGAGTTGCTGAGTTCGCCGAGTCCTTCATCCCGGAGGACGCCGTGTTGACGGCGGCCCGGGTCGCCGCCCTCGAGATCGGCGTCGAGCCCGTAGGGGCGGCGACCGGTGCGACGCTGCGGTTGCTGGCTGCTATCGCCCGCGCACGCACCGCGGTCGAGATCGGGACCGATACCGGGGTCAGTGGGCTCTACCTGCTGCGTGGAATGCGTCCTGACGGCGTGCTGACCAGCATCGACGCCGAGGCGGAAGCCCAGCGCCTGGCGCGGGCGGCGTTCAACGCCGACGGCGTCCCGAACTCCCGAGCGAGGCTGATCAACGGCCGGGCGCTCGACGTCCTCCCCCGGCTGACCGACGCCGCGTACGACATCGTCTTCTGCGCGTCTGACCGCCGCGAGTATCCCGACCTGCTCCCGCAGGTCATCCGGCTGGTGCGGGTCGGCGGGCTGATGGTGTTCGACGGCGCGGCGAACGCGGTGGATCCCGCGGCGCGAGACGCCGAGTCAGGAGCGATGCGCCGGCTGGTCGATCTCGTGCGCGAGGACGGCCGGCTGGCGCCGGCGATCCTCCCCGTCGGGTCCGGGCTGCTCGCGGCCGTGGTCCTGAACAGCGACGAGAACAGCGCGGCCTGAGGACCGATGGACATCTCCGAGTTCTACGACGCTGACCCCGCCCGCCGCGAGTCGGAAGAGGAAGGCTTCGGCGACGGCTGGTCCACCGAAGCCGACCAACATTCGACGTTTCGGGCCAACTGGCTGTTCGACACCGGTGAGCTCTACGTCGTGCGCGAGCCGCACCCGGGCGGCCTGTTCGCCAGATACCTTGATCAGCTCGACCTCGACCAGGTCGACACCGAGCAGCTCACGGTGGAGGTGCTCGGCCGATTCGAGAGCGAAGACGCAGTCAAGCAAGCGCTCGCAGGCTGGGAGCACCAGATGACCCGGCCGAACAGCCTCGACTGGCTGCGCGGGCATGCCAACGCCAGCTGAAGCTCGTCCGAGCCTCAGCTGAACCGGCACCTGACGCTCACCCAGCGGCGGCCTTCAACGCCTCGCTGAGGGCCGTGGCCTCCGGCGCCGACATCTCGACGACGAGCCGGCCGCCCCCCTCGAGCGGCACCCGCATCACGATGCCGCGCCCCTCTTTGGTGACCTCGAGCGGACCGTCACCCGTCCGCGGCTTCATGGCCGCCATGCCGTGCACCTCTTCCTCATCCAACCCCGTGTTACGAGCGTGTTCCTGACCATCATCCCAGATCTGCCGGCAAGTGGACGCGGGTGGCGTCCACGTCGCTCCCGCGACACGGGAAGATGAGGGCGTGGACGAACTTCAGCCGACCGTCATTTCCGAACGCGCCGGGCCCCAAGGCTCGCTCGGAATCGTCACTATCAACCGCCCTGACGCCATGGGCGCGCTCTCCCTGGGGGCCAAGGAAGAGTTGCTCGCGGCCCTGACCGACGTCGGCGAGGACTCCTCGGTGCGGGCCGTCCTGCTTACCAGCCGGGGCCGCGCGTTCTGCGTGGGCCAGGACCTGCGCGAGCTGCAGGCCGCCTACGCCAGCACGCAGACACCCGACCTGGGTGATCTCGTACGACGCCACTACAACCCGATCGTGCGGGCCCTGTCGGAGATGCCCAAGCCGGTCGTGGCCGCGATCAACGGCGCGGTCGCCGGCGCCGGGCTGGGCCTCGCACTGGCCTGTGACCTGCGCTGGGCCGCGCGTTCCGCGGTCTTCGCCACCGCGTTCACGGGGATCGGCCTCGCCGGTGACTCCGGGATCACCTGGAGCCTGAGCCGGCTCGTCGGCACCGCCAAGACGGCTGCGCTGATGTACCTGAACGAGCGGGTGTCGGCGGAGGGCGCGCTGGAGCTGGGCCTGGTCAATGCCGTCGTCGATGACGAGCTGCTCAACGAATCGGCCCAGGAGCTGGCGCTGCGCCTGGCCGCGGGCCCGACCGCGGCCTTCGCCGCCATCAAGCGCACCCTCGGGGCGGCCGCGTCACAGAACCTTCCCGAATCGCTGGAGCTGGAGGCCGACCTGCAGGAACGCATCGGGCGCACCGCCGATCACCTCGGCGGGGTCGCGTCGTTCTTCGCGAAGCAGAAGCCGACCTTCACCGGTCACTGAGATCACCGGTCACTGAGCTCTCGACCCATCGGGCGAAGCGGCGCAGCGCCACCGCGAGCGCTCGCTGGGTCGGGCGCCGGCCCGCGCGCAACCCCACCTGGCCGACCAGCCCCAGCGGCGGGTCGACCCACTCGATCCAGGTGAACCGTGATCCGCAGCTTCGTGGTTCGACGACAAAGACGCCGCCGCCGCGTACCACCCGCCCGAGATGGAGCACCTCGCAGCGCACCGGAGGCTCCCAGCCGGTGATGCGCATCGGGTCGTCGAAGCCCAGCCGCTTGACCCCGGGCAGGGCGGTGCGCGCCAGAATCTCGTCGCCGACGGCGTTGCCGCCTCCCTTGACGACCGCGACCTGGGTGCCGGGCATCCATTCGCCTTGCCGGGCCCAGTCGGTGAGGCCGGCGAACACCCGCTCCGGTGGGGCCTCGACGTCGACGCTGACCCGCAGCTCAACCATCGATGACGTCGGCGTCCGGTGCATGCTCGGGTTCGTCGGCCGCGACTGCGCGAGCGTTTTCGAGCTCTGCGGCAGCCCGTTCCAGGATCTCATCGACGTCAGCCATCCGGTAGCCGCGGAGCACGACCGGGAGCGTCGCCCCGCGTAGCGCCTCCGGGGTCACCTCGCCGTCGGGCAGGCCTGGCGGCGCGTCAGGGATCGCCCGGGACATGCCATCAACGCGCCCAGCGGCAGCCAGGCCGGCGGCCAGCAGGACCGCGGCGGCGAAGAGGACCTCGACGGCGAGCGCCATGCGCACAGTCTGGCATCTGCAAGAGTCCAGGGCGTGGAGCTACGGCTGGGGACGCGCACGTTCGATCCGTCCGACGTCGCCCTCATGGCGATCATCAACCGCACGCCCGACTCGTTCTATGACCGGGGAGCGACGTTCGGCGAGTCGGAGGCGCTCGACGCCGCCGACCGCGCGGTCGCCGAGGGCGCCGAGATCCTCGACATCGGCGGGGTGAAGGCGGCGCCGGGAGTCAACGTCGACACGGCGGAGGAGCTGCGCCGGGTATCGGGATTCGTCGCCCGGCTGCGTGACCGCCATCCGGGCGTGGTGATCTCGGTGGACACGTGGCGCGCCGAGGTGGGTCGGGCGGTCGCCGCCGAAGGTGCCGATCTGCTGAACGACGCCTGGGGCGGCACCGAGCCGGAGCTGGCCGAGGTCGCTGCGCAATTCGGCCTCGGGCTGGTGTGCACGCACGCCGGGCACCTCCCGCCGCGCACCCGTCCGCACCGGATCGCCTACGACGACGTGGTGGCCGATATCCGCGACACGGTAGTCGGCCTCGCGGAGCGGGCCGCGGTTGTCGGGGTGCGCCGTGACGCCATCCTGATCGACCCCGGGCATGACTTCGGCAAGAACAGCCGGCACTCGCTGGAGGCGACCCGGCGGCTGCCGGAACTGGTCGCGACCGGCTGGCCGGTGCTCGTCGCGATGAGCAACAAGGACTTCCTCGGCGAGATCTTCGATCTTCCGGTCACCGACCGCTTCGAGCCGACGATGGCCGCCACGGCGATCGCGGTCTGGCTCGGCGCCCGGGTGGTGCGCACCCACTCGGTGCTGGCCAGCCGGCGCGTCATCGACACCGTTCGCGCCATCGCCGGCGCCCGCGAGCTAGCCGTGGGACGGCGCGCGTTGGCCTGATTTTCGGGCTTTACATTCCCCGAACGTATTTCGCACTAGTTGCCGCTCAATGCCACCGATGCTGGAGACTCCACCGAAGAAGGAGGATCACATGGGTAAGCCAGGAGCAGCCCTGCGCGCAGCGGGATGGGTGACGGTCGGCGCCATCGCCGCCGGCGGCGTCGCGACCGCGGCGACCACCGGCGGCAGTAGCGGCAGCAACCCGTCGTCGGTCAACCCGGCCGCCGCCGTCGCGAACACCAGCCCGGCCAGGGCTGCCGGCAAGCACGGCCATGCAGGCCGGCTCGCGAGGCTGCAGGGGCGCCTGCTGCACGGGGAGTTCACCGTCAAGGGCAAGGGCGGAACGCCGACGAATCTCGCAGAGCAGCGCGGCACGGTCAATGCCGTCAGCTCCACGGCGATCACGCTGACCAGCACTGACGGGTTCAGCCACACCTACGTGGTCGACTCGAGCACCCACGTTCGGGTGGACGGCACCAAGGGCTCGATCACCGGCGTGAAGACCGGTCAGGTCGCCACGGTGCTCGCCAAGGTCAACGGCGACACCGACACGGCCACGATCGTCATCCAGCGCGCCGCCAAGTAAGGCCGAGTAGCGCTGGTGCGCACCTGGCTCGGCCCCGGACCGGCGCCGGCTCACACCGAAAGTACGAGCCGGCGCCGCCGTTATGGGGTGGGGGCACTCACAGGCTCCCGCTGATCGCCGCGAGGGCCTCGTCGACGTCGTCGGTGAGGGTGATCAGATCCATGTCCGCCGGCCCGATCCGTCCGGTGCCCCGCAGCGATTCCCGCATCCAATCCAGCAGCCCGCGCCAGTAGTCGATGCCCATCAGGATCACCGGAAATCTGGTGACCTTGCGGGTCTGCACCAGGGTCAGCGCCTCGAAGAGCTCGTCCATGGTGCCGAATCCGCCCGGCAGGATGACGAACGCCTGCGCGTACTTGACGAACATCGTCTTGCGTACGAAGAAGTAGCGGAAGTTGACCCCGAGGTCCACCCACGGATTGAGCTTCTGCTCGAACGGGAGCTCGATCCCGAGCCCGATCGACAGCCCGCCCGCTTCCTGACAGCCCTTGTTCACCGCCTCCATGGAACCCGGCCCCCCGCCGGTGATGACTGCCCATCCCGCCTGCGCGAGCGCTGCTCCGACCTGCTGCGCCGCCGTGTAGTCCGGGGAATCGATCGGGGTACGCGCGGAGCCGAAGACGGTCACCGCCCGCGGCACCTCGGCCAGCAGGCCGAAGCCTTCGACGAATTCGCTCTGTATCCGCAGGACACGCCAAGGGTCGGTGTGGACCCAGTCGGACTGGCCGCGGTAATCGAGCAGCCGCTGGTCAGTTGTCGACGGCGGAACCTGCGAGCGGCGCAGGGTGACCGGTCCTCGCTGGCGTTCGGGACCGGATGGGTGGGGACCCCGCGGCCGCATCGCCGGCGGGCGGTCAGGGTCGACGGAAGGAGTAGGCACGGGCTCACGCTAGGTGTCACATGGACGGTTTCGCCGTACTGCAGGTGAACGACACGCGAACGGGTGCGCTGCGCCAGTTCAAGCGCCAGTTCAAGCGCCAGATCACTTGCTGGATCACAGGCGGTGCGGGTAGGCCTGTGACATGCCCAGCGAACAAGACGCCCTCGGCGCCGTCCCCAAGAAACTGCTCATCGGAGGGCAATGGCGGGATGCGGCCCACAGCAAGACGTTCTCGGTGGAGGATCCGGCGACCGGCCTGCCGCTCTGCGAGGTGGCGGACGGGACGCCCCAGGACGCCCTGGACGCGCTAGCCGCCGCCGACGCGGCCGCGGCCGGCTGGGCCGCGACCGCCCCCCGCGAGCGCGGTGAGGTCCTGCGCCGGGCCTACCAGGCCATGGTCGACCACCAGGACGAGCTCGCCCTCGTCATGACCATGGAGATGGGCAAGAGCCGCACCGAATCGGCCGGGGAGATCAGCTACGCGGCCGAGTTCTTCCGCTGGTTCTCCGAGGAGGCGGTGCGGATCGCGGGCCGCTACTCGACCGAGCCGGCGGGCAAGGGACGGCTGCTCACCATGCAGCAGCCGGTCGGCCCGTGCTTGCTGGTGACCCCGTGGAACTTCCCGGCGGCCATGGGCACCCGCAAGATCGGTCCGGCGATCGCCGCCGGCTGCACCATGGTGGTCAAGCCCGCGAAGCAGACGCCGCTGACGATGCTGTCGCTGGGGCAGATCCTGCGCGACGCCGGGCTGCCGGACGGCGTGCTGAACATCATCACGTCGTCCTCGAGCGGCTCGGTCGTCAAGCCGCTACTGGAGGATGCACGGCTGCGCAAGCTGTCGTTCACCGGTTCGACGGAGGTCGGGCGGCTGCTCATGCAGCAGTCGTCCGGACGGCTGCTGCGGCTGTCGATGGAGCTCGGCGGCAACGCGCCGTTCATCGTGTTCGCCGATGCCGACATCGACCACGCGGTGGAGCAGGCGATGGTCGCCAAGATGCGCAACATGGGCGAGTCGTGCGTCGCCGCCAACCGGTTCCACGTCGAGGCGCCCGTCGCCGAGGAGTTCACCGCCAAGCTGACCGAAAAGATGGCCGCGCTCGTGGTCGGCCGCGGCGCCGAGGGCGGCCCCCGCGTCGGTCCGCTGATCGATGCGACGCAGCGCGACAAGGTGGCCGAACTGGTAGCCGACGCGACCAAGCGCGGCGCGTCCGTACGCACCGGCGGGAAACCGGTCGGCGACGCGGGCTACTTCTACGCCCCCACGGTGCTGAGCGACGTCCCGCCCGACGCGCGCCTGCTGCGCGAGGAAATCTTCGGACCGGTCGCTCCGGTAGCGACGTTCACCACCGAGCAAGAGGCGCTGTCGGCCGCGAATGACAGCGAATTCGGCTTGGTGGCCTACGTCTTCACGCGCGACTTCTCCCGTGCCATGCGCATGGTCGAGGGCTTGGCGACCGGCATGGTCGGGCTCAACAAGGGCCTCATCTCCAACCCGGCGGCACCCTTCGGCGGCATCAAGCAGAGCGGCTTCGGACGCGAGGGCGGTTTCGAAGGAATCGAGGAGTACCTCTCGACGAAGTACGTCGGCCTCGATATCTAGCTCAGGCCGTCACGCCGTGAGGTAGCGCCGCAGCACCCCCTCGACCTCGCCGATGCGGGCGACCTCGATCGACTCCTCTCGGGTGTGGGCGAGGTTGGGATCCCCTGGACCGAAATTGACCGCGGGGATGCCCAGCGCGGCGAACCGGGCGACGTCGGTCCAGCCGTACTTGGCCCGGGGCGCCCCGGCAGCGGCCGCCGTCACGAAGTCACGTGCCGCGGGAGCCTGAAGGCCCGGCAGCGCACCAGGAGCTGAATCCACCAAGGTCAGCGCGAAGGGCGCGAGCACCTCCTGCACGTGGGCGAGCGCCTGCTGCTCGCTGCGATCGGGCGCGAACCGGAAGTTGATCGTGACCGTGCAGGCGTCGGGGACCACGTTGCCGGCGACCCCGCCGCTGATGCGCACCGCCGAGAGCCCCTCGCGGTAGACGCAGCCGTCGATGTCGACCGAACGCGGCTGGTACGCGGCCAGCATGGTGAGCAGCGGCGCAGCCGCGTGAATCGCGTTGTCCCCCAGCCAGGAACGGGCGCTGTGGGCGCGCTTTCCCGCCGCGGTGACCTCCACCCGCAGCGTGCCCTGACAGCCGGCTTCGATGACCGCATCGGTGGGTTCGAGCAGCACCGCGAGATCACCGGCGAGCCAGTCCGCGTGGTGCTCGGCCAACCTCCGCAAGCCGTTACGTGAGGCCTCGACTTCCTCGTGGTCGTAGCACACGAACGTCACGTCGCTGCTCGGCTGCGGCAGTGTCGCGGCCAGGTGCAGCAGCACGGCGATGCCCGACTTCATGTCGGACGTGCCGCACCCGTACATACGCTCGCCGTCGCGCCGGGAAGGCAGGTTGTCGACGATCGGCACCGTGTCGAGGTGACCCGCCAGCACGACCCGGCGCGCGCGGCCGAGATCGGTGAACGCCACCACCGCGTCACCGTCGCGGACCACCCGAAGGTGGGCCAACCCGCGTAACGCCGCCTCGACCGCATCGGCCAGCGCACCCTCCGAGCCGCTCACGCTCGGGGAGTCGACAAGCGTCGCCGTCAGCTCGACCGGATCGGCCCGCAGATCAAGTGCCGTCACGTCGAAACGCCGTGCTCTCGAAGGACATCGTTCAGCGCCAGCTTGTCGTGGATCTCACCCTCCGCCAGCGTGCGCAGCACGAGCAGGCACGGCATCGCGAACTCCCCGCCCGGAAACGAGCGCACCTTGCTGGACCCGACGACGACCGCCCGCTCGGGAACCTCACCGCGTGGCAGCTCCTCGCCACTGGTCGCGTCGAAAACCCGCGTGCTGCTGGTGAGAATCGCGCCCGCGCCGAGCTTGGCGCCGCGCCGCACCCGTGCACCCTCGACGACCATGCTGCGCGAGCCGATGAACGCGTCGTCCTCGATGACCACCGGAGTGGCGTTCGGTGGCTCGAGCACTCCCCCGAGCCCGACCCCGCCTGACAGGTGCACCCGCTCCCCCACCTGAGCGCACGACCCGACGGTCGCCCACGTGTCGACCAGCGACCCCGCACCCACATAGCCGCCGATGTTGACGTAGCTCGGCATGAGCACGACCCCGGGCGCCATATACGACCCCCACCGGGCGATCGCGCCCGGCACCACGCGCACGCCGTCGAAGCGCGTCTTCAAGGGCATGCGGTCGTGGTAGCGGAATTCACCTGCGGACGATTCGCCCATCTCGAGCACCTTGAACGACAGCAGGATCGCGCGCTTGGCCCGCTCGTCGACCACGACCTCGTTGCTCGCCGGATCGATGAACGCCACCCGCGCCTCGCCGGCGTCAAGCTGGTCGACAGCCGCCACGACGATCTTGCGGGCACCTTCGTCTGCCGGGCTCAGACCGTCGCGACGCTCCCACAGTTCATCGATGGCGGCGTCGATCGGGCTGGGGGCAGGACTGGATGCGGCGGTGTCAGGCGTTCTCATACCCTCGACCCTATTCAGGACAGCCGGGCGTCTCATGTTCGCCGCGGGGTCGGGATGAGTGGACGGCGCTGGCCCTTCAATGCCTTCGCGCCGCCCGGTGGATGGAAGTAGGGGGTCCGCTGCGCGTCGGGGCCGATCGACATGCGCCAGCCGCCCTCATGGCACAGATGGTGGTGCCGAGCACACAACAGGTCCAGATTGCAAAGGTCGGTACAGCCGCCGTTGACCCAATGATCGCGATGGTGAACCTCGCAGAACGAGGCCGGGCGATCGCAGCCGGCAAATACGCAGCCGCCATCTCGTAGCACAACGGCGGCGCGCTGCCCGGGGCTCACGACCCGAGTCCGCCGACCGAGGTCGAGCACCTGCCCCTCAGCACCGAGCAGGGCGGGGATGACGAGCGCATCGCAGGCCTTGCGGCGGATGGCAGCCGCTGTCAGCGGCGACCCATCAGCAGCGCTGGAACTGCTGCCGGTCCCCTCGCCCGACGCCAGCGCGTCAAGGCCGATACCGATGATGATCGTCTCGCGTCCGGCGGCCTCGCCGTTACACGCCTGGGCATGCGCCAGCGCGTGCCTGCACATCTGGATCAGCGCCTGGGCACGCCGGAACGCCAGCGGCTCGAAGCAGCTCGGATCGGCGAGCAGCTGCTCTTTGCCCGGCCCCTTAGGCGTGAAGTACTCGAGAGTTGCGCGGAACAGGTCACCGGCCTCGGGATCGAGCCACGCATCCACCCGGGTCATGCCCCCGAACGTCTTGGAGGCATTCAGCTTCTGGTCCTGGTGCTGCTGCTTGGCCTTCGCCGCCGCTTCGGGCGGCGCCAGATCGGCCTTGGTGCGATCGGCGAGATGCTCCAGATCGCCGGGCGTCGCACCCTCGGCCGCAGCTTCGGCGAGGATCCGCTCGAGCTCACCGGCCAGCCGCTCGTCTTTGAGCTGCCGGGTTGCTTCGTCGATGACCGCCGCATGATCGAGCCCGAGCCGTCCCGCTTCCCAGAGCTTCTCGGTGCACGGGAGCCGCCCGGCAATGGCACGACCGACAAGCACCCGCTTGGTGGCCCACCCGGGCCGCTCGTTGGACTTCAGTCGCAGATAGGACGACGCGGAACACGCTCCATCCGCCTCGAAGAAGCCGGTGCGATCTGCCCGCTCGACCAACCGGCAGGTGAGCAGATCGAGCTGCCGGGACGCGGCCAGCGCTTCCTCGAGGGCTTGATCGGCCACGGCACCGCACACTTCGCTGTCGACATCGGACGCGAGACGGGCAGCGAGCGCATGGATCTGCGCCGCCTCCGACTCCACATCTGGCCCGAACATGTGTACGAGACTATCGCCAAAAATGGCTTCTGACCAGCTATTTTAGGTCTGTAGATAACGTCGTCCCGTCCACAGCTGAGCGCCGCCGCACGACGTCCGATCGGGTCACAATTGCCCGTCGAGACGCCCACGAACGAAATATCTGTCTTCAAAACCGTCTACGGCGACATGACCGGCGACGGCATCAACGACGTTGCCGTCCTTCCGCGATAAGCAGGCCAATATTCGAGTGTTCCCAGGCCACTCCTGCCCGTAGCGTGGTAGGCGCAATGAACGACGATCGCCGCGGCGTCCTGTTCGGGATCGGCGCGTACGCGATCTGGGGGCTCTTCCCGCTCTACTTTCCGCTCCTCGAGCCCGCCGGTTCCGGCGAGATCCTGGCCCACCGATGCCTGTGGAGCCTGGTCGCGGTCGCCTCGGTGCTGGCCGTCCGGCGGCGCTGGGCGTGGGTACGCCCGGCCCTCGCCGATCGCCGCCGGCTCGGGCTGCTGGCGCTGGCCGCTGTGCTGCTCGCGCTGAATTGGGGCGTCTACATCTACGGCGTCAACTCCCACCAGGTCGTCCAGACGGCGCTGGGCTACTTCATCAACCCGCTGATCACGGTGATGCTCGGCGTGGTCGTGCTCCACGAGCGACTGTCGACCACGAGCTGGATCGCGGTCGCTCTCGCCGGGTGCGCCGTCGCCGTACTGACGATCAGCTACGGCCACCTGCCGTACATCGCGCTGATCCTGGCGTTCTCGTTCGCCGGCTACGGATTTCTGAAAAAGCGCGTGGGGGCGCCGGCGTTGGAAGGGCTCACGGTCGAGACGACAGTCCTGTCTTTACCGGCGCTGGTCGCCATCGTCGTGCTGGCCGCTACCGGACAGGGAACGTTCGGCCACGGCGCCGGCCACAGCACGCTGCTGCTGTCCGCGGGAGTCGTCACCGCGATTCCGCTCCTGCTGTTCGGCGCCGCGGCGACCCGCGTCTCACTGACGACGATAGGCCTGCTGCAGTACCTCACCCCGACGCTGCAATTCCTGGTCGGCGTGCTCGTGCGGCACGAACCGCTGCCTGCCGACCGGCTCGTCGGCTGCATCCTGATCTGGGCCGCGCTGGTGGTCTTCTCGTTCGGCAGCGTTCGCGAGCGCAGGCGCCGGCTAGCCGGCGAGCCGTGCCCCGACCTGGGCGATGCGCTCGTCGCTAGCGGTTAACGCGACCCGCACGTACCGGTTACCCGCGGGGCCGTAGAACTCCCCCGGCGCCACGAGGATCCCATGCGCGGCGAGGTCCTCGACGGTCGTCCCAGCAGTCCTCGTCACGGGTCGCCCACAGATACAGGCCACCGGCACTGTGCTCGATGCGCAGGCCCGAGGACTCCAGCGCGGGCCGGAGCAGTGCGCGCCGCCGGGCGTAGCGCTCACGCTGCTCGGCCACATGAGAGTCGTCGCCGAGCGCGGCCACCATCGCCGCCTGCACCGGGGTCGCCACCATCAGGCCGGCATGCTTGCGCACCTCCAGCAGCGCGGCGACCACCGCGGGATCACCGGCAACCCACGCCGCGCGGTAGCCGGCGAGGTTGGAGCGCTTGGACAGCGAGTGCACCGCGAGCAGTCCGGTGGGATCGCCGCCGCACACCCGCGGGTCAAGGATGCTGACCGGCTCCGCGTCCCAGCCGAGCTCGAAGTAGCACTCGTCGCTGACGACGATGGTCCCCCGCTCGCGGGCCCAGGCGACGATCTTCGCGCAGGTGCTCGGCGGGCAGGACCTGCCCGGTCGGGTTAGCCGGCGAGTTCACCCACAGCAGGCGGACGCGCGCCGGCCCGAGCTCTACCAGGCTCGTGTACGTCACCGGCGTGGCACCGGCGAGCAGGGCGCCCACGGCGTAGGTGGGGTACGCGAGCGACGGCAGCGCCACCGTCTCGCCGCGGCCGATCCCCAGCAGGGACGGCAGCAACGCCACCAGCTCCTTGCTCCCGACGGTCGGCAGCACGCCGATGCCCTGCGGAGCGCCGAGCCGGCGCACTGACCAGCCGGTCAGGGCCTCGCGAAGCGCCGCGGTGCCGGCCGTGAGCGGGTAGCCGGGCGCATCCGAGGCAGCCCGCAGGGCCTCCTGGACGACGCCAGGGGTGGGGTCGACGGGCGTACCGACCGAGAGGTCGACGATGCCGCCGGGATGGGCGCGGGCCTTATCGGCATACGGGACGAGCCGGTCCCACGGGAAGTCCGGCAGGGACCGGCTGGAGACGCTGACCGCGGCTATTCGTCGTGCTCCTGCGGCGGGAGCGCGGCCACGAGCGGGGCGTCGTGGTCGATCAGACCGATCTTCGACGCGCCACCCGGGGAGCCGATCTCGGCGAAGAAGTCGACGTTGGCCTCCGTGTAAGCCTTCCACTGCTCCGGGACGTCGTCCTCGTAGTAGATCGCCTCAACCGGGCAGACCGGCTCGCACGCCCCGCAGTCCACGCATTCGTCGGGCTGGATGTAGAGCATCCGATTGCCCTCGTATATGCAGTCGACAGGGCACTCTTCGATGCACGCCTTGTCCTTGAGATCCACACAGGTCTCGGCGATGACGTAGGTCACCGGGGCTCCTCCAGGCTCGTTGCTTTTCACCAGTATGCGTCAGCGGGGCCGCTCCCCCGTGTCCGGTTCGGCGATAGGCCCATTGTGCTGCCTCACCATCGCCCTGAGACATCTGGGTATGAGCTGTACGCCACACGGCCCTACCCGGCTTGCGCGCGCCAAGCTGCCATTGGCGCTCTCGGGCGTTACGTTCGCGCGGTGGATGATCGCCTCGTTTGGATCGACTGCGAGATGACCGGGCTCGACGTGTCCCGGGACCTGCTGCTCGAGGTGGCCTGCCTGGTGACCGACGGCGAGCTCAACCAGATCGGCGACGGACTCGATCTGGTGATCTCCGCACCCGCGCAGGCCCTGCTCGAGATGGATCCTGTCGTAGTGACGATGCACAGGGAGTCGGGTCTGGACAAGGCAGTGCTCGCGTCGACGCTCTCGCTGGCCGACGCGGAGGCCCAGGTGCTCGATTTCGTACGCCAGCTCGTCCCCGAGGCCCGGAAGGCGCCGCTCTGCGGCAATTCGATCGCCACCGACCGCGGATTCATCGCCCGTGACATGCCTGCCCTGGACGCGTACCTGCACTACCGGATGGTCGACGTCTCGTCGGTGAAGGAGCTCGCCCGCCGCTGGTACCCGCGGGCGTACTACGCATCCCCGGGCAAGCGCGGTGGCCATCGGGCCCTCGCCGACATCCAGGAAAGCGTCGAAGAGCTGCGCTACTACCGGGAGGTGATCTTCGTGCCGCAACCGGGTCCGACCAGCGAGCAAGCGCGCACGATCGCCGCCCGCATCCGGGGCGAAGATCCGGCCCCGCCATCGGAGGGCCCTTCGTCCGCTTAGACTGGTCAAGTTCCGTCGACCCAAACCAAAATGGGCCGGCTGGACGCACGGTGGGTGTAGCTCAGTTGGCAGAGCACCGGGTTGTGATCCCGGGTGTCGCGGGTTCAAGTCCCGTCACTCACCCCACCCGAAAGGCCCCTTGACCTGCAGCTGCAGGTCAAGGGGCCTTCGTCTTGGGGCACGGGACGAGAGGCGTCACCGAGGTCGACGGCCACCACATCATCGCGTGCGCCAATCGGGTGACAGGCTTCCTACAGCCCTCACGCCGGGGAATCCTTGGACACAATGATCGACTGGTCAATAGCGGTCACCTCGGGTAAGCCGCACAATGCCATCAATCGCTCTAAGTCGATCTTCATTTCGCCCAGCAAGCTGAAGACACCTTCTTCGCCTTCTAGCGCCAGGGCCCAGACGACAGAGCGACCCAGCAGTACGGCGCGCGCGCCCAAGCCAAGCGCCTTCAGAACACCTTTAGCATCCCGTATTCCACCATCTACATAGACCTCGCACCGGTCGCCAACGGCATCGACGATTCGAGGTAAAGCGTCAGCGGTAGTAACGCTGTGGTCAACTTGTCGACCACCGTGATTCGAAACGATCACCGCATCGGCCCCGCAGTTAATACATTCTGCCGCATCATCCTCCCGCAAGATTCCCTTAATTAGCAATGGGAGATTCGGTGCCCAACTCTTGATCTCTTGGATATCACGAAATGATAGCGTCGCATCGTAGTTCTCGACTAACGCAAAAATATCAGGCTCGCTTGACGATGACATATTGGGAAGGGACATGCCGGATGGGACATTGAAATTACTTGAATCTATATTGCTTCTGGAGGTCGTGACGGGACTGTCGACAGTTACGACTAACGCCTCATAACCAGCGGAAACTGCTCGGGCACAAACGTCACGCGCCAGGCCACGGTCCCTTGGAATATATAGCTGCATCCATCGCGTACCATCTGGGGCCGCCGCTGCGATATCTTCCAACGAGGACGTCGCTGCCATGGAGACAACATAAACGGTCCCAGCACGAGCGGCCGCCCGGGCAGTCGCCAGTTCCCGTTCAGCGCAAACCCATCCATGCATCGCCGTAGGTGCAATCAACACGGGACAAGGGACGGGGTGGCCCAGCACCATAGTGCCGCTCGTCGTTCTAGAAACATCCCGGAGCATCCTCGGGCGCAATCTCAACCTATCCCAAGCATCGACATTCTCTTGGACGGTCTTCCCTGATTCTGCCCCACCTGAGACGTACGCGAACGCAGTAGGATCAACGACGCGAGACGCCTCATCTTCTAGATCTCGATTGGCCACAAATCCTCCCAGAAGTCTGCTCATTAATCTGGCCAATCGTAGGCTGGACTAGCAAGACGTAGCCAGTCGATTCCTGTCGTCGGCTCATCTGCACTTCGCTTGTCGGCGAGACGGTCGGCTATCGCGCCCTGGCAGAGGAGCCCGAGCTCGATACCGCCCGAACGAGTCGCCCCCTCAGCGACCTCCTCGCCCGCGACGGCCTTCGACTGTTGATGAGCGACGACGCGGTGATCGACCCGCCAGCCTTCCTGCTACGGCCGCCGCGTGAACTGGCGCCATACGCGGCCGACCAGGTGCAGGTATTGGACGGGGGCGCGACTGACATTCGGCGCGAGTCGCAGGGTCAGGACCGCGGCCCACGGCCGCCGAGCTCCGCATGGTGCAAGAGGTGCTAGCCCGGGGCTTGGGTGACGGCACTCGGGGTGGGGCCACAAGTGGTCACAGCAGCTCGGTCGGAATCGCATCCATTGACATTGCGCCAGCCGTGATGGAGGGAAGCAGACCGACGCTGCACGGAAGGAGTTGGCCTATGAAAAATCGTGCGGTGTCGGCTTTCGCGAGGCGGAACGGGTCGTCGTCTTTGGCGCTGAGCTGCAACTGACGCGCAAGCAGCCCCGCTGCGATCACCGTGCCGGCAAGGCTCAGGAACGGTGTCGCTCCAGCCAGCGCATCTCGAGGGTTCTCCTTCCACGTCATGTTGAGGTGATCGGCGGCATACCTCAACGCGGAAAATCCTTCGTCGAGCCGCTCGGAACAGTGATCGTCGATCTCGGCCGACATGCCTTCTAATTCAGCCAGCAATCGGTGCAGTGTGGCGCCGCCGTCACGCACCAACTTCCGCCCAACCAGGTCAAGGGCTTGTATACCGTTGGTCCCCTCGTAGATCGCCGCAATCCTGAGGTCGCGCTCGTTTTGCTCCACTCCGGCTTCGCGGATGTAACCGAGACCGCCGAAGACCTGTGTGGCCAACCTCGCCACCTTCGCGCCGGTGTCCGTGCACCAGGCCTTGGTGATGGGCGTGAGCAGGTCGGCCATCGCCTCGTCACCAGCATCGATCGCCATAGCGTTGCGGTACACCAGCAGCCGCATAGCTTCAACGGAAGCTCGCATCGTCACCAGCATCCGACGCACGTCGGCATGCCCAGCGATGGTCGGCTCCGAGGAACCCTCCACGCGGCCTTGCACCCGCTCCTTTGCATAGACTGACGCGGCCTGCTGCGCTCGCGAAGCGACCCCCAGACCTTCGACGCCTACCGACAGGCGAGCCCGGTTCATCATCGTGAACATGTTGCGCAGGCCGTCACCCGGACGACCGACGATCTCCGCTACCGCGTCTTCGTAGAGCAGCGTGCATGTGGGCGACGCGTGAATGCCCATCTTGCTTTCGACTCCAACACATCGGACGCCGTTTCGCCGGCCGTCCGCTAGCAGCCTGGGTACCACGAAGCACGAAATGCCTCTCGTCCCCGGGGGGGCGCCGGGTGTACGTGCCAGCACCATGTGCACGATCTGCTCGGTCAGATCGTGCTCGCCATACGTGGTGAAGATCTTCTGCCCGTTGACGCGCCAGGAACCGTCGGCAAGCGGCTCTGCCAGGCTGCTGATGGCACCTAGATCCGAGCCGGCGGCCTGCTCACTCAAGCTCATTGCGCCGGCCCAATCCCCGCTGATGAGCTTGGGAAGCAATCTCGCTTTCTGGTCCGCCGTGCCGTGGTGCTCGATCAAATGAACGGCGCTCTGCGTCAGCATCGGACACAGCGCGAACGCCATCGACGCCGCGTTCAACTGCTCCTGCATTGCCGTATTCAGCAGAGTGGACAAACCGCCGCCGCCGTACACCGGATCGAACGACACGCTGTTCCACCCAGCGTCGACGTATCGCCGGTACGCGCGCTTCCAGCCTGGCGCGGTGGTCACGGCCCCGGTACCGGGATCGAAGGCAACGCCTTGCGAATCTCCGATTGCATTCAGCGGCGCCACCTCCTCGGCGCAGAACTCACCGAAAGGGGCAAGGAGCTCACCGGACGACTCGCTGTCGGGTGCGTCGAGCACTTCGAACGCGAAGGCAATATCTCGCAGCGGCGGACGGTAGGGCGTGGTCACCGGGAGTACTCAAAGAAACCGCGGCCCGACTTTCGGCCCAGCAGTCCAGCGTCCACCATCCGCGACAGCATGGGCGGCGCCGCATACAGCGGCTCTTTGAACTCCTCGTACATCGACAGGGCGACCGCCATGACAGTGTCCAATCCGATGAGGTCCGACAGAGCCAAGGGGCCCATCGGGTGCGCGCAACCCTGCACCATTCCGGTGTCGATATCGGCTGCCGTGGCAAAGCCCGATTCGAGCATCCGGACCGCGGAGAGTAGATAGGGGATGAGCAGCGCGTTCACGACGAAGCCGGCGCGGTCCTGCGAACGAATCACATGCTTGCCCAGCGTCCCGCTGGCGAACGCAGAAGCCCGCTGCACTGTCTCTGGTGAGGTCAGCAACGACGGCACGAGCTCGACGAGCGGCAACACCGGGACCGGGTTGAAGAAGTGAATGCCGATGACCTGCTCGGGCCGTGCGGTGGCCATAGCGAGCTTCATGATCGGGATCGAAGACGTGTTCGATGCGAGGAGCGCACCCTCCGCTTCGACGACCTTGTCGAAAGTGCGAAAGACGTCCACCTTCAGCGATTCGTCCTCCGGCACCGCCTCCACGACGATCTCCCGGTCGCTCATTTCGCCTGCGTCGCAGGTGAAATGAAGCCGGTCGAGAACCAGGTCACGATCGGCCGCCGAGAGTTTTCCGCGCTGGACGGCTTGGCTCAGGGAACGCACGACCCGTTCGCGAGCCGCGTCAAGCGCCGACCGGCTGGCTTCCACTACGACGACGTCGAGTCCGGACCTTGCTGAGACTTCAGCGATGCCAGCACCCATCAAACCGCCACCGACAACGCCAACTCGAGTGATGTTCACACCAGCCAATTTAGTTGGAAGTCCTAGCAGATGGAAGCCGAACGGCCATCCTTTGCTCGGAGAAATCTCGACCTGGTGACGTCCTGACGGGTCGCAACTCGCGGAACGCCGACGTCAACCGGTGCTCAGTACGAGAGTCCTTGCGAAGAACAACCGGCGCAACGCCTGACAGCTCTCCGACGGTTAGAAGTCGCCGGCGCGTTGCCGCAGCTCACGAAGCGCACCCACCAGCGGACCCAGCCGGCGCGCCGACAGTCCCGGCTCGCGAAACACGTCCTCGTTCAGTCGCTCGGTCGCCGCCAGCGCCGTCCGCCGGCCCTTGGCCATCAGACGCACCAGCACCGCACGCCCATCCTCAGGATGGGCGACCCGCTTGACCAGGCCCGCCGCCTCGAGCCGGTCGACGGCGTTCGTCACACTCGTCGGGTGAACCTGAAGCCGGCTGCCAATGACCCGCATCGGAAGCGCCTCACGCTTACTGAACATGAGCAACATCAGAACTTCGTAGCGGGCGAAGGTCAGGCCCAGCGGCCGCAGCACCTCATCGGTCCGCGCCAGCAACAGCTGCTGCGCCCGCATGATGGACGTCACCGCCGCCATGCCATCCGCCGCCTCAGCCCACCCATGGGCAATCCAATGCTCCCGCGCCTCTTCCACAGGATCGAACGGCAGTCGCGTCGTCACGCACCCAGCGTAGCGATCACATGCGCAGGGCAGGCGACCCACTCAGGACGAACGTGCCCACGGAGCACGACACCGACCAGGTCGGCTCCGATCGACGGGCTACGGGCAGCGCACCACCAGTCCCGAAGCCGTCAGCCCGGCACCGAAACCAAGCAGCAGGATCAGGTCACCAGAGCTGACTTCGCCATCATCGATCAGCTGCGAAAGTGCCAGCGGTATCGACGCCGCACTCGTATTGCCACTCCTCACGATGTCGCGAGCCACGACGACATCCGGGCCAAGGCCGAGCGCGCGCACGAGCGATTGGGTAATGCGGAGGTTGGCCTGGTGCGGTACGACCGCCGCGAGCTCTGAAAGGGCTACGCCGGCGCGGTCACAGGCGGCACGCGCAAGCGCGGGCAATGTGGTGGTGGCCCACCGATAAACGGCCTGGCCGTCCATTCGAAGTTTCGGCGGCGAACCCACCATCTTGAGCACATCTGCTTGGGCCCCGTCCGAAAGCCATACCGGCGGAGCGATCCCGTCAACCGCCGAGCCGCTGATCACTGCGGCACCCGCGCCGTCCCCGAAAAGAAACGCCGTCGAACGGTCGTCCGGGTCAACTACGTCGGAAAACTTCTCGGCACCGATAAGCAGCACATGCGCTGCCGACCCACTGCGAACCGCGGCGGCAGCTAACGGCAGGCCGTAGGTGAATCCCGCGCAGGCGGCGCCAATATCCAACGCGCCCGCTGCGCCTAGCTCGAGCAGTTGAACAACCTGCTCAGCCGACGAAGGGATGGGCGCCGTGACTGTACAGGTGGCGACAATCACCAGGCCGATCTCCGGGGGACCAACACCAGCCGCCGCAAGCGCTCGTTTCCCCGCCTCAGCCGCCATCGTGACGACAGTCTCATGGGCCCCGGCCCGGCTGCGTGTGACGACCCCACTGCGCGAACGGATCCAATCATCGCTCGAGCCGATCCGCTCGGCGATGGCGTGGTTGTCAACCACCTCGTCGGGCCGGTAGGCCCCGAACCCGGACAATGCCGCTGCAACCACTACTGACGACCGCCGACGAACTGAAGGGCCTGCCACCGCTTGGCTTCCGAGCCGCCGCCGGCTCTCGCAGGCCGGGACGGGGACGACCGCTGCACTGCTATGTCTCCCGCTCGTAACATGACGTCGAGCGTCGCGTCCGGTCCGAGCCGCCGGACTCGCTCGCTGTCGAACACCGTGACCCCACGCCGTTCCAGCACGGCGATCTCGAGCGGCGTAAATGCGCAGCCGCACCCGAAGAGCAGCACGTAACCTGCGTTGGCCAAATCCAGACTCTCTCGCAGAGCGGTGAAGTACTCGACCCGGCGGGTGTCCCCCGCCGAACTCGCCACCGCCGCGTGGGCACCCCCCTGCACTGCGGCAGCGACGAGCGCCTCGACACCTCGACCGCTGTCAGCGTTGATCACCTCCACACCGTGGCGGCTCAGCGCACTGCCGACGACGTTGACGAGAGCACCCGCGCAATCCTGGGCTCCGGCGGCAACCAGAAACCGGAGAGGATTCGGCGGCGGCACGTGCGCCATGAGGCCTCCGTGAGAGTTGGACCGGCGAAGTCATATCCTATGACGTCCTAGTAATCTCAGTATGTCAGGCTGTTGGTCATCCGGCTACAACTAGTTGGAAGTCCTCTAAACACCGGCAGCCGCATCCCGCGCCTCGGGGGCATTCGTGACCCTGCGACGGCGCTGACGGGCGAGTGGCCGGCTGCTGCCGGCTGTCGACGAGCGGCGCGTGCTCGCCGAGTAGATGGCCGGGATGCAGCTCAAGGTCAACGCCTGCACGGTGGGACGCTAGCCGGAATCGGAACAGGCGCTCCTGCTCAGCCAGCGCGTTGCCGTCGTCACCGGTGCCTCCGTCGTCATCGCCGCTGAGGGCCTTGAGGGCTTGGAAGGCACGCCAGACCTGGTCAGCGCGGCCGGGGAAGGTACTGATCTGACGCACCGACGTTACCGACCGCGCGGATGTGGACGGCCTGGCCGCCGCTGCCCTCGAGGCGTTCGGACGCGTGGACGTCTGGGCCAACGTCGCCGAAATCATCACGTACTTCCCACTGCTCGACGCGGTCGAATC
This sequence comes from uncultured Actinomycetota bacterium, assembly GCA_963765845.1. Classification (GTDB taxonomy): domain Bacteria; phylum Actinomycetota; class Actinomycetes; order Frankiales; family Frankiaceae; genus DATAZK01. Next base: position 129,828 of record CAVXYJ010000032.1, read on the forward strand.
CGACGTCCGCAAGATCATCGACGTCAACCTGTTGGACGTCTAGTGGGGAGCCGTCACTGCCGGGCGCGCGATGTCCGAGAACGGCGGCTCGATCATCAACATCTCCTCCGCCGGTGGCGAGATGCCCGCCCCCGCACTGTCGAGCTACGGGATGACCAAGGCCGCCGTGGTTACGCTGACGCGCATCGCAGCGGCGGAGTTCGGGCCCCGCCGGATCCCGGCGTCTACCCGCTGGGCTCAGCCTTGCGCGTCTGCTGGTTCGGCGTCGGTGGGGTCGTTTGGCGCGCCTGCCCTGGAGCGAGGGGACGGCGCGCCGACGTTTTCGCACCCGATGTCCCCCTGGAGGCGCCCGTCGGCGATCCTCGAAGGCATGCCAGTTGGCCAAACGCACCCCGACTTCCTGATCAGGATCCCGGACGAGGAGATCGACGACCTCATACGTCGGCTCCGCTCCACGCGCTGGCCTCCTACCGTCGAGGGCGCCAGCTGGGACGAAGGCACCGACGCCGCCTGGCTACGTGAGCTTTGCACGTACTGGATCGAGCAGTTCGACTGGCGCGAGCAGGAGCGGTATCTCAACGGCTTCCACCATGAGATCAGGCGCATCGACGACCTCGACGTGCACTTCATCCATGAACGCGGCCGCGGCCCTGACCCGATTCCGCTGATCCTGACGCACGGTTGGCCCAGCACGTTCTACGAATTCCATCGGCTGATCGGGCCGCTCACCGACCCGGCGGCGTTCGGAGGCGACGCGCGCGACAGCTTCGACGTCGTGGTGCCATCGCTGCCGGGCTACGGATTCTCCAGTCCCCCGACCCGCCGCGGGGTGAGCACAACGCAGGTCGCCGACATGTGGGTGCGCCTGATGACCGACCTGGGCTACGACCGGTTTGCGTCCCACGGCGGCGACTGGGGGTCCGCGGTCACCGCGGCACTCGGCATGCACCACCCCGAGCGATTGCTGGCGGTCCACTTCACGATGGTCAGCCCACCGATCGATCCCGCTGATCTCGTCGGAGCCCAGCGCGAATGGTGGGATCGGTTGCAGGCGTACCGGGATCAGGAGTGGGGCTACGTCCATCTGCAGCGCACGAAACCCCAGACGCCGGCGTTCGGTTTGACCGATTCTCCGGCCGGTCTTGCCGCCTGGATCCTCGAGAAATGGTGGCGGTGGAGTGACTGCGCCGACGAGTCCGGCCGCCGCGACCTGCTGCGGGTGTATCCGCCCGAGGACCTCCTGACGACCGTCGCGATCTACTGGTTCACCGCCACCATCGGCCCGTCGATGCGCTTGTACCGCGAGACGTTCGAACCCGGATCACGATTCAGGTGGGAGCGCCCGATCACGGTGCCGACCGGCTACACAGCGTTTCGTGACCCGAACGCACCGCCGCGCGAGCTTGTCGAACCCTGGCTGAACCTGCAGCACTATCAGGCCGTGGACCGCGGCGGGCATTTCCCGGCGCTGGAGAACCCCGACGCTCTGGTCGATGAGTTGCGAACCTTCTTCCGCGCCTTCCGCTGACGGCCCCGCCCCGCAGGATGATCGATTCCCCTCAGCGCGGCTGCAGGACGACGTCGAGCCGGCGGTGGCGCCGTACGAAAAGGCTGGGGGTGTACTCCGGAAGTGAGTCCGGCGCCAGGGTGACCGATCGGGTCCGCTCCAGGAGCATCGTGATGGCGACCCGCGCCTCCGTACGTGCCAGCGGCGCGCCGACGCAGTAGTGCCTGCCGCGGCCGAAACCGAGGTGGCCCCGAGGATTGACGTCATGCCAGGAAACGGCGTCTGGGCTGCTGAAGTGCCCCGGGTCGCGGTTCGCTGCCGACCACATGAGAAACACCGTGGAGTCGGCGGGGATGTCGACGCCTCCGAGCCGCGTATCGCGTGCGGTGCTCCGGTAGTGCCCTTTGAAGGGGCTCTCCAGCCTCACCGCCTCTTCGACGAACGCGGGGATCAACGCCGGCTCAGCTCGAAGCCGGGCCTGCAAGTCGGGGTGCTCAGCGAGCATGCGGACGGCGTTGCCGATCAAGCTGGCCGTCGATTCTCCACCGGCGCCGACGAGGATGACCAGGGTGCTGATGGCTTCGGCTTCGGTGAGCACGCCGTCAGCCACGCTTCTGGCCAGTGCACCGAGGATTCCGGCCTGCGGATCAGGCGGTGCCGCGGCGAGCTCTCCGGCGAGGTAAGCGGACGTTTCCTGAGCGCTCTCGGTCAACTGGCCCATCTTCTCGAGGGTGCAGGTACCTGCGAGCAGTTCGGTGCCGTCGAACGAGCGGTCGATGAGCAGCTGGATGTTGCGCTCTTTGAGCCCGATCAGCTCGACGAGAACCGTCATCGGAAGGACGTTGGCGAACTGGTTGACCCAGCTGATGGGTTCACCGGTCACGCACGCGGACAGCAGCCGGTCGGCCTCCGCTCGCGCAAGCGGCTCCATCTCGCTGACCATCTTGCGTTCGACCATGTGCGGGAACACCGCCTTGCGGTGCCGGGCGTGCTCCGGAGGGTCTGCGGTAGCGAGCGTCTGCGTGTTCTGACCCAACGGCCGCATGTCGAAAATGGCCGGCTGCCCGTCGGGGCCGGTGTACAGCAGGCTCGAAAGGTGCGAGGAGAAGGCGTCCTCTCGCCCGATCGCTTCGAAGACGAGGTCCCAGGTGCTGACGAAGTACGCCGAGGTTCCCGGCAGCTGCCAGACCGGCGCGTTTTCTCGCAGCCAGCGATAGCACGGATACGGGTCCTGCATGGTGTCGTAAGCGACCAGGTCTTCCCACTCCACGGGACCTCCTTCGGCCTGCAGGGCGATCGGCGCTGATGACGATACCCGTGAAGGCGTGCGTGGCCTGACCATCGATGAGCTGCAAGCCACCCTCGATGCCGTCTTGCGTGCTCGGGTGCCAACGCGAGCGCGCAGTGAGCTTCAGCCCGCCTCCGCTGCCGCCCGGACGGCGGCGATGATGCCCTGGTACCCGGTGCAGCGGCAGAGGTTTCCCGATAGCCCCTCGCGGATCTCTCGTCGGTCGGATGCGGGATGGTCGCGAGGAACGCGGCGACCGACACGACGAAGCCCGGCGTGCAGAAGCCGCACTGCAGCCCGTGGTGGTCGCGGAACGCCTGCCTGCAGCGGGGACAGCGCGCCGTCCGGCGCCGGCATGCCCTCGATGGTGGTGACCTCGGCGCCGTCGGCCTGCACCGCGAACATCAGGCAGGAGCGCACCGCGTCGCCGTCGACGCAGCACCGTGCAGGCGCCGCAGACGCCGTGCTCGCAGCCGAGGTGGGTGCCGGTGAGGTGGCACCGCTCGCGCAGGAAGTCGGCGAGGGTGAGGCGCGCCTCGACCGTGGTCGCGCTGGCCGTGCCGTTCACCGTCACGGTCACGGGAACCTCAGCCACGCGTGCCTCCTCGCTCGCGGCGGTCCAGGCCCGCGCGACCATCACGGCGCCGACGTGGCGGCGGTAGTCGGCGGAGCCCGTGCAGGTCGGACGGGACCGAGTCCAGGTCGCGCCGTCGGCGAGCCGGCCGATCTCCTCGGCGTCGACGCTCGGCCGACGGCATGCCCCGAAGGTCGCGGCCTCGGCGTCCGGTCGCCCGCTGCGGCGTCGATCCGAGGCCGAGCAGGCCGATGTGCGCAACGGCGGACCCGGTCACGGCCGTCGAGCTCGAGGGCGACGGTGGCGCCGGCGATGGCGAAGTCGCCGTGGCGGCGGGCGAGCTCCTCGATGGCGAAGCCGCGCCGCCCGATCCAGACGGGAAGGTGACGCCAGCGAGCAGCTCGTCGTCGCGCGAACGAGGTCGACCACACGCCGGTGAAGAACTCGGCCGCCGGGACGGGCGCGTGCCCGCGGGGCGACAGCACCTCGAACTCCGCGTCGAGCGCGAGCGCGACGGCCGGGTACTCGGCCGCTGGGTCGGCGTGGGCGAGGGAGCCGCCGATCGTGCCGCGGTTGCGGATCTGGAAGTGCCCGATCAGCGGCGTCGCGCGGGCGAGCAGCGGGACGGCGGCGGCGACCCGGCGCTCCTCTCGATCGCGGCCTGGGTCGTGCCGGCGCCGATGCGGACCGAGCCGTCACGGCGCTCGATGCCCTGCAGCTCGGCGATGCGGCCGATGTCGACGAGGTGCTCGAAAGCGGCCAGCCGCAGGGCGAGCAGCGGGACGAGGCTCTGGCCGCCGGCGAGCACCTTCGCGCCATCGCCGAGCTCGGCGAGCATCGACACGGCCTCGCCCGCGGTGGCGGGCCGGTGGTAGTCGAAGGCCGACGGCTTCACTGCGCACGCTCGATCAGCCGGGCGATGGCCGCGGGCGTCAACGGAAGACGCGTGATCTCGACACCCAAGGGCGCGAGCGCGTCGGCGACCGCGTTGACGACGGCCGGCGGCGCGCCGATGGCGCCGCCCTCCCCCACGCCCTTGTAGCCGCCCGGGCCCGGGCCGGGCGTCTCGACGTGGCCGTACTCGATGGCGGGCACGTCGGCCAGCGTCGGGAGCAGGTAGTCCATGAACGTGGTGGCGAGCGGGTTGCCGTCCTCGTCGTAGGCGAGCTGCTCGAGCAGCACGCCGCCGATGCCCTGCACCGTGCCCCCGGCGATCTGCCCCTCGACGACGGTCGGGTTGATCATCGGGCCGCAGTCCTCGCTCACGATGTAGCGCAGCAGCGTGACCGCACCGGTCGTGACGTCGACCTCGCACGTGCACACGTGCGGTGGCGTTGGCCCAGATGACCGCGGCTGCGGTGCCGTGTACCGCTCGCTGGCCTCGAGCCCGGCCGGGACGCCCGGCGGGCAGCTTGTGCGGCAGGAAGTAGGCGATCTCGGCGATCTTCGCCAAGGTGACGGCCGCCGTCGGGCGTACCCGCTGACGCCGCGCCTGGCTGCCGGCGAGCTCGATGTCGCCGGGCGCTGCCTCGAGCAGTTGGGCGGCGATGGCGACGATCCGCTCCCGCAGGACCGTCGCCGTCTCCTCGACGGCGCCCGCGGTCATCGAGCCGCTGCGGCTGCCGCCGGTGCCCGCGCCGAAGGGCGTCACCGCGGTGTCGCCCTGGATGGTGTGGACGTCGTCGATCGGCACGCCGAGCGCGTCGGCGGTGAGCTGCACCACGGTCGTCTCGAGGCTGTTGCCGGTCGAGCCGCCGGCCACGTAGACGTTCACCGTGCCCGACGGGTCGATGCGGATGGTCGCGCCCTCGGTGCCGTAGTAGCCATGCGCCGGGCGTGGTCGGCTCGACGTAGTTGCACGTGCCGACGCCGAGGTAGCGACCATCGGCGCGGGCGCTCGGCCTGCTCGCGGCGGAAGGCCTCGTAGTCGAGCATCTCGAGCGCCTGCTCGAAGGTCTCGGCCGGCGTGATGTGCGCAGTAGGGCATCCCGTTGCCGTTGGTGTACGGCAGCTCGTCGGCGTGCGAGCAGGTTGCGCCGGCGCAGCTCGATCGGGTCGAGGCCGATGCGGCGGGCGGCGATGTCGAGCAGCGACCTCGCGCGCCAGCGACTCGAACTGCCACGGCCCGCGGTAGGCCGTGCGCCCGGACGGTGTTGGAGAACAGCGACGGTCGTCGTGAACGCCGCCGCCGGCACCCGGTAGGGGCCGGGGAAGAGCATCCCGACCGCGGCCGCCGTGCCGACCGGCCACGGGCGTCGGATAGGCGCCGACGTCCTGGACGTGGTCGATGTACGCGGCCGCGGATGACGCCATCCGTCGTCGAAGGCGAACATGGCGTCTCGCCGTGCTCGTGGCGCGACATGCCCGCCGACATCAGGTTCTCGCGCCGGTCCTCGATCCACTTGACCGGCGCCGGCACCTTCAGCGCGGCGAGCACCAGGCACATGTCCTCGCGCTCGGGCATGACCTTCTGGCCGAACCCGCCGCCCGTGTCGCGCATGATGACCCGCATCCGGTGCTCGGGCAGACCCGAGCAGCCGGGCGCAGAACGACGCGGACCTCGTGGGGCGACTGCGTCGCCGCCCAGATGGTCAGCTCCTCGCTGGCCGACCACTCGACGACGATCCCCCGGGTCTCCATCGGCACCGCGGCGTACGCCTGCTGGTGAGATCGTCTGCGCGACGACGTGTGCCGTCGGCGCGAACACCTCGTCGACAGCGCATCGGGCATGGCGCCCGCCAGCGAGCCGGCCACGTTGTCCGGGTAGCCCTCGTGCACCAGCGCGTCGCGCCTGGCCGCCGCGGCGTAGTCGACGACCGGCGGGAGCGGGTCGTAGTCGACGACGACGAGCTCGGCGGCGTCCTCGGCGACGTAGCGGTCTCTCGGCGACGACGAGCGCCACCGGGTCGCCGACGAAGCGGACCTCGCCCTCGGCCAGCGGCGGCCGCGGCGTGTCCGGGACCTGCTTGCCCGATGGCCGAGTACCACGCCTCGTGCACCCCGGGGTTGAGGTCGGCGGCGGTGAAGACCGCGTGCACGCCGGGCATGTCGCGAGCGCCGCGCGACACGTCGATGGCGCCGAGCCGGGCCCGGGCGAACGGGCTGCGCACGAAGCAGGCGTGCAGCATCCCGGGGCGGACGATGTCGTCGACGAACGTGCCGCGTCCCGGTGAGCAGCCGGGCGTCCTCGACGCGGTTGACGCGCGCACCGGTGTAGCGCGCTGCGGCGGAGCCGCTTATGGGCGCTGCGGCGGAGCCGCTTATGGGCGCTGCGGCCGTCTCCCCGATGTCGCTGCTTGGCATCTTGAGAACGGGCCGCCTCACGAACGGAAGTTTTAACGATCGTTCTAACTGAGCTCGGGTGGCGCTGTCAACGAGATCGGCGCGAGCTCGTTCGGCGTGCCTCCAACCGGGCGACCAGCCGGTCCATCGCGGCCCGGGCCTGCGCGTGCGCCGTGTCATACCCGGCGGCCTCGTCGGCCACGATGGCGAACGCCACTCCCTGCATGGCCGCGGCGATGAGCACCGGTGGGAAATCGTCGGGATCGAGACCGTACTCGTCCAGGATCGGCGCCAGGGCCTTCATCTGCATGCGCCGGACCTCGTACGCAACCTTCCCGACTTCCGCCTTCAACGCCGGACGGTGGTTCGCCGCCGCCATGAGTTCGAGCAGGAGTGCAGTCCCGCGCGGATCGGAGGCAAGCTGCCACCATGCGCTCAGCGGCTGCGGGGAGTCCATCGCCGCCGCCATCTTCTCGACGTTGGGCTCGGCACGGCGCTGCAGCACGGCGACGAACAACTCGTCGATCGTCGGAAAGTAGTAGTGCAGCAGCGGCGCCTGGATCCCGGCCTGCGCGGCAACGTTGCGCGAGCTGACCGCCGCGTAGCCCTCCCGCAGGATGATCTCCTCGGTCACGTCCAGCAGCAGCGCGAGCTTCTCCTCGGTCGCCGCCCGGCGACGGCGAGGCTCGGCCATGGCGATCCTCTCCTGATGGCGCGCGGCGGAAGCCTTGACAACGGTACCGACCCAAATTAGAACGTCCGTTAAAGTTTCTGTCGAGAGCGGCCGCGCCCGACGGCCGTCGTGGGCTGCAATGTGGGGAGATTCCCGGTGAGCGGTAATGGCCCGGTCTACTGGGATCCGTTCGATCGCGAGATCGCCAACGACCCCTATCCCGTCTATCAACGGCTTCGCGCCGAGGCACCGCTGTACTACAACGACCGGCACGACTTCTACGCCCTGAGCCGCCACGAAGACATTGACAAGGCGCTGACCAACTGGAAGACGTTCTCCTCCGCTCGCGGGCCGATCCTCGAGATCATCAAGGCCAACATCGAGATCCCGCCGGGCACGTTGCTCATGGAAGACCCGCCGAGCGCATGACATCCACCGCAGCCTGCTCGCCCGGGTGTTCACGCCGCGGCGGATCTCCTCGATCGAGCCGCAGATCCGTGAATTCTGCACTCGCTCACTGGATCGCCTCGTCGATCTCGAGGGCTTCGAGGTGATGTCGGAGTTCGCCAACGAGGTGCCGATGCGCGTCATAGGCATGCTGCTCGGCATCCCCGAAGCGGATCAGGAGGCGGTCCGCGAGCACGTCGACGCGAAGCTGCGCACGGTCCCAGGCCAGCAGATGCAGGTCTCCGAGGGCGCGCTGATGGACACCGCGCTGTTCTCCGACTACATCCACTGGCGCGCCGAGCACCCGTCCGACGACCTGATGACCGAACTGATCAACGCCGAGTTCGAGGACGAGAACGGGGTCCGCAGGACGCTGACCCACGAGGAGATCCTGACCTACGTCTCGGTCGTCGCCGGTGCCGGCAACGAGACGACCGCGCGCCTCATCGGGTGGCTCGTCGGCCTGCTCGACCGCCATCCCGATCAGCGCGCCGACCTCGTCGCCGACCCGTCCCTCATCCCGGGCGCCGTCGAAGAGGCCCTTCGCTTCGAGCCCACCGGCCATGCCATCGCCCGCTACGTCACCACCGACGTGCAGTACTACGGCCAGACCGTTCCGGCGGGCAGCGCCATCACGCTGATCGTCGCCTCGGCGAACCGCGATGAGCGGCACTGGGATGAAGGGGAGCGCTTCGACATCCACCGTCCGATCGCTCAGCACCTGACCCTCGGGATCGGCACCCACTACTGCCTCGGTGCGGCACTGGCCCGGCTCGAAGCACGGGTCGCCCTCGAGGAGATCCTCACCCACTTCCCAACGTGGGAGGTCGACTGGGGCAAGGCCACGCTGTCCTCGACGTCGACGGTGCGCGGCTGGGGAACGCTGCCGATCTCTGTCCGCTGACTGAGGAGAACCATGGGAAAGCTCGACGGCAAGGTCGCTTTCATCACCGGCGCCGCGCGCGGTCAGGGCCGCAGCCACGCGGTCCGGCTGGCGCAGGAAGGCGCCGACATCATCGCCGTGGACATCTGCGCCCAGCTCGAGTCGGTGGTGTACCCGATGTCCGGGCCCGACGACCTCGATCAGACGGTGAAGGAAGTCGAGGCTCTGGGCCGGCGAATCGTCGCCCGGCAGGCCGACGTCCGGGACGCCGGCGCGCTGCAGAAGGCTTTCGACGACGGGGTCAGCGAACTCGGGCCCGTGGACATCGTGCTGGCCAACGCCGGCATCGGCCCGAGCGGCCTCGCGGCTGAGCAGACGCAATGGGACGAGGTCATCGGCGTGAACCTCACCGGCGTCTGGAACACCGGCCGGGTCGCCATCCCCTCGATGGTCAAGCGCAACCAGGGCGGCGCCATCGTGCTGACCAGCTCTACCGGCGGCCTGTTCGGTGTGGGGGTTCCGTTCGCAGGAGTGCTCGGCTACACCGCCGCCAAGCACGGCGTCATCGGCCTGATGCGCTCGTGGGCCAACTACCTCGCGCCCTACAGCATCCGGGTCAACAGCGTCGCGCCCACCACCGTCAGGACACCGATGGCCAACAACGGCGACGTTTCCGCCATCCTCGAAGCGGCACCCGAGTTCGCCGGCGCGCTGCTGAACGCCATGCCCGTCGAGGCCGTCGACCCCATCGACGTCTCCAACGCCATTCTGTGGCTGGTCTCGGACGAAGCGCGATACATCACCGGCACGGTCGTCCCGGTCGACGCCGGCCAAGTGAACAAGCGCTGAAAGGACGGACCAGGAAACGCGGCGCCCGCGGATCTGCCGGCCCAGGCCCCACCGCCCATCGTCGGGGCCTCAGTTCACCGCGTGATCGCTACGCCCCCGGCCGAAGATCACGCATTGTAGGCGAACGTTGCTCGGCGGCGGGGCGGAATTCCTCGAATCGGAGGATACTTCCAGTTCACAGGAATCCGTTGGTCTGGGCAGCCGTCAGCCCGCTTACGTCACAGTTGCGCTAAGTAACGAACACGCGCGCCGGAACGCGTTATCTTTTCAACAAGATCACTGCCTGCTCGCCAGCGCCGGGTCGTGCTTCCCGCGCCTCCAGTCCGCCCTGGCGCCTCGTCACCCGGAGGGGTCTTGGCTCGTCACGCAGCACCGCCGAAGAATCGGCGGTGGTCGATACCAGCACTGACCGTTCTGGTCATCGGTGTGGTGGCTGTTCTCGTGGTACTCGTAGCGTCGCCCGGCGGGTCGAACTCCGCCGGCCCCGCCGCAGCCGCGTCCCCGTCCGCTTCCCCGAGTTCCCCGAGCCCCTCCGCGGATGCCTGCCCGCAGCGGCTGGCCCTTCGCGTCGTCGCGGCGTCCGGCATCGCTCCCGTGGTGCGCGACGTCGCCGGCCACACCTGCGTTGACGCCACGGTCTCCGTGACGGATGACTCCAAAGCCGCCGCCGCGTCGCTGAAGCAGGGCAAGGCTGACGTCTGGATCCCCGACAGCCGGGTGCGGGCGATTCTGGTCGGAACGGCGCTCACCACCGCGGCACCCAGCATCGCCGTGAGCCCCATCGTGATCGCCGCCAATTCCAGCGTGGACACCAGCCGGTTCGACACCACCCCGCTTGCCTGGTCGGCGCTCCTGCACGAGAGCACGCTGGCGCCGCTGAAGGTAGAGGTCCAGAACACCACGACATCGTCGACCGCGCTGGTCCTGGCGTCCGCGCTCAACGGGCTCGCCCTGACCGAAACCGGCGACAAGTACCTCGGCCTCGCCTCGACGGCCGTGGCGTCGGAGACCATGCCGGCGGCCACCTCGAACGCGATCGCCAATTCCACACTGCGCGTCGAGGAAGCGCGGCTCGTCCAGAGCCAGCCGAACACCAAGATCATCAACATGAGCGGCGGGTACCCGCAATTGGACTACCCCTGGGTAGCCCGGCCCGGGGCGACCTCCTCGGTGAGCGCAGCGAGCACCCAGCTGTTGAAGGCGCTGCAGGGTCCGCTGGGTGACGCCGCACGCAAGCAGCAGGGCCTGCTCAACCCCGGCACCCTGGCGGTCGAGCCCGGGGACTACCCGGGCGCTCACGGCGCCATGCTCATCCCGGTCCCGACTGTGGCTTCCATCCCGACGCTCTACGCGATCGCCGAGGCCGGTGCTGCCCACGGAAACACCCTCGCCGTGCTCGACATCTCTGGATCGATGGCCGACCCCACGGGCCCTGGACAACCATCCAAGATGGTGGCCGTCCAGAACTCGGCCGCGATCGCGGCGCAACTGCTGTCTTCGCAGACCCGGCTCGGGCTGTGGGAATTCACCTATCAGCTCGACCCGCCGCTGGACTACAAGCAGATCGTGCCGCTGGCACCACTGTCCAGCAACCGGACGACCTTGCTGCAAGCACTTGATGCCGCGCAGCCCATCCCCACCGGCGGGACCAGCCTTTACCGCACCGTCTATGACGCCTACAAGTTCATGCAAGCCCACTGGAACGGGAACTTCGCCAACAGCATCATCGTGTTCACCGACGGCAAGGACGAGACCGACCCTGGTGCGCCGAGCCTGGCCGCGGTGCAGGCCCAGCTGAAGGCAATTGAGGATCCAGCCAAGCCGATCCAGCTGATCATGCTCGGTTACGGCCAGGCGGACATCCCGGCGATGACCGCCCTGACCAGCACCGTCGGAGGCGTGGTGTACCACATCCAGACCCCGACACAGATCGTCGGCGCGTTCATCGATGCGATCTCCCACTCCGTGCTGCATTCGCTCGGCGAGAACTGAGCCGACCCGAAGGCTCGCCCCGCCGGCGGAGCAGGTAACTGCTCGAAGATCTCTCGCGGCATACCCTGACGAACCGACGCCTGGAGGTACCGCGATGTTTCGCCAAGTCATCTCGATCACCTGGGCGGACGGCGTGTCAGCGGAGCAGAAGCAGGGCTTTCGCGACGCCCTCGACAGACTGCGCGCGATACCGGGGTTGGTAGCCCTCACCTACGGGGACGATGCGAGGCATTTCGAGGGCAACTTCGACTTCGTCGTCGTGGCGGATTTCGCGGATTTTGCCACCGCGCGGCGTTATGTCGAGCACCCTCTGCACCAGTCCTACGTTCGCGATCACGCGAGCCGGGTAGTGGGACAGCGCGTCGTCGTGCAGCATGACTGGGATCCCCCCGCAAATGGCCAGACGAGGTAGGAAGTACGGATGGATCGTCAGCAGCTGCGGAAAATCCAGGCGCCGCTGAAGGAGCGTTACCGCGAGGACCCGGCATCCGGGGTCGTGACACTCTCGGCCCACGGATCGCTCGTCGACGGGATCGCCTGCTCGGTCAACACCGGGCGTGCCCTCGAGGTGGCCGGCTTGCATCCGGCGACCGGAGGTGATGGCAGCCTGCTGTGCTCGGGCGACATGCTGCTGTCGGCGCTGGCCGCCTGCGCCGGCGTCACGCTGAAGTCGGTCGCCACCTCGCTGGAGATCGACGTCCGCGGCGGCACCGTCCGCGCTGAAGGTGATCTGGACTTTCGCGGCACCCTGGCGGTCGACAAGCAGGCTCCGGTCGGGTTCACCGACATCCGGCTGACCTTCGAGCTGGACACCGACGCGAGCGAGGAGCAGCTGGACACGCTGCTACGCCTGACCGAGCGCTACTGCGTGGTGTACCAGACCCTGCGCAACTCACCGGACCTTCAGCTCGCCCGTCGTCCCGACGCCGCGCAAACTGGGTAATCGACACTGACGGCGACGGTTCACGGCGAGTCACCCAGTCTTGCGCGCAGCTGTTGCAGGCCGCGACGGCAACGCTGCGAGGATCGCGAGAACGCCGACCGTCGCGACGCAGCCCGCGGAGAAGAAGGCAACGCCGACGCCGCTGAGGAACGCCGAACGCGCAGCTTGCGCCAGCGCGAGACCGGTCGACCCGCCGACCTTCGACGCCACCTCGAGCGCTCCACCGAGCGAGCCGAGGATCGTGTGCTGCACGGATGCCGGCACGTGCGCCGAAGCGATCGCCGCGCTCAGGTGGCCCTGATACCGGGTCGCCAACACGCTGCCGATCACCCCGACGCCGACGGCTCCCCCGACCTGGATGCAGACGCCGTTCGTGGCCGAACCGACGCCGGAATCCCCGGCCGGCAGCGAGCCCAGCACCGAATCGGTCGCCGTCGGCATCAGGAGCCCGGCACCGGCTCCCAAGAGCAGCAGGCCGGGAAGGACGTCGACGTAGCCGGCACCGGGACGGGATGCGGCGGAGATCTGGAAGAGGCCGGCAGCGATCGCCAGCATGCCCGTCGCGGCGGTGATCTTGCTACCGAACGCGGCGACCACCTTGGGCGAGAGCGGCGCGGCCACGGCGAGGATCGCGGCCAGCGGGAGGATGCGGACACCGGCCTGCACCGGGGTGAGGCCGAGATCGAATTGCAGGAACTGCGTCTGCACGAACAGCGCGCCGAACAAGCCGAAGACGCCCAGGGCGAGCGGTCCGGCCGCGGCACTGAAGCGCCTGTTACGGAAGAACCCGAGATTCAGCATCGGATGCGAGCTGCATGCCTCCCAGACGACGAAGAGCACCAGCAACGCGATACCCCCGCCGCCGCTCACGAGCACGGCGGTCGAGCCCCAGCCACGCGACGGGGCCTCGATGATGGCCCACAACGTCGCGCCGAGGCCGGCAATCGACAGCAGGCCGCCCACCGGATCGGGCGTGAGGGCGTGGGGATTGCGCGAGTTCGGCACCAGAAGGTAGGCCGCGACTGCGCCTACGACGACGATCGGGACATTCACGAAGAACACCGAGCCCCACCAGAAGTGCGCCAGCAGCACGCCGCCGGCGATGGGTCCGATGGCGATTCCCAGGCCGCTGGTACCCGCCCAGGCGCCGATGGCCCTGGCTCGCTCGGCCGGGTCGGGGAAGACGTCATTGATGATGGACAGGGTGGCCGGGACGGTCATCGCGGCACCCACCCCCATCACCGCGCGCCAGCTGACGAGCGGCCACACGCTGCCGGAAAAGGCGGACCCGACCGACCCGCCGCCGAAGGTGCCGAGCCCGGCTAGCAGCAGCGGCTTGCGGCCCAGCCGGTCAGCGAGGCTCCCGCCGACCAGCAGCAGGCCCGCGAAGACGACGGCATACGAGTCGACGATGAGCTGCAATTCGCTGGAATTGGCCTGCAGCGCCTTGACCAAAGTCGGCAGCGCGACGTTCAGGATCGTGTTGTCGAGGTTGATGACGAGGATCGTCGTGCACAGCACGCCGAGCACCGCCCAGCGGCGACGGTCGCCGGGGGTCTGCGGCGAGCCCGGTTTCGCCTGGACGGTGCGCGCTTCTGGGCCCGCTTCCACCCGTCACTCGATACCGGCCGGTGGCGACGCGTGCTAGAGCCCAAAGTCACCGCCAGCACGAGGCGCGCTGGAGGACCGCCGGCGCTGTCGAAGGGCAGGCCTTCAGCGGGCCCCTCGCTAGGCCTTGGCGTAGTCCGCGAACCCCTGCCAGTCGATCAGGACACACGGCTCGTCACCGAGGATCCAGGCGTCGTGTCCCGCAGCCATAACAGCGAAGTCGCCTGGCCCGTACTCGAGTTCCTCGCCGTCATCCATGACGACTTTCATCCGGCCGGAAACGAAGTAGCCCACGTGCGCGGCCTGGCAGCTGTCGGTGCCGGCGATCGGCTTCACGTGCTCCGACCAGCGCCAGCCAGGCATGAAGGTCGCTCGACCGACGGCTCCCGATGCCAGGTTGACGAGCTCCAGCTGACCCTTCCCGCCTCCGAATGGGCGGGTCTGTTCGGGTGTATCCAGACTCTTGCGTACGAGACCAGACATTTCTCCCCCGCTCTGCTCAGTGTCACATCTCCAAGACGCTCTGCACGTCGAGCGTGGTGCTGACCTCGATGACCTAGATGAAGGTCAATGTGATCACCTCCGGTGATCGCCGAGCCTGGTTTGTACCGCCACGGCGCCAGCTGCGCAACAGCCCGGTGTGCATGGCGAGGAAGGTGGCTTTCGGCCGCCGACATCCGACTTCGAGCAGATGGGTCCGTACTTGTGGGGTGAGCTGAAGCTCTCTAAGATCGGCGGCGCAGCGGCTAGGACTACTGCCACTGCGAAATCCCCAGCCGTGCTGTCGTCAAGACTTGGACTCATCGAAATGTGGGCACAACTCATCAGGGTGCAGTTGAAGCCGGGCAAGGACATGGCTCTGCTGGCCGCGCAGCTGAAGGCCACCGAGCAGCCGGGCTCGGGCCTGGTGCGCTCCAGCCTCATGCTCGATCAGAAAGACCCGAGCCAGGCCTTCCTGCTGATCGTCTTCGAGAGCGAAGAGAAGGCCCGTGCTCGCGAAGCCGACCCCAGGCGCGCGGAGGGGCTCCAGGCCGCTCGGGCGACCATGGCGGACATCTTCGCCGGCGCCCCCGAGTTCACTGACCTCACCGTCATCGAGGAGTGGCCCGGGTAGGCGCACCGTGAAATCTGCTACGGGAATGCTGCGGGCTACGGCGTTTCTTCGCGACTCGCCGTATTAGCGCGGGGTGGGAGTGATTCCCGTAGCAGATTTGACGGAGGTCGCTCTCCCGGGCGCAAGCGCTATCTGGCGCGGCCCCCGCGCCGGGCCGCGGGCTCAGGAGATGACGTAGTCGGCGGGATCGACCGAGCGGGTCCAGGCCCAGTACTGGTCGAGCGGCCACGGCGAGAGCGTGAAGACCTTGCCTTGCGCGTTCTTGTAATGGCTGTGCGCGATGGACGGGTGCGCCCAGACCAGCTGGCCGATCTCGTTCTGGTAGCGATCGGCGTACTCGTCGTGGGCATCGTCCCGAACTTCGATGCAGCGCGCGCCCGCGGTGAGGACGCGGTGGATGGCATCGATCGCGTAGTGGCTCTGGAATTCGGAGTGGTAGAACAGGCTCGCGCCGGCGGCGAGGTTGGTCCCCGGCCCGTACATGCAGAACAGATTCGGAAAGTTCGGCACGGTGATGCCCAGATACGCCGTCGCCGAATCCCCCCACTGATCCCGCAGCGAAACCCCGCCGCGTCCGGTGACGTCCATGGTCGCCAGGAAGTCGCTGTGCAGAAATCCCGTCGCGAAGCAGATGATGTCGACCTCGTGGAGCTGACCGTCGACCGTCACCACGCCTTCGGGAACGATGCGCTCGATACCGGTCCGCACCATCTCGACATTGGGTTTCATCAGGCACCGCAGCCACGATCCGTTGTCCTGCAGCACTCGCTTGCCCAGCGGCGGGTAGTTCGGCGTCGACTTCTCGATCAGGTCGGGACGCTCGGCAAGAACGGTGTGCATCCAGGCGGCGAGCATCTGCCCACGCTGCTCGTTGACCGGGTTCACCGCCACGCCGACGGCTGCCTGATAGTCCGGATCGACCCGGTAGGACTCCATCCCGACGGCAACGCCGGGGAACGTCATCAGGAAGCGAAACCACCTGCCGTAGAAGGGTAAATGGCGCTGCGCCCACTTCTCCCCCGGCGGTACCGCAGCGTGGTACTGCAGGTTCGGGATGATCCATTGCGCCGTGCGCTGGAAGATCGAGAGCGACGCGACACGGTCGGCGATGGTCGGGGCGATCTGGAATCCGCTCGCACCAGCTCCCACGAGAGCAAATCGTGAACCGGTGATGTCCAGCTCGGCGGGCCAGCGAGCCGAATGGAACGAAGGCCCCGCGAAGGAGTCCATCCCCGCAATCTCCGGTAGATGCGGCAGATTCAGGGCTCCGACGGCGCTGATGACGAAGCGTGCTTCGAGGGTCTCCTCGCTGCCATCGGGCGTTTGCACGGTGACCCGCCAGCGAGCGGCCGGCTCGTCCCAGGTGAGCGAAAGGACACGGGTGCCGAAGCGGCAGTGCGGAGCCAACCCGTACTTCTCGACGACGTCCTCGAAGTAGGCGCGCAGCTCCGGCTGCTGGCAGTAGTACTCGCTCCAGTGATCGGTCGGCTCGAACGAGTAGCAGTACTGGTGGCTGCCGATGTCGACGCGCGCGCCCGGGTAGCTGTTCTCCCACCAGGTGCCGCCGGGGCCGTCGTTCTTGTCGATGATGGTGAACGGCAGCCCTGCTTGCGTCAGGCGGATACCCGCCAGGATCCCGGATTCGCCGGCGCCGATGACGATGACCGGCGACGCGTCCCGCACGTCTGTGGGAACCTCGGGACCCCAGGCGATGGCGCCGCTGTCGGCGCCGTCGAACTGCATGTCGTCGAAGAACATGCCCTCCAGCGAGCTGCTGAGCGAGCGCAGCCCCATGAACTCCATCATCTCCAGCAGCAGCTCATGGGAGAGCGGGTGCGGCTCGCATCCAGCATCGCGGTAGGCAGCGATAACGGGCACCGCACGGCGCCGGATCTCGGCTTGCTCGTCCTCGGGGATGCCGCTCTGAAACTCCAGCGAGATCGCGACCCGCGGCTTGATGCTCCCCCGGATCCACGACGGGTCGCCCGTCATGTGGACCAGCGAGCAGAGCAGCGCCGGGACGCTGACGTCGTCCAGCGCCGCGGCGATGGCGTCATCGCCGTCGGTGAAGGGCTCCCCGGCGTGCGGGTTGCGGTCAGGCATCGCCTCGACCATAACCGCCCGTCGAATCCGGCCGACACCCGGGCGACAGCTCACGAGGTCTCGACGGCCGCTGACCGGCCGCTCCAGAGCCGAACCCCTCACCGGCCGCGTTCAGGCGCGCCTCGTCGGCAATCGAACGCAGCAGGACCTGGAGTCCCTCACGGAACGAGTCGTCGCCGAAATCGTCAAGGCCCGTATGCGTTCGAGCTGCGTCGAGCAGATCGGCTCGCTCAGGCATCCGACTGTCCCTGCCGCTGTCAACCCCCTCGAGCAGGCTGCGAATCCGGTCCCGCCAGCTCGTCGATGGCCCAGGTGAGGACCTCGACAGCGGCCTCCGGGCTCATCCCCCAGGCCGAGACGAGCCGGTCATACGACGGCACCCCCCAGAGCACGTCCAGCGCCGCGGCCAGCCGCAGCCGATCCCGGTCCGGCCAATCCGGTTTCGCGCGAGCAACCGCGCGCAGCAGCGCCTCACGCCTGCTCTGGTCGACGGCCACGAACGTGGGATCGTTCGGCGGGCTGCTGACGTCAGCAACCGCAAAGAAGCCGAGCGACCGGAAGAGGCGACCCGCGACCTCGGACACCGCCGGTAGCGAGAGCTGCTCGTAGTCGACGCCGGCCTCCTCGCCGAGCCGCACCATGATGGCGTCTCGCAAGCCGCGCTCATTGGGGAAATGCCGGTAGACGGTGCGTTCGCCGACACCCGCCCGCTGCGCAACGGCGCGAAATGTCAGACCGCTCCAATCCCAGCTGTCGAAACTGCGCACCAGCTCGACACCGGCGACCACGATGCGCTCCCGGGTCTGGCCCGCCTGATCGCGACGTACCTGGCTCACGTAGCGGCGGGGGCGGGGCGCCTGCTCTCCGGCGCCACCGTCAGGCTGGGCAGCGACCATCGGCGCGGTCCCTCCCCACGTTTCGGCGACACGGCCAAGCTACGACGCGCCCCGAGGCAATGCTTGGGAGCCGTGCAGTCAGGTGACGACGAGTTCCTGGTACATCCCGTCGGCATAGTGGTTCGTCAGGTTGCACACCAGCTCGTAATGGCCGCGCGGGACGTTGAGCGTCACCCAGCTGACCGTGTCGGCGGCGATACCTTCACCCGCACCGGCGCCGCAGCTGCTGGAGGCCTCGCCGAGACTGCCCGCCTCGTCGACCTTTCCATCCGCACCCGGCACGCGCTGACCCGCAACGGCGCCGTCGGCCAGCGGCAGGACCACGAGCTCGTGAGTACGCCAGCCGAGGTTCTCGGCCACGAAACTGACCCGGCCGGCGGGCACGGTGGCAGGGGTCGCCCGCAAACTCATGGGGGAACCGAGCGGGGCGTTGCCGCCCATCATGCCCATCGCGCCCATCGAGCCCATGTCGGTGAGCACGACCGTGACCACGCTCCCGGGCAACGAGCTCGGCGCCGCGCACGTCAGGCCCGAGTAGTGAGCTCCGGAGCCGCCCATCATTCCGACACCGCGCGACGGAGTGCTCGACCCGCAGCCTGCCGCCAGCAACCCCAGCGACAGTGCGGCGATCGCGGCCAACCCCGCCGATCGGCTCCAGCCTGACCATCCGCCCACCGTTCCATTGGACGCCCGCGGACCCCGAAACGATTAGAGTCCAAGGTCCCCGCAGCGGCGGAGAACTACCTCTCGCGCAACGAGTTCTCCAGACCCAGCTCCGGGCGATCGGCCGTCAGGCGTCCCGCCTCATCAGCACGATCGCCCCGGCGATCAGCGCGACCAGCGCATACAACGCGGTCACGCCAAGGCCGGCCCAGGGCGAGAGTTGGCTGCGGTCGTAGTTTCCGGTCATCAGGATCTGGGTGCCGGCATTGAGCGGCAGGTACTTGCTGACGTCCGTCGAGTACGGGCTCGGTAAAGCATTGGCGAGCAACGGCAACACGAGCACGATCCCGAACACCGCCGCGATGGCTCCCGCCGTATTGCGGATGACAAATCCCAGACCGATAGCGAGCAGGCCGATGAGCGTCAGGTAGAGCCCGGCGCCGACGATCGCGCGCACGGCCTCGGGGGTACTCAAACTTGCCTGCAAGTGCGTGCTTTTCAGGGCTTGCTGGCCGAGCACGAACGCGGCGAACGCTGCCAGTTCGGTGAGCACCAGCGCGGTCACCCCGAAGACCAGCGCCTTGGCGATGAGCACCGGCCGGCGATGCGGAACGGCGGCGATGGACGAGCGGATCATCCCCGTGCTGTATTCGCCGGTGATTACGAGCACTCCCAGCACCCCGATGGCCAGCTGCGCCAGGAACACCCCGCGCAGGCTGACCAAGGTCGGATCGAGCCCGATCCGCGCGAAACCGCCGCCCGGGCCCGGGCCATGCAATGGCACGTTCGCGCCTTCCTGGTTGAAGCGGTGGGCCCGCAAGGCACTGAAGAGCACCCCGAGCCCGACGACCATGACCACCGTCACCAGCAGGCTGTACCAGGTGGAACGCAGTGAACGCAGCTTGATCCATTCCGAGCGGATCACGCCGAGCTGGGTCACCTTGCCGGGCCCCAGATCGGCGGGACGCGCAGCGAGCGCCGTGGGGGACGTCATCGTTCCCCCTCCCCCAGCGTTGCCGGATCCGGCCGCTCCCCTCCGCCGTGAAATTCGACGGCATCGCGCGTGATCTCCATGAACGCCTCTTCCAGGGTCGCCTGTACCGGCGTGAGCTCGATGAGCGGAATGCCTTCGCGCGCGGCCACCAGCCCGACCGCTTCGCTGTCCATGCCGCTCACCTGCAACGTCTCGGCCCGCAGCAGATCTAGGTGACGGCCAGGCCCGCGCAGCAATGCCGCCAGCCGGTCGGCCTCCTTCGTCCGCACCACGACAGCTCCGCTGGAGGTGCGGTGGATGATTTCTTCGACGCCGCCCGAGGCGATCAGCCGGCCGTGGCCGACCACGATCAGGTGGGTCGCGGTCTGCGCCATCTCGCTCATCAGGTGCGAGGAGACGAAAACGGTGCGTCCCTCGGCCGCGAGAGACTTCAGCAGGGTGCGGATCCACAGGATGCCCTCCGGGTCGAGGCCGTTCACCGGTTCGTCAAGGATCAGCGTCTGCGGGTCGCCGAGCAGGGCCGAGGCGATGCCGAGGCGCTGCCCCATGCCGAGGGAGAAGCCGCCGGCTCGCTTGCCAGCCACCTGCGTCAGGCCGACCAGGTCGAGCACCTCGTCGACCCGCGTCGGCCGATGCCGTGCGTCGCCGCCAGTGCGAGCAGGTGGTTGCGGGCCGACCGGCCGGTGTGCATCGCGCGCGCCTCCAGCAGCGCCCCCACCTCGCGCAGCGGCGCGTGCAGGTCGCTGGTACGGGCGCCCGTTGATGCGCGACCCTTCCCGACGTGGGGCGGTCCAGCCCCAGCAGCATCCGCATCGTCGTGGACTTTCCCGCGCCGTTCGGGCCGAGGAACCCGGTCACCACGCCGGGCTGGACCGTGAAGGTCAAGTCCGTCCACCGCGGTCTTGTCGCCGTACCGCTTGGTCAAGCCCTGGGCCTCGATCATCCCGGGCAGCAGTCAGCGGGAAGGGTCAATACGTTCATGGTCTGAAACGTAGCTACGGCAGATGTAGAGCAGCTGACCGCCACGCGGGAGCCACCGGCCTGTGCACCGTCGCCGCAGAATCGGGACGCGAGAGCAGGCCCATCTGCTGGGCGGCAGCCGAATCAATCAAGCAGCGCCGCCCCGTACCAGAGCTGGCCGGCCGGGGTCAGATGAACGCCGTCGGACAGCCGGACCAGCACCGGCGGACCGTCCGGATACGCGGGCCTGGTCGCGGTGAAGACGTGCCCCGGCGTGAGCCAGTCGTCGGCGCGGGTATTGATGCGCATGTGCAACTGAGCTCCACCCGCTTGTACATCGCCACCAGCGCGGGATTGCCGTTGAACGGGTACCAGCCGTGGGGCAGGTTCTGCATCGCCGGGGGTATGACGATCGTGACCGGCACGTGGCGGAAGATGGCGCGCATCTCGCGCAGCGACATTTCGTAGAGCGCCGTTGCCCCTGCCACGCCACCGGTCCGGAACGCCGCCGCCGCGCACGACGCCGTATTTCCGGTGAAAGCCAGGACCACGCGTTGGGGATGGAGCGCCACGGAGTCGACCGCTGCCCGGGCCACCCAATCGCACATCGCCGTCCCGCCCGCGGCACGGAAGACGACGTGCTCGCGATCTGCGTGATGCAGCGAGCGGGCGGCGGACTCGGACTGCACCGTCAGGCTGTCGCCGTAAACCACCACCACGGGACGGCCCTTGGGCGTCAGCAGCCACGAGAGCAGTACCAGCAGCGAGAGCAGTACCAGCATCAGCATGGGAACGACGCTGGCGCGGGTATCCGCGTCATCGGCGCCTGACATCGACCGTCCCAAAATCATAAGGAGAATGGCTGCTGCTTCAGCCATTCTCCCCCGGTCACCCGGCCGGACTCAGCCGCCAGGGTCAGACGACGAAGAACGACCGTGAAACGGTAGGCCCGGCGACCCCGTCGATGACTGCGCGGACGGCGAACGTGTGCGCCGACAGTAGGTTCAGCATGCTCACCGGGCTGGTGCAGGCGCCGAACGCGGCGCCATCGATACTGCACTCGAAGCCGGCGCCCGGGGTGTCGCTGGTGAAGGCGAAGGTGACGACCGGGCCGAGGACGGAGGCCCCGTTGGCAGGCCCGGATGTCACCGTGACCGCCGGCGGCGCCATCACGGTCCAGCTATAGCCGGCGGTACCCGTCTTACTGCCATTCGTCGCCGTCACGGTCACGGTGTGCGAGCCGAGCGCCAGGCCGCTGGCCGACCACGGGCTCGTGCACGCCACCGCCGCGCCGCCGTCGAGGCTGCACGTCGTCGTCGCCGACGAATCCGACACCGTGAACGCCACTGTGGCATTGGTGACATGGCTGGAGCTGTTCGGACCTGACGTGATGGTGACCGCGGGTGCGGAGTTCAGCACCGTCCAGCTGACCGAGGTCGACCCGGTACCCGAGACATTCGTCGCGAAGACCACCAGGCTGTGGGCGCCCGGCGACAGCCCCGACGCCGACCACGGGCTCGAACATGGCGAAGCGGGCGCCCCGTCGAGACTGCACGTCACGGTCGCCGCCGGATCCGACACCGTGAACGATGCCGACGCGTTCTTCGACGACCCAGGACCGCTGGTGACCGCCACCACCGGGACTCCCGAAGGCGGCGCCACCACAGTCCAGCTATACGAATCGGACCCCGAACCCCCGGCATTCGACGCGCCGATCACGACCGTGTGCGCACCCAGCGCCAACCCCGACGCGGTCCAAGGACTGGCGCACGACGTCGCCGCGCCGCCGTCCAGGCTGCACGTCACCGACGCCGCCGGATCCGACACCGTGAACGACACCGACGCAAACGTCGCCGACGTCGACGCCGCCGGACCACCCGTCACCGCCACCACCGGAGCCACCGGAACCGGCGGAAACACCGTCCAGCTATACGAATTCGACGCCGAACCTCCGGCATTCTTCGCGCCGACCACGACCGTATGCGCACCCAGCGCCAACCCCGACGCGGTCCAAGGACTGGCGCACGACGTCGCCGCGCCGCCGTCCAGGCTGCACGTCACCGACGCCGCCGGATCCGACACCGTGAACGACACCGACGCAAACGTCGCCGACGTCGACGCCGCCGGACCACCCGTCACCGCCACAACGGGAGCCGGCAGCACCGCCCAGCTATAGGAATCGGACGCTGAACCCCCGGCATTCTTCGCGCCGACCACGACCGTATGCGCCCCCGGCGCCAACCCGGTTGCCGTCCACGGGCTGCTGCACGACACCGCCGGAGCGCCGTCCAGGCTGCACGTCACCGACGCCGCCGGATCCGACACCGTGAACGAGACCGACGCAAACGTCGCCGACGTCGACGCCGCCGGACCACCCGTCACGTGGACTGTCGGTGCTGGCGTCGGCGTCGGCGTCGGGGTCGGCGCAGGCGTCGGCGTCGGCGTCGGCGTCGGCGTCGGCGTCGGCGTCGGCGTCGGCGTCGGCGTCGGCGTCGATACGGGCGTGGGAACCAGGAGCGATCTGGCCGGTGCCGGCGATGCGGAAGTCGGCGACGCGTGCGGACGCGTGACGAACGGGGGCGGTGTCGCCGCGGGTCGGGTCGACTCGAGCGCGTGAATGGGCGTCTGCGGCGTCGCGCTGAGCGTGGCATGCGAGGCAGGGGCGGCGCTCGGCCCCGCTGCGGCGATCACCACGGCTCCGGCGGCGGCCACGGCGGGGCCGCTGGCACTGGCGAGCGTCGTAGCGGCGCCGCGCAAGGCACCCACGAAGGGCAGCTGGACGAGGAGCGCGACAACGGCCCCGTAGCCCACAGCAGCCGCGGGAGCGAGATCGCCAGGAAGGCCCTGACCGTCACCGGGTCGAAGTGGGTGCCTGCGCAGCGGGTCAGCTCCTCGCGCGCCTTCTGCGTCGACACGGGTCGCTTGTACGAGCGCGCCGCCGTCATCACCTCGTAGGCGTCGACCACTGCGATCATGCGTCCCGCGCGCGAGATAGCTGATCCGGAAAGCCCAGCGGGATACCCGGTACCGTCGAAGCGTTCGTGATGCTCGGCGATCGCCCGGCTCCACTCCCCGAGCCAGCTGAGCAGGGGAGCCGCCGCCCGCGCGCCCTCTGCGGGATGGGTCCGCAGGATCGCCCATTCCGCATCGGTGGGCTTGCCGGCCTTGTTCAGGATCTCGGGGTCGACGCTGAGTTTCCCGATGTCGTGCAGGAGCGCCCCCCACCGCAGCCGGTCCTGATCCGCACGGTTGAGGCGCATCTGGTGGGCGAGCAAGTCGGCGTAGACCCGCACGCGCTCGGCATGCCCACGGGTGCGCTTGTCGTGGCTAGAGAGAGCCGCCAGCAGCGACAGGATGCTCGCGGCCATTCCGACAGCGGTGTCGTCATGCTCGCCCGCAAGCTGGTCGAGTTTCTGCCGCGAGGTGGCCTTGCGGGCGACCTTGAAACGGGAGGGCGCCTGATCGGGGAAAAGCAGGCTGAGCTTCAGCAGGGCGGTCATCGGCAGCATTCGGCGGGCGCCGCGCTCGGCGAGCATGGCGGCACCGAGGGCGGCAACGACCACGACCGCGCGATAGGCCCAGCGGATGCCGCCTGTTGATGGCGGCAGCAGCGCGCTCGCCGCCCAAGCGGCGGCTACCGAGCAGAGAATGGGGATAGCAGTGACAGCGAGTTTGAGCAGGGCAGCCAGCACGGGCCTGGCCTGCCAGCGATTCGAATCATCGTCGTCTCGTTCGCGCGACGCCACCTCTCACCCCCTATAGACGCAACAAGCAAGATCGGCTCGTTCCTGGTCGCGCTTGAATTGCGGCAATTTGCCTCAAGGAATGCCTCGACCCGACCGAACACGCTGTTGTCATGGATGTGACCAACCGGAACGCCTGGACGCGCTTTCGTTCCGGCTCGGGCTGGACGCGCCGGGCGTGGGATCTCGGCCAGCAGCTGCGGCCCGCGAGCCAGACGGCGGACCGGCTCTTCGTCGTCGGAACACCCGCACACGACGCCTGGCACGTCGCCGCGCATCTGGACGACGAGGCCACCTTCAGCGGACTCGCGTCGCTTCGTCCTACGCTGCTGCGCTGGAAGCCTCCTGCTGGAGGGCCGCCTCATCTGCGCGCCGGCATCGACGAATTGCGCGGCTCGGCGCGCGGACGGGCCGTTCTCGTCGTGGCACCGGACCCGCTGGCCGAGGGCGAGCTGGAACGGCTTGCCGACGCCCGGCGCGCCGGAGCCACCCTCATGGCCGTGGCCTCAGGCGAGGACGAGCTCAACGACCTAGCGCACGACTGCGTGGTCGTGGACGGCGCGCCAAACAGGCTTGAAGACGTGGGTTTTGCGAGTCATCTGGTCACGGTGAGCGCCGGCACGGCAGCGCTACCGCGGCGTCGCTTTGCCTTGCTCAGCCGCTGAATTGACAGCGGTCACGGGTCGTCATCCGCCCCACGCCTGACGTTCACGGCGGCGGCGATCGTTGACGCGCCCGCCCCCGTCGTCGAAGACCATGACGGGACGCGTGCGGGCGTCATACCGGCTCCACCCGGGATCGCCGCTGACGGCGAATCGTACGAAGGCTCCATGCATGGCCGACGCCACCTGGTGCGATGGCTCGGGTCCTTCGATCGGTGAATGGCCGAGATTGTCGAAGAAGAAACCGATGTCGAGACCGTGGGCAGCCCCCAGGCCAGGGATCGGCGACCGCCACCCGAACTCGTACAGGAACGTGGGCGCATCCTGCCGTGACTCGGCGATGCGCAACGCAGGCATCAGGAAGATGGCGTCGCGCATGGCCGCGGCGAGCACGGCCGACGGGCTGCCGCAAATCTGCTCGTACTGCTGGTAGGCCGCCGCGGGAGCACCATTGAGCTGCAGGTAACCACGTGCCCGCTCGACGGTCTTCTCATCTCCCGGCCCGCCGCCCGCGACGAGCGCGAGCATCTCGTCGCTGGTGCAGCCGATCAGCAAGTCCACCCGGCTGCCGGCGCCGTCGAGGATCAGCTCGAGCGGGCTGCGCGGCAGCAGCTCGCCGTCATGGGCGGTCGTGAAGGCCATCCCGGCGCCGACCGTCGTCGCGCCCCAGCGGCGCGGGTCCGGATGGGCGGACATGTCGAGCCAGGCGAGCTTGGACAGGTTGGCGAGCCGCTGCGGATCGACGGCCGCGAAGCCCGCGGCGGTCGGCTCGACACCCGCCTGCACCGCGATGTTGGCGACGACCTTGCCGGCATCCGCGGGTGACAGGGAGGCGGTCAGCGCCGCACTGGAGATCACCGCTCGCCGGAACAGCCCCCGATCGAGCGCCAGCAACGCCAGGACGAGACCCGCGCCCGCCGACTCGCCGAAGACGGTGACGTTATCCGGGTCGCCGCCGAATGCTGAGACGTTGTCGCGTACCCACTCCAAGGCGAGCAGCAGGTCAAGCACGCCACGGTTGGATGGAGCGTCCGGCAGCACCCCGAAGCCCTCGACTCCCAGCCGGTAGTTCGGCGACACGAACACGACTCCATCGCGGGCGAAGGTCGTGCCGTCGTACAGCGGCTGCGCCGAACTGCCCGACAGGAACGCGCCGCCGTGAATCCAGACCATCACCGGTAGCCCGGCGGCCCTGGGATCGGGCGTCCAGACGTTCAGATTCAGGCAATCCTCACCGGGAATGGCCGGGTCGTCGAGAAAATCCAGCTGGCTTTGCGAGTGCTCCTCGTCAGGCTTGGGGGCCGTGGGACCAAAGACCACCGCGTCGCGGGTGCCGGCCCACGGGTCGGCCGGCTCCGGGGCGGCAAAGCGCAGCGCCCCGAAAGGCGGACGCGCGTACGGGATGCCGAAGAAGCGTGCGATGCCGTCGGCGGCGAGGGTGCCGCGCAGCGCGCCGGCTTTCGGGTGGGCGAGGACATCGGTCACGGGGAGCCCCTTCGAGCGGGAGGTGCAGCGCCATGCGGCGCGCCATGCCTCGTCATCGAAGCAGGCAACCGCCCCGATACGCGCCGGGGGTGGGGCGCATCGGGGCGGCTGCGGGCTGTGCGGGCGCGAGGCCGCGCCGATCAGCCCTGCGTGGTCCCGGCCGCGGGGGCCTGCGGACGGTTGCCATCCCGGCCTCCGGGGCCGTGGGGGCCACCATGCCCACCGTTCATGCAGTCACCCTTGCCCATGCCGGTCTCGACCGACGTCACGTTGAGGTTCTTGTCGAACTTCACCGTCACCTCGGTGCCGTCAGCCTTGGTCATGTGTGCCTCGTAAGCGGCGCCGCCCGCGTCGGTCTCCACACGGGTGACCTTTCCGCCAGGGACCTTGGCGAGCGCCTTCTGCGTCAGCTCGGCGGTGAGGGCCGAGGAGACGGACTTCTCGTCGCTGCGCACCGGAGCCGAGCCGTGCGCCTTGGCCGTGCTCGGGCCGGTGCTGGAACCGGTGCTCGTGCTCGTGCTCGTGCTCGTGCTCGGCGTGACGGTGCTGCTGCTGGTCGCGGCCGACGCGCTAAGCGTGCCAGCGAGCACGCCTCCCGCCACCACACCGGCAGCCACGAGTCCGATCATCTTGATCCGGCGCCTGCTCGGCGGCCGCGGCGGTGACGCCGGATCGAGCCAATCGCCTTGGTTCGGATCTTCATTCATGGTCTATGTCTCCTGTCTTCGGTGGGCACCACACCGTGCCCGCTAGAAGACGACGATCAGCCCCCAGCATGGGGGCGCGCTATGGCGGCGCTATGAGTGCGCTATCAACGGCTGCGCGCGCCGCCCTCGCCCTGCTGCCGCGAGAACTAGTCCGAGCTAGTCCCGGGCGAGGTCGATGATCTGGCGCAACGAGGCCGGATCGCGACCGCCGACCAGCAGGCTGGTCACGGGGCTCTTGCGCCAGAGCTCGAGACGCTCCTTGATGCGCCCGGCAGGCCCGATCAGGGAGATCTCATCGGCGAAGGCGTCCGGGACGGCAGCGATCGCGCCCTCCCGGTCACCGGCGAAGAAGAGCTCCTGCACGCGCAGGGCCTCCTCCTCATAGCCCATCCGCTGCATGAGCTTGGTGTGGTAGTTCTGGCCCTTCGCGCCCATGCCGCCGATGTAGAAGCCGAGCATGGCCTTCACCGGATACAGGCCGGCGGCCACGTCATCGGTGACGTTGACGTTGACCAGCGCTGGGATCTCGAAGCCGGGCTTGGCCGCCGCCAGCTGCTCGGAGTAGACCTCAGGCCGGAACGGCGAGTAGTAGAGCGGCAGCCATCCGTCGGCTATCTCGGCCGTCTGGGTGACGTTCTTCGGACCCTCGGCGCCGAGCACGATCGGCAGGTCGGCGCGCAGCGGGTGCACCATCGAGTTCAGCGGCTTGCCGAGCCCTGCACTTCCCGGGCCGGTGTACGGAATCTGGTAGAACTCGCCGTCGAACGTGAGCTTTTCCTCGCGCCGCAGGATCCGCCGGATGATCTCCACGTACTCGCGGGTACGGGCGAGGGGACGCCGGCTCGGCTGCCCGTACCACCCCTCGACGACCTGCGGACCGGACGCGCCCAGGCCGAGGATGAAGCGACCGCCCGAAAGGTGGTCCACGCTGATCGCCGCCATCGCCGTGGCAGTGGGGGTACGAGCGGCCATCTGCACGATGCCGGTACCGACGCGCACCCGCTTGGTGTGCGCTGCGACCCAGGCGGCATACGTGAACGCGTCGTTGCCCCACGACTCGGCGACCCACACCGAGTCCAACCCGAGGTCATCGACGGCCGCGAGGGTCTCCGCAAGATCTGCCGGGTGGGGTACGACCCCAGTAGCCGAGCTGGATTCCGATCTTCACAACTTCGGATCCTGGCACAGCCTCAACGCGGCGGCTGCGCCCAGCGCCCCGGGAACCTTCGCGACAGCGGCGCGGATCGCCTCGGTCATGGCCGCGACGCCCAGCGGATTCGGGTGGATGTGATCGCCGACGTCGTAGCTCGCCCGGATGATCCCGGTGGCCGGATCGGTCAGCGCCGCGTCGAGATCGGCCACGATCGGGTACTGGCGCAGGCCCTGGTTCAGCACCTGCCGCTGATGCTCCTGCTCGGCGGTGAGCCCGTCGCCGCGTCCGGGCACCGTCGCGACGATGAACGTCTCGTTCGCCGCCGCGACCTTCGCCGCCAGCAGCCGGATCTCCGCCAGGATCTCCTGCGCGCTCACGCCGGCCTTGATGTCGTTGCTGCCCATCTCGACCAGGACCGCGGAGACCCCGAGAGGGGCGAAGACGTCGGTGGCGACCCGCGGGGGCAGCTCGCCTGCCGGCGCCTGGCCGGTGATCCGGTCACCGGCGACACCGAAGTTCAGCGCCACCAGCCGGCCGTCGGTCTGGGCTTCCAGCCGATCGGTCCACCGGGCCGCGGTGTCGACCGGCAGGAACAACCCGTCGCTGATCGAGTCGCCGTAGACCGCCAGCGTGGGCACCGGCGACGCCGGGAGTACCTGGACCTCCGAGAGCCAGCGGTCTTCGCTGCGCTGGCTGAACGGGCCGCCGGTCGCTGATGTCGTGGCGTCCCCGGCTCCGGCCGGGGTGCAGCCGGAGGACTGCGAGCTCCAGAAGTGCCAGGGGGCGGAATCACCCGCGCTGAGCGCGATGCTGAGCGTGACGTCCTGGCCGCGCTGAACGGGCAGGCTCACCGGGTCGGTCGTGACGTCGCCGTTCGCCGCCAAGGTGACCCCGGTCGCCCCGTTCACGGTGACCACTCGCTGGGTATGAGGGTCGACGTCCAGGCCGGTGGTGCGCACCGCCGCTACGAGATGCGTGAAGGTCACCGGTGTCGTCGACGGGTAGTTGATGAGCCGGAAGCGCAATTGGCTCCCGCTCAGGCTGATGTGGGCGACGATCCGGCAGGTCAGGTCGGTGCCCGCGGTCACCCCAGGGTGATCGAGGCTGAGCGCCCAGGCGGTACGCCAGGGCGAACTGTCGGCCAGCACGGCCTTGGGTGCCGGCTGCGCCGCCGGCAGATGCCTGGTGACGACGACGGCCGCGTGCTCCGGGGACCGGCCCGTGACCACCCCAGCGGCCCACGCCGAACCGCCGCCGGCAGCCGCCACGGCGAGGATGCTCACGACGGCGACCCGCTTCAGGCCCGCGGGCCGCGAGCCGCGATGTCGTGAATGTCGCGCCGCCATGCCCTCTTATTCGGCGAAATGACATCCGGTGTGAGTAAGCAATTGCAGCGCGGTCCGCGCGACCCGGCGGCGGGCCCTGGCCGCAGCCCCGCGCGTCAGACTTTGGCGCCCGCCCCTGCTACCAGCGCACCGAACGGCACCGGGCGCCCGAGCAGGTAGCCCTGGCCCAGGTCACAGCCATATTCACGCAGGCAACGCAGCTGCTCGTCGTTCTCGACGCCCTCAGCGACGACGCGCACACCGAGGCCCGACGCGAGATGGATGGTGGAGCGCACGATTGCCGCGTCGCCGGTGTCAGCGGCGATTCCGGCGACGAACCGGCGGTCGACCTTGATCTCGTTCACGGCGAAGCGCTGCAGGAACGACAGCGAGGAGAAACCGGTGCCGAAGTCGTCGACCGACAGCTGGACCCCGCGCGCCCGCAGGCCGGTAAGCACCTGCTCGACGACCTCGAGCTCGCTGACGATCACCGTTTCGGTGATCTCCAGGATCAGCCGCGAGGGGGGCAGCTCGTAGCGGTCGAGGATCGCCATGACGTCGTCGATCAGCCGGGCATCCATGAGGTTTCGGGCCGAGAGGTTGACCGCCATGGTGGGGGGCACGTCATCCGGATGCTGACGCTGCAGCCCGGCAGCCGCCGAGCAGGCCATGTCGAGCACCCGCAGGGTGAAGTCGCGTACCAGCGGCGACTGCTCGACCACAGGCACGATGTGCGACGGCCACAGCAGGCCGCGGCGGGGATGCTGCCAGCGCACCAGCGCCTCGTAGCCCACCGTGCGGCCGGTATCGAGGGTGACCTTCGGTTGGTAGTAGAGGACGAGCTGGCAGTCATCGACGGCGCTCTGCAGCTCGGTGAGCACGATGAGCCGCTCGGCACTCCCCCGGTCACGCTCGCCGCGATAGCGGGCCGCCGACCCCGGACGTGCCTTGGCCTCGTACATCGCCATGTCGGCGTTGCGCAGCAGCCCCTCGACATGATCGGAATCGAGCGGGCAGACCGCGACCCCGATGCTCCCGCCCACCGACACGCGCAAACCCTCGAGCAGGAAGGGTTCGTTCAGGGCGCCGAGTAGCGCATCGGCGATCACCTCAGCATCGGCCGCCGACGAGATCCCGGTGAGCAGGATGCCGAACTCGTCGCCGCCGAGGCGGGCCACCAGGTCTTCGCGGCGTACCTGATCCGAGAGCCGCTCGGCGACCTGCTGCAGGAGGACGTCACCGACGGCGTGCCCGAGGGTGTCGTTGACCTGCTTGAACCGGTCGAGATCCAGCAGGAGCAGCGCGACGACCTGGCCGGTCGCGCGCTGCTCGAGCGCGGCGGCGCAGCGGCGCAGCAGCAGCGTGCGATTGCCGAGGCCGGTCAGGCCGTCATGGGTGGCCTCGTGGACCTGACGGGACAGCAGCCGGGCGTTCACCAGGTGGCTGCTGACGGCATCGGCGAACGCGGTGAACAGGTGACGCTCGCGCTCGGTCAGCGAGCCATCGGCCGGCAGCGCGATGTCGAGCATGCCGATCATGCCCTCGCGGACCTTCAGCACCTCGCGGGCCCCGCTGACGAGCTGGGTGGGGCTCGAGCGCTGGGTGTGCGTGACCTCGCCGAGCTCGCGGCGCCAGATCGCCCACTGCCGGGCACCGGCCGGTTCCGGCGCGCCGCCCGCAAGAGTGTCGGTGCGAAGCCAGAGGGTCGCGCCGGTGGTGCGGAACATGCGTTCGGCCCAGGCCAGCGCCGCGCGTACGACCTGCTCCTCGTCGCCGCGGTTGAGGTCGCCGTTGGCCGCGTCGAGCATCCGCCAGGCATCCCGGTCCTGCTGCACGCGCTGATAGCCGGTGTAGATGATGTGCAACGCGACGATCACCGGCGGAAGCACGATAAGACTGCGCGGGCTCCACCAGGCAAGCCAGATGACCGCCGAGGCAAAGACGACGTTGCCCAGGGTGGTCAGCAGCCGGATCCCGTTGGCACTGCGCATCGCCTGGCGCCAGCTGCCGCCGGTGGAGGCGGCCACGACCGTCGACACCGCGATGGCGGTGAAAAGGCTGAACGCGAGGCCCGCGACGACGAGCAAGGCGAGATGGCGCGGAAGCGCGAGCTGCTGGAGGCTTCCCGACCACGGGACCAGCAACGCGACGAGCCCGGTAGCCGCGGTGAAGTCGGCGATGTTGAAAGCAGCCTTGATCAGCGGCTTGCGCACGATCGTGTGCGCGACCACCTGGCCGACGAAACTCGCGATCACCAGCCAGGGGGCCTGGACCAGCCCGCAGCTGACGAGAACGGCCGCCTCGCCCCAACCGATCGACAACCGCTCGCCGCGATGCCACAGCGGCAGCCGCAGCAGCTCACTGAGTGCTACCAGCAGGACGGCAACGCCAAAACGCCACGGGATGGGCGCATGCCCACGGCTGAAATACGCACCGATGAGGACGGCAGCGCCCAACGCAACGATGCATCCGACGGTGGCAAAAGTACGCCGTCGTGCGTCAAAGCTGTCGGTCACGCTCACCGGCGGCTGCATCCTGACTTAGTCGTCGACCCGATCGGTCTGATGACTTATTGCAGCACAGGATCGACAATTACACACAGTCCTCGCCAAACAATCGTTCACGAGGAAGACAGGGGCGGCTCAGCCCCAAGAGGTGTGACGCACGTCAGCTTCCCTTCTTGTCCATCGCGACATCGCGGTCGCCGACAGTGCCGACGACACGCGCCCCCGCACGTCACGCAGCTATCCCGGGTGCTCCGGTCAGCCGCCGAAGATCACTCCCAGGACCAGTGGCTCACTTTTTGCTCCCACATATCGAGGTCGAATGGTGACTGTCAGTAGTCGTACGCCGCGCTCCCGTCATTGAACACTCCGATCACGCAGATGGCAAATGGCGTAACGTTCCGTTAGCAGTGCAGGCCAGCGCTGCCTTGTCGATGCCCATTGACCTGCTGAACCCTGGAAGGATCTTCAGATATCGTCACTCTCAGTAATCACCGCGGTGAGGGCCGCCGCCCTTCTTGGTGACGGCGCGATGCCGGCCGACCTGTCGCACGCCCACCCCTGGCCGGTTACCCCGCGCCGGACGGGCGCGGGGTAAAGCTGGCAAATGCGCGCTCCACGGCTCTCGCTGCGGCACGCTTGCGGCACTGACCGTGCGGGCTCGTGCTGCCGGTCGTACTCGAGCGAGGGGATCCCATTCCGGATGTCGAACGAACCGCCTTCGTATCCGCCCGCCGGCCCGCCGCCCGGCTCACCTCCGCCCGGGGGGCAGCAGCCGCCCGGTGGTTACCCGCAGGGTGGCTACCCGCAAGGTGGCTACCCGCCTCCCCCCGGCCAGCAACCGCCAGGCGGGTATCCCGCCGGGGGTTATCCCGCAGGCGGCTACCCGCAAGGTCAGTACCCGCAAGGTCAGTACCCGCCTGGCCAGCCGGCATACGGGACCCCCTACGGGGCACCTGCGGGCTTCGGCGCTCCCCCGGTGCGGCCGTCGAAGAAGTGGTACCAGCGCTGGTGGGTCTGGCTGGTGGGTGTTATCGCCGTAGGGATCATCGCCGCGGTCGTCTTTGTCTTCGCGGCCCCACCGCAATCAGTACGCGCTGGAGTCGAAGATCAAATCGACGCTCCAGGGGGCCGGGCACACGGTGTCCAACGTGTCGTGCCCCAACTCGATCAACACCGACCAGGGGCACAGCTACGACTGCACCGCAGTGGTCGACGGCAGCCCCACGACGCTTCACGTCACGTTCGTGACCAACAGGCACTTCGTCGTCACCGCGTCGTAAGAGCGCACCGGCGCGGGGCCGCCCGTAAGAGCGGCCTCGCGCCACGCGAAGATGCCCCTCGTGACCGTACCGACTCCATCCCCTGCGGCGAACGCCTCCCGTCTCGCCATTGATGTCCAGCTCCCCTCCGACCGCACCGGCGGCCTGGACATCGCCGCCCGGCGCTCCCGCGAGATGAAGGCCACGGGCGTCGATGGCCTGTTCACCTTCGAGGGCCCGCACGACGTCTTCTTCCCGCTCGTCGCGGCCTGCGCCGGCGGTCCACCCGGCCTGGACCTGATGACCAACGTCGCGATGGCGTTCCCGCGCAGCCCCATGCACATGGCCAACGCCGCCTATGACCTGCAGCTCATGTCACAGGGTCGCTTCCGGCTAGGACTCGGCACGCAGATCAAGCCGCACATCGAGCGGCGCTACGGAAGCACCTGGTCGCGCCCGGTCGCCCGGATGCGCGAGATCGTGCTGGCCATCAAGGCGATCTTCGACTGCTGGGAGGGGCTGGCACCGCTTGACTTCCGCGGCGAGTTCACCACCCACACCCTGATGACACCGACGTTCAACCCGGGCCCGAACCCCTACGGACCGCCAAAGATCCATGTTGGGGCACTCGGTCCGAAGATGACGGAGATGACGGCCGAGGTCGCCGACGGCGTCCTCGTGATGCCGTTCAACAGCGGTCGCCATTTCCGCGAGCGCACCCTGCCGGCGATCGAGCGGGGCCTGGCCTCCGGCGGGCGCGAACGGGGCGATTTCGAGATCGTCGTCGAGGCGATCATGGCCATCGGCGAGACCGACGAGCAGCTCGAGGCGGCCGGCAAGGGCGTACGCGGGCTGCTCTCCTTCTACGGCTCCACCCCGTCGTACAAGCCGGTGCTTGACGTCGAGGGCTGGGGCGACCTGCAGCCCGAGCTGAACGCGATGTCCAAGCGCGGCGAGTGGGCCGCGATGCCCAACCTGATCACCGATCAGATGGTCGACACGATCGCCGTACGCGGCCGGCCCGAGCAGGCCGCGCAGGAGCTGGTGCGCCGCTTCGGCGGGCATGCCGACCGCGTCTGCCTGTACTTCCCGGGCTACGAGATGAGTGACGAGCGTCTCGCCCGCTTGGTGGACGAGATCCGCCGCGCCGTGGGTTAATGAACCAAGCGGAACGTGGGTTCCGCTTGTGATTTCTCACCCAGGAGACAGCCTCCATGGCCCGGGCCATACGCACCCCGTATCAGGTGACGTTCGCGGTCCTGATCTCCGGCGTGATGGCGTACGCGCTGTTGCAGTCCCTGGTGATCCCCGCGCTCCCGACGATTCAGCACGACCTGCACACCACGCAGACGGCGACCACCTGGCTGGTCACCGCTTACCTGCTCTCGGCGTCGGTCTGCACGCCCATCCTCGGCCGCATCGGCGACGTGTTCGGCAAGGAACGGATGCTCGTCGTCACGCTGGGCGCACTCGGCGTGGGCACCACGCTGGCCGCCGTCTCCCAGTCGATCGGGCTGTTGATCGTCGCCCGGCTGATCCAGGGCGCCGGCGGCGGCGTGCTGCCGCTCGCGTTCGGAATCATCCGCGACGAGTTCCCGCGCGAGAAGGTGGCCGGAGCCATCGGGCTGTCGGCGGCGATGATCGCCGTCGGTAGCGGGCTCGGCATCACGGTGGCGGGCCCGATCGTGGCGCACCTGGGCTACCACTGGCTGTTCATCATTCCCCTGTTCCTGATCGTGCCGGCGGCGATCGCGACGCAGGTCCTGGTGCCGCGCTCGCCGGTGCAGGCGGTCGGCCGGGTGAGCGTGCTCGGCGCGCTGCTGCTGTCAGGCTGGCTCGTCGCGCTGCTGCTGGGCATCAGCCAGGGCGCGTCCTGGGGCTGGTTCTCGCCCCGGACCGACCTGCTCTTCGTCGCCGCCGCCGTCATCGGCGTCGTGTGGGTGCGGGTCGAGTCGCGCTCCGCGGCCCCGCTGATCGACATGCAGATGATGCGGCTGCCGGCCGTCTGGACCACCAATCTCACGGCGCTGCTGCTCGGCGTCCCCATGTACTCGGTGATGGCTTTCCTGCCGCAGTTCATGCAGACCCCGAAAAGCGCGGGCTACGGCTACGGGCTCAGCATCGTCGGGTCCAGCGTGCTGATGCTGCCGTCCAACGTCGCGATGTTCGTCGTCGGCATCGCGTCAGGACGCATCGCCGGCCGCTTCGGCTCCAAGCTCCCCGTCGTGGTTGGTGCCGGCGTCACCGCCGGGGCCTTCCTGCTGATCGCCTTCGCCCACGGCGCCGCCTGGGAGCTGTCGGCCGAGCAGGCCCTGATGGGCTTCGGTATGGGCGGTGCGTTCTCCGCGCTGTCGAACCTGGTCGTCGAATCGGTGCCGGACCACCAGACCGGCGTCGCCAGCGGGATGAACGCCAACATCCGCACCATCGGCGGATCGATCGGCAGCCAGGTCTGCGGAAGCCTGATCGCGAGCACGATCGTCGCAGCGGCGCTGCCCAAGGAGTCGGGCTTCGTCGCGGCGTTTCTGTTCCTGGCCGCCATCTCGCTCATGGCAGGCGGCGCGGCCGCGCTCATCCCCAAGCCGCCGCGCCATCTCCGCCAGAGCGTGAGCGCCGCCGAGGAGGCCATCGCCGGCGTCAGTGCAGCGGCGCCAACGTCCCCGCGACCGAGCGTCCCGGCGTGACCCCGCCCGTCGACACCGCTGCCGCCCCGCCGCTTCGCCGCGACGCGGCGGCCAACCGCGAGCGCATCCTGACCGCAGCCATCGAGGTCTTCTCCGCATCCGGTGCGCAGGCAGGTATCGATGAAGTGGCGCGCCGCGCCGGGGTCGGCGTCGGGACGGTCTACCGGCGCTTCCCCACCAAGGACGCCTTGCTCGTGGAGATCGTCGACCAGCTGCTGCGCGACCTCGTCACCGTCGCGCGTGATGCTTTGGACGCGCCTCCCGAGGCCGGCCTCAGCGCGTTCCTGGCCGGTGCGGGCGCGCTGCAGGCGCGTCATGCGGGATGCCTGTGGCAGCTCTGGTCAGGCGGCCCCGAACACAGCGCGACGTTGCGCGAGCTGCGTGCGATCGGCCAGCAGCTGCTCGGCCGGGCTCAGGACGCCGGCGCCGTGCGTAGCGAGCTGGTCTACGAGGACATCGGGATGCTGCTCTGGTCGCTTGCCGGCGTGGTGGAGTCGGCCCATGGCGTCGATCCGCAGCTGTGGCGGCGGACGTTGGAGATCATGCTGCACGGGATGAAACCGGCGACACAGATGCTGTCCCATCCCCCGCTACCACCCGGCGGGCTCGATGCCGTGGCACGGTTGTCCACCAAGCGGCGCGAGCGCGAAACCTGAGCCGGCTCAGGCAGCGACGCGCTCGAAGATCGCGGTCATGCCCTGGCCCCCACCGATGCACATGGTCTCCAGGCCGTAGCGCGAGCCGCGGCGGTCCATCTCACGCAGCAGCGTGGCGAGAATGCGCCCACCCGTCGCGCCTACCGGGTGGCCGAGGGAGATGCCCGAGCCGTTGACGTTCATCCGTTCGAAGTCGGACGGCGTGAACCCCCACTCGCGCGTGACAGCGAGCACCTGCGAGGCGAAGGCCTCGTTCAGCTCGATGAGGTCCATGTCGGCGAGCTTCAGCCCGGCGCGATCGAGTGCCTTGGCGGTCGACGGCACCGGGCCGATGCCCATGGTGCGCGGCGGAACCCCGGCGACCGCCCAGCTCACCAGCCGGGCGAGCGGGCGCAGGCCGTAGCGCTCGGCATTCTCCGGCGTGGTGACGATGCAGACCGCCGCCCCGTCGTTCTGTCCGCTGGAATTACCTGCGGTCACGGTGGACTCGGCGTCCTGCGCGCGCATCACGGGCTTGAGGGTCGAGAGCTTGTCCAGCGACGTGTCAGCGCGGGGATGCTCGTCGGTGTCGATGACCACGTCGCCTTTGCGCGAGCTGACCGTCACGGGGATGATCTCCTCGGCCAGCCGGCCGTCCTGCTGCGCCGCCACCGCCCGCTGGTGCGAGGCGAGGGCGAGCTCGTCCTGCTCCTCGCGGCCGATCGCGTACTCACGCCGCAGGTTCTCGGCGGTCTCGAGCATGCCGCCGGGCACCGGGTAGTTCTCCCCTCCGGCGGTGACCCGTCCGCGGGCGAGGCGGTCGGCGAGCATGACGCCCTCGCCCTTGGGACCCCAGCGCAGCAGCGCGTAGAACTCCGCCTGCGACATGCTCTCCGCACCGCCGGCGAGCACCAGGTCGTGCGCTCCGGTCTGCACGCACATGGCGGCGAACGTGATGGCCTGCAGCCCCGACCCGCACCGGCGGTCGAGCTGGAGGCCACCGACCTCGATCGGCAGGCCCGCGTCAAGGGCCGCGACCCGGCCGATGGCCGGCGCCTCGCCGTTGGGATAGCACTGGCCGAGCATCACGTCGTCGACCGCTTCGCCGGGCAGCCCGGTGCGCTCGAGCAGCCCGCGGATCACGGTCGCCGCTAGCGTCGCGGTGGGGACATCGCGAAACATTCCCCCGTAACGACCCACCGGCGTGCGGACCGGCTCGCAGATGACTGCCTCGCGCATGTAAGGCTCCTTCCCAGTGGTAGCAGCCTATTGGTGAACGCACGCCATGAGCGCGGCGCGAGATGACAGGAGCAGGAATGGACGTCTATGAGGCGCTCTACACGACACGGGCGATGCGCCGGCTCAAGCCCGATCCCATCCCGCAGAGCGTTCAGGCGAAGATCCTCGACGCCGCGATCCGCGCTCCCACCGGCGGCAACACCCAGAACTGGCGCTTCATCCTCGTTGACGACAAGGAGCTCATCGGGCAGCTCGCCGAGATCTACCAGCGCTGCATCGCTCAGCTCTGGGCGACGCTCTATCGCGAGCGGATTGCCAAGGCCGAGGCAAGTCCGCAGCTGCCGGAGAGCATCTCCGACCTGAAGATGGTGCGTTCCGCGCAGCACCTTGCCGACCACTTCGCGGATGTCCCGCTGCTCCTGTTCGGCTTCGCGGAAGGCGACGGGTCGGGCGGCTCGATCTTCCCGGCGATCTGGAGCGCGCAGCTGGCCGCCCGCGCGGAGGGGGTCGGCACGTCGCTCACCCAGGCCATGGTGTTCGAGCTGCCCGCGGTACAGAAGCTGCTGGGCGTGCCGGAGAACTCGAACTGGATCATGTCGGCCTGCGTCACGTTCGGCTACCCGACCGGACGGTGGGGGGTCGGCGCCCGCCGGCCCGCGCACGAAGTCTCGTTCCGCAACTCGTGGGACGGCCCGCTCGGGTTCGAGGTTCCCGAGCCGCTGTGGCCGTAGGACTGGCCCCCGGGCTCAGGTCGGCTACTGCGAGCCTGCCCAGCGCGCGTGGTTGATGAAGACACCGAGGGCTGAAGCCGTCACGACGCCGTCAGCGACGATCTCGCCGGTCGCGAAGTGCTTGCGTCCCTCGG
This sequence comes from uncultured Actinomycetota bacterium, assembly GCA_963765845.1. Classification (GTDB taxonomy): domain Bacteria; phylum Actinomycetota; class Actinomycetes; order Frankiales; family Frankiaceae; genus DATAZK01. Next base: position 168,868 of record CAVXYJ010000032.1, read on the forward strand.
AATGCGTGTATCGCGCACGTACCAGCAGCGGGACGTCGTAGGGCGTCGCGCCGCGGTAGCGGATGTCGAGCCCGGCCGTCATCCCGGGCTTGCCGACGGCGACCGTCGCGAACCCGACGACATGGTCGAGCAGGGTGGCGACGGAACCGCCGTGCACCCGTCCGGGGGGACCGACGTGCTGACGGGTGAACGTGCAGCGCGCCAGCACCTCGCCGGTCTCAGGGTCGGGGGTCGCGACGAACGCGTCGTCACCGCCGGGCGTGAGCCACATCCCCGGCAGCGCCTGCGGATTCAGCCGTCCGGTGCCGGCCTGGGTCAGGTGCTCGAACACCTCGCCACCGTGCCCGACGAGCCACACCGGGTCAGCGCGCTCTGCGACCTTCAGGCGCTGGGTGAGATCGGCCACCAGCGCCGCGACCTCCGCCCGCTCGGCCGGGTCGACGTCGGTCATGACCGTCGCCTCCACGAGGTCGCGCACGGCGGCGACCAAGGTGAACGCCTCAGGCGGAACCTGGTCAGCGGGCAGTCGCTCGAGATGGGATGGCGGTCTGGTCACGAAACCTCGTCGGGAACATCGTAGGAAACACAGAAGTGGCTGGTGTACGGGTCAAGACGGGAGCGCTCGGCAGCGGCGTCGAGTCCGAGCTCGGCGAACGCGTACTCGTGGCTGCCATGGCGGCCGCGGGGGCGCGATTCGACGTACGCCTGCATTCTGTCCTGCGCGGCGGCCGAGACGGGCAGCCCCCAGCTCGCGTAGCAGGCTTTCGCCGCGCCTACCGGATCCTGGACGAGCTCGGTGTAGGACCCCGAATGCAGCCGGCCGGGCTCTGCCAGCCGCGGATCGGGACTCGTCGCGAGGGCATTGAGCGAGCGCGCGTAGAGCTCGGCGTGGTAGCGCCCGATGGCGGGCAGGTCGACGCGATCGCTGTGCGCCCACCGCAGGTGGGCCACCAGGCTGCTGACCGAGCCGAGCACCGCCAGCGGATCGCGATGGGTGAGCGCGACCCGGGCGTCGGGATAGACGTCCAGGACGGTGCTGAGCGAGTGCAGGTGTACCGGCGACTTCAGCACCCACTGCCGCTGGGGGCTGCGGCGCTGCAGCAGCGCGAGGACCAGGCGGTGATAGTCGTAGGCGGGACGCATGTCGCACTCCGCCAGCCAGCGGGTGTAGCTCGGGACGTCGTAGCGCACGACGAATTCCTCGGAGCGAAAGGCGAACGACATCGCCGAGATGCACTCCTTGGGATTGCGCGCGCCGTACTCGTGGATCGCGTCGAGCCCCGGATCGGTGTCAGCGAAGCTGCGCAGCTCGAGCTCGGCCAGCTCGACCCGCGACTGTTCGGCGGCCGCGTCGCCGGCAACCGGTGGCGGCACCGGCAGCAGCAGCTCCCATCCGAGCGGCGCACGCAGCTCCGGGTCAGCGGCGAGCAGCGCGTGCAGGATGGTCGTCCCGGTCCGCGGCGCCCCCGTCACGACGAGCGGCGCTTCGATGGGCTCGTCGACGACACCGGGGTCGGCCTGCAGATAGCGGACGATCTGGTGCCGTACCCGCAGCAGCCGTAGCAGGTGGCGGCGGGTGAGCCAGCGCCCGAGCAGCGTCAGATCCGCCTCCGTGTCCAGCGCATCGAGCAGGACCGTCAGCGGCTCGCGGAAGTCCGTCCCGAAGTCCGCGTCTCCCCCGTCATCAATCCCGGCGGACGTACGCGCCTCGGCGAGCAGGCTCTCGATCGTGAGCGGCGCGCGGGCCACCGCCGCCATCTCGGGGATGTCTCCCGCGTTCATCAACTTCGCCCACTCGGGGCGCTGCGGCGGTGTCCAGCTCACCGCCCGACAGTAGCCACCGCCCCCCCGGCGGCCGGCGCCCCGCCGTCTTATCCGCTGCAGATGGACCGGGTGGCAGGCGCCCGGCAGGCCGTCATATAGCTTGCTGCGCGTGACGAATCAGCCCACTACTCTTCACCAGCCGGCGTTCCCCGAGCTGGCGGCCTGGCGCGAGTTCTGCGGCGTGCTCGTCAAGTCAGGTGAGCGGCTCCTCGATCCCGGTTTTCCGGCCGGCAACCCCGATCCGTCGGAGGCCATCCGCCATCTCGCGACCCAGACGGTCTGCTGGCTGAGCCACGCCTTCGCCCGGGAGCGCGACCTCGGCATCCACCGGCTGAACGATCTGCTGACCCCGTGGGGCGGGCCGAACGCCGACAACGTCTACCACTACGCCGCCATCGACGACCAGAGCACCTACCGGCTGCACGGGCGGATGGGCAGCTGCGAGCAGTGGCTCTTGGCGCTACGGGTCGGCAACCTGCACCAGAAGGAGAACGGCACCCTCGGCGAGGGCAGCGCGAGCGACTTCGGCCTCGGCGAGGGCGATGAGGTCGACCTGATCCTGAGCCCCAGCGGGGACGGCCAGCTGACGATCCCACCCGGCACGCGGATGATGTCGCTGCGCGAGTACTACTACGACTGGCGACCCCTGGAACCGGCGACGTTGCTGCTCGATCGCCTTGACGGTCCGCCGCCGTCGGGCGGGGTCGTGCACGCGCTCGAAGCCGCCGCCGAGCAGTTCACCAGCTCGCTGGAGTACTGGGCCGAGTACATGGTCGACGCGCGAGCTCGCGGGATCGACAACACGTTCATCCAACCGCGCAAGGAACCGCGCGGATTGCAGACCATGTCCTACGGCTTCTGCTTCTGGGCGCTGGAGCCCGACGAGGCGCTGGTCGTGACGTTCCCCAAGCCGGATGCCGCGTACTGGAGCACGCAGCTCTACCAGCTCGGGTGGTTCGAGGCGCTCGACCTGGTTCGCCAGACCAGCCTCAACCAGCAGCAAACGCGAACCGGTCCGGACGATTCGGTGACGGTCGTGGCGTGCGCAGCCGACCCGGGCGTGGCCAACTGGCTGGACACCGAGGGCCGCCCGGAAGGCCTGCTGACGCTGAGGTGCGCCTGGCTCAACGCGCCCCCGCCCAAGGCCGAGACGCGCGTGGTCAAGCTGGCTGAGCTCGATGGCGCACTGGGTACGGACCTTGCGCGCGTCGACGCCGCCGGCCGGGCCACCGCAATCGCTGCCCGCCGCGAGCACCTGCGCTCGAGGTTTCGCACGTGAGCGTGCTCGGGCGCACCCTTCGTGAGGCGGCCGGGCGCTTCGGGGAACGCGTCGCGCTGGTGCATGCCGGGCGGCAGCTGACGTATGCCGAGACCGACCGGATGACCGACGAGCTCTGCGCCGGCTTCGCCGCACGAGGCGTCCGCAAGGGTGATCTGGTCGCGCTCGCCCTGCCCGGTGGGATGGACTACGTTCTGGCCTTCACTGCGCTGGCCCGCCTGGACGCCGTCACGACCGGACTCAACCCGCGCTACACCACAGCGGAACGGGCGAAGGTCATCGAGCGGGCCGATCCATCCCTGGTCATCGCCTCCCCCGAGTTGGCAGCCGGGCTTCCTGGCGGGGTTGCCGTCCTGACGCATGACCCCGACCCGGAGACTCCCGCCGGGCAATTGTGGAACGACGTCCGCATCCCGGACGCCACTGCGCCCGGCGATGCCGACAGCGCCGATCTCGACCTCCCCGAAACGGTCGTCTTCACCTCCGGCACGACCGGCCTGCCCAAGGGCGCGCTGTTCAACGGCACCCAGATCGCGGCCATCGCCGCCTTCGACACCGGCGGCGCGTGGGGCAGCGGCGGGCCGCAACTGGTCGCGACCGGGCTGCCGCACATCGGCTTCATGACCAAGCTCGCCGGCTACTTCCAGCTCGGCGCCACCCTGCACATCCTGGATCGTTGGCGGGCCGGCGATGCCCTGCGGGTGCTGGCGAACGAGCGCGTGCCGTTCATCGGCGGGGTGGCGGCACAGGTGTCACTGCTCATGCATCACCCGGACTTCCCGAGCTACGACTGGTCGGCCGTCAAGGGGCTGATCATCGGTGCCGGACCGAGCCCCGCGGCGCTGGTCCGGGAGGCACGCGAACGTTTCGGGGCCGGCTACTCGGTGCGCTACTCGCTGACCGAATCGGGCGGGGTCGGCACGCTGACCGCCTTCGACGCTCCCGAGTCCGAGACCCTCGGATCGGTCGGGCGGCCGCGCCCCGGCACCGACCTCGAGATCCGCGACCCGGAGACGGACGAGCCGCTCGGTCCGGACGAGATCGGCCGGGTGTGCCTGCGCTCCCCCGCCGTCATGGCCGGATATTGGCGTGACCCGGAAGCCACCGCGGCAGCGCTCGACCCGCAGGGCTGGCTACGCACGGGAGACCTCGGCTACGTCGGGTCGGACGGGCTGCTGCGTATCACCGGACGCATCGGCGAGATGTACATCCGCGGGGGCTACAACGTCTTCCCGCTCGAGGTGGAGTCGGTGCTGCTGGAGCATCCGGCCGTCGCGTCCGTGGCCATCGCCCCGCGCGACAGCGATGTCATGGGCCAGATCGGGGTCGCCGTCGTCGTCCCCGATCACGACCATCCGGCGCCGGATCTGGAGACGCTGCGGGCGTTCGCCGCTGAGCGGCTCGCCGCGTACAAGCTGCCGGAGGCGTTGCTGCTCGTCGAGGCACTCCCGCTCACCAGCATGGACAAGCTCGACCGCAAGGCACTGGCGCAGCTCGCCGCCCGGACCGGGCGCGTGCACGAAGAGCCGAATCCCGGGACACCGGGGCCGGCCTACGACAGACTCCGGTAATTCCCCCGAGGAGGACTCGTGCCTGAATTCCCGCCGCTGGGCCACGTCGCCCTGACCGTGCACAGCTGTGATGCCAGCAAGCCCTGGTATGAAGCGTTGATCGGCGCTGCCCCCGTGCTGGACGAGAACACCGGCCCCTGGCGCCACGTCGTCTGGATGCTGCCCGCAGGCACTCTGCTCGGCATTCACGAGCACCCCGGACGCACCGATGCCGGCGATGCGTTCAGCGAGTACCGGATCGGGCTCGACCATGTCGGCTTCGCCTGCGCCGCGCGCGCCGAACTCGTCGAGTGGGCAGCCCGCCTGGATGCGCTGGGCTATCCCCACGGCGGCGTTCAGGACGCCAACTACGGCTCGGGGCTGTCGTTTCGCGACCCGGACGGCAACGCCTTGGAGTTCTTCGCCCCGCCAGGCACCTGACGGCGCCAGCTGGGCGAGGTCAGCCGCCTGCCGGCTCCGCGATGAGGTCGAGGCTCACGTGGATGCCCCCGGTCAGCTCCGGCGGCCCGTCGCACAGCGCCAGCGCCCCCGCGACCATCGACTCCATGGGCTCGAGCTGGTCCTCGGTGAGGGTGACGAGCGCCGCCGCTCCCTCGCTCAGCACGCCCGCCCGCGGTTCGACGGTGTTGACGCGAATCCCGGTGCCGGAAAGTTCGGCAGCAAGAGCCAGCGTGAGCTGGTTGAGCGCTGCCTTGCTGGCGCCGTAGACAGCGAGCCGCGCGGTGTCCGGGGTGAAGACCATGCGCGCGGTAGCACTGGAAACGTTGACGATCCACCCTTCCCCGGCGGCCAGCATTCCCGGGATGACGGCCTGGGCGAGATCGAGCGGAGCATGCGCGTTGACCTCGAAGACGACCTTCCGGCGCCGCAGCGGATACGTCGCGAGCGGCTGGTAAATCGCTGCGGCCGCATTGTTGACCAGGATCTCGATCGGCCCGCCCAGCGCCTGCTCCGCCTCCGGGATGATCCGCGCCCGATCGGAGTCCGAGCCGAGGTCGGCGACGATTACCGCCACCTTGCCGCCATGCGCCCGCATCCGCTCGGCAGTCGCCGAGAGGCTTCCGGCGAGAGTCGGATGCTGCTCGGCGGTGCGCGCGACGATCGCCACATCAGCCCCGTCGGACGCCAATTGTTCAGCAATAGCAGCACCGATCCCGCGGCTCGCCCCCGTGACGACGGCACGCCGTCCCTGGAAGCGCCCGCTCATGCCGAGCCTTTCAGCGCGTTGGCGATGACATCGATCATCTCCTTCAACGCCCGCTGGCTCACCGCCGCGTGCACCGCCAACCCCGATCCGTGGAAGGTCCCGGGATAGGCGTGCAGCTCCACCGGCACCCCCGCCGCCATCAGGCGGTGCGCGTAGTCGATGCCCTCGTCCCGGAGCGGGTCGAGGTCCATGGTCTGGACGTACGCCGGCGGCAGGCCGCGCAGGTCGCCGGCCCGGTTGGGAGCGGCGTAGGGAGAGCTCTCGCGGTCCTGGTAGCCGGACCCGAGGTAGTTCTCCCACATGTGCTCGGCGCCGGGCCGGTTAAACATCGGAGTGTCCCGGAAGTTCTGCGCCGACCAGGTCTGCAAACGGTCGTCCGTGACCGGAATCTGCAATGCCTGAAAGCAGATCGCCGGCCCGCCGCGGTCGCGGGCCATGAGCGCGACGGCGGCCGCGAGGGCCCCGCCGGCGCTTCCGCCCATGACAGCGATCCGCGCCGGATCGACCCCGAGTTCGGCGGCGTGCGCGTGGACCCACTGCAAGCCCGCGTAGCAGTCCTCGACCCCGGCCGGGAAGGGATCCTCGGGCGCCAGCCGATAGTCGACGGCGATGACGACAGCGCCTGCCTGCAAGGCGATCCGCACGTTCGCCGGGTGGTTCATCTGCGCGCTGCCCATGATGAAGGCACCGCCGTGGTAGTCGAGCACGCACGGCAGCGGACCCGATCCGGACTTCGGCCGATAGATGATCACGGGCACCTCGGGCGCACCCTCGGGGCCGGGGATCGTGCGGTGGCTGATGGTGAGGGCCTCCTCGCCGGGGACCGGGCCGGCGCCCGCGCCGAGCATCTCCTCGAGCTGCTTTCGGCCCTCAGCGATGCTGGTGGTGCCCGCCGGCCGGTCCGGAAGCAGCGGCACCACACTCGCAACCTCCGGGTCGAGCCAGCGTTCCCCCGCAGTGACCGCCCGCTCCTTCGGGTCGTGGGAGACGAACGTGTTGATCGCCCCGTAGCGGCTGGCTCGTACGCGCTGGGAGAGCTTGATGTCGGCGGCCAGCCCATCGAAAGCGTGGATGGCCCCGGGCACGACGTGCAGCTCGGTCGGAACGCCCGCCTGCATCAGGCGCAGCGCGTACTCGATGGCCTCATCGCGCAGCGGGTCGAATTCCGCGGTGGTGAGCGCGGCGGGCGGAAGGCCGGACAGATCCGTCGCCCGGGCCGGCGCCGCGTATGCAGAGGTGTCGCCGCCGGTCATCGCGTCACCGAGATAGTGCCGCCACATGTGAACGCTGCTGCGCCCGTTCCAGAGCGGGGTGTCGAGCATGTTGCGCATCGACGGGGTGGTCATCCGATCGTCGAGCACCGGGTAGAGCAGCACCTGATAGACGGGTTGCACGCCGCCCTCGTCGCGGGCCCGCAGCGCGACCGCGGCAGCGAGGCCGCCGCCCGCCGAGACACCCGTCACGATGACCTGCTCGCCGTCCACGTCGAGCCCGCCGGCGCCTGCGGTCAGCCAGCGAAACACCGCGAAACAGTCGTTGATGGGGGCCGGGTGCGGATGCTCGGGCGCCAGCCGGTAGTCGACCGAGACGATCGGCAGTCCCGTCGCGAGCGCCAGAAGTTCGCTCGAGACGTTGTCCTGCTCCGGGCTGCCGATGACAAACGCGCCGCCGTGGATGTGCAGGATCACCGGACCGTTCGCGGTAGTGCCCTCGGGGACGTAGACGCGAACCGGGACATCGGGATCTCCCTGCGCTCCCGGCACCGCCAGGTCGCGGCGGCTGACCCGAGCGTCGGGCACGGGCGCCAGGCCGGCGTCCTCCATCCCCTTCGCGATAGCCGCAAGCCGCTCGCGCAACGCCGGCGGATCGGCGAATGCCGCTGCCGGATCGGTGAACTCGGGAGGCAGCAGGGCGATGACGGCTTCAAGCTCGGAGTCCACGATGCTCCCAGGGGACGAAACTGCCCCGCCCGGCGCGGGGCCAGCCCGACCGTACGCCGGGCACTCTGAGCGGCCATCAGCCCCCTGCCGCGACGGCCCGGCCGGGCTCCTCGGAGTGCCGGAACGTGACGCTCATCCGAGGCCCGGCGGCGGCTTTCGGGACGGGTCAAGGCAACGCAGCCACCGGTTCCACCCCGGCCGAAACGCGCCTCGCATCAGGAGCGTTACGCGCCACGATGATGACGCCACTGATGACGGCGGCCACCGCCACCACGATGACCCCGATGGCCACCGGGCCGGCTTCCAGATGCTCATGCAGCAGGGTCACGCCGAGCGTCACGGCGACGATCGGCTCGCAGATGGTGATGCACGCGAGCGGCGCCGGCAACGAGCCGGCCTGGTAGGCGTTCTGCGTGAGCAGGAACCCGGTCACCCCGCAGACGGCGATGGTGAGCAACGGCCACTCGAGCAGGTGGTGAAGGTCGCGGACGATGACGCTGAGCAGCGGCGAGCAGACGGCGAAGAGCGTGCCGGCGCTGAGCGCCAGGGCCACCGAGCGCGCGACCCCCGTCACCCGGCGGCTGATCACCAGCAGCGCGATCACCACCGGGCCCACCGACCCGAGCAGCAGCAGGCCGTCGGTGCCGCTGACGTGCTCGTTGCCGGCGGTCGGTTGCGCGGCGAGCAGGAAGGCCGCGAGACCCGCGCAGCACAGCAGCGCACCGCCGACTTCCGCGCGGGCCACCTTGCGGTGATTGACCGCGGCTGACAGCGGGATGGCCAGCAGCAAGCCCGTCACCAGCAGCGGTTGCACGAGTGAGACGGCGCCGAGGCCGAGCGCGACCGCCTGGATGATGAAGCCGAACAGGTCGCCGAAGGACCCCGCCCACCACAGCGGGCGGCGCGCAAGGTCCAGGAACAGCCTCGGGTTCAGCGTCTGGGCGGTTTGCGTTGCGGAGGCGACGTGATGCTGCGCCACGGACGCGATCGCGAAGCAGAAGGCGGCGATGAGGGCCACGATCGCTGCGAGAAGCACCTGTCCACTGTGCCGCAACCAGCGGCCCGGAGCCGTGCAGCGCGCTGTCAGCCCACAGCCAGCGAAAGATTTCGCCGCCGGGGCTGCGTGGTAAGTTTTTCGTCGCGCGCCGTTAGCTCAATTGGCAGAGCAGCGGACTCTTAATCCGCGGGTTCGGGGTTCAAGTCCCTGACGGCGCACCCGGTCTGAGCTGCACGTTCTCCCCATGTGCAGGGAACCACCGGTCTGCATTGGCAGCCACGCCGGATTGGCGACGGCTGGGCCCCCACTTGCGGATTCTTCTGTGACGCCCGCCGACCTTCGGGATCATGTGCGGTCCGCGAGGAGCTGCCCAGTGAAAGCCACGCAAAGGGTGGCGACCTGGTCAGGATCCACGGCGAGCTGAAGAGCCCGTTGCGCCATCGCCACACCCTCACCAGCGCGTCGGGCGAACAGGTCGCGCATGATGTCCAAGGCCTGAAGTGTGACCTCGGAGGACATGCGCTCCTCAATGAGGGCGCGAATCGTCTCGGCGACCGCTGCGGGCTGATTCGTCTGCATGATGCGATACACGTCGGCCGCGTCCTTGTCGCTGAGTCGATCGGAGCGTCCGCTGTCGAGTCGGTCCCGGATCTTGTGCGCCTTGGCCACGAGGAGGGCTGCCACACCTGCCACCTCAACGGTCACCTGGCGATCGTCGGCCGAGTCGAGGGCGGTGACGGTCATCGGGCTGTGATCGACAAGAGCCGCTTCAAGGCCGACGGCGCGCCGTGCAGCGCGCTTGCCGTGCGGGGGGATGCGTGCGCCACGACGTCCCTGCCCGGTGCTGGCGCCCTCGGGGACGATGAGGTCGATCGGAATGATCACGTCCTCGCCACTGACCAGCACACTGGTCTGCCACATCCCCGGGTGTTCGGCATTGAACCCGGCGCCTCGCATCAGCGCCTCGAGTTCGGGCTCGCCTGCGAGCAGCGCGGGATTCAAGGCGAGGTCGCCGTCAGTGGTGTACGGGGCGATGGTGATGCCCACGTCTCCTTCCCCGCTACGGAGGTAGACGGCCTGCGCACCGACGACGATCACGGCCTTGCCGTGCGGCGCCAACAACGTCAGAGCATCGAGCAGCACGCGCCGAGCGGCCACGTAGAGCGGATCAGGGCCGGTGTCGTCAGTCATCGACGCCTCTGACTGGGAGCTTTTCGAGACGCCAGCGACTCTCGTTCTCGGTCATCCACTGCAGCAGAGCCTCGCCTTCGGCGGGCATCCGGCCGTTGCCGGTGAGGCAATCGGCGGCGGCCTGGGACGGCGCCACGTAAGTCAGCCCATCAGCGGCAGACGCTCGTTCCCAGACGACGGGATCGAACGGTGTGAGCAATGCGATATTGGCCCCCTGGTCGGCAGGGATGAGTCCGAGAGCGTCAGCGACGCCACGCTGATCATCGACGTAGACCGCCACCAGGGCCGGGGCGGCGACAGGGGCGATTCGTCCGGCGGCGAACGATCCGGTCACGGCGGCTCGGGTCCCGGCGCCTCTGGTCCCAACGCCTCTGGTCCCAACGCCTTGGGTCCCGGCCGTTCGCAGCTGGTCAAGAGCGCTGGCCGTTCCGGCCGGAGCGAGATACCGCTGTGCCTTGTTGGAGCGGAAGACCTCGTAGGTTTCGACCCACCGGCGGACGAGACGGCCTATGTCGACGGACTCGACTCGCCCGCGTTCGGATCGTTCGACGAGCGCCTCGTCGTCGAGCGTGTCCAGCAGGCGTGACACGTAGCCGGGCGCAAGGTCTGCGGCCGCGGCGAGATCGCGCACTCCGTAGGGAGGGCGCACGTCGACGAGGAGCCGGATGAACCGGCCGGCCTTGGGGCCTTGGACTCGCGCCTTACTCCGTTTGGGCGGACTCGGATCCTTCGCCGCCCCCTGCGCCTGCACGTAGGCGGTCGGGTTGTCGATGCGGATCAGCGCGTTGCCGGTGAGATCGAGGTAGTTGAGTCCTTGCTGGGTGAGCAGCTCTTGGGTCCGCTGGCTCAGCCAGGGCGCGACGACCAGGATGGGGATGTGACCGGCGAGAGTCCGCAGGGTCCTGGCGACGCCGCCAAGGAGCCGATCCACGTCGCGCGGGCCAAAGACCTGCTTCACCTCGATGACCATCGTCGCGTAGGTACCGCTCGGACCCTTCAGGTCGATAGCGGCGTCCACCCGTCCGTCTGGAGTCTGGAATTCGGCGCGCGAGGTAGGGCCGACCTCCCAGCTCTTCGGAAGCCGGTCGCGAAGCCAGGCAACGGCGACTTCTGCCATCTCGTTCTCTGTGAGTGGACCGTTTGCTGTCATGGTGAACACCGACGATAGCACAGGCGGTTACCTCATACTGCCTGTTTGCTGTTAAAGCAAACGGGCCTTTCTAGGGAACAGGCCCGCTTAACCAGGGTGATGGCAGTCCTGGCAAGCACTTCTCTAAGGTCGCCGATCCCGAACTGTCCGGGGACCCAGCCCGCTCAGAAATACGGGACAACGGCCAGTTCACCGCGGGGCCCGCAGCCCCCCGGCGTCACAGGTGGCGACTCCCCTGCCCAGAAACCAAGCCCTCTAGGAGCTTCCCATTCAGCGACAGGTGAACGCCCTACCGGCTCGACCCGCGGCCTGGTTGTGCTAACCCTTGTTCGGGCGGCGGGTGGGAGCGCCCGAGGTCGAAGGTGGCTCCCTGCTGCGCGCGGGTGGCGGTGGCTACGGACGATCCGGCCCGCACCGCGACGCGTTGTGCGCTGGTGAGACGGACCTGCTCGACGGCCCGGCGGGCGGCAGCGGCTTGTGCGGCGCGGTGCTGGTTTTCTCGGAGTCGGGTGACGGCGTCGGTGAGGGCTGCGAGTTGGGCGAGCGGCACGGTCGTATTCGCCGCTCGCCGGTCAGGGTGACACCTTCCGGTCGGAGTTGTGAAGGATCTGGGTCAGTTCTCCTTTGGCTGCCAGCGGATCGGGTCGTAGTCGACCTGGTCACGAACGAGAGCGAAGGCGATGCGGTTGGCCCGGTGGGCGAGGGTGCAGGCGATGATCCCGCCGTGTTTGCCGCAGGCTCGCAGCCCGGCGGCGTAGGCCTTGCTCGCCGGGTCGGTGAGCCATACGACCTACCGCTACCTTCGCACCAGGTCCCGACCTGCTCACGGAGCTCGACCGCGACCCCACCTGCATCTTCTGGGGCTAACCGCCAAGACCAGCCGCGGTGCTGCCTCGATCAGGGTCGCTGCACAGGGCCGTTGTGCTTATTCGGCGAGTCCGAGGAAGACCAGGAGTGCACGGTCGAGCCGGACGAGATCTTCGTCAGCGAGACGGCCGAGATGATCTCGTACGTTCGCGCGCGGCATCGTTGTGATCTTGTCGACCATGACCTGGCTCGGCAGCTCGATGCCGGTGCCCGCCGTGGGTTCTACGGCGATCCGGGCGAGCGGCGCGTCGATGGGATTGGTCGTCAGTGGACAGATCGTGACTGAGGCGGTGGCATCGAACCGGTCGTCCTGAACAATGACGACGGGTCTCGGCTTGCCGGCATAGGCCCCTCGTGCGGCGGCGATGTGAATGTCGCCTCGCCTCACTTGGTGGGCTGCCCCTCGTCGGTCCAGTCAACCGAGATCGCGTCGACGAATGCTTGGTCGTCGGCCTCATGCTCGCTGGCGGCGATGGCAGCCGATTGGCGGTGAGCTTCCGCAGCGAATTCTGGTGCTCGTACGTCGGGTACCCAGATCTGAACGGGCCGCAGGCCCTGAGCGCGCAGCCGCTCGCGATGTTCGCGTACCCGTTGGCGTGTACTAGCCATTTCCTCACGTTACATGTAACGAAGGCGGGTTATCAACCACACTTCGGAGGCAGATCCACCGGTATGGGAATGGAGACGTACGGACAGCACCAGCTAGCTGAGCTGCAGGAATGACGCTCAGCGGATCGCTCCGGACGACCCACGGAGCAGCTCTTCATCCGCGGGTCGGGGTTCAGGTCCCTGACGGCACACCCGGCTTGTCGCCGACCTCCAGAAGGCGGCGCGAGAGTCAGACATCGCTGGCTGGCCCTGTAAATCGGAAACCGACCGGCTCACGGCGCCGCACCGAGCCCCGCCCGCTTCCCACCGGCAGCGCTTGGGCACCTCGCTCTCACAATTCCAGCACCGCCGTCAGTTGTTCAGCGCGACGTGATCGCGGGTTCGGCCTTGTAGCGGTGGAGCAGCTCGGTCACCCGGGACCGGTAGAGGTCAACATTGCGCAACTTGAGCTGCTCATACCCGCGAATGAGGTCAGGGAGGGCCGCTAGCTCCACGGCCAAGTCGTGGTTCGCGGGCGTCAGGTCGCGCAGCAGCCGGTCGATCAGCCAGCGGTACTCCACGATCAACGCGCGCTCGACGACCCGAACCTTCGCGGCGCCGAAGGGGTCGAACGGCGTACCGCGCAGCCGCCGGGCCCCGACCAGGATGCGGAACACCGGCCGTGCCCACGGACCCAGGCTCATCTTGTGTTTCATGCCGAGCGCGCGCAATGCCGGAGGATGCAGCCGGTAACGATAGGTAGCGCCGGGACCGAACTCGCGTGCCACGTCGTCATCGAGTCTCGGGTCCAGCGACAGCCGGGCGACCTCGTACTCGTCCTTGTAGGCCATGAGCTTGTAGAGCGCGCCGGCCACCTCTCGCGTCAGCCGCTCCCCTCCCACCGTCTGCGCCTCGACCGCGCGCACCCGGTCGACGACTTCCCGATAGGCGGCGGCGTACCGGCGATCCTGGTAGGCAACGAGATCGGCCTCCCGGACGCCGACCAGCGCCTCGAGATCCAGGTCTGCCGGGACCGCTGCTGCGGTGGTCTCGTCGCGCGCCGCGACGATGGCCCGCCGACCGAGCCGGAACGCGGCGAGGTTGGCATCCACCGCTGCCCCGTTGAGCCGGATCGCCGCCTCGATCGCTGGCGCCGGGATCGGCACGGCCCCGGTCTGATACGCAACGCCGAGAAGCACGACGTTGGCGTACTGCTCGTCGCCGAGGTGGCGGCGCGCGATGTCGGCCGCGTCCACGAACTCGGCCCGCAGCGCCGACCGGCGGACGTGTGCGGACACATCGGCGTCAGACGGGTACGTCACGGTCGGGTCCACCACCATCTGCCCCGTCGGTACCGGTGAGGTGGACACCACAGCCGTTGTGCCGCGCGGATCCGCCACCCTCAGGTTCGCGGCATCAGCGGCGACCAGGGCGTCACATCCGAGGTAGAGATCGCACTCTCCGGCGGCCAGTTTCGGCGACCGCCACCGCGGCGTTTCGCTGACGACAATGTCTGAGACGACAGCACCGCCCTTCTGCGCGAGCCCGGTCTGGTCAAGCGTGCGGACCTGCCGCCCGACCATCACCGCCGCGGTCGCGAGCACCTGCGCGACAGTGACGACACCCGTGCCGCCGATCCCGGTGATCCGCGCGCGGAACAGCTCGCCGGTAGGCAACGGCAAGGGTTCGTCCGGCGCGGCGACGTCGGGCGGCCGTGGTTTCGCCACGTTCTGCGGCGTCACCGTGACAAACGCGGGGCAATCGCCGTCCAGGCAGGAGAAGTCCAGATTGCAGGAAGACTGGTTGATCCGCGTCTTGCGGCCGAGCTCGGTGGGAACCGGCTGGACGGACAGGCAGTTGGACTTGCTTCCGCAGTCACCGCATCCTTCGCAGACCCGCTCGTTGATGAACGCCCGGATCGGCGGCGTCTCCGAGCGGCCGCGACGCCGGCTGCGCCGCTTCTCCGCCGCGCACTCCTGGTCGTGAATGAGCACTGTCACGCCCTCCACCTGCGCAAGTTCGCGCTGAACTGGCAGCAGATCGTCCCGGGACCGGACGTCGACGTCGCGGCCGACCGAGCGCCGCAGGGCAGCTGGCGCATCCGTGGTGACGACGATGCGCCGCACTCCCTCGGCTTTGAGCAGGTCGATCATCTGCCGCAGCCCGAGCTCGCCCACCGGCCGTTGCCCTCCGGTCATCGCGACCGCGGAATTGCGCAACAGCTTGAACGTGACGTTGGCGCCGGCCGCGACGGCCGCCCGAACAGCGAGGCTGCCCGAGTGGGCGAAAGTGCCATCGCCCATGTTCTGCACGAAGTGCCGCGGCTCGACGAAAGGGGCCATGCCGATCCATTGGGCGCCCTCGCCGCCCATCTGGGTCAGCCCGGTGATCGTGCCGCTGCGCTCACCCGGCATCAGCAACAGCATCGCGTGGCAGCCGATTCCGCCACCGACCAACGTGCCCGGCGCAACCTCGGTCGAGGAGTTATGCGGGCAACCTGAGCAGAAGAACGGAGCCCGTGCGGCGCCGCCGACGAGCTGAAGCTGCCGGCGTTCCGGAGCCGCTTGCGGCGCGTCGATGCCATCGATACCGGCGGTGGGCAGCCAGCGGGCCAGTGCCTGGACTATCGCGTCGGCATCGAGTTCCCCGAGTGGGCTGAGCAACGGCCGGCCGTTCGCGTCCTGCTTGCCGTCCACACCCGGTGCCGCGCCGCTACCGTAGAGGACGGTCTTCACCGCGTGCTCGAGAAAAGCCCTCTTGTCCTCCACCACGAGGACACGCTGCAGACCAGCGGCGAACGTTCGCACGACTGTCGGTTCGAGCGGGTGGACGGCCCCCAGACGCAGCAGCCGAATCCCCAGCCTGCGCAAGGCCTCGTCGTCCAGGCCCAGAATGCCGAGAGCGTGCCGCAACGCGAGATACGTGGGGCCGGCCGCGACCAACCCGACTCGCGCTGACTGACCCGCGCCCTCCACGCGGTTGATGCCGCTGCGCCGCAGGTACTCCTGCGCGAGGGGCAGGCGGACGTGGTGAAAGCTGCGCTCGAGCTCGGCCAGGGTCCCCCCGAGCAGGTGGGCGGTGGGCCGGTGGCGGTACGGACGAAGGCCGGGGTCCAGGCCCTCCATCACCGGAGCGGTCCATCCGTCGGCCACCGCGGCGGTCGCTGACCCATCGGCGACCACCGTGGCGATCCGCAGCGCCGTCCACAAGCCGCTGACCCGCGACAGCTCCACCGCGTGCCGCCCCAGGTCGAGCACGTCCGCGGCGTCAGCCGGGACGAGCGTCGGGATGTTCAGATCGGCCAGCGCGAATTCCGAGGAACACGGCACGCTCGAGGACTTCGCGGCCGGGTCGTCTCCGACGAACGCGACGGCGCCGCCTGCCGGATCCGTGCCGATGAGGTTCGCATGCCGCAGCGCGTCGGTGGCTCGATCCAGCCCGGGGGCCTTGCCGTACCAGTACCCGGTGACCCCGGAAGGGCGCAGCCGGGCGACCGTTCGCGCGAGCTGGGTACCGGCGACGGCGGTGGCGGCGAGCTCCTCGTTCAGGCCAGGTTCGTGGTGGACGCCCAGTGGCTCGAGCAGCGCACGCCATCGGGCCAGTTCGAGGTCCAGGCCGGCGAGCGGGGACCCCTCGTATCCGCTGACATAACTGCCCGTCGAAAGCTCGGCACGCCGATCCAGCCGCGCCCGCTCCATGATCACCCTGACGAGAGCCTGCACCCCGGTGAGGTAGACGTCGCCGTGCTCGCGCCGGTAGCGATCATCGAGCCGAAATTCAACGGGAGCCGGTCGAGTGGCGGTCATCGAGACAGGGTCATGCTCGGCATGGCCCGGACCGTAGAATTTTATGGTCATTTGGTCCATACTTTGGACGCACAGATGAGCCATTGGATCAGAAGTTTTGCCAGATTGAGCCAATCAGGAGGCCGAGTGACCAGCCAGTTCGACGAGCTGGACCTGACCCTGCTACGCCTGCTTCTGGAGGAACCGAGGGCGGGCAGCCGCGAGTACGCCCGCGTGCTCGGCGTAGCGCGCGGAACGGTGCAGGCCCGTACCGCTCGACTGGAACGGGCCGGAGTCGTGACCGGGCACTCGGTGCACCTGTCCCCCGCCGCCCTTGGCTATCCGGTGACCGCGTTCGTCCACCTGCATCTGGCCCAGGGCAAACTCGACGAGGTTTCCGAGCGCCTTGCCTACATCGCGGAGGTTCTGCAAGCCCACTCGACGACAGGCGAGGGAGACCTGGTGTGCCGAGTGGCGGCGCGCAGCAACGCCCACCTCGAGCAGGTCGTGCAGCGACTGCTCGGCTTGCCCGGGGTCGTGCGCACCCGCACCGAAATCGCACTGTCGGAGCGGGTGGCCTACCGGGTGCTGCCGCTCCTGCAACAGCTGGCGGAACTGGCGTAGCGCCTCGGCGGTCGCAAGAGCTTGATCCAGTGGCTCCCGTCGCTAAGATGCTAGCGACTATGTCGCGGTGGTCGCGATTCCAGCAATCCGGCGAGGCGCAGCCACCGACCCCGGAGGTGACGCGTGTCCAGCAGGAAGGCCGCTGCACTGGCCACCACGTCGGCGAGGCCGTCCCGGTGATCCGAAACGTGGTGCTGGGTCGGCTGCGAGAGCCGGGCAACGAGGCCGATGAACGCCAGCTGGCGGAGAGCCTGGCCGCAATAGCCAAGCTCCGGTTACCCGGCCAGCTCGCGATGAGCGTGGGCCAGGACGCCGGGCTGCGGGCCGGCGGCTGGAGCTTCGCCATCGTCAACGACTGGACCGACGCCGCGGCCTACGCCAACTACGACGGGGACGACGAGCACGGCATCTACCGCCGCGCGATCGGCGCCGTCTGCGCCGAAATCGCCCGCGTCCAGTACGAAGTCTGAGCCGCAGCGCCAACCGGGCGGCTGGGCACGCTTCGGGCATGGCGGGCGTCGAACGTCGTGATCACGCCAGGCTGAGCGCGGTCGCCAGGCGTTCGGGAAGTGCGGTCCAGTCGGCCGGTGAGCGGATCTCGCGCCAGAAGTTCCCGTCGATGATCAAAGAGGCGAAGCCGGCAGCCCGGGCGGCCGCGTGGGCCGCCACAATGCCATCGATACCGGGCGGCGATTCGGCCACATCGGCTATCGGGGGCTCCAGGAAGACTCGCTGATAGACCTCGATCGGCGGCCGGTCCCCGCGAAGGGCGTCGATGCGGCGAGCTTTCTGCGCCACTTCCTCGACCGAGCCCCGGGAGGGGTTCCAGATGTCGAACAGCTGCGCCGTGCGTTCCAGGCCGGCCCTGGAGCGCATGCCCGACATCAGGCGCGGGCGGGGACGCTGCAGCGGCTTCGGGCGCACGATCGAGGACGGGATCGAGAAGAACTCTCCGGCGAACGTCACCGGATCGGGGCCCCAGCAGCGAAGCAGCGCCTTCACCAGTTCGTCGCAGCGCCGGCCCCGGGAGCCGGGGTCGACATCCATCTGCTCATGCTCCTCCGCACTCCATCCGACGCTGATACCGGCAATGAGACGCCCGCCGGAGAGCACATCCAGCGTGGCCAGGCGCTGGGCGAGTTCGACGGGCCGGTGGTATCCGGCCACGAGCACGCTCGTGCCGATCTCGATCCGGTCGGTCCAGCCGGCAACCACCGCCAGCGTCTCCATCCCCGCGAGCGTGCTGCGGTACGGCGCGGGGATCGGCTGGGCGGGGATCCCGGAATAGCCCGACCGCGGCTCCAGCGGGTAGAACAGGTGCTCCTGGACCCACAGGCTGGCGAAACCGGCGGCTTGCGCTCGGACGACGAACTCCTGCAGCGTGTCCCGGTCGACGTATTCGCCGAGCTGCGGCACGCACAGCCCGACGGTGGTCACCGGCGAGCCATCGCCGAGATCATCGGACGCGAACCGGGGCCAGGCGCTCCCGCCAGACGCCGAGGTCTACGTAATCGCGCACTTCAGCGATACGCCCTGCGGCAATGCGGTAGATCCCCGTGCATTCGATCGCGTATTCCTGGCCGGCGAACCAGAACCGGTCGACGCGTTCGACGAAATCGAGTTCGCCGTTCGTCGCGGAGGACACCACGTCCCAGCGGGCTCGCTCGCAATCGTGCAGGAAGGGACCCAGCAGCGCGCGCAGCCCATCCTTGCCACGCACCGGTTCGTGCGGAACGTTCTGGTAGCTCAGGTCGTCGGTGAAGCAGTCCAGCACGGCATCGATGTCACGGGCGCCTACCGCGCCCAGGAAGCGGGCGACGACCGGCTGCACGGCCTAGGCCTCGCCGGTGAAAACGACCGGATAGCGCGCGAAGTTCTCCCGCTGCGACGACACGTCCCGCACCGGCGGATCCTGGGGGTCCGGACGGGCACCGTGGTCGAGCAGCGCTTTGAGCATGAGCGTCACCGTGCCGAAGACCGACGCGTGCTCGCCGGTCCGGGTCCCGCTGCCCGGCACGCCGCCGTCCAGCTCCATCCCGATGCAGGCGTGCATCCCGCCGCCGAAGGAGTGACCCCACGGCGAGACGCTGTCGGGGATCGATCGGTCGGGCCGGAAGAGGTCGGCGTCTGCTCCCCACGTCGTGGGATCGGTGTTCGCTCGTTCGAGGTCGAACTCGACCAGGCAACCCGCGGGCAGCGTCATCCCGTTCTTGAGCGTGACGTCGACGACCGGCCGGCGCCATGCCACCGGCGAGGCGGGGTGCAGCCGCAAAGTCTCATGCACGCAGCGCTGCACGAACTCGAGGTCGGTCAACCGCGCTGCGAACTCCGGGGCGGCGAGCCGGCCGAAGATCTGGTGCGCGGAGTGGGTGAAGAGATTGGCCGTGCTGTGCGAGCCGGCCTGAAGGTAGAACGCGACCTCGCGCCGGATGGTGTCCCGGTCCACGTCGAGCTCGTCCTGGTGCCGCAGGACGGCGGTGAGCACGTCGCGAGGCAGCTCGTCCTCGCTGCGTCGACCCGCGGCGACGTCGGCGAGCAGGGCGGCGCGCCGCCGCAGCGATGGCTCGAAGAAGCGAGCGTCGAAGTCACGCATGGCCTCGCGGACCTCGGCCTCGACCTCGGCCCGGTCGCGCTTGGAGTGCACGAGTGTGGCCCCACCGCTGAAGACGTGCGCGGCATGGTCCAGCGCGTCGACGCCCTCCTCGTCGTCGGGCGGATCGATGCCGGCCACCATAGCGGTCAGGAACATGATGGTGCGTCGCCCCAGCCTGACCAGTTCAGCCCGTCGGTCGGCTAGCGGCTGGGCGAAGTTCTGCTCGATGATGCCCGGGACAAGGTGCATCTCCCAGTACCGGAACGTCCCGCGCCGGAACAACCGGTTCTCGACCCGGCGGCGTAGCCGGTGGGCATCACCGTGCAGCGTGATCAGCGAGTCGGCCATCACCAGCCCGCCCGCGTCATAGAGCGCCTGCCTGAGGTCGCGATGACGCAGCCCGTCATGCACATCCTGGAACGCGGTGATGACCAGCGGTGTCTCGACGCTCATGCGGCGAGTTCGACCAGCGCCCGGCGCATGAGGACGCGAGCCAGCTGCCGACGGTAGCTACTGGTGGCCCGCAGATCGCTCGAGGGGGAGGTTCCCACATCGGCCAGCGCGGCGGCCTCGGTGATGTCCGCGCCCCCGGCGAGGGCCGCCTCGACCGCGCCGGCACGCAGCGGGGTCAGCGCCATGTTCGCGAGTGCCAGGCGCGGACGTTCCCCGCCGACGGCGGCCACCCCCACGATGCCCCAGTCCTGGCTGCGCTGCCTGAACTTGTGGAAACTGGTCGGCTGACCGTCGGTGACCGGAATGCGGATCTCGAGCAACACCTCGTCTGCGGCGATTGCCGTCTGCCAGAGGTCGAGGAAGAACTCGGAGATCGCAATCTCTCGGTCACCGCCCGGGCCGCGGACCAGGACGGCCGCCTCCAAGGCGAGCAGTACCGCGGGCAGATCGGCAGCGGGGTCGGCATGCACGAGCGACCCGCCGATGGTGCCGCGACTGCGCACCTGCGGATCTCCGATCGTCTGCGCCGCCGTGGACAGGAGCGCGGCGCTGCGCGCCACCAGCGGATCGCGCTCGAGCACGCGGTGGCAGGTTCCAGCGCCGATGCTCAGTACCTCACCGTCGCGTCGCACGCCCTGCAGTTCCGGCAAGGTCCGCACGTCGATCAGGACGCTCGGGCGGGCGAGTCGCAGCTTCATCAGCGGCAGCAGAGAATGGCCGCCGGCAAGCAACTTCGCGTCCTCACCGTGCTCACCCAGCAGCTGGATCGCGTGCGCGACGGAGCTTGCGCGCACGTAGTCGAACTCGGCCGGGATCATCGGTCCGTCGCCCTTCGCTCCGCGGTCGCCACCGTCCCCGGGCCACCGTTTTCGGCAGCCCAGCGAACCGACTCGACGATCATCTGATACCCCGTGCATCGGCAGAGGTTGCCCTCCAACCCCTCACGGATGCGCTCCTGCGAGGGGTCCGGGTCGTCGAGCAGCAGGCTGGTCGCAGCCATGACCATGCCCGGCGTGCAGTAGCCGCACTGCAGCCCGTGGCATTGGCGAAATCCTTCCTGCACCGGAGACAGATTGTCCGGCGAGCCCAGACCCTCCACGGTGACGACCGAGCTGCCGTCGGCGGACACGGCGAGCACCGTGCACGACTTGACTGCCTGTCCGTCGACGAGCACCGTGCAGGCGCCGCAGTTGGAGGAGTCGCACCCGACATGGGTGCCGGTCAGTCCGACGAGATCGCGCAGCAGGTAGACGAGTAGCTGCCGCGACTCGACGTTGGCTCGTACCGTCGTTGCGTTCACGGTGAGCTCGATGTCGTGCCTCACTGAATCCCCTGCTCTTCCGGATTGATCGCGGCCCAGACCTTGCCGGGAGTAAGTGGCATGTCCAGAGTGCGGATGCCGAGATGGCCCACCGCGTCGATGACCGCGTTCACCACTGCTTGCGGAGCGGCTGTCGCCCCCGCCTCCCCGAGCCCCTTGACGCCGAGGGGATTACCGCTCGTCGGGACCTCGATGTGATGCGTTTCCAGGTTGGGCATGTCGGCAGCGCTGGGCACGCAGTAGTCGACGAGCGTCGATGTCATCGGCTGGCCACCCTCGCCGTAGACCACCTCCTCCAGCAGGGCCTGCGCGATCCCCTGGACGACGCCGCCGTGGATCTGGCCGCGGGCCAGTAGCGGGTTCACCACGACCCCGCAGTCGTCTACTGCCACGTAGCGCAGGATCTTGACCCACCCGGTCTGCCTGTCAACCTCCACGACGCAACCGTGCGCACCGCTGGGGTAGGACAGGTTCTTCGGCTCGTAATAGCTCACGTACTCCAGGCCGATCTCCTCATCGGCGCTGAGCTTGTGCGGCTTGTACGCGGCGAGAGCCACCTCCTCGAGGCTGATCCCGATCTCTGGGGACCCCTTGACCCCGAACGTGCCCTCCGCGAGCTCGACATCGTCCGCCGACGCTTCGAGGAGGTGGGCGGCCACCTCGACAAGCCGGGCGCGCAGCTTGCCGGTGGCCGCGGCGACCGCGGGAGCGCAGACCGCCATCGCCCGGCTCCCCATCGTCCCGATGCCCTCCTGCGCGACCGTGGTGTCGCCGTGCTTGACCACGATCCGTTCGATCGGATACCCACCGAGCCGGTCAGCGACGATCTGTGCGAACACCGTCTCGTGCCCCTGCCCATGCGGGCTGGTGCCCACCGCGACCAGCACAGACCCGTCCGGGTTCATGCGGATCTTCGCGGACTCCCAGCCACCCACGTAGCCGAACTGCTCGAAGAATTCCGACGGCCCGAAACCTGCCATCTCGACCCAGACGGACAGGCCCACGCCCAGCAAAGGAGCGTCCGGATCGTCCCGGCGCGCCCGCTGCTGCTCGCGGATGCCCTCGTAGTCCAACTTTTCCAGCAAAGTATCGAGCAGCCGCGGGTAGTCACTCTCGTCGTAGACGACGATCGGGAACTGCGTCGCGTACGGCATCTCCTCCGGTTGAATGAGATTACGGCGACGCATCTCGGCCGGGTCCAGACCGAGATCCTTCGCCGCGACGTCCATCAGGCGCTCGATGAGATACGCGGCCTCTGGCCGGCCCGCGCCCCGGTAGGCCGCCACCGGCGTGGTGTTGGTCGTCACGCTGCGGAACGACGCGCCGATCTTCGGGATCTTGTAGCACCCGCCCGACATGAACGATGTCAGGATCGGCAGGCCGCTACCGGTGACGTCCGGCCAGCCACCGCAGTCTTGAACGATCTCGACCTGCAGAGCGATGATCTTGCCCTCGTCGTCATAACCGAGCGCGAGCTCCTGGGTCTGGGCCCGGCCATGCGTCATCGAGGTCATGGATTCGCTGCGGGTCTCGATGAACTTCACCGGCCGGCCCAGGCGGCGGGACAGCTCGAGGGTGAGGATGTACTCGGGGTAAAAGCTGGCTTTCGATCCGAACGCCCCTCCGACATCGGGCGCAACGACCCTTACCTGCTGCTGGGACAGGCCGAACATCACGCAGAGTTCGTTGCGGATCGGGTGCGGCGCCTGGACCGTCGCCCACAGCGTGACCCCGGCCGCCGACCAGTCGCCGACGCAGCCGATGGGCTCGATCGGCACCGGCGCGAGGCGTTGATTGACGATGCGTAGGCGCGAGACACGCGGCGAACCGTCGATCTCGCGCTGGGCGTCATCTTCGGTCATCGGCATCTGCATGACAACGTTGCTCTCTTGGCCGGGCGTGATCGGGGCCGCCCCTTCCGCGAGCGCCTCCTCGACCGTCGTGTAGACCGGCAGGGGCTCGTACTCGACGAACACCGCCTCGGCGGCATCGACCGCGAGCGCCCGTTCGGTAGCGACCACGACCGCCACCGGTTCACCCACGAACCGGACAACGTCGACGGCCAGCGGCGGACGCTCCATCGTCGGCACGGATCGGACGTTCGGCACCCCGGGGAGGTCGGCCGCCGTCCACACGCCGAGCACGCCTGGCATGCCCCGGGCTTCTTCGGTGGCAATGCTCAGGACCTTCGCGTGCGCGACCTGGCTGCGCACGTAGACCATCGTGACCATGCCGGGCAACCGGAGGTCGTCCACGTACTGCCCCCGCCCGGTGAGCAGGGGCGGGTCTTCCTTGCGTAGCACGGAGGTGCCGACCAGCGACTCCAAAGCTGTCCTTTCGTTGCGCAGGCGGGGCCGAACCCCGCGTGCATCACACCTACTTGGTGGCCTGGCCGCAGTCCACCATCAGGACGTGACCGGTGATGACGCGGGCATTGTCGGAGGCGAGGAACAGCACCGCATCGGTGATGTCCTGCATCTCAGCGCGCCACTTCTGCCCGGGCAGGTTGCCCTGGGCCGAGAAGGTCTCGAATGCCTCGTCCATGTCCATGTCCATCACGGCCGCGAGGCCCCGGACCATGCCGGACCCACGGTCCACGCCGGGCTTGATCGTGGCGGGCGCGATCGCGTTGACATTGATCTCGAACTCGGACAGCTCGGTCGCCCAAGCCTTGGTGAGTCCGACGACGCCGTGCTTGCTGGCGACATAATGCGAGAGCATCGCATGGCCGCTGCCGACAACGGCCGAACTGATGTTGATGATCCGGCCGGAACGGCGCCCGATCATGTTCGGCACGACGTACTTCGCGACGAACATGGGCCCCTTCAGGTTGGTGTCGATGACGGCGTCGAGCGTCTCCGGTGTCATGTCGTGCAAGGTGTCCAGCGAGGCCATGCCGGCGTTGTTGACCAGGATGTCGATACGCCCGAAGGCGGCCAGCGCCTCCTGGACGGCCGCCTCGACCGCCCGGTAGTCGCGCACGTCCGCCTTGAGCGCGAGGCCGCGCGCGCCGGCCGCCTCGACCTCCTTGATGGTTTGCTCCAGGTCGGCTTCGGTCGCCGTGTCATACAGGCCGGGCATGGGCGCGCAGATGTCGAGCGCGACAACATCGCAGCCGGCCTCGGCCAGAGCCCGGGCGTGGTTAGCCCCCTGCCCACGTCCGGCGCCGGTGACGAGAGCGACCTTCCCGTCCAGTCCTCGCAGTTCGACTGCCACCTTCGATCCGTCCTCTCGCCACAGCGTGGTGGTTGGGCTATTGGCACGACCGGCCCTGGGTGTGTTACAGCACACTCTGGGGGAACGCTGCAACAGAAACAAGACTTTGGAGCCAATAGTCGTTGGTATAGCGACGACGATAGAGCAGACTGGGCAAGCACCCGGGTCCGACTGGCGTCTCGACGGCGGACCGGCGGCGTGTCGATACGCGAGCGGAGGCAGGGATGTCGGAAAACATTCTGATCACCGGCGGCACCGTGATCGAGGGCAGCGGCGCACCCGCCACCGCGAGCCGTGACGTCCTCATCGAGGACGGCAAAATCGCCATGTTGGGCGAGTCGGCGGTGGCCCGCGGCGAGGAGATCGCCCGCACCGGCGGTTCGGTGGACCGGATCGACGCCAGGGGCCGGACCGTGATGCCCGGGCTGATCGATGCGCACACCCATCTGTCCTTCGGTGAACCCACCGGCAACGACGAACTCTTCCATCACCGCACCGAGGGCTACAGCGCGATGCTGGCCGCCTATCAAGCACGCAAGGTGCTGCGCGCAGGCGTGACGAGCGTGCTCGACCCCGACTGCCTCTGGAACATCGCCGTCGAACTGCGTGACGCCATCGACAACGGCATCGTGGAGGGCCCGCGGATGCGTGCGGGCGGCCAGGCCCTCATGACGATGCTAGGCGGCACAGCCGGTCGAATGATCAGGGACGACGGGACGACCGGGTATGCCACGGTGGTGCACGACCGGGACATGATGGTTCGGGAGATCCGCAGGCAGATCAAGTACGGCGTCGACTGGATCAAAGTCATGGTGACCGGTCTCATCCCCAGCATGAAGGGGCCGGAGGTCCAAGTCTGGTCCTTGGACGAGCTGCGGACCGTGTGCGATACCGCTCATGAGCTGAACACTCGGGTAGTCGGCCACTGCCGAAACGCGGCAAGCACCCGCGACGCCGCCCGCGCCGGGGTGGACCTCATCTACCACAGCTCCTACCTGGACGACGAGGCCCTCGAGGCGGTCGTCGAGGCGGGTTCGGCGCTGTGCCCGACGTTCACCTTGCTCGGCAATCTGGCCGACTACGGGGAGAAAATCGGCTCCGCCCCGGAATTGCTGGACATGTTCCGTGCCGAGATCGAGACCACAGCTCGCATGCTCGCCAAGGCCCACGCAGCCGGCGTGAAGATCCTCACCGGCTCCGAAACCGGATTCGCGGTGACGCCGGTCGGCGAGTGGCACGCCCGCGAGCTCGAGATGCTGGTCGACTACATCGGGATGACGCCGTTGGAAGCGATCACCTGTGCTACGAGCAACGGCGCCTTCGCCATGCGAATGGAGGGCGAGGTCGGCACCATCGCGGCCGGCCAGCTTGCCGACGTCCTCGTGGTCGACGGTGACCCGCTCGACGACGTCCGTATCCTGCAGGACAAGAGCCGGCTGAGCGAGGTCATCAGCCGCGGTCGGCGGATCGACCTGACCAGCCCCATCCCGCCGCGGCGAATATCGTCCACCGAACAGGTGCGCTTCCTCGCCAGCCGCCCGCTGACCCGGTCCCTCGCCCTCGCCGAGGAAGACCTCTAAAGGCCCTCGCACGTCTGACGTTTCGCCCCGCTGAAGGCACCGCCGGGCGCGGAACCGAACAGGAGAGCCTCGCTCATCGCCCGACCATGCCCGCGGACAGGTCGATGTCCGCGGCGCACAACCCGGGCATCGCCAGCATGGCGAGGACGGCGTCGGCGACCTCGCTTTCCTCCACCATCCGGCCGAGCGCCGCGCGCGAAACGAACGCCGCCCGTGCCTGCTCGACCGTCGTGCCGGCCCGTTCGGCCTCGAGCCGGAAGTTGCGCTCCATCCGCTCCCCGCGGACCGGGCCGGGCGACAGCGAGTTGACAGCCACGCCGAGTGGCCCGACCTCGTAAGCCAGCGTCGTCGTCAACCCAATGACGGCCATCTTCGACGCCGTGTAGGGCGTGCGGTTGGCAAGGGGGCGCTTCCCGCTCACCGAGGCGAGGTTGATGACATCTCCCCCTCCGCGGTCGATCATGGGCGGCAGGAAAGCCCGGCACATCAGGTAGATGCTGCGCACGTTCGCCGCGAACACCTCGTCCCACTCCTCCGGTTCGACCTCGACCAGCGGTCGCACCGGCCCGGCGATCCCGGCATTGTTGATCAGAATCGAGATCGCCTCGTCAGCGAGTTCGTCCGCGAGAGCCTGGACGGCGCGAGGAACGCTGACATCGGCGACCGCGGTCCGCACACTCCCGCCGGCGTTCGTGATCTCGTCGGCGACTGCGGCCAGCTTGCGCCCCGTGCGCCCGACAAGCACGACCCGCGCCCCGGTTTCGGCCAGTCGGAGCGCGATCGCCCGGCCGAGCCCGTTGCCGCCGCCGGTGACCAGGGCGCAACGGCCGGCGACGCTCATGGCCCCGCCGGCGCCGTGTCCGGCAGCCACGACAGCGGCCTACCCGCGTACTTCGCGGCGCGCACATCACCCGACCGGGCATGCCCCTCGAACAGCTCGACGCGCGCGGCGCGGCCGCACAGCTCGCCGAGTTCAGCGCTCGAGGCGTGATTAGTGATCTCCTGGTAGGTGACAGTCTTGAGGTACTTCCCCACCCACAAGCCACCCGTGTAGCGAGCTGAGCCACGCGTCGGCAACACATGGTTCGTGCCGATCACCTTGTCTCCGTAGGACACGCAGGTCGCCTCACCGAGGAACATGGCACCGTAGTTGGTCATCACGTCCAAGGCCCGGCGCGGTTGCGCCGTGAGGACCTCGACATGCTCGAAGGCAAGGTCGTCGGCCAGCCGGATCGCCTCGTCCGTCGAATCGGTCACGATGACCTGACCGTGATCGCGCCACGCGGGTTCGGCGAAGTCCCGAGTCGGCATGTCCGGCAGCAACCTGTCGATATGAGCCATCGCTTCGCGGGCTACGACTTCGGACGACGAGATCAGCACTGCGGGCGAGTCCGGCCCGTGCTCGGCCTGGCTCAACAGGTCGACAGCCACGATGAACGGATCAGCCGAGTCGTCGGCGATCACCACGACCTCGGTCGGGCCGGCGAACAGGTCAATGCCCACACGCCCGAAGAGCTGGCGCTTGGCCTCGGCGACGTAGGCGTTTCCGGGACCGGCGATAAGGGCGACGGGGTCGATCGTCTCGGTCCCGAGAGCGAGCGCGGCGACCGCCTGCACGCCGCCGAGCACGAAGATCTCGTCCGCGCCGGCGAGGGACATCGCAGCGATCGTGGCCGCCGGAATCTCGCCGCGGATCGGCGGCGTGCAGGCAGCGACTCGCTCGACGCCGGCCACCTTGGCCGTGACGATCGTCATGTGGGCCGACGCCACCAGCGGATAGCGACCGCCGGGAACGTACGCACCGCAGGCCTGGATCGGAATGGTGCGCTGGCCTAGCCAGACGCCGGGCATCGTCTCGACCTCGAAATCGGCGAGCGAATCGCGCTGCTGCTGAGCAAATTCGCGAACGTTGGCCTGCACGGATCGAATGTCGTCCAGCACGGTCGGCGCGACAGTACTCACGATCGAGGCCACCTCGCCGGGGCTCAACCGAAACGCGGGAGGCGACCAGCGGTCGAACTGCGCGGAGTACCGGCGGACGGCTTCGTCGCCGTTGGCCTCGACAGCCGCGATGACTTCGCGCACGACCTCGGCCACGCGCTCGTCAGCGGAGGCGGCATTCCGGATGGCCGGCGACTTCAGGTGTTGAGGCATCTGGCGTATCTCCCTCTCGGCGGGGCCGCAGCGTACGATCAAGCCAGCCTTTTGTGCATACGTTTGCATGTCAACAGCGAGGATTGCATCCGATGGCCGTCACCGGCTGGGATGTCGCGAACGCCGCGGGGGTATCGCAAGCTACGGTCTCGCGCGCCCTTCGCGGCAGCCCGCTCATCACCGCGGAGACGGCGGCCCGAGTGAGGGCGGCGGCCGAACGCCTCGGGTACGTGCCGAGCGAGTACGGGCGACAGCTGCGCACCAAGCGTTCGCACCGCGTGGGCGTGCTTGCCACCGAGCTCGACAACCCGTTCTACATGGCATTACTCGACCCGATCCACACCGTGCTGCGCGAGCATGGGTACTCCACCGTCGTCCTGACGGAGTCGGCGTCCTCGCCCGTCACCTTCGCCGAGCTGGTCGATGGCTCGCTGGACGGCGTCATACTCACGAACTGCCGCATCGACTCGTCCCTTCCCGGCCGGCTGCGTAGCCACGGACTCGCCGTCGTCACGGTGAACCGCGAGGTGCAGGACGCCGCGGTCGACTCCTGCGTCGTCGCGAACGCGCAGGGGGCCGCACTGGTTGCCAGCGAGCTACTCGCGACCGCGCATCGCCGCATCGCCGCCATCGAAGGGCCGCAGAACACGAGTACGGGCCGCCAGCGCGCGCGAGGCTTTCGCCGTGCGCTGAGCCGGGCCGGCATCCGCGTCCAATCCCGTCAGGGGGAATTCGCTTTCGACACCGGTCACCAGGGGCTGACCGAGCTGGTGGCCGGTGCACGGCCGCCGACGGCCGTGTTCTGCGCGAACGACGTCATGGCCTTCGGTGCACTCGACGCGGCCGCTGCCCTGGGCTTGCAAGTGCCGGACGAGGTGTCCATCGTGGGCTTCGACGACATCGCCATGGCGGGGTGGGAACGCTTCGATCTTGCCACCGTCCGCTGCGATCTCACCGCGCTGGGCCGTCGCGGCGCCGAGCTGATCGTGCGTCGCATCGACAAGCCGCAGGCCCGGTTGGTGCGCGACGAGCTGCAGCCGCGATTCGTCAGACGAGGCTCACTCGGTCCACCGCGCTGACCTCACAGCAGCGCGGCGTTGCTGCCGCCGTCCACGGCGATGGCCGAGCCCGTGATGAAGCCGGCCTGCTCGGAGCAGAGGAAGGCCACGAAAGCACCGAGATCCTCCGGACGGCCGAGCTTCCCGGCGGGTATGGCCCCGATCTCGTCGGTGAGCCGCTCGCCGTAGACCTCGCGGACGCGCTGTGTTTCGTGCAGGCCGGGCAACACCGAGTTGACCGTGATCCCGTCGCCAGCGATTTCGCGGGCGACCGTCTTGAGAAATCCGGTGGCACCGGCGCGGGCAGTGTTCGAAAGGATGAGATTGGCTATCGGCTGCCGCACGGAGATCGAGGTGATGGCCACGATCCGACCCCACTGGCGCCGGCGCATGAACGGCACCGCCGCGTGGACGAGCTGGACCACCGGAAGCAGCGCGACATCCATTGCTCGCTGGTAGGCCGCCAGATCGGTCGAGGCGAACGTTCCCGGCGGCGGGCCCGGGCCGTTGGTGATCAGGATGTCCAGGCCGCCCAGCCGGTCGGCGGCTTCGCCGACGAAATCCTGGCACGCCTGCGGATCGGTCAGGTCCGCCGTGAGCGCGACCGTGTCACCACCTAGGCGCTGTGCTGCGGCAGCGATCCGTTCCGCATCGTGACCACCGATCGCGACCCGGGCTCCCTCCGCCGCCAGGGCCGCGGCGCACGCGAAGCCCAGACCGCCGCTCGCCGCGGCGACCACCGCGCGGCGCCCGCGCAGACCCAGATCCATAGCTGCCCCCTCCGATCGCAGATCCTCCCGCCCTCCGGACCGTGCCCGCCGGAGACCTCCGGGGATGCTCCTACGGCAGGTCGACCGGCCGGTCCTCTTCGTACACGCGTATCGCACTGGCCGGGCAGTTGCGTGCGATCGAGGTCAGCCGGGCGACGTCGAGGGCGCGACCGCCATCGACGGAATACGCGATCTCGTCGGCGTCGAACTGGAACGCCTCCGGAGCGTCGGCGACGCACCTGCCCGAACTCAGGCACGACTCCTGGTCGACGTCAGCCCGGACAGTCATCGGCTTGCCACCTCCTGAACGTCGAGCAGGACCGGGTAGCTCGACCAATAGGGTCGCTTCGTGGTCTCGTCGACCTTGGGTGGGCTCATGGGATCGCGACGTACCCCGGCACCGAACATGCGCTGAACGGCAATCGCCACGAGCCCGAACAGGTGGGAGTCGGGGGCCGTGGTCGTCTCGCGCGGCACCACGACACCTCCAGCCAGGTCCTGGCCGATGCACACATGCATACCAGCGGCGAAGGAAAGCCCGAACGGTGCAACGCCGTCCGGTAGGTGTCGGTACGGATCGAACTCACGCGCGTCGGGGCCGAATACCGACGAGTCGCGGTTCACCTGCTCGAGGTCGATGACGACAAGGGAACCTTCGGGAATCGCCCGCCCGGACGGCAGGGTGATCGACCGCAGGGCCCGGCGCATACCGGTGGGGCTGGACGGATTGAGCCGGATCGTCTCGTGCACGCAACGCTGCACGAACAACCGGTCGGTGCGCACCCGTTCCTCATGGTCGGTGTGGCCGGCGGCAAGCCAGGTGAGCATGTGGTCGATCGTGCGGGTAAAGGCGGTGGCGCTCGTGTGAGCGCCGGCAAGCAGGAAGAAAGCGATCTCGCGTGTCAGCCCGGCGTCGTCGAGGTCCACGTCGTCGCTGTGGCGCAGCAGGGCGGTCAGGATGTCGCGGGGCAGCTCCCCCTCGTCCAGCCTCCCGTCGGCGACCTGCGCGAGCAGCGATCGGCGACGCTCGATGGACTCTTCGAGGAAATCGACGCGCCAGCTACGCAGCTTCTCGGCAATGACCGCCGAGCGCTCTTCGCGATCCCGGGTCGAGTGCACAAGCGTTGCGCCCTCGATGAAGTAATTGACGTAATCGTGCAGCCGAGCGGTCTCCTCGGTGTCGCCGCGGGGCCGGTCGATGCCGGCCGTTACGGCCGCGAGGTTGAGCATCAACTCGTGGCCGAAGTCGATCAGGTCGACGCGCCCGCTCGCCGTGTAAGGCGCGAGAGTGCGCTCGACGATGTCGGGAAACATGTCGTTCTCGTACCGGTCGAATGTCTCGCGCCGAAACATGCGGTTCTCGATACGCCGACGGCGTTTGTGCTCCTCGCCGTGCAGGTTGACCAGCACGCCATCCATGATCACGGCGCCGGCATCGTAGAGCCCCTGGCGCAGGTCTCGCTCGCGGTAGACCTCGCGGGCCTCCGCGAACGAGGAGATGACGATGTCCTCGCTCAAGCGACGCGCACCTTCGCATCGATGAGCTTCGGGAGGATGTCTTTCTCGAACATCTCGATCCCCGGCAGGTACTGCGGCCAGCTGACGTTGCACCCGTCCATTCCGGCGTCGGTGAGGGCGATCAAGCCGTCGGCAACCTGCTGCGGCGTGCCGACCAACGGCATGCTGCCGTACCCGGCGATGAGGCTCGGCGCCATCTGCTCCCAGTCGGCGCTGCTCGAATTCGGAACCAAAATGTCGAGCAGGTTCCGCACGCCCTGGAGGTCGCCGTGGGTGACCGCGATGTCGTGGTAGATCCGATGCGCCTCGTCCTCGTCCTCGCGGCACACGATGTAGACCTGGGTGAACACCGAGACCGATCGGCCGAACTCGTCACGCGCCAGTGCCTTGACGGTCTTGGCGGTGTCGGCCGCCGTCTCCAGGTCCGGAGCGGCGATGAAGTTCAGATCGCAGTTCTGGGCAGCGAAGCGCATCCCGCGGGGACTGTTGCCCGCACTCATCAGCACCGGCCCCGGTGACTGGATCGGCTTGGGTTCGGAGTACATGCCGGCCGCGCCGAAGTACTTGCCGTCCCAGTCGAATTCGCCGTCCCGGTCCCACAGTGCCTTGCACAGGCCGATCCACTCGTCAGCGACGTCGTAGCGCTCGTCGTGCGGCCGCTGTGGAGCGCCGAACATGCCGATTTCCTTCTCGTTCCAGCCTGCGACGACGTTGAGCGAGAAGCGCCCGCCGGCGATGTGGTCGAGGCTCGCTGCAGTCTTCGCTGCCCGCACCGGATGGATCGTCGGAATGTGTGTCGTGGAGAAGACGCCGATCTTCGACGTGACCGCAGCGAGCCCGGTGGCCCAGGTGAACGTCTCGAAGTTGCGGTGATTGAAGTCGACGTTCCCGCCCATCCCCTTCCACCGGGCGACCGGCACGAGGGCCTCGAAGCCCGCTGCCTCCGCCGCCTGGGCGATCGCGACCGATTCGCTCCACTCGGCCTGGATCACGCCAGGTATGTCGCTCATGGTGGAGCCATGGCTGCAGTTGGCCGAGAACACGGCCAGCTTGAGCCGATTGGGGCTCGCGAGTACAGGGTTGACGGCGTGCTGCGGTTGCCTGGACGTCGACATTGGCATCCTCGATTGAGTGGGCTGAGCGGACGCCCGCACGGGCTCCGCGCGAGCGGAAATGACCTGGACCGCACTAGTCGGTAAGAGACTAACGTCGAGTCTGGTTCAAGGGCAATGGCCGATCAAAGAATGCTGTCGCCGACGGCCCGAGCGACGTCGCGGATCGTCGTCGGGGCGAAATCGCGTTGCATGTACAGCATCACGTGCTGGCAACCGGCCGCCACGAGTTCGCGGGCCTCGGCGGCGGCTACCACCGGATCAGTCGGGTTGAACAGGTGCATCGACACCTCGATCTCGGCGGGATCACGCCCGATCTCGGCACAGCATGCGTGCAACACCTCGAGCTTGTGCCGCAGCCCATCAGCGGTCGTCCCGGGATAGTTCCAGTGATCCGCCCACTTCGCCACGATCGGCAGCATCCGCTTCTCCCCCTGGCCTCCGAGAATGAAAGGGGGCCTCGGCGACTGGACGGGCTTGGGCTCGCAGCGAGCGTCGGAGAGCGTGTAATGCTTCCCGCTGAACGACGCCAGCTGCTGGGTGAGCAACGCGTCGATGACGCCGAGAGCCTCGTCGAGCTTGTCCATGCGCACGCCGACCGGAGGGAACTCGATGCCGTAGGCCGCGTGCTCCTCCTCGTTCCACGAGGCGCCCAGCCCGATCTCCAACCGACCGCGGCTGGCCTGGTCAATCGTCGCGCACATGTTCGCGAGCACTGCCGGATGCCGATAGGTCACGCCGGTGACGACGAGGCCCAGCCGCAAGCGCTCCGTGCGGCCGGCCAGGAAGGAAAGGGCGCTCCATCCCTCGAAGCAGGGCCCGCTCCGGTCCTCGACATTAATCGGATAGAAATGGTCGAAAAGGTAGGCGGCGTCGACCTCGGGCAGCTCCTCGGCGGCGAGCCAGGCCCGCTCGAGATCAGCCCACGACACGTCCTGCGGTTGCAGCTTCACAGATAGACGCACGG
Source organism: uncultured Actinomycetota bacterium (assembly GCA_963765845.1). GTDB lineage: Bacteria > Actinomycetota > Actinomycetes > Frankiales > Frankiaceae > DATAZK01. The sequence continues at coordinate 202,633 of CAVXYJ010000032.1, forward strand.
TCATCTCCTTCTACGTCGTTCAGGCGTTCGTTACACCGAGCGACAGGCCGCCATCGACGGTGAGCACCGTGCCGGTTACCCAGTCGGCGAGCAGCAGATACTCCGTCGCCTGCGCGATGTCCGCCCCGGAACCGATGCGCCCCAGCGCATGCGCAGGCGCAAGGCTCTGCAGCCGGGCGAGGCTCTCCTCATCCGTGCCGAGACCGGCGCGCTGGTTGATCTCGGTAGGCACCGCACCCGGACGGATGGCGTTGAAACGCACGCCCTGCGGGCCGAGTTCTGCCGCCAGTACTCCGGTCAGGGCCTCCAGCGCACCCTTTGTGCCCGCGTAGGGCGATGCGCCCGGAAACGCGCGCTGCGTATGCACCGAGCCGAACACGATGACGCTGCCGGTGGACTCGCGCAGCGCCGGTAGCGCGCCGCCGGTGAGCATCATCGGTCCGATGACGTTCTCGTGGTAGAGCGTCAGGAGGCGGTCCTCGTCGAGCTCGTCGATCGGCCCGCGGTACATGTTGCCGGCCGCGTTGACGACGGCATCGAGCCGCCCACCATGGTCGAGGGCGGCACGCAGCATCGCCTCGCGGTCGGCCGCGACGGCCACGTCGCCGGCGACCGCTCGGGCCGCCGATCCGATCTCGGCGGCGACGGACTGCACCTTGCCGGCGCGCCGGCCGCTCAAGGTGACGCGAGCCCCGCGGCTCGCGAGGCGCCGCGCGATGGCAGCTCCGATGCCCGACCCACCTCCGGTGATCAGAATGGAGGAGCCGTCGAGCTGCTTCATACACGCCCCCTCAGCCAAAGTGCATCGTCCGGTCAGCCACCTTGCTGGAGCCGAGCGGCGTGTGTTTACTAACGACTTCGGCGAGACGTTACCGGCGACATCGCCGATCGTCTATAACTCGCCGGAAGAGCCGTAGCCATCTGCACAAGGACGTGACGGCATGACGAACGCCCCGGCGAAGCCAACAACGATCGACGTTCACGCCCACGTCGTGCTGCCGGCCGCCGTCGGCGCGGCCGGAGACGCCGGCCCGGAGATCGGGTACACCAACGGCCGCCCATGGTTTCGCGTGGGCGGCTACGTTCTCCACGGCGTGCGCTACGAGGGCAGCCCCTTCATGGACGTCGGGCGTCGACTCGAGGAGATGGATCGGCACGGGATCGACCTCCAGCTGCTCTCGCCCAACCCGCTGACCTACTTCAACGACCTCGAAGCGGACGTCGCGGCGGACTACGCCCGTGCGCACAACGACGATCTCGCCGCCATCGTCGCCCAGCACCCCGATCGGCTACTCGGCGCGGCGCAGCTGCCGATGCAGGACGTCCGGGCCGCCGTCACCGAGCTGGAGCGCTCGGTGACCCAGCTCGGGCTGCGGGCGGCCTACATCGACACCGACCCCGGCCGGCCCCTCGACGACCCGGAGCTCGACGAGTTCTACGCGGCCGTGTGCGAGCTCGACATCCCGCTGTTCGTCCATCCCACGAACATCGGCCCGAACGGTCCACCGGCCGATCCACGGCTACGGCGGTTCGACCTGGACTTGCTCGTCGGCTTCGCGTACTCCGAGACGCTCGCCATCGCAGCCCTGGTGTTCGGCGGGGTGCTCGATCGCCATCCCGACGTCGACATATGCGTGAGCCACGGGGGCGGCGCCATCCAGACCCTTGCCGGCCGTTTCGCCCGTGCCGCTGCGGTGCGGCCGTGGTCACCCGAACGGTTACGCGAGAGCGGGTTCGAGGCCTATCTCGCACGGCTATGGTTCGATACCCACCTCCACAGCGACCGTGCCCTGACCGGACTGGCCGAGATCGTCGGAACCGACCGTCTCGTGTTCGGCACGAACTTCGCGGGATGGGACGCGGACGAGCCCGGGGCGCGACCCTTCGTGGCCGGCGCGAACCTGACCGAGAACGCTCGACGGCTGCTCAGGCTGCACTGACGGCGGCTGCGTCGTCAGCCCCTTTGCGCCGCTTCAGCGCCGTTCCGGCCGGTTTCCATCAGCCCCCGGTAGCCGCTGATCCCTGGATTTGCAGGCAATCTGCAGCATGTTCTAGACATCTTCGCGTTACACGGCTAGCTTCCTCCCAGCATGACGTAGTTAGCTTCCTCACGCCGCTTCTTGCGCGGCCAAGGCTGCTGGCCGCACATCTCGCTCATGCCCGGGTTCATGACACAAGGGGATTCGATGTCGAGTACGAGGATGCGCACCGCCGCCGCGACGGTCAGTGCGCTGTCGTTGTTGGCTGCCGCGGCATGCGGCAGTTCCAGCAGCAGTACGAGCGGAGGCGGAGGCTCTACCCCCGCGGCTACCGCGTCAGCCGGCTCCAGTGGCGCCGGCAACGGGGTCTTGCCGATCGCGGCCCAGCGAGTCGCCGCGTTCACGGCCCAATCGCACCCGCTCTCCGAGACCCAGCCGGTGACGGTGAAGAAGGGTCTGACGATCGCCTACATGCAGTGCGTCCAGACGGTCTGCAAGGAGATTGGTGACGGCCTGCAGGAGGCTGCCAACGCTGTGGGCGCCAAGCTGCTACGGATCACCCACCAGGACACGCCGAACACGGTCCAGCAAGCGGCGGTGAACGCCCTCCAGGCGAACCCTGACATCGTGCTGTTCTCCGGCGACCCGACCCAGTGGTTCGCCGCCCAGCTGAAGCAGATGAACGACCGGCACATCCCCACGGTGGCTTGGTCTGAGCCCGGCGGGTTCGCCCCGCAAGGCATTTCGGCCAACCTGCTCAACAGCGACGACTACTACTTCCTCGGCGTCCTGGAGGCCGACTGGGTCGCGTCCCACTACGGAGCGGGCAGCCACTCGCTGCTGCTCAACGTGCCCGCCTACCCGGTACTCAAGACAGCCGGCGAGGGTTACATGACCGAGCTGAAGACCGTTTGCCCGAGCTGCCAGGCCAAGGAGGTGGACTTCACCGTTGACGACATTGTGGCCGGAAAGGTGGCCACCGCTGCGGTTGCGGAGCTGCAGAAGGACCCGAAGATCAAGGAGATCGTCGGCACGTTCGGTGGGCTGATCACCCAGCAACTCGCCCAAGCGGTGTCCAACGCCGGCTTCAAGAACGTCAAGGCGATCAGCGCTTCTGGCACCGCGTCCAACTACCAGCTGATCCAGAAGGGCGATCTGCAGGAGGCTGACATCGCACTGCCCAGCAGCTACCTGGCGTGGCGCGCGCTCGACGTCGGACTGCGACTGCTCGACGGCCAGAAGGTCGACCAGAGCAGCAGCAAGCCCGCGCTGGCCAACATTCCGGGTCACCCGGACATCCGAGCCGGTGGGGTGCCGCAGGAGTTCGTGACCAAGGCGCAGATGCCGAGCGGCACGGTGACGAGCGTCGACCAGCTCTGGACCCCTGTCGCCGACTACCAGGCAGTGTTCAAGAAACTGTGGGGCGTTGGCTGAGCTCGAGGTTGGCCGACCGGCGGCCGTTGATACGGCCGCCGGTTCGGCTGTCCCGGTCTTGAACATCCGCAGCCTGTCCAAGAGCTTTCCGGGACAGGTGGCCTTGGACCACGCCCGGCTCACGGTGCTGCCAGGACAGATCCACGCGCTGCTCGGACAGAACGGCTCCGGGAAGTCGACGTTGATCAAGATGCTGTCCGGTTACCACAAGCCCGACCCCGGTGCCGACGTCGAAATGTTTGGTCGGTCGGTCGATCTCAGCGCGATGAGCGACGCGGACCGGGAACGCACCCGGGTCATGCACCAAGACCTCGGCCTTGTGGCGTCCCTCAACATCATGGAGAACCTCGCCCTCGGTCGCGGTTTCGGGCACGTACGCGCGGGTCGGGTGCGCTGGCCCGCAGAACGCAGGCGGGTCCGCGAGCTCCTCGAGCTTTTCGGCCTGGATGTCGACCCCCGGCGCATCGTGGGCACGCTGAGCGCCGCGGAGCAGGCGATCGTCGGCCTGGCCCGTGCCAGGGAGGATTGGGACGAAGCGGGAAGCCTGCTCGTGCTCGATGAGCCCACGGCGTCCTTGCCCAAGCCGGAGGTGCAACGGCTGTTTCGCGGCCTGCGGAGCCTCAGCGCTCAGGGCGCCGGGATCCTGTTCGTCAGCCACCGCCTCGATGAGGTATTCGACATCGCCGAGTGGGTCACTGTCCTGCGCGACGGCCGGACGGTCGCCAGCTGCCCGGTGGCCGAGTTGAGCGAACGCCAGCTCATCGAGTACATCGTGGGACGGCCCATCGAGGAGCTCTACCCTGAACCCCCGGAACCACGGGGCGAGACGCTCCTCGAGGCCAAGGGCTTATGGGGCTCGGCCGTCGAAGACTTCTCCGTCTCCGTACGAGCCGGCGAGATCGTGGGCATCGCGGGCATCGCCGGCTCCGGGAGAGACGAGATTGCTGCCTTGCTCTCCGGCATCACCCGCCGCGCGGCCGGCAGCTTGCGCGTGGGCACGGCGGACGTGCCACGCGAGCCGCGCGACGCACAGCGTCTCGGATTGGTGTACGTGCCTTCGGACCGAAAGCGGGAAGGGTCGATTCAGAACCAGACCGTCGGCCACAACGTCACGATCAGCCGGCTGCGGCCGCTGTTCAAGCACGGGTGGATGACGAACCGCGGCGTCAATGCGGACGCCGGCCAATGGATTCACAAGGTGGATCTCAAGCCGCCGGATCCGGAGCGCCCGCTGTCGACGCTGAGCGGAGGCAATCAGCAGAAGGCGATCATCGCGCGAGTACTGCGGCTCCAACCCAAGGTCGTGATATTCGACGAGCCAACCCAAGGGGTCGATGTGGGCGCGAAAGCCACCATCTACGAGCTACTGTCCCACGCCGCTGCCGGCGGCGGGGCGGTGGTCGTCTGCTCGTCCGACGCCGAGGAACTCGCCCACGTGTGTGACCGCGTCCTGGTGATGCGGCACGGCCGGCTCGCCATGGAACTGCACGGCAACCTATTGACCTCAGACACGATCGTGGAGCAGACCCTCATATGAGCCAGCCGACTGGCGACGAGTCCTCACCCGGCCAGCACCAGCCGACCGACGCGACACCCGCCGCCGAGCGCCCACGCCGAGCCGGTCACGGTTGGCCGACCGCTCTGGCCCCCAGCCGGATCAGCATCGTGTACCTGTACGCGGCCGGCTTCATACTGTTCTCCGTCTGGATCCCGAACACCTGGCTCAGCTCGGTGACCCACCAGTCCGTCCTCAACATCTCATTCGCCGTCCCCGGCATGGCGGCGATGGCCGTGCTGGTGCCGCTGGTGGCGGGCGCCTTCGATCTGTCGATCTCGGGGACGATGAGCGCCTCGGCCGTCACCACGTCGTGGTTGCTCGTGAACCATCACTGGTCGATGTGGCCGGCGATCGGCATCGGCATGCTCGGCGCCCTTGTCGCCGGCATCATCAACGGCATCCTGGTCGTTGTCGTCCGCATCAATTCCTTCATCGCGACGCTGGCGACGAGCGCGGTGTTCAGCGCATATGCGGAATGGCGCTCGGGCGGTGTGCAGATCACCGGCTTCCCGGGGGACTTCACCCGGCTGAGCGCCCGCGAGGTTGGAGCGGGGATCCAGATCAAGGTCGTCTATCTGGCCGTTATCGCCGTCGCCATCTGGTACGTCCTCGAGCACACACCGTCAGGGCGCTATCTGCAGGCAACCGGCGACAACCCCACGGCATCCCGGCTCGCGGGCGTGCGGACCAATCGGTACGTCTTCACCAGCCTCATCGTCTCCGCCTTGATCGCCGGCGCCGCCGGGATCATCGACGCGTCCACGATCGGTGCCGGGAGTTCGACGTTGGGTGCGCCGTTCCTGCTGCCGGCATTCGCTGCGGCCTTCCTCGGGTCAACCCAGTTCAAGATGCGCTTCAACGTCTGGGGCACGCTTGTGGCGATCTGGGTGCTGGCGTCGGGAGTCCAGGGCGTGACACTGGCCGTCGGCAGCTTCACCTGGTTGAACAACTTCTTCTTCGGTGTTGCGCTGATCGTGGCTGTCGGAAGTTCGAGCCTTCTCGATCGATGGCGGGAGTTTCACGCGGCCCGCGCCCGCTCGAATGTGGCCGCGGCGGCATCAGCTGAATCGTCGACAGCCCCATGAAGGCTGTGGTGACAGGCGGTGCGCGCGGGATCGGTGCGGCCATCTGCACGCGGTTGCGTGCCGACGGCTTCGACGTTGTCGCGCTCGACATCGTTGCGGGCGACGACGTCGTCACCTGCGATGTCTGCGATCCGCATGCAGTCAGGGCGGCCGCCGAGCGAATCGGGCCGGTCGACGTTCTCGTCAACAACGCCGCAATCTGGCGGTTCGCGCCGCTGGAGGATGTGCCGGTGGAAGACTTCGACGAGGTCCTCGCCGTCAATGTGCGCGGCCCGTTCCTTTGCTCTCAGGCGTTCGGGCGCTCCATGCTCGCCCGCGGGAACGGTTCGATCGTCAACATCGTCTCGATTGCCGCCGCCCTGGCCAACCCGTCGGTTGGTGCCTACTCGCCGTCCAAGGCCGCCTTGCTCGCACTGACCCGGCAGACCGCGGTGGAGTGGGGATCTCGCGGGGTGCGTTGCAACGCCGTTGGCCCCGGGCTGGTACCGACCGACGGAGCGCATGTGTACGACGACCCGCAGGTTCGCGAGCAGCGCGCCCGCATGGTTCCGCTGCAGCGACTCGCGGCGCCCGAGGAGGTCGCCGACGTGGTCGCGTTCCTCAGCTCCGACCGAGCGTCCTACGTGACCGGTCAGGTGATCTACGTCGACGGCGGTCTGAGCCACACGCTGATGACGACCTTGGCTCGGCCGGCGTGGATCGCGTCACCCGATCTGGAGCGATCACAAGCAGGAGGGCCGCTTCGATGACGAGAGCGGTGATCCTCTCCGGTGGCCCCGCACACGACTTCCCGGCACTGTCCGGTCACCTCATCGACCTGCTTGCCGACATCGAGGTTGTCACCACAACGACCGCTGACCCCGAGCGCGTCCCCGAGTTGCTCCAAGGCGCCGACCTGCTCGTGGTCAACGCCCTGCGCTGGCGCATGCAGCAGGACCGCTACGCCGACCGTCGCGGCGCACTCGGATACTCACCGAGTCATGACTTCCGCAGTGCGGTCACCGCATTCGTGTCCAAGGGCGGCGGGCTGATCGGCATGCACACGGCCTCGATCTGCTTCGATGACTGGCCGGGTTGGTTTCGGCTCCTGGGCGGACGATGGAACTGGTCGACGTCGTCGCACCCGCCATACGGTCCCGCGACGGTAGAGGTGCGGCCCGGACACCATCCCATCGTTCACGGCCTGCCCGATCACTTCGACACCAACGACGAGATCTACGGCTTCCTCGACCTGCAACCTGACGTGGACCCGCTCGCAGTCAGCCGGCACGGCGGCGCGGCGCACCCGCTCCTGTGGGCCCGCGAGGTCGGCTCCGGCCGGGTCGTGCACAACGCGCTCGGCCATCATCGACCGTCCTACGAGCCGCCGGAGATGCGGACCATCGTGCGGCGCAGCGCTCTGTGGTGCTTGCAAGCGAGCGACGAGCAGGTCAGCGAAGCCCCCTGACGGGCCAAGAGGATCTCGTCACCCTGACCGAGCCTGCGCGATCACCCTCGTGGCTGATCGGTACGCGAGCGCTGCCCGCTCCTCGACCGTCCTGCTGGCCGCGAGCCGGTCGGACTGCACCTCCACCGACACCGGCAGGGTGCCGGGCACGGCACGGATCAGACCGGCCAGGTCGAATGCGCCATCGCCCGGCATCACCCGGTGGTGTCGCGCCTCCTCGGCAAGCTCGGCCGGCGTACCGCCGCTCGGCGGGTCCAAGGAGCCATCGCACAGCTGTAAATAGGACAGCCGGCCCGCCGCTGCGGCAACGTCAGCGCAGCCCCCGCCGGTGCGGTTCAGGTGCAGCGCGTCGACGAGCACACCACACCTAGGCACTCGATCCGCGAGTACCAACGCGTCGGCGAGCGTGCGAACGGCCGTGAATGCCATGAACTCCAGGGATATACGCACACCCAAAGGGGCGGCAAGCTCGTCGAGCTCAGCGAGCGCACCCGCTTGCTCGGCCGGATCCGGCATTCCGACGACGGTCAGCACCCACGCCGCACCGAGCTCTGCAGCGAGCTCGAGCATCGCCTGGTGCCTGTCCACCGGGTGCCCTTCGTTCAGGCGAATGACTTCCAGATCAAGCAGCTCGATACCGGCGTCGTCGATCTCGGTGCGGATCGCGCGTACCTGGCCGGGCGATAGCTGCGTCGGATCGAGCCGGAGCCCGCAGGCATCGAAACCGGCCGCAGCCGCAGCCGCCACGACCTTGCTCGCAGCTGCGTCAAGCACGGTACCTGCCGCGAGGCTCAGCATCTCAGCTCGCGCTACGCCGCCGGGAAGCCCGCGGCGCCGCAGGTCTCGAACCACCGGCCGCGAGATCCGGCGTGAGCGCCGAACGGGCAGCCCGCAGGTGCACGAACTCCGGGTTCGAGCGAACGTAGTCGGTCACCTCGGTCGCACCGAACTGGCTGCCGAGCAACTGCATGGCAATGTCGTGCCGCACGTACTCCATCGACAATGTGACCACGGCCGGGTTGTCCGAGTAGACGCCCCAGGCATCCGAGCCACGGGAACCGCCGACAACCGACTGCCGGTCGTCACTGACCACGACGAAAAGCCGGTACCCGAGGTAGTCCAGAACGAAGTCAGGCGGTGAGAACCGGTGTCGGTAGGTGCGTCCGATCGGCTGCGGCTGCTCTCCGAACACGAGCATCGTGAGGTCGATGCCCCGATCCTGGGCCTGCTCGAGGACTGGCCGGAGGCGCTCGAGTTCCTCGGGCCAGATGGAGACGAACAACTCTTGCCGAGCATCGCGTATGACGTCCTCGCATCGCTGCAGCAGCGATTCGTAGGAAACGATGTTGTGAATCAGATGTGCTTCCGGTGGCGCGGCCAACGACGGCAACTCCGCCTGCAGCGCATGCAGCGACTGCTCGAAGTCCTCGCTCATCCGGTTCAGCAGCGCCTTCGGCGGCAGCGGCAGATAGCAGGTCTTCTCCTGCGCGGACCGAGCTTCGAAGGCGGCGCCGCGGTTGACCAGCTTGCCTAGCGTCTCGTAGACCGTGCTGCGCGGAACGCCGGAGTTCTTGGCCACCTCGTAGCCGTTGAGCGGCCGGCCTGCGGTGACCAGCGCCAGGTAGGCCTTGGCTTCGTAGGCTGACATTCCGAGTTCACCCAGCCGCTGCACCAGCCGGTCTGTGCTTAGCATGCCACTCCTTGCTCAACCTTCGACGGCCAGCCTACCGGCGGATATCCACTGGGATTCAGACTCCGACCGAGTCGACCGTCGCCGGGCGCGACATGCCGCGCAGTGTCGAGATACTTATCCCGCCGTCGACAGCAAGCGTCTGGCCGGTGATGTAGCTCGCGCTGTCGCTGAGCAGGAACATCACCGACGCAGCCACGTCCTCAGCACTGCCCAGTTTGTTCAGCGGCACGTGCCCCTGACGCAACGCCCGAACCTGGGGATCTTCGTAGATCGGCTCGGACATCCCGGCGTCAATGAGCCCCGGCGCCACCGTGTTCACGCGGATGCCCAGGGCGGACCATTCGAGGGCCATCTGTTGGCCGAGCATGACGATGCCGGCTTTGGAGGCGCTGTAAGCGCCGGCGAACGGGGCCGCGGCCAGCCCGTTGACCGAAGCGATATTGACGATCGCGCCGCCGCCGGCATCGGCCATGAGCCGCGCTGCGGCGCGCGCAACCACGAAAGTTCCGGTGAGGTTGACCCGCAGCGCGTACTCCCAATCCGCCTCGGACAACTCGAGCAGCGGGCCGAACCGCACGACCCCAGCGTTGTTGACCACGGCTGCCGGCACCTGGGGCAGGGCGGCCAGGGCGGCCGCTACCGCCTCGGCGTCCGTGACATCCACCTGCGCGGACCGAGCGCGCGCCCCGAGCCTGCGCGCCACGCTGTCAGCGGCCGCGGCGTCGACATCCCAGACCGCCACCGAGTAGCCGTCCTCGACAGCGCGTCCGGCGATCGTTGCACCGATCCCCCGCCCGGCTCCGGTAACGACTACCCACGACGTTGTCACGGCGGCTCTCCTACGTTTTCGGACGGCGCTACTCGGCCACGCACAAGCGTGGTGATACTCCTAACTACGCATAAAGGCTAGCGATCAGCTCGCACATCGTCCATAGCCGCGCGATAACCGGACTCGTCGCGTCACCGCAAAATTGAGGAAATCGATCGTCCTGCACGATCAAGCCACTCATCGAAGCGTGCTGACGATTCGTCATCGTTTTCGAGCAAGTAGAGCCCGGGCGCCGGACATGAACATCCGATCTCGACGAGCACGGGGACGAGGAGGTGCTGCACCGCCTGCGCGTGCCCCAGCCCGGCTCCGAGCATGACCGCCACGGTCGGCACGTCGCGGATCTCCCCGGCGCCGAACTGGTCGAGGAACAGTTTGAGCAGACCGGTGTAGGAACCTTTGTAGGTCGGCGATCCCACGACGAGCAAGCTTGCGCCGAGCACCGCCGCCTTAGCGGCGGCCACGGCCGGATCACTCCGCGATAGCAGCCCAGCGCCCAGCTCCGCGACCTCGATCACGGAGACGGACGCCTCGGGCGCGAGTCGAGCCGCAACCAATTCCGCCGCACGCCGAGTGCGCGACCCCGTTTTCGGGTTACCGACGACTATGACCACATTCACGGCGGCCTCCTTCGCCATTGGTAGCATTCGAACGCCCGCACCGTAGGCCGTTTCAGCTCTTGCGGCCGGAGCAGCATGCCGCCGCCGGGTTCAGCGTGGCCGCTGGTCGCTACCACTCTAACGACTAGTCGCGATCCTTCATGCGGCGACCAGGCGATCAGGGTTGCGCATGCCGGTGGCCTTACCGGTCCGGATCCGGTCTTCGAGGCGGGCGTGGGAACGGCGGCGGGCTTCGAGATCGGCGAGCTGCCCGCCGGTGTCGGCCAGGAACGCGGTGAACCGTTGCCCGTCGGCCGGTAGTTGATGGCCGGTAGTTGATACTGACGTCCGGCAACTGTCAGGTAATTGCAACACGCCGAAGGGCGCGAAATTCGCGAGTGGCGACGATAGTCGTGTTATGCGGCCCGTTCGGTTCGGCTCTGCACTGCTGCTCGCCGCAGCGGTGCTCGTCGGCTGCGGTGCGCCACCCGACCATGCGAGCGCGACCGCCAAGCCCGCTGCCACGCAGGCACCTCCCGCCGTCGCCACCTGGAGCGCTGCGGACCAGGCGCAGCTCGCTGCGGGCAGCGCACTCTCGGTGTCCGTCGCCGGCGGCAGCCTCACCAGCTACCGCGTCAACGCTCAGAACGGCGACCCGGTGACCACCCAGAACGGCACGTCGGCTCCCCTGCCGCCCGCAGAGACGTTCACCGCGACCGCCACCTTCGTGCGCGCCGACGGAAGCGGCTCCACGACCGAGACCCGGATCGTCACGACGCAGCCGGCCGAGCATCAGCTCACGGCGACGATCAGCCCCAACAACACCGCGACGGTCGGCGTGGGCGAGCCGATCGTCGTCACCTTGAGCTACCCGGCCGTCGACCATGCGGCAGTGCAGCGCCACCTGCACGTCACCACCACGCGTCCGGTAGGTGCCGCAACCTGGCACTGGTTCTCCGACACGAGCGTCGAGTACCGGCCGCGCAGCTACTGGCCGGCGAACACCAAGATCACGGTGAGCGCGGCACTGAACGGGGTGCGCACCGGTCAGAGCACCTGGGGTGCCGGCGACACCACCTCGACCTTCACGGTCGGACGCTCGCAAATCCTCAAGATCGATGACACGACGCACCTGATGACGGTCGTGCGCGACGGCCAGCCGATTCGCAGCATCCCGGTGAGCCTTGGTCAGCATCAGGGCACCTGGATCACGCGCAGCGGCGTCAAGACCATCATGAGCATCGAGCGCACCGTGCGGATGAACTCGGCGACCGTCGGCATCACCGGCGCCGGTTCCTACGACGAGATCGTTCCCTACGCGATGCGCCTCACCTGGTCCGGGGAGTACATCCACGGCGCGCCCTGGTCGCAGTGGGCGCAGGGCTACACCGATGTCTCGCACGGGTGCACGAACATCTCCCTGCTCAATGCGGAGTGGCTCTATGGCAACAGCCTGATCGGTGACGTGGTGGAGACCACCGGAACGGGGCGGCCCATGGAACCCGGCCCGGGCAATGGCACCGGCGGCGTATGGGACATGTCGTGGGCCTCCTGGACGGCTGGATCCGCCACTGCCTGACTGCCTGACTGCCTGACGCTAGGCGAGCGCTAGCCGGTCGGCGATCCTGTCGGTGAGGTCACGTGTGCCGCGTCCGTGGGCTCAGCATCCTGGCGGGCGGGTTGGGCCGACTCGCTGGGCTCGTCGCGCTTGGCTCGCCGCTGGGACCGGCGCATGGACAGCAGCACCAGGCCGGCCAACAGGGTCAGGGTGACCTGCATGGTGATCCGATCGGCCGCCGTGCCCGCGATCGCCTTGCTCAACGACACATCGACAGCCGAGCCGATGACGCCGGCGAGCGCCTCGCGCAGCCCCAGCCCAGCAGGCAGTATTCCGATCGCCGCCGACAGGATCCCCGCCGCAGTGAGCGAGATCGCTTGCACCGGGCTCACGGCAAGCCCGAGCATCCGGAAGACAAGGTAGATCCGCGCGGCACCGACCACGACGGTGGCGGTCTCCACCAGGATGAACTGACCCAGATAGCGTCGTGCCGTCGCGCGGTCGATACGGCGCAGGATCGCCAACACTCCGACGAACGACCCCAAGCCGATCACGACCAGCAGCGCACCGGCGAGCCGGGTGCCTGCCGTGATAAGCGTCGCCACGGCAATCGTCAGACACCCGGCACCGATCCAGGCAAGGCCCGCCGCAGCGTTGGCCGCCAGGGCATGCCGGTAGGTGCTTCCGCGCTGCCTGAGCGCCTGCGTACGGATGATCAAGCCGCCGGGAAGCGGCAGCAGATTCGCGACCCCGGCAAGGACGGTCAGCCGGATGGCCGGGATCCATCCGATGACATGCCGGTTGACGGCGCCCATCACCCGGAATTCGCCGGCGTTCGTCAGGACGGTCAGCGGGGCGGCCACACCGATGACGCACAGCAGCAGCCACCAATGGAAATGCACGCCGTGCGGCAGTGAACGAAATGACAGCACCGTGAGGGCGACGAAGGCCGCGAAGCCCACCAGCACGATGACGCGGCGACGTGGCCCGGAGGGCTTGCGATGGCTCGCGAACCGCTCCAGGCGCCCGAACCCCGCCTTCACCTGCGAGGCAAGGGCTTGCGCGCGGGTGGGCGCAGCAGCCGGCAGCCGGTCATCAGGGCCTCCGGGCTCAGACGGCAGATCATCTGATCCGGACACGGTAGCCAGGCTAGCCGCAAGGGCCGGCGCCCCGCCGGAACCGACGGCGCCTCGGCGCCCGCTCGACGAAGACGACGACACAGAGCTACGGAACACCTACCCTCCGCATGCAGCGGGCGTTTCCCCCCTGGGAGTTTCCTGACGGTTCCAGCGAAAGCGGCCCGGTTAGGAGCTGACGCCATCGCGCACCTCTATCATTCCGCACACATGAGCAATCGGCATCTGCTTGACGAGGGATACACGGAGAGAAAAGCGATTTGAGATCCGCAGGAACGCCGTGCGCCGCCGGTGTCCGTACCCCTGGAGTTCGCAACCACCCGGAAAGCGAGCCGGCCACGTGAGCGCACCCGAACCAGGCGCGAAGACTCTGGACTTCCTCGTCATCGGTGCGCCGAAATCCGCGACGACCACGCTTCACGAGCTGCTCAAGGAGCACCCGCAGATAGCGCTGCCGGTCACCAAAGAAGCGCCCTTCTTCACCCATGACGAGGCGTTTGCGCGAGGCTTTCCGGCGTACCTCGCCGGGCATTTTGCCGACGCCGATCCGACGGCGCATTGGGGCACCGTGACCCCGCACTACATGCAGGGTCAGGGTGAGGTCGATGTCGCCCTGGGAGTCCGCCGGATCCACGACGAGGTTCCCAGCGTGAAGATCATCGCGCTGTTGCGCGACCCCGTGGAACGCACCTTTTCGCATTACAAGATGCAGCTTCAGCGGGGCTACGAGTCACGCAGCTTCGGCGAGGTCATCGAGCAAGCGCTGACCAATGCGGCCCTCGACCCCCGGGGGGCCGTCAATCCCGAAGACCCGTACCAGTACGTCTACGTGGGCGAGTACGGGCGCATCCTGCAGCACTATTACGCGCTCTTTCCCAGGGAAAACATCCTGGTTCTCACCACCGACGAGCTTCGCGATGATCCGGCCGGAACCGTACGTGGCATCTACGCCTTTCTTGGCGTGGACACCGGGCACCAGCCGGCAGGAATCCACCAGAGGTACCGGCAGGGCGGGAGCCGACCCCGGCTTCGGATCCTGACTCCTGGCGCTCTTTACCGGATTCCGTTCCTGAAGCGAGTCTGGAAGAGCGCGGTGCCCCTCAAACTGCGTAACAGGATCGAGTACCGCACGAACCTGTGGAATATGAAGCCGGACGACATCACTCTGCAGCAAGACAGCGAGGCATACGGGCGGCTGGTCGAGTTCTTCAGCGATGACGTCCGACGGCTCGAGGAGATCACCGGCAGGACGATGCCCTGGGCACAGTGGCGCGGTAGCGAGCAGCGCTGCGGGCCGGCCCTGCCGCCATGATGTCAGCTGCCTCCTCGACGCGCTTGATGGGCAGCGTCGGGCGGGGCTGATCACGACGCTGGTTCCAGCCGTCGACCAGCGGGACGTCGTGAATTTGTCGTTTGCGGCCACGGGACTCGCGTTCTGATGGATGCTCGGGCGCGGGCGATCAATCCTTGCCCTGGTCGGCTCGAAGCCTGCGTGAAGAAGAGAGCGAACGGCATGAATCGATCACGCCGACACGTCGGCTATTCGGCCGTCGCGGCAGCGATCGCCCTGCTAGCAGCCTCGTGTACCCCTAGCAAGCCGCCCCCTTCGCCCCTTCCGCCACCGCCCATGATCGCGAATGCGGTGCCGTTGGCCAAGACGCCGAACTTCACCGGACCGACGCCTCCGCCCGGGAGCAACGGAACCACGGTCAAGGCCATAGCCCAGGTGGGTCAACGCTTGGTGGTCGGCGGCACCTTTACCGCCGTCAATTCTGTCGCTCACAAATACCTCGCGAGCTTCATCGCGCCCACCGGCCCCATCGACGCTTTCGCGCCGCGGCTGAACGGCGAGGTCGATGCGATCACCCCGAATGCCGCCGGCACCGGGTACTACGCCGCGGGCCGGTTCTCGGCAGTCGGCGGATTCGGCACCCGCGTCGCCCTGTTCACCGCGACCGGACAGCTCGTGACCTCGTTCAAGGTCTCCGCCAACGGGCAGATCCGCTCGCTGGCCGTCGTCGGCACTCACCTGCTGCTGGGCGGCATCTTCTCCACCGTCGGCGGCGCCACCCGCAACGGTCTCGCCTCGGTGAACGCGACGAACGGGGCGGTCGACTCCTACCTCACGGTGGACCTGACCGGTCACCACAACTTCGGCCGGGTCGCCGGGCGCGCCGAGAGCCCGCGTCGGAGCGACCAACATCGCGGTGTCCCCCGACGGCTCGCGGATGATCGTCGACGGCAACTTCACCAGCGCGGCCGACCCGGTGAAGCCACCGGCTACGCGCGTGACCAGATCGCCAACATCATCCTCGGCCCGGAGCTCGGCGACGGTCGACCCGAACTGGAACACCAACGCCTACACCCCGCGTGCTTCGCGAACGCCTACGACTCCTACGTGCCGCGACATCGGCGTGGTCGCCGGACGGTTCGTACTTCGTCGTCGTCGCTACCGGCGGCTAATTCCGGGGCTCGTTCGCAGGACTGCGACGCGGCGAGCCGGTTCAACGCTTCGTTCGACCGGGCAGCAACGTCACAGCCGGCCTGGATCGACTACACCGGCACCGACTCCATCTACTCGGTGGCGGTCACGTCTGACGCGGTCTACATCGGTGGCCACTACCGCTGGCTGAACAACCCGCTACGGCCAGGACAGGGCGCCGCCGGGGCGGTCCCGCGTCCGGGGCTGGCCGCGCTCGAACCCGGCCAACGGGGTGCCGCTGCCGTGGAACCCGGGGCGTCACCCGCGCGGCCACGGCGCCGAGGTGGTCTATGCCACGGCGGCCGGCATCTGGGTCGGGCTCGCGACACCGACTGGATCGGCAACTACCAGTACAAGCGCCAGAAGCTGGCGTTCTTCCCCTTCGCCGGTGGCACCGCGGCGGCGGGTGACAACACCGGCGATCGCGCGCACCGTGTTCGTGGCCGGGGCGCACTGGCAACGCCTTCACGCGGGCGAACACGTTCAACCCGACTACCGGCGCCGGCGCCCCGGCGTCCAGCCAGCCGAGCACCGGCGGCGGCATCGCCTGGGGCTCGACCCAGGGCGCGTTCGCTCCTCAACGGGCGGCATCTGGTACGGCAGCGGCGGCACAGTTCTACTACCGCACCTGGAACGGGGCCAACCCTTCGGCCCGGCAGCAACTCGTCGATCCCTACAACGACCCCTACTGGGACAACGTCGTCAACGGCTCCCCGCCGACCGGCACGACCTATCGGGGAACGGTCACGAACTTCTACGCCGAATTCCCCAAGCGTGACCGGCATGTTCTACGCCAACCGGTCGATCTACTACACCCTCGTCCAGGCGCAGCACCTGTTCAGCCGGGCGTTCTCCCCGGACACGGCTACCTCATCGGTCGCCCAACCAGGTGACCGGCGGCGTGATCAGCCCGCTTCAGGTCACCGTCGTCGCGGCGGCGGGCCGGTCGACTTCTCGCAACGCCGGCGGCATGTGGGTCGCCAAAGGGAAGCTCTGGCTCGCTTCCGCGAGCACCGGCCTGCTCTACCAGATCCCCTGGAACGGCTCCACCGTCACGGGTAAGGCCGTGAGGGCGCCGGCGAGCGGCAACGCGTGGGCGGGCCGGGGGGTCTTCGTCTCCCCGTAGGGCACGGGGCGGGGGCGGACGTCAGCTCTCGTCCGGGTGGTTGACGATCACCACCGGGCAGGAGGCATGACGGGCGCACGCTTCGCTGACCGACCCGAGGGTCGGCCCCGGCCACGCCGAACGTCCGCGCCGCCCGACCACCAGGAGCAGCGCGTCGGCCGCCGCGTCGAGCAGAACCGTGCGGGGGTGACCTTCGACGACCGTGATCTCGACCGGGACGTCGGAAACATCGGCCAGCGCTGCCCGCACCTCCTCCTCGGCGGCGGCGTGCGCCAGGGCAGCCGGCGCGAAATCGGTCGGCAGCGGCACCGGAGCCCCGAACGCGGTGGGAAGTTCCCAGGCCGTCACCGTGTGCAGGACGGCGCCGCACCGCCGGGCCTGCTCGATCGCCCACTTCAGCGCGGCCGCCGATCCGCCAGAGCTGTCGACACCGACGACGATGCGCGGTTTGGTGGCATTGACATCGGTCACTGCGCTCACCACTTCCAGTCCCGCTTCATAATCCTCGGAACGCACGCAGATGCGCAGAGACGAAGGTCCCTGTGCGAAATCCGGCCGGGAGTCGAGGCGCTGCCGGCCACCCCCATATGCCACCCTTCACTTCTTAACTCATCTGGGTTAACGTCCAACCTCGTGGACCCCGCCGTGAACAAGGCCACAGCCACCCGGCTGATCGAGACGGCCGAGCGCCTGTTCGCCGAGCGCGGGGTGCACGGGGTGTCGCTGCGTGAGATCGGCGCCGAAGCCGGCCAGCGCAACACCGGCGCGGTGCGCTACCACTTCGGCACGAAAGCGCAGCTGCTGGACGCCGTCTTCAAGCACCGGATGGTTCGCATCAACGAGCGCCGGCTGGCGATGCTCGACGAGCTGGACCGCGGCGGCCGCGGGTACGAGCTGAGCGCCCTCGCCGAAGCGTTCCTGCACCCGCTGGCGGAGATGCTCGGTGAGCCCGGCCGTCCGAGCTGGTACTTGCGGTTCTGCATCCAGGCGGCGTACGTCGAGGGCACCGCCCCCGGCGACCTCGAAGCCCAGGACTGGACCCGCGGCGTTGCCATCATCTCTGCGCGCTACTGCCAGCTGCTGGCCGAAGCCGGCGTTCCCGAGCAGCTGCGGGACGAGCGGTGGTCGCTGTTCAGCGGTCACATGACCCACGCGCTCGCCGACCGGGAGCTGCTCGTGCAGCACTCGCCCCGGCGCGTCAGCACTGCGCGCGCCGCCTTCCTGGCCAACGTTCTCGACACCGCCGTCGCTCTTGCCGGCGCCCCCGTATCTGAGCAGACAGCCCGTCACATCAAGGACCGGAGAGCCGCATGACGACGACAGCACCCCGCACCAGCCCTGGACATCCGCCCCCTGGCCGGCCACATCGGCGCCGAGATCTTCGGCGTCGACCTGAGCGAACCGCTCGACAGCGAGACCGTCGCCGAGATCCGGTCGACCCTCGTGAAGTGGAAGGTCGTCTTCTTCCGCGACCAGCACCTGACGCAGGACCAGCACATCGCCTTCGGACGCCAGTTCGGCGAGATGACCCCGGCGCACCCGACAATGCCGCCGGCGTTCCCCGACCATCCGGAGATCCTGCTGCTCGACAACCAGGAGTTCGGCAAGCGCGAGGCCGAGGACGCGGGCAGCAGTGCCAAGTCGCTGGCGCCCAGCATCGAGAGCCGCTGGCACACCGACGTCACCTTCGTACCGAACCCGCCGATGGGCTCGATCCTGCGGGGCCTCGTGGTGCCGACCTACGGCGGTGACACCCAGTGGACCAACCTCGTCGTCGCCTACGAGCAGCTGTCCGCCCCGCTGCAGCGGCTGTGCGACGAGTTGCACGCCGTTCACCACAACTTCCTGCCGATCACCCGCGGCGAGCTGCCCGGCGCGGTGAAAAAGCAGTTCCAGTCGCAGGATCTGCGGTCCGTGCATCCCGTCGTCCGCGTGCATCCGGAGTCGGGCGAGAAGGCGCTGTTCGTCAATCCGAACTTCACCAGCCACATCGTCGAGCTCTCCCGGGCCGAAGGCGCCCACCTGCTGGCGATGCTCTACCAGCACCTGTCGAACCCTCGTACACCTGCCGCTTCCGCTGGGAGCCGGGAAGCATCGCATTCTGGGACAACCGGGCGACGTGCCACCTGGTGCCCACCGACATCCCACCCGGCGCCCACCGATCGATGCAGCGCATCACGATCGCCGGGTGATCTGCCCGTCGGCCCGGACGGATCGGTTCCTACTCGCTGTCCGGAAACACCTTCAACTAGGCGGCTGCCCGGACGCTCGCGGCGGGCGGGCGATGATCTGCGTGCCGCCCGCCGGGGCGCTCGGCACAGGAGCCGCGGGATACCAGGGGGGCGGGATCACCTCACCGACGTCGCTCGGTGGGCCCGCGCCTGGCCTGCGCCACAGCGGAACGCGCACGCCGGTCAGCCGGTTCAGCGCCCACCCGGCCAGGGCGATGAGCACCACCGAAGCGGCCATCATCAGCAGCTGCCTGTTCGTGGTCAGCAGACCGAGGCTGACGATGAGCGTGCTGGCCCCCGCCGGTGCATGGGGGCTGCGAAGCAGGCGCAGCACGGTGGCCGTGACGGCGACCGAGAGGGCCGCCGCGACCACACGACGCGCGTCGAGCCCATGTGTGACGGCCGACGGCAGCGCGCGCAGACCGAAGACTTCCAGCGCCGCGAGGCCCGTCAGGATCCCGATCCAGTGCCCGACGATCACGTTGCGCACCGTGCATTCCGGAGGCAGCGGACGGGCGAAGAAGAGCATGGCCGTGGGCCCGAGGCTCGGGAAGAGCAACGTCTGCTTCGCCCCGAGCGCCGCCAAGCCGCAAACGGCCAGCAGCGCGAGCGCGCCGACGAAGAGCGTCGCCGCTGAGGGAATCGCCCGGATACCGGAGGCGACGGGAGGCCGGACGGGAGCGTCTGGACCGAAAGGCACGACCACGGCCACACAGTGACACAGCTAGCTCGCGGCGCCCGCCCAAAACCCAGTAATCGACGCCAAGCCGCCCTTGGGTTTGCGCTCGGCTACTGAGTCTTGCGCCGGGCTGGGGACGGCACCGGAGCCTAGTCGGCGAGGGCGAGCCGGCGCGCGAGGGCGCTCAACCGGGCCAGGCGCAGATCCCCGAGAGCCGAGATCTTGTTGCCCAGGTGGTTGCTCACGAACGCGACGGCCAGCTCGGTGTCGGGGTCGGCGAACGCGCCGCTGCCGCCGAGTCCGTAGTGCCCGAACGCGCGAGGGGTGCGGGCCCGATCGGCGACGAACGCCTGGTGATACCCGAGCCGCCAGTTCGGACGAAAGCCCAGCACGTAGTCGCGGGCGACGGTCTGGACGGTGCTGATCTCGGCGATCGTCTCCGGCTTCAGGAAGGGGACCCCCTCGACCGTGCCGTCGCCGGCCAGCGGGGCGTACATGCGCGCCAGCGCGCGGGCGCTGAAGACCCCGTTCCAACCGGGCATGACGGCGCTGTGCACCTCCGGCCGGCGCACCAGCGTGTCGAACTTCTCCGGCATCATGGCCTCGACGAAGCCGCGCGTGATCGGGATCGAGCCGAGGCGGGCGGAGACGAACGGCCAGGACAGCCGCAGCGGGAGCAGCCGCGGGAAGAAGCCCGCAATGCGGTACTGCTCCTCCTGCGGGACCTCAAACCACAGCTCCGCCGCACCGAGCGGCTCGGCCACCTCGGTGCGCAGCAGCTCGGTGAACGGGCGTCCGCCGGCCCGCGCGGCGAGCTCGGCCACGAGCCAGCCGTAGGTCACCCCGTGGTAGCCCGGGCCGGAAAGGCGCCTGGGATCCGGCGGGTTCGCGGCGAGGCGGGCGACGACCTTGTCGTAGTCGAGCAGGCCGACGCCATCGGGGGCGATGCCCTGCACCCGGTGCAGCCCGGCGCGGTGGCTCATCAGCTCCCGGACGGTGATCGCTTCCTTGCCGGCGGCGGCGAACTCGGGCCAGTACGTCGCCACGGGGACGTCGTAGTCGAGCAGGCCCTGCTCGGCGAGCCGGTGCACCAGCGTGCTCGCGACCCCCTTGCCGGTGGAGAACGACAGCGAGACGGTGTCGCGGTGCCAGCGCTGCCCGCGGTGAGCGAAACCGGCCCAGATGTCGAGCACCAGCTCACCGTGGTGGTAGACGGCCAGCGCGCCGCCGCCATCGCTCGGGTGGCGGAACAGCTTCGAGAACTTCAACGCCAGCGGGGCAAAACGCGGCTCGATATGCCAGCCGTCCATCTGGCCACACTATCGAGCAGGGGGCGGCGCAGACCGCGGTGAAACGCCCGGGGCACGATCGGGTAGGAACGCGGCGGGCTGGGGCAGAGTCGAGGGATGGACTACGTGCGACTCGGATCGACCGGCCTTGAGGTTTCCCGGATCTGCCTCGGATGCATGAGCTACGGCGAGCCCGGCCGGGGCAACCACGAATGGACCCTCGACGAGGAGAGCAGCCGCCCCCACATCCGCCGGGCGCTCGAGGCGGGCATCAACTTCTTCGACACGGCCAACGCCTACTCCGCCGGCGGCAGCGAGGAGATCGTCGGTCGCGCGCTGGCCGATTTCGCCAAGCGTGACGAGGTGGTGCTCGCGACCAAGGTGCGCATGCCGATGCGCCAGGGCCCCAATGGCGGCGGGCTTTCCCGCAAGGCGATCATGCACGAGATCGACGCGAGCCTTGCCCGGCTCGGCACCGATTACGTGGACCTTTACCAGATCCATCGCTGGGACTACCGGACCCCGATCGAGGAGACCCTCGAGGCCCTCCACGACATCGTCAAGGCCGGAAAGGCGCGCTACATCGGCGCCTCGTCGATGTACGCCTGGCAATTCAGCAAGGCGCTCTACACGGCGGACGTTCATGGCTGGACCCGGTTCGTCAGCATGCAGAACCACTACAACCTGCTCCACCGCGAAGAGGAGCGGGAGATGCTCCCGCTCTGCGCGGATCAGGGCATCGGGGTGATTCCCTGGAGCCCACTCGCCCGCGGCCGCCTGACCCGCGACCTGGGCGCCACCACCTCGCGTAGCGAGACCGACGCCTTCGGCCGCACGCTGTACGCCGACGACGACGCGTCCATCATCGAAGCAGTACGCACGATCGCCGAGGCCCGCGGCATCTCCCGCGCTCAGGTGGCGCTCGCGTGGCTGCTGTCCAAGCCCGGGATCACCGCGCCGATCATCGGGGCCACCAAGACCCACCACCTCGAAGACGCGATCGCCGCGCTCGACGTCACGCTCACCGCCGACGAGATCACCGCGCTGGAAAAGCCGTACACGCCACGGCCCGTCGTCGGTTTCTAGCGCGCCTGCCGATCCATGCCCGGGCTCGTGCTCGCCAACACGCTTGTTCAGTCCTGGGACGCCGAGGTCGTCGCGTAGCGCAGCAGCAGCACACCCTCGGACTCGCAGCAAGAAACCAGCTCGAGCCCCAGCGCCGGATGCGGCTCATCCCAGCCGCTGACCCGCGGTCCGCGGCCGCCGACGAGCACCGGCGAGACGGTCAGGCACAGCTCGTCGACGAGCCCGGCGGACAGCAAGTGGCCGTTCAGCATCGGGCCGCCTTCGCAGACCACGAGGCGGGCACCGCGCTCGCGGAGCCGGCCGAGCGCTGCCGGCAAATCGACGTCGTCCTGCCCCGCGGTGAGCACCTCCGCAATGCCCTCGGCGGGCGCCCGGAGCCCGGGCGGCGTGTTGTCCGGGCAGATGACGAGGGGAAGACCGGCCGGCGAGCGGGGATCGGCGAACAACCGGCTGGACCAGTCGATGCGCATCGAACGCGTCACGACCGCGATCCGCGGCAGTTCCGGCTGGCCGCGAGAGGCCCGCTGCGCACGTAGCTCGCCGGACAGGCGCGGCTGGCCGTAGTTCTCCTCGCGTGCCGTGGCGGCGCCCGCCAGGATCACGTCGGCGATGCTGCGCAGGTAGCCGAAGACCTCCTTGTCGGCCGAGCCGGAGAGCCCGCCTGACAGGCCGTCGAGGGCGATCGCACCGTCGGTGGAACTGACCATGTTGAGCACGACGTGCGGCCGTTGCCCGCCCGCGGGCGAGCGCGCCGCCCGCTCGAGGATGTCGCCGTAGACCGCCTGCGCGGTGGTCGCTGCGCCGGCCGCGGCGCCAGCCGGAGGCGGGAAGAGCTGTCTCACCCGGCCTGCCTATCAGCTGCGCCCACCGGATGCGACTCCCCACCCGCGTTCACGCCGTTATCCAGCGCGCCTAGGCTGCGCACGTGCAGCAGGTCATGGCGGGGGTCGACCTCACCGATCTCGACGCGTTCGCCGGCGGCTTCCCGCATCCGATCTTCGCCCGCCACCGGCAGCAAGCGCCGGTCTACTGGCACGAGCCGACCCGCCACACTCCGGACGCAGAGGGATTCTGGTCGGTCGCGACCTACGCCGAGACCCGTCACGTCCTGCGCGATCCGGCCACCTACTCCTCCGAACGGGGAGGCGCGCGCCCGTATGGCGGCACGTTGCTCGCCGACCTGCCGATCGCCGGAATCGTGCTGAACATGATGGACGATCCGCGCCACAGCCGGGTTCGCCGGCTGGTGAGCACCGGACTCACCCGGCGCACCGTCGAACGCCTCGACGTCGAACTGCGGCGCCGCACCTGCCTGCTGCTCGACGGCCTTGGCGACGGCCCCGGCCCCTTCACCTTCGACGTCGTCCACGACCTCGCCGGCGAGCTGCCGCTGCAGACGATCTGCATCCTGCTGGGCGTTCCTGAGAGCGACCGGCATGCGCTGCTCGCTCAGGTGGAGCACACGTTCGACATCCGGGTCGGTGATGCGCCCGACGCCGCCGGGACGCGCGACGACCGGGCCCGGGACGCCCAGGGGCAGCTGCTCGAGTACGGCAGGGAGCTCATCGCCGAGAAGCGGGCCCACCCGGGCGACGACATGCTCTCGGTCGTCGTCCACGCGCGCCTGGACGACGCGGATCCGCCGCAGCTGACCGAAAGCGAGCTCTACAGCTTCTTCTCGCTGCTGTTCTCCGCCGGCGCCGAGACCACCCGAGGCGCCGTATCGGCCGGGCTGCTCGCCCTGCTCGAACGCCCCGAGCAGCTCGCGGCGCTACGCGACGACCGAAGCCTGCTGCCTACCGCCGTCGAGGAAATCCTGCGCTGGACCAGCCCCTCGCCCTCCAAGCGCCGCACCGCGACGGTCGACACCACCCTCGCCGGACACGCCATCAGAGCCGGCGACAAGGTGCTGGTCTGGGAAGGTTCGGCCAATCGTGACGCGAAGGCGTTCGACGCGGCCGACGCGTTCGACATCAGCCGCAGCCCCAACCCCCACCTGGCGTTCGGCAGCGGCGCGCACTTCTGCCTCGGCGCCAACCTCGCCCGGCTCGAAATCGGTGTCCTGCTCGACGAAACCCTCTCGCATTTCAGCGATCTCGAGCAGGCCGGAGCGCCCGAGTGGACCCGCTCCAACCGCCATACCGGCCTGCGCCGGCTGCCGCTGACCGGGCGGCGCTGACCCCGCGCCGACCCCGCTTCAGGCGCTCTGCACGCGGATGGGCAGATGCTTGATGCCGTTGATGAAGCTGGAACGCAGCCGCTGGACGTCACCGTCGAGGTGGATGTCGCTGGTTCGCGCCAGCAGCGCTTCGAACAGCAGCTTGATCTCCAACCGCGCCAGATGTGACCCCAGGCAGAAGTGCGGTCCCCCGCCGCCGAACGCGACGTGCGGGTTGGGCGAGCGCGTGATGTCGAAGCGATGCGGGTCGTCGAACACCGTCTCGTCGTAGTTGGCCGAGGCGTACGACAGCACGACCGGATCGCCCTTCGGGATGTGCACCCCGTGCAGTTCGACGTCGCGGGTGGCGGTGCGGCGGAAGTTCGATACCGGCGTGGCCCAGCGAAGGATCTCATCGACCGCCGCATCCGAGACCTCCGGACCGCCCTCGCGCAGCCGTTGCATCTGCTCCGGGTGGTTGATCAGCGCAAGCAGGCCGTGGGACATGGCGTTGCGGGTGGTCTCACTCCCTGCGACCGCCAGCGTGAGGATGAACAGGTCGAACTCGTGGTCGTCGAGCTTGTCGTCATCACCGTCGACGGCCGAGATGAGCTTGGTGACGATGTCGTCCTTCGGCTCCTGACGGCGCTCCGCGGCCAGTTCCTGGGCGAACTGGTACAGCTCGAAAGCCGCGCCGACGCGGGCCTCCTGGCCCCGGTCGTACTCCGGGTCGGTGCCGCCGACGAGCCGGTTGGCCCACTCGAAGACCTTGTGCCGGTCCTCATACGGGATCCCGAGCAGCTCCGTGATGGCGACCAGGGGCAGCTCAGCTGCGACGTCGACGACGAAGTCGAAGTCTCCCCGCGGCACGGCGCGGTCGAAGATCTCGGCGGTGACGTCGCGCAGGTGGTCCTCGTACGAGGAGATCACCCGCGGCATGAACCCCCGGTTCACCAGCTTGCGCAGCCTGGTGTGCACCGGCGGATCGGTGTCGATGATGGTCCGGAAACTGTGCGCGACGTCCTCGGGCGGGTCGTTCAGCAAGCTGCCCGGAAGGGCCGAGGAATACCTCTCCCAGTCGCGGTTCGCCGCCTGCACGTCGGCATGCCGGGTGAGCACCCAGAAGTGCGGCGGCATGTCGATCTCGGTGCCCCGGTGGCGAAACACCGGCGCCTCGTGCCGCATCAGGGCCAGCTGCTCGTGCGGCACACCCTTGACCCAGACCTCGTGGCTGAAGACATCGATGCTCTCGAGGCTGTCGCTGCCGGCAGATGTGATGGTCATCGCCGGCTCGACTCGGCCCCGAGTGCGTTCCAGACGCTCGACGGCGTCGGCATATTCGCTCACCAGATCGCCGATCAGCTCGCGGGCACTGCGCACCTTGTTCATCGTGCCGACGATCTGGCCGACCGGGTTGAACATGACGTCCTGCGCCTGGTCCGGGTAGCGGTGGCCGCGCGCCACGCGCGTCGGCGGTCACCATGAACTGCAGCGGCATGCCGAGCGGCTTGGGATTATCCGGTCGCCTCCCAGGCCTCGGTCCAGTCGTTGCGCGAGCATGCGGCACGGCTTGCCGGTGAAGGACCGCGAGCGGACCGTGTCGCGGCTCGTGGCGGCGAGCGTAGCGCGTCCATCTGCGCGGGCGGCGAGCTCGGCCTCGGCCACCGTGAGCCAGATCGAGCCGGTCCAGACGCCCTGGGCGCCCATGGCGAGGGCCGCCGCGATCTGGCGGCCCGGTGCCGATCCCGCCCGCCGCCAGCACCGGGGTCGGGCGCGACTGCGTCGATCACCTCGGGCCAGAGCACGACGCTGCCGATCTCGCCGGTGTGCCCGCCGCCCTCGTAGCCCTGGGCGATGATGATGTCGACGCCGGCCTCCTTGTGCTTGAGCGCGTGCTTGGCGGAGCCGCACAGGGCGGCGACCGTGCGCCCGCTGCTCGTGGATCTCCTCGATCACGTCGGTGGGCGGGGTGCCGAGCGCGTTGGCGATCAGCCGCACCTTGTCGTGCCTGAGCGCCACCTCGATCTGGGGCGTCGCCGTCGCCGCGGTCCAGCCGAGCAGCTGAGTGGCTGCGCTCGCCCTCGGGGAGCTCCGGGACGCCGTGCTCGGCGAGGACTGCTGCGGCGAAGTCGCGTGCTGCTCGGGCATCGACTCGCGCAGCGTCGGCCTCGAGCTTCTCGGCGTCGAGCTCGCCCATGCCCTCGTACTTGCCGGGGATCACGATGTCGACGCCGTAGGGCTGGTCGCCGATGTGCTCGTCGATCCAGTCGAGCTCGATCTCGAGCTGCTCGGCGCTGAAGCCGACGGCGCCGAGGACGCCGAAGCCGCCGGCCTTGCTGACGGCCGCCACCACGTCGCGGCAGTGGGTGAAGGCGAAGATGGGAAACTCGATTCCGAATTGGTCACACAGCTTTGTGCGCATGAAGGTTCCTCTCCGGAGGTGGTTTCACAGCAGGTCGGCGCGTTCGAGCGCCGCGTCATAGAGGGCGTTCAGCCCGGCGAGAGCCGTCTCGTCACTGACCGCGCCAGGGTCGAGCCGGCGTTGCATGTCGAGCCCGATCAGCAGTGCGAAGACCTGCGACGCGAGGTCAGCCCCGAGCCGCGGCGACACCCCGCGCTCGCGAAATCCCGCCGCCATGGACGCCCGCACCTCGCCGTAGCGGTTGCGCAGGCCGACGCCGACATCCGGGTCACGCACGGCGCGCAGCCACAGCTCGTGCTCCAGCAGCAGCCACTGGTCGCCCAGCTCGTCCGGCGGGTGCGCGACGTTGCGCCACAGTGCGGCCATCCGGGACGCGGGGTCAGGCGAGACGGCGAACTCGGCCTGCACGACCGTCGCGGTCGTTTCCTTCCACGAGTCCAGCAACGCCCGAAGCAGTCCCTGCTTGCTGCCGAAATGCGCATAGACGGCACCCGAGCTGCGGTCGGCGGCGGCGGCAACCTCGTCGACCGACACGGCGTCGTATCCCCGGCTCGCGAAAAGCTCAGCCGCGGCGCGCAGCAGCCGCTCGCGGGTGTCAGCCCGCCGATCTGCCTGGGTACGCCGGGGCACGCCACCTCCGATTGCGAACGACCGTCACTTTTATAACGTTCGTTCGACAAAATAGCAACGCCTGAGCTGAGGACTCAGCGCACGAGGCGGAAGAAAGCGCGCACCTCGTCCACGAAGGTCTCGGGCTGCTCGAAGGCGGCGAAGTGCCCCCCGCGGTCGAGCTCGTTCCAGTAACGGATGTCGGTGAAGCGCTTGGATGCCCAGCGCCGAGACATGCGGATGATCTCCTTCGGGAAGATCGATGCCCCCATGGGCACCCCGACTCGGCCGTGGTGCCACCGGTGAAGCTCTCCCAGTACAGGCGGGCGGAGCTCGCGCCGGTGTTCGTGAGCCAGTACAGCATCACGTTGTCGAGCAACTCGTCACGCGCCACTGCATTCTCCGGGTGGCCGTCGCAGTCGGTCCACGCGCGGAACTTCTCGACGATCCAGCCCAGCAGGCCCGGCGGGCGAGTCGGTGAGGCCGTACGCCGAGGGTCTGCGGCTTGGTCGACTGCTCCTGGTCCGTAGCCCGACTCTTCGGTGGAACGCGGCCAGCGCATCGAGCGCCGGCCTGCTCGCTCGGCGTGAGAGCTCGACCGTCGCCTCGGGGCGCGGTACGGCGATGGGCATGTTCAGGTGGATCGCCGCGCAGTGATCGCGGGTCCTGGCGCGCCGACGCGCGTCGATGACCTGCGCGCCCCAGTCGCCGCCCTGCGCGCCGTAGCGCTCGTAGCCGAGCCGGGCCATGAGCGCGACCCAGGCCTGCGCCGATGCGGTCGACGCCCCAGCCCGCGGTCGGGCGTTGGCCCGAGAACCCGTAGCCCGGCAGCGAGGGGCAGACCACGTGGAAGGCGTCGGCGGGATCGCCGCCGTGGGCGCCGGGGTCGCGTCAGCGGCGCGAGGACGTCGAGGAACTCGACGACCGAGCCGGGCCAGCCGTGCGTGAGGACCAGCGGCATCGCGTCGGGGTGCGGCGAGCGGGCGTGCAGGAAGTGGACGTCAGGCCGTCGATCTCGGTCGTGAAATGCGGGAACGCATTCAGGCGCGAGCGCGCTGCACCGAAGTCGTACTCGGTCCGCCAGTAGTGGCAGAGCTCCTTCGTGTAGGCGAGCGGGATTCCCTGCGTCCAGTCCTCGACCGGCTCCGGGTTGGGCCAGCGGGTGCGCCCGAGTCGCTCGCGCAGGTCGGCGATGGCGGCCGCAGAAATGTCGACGGTGAAGGGCCTGACCTGATCACTCATGGGGGTCATCTTGAGGCCGGTGCTGCGCCCGCCGGACGCCGGGTGTCAGCCGACGGGGATCCGGCCCTGCCAGACTGCCTTCGCGCCGCTGTCGCCGGTCTTGAAGGTGTAGTAGCCGACGACGAGCGCCAGCGCGACGGACAGGACGCTGAGGACCGGCTGGGCGCGGCGCAGCAACTGAACCTGCTCGCGCAACGCCACCGGGACGAACCGTCCCACGCTTCGCTCGAAGCGAGTGGTCGATTCCGCTGAGCCCGCCGCCTGCTCCGGCCCCAGCCGCCGCGCCAGATCGAGAACCACCATCACGATCAGGATCACCACGAAGAAGAAGGTCCAGACCAGCAAGACTTTGGCGTAGTGCTGATGCTGGCGAACCAGCTGCTGAGCACCCAGCTCGTTACGGAACTGCTCGCCGCTGATCGCGGCCAACGGCACTGCGAGACCCGCCACGACACCGACGGCGAGTACGGCGAGCGCGAAGTGACGCCGCATCGCCGGCCACACCGCGATACCGATGGTCCCTATCACCGCGAGCGGCAAGAGCACCACGACGGCATGCACGACGAGTGGGTGAAGCGGCACGCCGTTGACCGTCTTGGGAAGGAACGGGAACGCGCCCACTGACGTCATCAGGCGAGCTCGACCTGTCCGGCGACGACTTTCACGGCCACAGTGTGCAGCGCCGTCGGAGCGGGACCGGAGGTCACCGCGCCGGTAAGGGTGAACTGTGATCCATGACAGGGGCAGACCAGGGCTGGGCCGGCCGGGCTCACCGTGCAGCCCTGATGGGTGCACGTGGAATCCAAGGCGGTCAGCGTGCCGCCGCTCTGAGTGAGCAGCAGGATGCGGCCCGTCGAGTCCCGGACCGACACGGCCGTGTCGGACGGGACCTTCGCCAGCGCGATGATCCCCGCGGAGCCACCTGCGCCGCCGGAAGTCGTTCCCGTACCGGAATTGCCTGAGCTGCTGCTACTGGAGCAGGCGGCAACGAGAGCAACTCCTCCGACGCCGGCCCCAAGCAGGAGCTGGCGACGGGCACAGATGACGGGATTGTCGAGCAAGACGACCTCCGGATCGGCTCTTCAGAGCTTCCAGCGAAGCAAAAGAACGTGTGCAACAAATGACGCAACGGGTTAAACGCCCGCCCTGGCTGCGATGATCCACGATTCGTCCGCGTTCTCACGTCCTTCCCGGCGGCCTTCGCGCGACCTGACCGGCCGGCCCGCCGGTGGCCATCACGCCGGGAGCGCGGGCTTACCAGGGTCATCGCCGCGTGTGTCGGCGTTCCTGGGACGGGACCGGGGCTGGCTCCTCGAGGCTCGTCTTGTGGTCTTCGGCGCCATGATGGGTGCGGTCTTCAGCCATGGCAGCTCATCGTGCGCTAAGCGCAACTGGGCGTTCTCGTCCTGCAAGTGGAGAACCATGCCGATACCGGCAAGGTTGAGCCCGGCGCCGAGCAGGTCGCCGATGCGACGCAGCCGGTCAAGGTCACGTTCGCTGTAACGCCGGGTGCCGCCATCGGTTCGGGCAGGTTCGAGCAGCCCGTGACGCTCATAGGCCCGCAGATTTTGTACCCCCATGCCGACGAGTTCGGCAGCGGTGGTGATGCCATACACCCCGCGATCGGCGGCGGGTCCAGTGAGATCCATCAGTGACAGTCCTTCTGCGCTCCAGGGTCTTGCATCAGGTCTAGCGGTTCTGCTATAGGTAATCTATAGCGCACACCACAGATCCCAGCAACGGGATCGGTGGACCGGAAGGAGCATCACCGAGCAGATGGAGGTGGACATGATGCTGATGCGCACCGACCCGTTCCGGGAACTCGACCGGCTGACCCAGCAGGTCTTCGGCGCCGCCGGCACCCCGGCACGACCCGCCGCGATGCCGATGGATGCCTGGCGCGACGGCGAGGAGTTCGTAGTCGAGTTCGACCTGCCCGGCGTTGATGCCGACTCGATCGACCTGGACGTCGAACGCAACGTGCTCACCGTGCGAGCAGAACGCCCGGCCCGTGCCGAAAGTGTGGAGCTGATCGCCGGCGAACGACCACGGGGATGTTCAGCCGTCAGCTATTCCTCGGCGAGACCCAGCAAGACGAAACTGAACGAAGACGACAACACCTCCCAGGCGTCAGCGGTGACTGCAGCCTTGTCCCCGACCAGTTTGCGCGCCCGCGCCAAGTCCTGGTCGGCGACCTTGACGATGCGGATGCCGCGCCCGGCGCGTCGCTGAATTCCTCCTGATTGCGCGCAAGCACGTCCCAGGTCCCGCCGCCGACAGCAATACGTACGAACGAGTAAACAGCAACATTTTCCGCAGTTTGTTGCGGCCGGTCAGCGGAGCGGCTTCGACCGGCGGCAGAAAATCGACGGCATGTTGCCATGTTGGCTGCTCGACTCTGCCCAGGCGGCGTTGGCACTTTCGATCCAGGTTTCCAGTTGTGCCAGATCACAGCAATACGTACGAGTCAGTAATAACAAAAACGTATTGCTAAAACTATTACAAAAACAAAATTACTAACGGTCATATCCAACTGAATTTATTTGATTCTTAACCGGACATCAGTGGTTTCATATATTTAATTATAATATAAAGATTGTAAAGATTTTTTTACCACCCCAGTACGATCTGCCGGACCCACGGGGCAAGCAGAGGCACTGAATTTCTTTTTACCACGGAGACACGGAGGTCACAGAGATAATTTTTCCCCGGCGTTGTTTCCCGCCTGTAAAATAAACTTCCTCCGTGTCCTCGGTGTCTCGAGCGAAGCGGGTGGTAAATCTTCATCATCCGCTTAGCGCGGAAGGTTGATATTTTACATAGCCAACCGCTTAATTCCGTCCTTGAGCACCGGAACGTTGAAATTTATCAGCAGTCCGATTTTTATTCCCGTTAATCTCAAATAGGTCAAGAGCTGAGCTTCGTGTATTGGCAATAGACTTTCACATGCTTTTAGTTCTACAATTAACTTGTCAGCAACTATATCCATCCTATATCCACAATCAATTTCATCTTTGTAAATCACCGGCAAAAGCTTCTGGCTTTCAAATGGAAATTTTCTTAGAAACCACTCGTCCCAAGCATCTTTCGTAAACATTCTCCAGGATGCCAGGGGCCAAGGATTTTATGCACCTCAATGGCTGCACCTATGACCTCACCTGTGAGTCGATTATATCAATATATTTTTGCATGCTATATAGTTTTTGAAATGCACCCCAAGGGCTTATATTTTTGTCCTGATTGCAGTTTCAGATCAGGAAAGGAACTACCGCTCTGTGTCCTCAGTGTCTCTGTGGTTCATATCTTTGTTATTAGTTAAAATTCGTTTTTTGGTTATTTCCGGCATCTGGGTGTGGGTCAGGTCACTGGTGTTTATCACCAGTTCACCCAGGACACCCAGCATGACGAGGTGAATGACGGCAAATCCACTCAAAGCCCCGGCCATCATGAAAAAGAGCGGTTTGCCGGCCGTCCAATGCAGAAGGATGGCCAGGGTGCCCAAAATGAGGAAAAAGGCTGACATGCAAAAGAATGGTGCAGCAGCCAGGGCAAAGCCCTTCAGGGGGTTGAATGAAAAGCGGATAATCAGGCTCATTGAGAAAATGTCGCTGAACACCTTGAAGATCCTGTCAAAACCATATTTGGAGACAC
Source organism: uncultured Actinomycetota bacterium (assembly GCA_963765845.1). Classification (GTDB taxonomy): domain Bacteria; phylum Actinomycetota; class Actinomycetes; order Frankiales; family Frankiaceae; genus DATAZK01. Next base: position 234,926 of record CAVXYJ010000032.1, read on the forward strand.
CGAATTTTCGCGGATAATGGTTGACGGGCACTTCCGTTACCCGGGCCCCGGTCATGCTGGCCAGGGCCGGAAAAAGCGGTGCATCTCGCCATATGCTTTGATTGATTTAGTGACCAGCCCGATAGGCTTTGCAGCCAGCAGCCGTAGTCGTGCAAACGAACTCCGGTGGTAAACGAAATAATAAATTGGCGATCCGAGATGGAAAAACCCTGAATAATCATCCTTGCGGTACATGCGCCATCCGCTGACAATACTGATTAGCGCTCTTTCCATTTTCTCAAGACAGCATGGGAATGTCAGCAGATCATTTTGAAGATCACCGTCCAGGGTACGATAATTTCGCCGGCAGCATGATCAAAGCCGGCCACCATAGCGCTGGTCTGGCCGTAAAACTCCGACGCAATTTTATACCCCGCAAATGAGAAATAGATGTTTCATTTCCTCAATGATTTGCCGGTATTATCTGAATCCCGTCATCCCGCCAGAATGAGTTCATACATGAAGTCAAATTGATTACCGACTTCAACGATCGCGGAAACCAGTTTTTCAACTGGACTCCTCTTCGTTAAATAGCGGGACTATGATGCTTAAATATTTCGTACTATTAGCGGATAGATGATAGTTCATAGATAGCGGTTAGTTCCTTGGGATTTCTCATAAATTCGCTGACCTTTTCTTTCTAAAGAATTTAGCAGGGCTATAGCCCATTGAATTTTGGTTGATACAATGGCTTTGTTTGTTTGGAGCGAATTGAATGTCAGCTTAAAGATTGGCAGGAATTACAGATGTGATCGTCATTACTGCAAGGTAAACTTCTTTGACCCTTCAATTGGCTTCTGGATTAGGCGACAAGCTAATCGTGACTTTTCTAACCGAAAAAGAGTCATTGCCGGAGAAAACCAAATACATAGTTTTACCGTCTGCACTCATCCATTTAGTTGGGAAACTGCCTGTTTCACCGGCCCCCACATCCCAATTATAGGTATAATATATTGTAGTCCAGGGTCCCCAAGGTTCAGGAGCACCAAAGACACCAAACATGCTTCCCTCATGCCGAAAACGGCCCTTGGGAAATCTTGCTTGCCACCAAAGTACCTTTTCAACCCTGCATTATAACTGAGACCGGAACGATGACAACGCCCGGATCTCTGAATACGGCACCCCGTTGAGCCAATTTGTCTTTGTCCAGATCGGGTTTGATCTGAAAATCCGGTTCTTATAAAAATTCGTATGCTTCTCGATCTTGAATCTCATCCTTTGGCACCCTCATCAGAACAAAGCGATCAGCTCTCTGATAAGCGCTGGGATTATCATGAGATAACTGTATATACATAATTATCTTTGGCACCCTGATAATTTTTGCCAAAATTGATAAACGTGCAATATCCAAACTCCTTAAATTTCCAAATATTCCATTCCCAGATTTTCCCGTGGTCGTTTGACCAGGCGAGTTGCGAGTGTTTGCCATTATGGTTGGCGTTTCGCGCCCACATCTAGAGAATACCATTGACCATCAGCATCCCACTGGCTTTTTTCCCTCTGGACCCCTGTCCTATCTGCTCACCACCTTATGATCGAATATTGTCACCGAATATATTAGGCGGATCACCCTTAATACGAGCAATCCCAGGTTAAAGCTTCCGATTTAGCTTTTGGCTCGAATCCCCAACCATCCCCGTATGCAGTATAAAGGAAATTATCATCTGCCCATGTAGCGGCCAGTTATCGCTCCCTATGGCTATTGAAATGACGTTCGACACAAGGTCAAAATTCATCTCTTTAATAATATCACTTCGAGGAACTGGAGGAAAAGTATGTCCCTGTTCCCATGTTGTCGCAAGCCCCGATAAATGCAAGCATAAGAGTAAATCCAATAAATGTTATGACAGATATTGGATTTATTTTTTCCAGATGCAAGGAAGAAGAGAAAATGTTGAAGTTAACATTCATTTCATTCACTCCGTTGATTCAAAAAAAACACTTCTTTGACATCAGAAGTTGATCATCTTTATTTCTCATGTTTTCAATCTTTTTTGGTATCAACAAGATAAATAAGTCCACAAGCCAGGCTGAATGGAAGATTTAGAAGCCGGTAAACAAACGCAACTATGATAGCCTGGTCAACGCCAGTATTTACCTGCATCGCTGCATAGACGAACGAGCCTTCCGCGATTCCGATTCCATTTATCGAAATTGGTAAAACAGCAACCATAGCTGTCAATGCAGTGATAACGGCACAATTGGGAAAATAATCTCTACGCCAAAAGTTTTGAATAATAGGAAGACCGATGTGATCGCTATCAATTGGAACACGACCGAGACTGCAATAATACTGCCGATAATTTTCCTATGGTCATGTATGTAACGCAAATTATCAAAAATAACATTGAATTTTTTAAGCAACTTAATTTTAGAAATTTTCCGCTGAACCGAGCTTTGTCCTTGGTATAAAAAAATAAAAGAAGTAAAGCGATTAAACAAATCATTCCTATCAAAGCGTATAACCGGATAATATAGGATTCATATTTTGAAATTACTAAAGCCGAACCCAGAAGGCCTACAGAAGCAATACGGCAAAACCGATTATTCGCTCTAATAATACCGCTGATACCGCACGGGACTTTTTTTCTGATTGAGGTAAGGTTTTGAGCAACCTCATAACCGTCTCCACCAATCGAAGTTGGCAAAAAATTGTTAAAAAAGAATCCGATACATAAAATCTTTTGAGAAAAATAAATGAATGGTATATTTCATGGATTTCAAGGCACTTCTTCCATTTTAATGTGCTGATTGGGAATTGCAAAAATTTTGCCATTAAAACAATAGATAATAAGCCTAAATTGGATGAGTATTAATGAATCTTGATATTTCCCCAACCGCGCGGTAAACAAGCAGACCAATCAAAAACAAGCTTACGGCTATTTTTAGTATTTTTTTCATGGAATTTGTGTCATTAAAAACAACCGTCAAGTCGTGCAATCAATCAATTATCCTAATTAAATATCCGGCAGCTATTAA
>CAVXYJ010000033.1:0-41891 GCA_963765845.1 uncultured Actinomycetota bacterium
TGATAGGCCGGCCTTGGCTGTCTGATCAACCTGGGATTGATCGGCTCGCACCTGGGCTGGGGTACGATAGCCGTGCCGGGCGACGAGCCAGGTTTTGTTGTAGTGCCTGGCGAATTCGACGAGCGCGGCGCGCAGTTCTTCGATTGTATCGAAGGTCCTCACCCACAATAGGTTCTCCTTCAAGGTTCGAATAAATCGCTCTGCGACGCCGTTGCCCTCCGGTTCGCGCACGAAGGAGGGCGAGGCTTCGATCCCGAGGCATTCGATCTCGTCCTGGAAGTCTCCGGACATGTAGTTGGAGCCATGATCGTGACGCAGCTTCAATCCACGCGCCACGCTGGGCGCGATGGTTCCGAAGCGCCGATGCACGCCCTGACGCACCGGCTCCAGCGCCTCGAAGCGGTTGGCCGACCGTGAAGCATGAATGCCGACGACTTCCGAATTGGCATGTTCCACGGCAACGAAGACGTAGGCCCGGCCTTCCCCGACGGTGATCGTCTGCGTCATGTCCGTTCCCCACATTTCATTGATCTTGTCGGTGACGATCGTTCCGTCGTGCCTCTTGGCGTCGGTGCGCCCAACGCGATGAGGCGCGAGCAGGCCGTTCTCGCGCATCACCCGTCTGACACGACGGGGGCTCGCCCGAACGCCGGCAAAGCGTAGCCGCGCCCATATCTTGCGATAGCCCTCGCCGTGCAGGCGGGAGCCCGCAATCTGCCGGCGGATATGCTCTGCCAGCGCCGCGTCCGAACATGCGCCAACCGGACCAGGGCGACGGACGCTCGTGTTCGGCTGCATCTCTTGGCGAGAGCGATAGACGCTGGCGCGCGAGACCTTCCACACGCGCGCAACTCGCGCCAGACCATAACAGCGAGCAATGGAGGGCGAGAGCGTCTGGCTCATCGTCTCGACCTCCTGCGGGCCAAAGGGCGTTTGCCCTCCATTGCGTCGATCTTGGCGTAGAGTAGTTCGTTGTCCATGGTGATCTCGCCAACCTTGGATTTCAGCCGGGCGATTTCATCATCACGGTCGTCGCGTTCGCGCTCCTTCAAGGCGCTCGCCGCGCCTGCAAGCGCGCGATCGCGCCACTCGGTTAGCTTGGCAACGGTGAGGTTCGTTTGCCGGGCCACCAGATCCACCGGCTCACCGCGCAACAATCGCGCAACGATCGCCATCTTGCGTTGAACGGAAAAGCGTTTCGGGACGTTCCCATCAACGCCCGAAGGGGCGCCTTCGCCAGCTTTGGGGGAGCGCTCCGGCGCCCCTCCGGGCTTGCCCCCTTCATAACCTTCATCATTCGTCATGTCAGACACTCCGGTTGAGGTTCAATTTACCCCAGCCAAGTGTCTCAATTAACCGTGCCGCACCCCATATCGAACCACCGACACCGTGATTTTCAGTCTCAGTAATATTGTTATCAGCCGATGACGGCCAACGACGTGCCCTTGTAAATCAATAGTTTCTCCGCACCTATGTTGTCAGGCGATGTCGTCAATTGACGTCGCAGGTTGCAATAGGGTTGCAACGGCACGGCCACATCATCGGAGAAATTGTCGTGGGATCAGTGGTTACTCTGAAGATACCTAATGTTGACGACCTCGCTCCCGGTCGTGAGGACGAGCGCTCCATCGCTCGTAAGGGCCAAGATCGATTTCGACTAACTGAATCTCGCATTGAGGCTGTGCCCGCCCCCGCTAACGCGGCCAAATACCACTACGATGTGGACGTGCCGGGGTTGGCCTTGCGGGTGACCCCTAAGGGCGTACGGACATTCGTAGTCGTCAAAAAGATCGCCGGGCGGACTCAGCGCATTACTCTTGGTCGTTGGCCGGGCCTCAGGCTGGCGGAGGCGCGCCGAGCGGCCACTCGCATCATTGGCGAGATTGCCGCCGGGCTTGATCCTGTTGCGCAACGCAAAGCGGCACGCCTGCGGGCCGAGACCTGTAATGATTTCTGGCCTCAATACCTGGCACACATCAAACGCAAGAACAGGTCTTGGGCACGCGATGAGCAGCGCTGGAAATCAGATATCGCGCCCCGGCTTGGTCGCAAGGCGCTTTCCTCTATCAGCGCCACCGACTGCCAGAACGTCATCAATGCCATCGGTGATACTCATCCGGTTAAGGCCAACAGAGTTGCGGCCTTATTGGGCGCTTTCTTCACCTTTGCAACAAAACACGAGCGCATTGCACGAAACCCGGCCCGTGGCGTCTCTCGATATGAGGAGTCTGCCCGCGACCGCTTCTTGTCGGGGGATGAGGTGCGGGCCTTTTTGAATGCATGCGCAACAGCACCCGACCCATGGGGCGATTTCTTTGCCTTGTTGCTGTGGACAGGCGCTCGAAAAAGCGCCGTCATGGCGATGCGATGGTCGGACTGTGATCTGCAGAATGGCGTCTGGCGCATTCCAGCAACGAAGGCGAAGAACAAACAGACAGCGGCGGTCGCCCTAGTGGAGCCCGCCATAGCCATTCTGACGCGGCGACAAGAGTTCTGCGGCCATTCGCCCTGGGTTTTCCCATCGTCTGGCACCACCGGCCATATCGCGCACGTCGCGAAGGCGTGGGCAGCGTTGACAAAATGCGCAGGCATCACCGACCTACATCCACATGATCTTCGGCGAACGATTGGCTCTTGGCTTGCCGCATCCGGCGCAAGCTCGTTTGTTATCCAGAAGGCGCTCACGCACAAAAGCGCGGCCTCAGCAAAGGCCTATGCTCATCTAGATGTCGAAGCGGTTCGGGCCGCACTTTCCGGAATAACGGCCGTAATGCAGGACCGCCCCAAACAATGACGGTCGCGGCCTAGTGCCGCGACCTGACATTGCAGGATAGCAAAGTGCTGGAGTGCCAAGAGAACCGAAGTTCAGGCAAACTCACTCGTCCTTTTGCAGGATATCCCCCAAAAAATTTGCATGCGCTTCGGTAGCATTGGATCGCTTGCAGTGTGGCTCGCTATGGCTTCATCGTTTTCTCTTTTAATATCAATAGCTTGCCGAAAGGCGGGGGTGGACATCGGTTAGCCACTCGCCGATATGAGCGGGTAACGGTCACTTACAGTTGACCGCATTTTACCACGGCGATCGGCACGACATGACGAAGCAATTCGACACTATCAAGAATTATCGGCCCCTAGATGTGCTGCTTGCGCTTCCTCCACACGCCTGGGTGACACCAGACGAGGCCGCCGTGATCATTGGTCTAAGCAGAGACGCGCTTGCAGCGCGCCGCAGCCGTGGCGAGTGGCCGCAAGCCAGCAAACTCGGCCCTCGCCTGGTTCGGTATCGTCTCGGCGAGCTACTTCAGATCAGCGAGCAAGCACCGCACGCAGATTATGCCCCTAACTCTTCAGCTAAGCGGGCAAGAGGCACGCAAACCCAGAGCAAGGCCTCTCAGTCTGAGTTCAACCCTGAGCGCGTACAACCATGAACGCGCGTGTAGCCTCCACCAGCGAAACTCGACGTAGGCCAAGCGCGTCTCTTCCTTGCTAAGGCCGTGCCATGGCCGAAAGATGGTGAGGGTTACGTCAACATTCACTGGAGCGAAAAGAAGCCGAACGAGGCCAAGCCGGTTTGGTCTGGGCGCGCGTCCCGCACGCTAGATGAGGCGATTAGCGTACTAGATTGGATCACATCGCAACCGGGGAAGCGCGAAATCTATGTGTGCATGAGCGCGCAGCGGACTGCCCTGGAGAAGATAAGCAAGAAGGGCACCAAATACTTAGTTCCCGTTCGCAACCAGCAGAACGTCATCGAGCTCAAATCGCTCTACCTAGACATCGATTTTAAGGCCGGCGACCACGGCTATGAGAGTGCCCATGACGCGGTAGTCGCGCTGAAATCTTTCATCAAGGCAACCGGCCTTCCAGCGCCCAGCATAATCGTCAGGTCTGGCGGCGGGTTGCACGTCCATTTCTGCCTGTCCCGTGTCCTTACCCGTGAAGAATGGCAGCCGCTCGCCATGGCTCTCGTTGAGGCCGGTAAGCGCCATGGCCTTAAGGCGGACTGGCAGGTGACCGGCAACTCGGCAAGGCTTTTACGCATCCCTGGCACAGAGAATAACAAGCAGGACGCTCCGCGGCCGGTAACCCTTGCAGGTAACCAAACGGGCTCCGACTACACCCCTGAGCGGTTATGGCAGGCGCTGGAGCCGTACAAGGTTGTGGTTCCCTCACAGGGGGCCAAGCAACTCCAGTTTGAGCAGCCAGGCGCTGCGCTGGCGGAAGCGTTTAAAGCCGTTCCACTCAGCAACGAGCTCAGCGCCGGCATTGAGAAGCACGAATACACGCCCGTCCACTTGGACGACCTTGTCCAAGGAGTGCGGCTTCATCCGGGAGGCGATTACCACCGGCGGCGCGGGCTATAGCAACCCGATGTGGAACCTGACCACATTGATTGCGACGTTCACGGACGACCCGAGGAACGACGCTCACCGCATGGGGAACCAGCATCCAGGCTATACCAAGGAAAGCACCGACGAGTTCTTCGACCGCAAGGTCCGCGAGAGGGACGAAAAGGGCCTTGGCTTTCCGGCTTGCGCCGACGATCAGCGGCACGGTTGTACGGCGTGCCAGACGTGTCCGCACTTCGCTGACGGCCGGTCGCCGCTTGCCGCGTTACCCCGCAAGGTAACGGTCCAGGCAGAGCCGCCGTCCTACGCAGACCCATACGCGGAATTCGTTGGCCCGGCATTTCCCGCGTCTATCTTGCCTCCCGTACTCAAAGACCTCGTCGAGGCCGAGCATCAGGCTATGGGCGCGGACCTATCAGCTCTCGCGATGGCGCTGATTGCCGGCGTCGGTGCCGCCCTCACGAGTGAGACAAAGGTCCAGGTTGGCGACGGCTGGTTCGAGCGACCAATCTTCTGGGTCGCCCTTGTTGGAGACCCCTCCACCATGAAGTCTCCCATTATCGACAAGGCAGTAAAGACGCTTAGGAAGATCGACCATGACCGTGACGCTGTATGGCGAGCGCAGAAGGCCCTCTGGAACCAACAAAAGGCTGCGAGCAACACCAACTCGGCGCCACCCCCTACCAAGCCCGCGCGCTGCATCATCCAAGACGCCACCCCCGAAAAGACCGCGGAGATACTGTCACGGGGACCGGCGGGATCACTGATGGTCCAGGACGAACTCGCTGGCTGGATGGCGAACTTCGACCGTTATGGTTCAGGCGCATCCTCGAGAGCCTTCTATCTGACGGCCTTTAACGGTGGCGAACATTTGAAAGATCGGGTGGGTCACGGCGTCCGAGACGACAATGCCGAAATCCGAGTCGATAACCTGGCGCTCTGTATTCTCGGTGGCATACAGCCGGATCGTCTTACTGGGCTTCGCGATCTTACCAGTGACGGCCTCTTGCAGCGGTTCTTAGTCGTCCTTATCGCGCCCGCGAAGCGTGGCGACCAAAAGCACCCAGTCACCGCAGCGGAGGCCCAATACGCGAAGTTGATCCGGTCTGTGAACTCCGCGCCGCCAAGTCACTATCATTTTGCGCCCGACGCCGAGTTGGCTCTGGCCCGCGTGCTCGACCGCCTCTACGAGCTCGAACAGGTTCAAGGGCTCCCCTCTGTCCTCATCGGTGCGATCGGCAAGCTCAAGGGGTATTACGCCCGCCTAGCGCTTGCGCTTGAGATCGCGGCCGAACACAGCGCGACCATACAACGGTCGGTCCGCTCTGCTGGTGCAGGTCGGCGTCATCTCGAAGCAGACGGCCGAGGCTGCAGAGAAACTGCTCTTCGAGTTCCTGCTCCCCCACTACGTTCGGTCTCTACGACGTCGTCGCCAACGGCGGGCAAGATCGCGACACTATCCGCGCGATCGGAGACTTCATTTTGGCCAGCGACAAGGACCGCCTCCGCCCATCGGACTTAACTGCCGGCGTGCGGAGGCTCCGCAGCCAGCCCGCCAATAAGATAGCTGAGTGGGCCGGCCGGTTCTGCGCCTTGGGTTGGCTGCACCCCGAGGATGATAAGGCGCCCGTGCCTAAGGCTTGGCTGGTCGATCCTGGTCTACGCGCCTATTTTGCCGAGCGCCGTAAGCAGGCCCAACGGGCGCGTGCCGAAGCTCACCGCATCCTAAAGGCTGGGGGGACCCGGCGATGATCCCGTCTGACAAATCTACCGGAAACAGCCGGTGGCGCACTCATCGTCAGCCCCTGCCGCCATCCTGCATCGATATTAAGAGAAAAAAATAAATCTATACCTCGCACGCGCAAGGAGAAATGTCAGACGGCAGGCTGCCGGTGCCTAATTCGAGCATTGCAGGGGCGCGGCGTCACGACTGATTGCCGGTTTCATGGGCCTTTCAATCGCGTTTCGATTGACGGACGTACCGGGCGCGCCTGCATCCGCACCAAATATCTCTGACGTTTCTGACAGCGGCCTGTCAGAGATGTCAGAGAATCCGGCGCAATGCCGCCTACATCAAACCCCAGCGGCCACGAAGCCAGTCGTGCCGGGGCCCACCATCACACCATTAAACTCGAAGCCGCGCACAATTTCCACTGAGAGGATCCTATGACTAAAAACATCAAGCTCAAAGTTGAAGAGCTCTTCAAGAACGCACCTGACCGAGCACGAGAAGTTCAGACAGAATCCGGTTACCGGCGGCAGCTTTGTCGCCGGCCTTGACTCCTTGCGCCAGCAGAAACGCCTAGCAGAAAGGGAGTTGGAGGCGCAGGAATGGTTTGGCAGCAGAAGCCAGACGATGCGCCAGCGTTTCCCGTACCAGAGAGGCTCGCGAGCGTTTAAAAGGTGCGCGCCCCCCGCTACACTACATCGTCTCGCTCTTCGGCTAGATCCCTAGATGCTCGGGATTACCGCACCGAGGGGCACCCAAATTTCGACGAGTATGCGAGGGGCGTAATGGCGTCGAAACTGACGCCCGCTTTCATCCGGGAGGACGCGGAACTGCTCCGGCGGTATCCTCCGGAGCCACTCATGGGTTGGGTGGTGGGCTCATGTGGCGGGGCGCGTAGCCGTTACTTACGCTGCAGCCGATTGGTGCCGCTCCGTCGGGCGCCATCGGCTGCAGCATCCCCTCTTTCCGTCCACATGTGCCTGCCAAACAGCGATTCTGCAGAGCCACTTACTCCGTCCCGTGCGGGGACGGATGGAAAGCGAAAAGACGCGGTTATTTGGAGAATTTCGATGTCGTTCATGTCTTCGCTGAAGAAATCGCGCGAAACAGCGCAGGCGCGGAAAGACCCTTGGCACATCCGCCTTGAGGGGCTCCGGGGTAAAAAATGGGACGACGGCATCGAGCGGATCAGCACGCAGACGATCTTCGACATCTTGGAAGTACCACACCGGTCACGCGGCGCCGGCGCTGCCAGGCGTCTAGCCAAGCTGATGCGCGATCTAGGCTGGCATCCGATCAAGGCCCGCGGCCTCACGCCGGGAGGCTTTCGCGACCAGGTTCGAGGTTACGCTCGTGATACTACACGGCAAACGGTGTTTTAGCCTGCGCCAACAAGAAGACTGAGTGAAGAATCCAAAGCAGCAACTCTTGCTCTCCCCGATACAGCTAACCATCTAACCTTAGCACCGTACCACATGTAACCTGCGAAGTTAATTCGCCGACGGATTTTGGCGCTTCGTTAGTTCAAGAAATTGCTTCCATGCATAAGCCGCTTAGACGAGCGCGCGTTTCGGCAGCAGACAGACGCAGCGCCGCCATCCATGAAGCGGGCCACGTCGTTATGGCACGACATATTGGCCTAACCAACGTTTCCGCCTGGCTAGAAAAAACGCCGGATTCCGCAGACGATACGCTTGAGAACAAACTATGGGTTGGACATACAAGGCACCTAAAATCAGGGGTAATTAGCAAAGCACTTTCCGACAAAAGATTGATGATGTTCGCAGTTGCCGGCGCTGTTGCGGAATTTTGCTGGCAACAAGATACGCACGATGAAACATTAGATGCATGGGATGACCCTGACGCTATGTCAGAATCAGATTGGGCCGGCTGCCGTTGCGAGCCTGGAAATCCGTCGCCCCAACTTCTGACGATAATCGAAATGGTTTTTTCACTGCTTGATCGCGAAGGCGGAACGCTTTGGCCCATGTTGCTGTCCGAGGCGCGGCGTCTAATCGTGGACAGCCGAGAGACCGCAGCCAAGTGAACTTGCCGAACGCGCTGGGCCCCACCCCCGCTTCACCCCGTTGTGGCTAGCCGCCTTTCTTACCGACCGCCGCCGCACCAAACCCCAACCCTCCATACCGCGCCCCGTCGAGCGGTTACCTCGCGAGGTAATCAGTCAGCGCCCCCACCGGAGTGACGAATGATCGCGCCATCAAAGCTGCCGTGCCGTCGACACATCCAACGCTGGCTTCCCAGCCGCAACCCTGAAAGGTAAAACCATGAAAGACGACACCGCAACGGGGCCCACATTCACGAGCTGAAGCGGGCGAGCTCCCTCGACTGTTCCGCTACCTACCGGAGGGCGCCATCCCCGACGGGCCGCAGTGGTACTGCCGATCTACCTCAAGAAGCTGAACCTGGTCATCATCAACAAAGACATCTACGAGACGCTGTCCGACGAGGACAAGCGCACGGTGTTGCGCACTCAGCACACGCTCACCATCGGCTGAGCCCACATCCTGCACTTCCCGGCTAGGAGCAAACCATGACACCACCTCATAGTTGCCTCGCGGGGTTACTACCTTGGCGACGGCATCGTGTTTGGACGGTCGAATTATGTGTTTGCCAATCACAGCCGTATTTGTTGGCTGCGGCCCCGCTGATCAGGCATTGCAAGGACCGAAGAGTGCAATGGGTTGTTGGCTAGCGTTGATGTTGCGTGTAGGGTATTCGAACGGCATCCCAGGATGCGCCGTTCGACTAACCGCCTTCACGCCCGCTCAATTGAAAGTAAGTTGAATGATTAGGGCTTGGATTTTAGCGCTCATCTTGATTTCGTCTCCGGTCCCAGGCTCAGACGCAGACCATGACTGCCAATGCTAAAGGTATTAGAAAATTGGGTAGCGAGTTCCAGCTTTGCAGTGCCTACTTTACGTTCGTCTCGTGGTGCTTCGCGAACAAAAAATACACGCGCAAGCTTAGCGCCGAGCATCAGAGGTTTATTCAAAAGATGGCCCGCGACTACGATAAACACGGGAAATTTGCAGCCAAAATTGCGCTTCAGGCCACGGCAATCGACGGCCAATCACCCGCCGAATTTAGCAGAATGAATGATATCTTTACAAAAATGGTATTCGACAGGTTCGCGGGCAATTGCGCTAACCTCGGCGTTCCGCAGGATAAGTTTAGACCCTTTTGCAAACAACTGGTCAATAAGTTTCGTTTGCGTCTCAAAAAACTGAATTGATTCGCTGCCCTAACAAGGGGAAAGGCAGGGTGTTGATACCACGCACTCAGCACACGCTCATCATCGTTTGAACCCGTACTCTGCGCTGCCCAGCTAGTAACAAACTATAACACCATCTCACGGTTACCCCGCGAGTAATCCGGCACGACGACCCGAGCGGCCCGTTGCGCGGCGTCGACCACCTGCACCGAGCTGACCTTTGCCGGTGAGAGCGCCGAGGCGACGAACCGAGCCGGATCGTCCGACCAGTCGACGATGTCGATCTTCTCGCCGTTGAGCTCGGCCATGACCGCGCGCACCCGGGCGCCGAGCGGGCCGATGCAGGCGCCCTTCGCGTTCAGGCCCGGCACGCGCGTCCGTACCGCGATCTTGGACCGGTGACCCGCCTCCCGGGCGATGGCGGCGATCTCGACCGTATGGTCGGCAACCTCGGGCACTTCCAGCGCGAAGAGCCCGCGGACCAGCTCAGGGTGGGTACGCGAGACGGTCACCGACACCCCGCGGGGGGAACGGGTGACCGACGCGACGCAGACCCGAATCCGGTCGCCGTGCTCGTACCGCTCCCCCGGCACCTGCTCGGCAGGCGGCAGGATCGCCTCGAATCCCTTCCCGAGGTCCACCATGACAATCTTGCTGCCGGCGCGCTGCTCGTGATGCTGGACGAGGCCGAGCACGACCTCACGCTCGTGGCCGGCGAACTCCCCGTAGGTCACGTCGGACGACGCGTCGCGCAGCCGCTGGATGATCACCTGGCGCGCGGTGGTCGCGGCGACCCGGCCGAAGTCCTCCGGGGTGTCGTCCCACTCGCGGATCAGCTGGCCGTCGCCGTCGAACTCGCGGGCGTAGACCACCACGTCGCCGGTGGCCCGGTCGATCTGCACCCGAGCGTCCGGAGCGGCCGAATCGTTGTGCCGGTAGGCCGTTGCGAGCGCGGTCTCGATGGCGTCGACGAGCGCGTCGAACGAGATGTCCTTCTCACGCTCGACGCTGCGCAGCGCAGCAAGGTCAAGTTTCATGACGTGGCTTCCGGACCGTTGAACTCCACCTGGACGACCGCGCGGCTGACGTCGGCGTAGGAGATCGCGACGCGCCCGCTGGGGACGTCGGCTCCCACCAGGACCGCACCCTCGTCGTCGGCCGAGCTCACCCGGCCGGTCAGGGGACCGCCGCCGCGGCGGCTGACCGAGACCAGACGGCCCTGCGCCCGGCGCCAATGCCGGGGCTGGGTGAGCGGGCGATCGACCCCGGGGGTCGTCACCTCGAGCACGAACGAGCCGGGCATCGCGTCGGGATCGGCATCGAGGGCGGCGCTGACAGCGTGGCTGACGTCGGCCACCCCGTCGAGGTCGATGCCGCCGTCGCGATCGATCACGACGCGCACGACGCTGCGGCTGCCTGCCCGGCTGACGGAGACGTCCTCGAGCTCCGCGCCGGCGGCGGAGACCACGGGCGCCAGCAAGCCGATCAGGGTCTGCTTCGGGGCAGCCTTGGCCTGGGACACGTCAGCTCCTTTCGCGGACCGCACGCCGAACGACCAGCGGCATCCGCTGGCGTCACGTCTTCCTGGGAGCCTACGACCGGGGGTGTGCCAGGCAGAGGATCATGGCCGGGCAGATGCGCGTCACCCGCCGCTTCGTGGCTGGTAAGGGAGGCCTGGCGGGCTGATGGGTCTCGTCGCTCTCACGTCCGCGGCGTGCGACGCGTGCTGGGCGGAGCTGGCCCGGGCAAGGCCGTCACGCCGCTTGCGGGGCTGCCCGAAAGCTGACCGCCAGGTCAGCCCTCTTCCGGAAGGTCGATCAGATGTTCCAGCAGCGAGACGGCTCGGGCCACTTCAGCACGAGCCGCTGGGTCGAGGCGGGCGATGCGCTGGGCGATGAAGGCGGTGCGCTCGCGGCGGATCTCCTCGAGCTGCGTGCGCCCCGCGGCCGCCACCTCGATCAGCGCCGCCCTGCCGTCTTCAGGATCGGTCACGCGCTTGACGAACCCTCGCTCGTGCAGGCTCGCCACCAATCGGGTCACGGTGGGCGGGGTGATGACCTCGCGATTGGCGAGCTCGCCGAGCCGGAGCGGGCCGTGCTGCTCCACCGTGACCAGCACCGAAAGCTGCGAAGGAGTCAACCCGCCCACGGCGCGGCGCGACAGGCGCCGGTGCAGCCGCCCGATGGCCAGCCGCATGCGGGTCGCGAGCTCGATCTCCGCCGCGTCGGCATCGTCGCGAGTCTCGGGGACGGTCATATCAGCCCATGCTGCCTGCTCGTCGTCGAGACCGCGAGTGCTGGGCCGCATTCCACTCCTACCTCCATGCATCGACGAGGGGCAATACCTGCGATAGGGGGTTGATTCGGGCATCCGGGAGTACCGGATGACCCGGCACATCCGAGTTGTCTACCAGTACGGCGCGCATTCCCACAGCCTTGGCGCCGCTGAGGCCGCGGCGCGCCAGAGGTCGAGCAGATCGACCGTGTGATGGGAAGTGAGCGTGCCTCCCCAGTCGAAGACGACGGCGTGCACCGTCACCGGCGGGCCCCACCTCGCGTCATGGCGCCGGAGCAGCGAGCGCGAGCAGCTCATCAGCTGCCCCCTCGAGCGCGAGGGTGCGCCGCTCGCCGCTGCGCCGGTCCTTGACCTCGATCTCGCCGGAGGCCAGCCCTTTGCCGACGACGACGATGGTCGGCACGCCCAGCAGGTCGGCGTCGGCGAAGGCCACCCCCGCGCTCGTGCCACGGTCGTCAAGCAGCACCCGCAGTCCGGCGCGTTCGAGAGACTCTCCGAGCTGCTCCGCCACCTCCCGCTGGCCGGCCTTGCCCAGGGCGATGAGGTGGATGTCGGCGGGAGCCACGGACGCCGGCCAGATCAGCCCGCGGTCGTCATGGTTCTGCTCGACGATCGACGCCACCGCCCGGCTGACCCCGATGCCGTACGAACCCATGGTGACCCGCACCGCGGTGCCGTCGGGGCCGAGCACGTCGAGCTCGAACGCATTGGTGTACTTGCGCCCGAGCTGGAAGATGTGACCGATCTCGATGGCGCGACCGATGAACAGCGGCTCGCCGCAGCGGGGGCAGGGGTCGCCTTCGGCAATGGTCGCAACGTCGAGGTAGCGCTCGACCGTGAAGTCACGTCCGGCCGTCACGTGGCGCACGTGGTGGTCGGGCTTGTTGGCGCCGGTGACCCAGCTCGTCCCCGCGGAGACGCGCGGGTCGGCGTAGTAGGTGACGAGGCCGTGCTGCGGGCCGACGTAGCCCCTCACCAGCTCGGGGTGAGCTGCGAAGTCGGCGGCCTCGAACGGCTCGACGACGCTCGGGGCAAGCGCCGCCTCCAGCTTGTCGATGTCGAGCTCGCGGTCACCCGGCACACCGACCGCCACCGGCGCCCCGTCGACCTTCACCAGCACGTTCTTGAGGGTCTCGCCGGGTTCGATACCGAGGTGCGCCGCCAGCGCCTCGATCGTCGGGGTGTCAGGGGTATGCACCTCCTGCATTTCGGGCACAGCGGCAGGCGCCTGCGCCGGTGGGGTGAACGTGACCGCCTCGACGTTCGCGGCGTAGCCACAGTTGGCGCAGGAGACGAAGGTGTCCTCGCCGACCGGGGTCGGAGCGAGGAACTCCTCCGATGCCGACCCACCCATGGCGCCGGACACCGCGGACACGATCCGGTAGTCCAGGCCCAGCCGGTCGAAGATGCGGACGTAGGCCTCGCGGTGCAGCTCGTAGGACTTGGCAAGCCCGGCGTCATCGATGTCGAACGAGTACGCATCCTTCATCACGAACTCGCGGCCACGCAGGATTCCCGAACGCGGCCGCGCCTCGTCGCGGTACTTGTTGGCCACCTGGTAGAGGATCACCGGCAGGTCCTTGTAGGAGCTGTACTCGCCTTTCACCAGGAGCGTGAAGAGCTCCTCGTGGGTGGGGCCGAGCAGGTAATCACCGCCCTTGCGATCCTTGAGCCGAAAGAGCAGATCGCCGTACTCGTCCCAGCGACCCGTGGCTTGGTAGGCCTCCTTGGGCAGCAGTGACGGCAGGAGCACCTCTTGGCCGCCGATGCGGTCCATCTCTTCCCGCACGATGTCGGCAACCCGATCGAGCACGATCTTGCCCAGCGGCAGCCAGCTCCAGAGCCCGGAGGCCACGCGGCGCACGTAGCCGCCGCGCACCAGCAACTGGTGGCTCGCGACCTCCGCGTCGGCAGGAGCATCACGCAGGGTTCGCAGGAAGAGCCGGGACATCCGTAGCACCAGGCCACGGTACCGGCGGGTCAGCCACGCGCCACCCGTTAACGCCCGCTGTGGAAACCGCCCCCTCAGCTGGGCTCAGAACAGGACGCTGGCGAACGTCTCCTGGCAAACGAAGCCGACCCGGTCGTAGGCCCGCCTCGCCGCGGCGTTGAAGCCGTTCACGTAGAGGCTGACGATCGGGGCGATGTCACGCTGGGCGGCGAGCGCCACGGCCGCGGTGCCGCACGTGCCAAGCCCGCGACCGCGCAGTGCGGGAGCGACCCACACGCCCTGGATCTGGCACGCGGAGCCGGTGGCCGCCCCGACCTCGGCCTTGAACAGCACGCGTCCGTTGTCGATACGCGCGAAGCAGCGGCGAGCGCTGATGAGCTCGGCCACGCGCGCCCGGTAGAGGTCGACGCTCTCCGGCGGGACGCCGATCTCCTCGGTGAACATCGCCACGGCGGCCGGCAGCAACACGTCGAGCTCGGATGGCATGACCAGGCGCACCTGCGGATCGGGTGTGACCAGCGGCGGCCGGTCGAGCACCATCAGCGGCTGGTCGTCGCGCAGCTCGCGAGGCGGACCCCAGGCCCGGCGCAGCTGCTCCCACAACGGCAGCACCTCCGCGGCCAGTCCGACGATCGACGCGCACCGGCGGTGGCGACGGCGGGCGTACGCCGCGAAGGCCTCGATCGACTCGCGGCCGGCGCAGACCGGCCAGATGTTGGCTCCCGCGTAGCACATCGCCAGCAGCTCGCCCGCCTGCTCGTACCCCCAGACCTGGGCGCCGAGCCGCCACTCGGACAGGCCGGCGGAAGCGACCCGGCTCGCGACGAAGACGTCGACAACGGGCCGGCGGGAGAGCATCGTCCTGGCTGCGGGGAGGTCGGTGTCGGTCAGCACCCGAACCCGACCCTCACCGCCAGCCGACCCGCGCATCACGATCGGACCCTAGCCGGGAGGCCAGGCCCCCCGCTCGCGGGCAGCTACGAAACGCTGACGATGGGGCTGCTGGACTCCGCGTCACCCGAAACGCCCGCCGCTTCCATGCCTTCGGCCAGCGTGAGCGCCTCGGCGATCAGGGTCTCGACGATCTGGGCTTCGGGCACCGTACGGACGACCTCGCCCCGCACGAAGATCTGCCCCTTCCCGTTGCCCGACGCGACCCCGAGGTCGGCCTCGCGCGCCTCGCCGGGACCGTTCACGACGCAGCCCATGACGGCGACCCGCAGCGGGACCTCGAGCCCCTGAAGGCCGGCAGCGACCTCGTCGGCCAGCTTGTAGACGTCGACCTGAGCCCGCCCGCACGACGGGCACGACACGATCTCCAGCTTGCGCGGCCGCATCCCCAGCGATTCCAGGATGGCCGCGCCGACCTTGACCTCCTCGACCGGAGGCGCCGACAGCGAGACGCGGATGGTGTCGCCGATGCCCTCGGCCAGCAGGGCGCCGAACGCCACCGCCGACTTCACCGTGCCCTGAAAGATCGGCCCGGCCTCCGTGACGCCCAGGTGCAGCGGGTAGTCGCAGGCCTGGGCGAGCAGCCGGTAGGCCTCGATCATGACCACCGGGTCGTGATGCTTGACCGAGATCTTGATGTCGCGGAAGTCGTGCTCCTCGAACAGGGAGCATTCCCACAGCGCGGACTCGACGAGTGCCTCCGGGGTGGCCTTGCCGTACTTGGCGAGCAACCGCTTGTCGAGGGAGCCGGCGTTAACCCCGATACGGATCGGCGTGCCGGCGGCCGAGGCGGCCCTGGCGATCTCCGCGATCTTGTCGTCAAAGGCCTTGATGTTGCCGGGGTTGACCCGCACCGCGGCGCATCCGGCGTCGATCGCCGCGAAGACGTACTTGGGCTGGAAGTGGATGTCAGCAATGACGGGGATCTGCGACTTGCGCGCGATGGTCGGCAGCGCGTCGGCGTCGTCCTGGCTGGGGACGGCGACGCGCACGATCTCGCAGCCGGCGGCGGTGAGCTCGGCGATCTGCTGCAGGGTCGCGTTGACGTCGGAGGTAAGCGTGGTGGTCATCGACTGCACCGAGACGGGGGCGTCGCCGCCCACCAGGACACTGCCGACGCGAAGCTGGCGGCTCACCCGGCGCGAAGCCAATGGTCGAGGAGGCGCAGCAGGGATCCCGAGACCGATGGACACGGCTACCCCAGACGGATCGGATTGACGATGTCAGCGGCCGCGAGCACCAGGGTCAGTGTCGCGAAAATCGCAACGACAGCGTACGTCGCAGGCAGCAGCTTGGTCAGATCCACACGCTTGACCGGGCCGCGATATCCGCGCAGCCGGCGGATCCGATCGCGGGCCTGCTCGAACCCGAGCACGGCCAGGTGGCCGCCGTCCAGCGGCATCAGCGGCAGCAGGTTGAAGAACCCGACGAACAGGTTCACCCCAGCCACCAGCAGCAGGAAGTCGCCGATCCGGGTGTCCCAGCCGATGCCGGCGCCGCCGATAGTGCCGCTGAGCAGATCGCCGCTGACCCGGCTGATCCCGATGACGCCGACGGCGCCGTTAGGGTCGCGGTGGGGGCTGAAGATCGTCGAGATGCGCTGCGGGAAGTGAGCAAGCGAGCTGGCGGTGCCGGTGATGAAGGTACCGAGAGTGGTGATGGTCTTGCGGGCCGCCGTGACCGGACCCACCTGGGTCTGCTGGGCGGTGATCCCGAACACGGGGATGCGCTGAGTGCCCCCGGAAGCAGTGGGCTGGGTCTGCAGCTTGGGCGTGATCGTGGTGGTGTGGACGGTGCCGCCGCGCTCGTACTGCACGACCAGCGGGCCGTCGGACGCGTCGGCCCGGATGGCATCGCGCAGCTGGGCGAACGACGCCGTGGAGCGGCCGCCGACGCTGATCAGCCGATCACCTGCCTGCAGCCCCGCCGCCAGTGCGGGGCTGCCCTGATCCGCGCTGGTGCACGGCTTCATGGCGTCGGACGACAGGCAGGTGGCCGGCGCGCCGATCACCGAAGCCGACGTGGCGATCGGCGAGATCAGCAGGGCGAGGAAGACCAGCACGATGGCCAGCAGGAAGTGCATCGTCGAACCGGCGACCAGCACGATCGCGCGCCGGCCGGCCGGGAAGCGGTAGAAGGCCCGCTCGTCGTCGTCCGGGTCGTCCAGCTCCTCCAGCGGGGTCATCCCGACGATCTTGACGAAACCACCGGCGGGTATCGCCTTCACGCCGTATTCGGTCTCGCCCTTACGGCGCGACCACAAAGTCGGCCCGAAGCCGACGAAGAACTGCGTCGCCTTCATCCCGAAGAGCTTGGCCGTCGCGAAGTGACCACCTTCGTGCAGCACGACAGAGACGAGCAGCGCCACCACGAAGGCGAGCGCACCGATCAACGCCACTGTCAGTTCTCCCGGGTCGACATCTCGGAAATCAACGCCCCCGCGACGCTGCGAGCCTCGCTCTCACTGTCCAACACATCGGCAGGTGCGCGAAGTTCCCGAAGCGCCACCCGGCTGAGAGTCCGCTGAATGACCTCGACGATTCCGAGGAACGGCAGCCGGCCCGCGAGGAACGCGGCGACCGCCTCCTCGTTGGCCGCATTGAACACGGCCGGCCCGCTGCCACCGGCCTGACCTGCAGCCTTGGCGAGCGCGACGGAGGGGAAGGCGCCGGCGTCGAGGGGCTCGAAAGTCAGCGCCTGCTTCGCGGTCCAGTCCATGCCGGGGGCCGCGTCCGGAACCCGGTCGGGCCACCCCAGCGCGAGCGCGATCGGCAGCCTCATGTCGGGCGGGCTGAGCTGGGCGATCGTTGACCCGTCGGCGAACTCGACCATGCTGTGCACCAGCGACTGGGGATGCACGACGACGTCGATCCGCTCGTACGGGACGCCGAACAGCAGGTGCGCCTCGATGATCTCCAGGCCCTTGTTGACCAAGGTCGCGCTGTTCACGGTGACGACCGGACCCATGTCCCAGGTGGGATGGGCGAGGGCCTGATCGGGGGTGACGTGGGTCAGCTCGGAGCGCTTGCGCCCCCGGAACGGGCCGCCGCTCGCGGTCAGGACGAGGCGGCGAACCTCTCCACGCGCCCCGCTGCGCAGGCACTGGGCCAGCGCGCTGTGCTCGGAGTCGACCGGGACGATCCGATCCAGGTAGGGCAGCACGAGCGGGCCGCCGGCGATCAGCGACTCCTTGTTCGCGAGCGCCAGGGTGCGTCCCGCCTCGAGCGCGGCAAGGGTGGCCTGCAGCCCGACCGACCCGGTGATGCCGTTCAGGACGGTGTGGCACGGCCAGGCAGCCACCTCGGTGACGGCATCGGGACCGGCCAGCACCTTGGGCATGACGAACTCGCCCCGGTCGTGGCCGCTGCGCTTGGCCGCGGCATAGAGCGCGAGCTGAACGTCCTGGGCTGCCGTGGCGCGGGAGACGGCGACCGCCTCGACTCCCAGCTCGATCGCCTGCGCCGCCAGCTCGTCGGGGCGCCCGCCTCCTCCCGCGATGGCGACGACGCGGAAGCGTTCGGGCTCGCGGCGGATGACGTCGATGGCCTGGGTGCCGATCGAGCCCGTCGAGCCGAGCAGCACCACCTCGCGGATCGTCACCGGACCAGTGTGGCAGGCGGACCTGGATCGGTGGACCGGTGCAATCGACATCAGCTGGTGAGGAAGAAGTTCAGCGCGGCGTTGTCGGCACTCCAGGAGGCCCTGGCGCCGAGGCCGGCCGCGGGCTCGGGCCCGACGGCACCCGGCCAGGTGTGGCCGCCGCCGTCGACGGTGTCGAGCTCGACGGTGCGCCCGGCGGTACATCCCCAGCGCTGCACCTGGGTACCGGCGCCGGGTGACGGGCCGGCGGCCGGTCCGGTGCAACCGGCGGTCCAGAACGGCAGCCGCGCGGCGACGGGCTCGGAAGGGACATCGGCGAAGCTGCCCGAGGCGCTGCTGAAGTAGGGGACGATCGGGTCAGCGGTGCCGTGGACCTCGAGGTAGGGCTTGCGCGTGCAGGCGCCGCGCGGGGTGATGCTCGGCGCGACAGCGAAGACCGCGCGTACGGCAGCTACCCGGCAGGCGGCCGCGACCGCCATGTCAGCCCCATCGCTGATCCCGGCGGTGTAGACCCGGCCGTTCGAGCAGCCGGCGAACGCCAGCAGCGTCGCGATCGTCTGGGTGAAGGCGACGTCGTCGGGGAGCGGCTCGGTGCCGGAGAAGTTCCACAGGCCGTTGGTGCCGTTGGGCGTGGCGACGATGAAGCCGCGGCTCGCACCCACCGGACCGAGGCCGGTGTAGCCGTGCTCCTGCTCGGCATTTTGATTGCCGCCGTGGTAGTCGATGACGACGGGCGCGGGAAAGTGCGCGGGCAGGTCAAGGATGACGAGCCGGCCGTCGATCGTCTGCGGGCCCGCCGGTAGGTGGCAGATCCGGACCGCGGGATGGGCAGTGGGCGACGGCGCGATGGGCAGGGTCGGCCGGGTCGGACCCGGGGTGTGCTTGAGGGGCGGCAGGTGCGTCACGGTGGGGCTGGGCGTCGGGCTCAGGCTCGCGCTGGACGGTGAGGTAGTGGGCGAGGGGGCCGCCACCATCTTCTTGGGCGCGCTGGAGCAGCTGACCAGCGTCACGCTGAGGACGGCGGCCAGAGCAAGCGCGCCGGTGACGGGCGGCCGCATCAGGCGCATCAGACAGTGGCGGCAAGTTGCCCGCAGGCCGCCGCGACCTCACGACCCCGGGTGTCGCGCACCGTCGTGGCGACCCCGGCAGCCCGCAGCCGGCGTACGAACTCGCGCTCGCGGGCCGGGGTGCTGGCCGTCCAGATGCTGCCCGGGGTCGGGTTCAGCGGAATCAGGTTCACGTGAGCGAGCGTGCCGCGCAGCAGGTCACCGAGCGCGTCAGCGCGCGCCGCGTCGTCATTGATGTCGTTGATCAGCGCGTACTCGACCGTCATCCGGCGGCCGGTGCGCTTGGCATAGCGAAGCGCTGCCGCGACCGCTTCGGAGACCGGCCAGCGCTGGTTGACCGGCACCAGGGTGTCGCGGAGCTCGTCATCGGGCGCGTGGAGGCTGAGCGCGAGGGTCACCGCCAGCCCCTCCCCCGCCAGCGCGTCGATACGCGGGACGAGGCCGACCGTGCTGACCGTGATCGAGCGTTGCGAGAGGCCGAACCCGTGCGGATGCGGATCGGTGAGCCGGCGCAGCGCCGCGACCACCGCCCGGTAGTTCGCCAGCGGCTCGCCCATCCCCATGAAGACGACGTTGCTCAGCCGCCCACCCGGCTCACCCTCCGGGACGTCCCGCGAAAGCCGGCGCTGTGCTGCCATGACCTGTTCGACGATCTCGGCGGTCGAAAGGTTGCGCGTCAACCCGCCCTGACCGGTGGCGCAGAACGGGCAGCCCATCCCGCATCCGGCCTGGCTGGAAACGCACACCGTCACCCGATCGGGATAGCGCATCAGGACCGACTCGATCAGCACCCCGTCGTGGCCGCGCCAGACCGTCTTCACGGTGTCGCCGCCGTCGCAGACCTCCTCGCGGAGCGGGGTGAGCAGCGTCGGGAGCAGGCTCTCGACGAGGCGGCTGCGGCTCGCGGCAGGCAGATCGGTCATCGCCGCAGGATCGGTGGTGCGGCGCACGAAGTAGTGCTGCGACAGCTGCTGCGCCCGATACGCCGGCTCGCCCAGCTCAGCGACCGCCCTGCGGCGCTCGTCCGGCGCCAGGTCAGCCAAGTGGCGCGGGACCCGGCGCGGGGATCGTCCGCTGACGTCAGCTACCGGAAGGCTCATCTCCGCTCCCATGGTTTCACGCCCAGGCGGCGAGCAGGAGGTAGGCGACGGGGGCGGTGGCCAGCAGCGAGTCAAGGCGGTCCATGACGCCGCCGTGGCCGGGCAGCAGGTGACCCATGTCCTTGATCCCGATGTCACGCTTGAGCATGGATTCGCTGAGGTCACCGAGGGTGGAGGCGGCGACGGAGGCAAGCCCGAAGACGATGCCGAGCAGCGCCGAGCGGTGCAGCAGGAACGGGAACATGAGCCCGGCGCACAGGCAGCTGGCCGCGATCGAGCCGCCGACTCCCTCCCACGACTTGCCCGGCGAGATGCGCGGCGCCAGCTTGTGCCGCCCGCCGGACAGCACGCCCGCGGCGTAGCCACCGACGTCGTTGAGGGCAGCGGTGGCGATGAAGACGATCACCAGCCGGGGCCCGTCGGACGGTTGCGAAAGCAGGCCCGCGAAGCCCGCCAGCAGGCCGGTGTAGCCAAGGGTGAAGAGGGTGGCGGCCAGGTCGCGGCGCAGGTCAGCCGGCGGGTCGAAGGTCCGCGGGTCGTACGCCCGCCACCCGATCGCCACGATCGCGGCGATGAAGTACGCCAGCACCAGCCCGTTCGTGCCCTGGGCGTAGGCGGCGGCGGGAATGGCGGCCCCGGCCAGCGTCACCGGGATCCGGGGGACGTGCAGGCCTTCCACCTTCAGGGCGGTGACCAGCTCGTACGCACCGATACCGACCGCCAGGCAGATGACCCCGACCCAGACCACCCGGACGGTGAAGAGCGTCGCGAAGATCAGCCCGGCGAGGCTGACGCCGACGATGATCGCGGCCCGAAGGTCCCGCCCGGCGCGCCCGCCTTTCGGCGCTACCGGCCCGCTCGTCGACTCGCTCATCTGCGGCTCCCCGGCTGCGTCGGCGGCCGCTGCCTCACCGGCGCCGGCCACCTCAGACTTCAAGCAGCTCGGACTCCTTGTGCTTGAGCAGCTCGTCGACCTGGCCGACGAAGCGGTGGGTCAGCGCCTCGAGTTCCTTCTCGGCGCGCTTGACGTCATCCTCGCCCGCGTCGCCGTTCTTCTTCATCTTCTCCAGCGACTCCATGCTGTGGCGCCGAATGCTGCGGATGCTCACCCGAGCCTCCTCCGCCTTGTGCCGCACGACTTTGACCAGCTCGCGGCGCCGCTGCTCGGACAGCTCCGGGAAGACGCACCGGATGATGTTGCCGTCGTTGGCGGGGTTGACCCCGAGGTCGCTGTCGCGGATCGCCCGCTCGATGGCGCCCATAGCCCCCTTGTCGTACGGGCTGATGATGACCATGCGCGCCTCGGGAACGCTGAACGACGCCAGCTGCTGCACCGGGGTCGGGGTGTCGTAGTAGTCGACAGTGATGCGGGAGAACATCGCCGGAGTCGGGCGGCCGGTACGGACGGCGGCGAAATCGTCCCGCGCCACCCGGACGGCCTTCTCCATCTTCTCCTCGGCCTCGAGCAGCTCGAAGTCGATGTCAGTGTCGTCATCGCTGCTCATGTGCTCACGCAGTCCTCTCCGGGGCGGCCGTCACGACGGTGCCGATCTTTTCACCTCGGACGGCGCGCAGGATGTTGCCCTCGGTCAGCAGGTCGAACACCACGATGGGCAGGGCGTTGTCCATGCACAAGCTGATGGCGGTCGCGTCCATCACCTTCAGCCCGCGCATGAGCACCTCGGTGTAGGTGAGCGCGTCGAATTTCACCGCGTCGGGGTTGCGCTTGGGATCGCTGTCGTACACCCCGTCGACCTTCGTGGCCTTCAGGACGGCCTCGGCCTTGATCTCCAGCGCCCGCTGCGCTGCCGTCGTGTCGGTGGAGAAGTAAGGGGCTCCGAGACCGGCACCGAAGATGACGACGCGCCCCTTCTCGAGGTGACGGATCGCGCGCAGCGGAAGGTACGGCTCGGCAACCTGACCCATCGCGATCGCCGACTGAACCCGCGTGGTGACCCCCTCGCGTTCGAGAAAGTCCTGCAACGCCAGGCAATTGATGACGGTGGCGAGCATGCCCATGTAGTCGGCCCGCGCCCGCTCCATCCCGCGATCGGCCAGCGCCTGGCCGCGGAACATGTTGCCGCCGCCGACGACGACCGCGACCTGCACCCCGGTGCTCACGACCTCGCCGATCTGGCGGGCGATCGCCGCCACGGTGGTGGGGTCGATCCCGAGTGGTTCCCCGCCGGCGAACGCCTCCCCGGACAGTTTCAGCAGCACCCGCGACCAGCGCGGCTCGTCGGACGCTTGATCGGCAGCTCGGTCAGCGGGCTGGGTCACGGGGCGACTCCTCCGGAGCGGACGGCCTTCTGGGCGCTCGATCAACGATCCCTCGCCAGTCTGCCCGAGGACGCGAATCGGCGGGGCGGCGAATCATGATCGATTCGCCGCCCCGCCGTCCCAGACCTGCTCGGAACTATGCGGTTGGGCTACTTAGGCCCCGACCTCGAACCGGGCGAAATTGGTGATCGTCGCACCGGCCTCGTCGAGCAGCGCCTTGACCGTGCGCTTGGGCTCGCGCACGGACGCCTGCTCGAGGAGCACGACCTCCTTGAAGAAGCCGTTCACCCGCCCATCGATGATCTTGGGCAGCGCCTGCTCGGGCTTGCCCTCCTTCTTCGCGATGGCCTCAGCGATGGACCGCTCGCTCTCGACGAGATCCGCCGGCACCGCCTCACGCGAGACGTACTGCGCGCGCATGGCGCTGACCTGCATGGCAGCGCCGCGGGCAGCCTCCGCAGCCGCGTCGCCATCACCCTCGAAAGCCACCAGCACCCCGATCTGCGGGGGCAGATCGCTGGCCCGGCGGTGCAGGTAAGCCGCCACCTTGCCGTCGAAGACGACGAGGTTGCGTAGCTCGATCTTCTCGCCGATGACGGCGTTCAGAGCGTCGATGCTGGCCTGCACGGTGCGACCGTCGGACAACGTCTCGCCGAGCAGCGCCTCGACGCTCGCCGGGCGGACCTTCGCCGCGTGAGCGACGATCTCGGTGGCCAGCTCCTGGAACTGCTCGTTCTTGGCGACAAAGTCGGTCTCGCACGCGAGTTCGATCATGGCGCCCTCGGCCGCCGCGACGAGCCCGTTCTTCGCGTCGCGGGACTTGGCACGCTGACCAGCCTTGTTGAGGCCCTTCTTGCGCAGCTCCTGGATTGCCTTCGCCTTGTCGCCCTCGGCCTCGACGAGCGCCTTCTTGACGTCGGTCATGCCGGCGCCAGTGAGCTCGCGGACCTCTCGAATGAGGGCCACGGTGACCTCAGCCACTGTTTCTTCCTTCGTCTCGTTTGATGATCAGTAATGCGCTCAGGCGATTACTGAGCGGGGGTGGCAGCCTCTACCTCGGCGGCCGGGGCATCGGCGGCCGGGGCATCGGATGCTCCCGCACCCTCTGCCGGGTTTCCAGTGCCCGCCGCCGGATCGACCGCCGCCGGGACACCGGGGGTGCCCTCGGCGTCGCCGCCCAGCAGGCTCTGCTCCCAGTCGGCGAGCGGCTCGCCCGCGCCGACCCCGGCATCGGCCTTGTCGCCCGACGCACCCGCACGCGCCTGCAGCCCCTCGGCCACCGCGTCGGCGATGACCTTGGTGAGCAGGTTGACGCTGCGGATGGCATCGTCGTTGCCCGGAATCGGGTAGTCGACCTCATCCGGGTCGCAGTTGGTGTCGAGGATCGCGACGATCGGGATCTTCAGCTTGCGCGCCTCGCCCACCGCGATGTTCTCGAGCTTGGTGTCGATGATCCACACCGCACTCGGGATCTTCTGCATGTCGCGGATTCCGCCGAGGGTGCGTTCGAGCTTGGCCTTCTCACGCGAGAGGACCAGCGATTCCTTCTTGGTACGGATCGCGTCGCCGCCGCCGGTGGCCTCGAGCTCCTCGAGCTCCTTCAGGCGCTGGAGCCTCTTGTGCACGGTCTGGAAGTTGGTGAGCATCCCGCCGAGCCAGCGCTCTTTCACGTACGGCATGCCGACGCGGACCGCCTGCTCCTCGATCGCCTGCTGCGCCTGCTTCTTGGTGCCGACGAACATGATCGTGCCGCCGTGGGCCACGGTCTGCTTGACGAAGTCGTACGCCTGGTCGATGTAGTCGACGCTCTGGCGCAGATCGATGATGTAGTTGCCATTGCGCTCGGTAAAGATGTACCGGCGCATCTTGGGATTCCAGCGCTTGGTCTGGTGTCCGAAGTGGACTCCAGCCTCCAGCAGCTGGCGCATGGTGACGACCACGTTCTGGCGCGCCCTTTCGCTCTCTCGGTTACTACCCCTGCGCCGGGTGGCGAGGGGCCCTGACGTCCTGACGGGTCCGCACCCCGGAATTCCCAGGGACCGCTGCGGCCCGACCCGGCCGGGTGGCCGGAGAAGGACGTGCGTAGTCAGGCCGGCCGTGAAGCGTGGTGGCCGGACTGCTGTGTTGTTGCACTGTCTTTGGCCTTAGACACAGGACAAAGCGCAGGTAGTGCATCCCGAGTGTACGCGGGAGGGCGGCGGGCCTGCGCGCCGCAAGTCCGCCGGCCAGGAGCACCCGCCGCCCACACCGGTCGATGGTGGATGGCGGCGCTCGATCCACAGCGCGGCGCAAGAGGCATCGCGATGGCGTCCCACCCGGTGTGCTGACCCGGTGCGAATCCCCCTGGCGCTCATCCGGCGAGCCCTACTCGTCAGCCTCATGCTGCTCCTGGTCTCGGGCGCGAGCGCGGCGGCAGCAAGTGTGTGGCAGCCACCATTGCGACCGCTGACGGTGACCCGCCACTTCGAACCCCCACCGACGCCCTACGCCGCGGGTCACCGCGGGGTTGATCTCAGGGGCGCGCCGGGCGAGGCGGTGCTCGCGGCAGGTGCGGGCGAGGTCAGTTACGCCGGGCCGCTGGCGGGACGCGGGGTAGTCGTCGTCGTTCATGGCGCGTTGCGCACGACCTACGAGCCGGTGCGAGCAACCGTCAAACGCGGGGCCCGCGTGGCCAAGGGCCAGGAACTCGGCCGCTTGCAGCCGGGGCATCCGGGCTGCCCGGTGGCCGCCTGCCTGCACTGGGGATTGCTGCGCGGCGAGACCTATCTGGATCCACTGAACGTGCTGGGCGACCAGCGGATCCGGTTGCTCCCGCCGGGTGGAGTCCTGCCCATCACGCGTGTCGCCTCGCGGGCCTCCAGCCCGTCGACCGTCAGCCTGGCTGGCGCGGCGACGCCAGCGCTGAGTCCCGGCGTGACCTGGTCAGTCGCTGCCCTGACCGGCGCGGGAGTGGTGATGATCCGGCGGCGCCGATGACGCCGAGCGGAAGCGCGCTGCTCGGCGAGCGGTGCCGGTCAACCGAATCAGCCGCGCTGGTCGGCCAACTTCGCGCGCAGCTGGAGAACGGCCTTGGTATGCATCTGGCAGATCCGGCTCTCGGTGACGCCCAGCACCTGGCCGATCTCGGCGAGGGTCAACCCCTCGTAGTAGTAGAGGGTCACGACGATCTTTTCGCGCTCCGGGAGCAGGTTGATCGCGCGGGCCAGGAGGTGCTTGGTCTCCTGGCTCTCGAAGGCCCGCACCGGGTCCTCCACCCGGGTGTCTTCCAGGGTGTCGACGAGGCTGACCTTGTCGCCCTTCTCGCCGTTGACGTTCAGCAACTCGTCCAGAGCCAGCACGTTGACGAACGAGACCTGGCCGAAGATCGAGTGCAGGTCGTCGAGCCCGATGCCGAGTTCGGCAGCCACTTCGGGCTCGGTCGGCGTGCGGTGCAGGCGCGCCTCGAGGGCGGCGTACGCACGCTCGACCTCGCGGGCCTTGCTGCGGATGGAGCGCGGGATCCAGTCGATCGAGCGCAGCTCATCGATGATGGCGCCCTTGATGCGGCTGATGGCGTAGGTCTCGAACTTGATGGCGCGGCTGAGGTCGAACTTCTCGATCGCGTCGATCAGCCCGAAGATGCCGTACGAGACCAGATCCGCTTGCTCGATGTTCGGAGGCAGCCCCACGCCCACGCGTCCGGCGACGTACTTCACTAGCGGGGCGTAATGCAGGATCAGCCGTTCGCGAACGGCCGGGTCGGCGTCGGCCTTGAATTCCTTCCACAGCTCCTCGAGCTGCCGGTCGACCGGCTTGGGTTCGGTACGGGTGCGCCCACGTGCCACCCGGTCATTCCCACCAAAAGGTGAAGCCGCGACATTAGACATGAGTCGCCCCGGCTTCATGCTCTGGGGTGCGCCCGTTCATAAGAAACTCGCAGTCGCTCGGCTGACACGTGCGTATAGAGCTGCGTGGTCGCAAGTCTAGCGTGACCAAGCATTTCTTGAATGCTTCTCAAGTCGGCACCGCGCTCCAACATGTGAGTCGCTGCACTGTGGCGAAGGCCATGCGGGGCCAGATCGGGCGTGCCCGGCGCCCGCCGGGTCCACTCGTGCACGACCGTTCGAGCGGTGCGGGGGTCAAGCCGGCGCCCGCGCACCCCGAGCAGCAGCGCCGCGCCGCTGGCCGGGCGCACGAGCTGCGGCCTGCCTGCTCGCAACCACGACTCGAGGGCCTGCTCAGCCGGCACTCCGTAGGGAACACGCCGCTCACGGTCACCCTTGCCGATGACCCGCAGCAGCCGGCGCCCCGGATCGATGTCGCCCAGGTCCAGGCCGCAGAGCTCGGACACCCGCATCGCGGTCGCGTACAGCAGCTCGATGATCAGCCGATCCCGGACGACGACCGCCGCATTGACCGGGTCGACCGGCCCCGCTTCTGGATCGGGGTGGTCGGCGGGCCGGTCCAGATCGGCGAAGGCCCGCTCGGCGGCGGCGGCCGTCATGATGTGGGGCAGGGTGCGGCCGCGCCGGGCGACCTCGATGCGCGCGGCGACGTCCGAGGCCAGCAGCCCCCGCCCGTACGCGTAGCTGCTGAAGGTGCGGGCCGACGACGCCCTCCGCGAGAGGGTGGCCGGCGCGCACCCCTGGGTGCGCAGTCGCGCGAGCCAGCTGCGGATCACGGCGACGTCGAGCTGACCGAGCTGCGGGCGGGCGAGCCGCACGGCGTGGTCATGCAGGCTGGTCAGATCGCCGAGATAGGCGCGGACCGTCGCCGCCGAGCGGCCGCGCTCGGCGCTCAGGTAGGTCTCGAAGGCGGCGAGCGCCTCCTGCCAGGCCGGGTCGCTGAGCGCCTCGGCCTGCTTCGCCTCGCCGCCGCCTCCCACCACGCTTCACCGTCGCTACCGCGGCGCGGGGCGTCAAGGCGGCGCGCCGCCTGCGGGCTGGCGTCCGAGCTCGGTCAAGCGGTAGCCGTCGGGGCTGGATTCGATCAGCCCGTTCGCGAGCAACGGCTGCAGCATCCGCTCGACGACGAACTCGCTCTGCCCGCTGCGACTCGCGATCCACTCGAGGTGGCGAGGCCGGCGGGACGGCACCGCCTCCAGCACCCGGCTCATCAGCTCGTCGAGCCCGTCACGAGGCCCGGTACGCCCCAAGGGCAATGGCGCCAGCCGTCCCATCGGGCCGACCGCCTCGATCACCTCGTCGGCGTTGCACACCAGCACCGCCTCGGGCCACTGGCGCAGCACCAGGTGGCAGCCGGCGGACAACCCGCTGGTGACCGGTCCGGGAACGGCCAGCACCGGCCGGCCGATGCGGCGCGCGTGGCGGGCGGTGCTCAGCGCGCCGCTGCGGACGCCGGCCTCGACGACGGCGGTACCAGTGGACAGCGCGGCGATCAGCCGGTTGCGCACCAGGAAGCGGCGCCTCAGCGGGAGGCCTCCCGGCGGGGCCTCACTGACGATGAGACCTTCGGCAGCGATCCGGGCCAGCAGCGCCTCATTGCTGCGCGGATACGCGACGTCGGCGCCGCACGCCAGGACCGCGATCGTCGGGCCCGGCGCAGCGAGCGCGCCGCGGTGCGCTGCCGCGTCGATGCCGTAGGCCGCGCCGGAAACGACGCTCCATTGCTGCTCGGCCAGGGCGAACCCGAGCTCGCCCGCCACATGCAGCCCGTAGCTGGTGGCCGCGCGGGAACCGACGAGCCCCACGGCGCACCGCACCGCGGCAGCGAGGTTCAGCGTCCCGCGAGCCCACAGCGCCAGCGGCGTCGCGAGATCGACGTCGGAGCCGGGCCGGTCGAGATCAGCCAGCCCGCCAGGCCACTCCTCGTCGCCGGGACACAGCAGCCGCAGTCCGGCCTTCACGGGGACGGTCAGCTCACGCGCCGGGTCGACGTCAGGGTGCGATGGCGCGAGCCGACCCCAGACCTCGGCGGCGCCGTGCGCGGCGACCTCACGGGCCAGCCGGGGATCTCCGGGCTCGCTGACCCGCAGCAGCGCAGCGCGCGCCATCCGATCGGCGACCAAGCGGTCGCCGGTGGGGAGCGAAGGCCCGCTCACCAGCCGCCTCCCGTCAGCCGGAGCATCAGCGCCTGCTCGACGTGACAGCGCCGGGGGGCGGGCTCACCGGCCAGATCGGCGAGCGTCCACGCGGTGCGCAGCACGCGGTCGAGCCCCCGCGCAGTCAGCAGACCCAGCTCGAACTGATGCTCAGGGCCCCGGGTGAGCGCCGGCGACAGCCCCCAGAGCGCCCGCAATTGAGGCCCGGGAACGTCCGCGATCGTCCGCCACGGGGTGCCGGCCAGCCGCTTGGCTGCCGCCGCCCGCGCCCGCCTCACCCGAGCGGCGATGACCCCGGTCGCCTCCGTATCGGCCAGCGTGGCCCGCAGGTTGCGCCGGGTCGGCGGCTCGAGCCGGACGCGCACATCGACCCGATCGAGCAACGGCCCCGACAACCTCTGCCGGTAGGAAAGCCGCGTCCGCGGCGGGCAGGTGCAGGCAGCGTCACCGCGAGGCGTGCCCGACCTGCCGCACGGGCACGGGTTCGCGGCGAGCACCAACGTGAAGCGAGCCGGGAAACGTGCCGCCCCGGCCGCCCGGGCAACCTCGACGACGCCGCTCTCCAGCGGCTGGCGGAGCGCATCAAGCACCCGCGGCGCGAATTCGGGAGCCTCGTCGAGGAACAAGACGCCCCGATGCGCGAGGCTCGCAGCCCCCGGCCGCAGCAGCCGGCTCCCTCCCCCGACGATGGCGGCGAGGCTCGCCGAATGATGCGGGCTGCGAAACGGTGGGGTCCTGATGAGCGGCGATTGCACGGGCAGCACGCCGGCGACCGAATGGACAGCGGTCACCTCGAGCGCCTGCTCGTCCGACAGCGGCGGCAGCAAGCCGGGAAGGCGTTCAGCCAGCATGGTCTTTCCCGCGCCCGGAGGCCCGAGCATGAGCACGTGGTGCCCGCCGGCCGCGGCGAGCTCCATCGCGAGCCGCCCGGCGGGCTGGCCGGCAACTTCGGCGAGGTCGGGGATGGGCGCCGGATCGGGCGGCGCTCCAGCCGGCCGCGGCACGGCGTCGAGCAGCACCTCGCCGCGCAGGAGGCGTACGAGGTCTCGCAGCGTCTCGACGGGCTCCACCGTGACCCCGGGCACGAGCGCCGCCTCAGGCGCGTTGGCCGAGGGCACGACGACGCGTGAGAAGCCGCTTTCCGCGAGTGCCAGCACCGACGCCAGCACTCCCGCGACCGGACGCAGCCGGCCGTCGAGCGCCAACTCCCCGAGCAGCACCCGGCCCGCCAGGGCGTGCGGCGGCACCTGCCCGGCTGCCGCCAGCACCGCGGCTGCGACGGCCGCGTCGAAACCGCTCCCTGATTTGGGCAGCGCTGCCGGGAAGAGCCCGACCGTGATGCGCTGCCCGGGCCAATCCGCGCCACTGTTGACGATGGCCGAGCGCACCCGATCGCGAGCCTCGTAGAGCGACGCGTCGGGCAGGCCGATCAGCGTCACTCCGGGCAGCCCCCCGGACAGGTGGACCTCGACCTCCACGACGTGCCCCTCGATGCCGAGCAGGGCCACGCAGGACGCCCGCGCCAGCGACATCAGAACGCCCCGCGAAGGTGCTCGACCGTGACGCCGCGCGCCGCACGCACGACGCTGACGACGTCGAAGCGGACGAGCGCGTGCCCCTGGCCCGGATGGGCGGCGAGCCAGGCGACCGCCAGCCGCCGGATCCGGCGGGCCTTGTCGGCCGTCACCGCCTCGGCGGGCGAGCCGTAGCCGGTACCCGAGCGGGTCTTGACCTCGATGACGACCACCGCGTCGCCCTCGCGGGCCACCAGATCGAGCTCACCGCGCAGATCGCTTCCTTTGACGCGCGGCGGCCGCCAGTTGCGCTCGAGGATCGTCAACCCGGCCGCCTCCAGATGCCGGGCCGCCGTCTGCTCACCGAAGCGGCCCACCGCGTCCTTGACCCGCATGTATGACGCCACCCCACCGCGCTCGTGATCGCCGGCGTTGTTGCCGGTTCCACGACGGTGCCGAAAGGTGCCAGCCCCGCGGCCGCCTCAGCCGCAGGTCGTGGATGCGCTCACCCGATCCCCAGAACCGCGCCCGGCCTTGACAGGCGACGGGCGACGGGCCACAGCGGCCCTACAGCTCAGCTTTGGTGATCTCTTCGACGTTGACGTCCTTGAAGGTGAGGACCCGCACGTTCTTGACGAACCGCGCCGGGCCGGTACATGTCCCACACCCAGGCGTCGCTGCATGGAAACCTCGAAGAAGACCTCGCCGTCGGCGGTGCGCGGACGTGCAGGTCGACGTCGTTGGTCAGGTAGAAGCGGCGCTCGGTCTCGACGACGTAGGTGAACAGCCCCACGACGTCGCGGTACTCGCGGTAGAGCTGCAGCTCCATCTCGGTCTCGTACTTCTCGAGGTCCTCGGCGCTCACGCCACTCCCTCCAGAGCCTTCGGAAGATCTGCGCTCGCGAACTCGGGCATGCCGACATCCTGCCCGACGAGCGCCGCACCATGGCGTACGCGAGCCGGTAACCCCCGCCGCGCTGCCGCCGAGCGGACATTCACGAACGAGTAGCGATGCTCGTCACAGGGCCCATGAACCTGCAAGGCGGCATCGTGCTCCGGGGTGCAGTAGCCCTTGTGGGAAGCGAACGCGTACTGCGGAAATCGCGTGTCCAGATCGCGCATCATGCGGTCCCGGGTGACCTTGGCGACCACCGACGCTGCTGCTACGCAGCCGATCACCTGATCGCCCTTCCACACAGCGCAGGACGGCGAGGGCATCCCGGGGATCGGGAATCCGTCGGTGAGCGTGTAGCTGGGCAGCACCGCGAGCCCGGCGACGGCCCGGCGCATACCGGCGACGTTCGCCTGGTGGACGCCCCGCCGGTCGACCTCAACAGTCGGGATCACGCATGCCGACCAGGCCTTGGCCCGGGCAACGATCTGCGCGTAGACGATCTCGCGCTGCTCGGCCGACAGCAGCTTGCTGTCGGCGAGGCCGGGGATCTCACCGCGCCGGCCCTCCGGCAGCACGACGGCGGCGACCACCAGCGGCCCCGCGCATGCCCCACGGCCGGCCTCGTCAACTCCCGCGACGTGCTGGAAACCCACCCGGCGCAGCGCCCGCTCGTAGCCCCACAAGCCGCCGTCGCTACGCACGATGGCCGGCGGCGGGGCCAGCAGGAGCGCAGCGGGCGCAGGCGCGCGCCGCTTTCCGGATCGCTGTGGTGAGCGGGGTCGAGAGACCATGACGGGGCGACTTTATTCCGCCTTGCGTCCCGGTGGTCCGGTGAGCGCCGGGAGTCGCCACGGTCGCCGCCGGCGCCTCCACCAGAGCGGCAGCAGCAGCCCGACACTGGCCCCGCCGCCCGCTTGCAGCTGTGAGAACGTCTTGGGCACCCCAAAGCCGCGCCACTGGCTCAGTGGCCACACGCGTACGAACGCCTGGCCGATGACCTTGCTTTGCGGGACCTGGCCACCGACCCGGGAATCTTCCGAGTCGTTGCGATGGTCGCCCATCACCCAGAGGTTGCCCTTGGCGATCTTCACCGGGCCGAATTGCTTGTTCGGCTCGTCCGGGCCGTTGCGGTAGACGTAGGGCTCGTCCAACGACTTGCCGTTCACCGTGACGCGTCCCTGCGCGTCGCAGCACGCCACCGTGTCACCACCGATGGCGATCACCCGCTTGATGAAGTCCTTGTTGTTCGGGCCGAGTCCGAAAAGGTTCTCGAGGTTGCGGAACGCGCGGCTGACGATGTTGGTCGGCGGAGCCAGCGGGGTGGCGAACTTGGCGAAACCGGTGCCCTCGATGTTGAACACGACGATCTCCCCGCGTTTCACGTCGCGGAAGTGGTAGATCATCTTGTTCACGAGCACCCGGTCGTTGATCTTGAGGGTCTGCTCCATCGATCCCGACGGGATGTAGAACGGCTGCACACGAAGCACTTGATCAGCAACGCCAACGCAGGGCGATGATGACCAGGATCGGGATCTCGCGGGCGAGCGATTTCTTCGGCTCAGCTTCCGGCGGCTCGTCACCCTGACCGCCCGGCCGGCGCCGCCAGAACTGCCACCAGGGCCGGGGCGCTGCTCGGCTCCGTGCTCACCGACGCTTCCTGTGCCACCGCGCCGCCGGCCGCCGTCCCGGCCGCGGTGCCGGCAGTAGACCCAGCCGACTGGGTCTGGCTCAGGTCGACCGCCGGTGCCTCCGGCTCGCCATCCACGGGCCCATCATGGCCCGGCATTCTGTGGTGAGGGTAAGGATCGTGGTCGTCGCCCGGCGAGGTCATGGATCGAAGCGTTGGAGCCCTGCGCCTGCCGTCACGCGCCGGGCAAGGATCACCGGCCCACCGGCTGGCGCTTCTCCTTGATCTTCGCAGCCTTGCCGCGCAGGTCGCGCAGGTAGTACAGCTTCGCGCGACGCACGTCGCCGCGGGTGACGACCTCGATCTTGCTCGATGATCGGGGTGTGCACCGGGAAGGTGCGCTCGACGCCGACGCCGAAGCTGACCTTGCGGACCGTGAAGGTCTCCCGCACGCCGCCGCCCTGACGGCGGATGACGACGCCCTGGAAGACCTGGACGCGCTGAGCGGTTGCCCTCGACGACCCGCACGTGCACCTTCAGCGTGTCACCGGGACGGAAGTCCGGGCACATCGCTCGCGCAGCGACTCGGCGTCCAGGGTGTCGAGGGTGTGCATCTGGCTTGAATTCCTCTGCTCGTGGACGCGTGCCGAACCTCGCGCCGCGAGCGCGTTCGTGACGCCGGCGAGACGACGCGGGACTCCTGACGGGCACGATCGCAGGACGGGCCGATCCCAGGAGATGCGCGTACGGGCTGACCTCGACTGTGCCACAGCCGCCGCGCCATCACGCCTGGGAGCCGCTCGGGCCCCAGCAGATCCGGACGGCGCTGCGCGTCCGCAACACGGGACTGTTCCTGCGCGCCATGACGCGATCGCACCGTGATCACCCGAACGCAGGACG
The DNA here is from genome assembly GCA_963765845.1 of uncultured Actinomycetota bacterium. GTDB lineage: Bacteria > Actinomycetota > Actinomycetes > Frankiales > Frankiaceae > DATAZK01. The sequence goes on from CAVXYJ010000033.1 coordinate 33,531, forward strand.
TCGGGCACCACGCGTCCCTCCCACTCCGGAGGGTCGCGTGTAGGCGGGGGCCTCGAGCAGCGCCGCGGCGAGAACGAATCGTCACCCGCTGATAGCGGCGTTGCCCAGCACGCCGGGCAGGAGCCGGGCGACGGCTTCGACGATCACCAGCGCCGCCGCCTCTCCCCCGGCCAGGACGTAGTCGCCGATGCTGATCTCGTCCATCGCACCCCGGGCGACTCTGCCACGCGGGCATCGATGCCCTCGTAGCGCCCGCAGCAGAAGATCAGCCAGGGGCTGGCGGCCAGGTCGGCGGCGTAATGGCTGGTCGAATGGGCGGCCGGCGGGAGTGGGCATGACAATGCGGGCGGGCGAGAGCTGCGGACCACGATGGGCGGTGGCGGTCTCACCGGTGAGCTCGCGCAGCGCCCGCCCCCACGGCTCCGGCTTCATGATCATGCCCGGGCCGCCGCCGTACGGGCTGTCGTCGACGGTGCGGTGGACGTCGTCGGTCCAGCTGCGCAGGTCGTGCACACCGAACCGCAGATCGCCGCGGTCGAGGGCCTTGCCGAGCAGCGAGAGCTCCAGCGGCGCGAAATAGTCCGGGAAGATCGTCACGAAGTCCAGGCGCACCGCGCTCAGAGCTCCAGCAGGCCCGGTGGAGGGTCGACGATCAGCGTGCCGGCAGCCGGATCCACCGTCGGCACGATGTCGTGGACAAACGGCACCAGCAGATCGCCCGCACCCTCCCGGGCGATGGCCAGCAGATCGCCGCCCGGCCCGTGAACGACGTCGGTGACCGGTCCCAGCTCGAGGCCGTCGACGGTGCGCGCGATGAGCCCGATGAGGTCGCTGTCCCACCAGGCCTCGGGCTCCTCCGGATCGCCGGCGGGGCCCGCCTGGTCGGCGTCGATGAGCAGCAGGGTGCCTTGCAGGGCCTCGGCGACGTCGCGCAGGTTGACCTCCTCGAAGGTCACGAGCAGCCGGCCGGAATGCGGACGCGCCGCGGCGACGGTCAGCGTCGGGACCTCAGGGTGGTCGCTGTGCAGGACGTTGCCGACGGCGAACCGGCGCTCGGGAACGTCGGTGCGCACCTGGACGGATACCTCACCGTGAACGCCATGGGCCCGCGCGACGTGACCCACCACTACCCGCTCGGGAGGGTCACCGGAGCGTGCGGCGGCGGGCGGGGTGGTCAGCGGCCGGAGCCGTTCAGCGCCGGTCGGTGTCGACGACGTCGACCCGAACCCCGCGTCCACCGACGCCGGCGACGATGGTGCGCAGCGCGTTGGCCGTGCGGCCGCCGCGGCCGATGACCTTGCCCAGGTCGTCTGGATGGACGCGCACCTCGAGAGTGCGTCCGCGCCGGCCGTTGCGCTCGGCGACGGACACGTCGTCAGGGTGCTCGACGATGCCCTTGACGAGGTGCTCGACCGCAGCCTCTAGCACGCCTACTCCGCCGGAGTGCTGTCGTCCGCGGCGGGAGCCGCCTCGGTCTCAGCAGCGGGAGCCGCCTCGGTCTCAGCAGCGGGTGCCTCAGTCACCTCGGGCGCCGGAGCCTCGGCCGCCGGAGCCTCGGCCGCCTTCGGACTCGACTTCTTGGCCTGCTTCGGCGTCAGCGGGGCGGTGACATCGGTGATGCCGGCAGACGCCCGGGCCGCGACGGCAAAGGTCTCCGCCTTGTCGACCTTGGGGGCCTTCACCAACATCGGCGGCGGCGCGGGCTCGCCCTTGAACTTCTGCCAGTCACCGGTGACGCGGAAGATCGCCGCGACCGGGTCGGTCGGCTGCGCTCCGACCCCGAGCCAGTACTGCGCGCGGTCGGAATTGACCTCGATGAAGCTCGGGTCTTCCTTGGGGTGGTACTTGCCGATGGTCTCGATGACCCGGCCGTCACGCTTGGTACGGGCGTCGGCGACGACGATCCGGTAGTACGGCGCGCGCATCTTGCCCAGGCGCATCAGCTTGATCTTGGTGGCCACGTGTTTCGCTTGCTCCAGTCTCAGGATGGCTGACCGGCGCGGCCGAGTGGGGAAACACCGGCGCGCGGGCAACCTGACGATGCTTCCACCGGCTGCGGAAGAGGGCCGCGCACCGATAGAGCACCTGTAAGGCACTCGACGGACCAGTGTGCCACAAGCGCCTGCTCGGGGACCTGTCGCGAGCGCGCCGGTGACCCGCCGCTGGCGTCGCGCAACACCCAGTACTCGACGCTGACCCGGCCGAACGCCGTCGATTACTGGGTTTTCGACGCCCGCGGGCTGGAACGGCGCGAGGTCATCCGCGGCGGCGCGGGGGCGGCCCGGCGGGCGGCTTCGGCAGGTTCATCCCGCCACCCGGGAGCTGGAGCTTCGAAAGGTCCGGCAGCTGCCCGTCGGCCGGCAAGCCGAACGGGTTGGGCCCGGGGGCCTTCCCGGCCCCATCGCGGTCAGCCGATGGCACGGTACGCGCGGCTGCTGCCCGGGCCGCCGGGTTGCCCTTACGCGACGCACCCTTGCCCTTCTTGACCTGCCGCCGCGCCTTGCGTGCCCCGCCGAGACCGGCCATCCCAGCCATCTGCTTCATCATCTTGCGCGCTTCTTCGAAGCGGTCGAGCAGCTTGTTGACCTCGGAGACGGTGACGCCGGACCCGCGCGCGATACGCGCCTTCCGTGACGCGTTGAGGATCTTGGGCTGCTGGCGCTCCACGGGCGTCATCGATCGGATGATCCCCATCACGCGGTCGACGTCGCGGTCGTCGACCTGAGCCAGCTGCTCCTTCATCTGCCCCATGCCCGGGAGCATGCCGAGCAGGTTGGCGATCGGGCCCATCTTGCGCATCTGCAGCATCTGGTCGAGGAAGTCCTCGAGGGTGAAATCGTCGCCGGCGATCTTGGCGGCCATCTCCTCGGCCTGCGAGGTGTCGAACGCCTGCTCCGCCTGCTCGATGAGGGTGAGGACGTCACCCATGCCGAGGATGCGCGACGCCATCCGCTCCGGGTGGAAGACGTCGAAGTCGGCCAGCTTCTCGCCGGTGGACGCGAACATGATCGGCCGCTCGCAGATCTGGGCGACCGACAGGGCCGCACCACCACGAGCGTCACCGTCGAGCTTGGTGAGGACGACGCCGGTGAAGTCGACACCCTCGAGGAACGCCTGCGCCGTCGTCACGGCGTCCTGGCCGATCATCGCGTCGACGACGAACAGCACCTCGTCGGGATGCGCCACGTCGCGGATGTCAGCCGCCTGGCGCATCAGCTCCTCGTCGATACCCAGCCGGCCGGCGGTGTCGACCACCACGACGTCGTGCAGCTTCTGGCGCGCCACCGCGATCGCATCACGGGCGACGGCCACCGGATCGCCGACGCCGTTGCCCGGCTCAGGTGCGTAGACCTCGACGCCCGCCTGCTGCCCGACCACCTGCAACTGCTGGACCGCGTTCGGCCGCTGCAGGTCGGCCGCGACGAGCAGGGGGGCGTGACCCTGCGCCTTCAGCCACAGCCCGAGCTTGCCGGCCAGCGTCGTCTTGCCGGACCCCTGCAGACCCGCGAGCATGATCACGGTCGGCGGGGTCTTGGCGTAGCGGACGTTGCGTGTCTCGCCGCCGAGGATGGCGACGAGCTCCTCGTGGACGATCTTGATGACCTGCTGCGCGGGGTTCAGCGCCTGGCTGACATGGGCCTCGGCGGCCCGCTCCTTGATCGCCGCGATGAATGTGCGGACCACCGGGAGAGCGACGTCGGCTTCGAGCAGGGCGATGCGGATCTCGCGGGCGGTGGCGTCGATGTCCTTTTCAGACAGCCGGCCCTTGCCGCGCAGCGACGAGAAGACCTTGTCGAGCCGGTTGGAGAGGGTGTCGAACACGCAGATGGCCCTTCGGCGCGGGGCTGGAAAACAGAGTCAGGCTGCATTCAGCCTACGGCCGGGTCATACCCTCACCTATGACCCTGACTTCGTGTCAGGCTGTGACGAGATGCCGGAAAGTGCCGAGCGGAGATGATGAGTGTGACGACAACTGTCGAGCCGGGGACGGTCACCCCGCAGCATGGGCTGGATTTTGCGGCCTTCGACGGTGACAACCACTACTACGAGGCGCTGGACGCGTTCACGCGCCACCTCGACCCGCGGCACGGCACCCGCGTCATCGAGTGGTGTGAGATCAACGGCCGCAAGTACCACGTGATCGGCGGCAAGGTCAGCCACGCGGTCGTCAACCCCACGTTCGACCCGGTCTCGCCGGCCGGCGCGCTCTCGTCGTACTTCCGCGGCAATGCCGACGGCCGCACCCCGATCGAGATGCTGCGCGAGCGCGAGCCGATCCGCCCCGAGTACCGCGACCGCGACGCCCGCCTCGCCGCCATGGACCGCCAGGGCCTGTCGAAGATCTGGATGTTTCCGACACTCGGGATGATCTACGAGGAGTTGCTCAAGCACGACCCGGGCGCGGTCGCGCTGCTGTTCCAGTCGTTCAACCGCTGGATCGAGGAGGACTGGGGATACGCCTACCAGGGCCGCCTGTTCGCCTCGCCGTACATCTCGCTCGCCGACACGGGCAGCGCTCTCGCCGAGTTCGAGCGGGCCGTCAGCCTCGGGGCGCGCCACGTCGTGATGCGTCCGGCCGCCGTCTTCACCGAGCACGGCTCGTTCGGCATCGCCGACCCGGTCTTCGACCCGTTCTGGGCCCGGGTGAACGAGGCGGGCATCCCGGTGGTCATCCACGCCGGCGACAGCGGTTACAGCTCGAACGGCTATGGCCGGGAAGGCTTTTCGGCGAACTTCTCCGGGGCGATGCGACCGTCGATCACCGCGTTCAACATGGAACGCGCGATCATGGACGTGCTCGCGTCGATCATCTTCGAAAAGCTCTTCGACCGCTTCCCCAACGTGCGGATCGTCTCGGTGGAGAACGGCTCGACCTTCCTGCCCGACCTGTTCAAGAAGCTGCGGTCCACCGCGCGCAAGACCCCGGGCTACTTCACCGAGGACCCGGTCGACACGTTCCGGCGCAACATCTGGATCAACCCGTTCTGGGAGGACGACGTCAACGAGACGGCCTTCCACATGGGGGCCGACCGCATCGTCTTCGGCTCCGACTGGCCCCACATCGAGGGCATGCCGCAGCCGCTGGATTACGTGGACGAGCTCGCCCAGTTCAACGACGCCGACCGTCGCAAGATCCTGCTCGACGAACGCCGAGGAACTCACCACTCCCCGCCCCGCCTGACCAAGATCAGCCGAGCAGGGCGTCGACGAAGGCCTCCGGCTCGAAGGGGGCCAGGTCGTCAGGGCCCTCGCCGAGCCCGATCAGCTTGACCGGCACCCCGAGCTCGCGCTGCACGGAGACGACGATGCCGCCCTTCGCGGTGCCATCGAGCTTGGTGAGCACGACACCCGTGACGTTCACGACCTCGGCGAAGACCTTGGCCTGCACCAGCGCGTTCTGCCCGGTGGTCGCGTCAAGGACGAGCAGCACCTCGTCGATCGGCGACTGCTTTTCCACGACGCGCTTGACCTTGCCGAGCTCGTCCATCAGCCCGGACTTGGTGTGCAACCGGCCGGCGGTGTCGATGAGCACCGTGTCGACCCCGTCCGCGATGCCTTCCTTCACCGCCTCGAACGCGACGCTCGCCGGATCGGAACCCTGCGGCCCGCGTACGGTCTCGGCGCCGACCCGGGCGCCCCAGGTCTCGAGCTGATCGGCGGCCGCCGCGCGGAACGTGTCGGCCGCGCCGAGCAGCACGGTGCGGCCGTCGGCGATGAGCACCCGGGCGAGCTTTCCGCAGGTCGTGGTCTTGCCGGTGCCGTTCACCCCGACGACGAGAACGACCGCGGGACGACCGTCGTGATCGGTCGCGACGCTGCGATCGGTGCTCGTACCGACCTGGGCCAGCAACTCATCGCGCAGCAGCGACCGCGCCTGGTCAGGCGTACGGGCGCCGAGCACGCGCACCCGGGTCTTCAACGCCTCCACGAGTTCGGTGGCCGGCGCGACCCCCATGTCGGCGGTCAAGAGGGTGTCCTCGATCTCCTCCCAATCCGCATCGCCGATCGTGTCGCGCGACAAGACGCTCAGCAGGCCGCGCCCGAGGGTGGACTGCGAACGAGCGAGCCGCGAGCGCAGCCGGACGAGGCGGCCGGCGGTCGGCTCCGGGACGTCGAGGTCGGGGATCGCCGGAAGTTCGGTCTCTGCGGGCAGTTCGACGGTGGCCACCGCGCGCACGTGGCCGTCGGCCGGCGGCTGGGGCTGGCCGGATCCGTCGTCACCCCCGGGGCCGGCGGCGGTCGTCGGCTCGGCCCGGCGCTCACGCCGGTCACTGCGTCGACGCGGGGCGGTGTAGACCAACGCAGCCGTGACGACGATCGCCAGCACGACGATCGAAAGGATAGTGATGAGAAGGGTGATGGCGAGCTCCTCGGGCAGACGGCGCCGTTCAGCAGTCAGTCAGCTCTGAGGCTAGTCGAGCCCGCCTGTCGACCCCACTGGCCGAACCGGTCAGGCGGACAGGCGCTCGCGCAGCCGTTGGGAGACGACCGTGGTGACCCCGTCGCGGCGCATCGTCACGCCATAGAGGGCGTCGGCGATCTCCATCGTGCGCTTCTGGTGCGTCACGATCAGCAGCTGCGAGCTGGCACGTAGCTGCTCGAGCGCGTCGAGCAGCCGGCCGAGGTTGCGGTCGTCCAGTGCGGCCTCGACCTCGTCCAGGACGTAGAACGGCGAGGGGCGCGCCCGGAAGACCGCCAGCAGGAACGCCAGGGCCGCCAGCGAACGCTCTCCCCCGGACAGCAACGAGAGCCGGGAGACACGCTTGCCGGCCGGACGTACCTCGACCTCGATTCCGGTCAGCAGCAGATCGTCGGGGTCGGTGAGGACGAGGCGCCCCTCGCCGCCGGGAAAGAGCGTCGGGAAGACCAGCGAGAACTCGCGCGCCGTATCGGCGAACGCCGATTCCATGACCTCGATCACCCGGGCGTCGACGTCACGCACGATGCCGAGTAGCTCGCGGCGCGTCTTCTGCAGGTCCTCGACCTGCTGGGCGAGAAACGTCGCGCGCTCCTGCAGCGCCGCATACTCCTCGAGGGCCAGCGGGTTCACCGTGCCCAGCCGGGCCAGCACACGCTCGGCCTCAGCAGCCCGCTTCTCCTGGGCCGCGCGGTTGTAGACCGCGAGCTGCCCTTCCTCGGTGTCCGGTGGCACCGGCAGGTGGGGGCCGTACTCGGCGACGAGGATGTCGGGCTCCATGCCCCACTCCTCGCGGCAGCGCTCCTGCAGCCCCTCGCTGAGCAGGCGCTGCTCGGTACGGGCCACCTCGTCGCGATGGCGGGCGTCCCGCAAGGAATCCACCTCAGCGGTCAAGGTGCGGGCCTGCTCGCGGACCTCGGTGAGCTTTCGATCGGCCTCGGCGCGGTCGGCATCAGCAGCCGCGCGGACGGCCCCGGCGGCTTCGACTGATTCGGCCAGCCGGCCGGCCCCCCGCGCCGCCAGCTCGGCCACGGCAGCAGCGCGCTCGGCGGAGGCCTGGCGTTCCTGGCGGCGCCGCTGCGCCGCGGCCCGTGCAGCCCGCTCGTTCTCCGCCGCCCGGGATAGCGCGGATGCCCGCCCGGCGATAGCCCGCGCCTTCTCCTGAGCGACGCCCGCCGCGAGGCGCAGCTCGACCTCCCGGGCCCGGACGCGCTCCAATTCGGCCGCCAGCGCCTCGCGCTCCGCCGGATCCGGCTCGGCAGGCGCCTGCTCACCGTTCACCGACGCGAGCTGCTCGGCGAGCGCGTCGGCCTCCGCCTGATGGCGGGTACGCGAGGTGTGCAGCTCGGTGCGGGCCCGCTCCACGCGCTCGGCCTCGGCTCCAGCTGCCCGCGCCGCGGACGTCGCGCGGGCGAGCTCGTCCTGGAAAGCCGCGATGGCCGCGTCGGAGTCGTGCAGCTGCGCCAGCGCGTGGCTGACGACTGCGTCGTGCTCCGCAACCGCCGCCTCCAGCTGGGTCGCTGCGGCAGCTTCGGCCGCCAGGCTCGCTTCCACGGCGCGGACGCGCTCTTGCGCCGCGTCGACGGCCGCGCGGACCGCAAGTGACGACGCCGGAGCGCGGGCGCCGCCGTCGGCGCTGGCTGCGCTGAGCAGATCCCCGCCCCGAGTCACCGCGGTCAGCTCAGGATGGCCCGCGACGAGCCGGGCGGCCTGCGCCAGATCGTCGACCACGACGACATTCGCGAGCAGCCGGCGCAGGCTGCGGCGAAGCCCGGGGGCCGCAGCGGGTGGCGCGGCAGGAGCCAGGTCGACCAGGTCGGTGGCCCAGGCCCCCGCGGGCGCGGGCCCCGCTGCCGTAGCCGGCTCGCCCGATGCCCCGACGAGCACCGCTACGCGGGCGGACGCGCCTGCCGCCGCCTCCAGCGCCGCGATCGCCGACCGCG